>DAOUMA010000021.1:0-7213 GCA_034414555.1 Dehalococcoidia bacterium | reverse complement strand
TCGTTTTTAGGCATTTCAACAACCTTAAATTCTAAATCCTAATTTCTAAACTCTAAACAAATTCTAAATTCCAAATTCAAATACCAAAACTCGTTTTGTTTTGGATTTTTGTCATTTGTGCTTTGGTGTTGTTTAGTATTTCGTATTTAGTGCTTAGGATTTTCACTTTCATCTTTTTGTAGTTGCCTGATTCATCAGGCGCATTTGCCCAATAAATTGGGCAACTACATTTTTTAAACACCCTTACCTGCACTCCCCTTCCCTTGCCAGGGAAGGGGGCAGGGGATGGGTTGCTAAACAATCTCAATATGCTCGCTACCGTGAGCTCCTAAATGGGTGGCGTTGATAAAGCAATACAGGTAATAGTAAGATACAATATTATTGTCCAGCTGAAAACCTCTAAAGCATATTTTAATGCATAGAATTGAAGTCCGCTTAAAACATGACTTCCCTGATGCCAGAGGGCTTGGTCTGGTCAAGGATATCCGCGACCTGGGAATAACAGCGGTCACCGGTATTCGGGTTGTGGACATATGCTGGTTAAATGCTGATTTGACATCCGCCGAGCTAGAGCTGATTTGCCGAAGCTTGCTGGCTGACCCCGTGACCCAGGAATATCAATATGACCGGGATTCCTGGGGTGGTGATGCTTACCATATTGTTGAGGTTGCCTATAATGCTGGTGTTGCTGACCCGGTTGAGGCTACTATCATGAAAGCGGTGCGGGATCTGGGTATAGAAAAAGTCAAGGCAGTTAGAACAGCGAAGCGATACCTTATTGAAGGACAACTGGATAAGCACCAATTGGAGGTCATATGTAACAGGTTATTGGTAAACCCGATTATCCAGCATGTGGTGGAGCAAAAATCGGTAATCTTTCCCGAAAACCCACAGTATAGCTTCAAATTAGAACGGGTAAATATTCTTAAGTCAACCGAGGAAGAACTTTCAAAAATCAGGCAGCAATTTGGGTTTAGGGATGACGAGTTTCAGGCAATTATTGACTACTTTCACCGGAGAGGACAGGACCCCACTGATGTTGAGCTTGAAGCGCTGGCTCAGACCTGGTCTGAACATTGCGTCCACAAGACATTCAAGGGGAGAATCAGATTGGGCGACATAATTGTAGATAACCTGCTCAGAAGCACTATTATGAAGGCGACTGAAGAACTGAATAAGCCATGGTGTCTCTCTGTTTTTGAGGATAATGCTGGTGTAATTGACTTTGACGGCTTCTGGGCGCTCTGTTTTAAAGTGGAGACTCACAATCATCCCTCAGCAGTTGAGCCTTATGGGGGGGCAGCAACGGGGATAGGTGGGGTTGTCCGTGATATCATGGGCACCGGGCTTGGAGCTAAACCAATCGTGAATACTGATGTATTCTGTTTTGGTCCTCCTGATTTCTCCTATGACCGTCTGCCGCGAGGTGTTTTGCACCCACGGCGTATTTTTAAGGGGGTTCGGGCTGGAGTAGCTGACTATGGTAACCGCCTGGGAATACCTACGCTTAATGGTGCGATACTTTTCGATGAACGATATGTAGCTAATCCGCTTGTGTTCTGCGGTACTGTAGGGTTATTGCCCCGTAAGATTTCCCAGAGGGGACAGCAGAGTTCTGGTGACTTGGTAGTGTTGGTGGGGGGTAAAACTGGGCGCGATGGAATACACGGTGTTACCTTTGCTTCGGAGCAACTTACCGAGGAATCGACAGCAGTTTCTTATACCTCTGTTCAGATTGGTGACCCCATTGTGGAGAAAAAACTTATTGATGCTTTGCTTCAAGCCAGAAACCGCGGGCTTTACTCTAGGATAACTGATTGTGGTGGTGGTGGCTTGTCATCGGCAGTGGGTGAGATGGCTGCAGAAACGGGAGTTCAGGTCTACCTGGATAGGGTTCCACTGAAATACACCGGGCTATCTTATACCGAAATATGGATATCTGAGTCGCAGGAAAGAATGGTGCTGGCTGTCCCGCCACACTGTGTGGAAGAACTGCTAACCCTTTTTGCTGACAACGATGTGGAGGCGACGGTCATTGGTGAGTTTACCGATGACCGAAGGCTGCAGCTTTTTTATCATGAGGAATTGGTCTGTGACCTCGATATGGAATTTCTGCACCATGGGCGGCCGCAGTTAACGGCGGAAGCAGTATGGGAAAAACCAGGGCATGACGAGCCTGACTTTGCACCACCGCAGGATTTGACTAAATCCCTGCTTCAGGTTCTCGGTGCCTGGAATATATGCAGTAAGGAGTGGGTAATACGCCAATATGACCATGAAGTGCAGGGGGGGAGTGTTCTTAAGCCTCTGGTAGGGAAGGATAATGATGGTCCTGGAGATGCTGCCGTTGTCAAGCCGCTTCCTGATTCTAAGATGGGCGTAATCGTTTCCAATGGCATAAACGCAAAATATGGGGAGATAGACCCTTACTGGATGGCGGCATCAGCCATTGATGAAGCTTTACGGCAAATTATAGCTGTTGGAGGCAATCTAAAGCGAGTAGCACTGCTGGACAACTTCTGTTGGGGTAATACCAGCTACCCTGATATGATGGGGGCTTTAGTTCGAGCTGCTCAGGCGTGCCATGATATGGCCGTGGTCTATGAAACGCCGTTTATCTCGGGCAAGGATAGCTTGAACAATGAGTTCAAAATCCCCCTTACTCCCCCTTTTCTAAAGGGGGATTTAGAGGGATTTGAGGGCAAGGTCATCTCTGTTCCTCATACCCTGCTCATCTCGGCTATCGGCGTTATGGAGGACGTGAGCCGCGCTATATCCATGGATTTCAAGCAGGCCGGTGACTTAATCTACCTCGTCGGCACTACCAGCAATGAGCTGGGCGGGTCGGAATACTTCAGGCTCAACGGTTTTATCGGAAATAACGTGCCTGAAGTGAATCCGCATAAAGCAAAAGAGTTGATGGATAAGTTGAGCAAGGCTGCTGAGAAAGGTCTGGTCAAGGCGTGTCATGATTTAAGTGAAGGAGGGCTCGGCGTTGCCGTTGCTGAGATGGCTTTTGCCGGTGGCCTTGGGGCCATAGTTCACTTGAAATCCGTTCCGCTTGGCGAGCCAATAGACCGGGAGGACTTTATACTTTTCTCGGAATCAAATACTCGGTTCTTGGTTGAAGTAGTGCCGGAAAATGGAGCTGAGTTTGAAAAAATGATGGCAGGTATAGAGTTGGCTGCTATCGGGCAGGTTACCGATGCTGAAACGCTGGAGATATACGGATTGAATAGCAGGAAAGTTGTCGACACATCTATTCAGGAACTAAAGGATGCCTGGCAAAGGCCTATTCGGTGGTGAGGTGAGAGCCGATGGGTAAGGTGCGAACGCTGATACTGTTAGCGCCGGGAACGAATTGTGACGTTGAAACTGAGGTTGCCTTCCAGAAAGCTGGTGCAGAGACATTTCCGGTTCATATCGGGGAATTAATTCGCCGGGAAAAGCGACTCTCCGACTATCACATAGTGGTTATTCCCGGCGGTTTTACTTACGGCGATGATATATCCGCCGGTAAGGTGCTTGCCAACGAGCTGAGATTGAAGCTCGGCGAGGATATAGAGAGGTTTGTGGGAAAGGGAGGGCTAATTTTAGGGCTTTGTAATGGCTTTCAGGTGCTGGTGAAAGCGGGCATTCTGCCTGACTCTCTCCTAACCTCTCCCTTGAAGGGAGAGGAACAAGGTGAGGGTGACAAAATAACCCTGTCGGTCAACGATTCCGGGAGATTTGAGTGTCGCTGGGTATATTTATCGGTAAACCAGGAAAGTCCCTGCGTATTTACTAAAGGAATCGCGCATATGTATTTACCGGTTGCCCATGCTGAGGGGAAGGTTGTCGTTGCTCCGGAAGCCCTGTCCCATTTGAATGCGGTGCTCTACTACAGTGATGAGCATGGAAATACCAATGCTGGCTATCCTTACAACCCAAATGGTTCAGTGGGGAACATTGCTGGCATTTGTGATTCTTCCGGACGAATTTTTGGGTTAATGCCGCATCCTGAGAGGCATATTCGCGGGACTCAACATCCACAATGGACAAGGCATGGGGCTGAGGATTATGGAGACGGATTTCAGATTTTCCGGAATGCTGTGGAATGGGCGGGCAACTAATGTAGTTGCCCAATTTATTGGGCGATAGTGCCTGATAAATCAGGCAACTACTCCACTTTTACTGCTGTCCCATAGGCTACCATTTCGGCAGCTCCGGTCATTACCATTGCGGTTACGAACCTGGTGCATATTATGGCATTGGCGCCCATCTTCTCGGCCTGCTCAATCATTCTTTGCAGCGCTTCCTCTCGGGCTTGCGCCAGCATTACGGTGTACTCTCTTACTTCACCACCGACGACGTTGCGTAAACCGGCCATAATGTCACGCCCTATATTCCTGGCCCTAATGGTGCTTCCTCTAACCAAACCCAGAGTTTCTGTTATCCTCTTGCCCTCTATCTGCTCTGTGGTAACCACAATCATTTTTCCACCCCCTTGAATTTCTTTCGGTCTTCCTTCGATGTTTTAATTCTCTCCCGCACCAGTGATATCAGGATGATAGTAAGCCCTATAACTACAGCGGCGGCACCAATTTTAACTGCAAGGGGCAGGTCGGGGAAGGCAAGGTCAAAGAGCCAGTAGAATCCCCAGCCTACTAAAATTCCCAGCCCGATTGCCAGTAAAGTGCCCCCTATTTTCCGCATTTCGCCTTTCTCCTCCTTACATTATTTAGGCTGTTTAATTTTATTTTTCCGTTCGATTTTGGGCATTTTGGAGAGTCTTCGCCCCAAATTTTTGTAGTTGCCTGATTTATCAGGCACTATCGCCCAATGAATTGGGCAACTACATTTTTAAACAGCCTCTTATTATACATATTAGCCGGATTGGTCTTTGAACCGATTGGTGATGGGCAACCTCCTATCCCTGCCAAAGTCTCGGGGAGTTATCTTTATACCAGGTGCAGCCTGCCGGCGCTTGTATTCATTCCTGTCCACCAGGTGAGCCGCTTTCATGACAATCTCGGGGTCAAATCCCATGTTTACAATCTGGTCAATTGACAGGTCATCTTCTACGTACGCTTTCAAAATGGGGTCCAGCAATTCATACGGCGGCAGGGTGTCCGTATCCTTCTGGTCAGGTCTTAGCTCTGCCGACGGTGCTTTGGTTAAAATACCTGACGGGATTATTTTCCTTCCTGCCTGGTGGTTCTTGTATTTGGCTAATTCCATGACCGTTGTTTTAGGCACGTCCTTGAGTGGAATAAACCCTCCAGCCATATCTCCGTAAAGTGTGGTATAGCCTGTAGCTGTCTCGCTCTTATTGCTGCAGGCAAGCACCAACCAGCCAAACTTATTGGACAAGGCAAAGAGTATATTGCCTCTAATCCTTGCCTGAATATTTTCTTCGGTAACATCGGGTTGGGTATTTTTGAAAGGCTCCGCCAGCGTTTCCAGATATGAACTAAAAGCTTTCTCGATGGGTATCACTTTAAATTCTATCCCTAAGTTCTTGGCCAGTGCTTTAGCATCCGATTTGCTGTTGGGTGATGAATAGCGAGAAGGCATGGAAACGCCGACAACATTATCAGCCCCCAGGGCATCTACCGCTATGGTAGCTACCAGGCTTGAATCGATTCCACCGGATAGACCAATAACTACCTTTTCAAAGCCATTCTTATGTACGTAATCCCTGATGCCCAGGACAAGTGCCTGATATATCTCGCCAGGCTCATCCAGCATTTCCACTTGCCTTGCTGGCAAAGGCAGCCTGGCAGTCGTGGGATATTCAGTTGATACTTCTATCTTAGTAGCCTGTTCCAATTCCTTTTTAACCCACGGTGACTCTTTTCTCCGTCGCGGGTCATGCAGCTGTGAGCGAAATACCGATTCCACATCTAAATCAGCTACTACAAGGTCTTCTTCAAATTGTTTTCCCCGAGCGATGATTTCTCCTTGTTGGTCAACAATCAGGCTATTGCCGTCGAAGACCAGCTCATCTTGTCCTCCAACTAAATTATTATAGGCAATAATAGCTACATTATCGGCTGCTCTGGTAGCGAGTATCCTCTCTCTAAGGTTTCCTTTACCAGCATGATATGGGGAGGCGCTTATATTAACTAATAGTCTGGCTCCAGCATAAGCTTGCACTGTCGCTGGTCCGGTTTCATACCATATATCTTCACAGATAGTTATACCTGTGGCGATGCCATAAATGATGAATACCGGGCATTCCGCTCCTGCCTGGAAATACCTGTTTTCATCGAACACGCCATAATTAGGCAGATACACTTTATGGTAAACGCCAGCCAACTTATTGTTGTGAATTAGCGCAGCGGCGTTATATATATCGCTGTTGCTATCAACAAAGCCTACCACTACCGCTATATCTGTGGAGTGCTCAATTACTTCGTTAAGTCTTTCCTTGTTCTGCCTGATAAACTGCTGCTTGAGCAGCAAGTCCTCTGGTGGGTAGCCGGTTATAGCCAATTCCGGGAAGGTCAATAAGTCGACTCCGAGAGCCTTCGCCTCATCGATGTAGTGCAGTATCTTCCGGGTATTACCGCTCAAATCACCCACGGTGGAGTTGATTTGCGCCATTCCGAGTCTAAGTGTATGTGTTTTCATCTCCTCGAATTAATCAGGTATATTACTATAGATTGGCTAAAAATTCACCGATAGCCTGATTGACTGGTTGGGGCTTTTCAGCGAAGACCAGATGACCTCCTTCATCAACTATGACCAGTTTAGCCCCGTTAATCTTGCTGGCCAGGTAGGAGCTGTATTTAGGTGGAGTCATAATGTCTTTGCTGCCGCATATTACCAGGGTAGGAATTTTAATTTGCTCTACTTTGTCCATAATGTCAAATTTGTCGCAGCAAAGTATATCGTTAAGCTGCACTTTTGCCCCGTTTTCCTTTATCCGTTCCAATATCGGCTCCCTTGCTTCGGTGGGAATGTCTTTGTAGAAAGGTTTAACAACCTCATTAAACCACTTTTCCGGGTTAGTAATGCCGTCCCTCATTGTGGAAAGAAAAGCCGGGTTTACCCTCAGTCTAGCCCCGGTGCCGATGAGGATAAGTGCCGTGGTGTTTTCAGGATGCTTAAGGGCGTGCATCTGGGCAACGCCGCCCCCCATAGAATGTCCGGCGAGGATAACTGGTTCATACTTATTGCTCAAGATATAATCATTCAGCCATTCAGCGTATTGTTCAATGCTATGGCA
>DAOUMA010000020.1:0-164943 GCA_034414555.1 Dehalococcoidia bacterium | reverse complement strand
GAGGTTGACACACTGATGAACAGTGCACTGCCTTGGAGTTACACTGTCCCCAATGTTACCCATGACCTGTCAACACCGGCTTCTCAGAATATTACTAGGTACACTGACCCAACTAACTCTGGTGTTTTAGGAACCTATGATATTCAGGACATAATGACCCACGAGGCTGGCCACTGGATCATGCTGGGTGACTTGTATAATAGTCAGGATAGTGCACTTACCATGTATGGCTACGGTGCGACGGCGGAGATAAGTAAGGATACCTTGGGCTATGGAGATGAGCTGGGCGTTGAGGCGGTCTACAGGCCGTGAACAGATAACTGAGCTTTTAGTGAAGGGGAGACCTCTAGATTAAGGTCTCCCCTTTTTTTAGGTATAGATGTCCGATTTGGGATGCCCAAAGCTGCACAAATAGCCAAATTGTTGGGAAGACCAGCTGCCTTTTGCTTGCTAGAGCACTGCAAACCTAAAAGAAAACCCAGGCCACACGGGGAAAAGTTTTGCGATATAATAAGCTAAAATGGAAAATTAAAGGAGAAACAATGAGCGGTAAAAATATTTTATGTGAAAAAAGAAATAACGCCGCAATCATAAAGTTTAACCGACCAGAGAAGAAGAACGCCCTTTCTCTGGAATTAATGGAGGAACTTCGCGGCGTGCTTGAAAGTGTAGAGAGCGACGATGATGTTCGAGCAGTAGTTATTACCGGCGTCGGCAATGTTTTTTCCTCAGGCGCAGACCTCTCTGATATGCAGACATTTCAAATGATGGAACAACAACTTGATGCCGCCTCAGGAAAATCTACCATGATAAAGCTCGTCAATCTGGAAAAACCAACGATTGCCGCGGTGAACGGTTACGCACTGGGTCACGGCTTAGAATGCGCCCTTATGTGTGATATTATTATCGCCTCAGATAAAGCAGTATTCGGATTCATTGGTCCTCTGCGGGGCTCAATATGCCCTTACGCCATGATTCGGCTTGCTGATGAAGTAGGCCGGGCAAAGGCGAAGGAATTGTTATTCACCTGCGACCGCATATCCGCTGATGAGGCGTTGAGAATTGGATTGATAAATAAAGTAGTTCCTCACGAAAAACTTATGGACGCTGTCTTCGAGATTGTAGAACGGATGAAGAATGCAGCACCTTTAGCAACAAAACTTACAAAACAAGGAATAAATAGGGAACTGGGAGGATATGAGTATAGTCTGAAGGCGTTTCGAGAGATTGTTGCTGGCGGAGACATAATAGAAGGCGCTCTAGCATTCCTCGAGAAAAGACAACCTAAGTGGAGTAAATAGCTGCCTGGCGTGATTTCACCAATCCAAGATAGAAAGTACAGAGACTAATATGGAAACGATGGTCTGGTTAAAGGTAAATTGTGGCTGCAAATATCGGCCGATGCTCTTAGTGAGGGTGTTTAAAAATGTAGTTGCCCAATTTATTGGGCAAATGCGCCTGATGAATCAGGCAACTACAGAAATTTTGGGGTGAAACATCTCTAATATGCCTAAAAACGAACGCGAAATCAAAATTAAACAGCCTTCTTGATATAAAAGAGGTGAAAACATGAATGAAAAAGAAGTTAATAAATTGAAAATGGAAGTAGTGGAAGCCGGTAAGAGAATGCTGCATAAAGGCCTCGTAATCGGCGCATCGGGGAATATCAGTATTAGAATTCCCGGTGAAGACAAGATTGTAATTACTCCGAGCCAAATAAAATATGACAAAATCGGTGTTAATGACATCGTAGTGGTGGATTTCAAAAAGAATGTCCTTGAGGGAGACCGCAGTCCATCCGTTGAAACTGGTATGCATATCGGGGTTTATGAAACCAGACCAGATGTCGGGGCGCTAGTTCATACCCATTCTGTGTATGCCAGCGCAATTGCATCATTGGGAAAAACAATTCCCCCTTTCCTAGATGATATTGTGCTTATGCTCGGTGGTGAAATAGAAGTTGCAGAGTACGGCATGCCCGGCAGCAAAGAATTGGCCGAAAATGCAGTGAGAGCCCTGGGAAAGAAGAATGCAGTCCTTCTGACAAATCACGGCGCTTTATGTTGTGGAAAAAACCTGGAAAGTGCGTTTGTGAACGCTGAATTGGTTGAAAGAGCAGCAAAAATATTCATATTGTCTTCGCTCCTCGGCGAACCAAAGAATCTTCCCCAAGAAGTTGTACAGTTGGAACAGCAAATATTTGAATTGTAATGCTGGCTGACAAACATAACTTTTCTTCATATAAGTTATAATGTTGCTATGATTGGAATGGGAACCAGCAGCGCCTTCTATATAGTAGTATTGCTCTGGGTAGCCCGGACAATAATCCTGGCGTTCATCTGTGCCCTCCTGGCCTGGCTCGGAATCAGAGTGCTGGATGCCCTCACCCCTCATATCCACGAACGAGAGAAAATAGGAGAAAATCCTGTTTCAGTAGGCCTGTTTATCGCCGGCTTCATTATACTAATAGGGCTGGTTATCCACGGAACGGTGACTGGTCCGGTCATGGTCGGTGCCGGGGTTCTGGCGACTTTAATCGACCCCAGAAGATTAGGGCTAATAGCCATTAGCTTTCTTGTGAGCCTCCTTCTCGGAGTGGCTTTACTCCGCATCCTGGACAAACTGACCCCAAAAATACCTTTCGGGAGCATTGAGCAGAACCCGGTTGCTGTGGGAATCTACGTTTTCGGCTATCTGGTTTTTCTAGGTTTAATAATCCATGGCGCCTTGATAATGCCATTATAAGTTGCCATGCCAAAATATCTGAGACCTATTTTGTTATCTATCGCAATCCTTATGGTGGTGATGCCAGCTACCGCCATTGCTACGTCTTCAACAAACTTTTATAAACAAAATGGCGAAGTTTATGATGACTGGAGTATATGCCGCACCAATGCTGCCGGCGAAGATGGCTTCTTCCAGATCTCGGAAGCAGAATTCTGCCCCGTCATCCTTGGTGAAAGCCTGGGGGAAAACGTCGATAAGGCTTACCAGCTTGGTCAGCAATTTGCCCAAGATTACCCTGATTCCAATCAGAGGGCAGAGAAAATCTTCGCCTTCGCCCGCGATAAGGTCAGATATACACCCGATGAAGACCAGTTCGGGTATAAAGAATTCGCCCAGAATGCCGACGAATTAGCAACCTTCATTGGCGACGAAGGAATTGGCTATGGTGACTGTGAGGATTATGCCATACTGCTTGCTGCAATGTATAAAGGGGCAGGACTTCGCTCGGCGATAGTACTGGCACCGGATCATGCCGCAATGCTGGTATACCTACCCGAATATAACAGGGCCAATCAATTTTTATCCATTGACGGTGAATCAGGCTGGGTCTGGGCTGAGGCTACTGGCAGCAACAACCCATTAGGCTGGATGCCAGAGAAATTCATCGGTGCGGAACTAATGGTCTATGAAGTTAAAGATGTGGCGGTAACCAAAATGGAGCCAACTGGTAAATCTCCCACCGTTATAACCCCGAGTGAAGGGAGCCCGGGAATCAACATATCGCCGTTCTTCGGCGTGCTGGCAATGATGTGGCTTCTTTCCCTGTTCCGATTCCGAAGGCGGCGCTGAGCTACTAACGCTATCAAATAGAACCGGTGCCCTCCTGAGAATATAAGCTGTATTAATCCCAGCCGGGCAAACATCAGTGCACCTTCCACGCCAGTGCATCCTATTTCCCCACCATATTTATCAGGATTATAGGAGAACTTTTGGTAAATTCTCTGGCGTAACCTCTCTGCCTGAGTAGCCCGACTATTCATAGCAACCATTTGAGTAAAACCACCAAGCTGACAGCTATCCCAGTATCTTACCCTTTGGGTCTTATCACCTGATGTTACATCCTCAATATTGAAACAGTAGCAAGTGGGACAGACCCAATTACACCCACCACAGAGAATACATTTAGCCGCTTCTTCAGCCCAGACTGGATTGCTGGAAGCGCCAGCTATTTTGGCTTCTACTTTTTCCAATTCATGGATGTCTTAAAGGTCTTCTTACTTTTTTCTTCCAGTATTCCAGCTTGTCCTTCATCCTTGCTTGTGGCATTGGCGAAAAGATTAGCTTGTTTTTCTATTAGCTTTTTCCCCGCCTTGCTTCCCATCTCTACCAGAAAGATATCTCCCAGGTCAGTAAAGAGGAGGTCACATGCTTCCCTGGCAAATGGTCCTGTTCCCATGGAGCTACAGAAGCAAGATTCTTCAGCCTTATTGCAATTAAGCCCCAGGAGGATAGTATTAGACCTCCGTGCCTGATAGTAAGGGTCAACATAATCTGAGAAGTAAACCATGTCCAGAAACTTAAGCCCGTATAGGTCGCAGGGCCTAATACCCCAGATTACTCGTTTCGTTTCGTTTAGGTGAGCTTCAATTTCTACGCCCCCATTATTCTTAAAGGTAAATAGCCTCTCTCGTTGAGGAAAGAAATATTCCTGCGGGGATAATCGTGGTTTGCCGATGAAATCGGCGGCTAGTTTCGATGAGTCTAAGTCACCAAAGAGCACATCCTGTCCTTCGTATAAGGGTGCGTTGACTTCAAATTCCGGCCCCAGTCCCTCCAAAAAGGGGACCAGGTTTGATTTACTGAGTATCTTCATATCCTCTATCCTTTTTCTAATCTTACCGCGCAGACCTTATACTCAGGAATCTTAGCTAATGGGTCAAGAGCATCATTAGTGAGGATATTGGCTGCTGCCTCACGCCAATGGAAGGACATAAAGATAACGCCAGGAGGTGACTTTTCCGTAACATGAACTGGTGCCTCCAGCCGGCCTCTTTTCGAGGTAACTACTACCAAATCGCCCTCAGTAAGCTTGAGCTTCGCGGCATCGCTAGGACTCATTTCAACTACACCATTAGGATAAAGCTCGTTAAGCACGTTAGCACGGCGACTCATTGTGCCACTGTGCCAATGTTCTAGTATCCGCCCGGTAGTGAGAACAAGCGGGTACTTTTTGGATATTGATTCCGCTGGTGGGAAATAATCCACAGCATGAAACCTGCCCCGTCCCCGGGCAAAGCCATCTTGGTAAAGAAAGCTGGTTCCGGGATGTGAGGTATCCGGGCAGGGCCATTGTAAACCACCGTGGTCGAGTCGGTCGAAGCGGATACCACCATAGATAGGAGTAAGGGAAGCAATCTCTTCCATGATTTGGCTGGCAGTCTGGTAGCCAAACGGTTTTCCAATCTTCCCTACCAGAGCAGATATTATCTCCCAGTCGGGCTTCGCCTTGCCGGGTGGCAGGACTGCCTGCCTTATTCTTTGAATTCGCCTCTCAGTATTGGTGAAAGTGCCATCCTTCTCTGCAAAGGCAGCAGCAGGAAACACAATGTCAGCCATCCAGGCAGTATCGGAAACAAAGATGTCCTGGACTATAAGGAGTTCAACTTTCTCCAGTGCCTGCCGGAAATGCTCCAGATTGGGCTCGCTTAATAGCGGATTCTCACCCATAACATAGAGCCCTTTAATATCTCCCTGGAGTACAGCATTAGCTATCTCGGTAACCGTCACCCCAGGATGGTCACTCAATTTGCAACCCCAAGCAGTTTCGAACTTCTCTCTAATAGCTGGATCAGCTACCGCTTGATAGCCGGGATAGACATTAGGAAGTGCCCCCATATCACAGGCACCCTGGACATTGTTCTGCCCCCTAAGTGGACTGAATCCCGTGCCCTCCCTGCCCATATTGCCGGTCAGTAGTAGCAGGTTTGCTACGCTTTTCACATTATCTGTGCCTGTGGTATGCTGGGTTATCCCCATTCCATAGAGTATGCAGGCGCTCTTTACCTCTGCAAAGAGGCGAGCGGCCGCCTCTATATCAGCCCGGCGGACCCCTGTTATAGCCTCCACTGCTTCAGGCGTATACCTCTCCACAAGTTGGCGTAGTTCATCAAAACCTTCAGTGCGCTCTCGGATAAATTCCTTATCCTCAAGGCCATCTCTAATAATTACGTGCATCAGCCCATTGATAAGGGCAACATCTGTTCCTGGCTTATGGGGGAGCCTGACAACGGCAGAATCGCTAAGTTCAATAGCGCGCGGCTCAGCTACGATGAGTTTAGCATCACCGGACCTGACCCTTCTCTTAATAATTGAGCCAATAATAGGGTGACATTCGGTGGTGTTAGAGCCGATAACAAAGAAAAGCTTAGTTTTCTCAAAATCGGAATAGGAATTGCTCATTGCTCCTTGACCAAAAGCAGCGATACCCCCGACTACAGTCGAGGCATGGCATAGTCGGGCACAATGATCAATGTTATTAGTACCCAGCACAGCTCGGACGAATTTTTGCATCACATAGTTATCTTCGTTAGTGCACTTAGCTGAGCTCAGGCCAGCGATACTATCTGGTCCATAATTTTGCTTCAGTTCAAGGAGCTTTTTTGCTGCCAGTCCCAGCGCTTCATCCCAGGTAGCTTCACGGAAAATCTCGTGCACCTTTCCATCTTGACCTACTCCTCGTGCCATGCCAGGTATGCGAATAAGTGGCTTCGTCAATCTCTCAGAATGGCTGAGAAAATCGTATCCCCAGCGCCCTTTAACACACAAGCTGCCCTTGTTAGCTGAACCCTCGGGGTCACCGCGCACCGAAACAACCTTGTTGTCCCGTACACCCAGGTAGAGGGAGCACCCGACTCCACAATAAGGACAAATGGTTTTAACCTCTGTGGTGGGCAACTTTTCCCATTTGGGCACCAGTGCTCCTGTAGGACATCGCGCCACACACTCTCCACAAGATTTGCAGACAGACTCGACAATTGGTTTATCACCAAATGTAGCTATCTTTGCCGAATTGCCTCGAAAGGCTATATCAATAGCATCATGGCAAACTATTTCGTGACAAGCCCGCACACATTTGGCGCAAAGAATACACTTATTCAAGTCACGAATAAATGCCGGATGGCTTGCATCCACAGGAAGTAATTGAACACTTTTTCGCAACCGGTCAATATGCTCCTGTTCCATGCCCAAATACCGAGCAATTTTAAGTAGCTCACAGTCCTGGTTTTTGGCACAGGCAAGACAATCGCCGTGATGATTGGTGCTGATAAGCTCCATAGTGATTCGGCGTGATTGATTTACCCTTGTTGTATCGGTGTGCACCACCATACCATCAATTGCTGGCGTAGTACATGAGCTAACCAAGCCCCGCATTCTTTCTATTTCAACCACGCAGAGGCGACACCCTCCATATGGCTTGAGGTCAGGGTCGTAACACAATGTAGGAATATAGATGCCAGCTTCTAGTGCTGCTTCAAGCACAGTGGCGCCTTTTCCCGTTACGACTTGGCGGCCATTAATGGTCAGCCTGATGGTATCCATTTTCGTTTCTTTTGTTTCATTTGAGGCGACTGCAGTCATTGTTGCCCCCTCTTTACTAGTCTTCCTCCAGGTCACATCTCAAGCACCGCTTGGCTTCCTCAATCGCCATTTCTTCTCCAAGACCAAGCTCCACTTCAGCAAAGCTGCCAAGCCGCTTGCTTACAGTCAAGGTAGGTATGGAAATGCGGTGCTTTTCCCCTTCCTCGATCTCAGGCAATATCTCTACTTCCTCAGGCGACGCCAGTATTTCATCTATTGCGCCGTTACCGCCTAGATATTTGTCTATAGAAATCGCTGCCTGCCTCCCAGCAGCGATAGCCTCAATGACTGTGGCAGGTCCCGTCACAACATCACCACCAGCAAAAACACCTTCTCTATTTGTAGACAGAGTATCAGCGTCAACCTGGATAGTATTTCCCCTTCCCAAGGGAAGTCCAAATTTCTCGGGAACCTCTGGCATCTGCCCAATAGCGGCAATCAGGGTGTCAAAAGTCAAACTAAATTCACCACCTTTAATTGGCACGGGGCGCCTTCTGCCGCTTTCGTCTACCGCTCCAAGCTCCATGCGGCTGCATATAAGCTCCACCGCACCATTCTTTCTCTCTATTCTAATTGGAGCAGCCAGGAACTCTATCTTTACCCCTTCGAGCAACGCCTCCTCTATCTCCTCTTCGCTTGCTGGCATCTCATCTCGGGTGCGGCGATAGATAATTGTTGCCTCTTTAGCACCGAGTCGAAGTGCGCTGCGGGAAGCATCTATGGCGACATTCCCTCCGCCAATGACAGCTATCCTATCCCCTACCCTGACTTCATTCCCCATATTTATCTCTCTGAGAAAAGACACGCCCTCCATAACCTCAGGGCTGTCTTCTCCTTCAATCCTTAATTTAGTGCCCTGGTGAGCGCCAATAGCAAGGAAAATGGCATGATAACCCTGTTCAAAAAGCTCATCTACAGAGCTGATCCTGGTATTTACCCTTATATCTACTCCAACGCCTCTTATCTCCTCAATCTCCTGGGCTAGCACTTCTCTGGGCAAGCGATATTCGGGAATGCCATACCTCATCATGCCCCCCGGCTCAGGAAGCGCCTCAAACACAGTAACAGCATGGCCTCGCCTGGCTAAGTAATAAGCCGAGGTAAGCCCGGCCGGTCCAGCGCCAATGATAGCAACACTCTTACCTGTGCTTGGAGCTACCTTCGCCTTTATTTTCCAGACTCCGTTTCCCCTTTCTGCGGCAAAGCGCTTGAGTGCCCTTATGGCAATAGCCTCATCAACCTGTCCTCGCCGACACTTGGCTTCGCAAGGATGAGGGCAAACACGTCCACAGACCGAAGGGAAGGGTATCCTCTCCCGGATCACAGCCAGTGCCTGGTCAAACTGCCCCAGGCCAATAAAGCGAAGATAGCGAGGAGCATCTACACCAGCAGGACAAGTATGGCTACACGGCGCCTTGACCAGGCCTTTGCAAACTGCGGCAGAACAATGATGCCTTTTGATATGTTCTTCATACTCAGCACGAAAGTAGCGAATTGAAGTAAGCACAGGATTGGGGGCAGTTTGTCCCAAACCACACAAAGAACCATCTTTAATCGATTCCGCTAATTCCTGAAGCAACTCAATATCCCCAGGTCTGCCTCTTCCATTGGCTATATCCTCAAGTATATCTAGCATTTGTTTTGTGCCCCAACGACATGGTATGCATTTACCGCAGGACTCAAGCTGCACAAAAGATAGGAAGAATCGTGCTATGTCAACCATGCAGGTGTCTTCATCCATTACTATCATGCCGCCAGAACCCATAATAGAGCCAGCTGAAGTCAAAGAATCATAGTCTACCGGGGTATCAAGAAAATCTGGCGGCAAACAACCTCCCGAAGGTCCACCAGTTTGTGCCCCCTTGAAGCGTTTCCCTTTTAAGATGCCACCGCCGATTTCGTAGATAATCTGGCGCATAGTAATGCCGAAGGGAACTTCGATGAGTCCAGTGCGCTCTACCTTGCCGACCAACGAAAAGGTTTTTGTCCCTTTGCTTCCCTCCGTACCATAGCCAGCATACCAAGTAGCTCCCTGTTGCATTATAGCGGCGACACTTGCCCAGGTCTCTACATTATTGATGTTAGTAGGCTTGCCCCATAATCCGGAGACAGCCGGGAAAGGAGGACGGGAGCGAGGCATCCCTCTCTTGCCTTCGATAGAAGCCATCAGCGCTGTCTCCTCCCCACAGACAAATGCTCCTGCTCCCTCCTTTATCTTGAGATGGAAACTAAAATCGGAGCCTAAAATATTGTCTCCAATGAGTTGATATTCCTCCAGTTGCTTTAAAGCAATCCTGAGCCGTTCCAGGGCGAGGGGATATTCTGCTCGGCAATAGATGTAACCTTCCTTAGCTCCAATAGCATAAGCACCGACAAGCATCCCTTCTAACACTGAATGAGGGTCACCCTCAAGAAGAGAGCGGTTCATGAAGGCCCCGGGGTCACCTTCATCTGCATTGCAAATAATATATTTTTCCTTGCCAGGTGATTTACGGCAAAAGTCCCATTTTTGTCCGGTGGGGAAGCCAGCCCCTCCCCTGCCACGCAAACCAGACCTCTTAATCTCTTCAATAATCTCCTCCGGCTTCATCCCCAGTGCTTTAATCAAGCCACCGTAGCCACCACAAGCAATATAATGGTCAATATTTGTGGGGTCTATAAAGCCACAGTGGCGCAGAATTATGCGTACCTGAGATTTAAGCACAGGTAGCTCGAAGAGATTGGGAATACCAGCTACAACACCATCCCCAATAGTGCCCAAAGCCAGATCAGGACGGGGATTGTCTTTGACCAGGTAGTCTTCAATCAGCTGCGCCATAATTTCGGGGGTAACATTCCCATAGCAAATACGAGGACGCCCTGGCTTGATTATATCCACTAAGGGCTCGGCATAGCACAGTCCAATACAGCCCACCTGAACAACAATAGCATCAATATTTCGCTGCTTCAGCTCCCTATCAATCGCAGCAAGCACTGCCTCGGCACCAGCAGCTCTACCACAGGTAGCAGCGCCTACCAGAATACGAGGTATATTGCTGTGTTGCAGCGTTTCCCATTCAGCTATTGCCCGTTTCTGGATGTCAGCAAAGCTCATCTCTCACCCTCGACGTTGATTAAAACAT
Source organism: Dehalococcoidia bacterium (assembly GCA_034414555.1). Lineage (GTDB taxonomy): Bacteria > Chloroflexota > Dehalococcoidia > GIF9 > AB-539-J10 > CG2-30-46-19. The sequence continues at coordinate 154,456 of DAOUMA010000020.1, read as the reverse complement.
CCTTTACCTTCGCTGGCGTCATCCTGCCATAGACGTTATTGCCAATAACCATCACCGGGGCAAGAGCACACGAGCCAAAACAGGCTATCGCTTCCAGTGAATATTCGAGACCTGGGGTGCTCTCCCCAGGCTTGATACCTAGATGTTTTTCTACTTCTCGGAGAATGCGAGCACCACCACGCACATGACAGGCAGTGCCGCGACAAACCTTGATGACATTCCGACCCGAAGGGACGAGCTTGAACTGGGCATAGAATGTGCCTACGCCAAAGACAGTGCTTTCCGGCAACTTGAGGAATTTGGTTATCCTCTTCATCGCTGGCTCGGGCAGGTAGCCAAAAACCTGCTGGACTTGCTGCAGGATGGGGATAAGCTCGTCTTCCCTGCCTCCATAAGAGGACAGAATTTCGTTTAAACGCTCCTCACTTGTTCCTTCTTGCTCTCGTAGATGCACCTGAGTGCTTTGCGCTGCCAAAGGATTTGCCATTTTGCGACTCACCATTTTACCATTTTTTGAGACAGCCGACAATACAGCAATGTTCACCAGCATTCCGAAGTATCTCAAGCCAGCCTTATGGTGGAATGCCAAGAAGCTGAGGGCAGGGTGACCATTAGCGATAACGGCAAGAGCTTTGAGCTTCCCAGTAGTATAAGCGATTTTGCCGGTCAAGGCAAGTCGGGACTTACCAGTATGGCGGAATGAGCTCGGTTAGTAGGCGGGAACTCGAAGTTAGTTCTCATATAGGAGAAGGAACCAAAATAATAGTCAAAGCGCCGACAAAGCTCTATCCTGAGAGCTGACAATTGTCAAATAGCAGGCAGTTTCTCCACCTTGACTGCTGCAACTTTGAACTCGGGAATTTTGGCTACTGGGTTGAGCTGGGGATTGGTGAGGATATTGGCGGCGCTTTCGGCGAAATGGAAAGTCATGAATACCACACCGGGTGACAATACGTTAGTTACTTTAGCTTTAGCAGTAATCTCACCGCGTTGGGAACTGACCTTAACCTTATCACCTTGGGCTATACCAAGTTGCGAAGCATCTTTGGGGCTGATTTCCACTACACCTTCAGGCTCTATAATATTGAGCCCAGCTATCTTACGGGTCATCGTTCCAGTATGGAAATGATACAAGCTGCGCCTCGTGGTGAGAATAAAGGGGTAATCATGAGAAGGGAGTCCCGCCGGTGGTTTATAGCCTACTGGAGAAAATTTCCCCAACCCACGGGTGAACGAACCTTTGTGAAGATAAGGTGTGCCTGGATGGTCTGGGCTGGGACAGGGCCACTGGAGCCCGAAATTTTCCAACTTTGAGTAGCTGCCCCCATGTATTGGGGTAAGCTTAGCTATTTCATCCATGATTTCCGCTGGGGAGTTGTAATCTATCCTGTAGCCTAAACGGGATGATAACTCGGTTATTATCTTCCAATCTGGCTTGCTATCGCCCAAAGGTTCAATAGCCTTTCTAACCCGCTGTATCCTCCGTTCAGTTGAGGTAAAGGTACCATCCTTCTCTGCGAATGAAACCCCGGGAAGAACAACATCTGCCAGAGTGGCTGTCTCAGTCAGAAAAATATCCTGCACAACCAGAAAATCCAGAGCTTTCAAGGATTTCTCAACATGGTTAATGTCAGGGTCAGAAACCATGGGATTCTCGCCCATAATGTACATCTCCAACGTCTTCATCCTGACGGAGCAAATCCGCCGCAGCCAAGACAGCTATTTTAGCCTTATCTAGCATATCCGTGGTAGGAGTTCCCCGGAAAGCATGTCAATAACTCGAGAAGGTCCTAGCCTTGTTTGCATGATCACCCTTCCAGTATAGTCGTTAGTTACCTCACCAATGATAGCTGCATCTCTTCCATAGCAGTTCTTCTTCATTTGAGCCAGAACCTTATTGGCACCACCTGGCTCAACTATAGCTACCAATTTACCCTCATTAGCGACATAAATAGGGTCGAAGCCTAAAAGCTCACAGGCAGCTCTAACCCCTTCTTTTACTGGTATCTTATCCTCTTCGACCACAATGCCCACATTAGATTGCTTAGCAAATTCGTTAAGTGTGGTAGCCAACCCGCCTCTGGTAGGGTCACGGAGACAGTGAGTATTTGGACAAGCCTCCACTATTTGAGCCACCAATTTGTCCAATGGTGCACAATCGCTCTCCAGGAGTGTCTCGAACCTAAGTCCCTCACGTTGGCTCATTATAGCTATGCCATGGTCGCCGATGGTGCCGCTCAAAATAACCCTGTCGCCAGCTTTAGCATTGGCTCCTGAAATATCAATTCCAGCAGGAATAATGCCTATCCCTGAGGTAGTGATAAATAATTTATCTGCTTGCCCTCGGTTTACTACTTTAGTATCCCCCGTGATTATATTTACCTGTGCCTCATCAGCGGCTGCTTTTATTGACTGGACTATGCGTTCAAGGTCAGCTATGAGGAGACCCTCCTCTATGATTACGGATAGACTCAAATATAGAGGTTTAGCTCCGTTCATGGATAAATCGTTAACCGTGCCACAAACAGCCAGCCTGCCTATGTCTCCGCCAGGGAAGAAGATAGGATTGACTACATAGCTATCAGTGGTGAAAGCGAGACGTCCATTAGCCTCAAAAATAGCTGAGTCATCTAACTTGTCCAACAGAGGATTAGCCAGCAAAGGAAGAATTTTTTTCTCCACTAAGTCATGGCTTAATTTGCCACCGCTGCCGTGAGCCAGAAGAATGGTATCATTCATAGCTTGCTCCATACTGGTAATAGGCAGCACAAGCTCCTTCACTGGAGACCATACAGGGACCCATAGGCTTTTCTGGAGTACAAGCTTTTCTAAACAGCTTACATTCAAGTGGCGTAGCTGCGCCCCGAACTACGTCTCCACAACGACATCCTTTCGGTTCTTTGGCAGGTTTGTCATCGTAAGCAGAGCGAAGCAATCCTGAAAAAGCATTACTAGCATCGAAATGCTGGTATTCCTTGTTAATCTTTAAGCCGCTTCGAGGTACAATCCCGATTCCGCGCCAGTCGGCACCATCGATTTCGAAGACCTGCTGCATCAGTTCTAAGGCTTTCCTATTCCCTTCAGGCTTTACTCCACGGCGATAGGCTATCTCTACTTTTGGGCTACCAGTTTCAATCTGCTGTACTAGCTTATCTACGCTCAGTAAAATATCCAGGGGTTCAAAGCCCGAGATAACATAGGCCACTCCATATTGCTCAGGAATGAACTCATAAGGATGAGAGCCAGTTATAACGCAGACATGTCCCGGACCAATAATACCATCAAGCTTGACCTCACCTAATCCCAGCAAAGCTTTTATCACTGGTGGGGTTAACTTGAGGAAGGAAAGGACATAGAAGTTTTCTATCCCCTCCTTTTCTGCCTTGACTATAGAAGCTGCTATGGTTGGTGCCGTGGTCTCAAAGCCAATGCCAATGAAGATGATTGACTTGTTAGGGCTGGCTTTAGCTATCTCTAAAGCATCCATAGTAGAATAAACAATTCGTATATTTGCTCCCTCAGCCTTTGCTTGCTGTAAACTAGAATAGCTGCCAGGAACTCTCATCATATCTCCAAAGGTAGTAATGATAACCTCGGGCGAATGAGATAAGGCAATAGCTTTATCCAGATCGCCAATCGCTGTTACGCACACTGGGCAGCCTGGCCCTGACTTCATTTCAATTGTTTCTGGTAATAGCTGGCGAATGCCATACCTCATTATGGCATGGGTATGTCCACCACAGAATTCCATTAACCTGATTGACCTAACAGAAAGGCCAGTGATTCTCTGTGCTAGTTTCTTAGCCAGCTCGCTATTTTGATACTCGTCAATGAACTTCACTCAGGTTTATTATCTCTTCGAAAAGCTTTAAAGTTTCCTTAGCTTCAACTTCATCCACCACACCTATGGCATAGCCCGTGTGAAGCAGCACGTAATCACCTGTCTTTACCTCTGGAGTAAGAGCAACGCTAACTCGGCGTCTCACGCCCCCTATCTCCGTCTCTGCCTCATCACCTTCTATGGAGACAACTTTGACCGGAACCGCTAAACACATTGTATGGTATTTTAGCCTAACTCTTCTGACAATTCCAACAACCAAGTGCATTCGCTTTTTTAGAGACTTTCATAGATGGGTAACTATTCAGCGAAATTGGCGACAACCGCTTGTCCCAGGGAGATACCACCATCATTGCATGGGACTTGCCTGTGGGTAAACACCTGGAAGCCGCTATTTTCCAGTAACTTAATCGTTTTCCTTAGTAATAGGCGATTTTGAAATACACCGCCGCTTAAAACCACTTGGTTGATACCAGTTTCGTTAGCTATCAACCAGCACATTTCATCTGTCATTCTGGCTATAGTGTTATGAAATTTGAGTGATATTCTCCCTGGAGAAACGCCTTGCGTTAAGTCTTCAATTATCGCCGAGAGTAGATCGCTCAGCTGCACAATTCTCATCCCTTCATCTGCTATTATACGGTACGGATAGCTTTCCTTATCATTGGAGATTGCTTCGTCGCTATGCTCCTCGCAATGGTAAGCATACGCAGCCATTTCTAATTCTACAGCCGCTTGCCCTTCATAATCTATCTCGCCTCTTATGTTTATCAGTGCTGATACAGCATCAAACAGACGTCCCATGCTTGAAGTCAGTGGTGAGTTCAGCCCACTCTCTATTTGGCGTTTGATAATTCCTATTTCAATTTCACTAACCTCACTGATAAATGCTACAGGAGGATGCTTTGCCCCGCTTGCAATGATAGCCTTCAAGGTATCCTTTCCTAGCAAACTAAGGACATAGCCAATAGCGGTGCGGTATGGTCTTTTTATAGCTGCGTCCCCACCGGGCAGAGGTAAATATTCTAGATGTCCTACTCTATCAAAACTACAATAATCAGCTACCAAGAATTCCCCTCCCCAAATATGCCCATCACTACCCATCCCTGTACCATCAAAGGCAACGCCAATGACTGATGCCTCAAGCTTATTGTCAGCCATGCAACTCGCGATGTGAGCATGATGATGTTGCACAGGGATAAGCTTGATATTACTAGACTTGCTTAGCTCATGAGCATACTTGGTGGAAAGATAGTCAGGGTGAAGGTCATGGGCGATAATTTCAGGCTCGATGCGAAATAGCTTCTTATACAAAGAAATAGTATTGTCAAAATGCTCCAGTGTTTCCATATTTTCCATATCACCAATATGCTGACTTAGGAAGGCATAGTTATCCCTTGTCAAACAGAAGGTGTTTTTCATTTCAGCACCGCAGGCTAAAACTTGTCGACATTTGAATGTGAGATGAATAGGATAGGGAGCATAGCTGCGTGCTCGCCTTACAAGCTGACTTGTTCCCCTTTCCACTATGGCTACACTGTCATCATAGCGAGAATAGATATCCCGATTATGAATCAGGAAGTAATCAGCAATTCCTGAAAGTCTTTTTAATGCTTCATTATTATCTTTGGCGATGGGTTCTTCGCTGAGGTTGCCGCTGGTCATTACTAAAGGTAGCTCAGTATCTTTCAGCAGGATATGGTGTAGTGGTGTATAAGGCAGCATGACACCTAAGTATTCTAGATTTGGAGCTACCTCTCGAGACACAGATGAATCGGCTTTCCATCTCATAAGCACGATAGGGCTTTGAGGACAGGTGAGCAGTGCCTCTTCTTCCAGTGAGACGTAGCAATGTTTTTTTATTTCGTTCACGCTGTTTACCATTATGGCGAAGGGCTTAGAGGGTCGTCCTTTTCTTTCACGCAGAGTCTTAACTGCCGTTTCATTGCTGGCATCACAAGCTAAAAGAAATCCACCCAAGCCTTTAATGGCAACGATTTTCCCCGCTTTCAGGAATTGACTGGCACTGGCTAAGGCATCCAATCCCGCTACTCGCTTGCCTTGGTTATCAACCAGCTCAACCTTCGGACCACATTTGGGGCAGGCATTTGGCTGGGCATGGAAGCGGCGATCTAGCGGGTTCTCATATTCCGCCTGGCATTGGGAGCACATTTGGAAATAGCGCATGGTGGTTTCAGGGCGATCATAGGGTATATCCTCGATTATGGTAAAGCGTGGGCCACAGTTGGTGCAGTTGGTAAAGGGATAACGATAGCGCCTATCGGAGGGATTTAATAATTCACTGAGACAAGCTTGACAGGTAGCAATATCGGGGGAGATAAGCTGGTATTTTCCCTCCTCAGCGATGCTATGACGGATTTCGAAGTTCTTATAGCCAATTGGTTGATGGTGGCTAATAGCTATGTCCTCAATGTGAGCTAAAGGGGGAGCTTCTATTCTAAGCTCCAATTGAAACTGCTTGATAGCCTCTAATTCTCCCTCTACCTCAATTTTGACATCCTCAGAGGTGTTATACACATAGCCCTTCAGATTATGCTTAACAGCTAATCTATAGACAAATGGTCTGAAACCAACTCCCTGGACAATACCGCGAACGCTAATGCGGGCCAACTCTATAGTTCTTATTTTGGCCATTAAGCTAAGAATTTCTTCTCCAGACAGACCACCCTTTCTTAGAAGAGGAGCCATCAGAGTGGCAAACCGGCCTCATTACCTTTTATAAGTCTCTATTTCCTGTAGCAACCAAGAGCACCAATTTTCTATTCCTACATTAGTCTTGCAAGAAACCTCGAAGACTCTAGCTTTAGGATTTAGCCCTTCAACGCTGTGGCGAAAGGCAGAGGTATCAAAATCAACATAAGGGAGAAAATCGATCTTATTCATTACCACAACATCAGCACTAGCGAATATCATAGGGTATTTGATGGGCTTATCATCGCCTTCAGGTAGGCTGGAAATAACTACTCTTCTATGCTCTCCCAAAACAAACTCAGAAGGACAGATAAGGTTGCCTACATTCTCGATAAGGAGTAAGTCTATGTCCTCTAGCGGTAACTCTTTTAGAGCCTGCTTAATCATAGTGGCAATCAAAGAGCAGCTCTCTGGCATGTTTCTTGTGTTTATCTGAACTACTTCCATTGCTTCATTCTTCACCTTTTCGGCATCTAGTGTAGAAGCAACATCGCCTTCAATGACAGCTATGTTTATCCTATTTTTCAGCCTGGCTATAGTTTGCAAAATAAGGCTTGTCTTGCCAGCACCCGGGGACGACATGATATTGATAGCAAAGATTTTGTGTTTCTCTAGTAGCTGCCGATTCTGGGCAGCTATGGACTCATTAGCCCCCAGAATGTCTTGCACCACTTTTATTCTTTTCGTCCTACTTCCATACTTCATACGACTCTCGACTTCCAGCTATTCCCACACTCTAGCTTTGGTACTTAGAGCAAGTCCATTTCGAGTAGCCCATGATATCAACGAGAGAGCTATAGTGCTCATCCTGAATCATAGCACATTGAACACAGGTCTGCACGCATGTTGCGCAATAAATGCAGGTGAGGAGTAGTATGGACCGCATCAACGGCGGCATTGCCACTGCTAATCACCGCCGCCCGGTCACCTGATTTAGCCCTCTTACTCAAATTCACATTCCTAAGGAATCAATACATTCTATCACTAGAAAGCCCAGGTTAAAAACAGAGCGGAGGCTTTTCCGGGAAATGAGAGTGCTTGGCGAATCTCACCGTTAATCCCACTAGAAAGTGAACATCCTGGTGGCAAGCTCGGCAAGCTTCATTACATAGCCGGGGATAACGCCAAGGAGGAAGACACCGATGCAGGAGAGGGATAAAGCCACATTCAGGGCTCCGGAAGAGGGCACTTTTCCCTGAAGCACTGGCTTGCCAAGCCACATTACCTTTACCACGTGGAGATAGTAGTAGGCTGATACTACACTGTTTATGACTGCGATAACCACCAGCCACAACAAGCCATGCTGGACAGCCCCGCTGAAGATATAGAATTTAGCCATAAAGCCAGCGGTTGGCGGCAGACCGACAAGGGAAACAAGACATAGAGTCAAACCTAAAGCCAGTAGTGGCGCCCTCTTACCCATGCCTGAATAATCATCAATACGGTCACTGTCAAGCTTATTGGAGATCGCAATAATGGCAATAAACGCCCCTAGATTAGTTAATGCATAGCTGCCCAGGAAGAAGAGGAGACTGCTTCGTCCGATAATATCACCGACCGAGGAAAACCCCATAGTGGCTAACCCCACCATAAGATAACCAGCATGAGCTATACTGGAGTAACCTAACATTCGTTTAATGTTGGTTTGGGGGATAGCAACCACATTGCCCAGGGTCATGCTAATAGCGGCGAGCACAGCGAAGATTAATCCCCACTCCAAGCTCAGCCAGTGGGGGAGTCCAAAGACAGAGTAGAAGACACGTAGGATAATGGCAAACCCGGCTGCTTCTTCAGCCACAAGATAAGCAGTTATTGGTGTTGGCGCCCCCTCATAAACATCGGGTACCCACATGTGGAAAGGAACAGCAGCAATCTTGAAGCCGAAGCCAGCTATCAGCAGCACTATACCTAGAATAAGCCCTGGACTGGCTAGAACTCCCGTTAAAGACATCGTTTGAATAACCCGTGCAATCTCTCCCAGCTGCGTTTCACCAGTAAAACCAAAGACAAGTGCCATCCCATAAAGCAATATGGCTGAGGCTACCGCTCCTAGCAGCAGAAATTTAAGTGAGGCCTCATTGGATTTGGAGTCTTTCAGAAAACCAACCAGAATATAGAAGGATATACCGGTTAGTTCCAGAGCAATATAGATAGAGATTAACTCAGTGGTGGCTGCCATCAGCATCATCCCTATGGTTGATAACAGCACCAGAGCATAGTATTCACCCTGAAAGCGGGCAAACTTGGATACGTAATCAACTGAGGAGATAATAACTAGAGCGGCAATGCCTAAGAATAGCAGCTTGAAGAACAGGGCAAAGTTGTCTACCACCAGCATATTGTTGAACATAGCCTGAGTGCCACCTCCACACAGGCCTACGCTGAAGCCGCCGGATACTACCAAACCAACAAGACTAATTACCGCCAACAACCTCTTCTGCTGAATAAAGAGGTCGAGCAGAATTACTATTATGGCAAAGGCGCCCAAGGTTAGCTCAGGTGTAAATAGTTCCAGATTCAAAATTTTGCTCCTTTATCCACCTAATAATCCCATTATGGGTAAAATGCCAAGCTTAATAACATCGGTTAGAATTGCGGGATAGATACCAACCAGCATAATCACTGCTACGAAAGTGAATAGATATACCTTCTCCAGATTATCGGCATCAGCCACGCCGTTGAATTTCTCCTGAACAGGACCGTAGAATACGCGCTGCAACATCCATAAGATATACCCCGCAGCCAGGACAACCCCCAGTACACACAGGATAGTATAAATCTGAATTCCAGCAACAGCAGTACTGGAAAAACTGCCCACAAAAACTAGAAATTCGGCGGCAAAACCGCTGGTAGTAGGTAACCCCAGGGCACCCAGCCCAGCTATGGAGAAGACGATAGCAATCACCGGCATCTGCCGAGCCAAGCCGCCAAGCTTTCTAAGGTCACGTTCGTCAGCATTGTGCATGACTAGTCCCGCCACAGCAAAGAGGAGACCGGTAATAACGCCGTGGCTGAACATTTGAAGAACAGCCCCATTCATGCTTACCCGCCCCAGGGCAAAGATGCCCAGAAGCACGTAGCCCATATGGCTGATGCTACTATAAGCAATCAGTCTTTTCAGATCAGTCTGCCTTATGGTTACGGCTGCACCGTAGAGCACACTGACTACGGCTAATGCTACCAGTAAGGGCGCATATTGTTGAGCAACATCGGGGAATATGGTTACACATAGGCGAATCATACCGTAGCCGCCCATCTTAAGCAGCGCCCCAGCCAGCATTACGCTAACCGCGGTCGGAGCATCAGTATGAGCATCAGGTAACCAGGTGTGCAACGGAAAGACAGGCAGCTTAACAGCAAAGCCAATAAAAAGAAGGAAGAAGATGGCTACTGTGGGGACGACAACTCGGAATGAAGCAAGCCCAGTCTGAGCTATGTCCACCATGCTAAGGCTACCAGTAGTAAAATACAGGCAAAGGATGCCAGCCAGCATCACAGCACTGCCAAACAAAGTATAAATAACATACTTTATCGCTGAGTATTCCTTTCTCCCCGTCCCCCAGATAGAGATGAGGAAATACATGGGAATAACCTCTATCTCCCAGAAGAGGAAGAACAATAGGAGGTCAAGGGAACAAAACACCCCCAGGATGCTTGTTTCCAATAGCAGTAGCCAGGCAAAATACTCTCGCTGCCTGAAGTCAATTTTCCATGAAATGAGGATAGCCAGAAAGCCTAAGAGGGTCGTTAGCAATACCATGGGCAGGCTTATACCATCAACACCTAGGTGGTAGTAAGCGTTAATGGCGGGAATCCACGACAGCTTCTCTTCAAACTGAATTACTCCGGCTGCCCCCAGCGACCTATCAAACTGACAAAATAGCAAGATGGCTAAAGCCAGAGGAACGAAGGTAAAAATGGCAGCCAGACGCTTGATCACCTTATCAGACAAACCTGGCAGGAAGGCAATCAAAACCGCCCCTGCCACCGGCAGGAAGATCAGGACTGTTAGATAATCAAAACTCAACTGTACCAACCCCCATAGAAGCTACTTATCAACCTCACCATAGAAGATTTCAATCGGTTTTCCATGTAAATTCATAAACATTCATCTGAAGAAGTATAGACAGAGAATAATAGCCAGGACACCGATGCCAATGGCTATGCCATATAGCTGCAGCTGACCAGTTTGCGCCCTCCTGATAGTTCTACCCCCCGCTATAGTCCCATCAGCTATGCCATTTACTGCCCCATCCACACCGTGAATATCAAATTGCTGTAAGCCAGCGAAAAATCCGTTAATTAACACCTTGCCCACAATAGCCCTTTCATAAAACTCATCAAACCAATACTTCCGATAGAACAGGGTATACAGTGGTTTGAACATACTGCCGACTCGCTCCGCTGATAGCCACTTGGCGCTATACATAGCATAGGCTAAGAGGATGCCCAGACCAGCCAGTATCAGTGATACCCAGGGCAAGGGATGCGTCAGGACACCAAAGAAACCTTGGACAAAGCTTTGTGTCTCAGCATGACCAAAAAGTTGACTGAACCTCCCGGTGACGTTCCAGAGACCAGAGATAACGGCCAGGATAGCTAGAACAACCATCGGTGCAACCATTACCGATGATGATTCGTGAGGATGAGCACCGTGGGCCTCGGGATTACCACCACGATACTCCCCACCAAAGGTAAGGAAGACCACACGGAACATATAAAAGGCGGTCATAAATACTGTTATCATTGCCAGGCAAAATAGCATGGGCTGACTTCCCAGAGAACTGGCTAGAATTTCATCCTTGCTCCAGAAGCCAGACAGTGGCCAGATACCAACAATACTCAGGGAGGCAATAACAAATGTGGCATATGTCCACGGCATCACCCGGCGTAGTCCTCCCATGCCCCGCATATCAAATGTTCCCGTAGCATGATTGACGCTGCCGGCGCCAAGAAATAGTAGTGCTTTGAAGAAGGCGTGATTAAACAGGTGAAAAATACCGATAACTACACCGCCAGTCCCCAACCCCAGCATCATATAGCCAAGCTGGCTGATAGTAGAATAAGCCAGAACCCGCTTAATGTCGGTCATCACCAATCCCATAGTGGCAGCAAAGATAGCCGTGAAACCACCGATGGTGGCTACCGTGGTTAGTGCCGGCACCGAGTTAGCAAAGAGGGGATAGGTGCGGGCAACCAGAAAGACGCCAGCGGCAACCATGGTCGCCGCATGAATTAAGGCGCTAACGGGGGTGGGACCCTCCATAGCATCAGGCAGCCATACATGGAGTGGAAACTGAGCTGATTTGCCTACCGCCCCGGAAAAGATACCAATGGCTGCCCAGGTAAGCGTGATGCCGCCTAAAGCCCCCGCCCCTGCTAAGGCACGGAGTTCAGCAATATCGAAAGTTCCGGTATGGGCGTATAGGAGAAGGATGGCAGCTAGAAAGCCAAAGTCACCAATCCGGGTAACCACAAATGCCTTCGTCGCCGCATCACGTGCTGCCGGTCGATGGAACCAGAAACCAATAAGCAGATAGGAGCACAAGCCAACCAGCTCCCAGAATACAAACAGGAAAAGTAGATTATCAGCCAGAACTACCCCCAGCATTGATCCAGTAAACAATGACATAAAGGCGAAGTAGCGGTGGTACCCCGGGTCTCCATGCATATAACCCTGTGAATAGATCTGCACCATCAAGCTGACTACGGTAACCACAATAAGCATCACCGCGGTTAGGGAATCCATCATCAATCCAAGATGAATACTGACTCCACCCTCAATAATTACCCAGCTTATGTCAGGTATTGGTAGCACATGACCGGGGGCGGCCAGTACTTCCAGTAACGCCCAGATTGACAGGACAAGAGAACCAGAGATAGCAGCAATAGTTATATAGCCGCTGAGCCTGGGCTTGTGGTTCAGAAATGGTCTAACGAACAGAGAAATTGTTAAGAATGAAAAAAGCGGTAGTAGAAAAGTAAGCCAAATTAACTGATATGGCATTATAGCTTCCTTAACACCACTTCAGTAATATACTTCTTATTATCTTGAGGCACAGCAGGCATCAGGCTTTCTACTCTTTTTTAGCCTCAACCCACAAGCTTGGGTTTCCCACTTACCCCTGTATTTCCCCTTCAGTCTAACCCTCAACAAGCAACCTGAACTACCATTTCATCAAGTCAACTTTAGTGACATCTATAGTTTCACGGCTGCGATAGATAGCTATTATTATGGCTAAGCCAACGGCTGCTTCAGCCGCCGCCACCACCATAACGAAAATGGCAAAAACCTGCCCTGTTAGCAGCAACGGCACAATGTAACGCGAGAAGGCCACCATAGCGATATTGACCGCATTGAGCATAATTTCAATAGACATCAGGATAACTATGGCATTACGCTTAGCTAGAGCCCCGTATAGTCCAATAGAGAACAGAATCGCTGATAATGCAAGGTAATGCTCTAAGCCTATAGACATTCGTTTACTTCTCTCTAACCAAAATGATTGCTCCTAAGATGGCGGCTAGCAGAAGGACAGGAGTAATCTCCAACGGCAAAACAAAACCGCCCTCACCAAAGAGCTTGCCAGCTAGGGCAGAGGTCGTGGGCCCCTGAGGAGCTATACCAGCTATCTGCCACTGGGTATTACTTACGGCAAAAACCACTGCACCTAGAAACAAAATAGCCACAAAAAAAGCGGGGATCCGAAACTTATTAGAAAGGCTACCCCGCTGAATGTCCCTGGTCAACATAATAGCCAAAATGATTAATACCGATATGGCGCCAACATATATCAGAATCTGCACTGCCGCTAGAAAGTCAGCACTGAGGGTAACATAGATTCCAGCTACAGCCAGGAAGCACAAGACCAAACTAAGAGCTGCCCGGAAAACACTGCGTAGCAAAACAACCGTCAAAGCGCTAGCCACACCTATTACGGCTAAAGTCCAAAAGGCAATATCTAATCCAGCCACTTCTTCACCCTATCAAGGTATTGCTTTCGGTTAAGAAGCATAGTTTGCTTAGGTAAGGTTGCCTCAACCCTGGGTCGAGCATAACCACTGGGTTGCTTCCTGTCTGACAACAGCAAATCGTCCTTACCAAGCATCAGTTCCTGCTGCCGATACGTAGCCATCTCGTAACCATAACCCATAAACAGACATTCTTTTGGACAAGCCTCAACACATAAACCACAAAATATACAACGACCGGTATCCAACTGAAACTTGTCTACTATTCGCTTATCATCGGCATCCTTAGAGGTTACCATCTCAATGCAGCCGTGCGGGCAAGCCCTGGCACAAGCGGCACAGCCAACACAAAGTTCCTTATCCCAGATGAGCTCATTACCCCGAGCTCGGCGAGATACAGTCAGCCTCTCCTCAGGGTATTGCGTGGTAATCGGCTTGCGAAACAGATGCTCAAGGGTTAAGGCCATACCTTTAGCGATGCCAATGCCGTACTTCTCAAACCTCAACTCTGCCTCCTCCTAATGTAAACAATCTAGACCATAATAAGACCAATATCGCCATTATAGCCAGATTCAAAAACACTACTAGCCAGGGCAAAGGCTGAGGCAAGACAATTACTTCAATGCCAGTGATGAACAAGTTGATCAGCGCCAGGGGCAGAAGACACTTCCAGGCAAATGCCATCAGTTGGTCTACCCTGATGCGCGGTATGGTACCCCGTACCCAGACAATAACGAAGAACACCAGCACCACCTTAATCAGAAACCACAAGAAGGGAGGCAACAAAGGCCCCTTCCAGCCACTAAGGAAGAGTGTGGTAATTATGGCTGAAACAGCAACGGCTTCCACATATTCCACCAGATAGAACATGGCAAACTTCATTCCGGAATATTCGATGTGATAACCATCCACAATCTCAGATTCTGCTTCCATAAGGTCAAACGGGGTGCGATTCATCTCAGCGCAGGCACTAATGAAGTAAATAAGGAAACCCAACGGCTGAAGCAAGATAAAGGGGATATTCTGAGAAGTTACAATTTCATTCATGGATAAAGAGCCAGCTATCAACGCAACACCAATGATAGATAACCCCAGGGGAATCTCATAGCTCACTATCTGGGCTACGGTGCGCATAGCCCCAATAAGGGAGAACTTATTGTTACAACTCCATGCTGCCATGAACACCCCAACCACACTGAGTGAGCTAACAGCGACTATGTAGAGAATACCTATATTGAGATCAGCTAAGAGCGCCCCATTCTCGAATGGTATCACAGCAAAAATCATTAACGCCGGGGCAAAGGCAACCACAGGTGCCCACCAATGAACCAACTTGTCTCCCTTAGCTGGAACAATATCCTCTTTGAGCAATATCTTAATAGCATCGGCTACTGGCTGAAGAATACCAAAAGGACCAACCCGGTTGGGGCCAAGACGCACCTGAAGGCGTCCTAGCCCTCGCCGTTCAAAGTAAATAAATGCCATGACCATAGCTAAAACAAAGACTATAATAATAATTACGAAAAGTCCCCAATGAAGCCAGTAATTCCCAGGCCAATCAGGGGGTAAGGTTGCTAAGCCATAATTAGATAGACCAGTGTCAGGATTAAAGTCAACCACTATCTATCAACCTCACCTAAGCAAATGTCAATGCTGCCAAAGATGATTACAGCATCGGCTACCTTCCAGCCAATCATCATATCGCGGAGAGCAGTTAGATTGATTAGAGTTGGTGCCCTGACGTGGAAGCGATAAGGGGTAACCGAGTTATCTGATACCAGATAAAAGCCAAGCTCACCCTTGGGACCTTCAATATGCCCGTAAGCTTCGCCGGCTGGTGGCCGTAGCCGAAGCGGCACCCGGGTCAATACCTCGCCTTGAGGTAGTTGCTCCGCGGCTTGCTTAATAATGCGCACGCTCTGACGCATCTCTTGAATTCTTACCCAGTAACGGTCATAACAGTCACCAGTGCTACCCGTTGGAATATCAAATTCAAAGCGGTCATAAACAGAGTAAGGGTCTGCCTTACGGATATCCCAGTTAACACCACTGGCACGAAGCACGGGGCCACTGGCTGAAGTATTGATGGCTAGTTCTTTGGGCAAAATACCAACACCCTTGGCCCGAGCCAACAATATTTCATTCTCCGCCAGAAGCTGGTCATATTCATCAATAAAACCAGGCATTTCCCTAACGAATTTATCCAAGGCGGGTAAAAACTCTTCAGGAATATCATAGCTTACCCCACCGATGCGAATATAGTTATAGGTAAGTCGTTGCCCGCAGACCATCTCAAACAGATCGAGGATTTTCTCTCTTTCCCGAAACATATACAGAAAAGGAGTCATAAAGGCGCCACAATCATTCAGAAAAGAGCCAACCCCCACTAAATGGCTGGCAATGCGTTGAAGCTCAGACATGATAACCCTCAGGTACTCAGCTCGTTCAGGAACGGCTATCCCGGCTAGTTTTTCTACCGCCATAGCGTAAGCTAGGTTATTAGTCATCGAAGCTAAATAATCCAGCCTATCGGTAAAGGGAATGTTTTGGGTATAGGTACGCCCCTCAGCCAGCTTCTCAATCCCTCGGTGCAGATAACCAAGAACTGGCTCCATATCAACAACAACCTCTCCATCAAGGGTCACCCTCATCCGAAACACCCCGTGGGTACTGGGGTGTTGTGGACCCACATTGATAACGAATGGCTCAGTTCTAATCGCCACTATTCATAACCCTTACGCAATGGGTGTCCCTGAAACCCCTCCCAGAGAAAGACACGTTTCAGATTGGGATGCCCAACAAAATTAATCCCCATAAGGTCATAAATTTCCCGTTCCTGAAAACCAGCCCCCCGCCACAAGCTAACCACCGAGGGCAAGGTAGGCTTCTCCCTACCATGGCATCGGGTCTTCACCACCAAGCTGTGGTTATGCTTTATCGAGGTTAGCTGATAAAGCACCTCAAAGTAATCGTTATAATCAACGGAGGTAATAGCAGTGAGATAATCAAACTCGAGACCTGGCGCAGTCTTTAAGAAAGCAGCTATCTTTACAAATGATTCGCTCCTAACCAAGACACTATTTAATCCAGATTCTACTACACTCCCCGGGAACTGCTCTTCAAGCCTACCGCCTATTTCATCACCAGAAAGGGCTACCGTCATTATCTACTCTCAGTAATAAAGCTACTCTTGGCTATCTTGTTATGCAGCATCCTTATGCCATAAAGCAGGGCTTCAGGGCGAGGTGGACAGCCGGGTACATAAACATCGACCGGGACAATATAGTTAACCCCCGGCACTACGCTGTAAGACCCGGTAAAGATACCCCCACTGATAGCACAGGCACCCATAGCCAGCACCCACTTTGGCTCTGCCATCTGGTCATAGATACGCTTTAGCTGGGGCGCCATCTTCCAAGTTAACGTTCCAGCTACAATCATCAGGTCAGCCTGGCGTGGCGAGGCGCGGAAGATTTCCATTCCAAAACGAGCGATGTCAAAGCGAGAGGCAGCAGTAGCAATCATCTCAAAAGCACAGCAAGCTAGACCAAAATTCACCGGCCATAACGAGGAGCGTCTTGCCCAGTTAACCACCACATCCACCGAGGTCACTAATATATTCTTGCGCAGTTCTTCACTCAGCCACTTGTCCGGATCAGGAATAGGCTGCTGGCTCTGGGCCTTTAATGACTCTATAGCCTCACCCTCAGCACTATCAAGCTCCGTATCAGAATAAATATATTGTTTGGCAATATCATCTACTTCCATTCCAGACCCTTTTTCCTCCAGGCATAGATATAGCCGACAGCAGTAATGAAAATAAAAATAAACATCTCAATAAAAGCGGGAACGCCTAGCTGTCTGAGGGTAACCGACCACGGGTAGAGAAAGATAACCACGACATCAAAGAGAACAAATAACAGGGCATAAAAATAATAGCGAAAATTAAACTGAACCCAAGTCTTACCTACCGTCTCCATGCCACATTCATAGGTAGAGTTCTTGATAGGATTAGGCTTATGAGGAATAATGTGGATAAACCTGAGAAAACGGGGGAGGAGAAGAGTGCTAACAGCAAAAAGAACAGCAACTACCAAGAATAACCCTATGTAACCATAGTTCGCTAGCAACTATTATCCCCCTTTGACAATGACGAACCTTGGTACAGCAGACTTGGTTTTCCTAATGTACTGGTTCATAGAATCAGTGACACATTACTTCCTTTCTTTTATTTTGTCAATGCTGAAACGGGTTGCCCGGAACCATTCCCTTCAGGCTCATTTTTCAATTAGAATAGGCTTGTTGTGTGCTATCTAGCGCACAGTTATTTCCCAGCTCACCAAATTTTCTCGATAGAGCCAGCCAGATAACCGTGAAGCTATTGCGCGGTTAAGCAAAGCCAAGGAGATTTGATTATGGCCAAGGTAAGGTGCACAAATGAGATGTCTCTGAAAGAATGACAGAGGCGTTTGCTGATGACAGCCCTCCATGACTTTCTGTCTGGCGCTTGGTGTCGATGAGAAGGCTCCCCGTATTCCATTTTAGCACTATTTAACAATAGGCTAATCGCTAGACCTAGCACAAAGACTTATGAGGAATTGTTTCATGAGGTACTCAGGATGGCTCAAGAGTTATGAAAGGCAAAGATGTCGAAATCCATCTTTTTCATTCTACTTCCATGCTTTCGATGTATAGCTCTCGACCTCCGGTTATCTCCACATTCTGGCTTTGGCATTTAGGGCAGGCCCATAAAGTATCCTTGGGGTGAAAAATAGTGGAGCAACTTCGACAGCGGAGCTGGGCTGGCGCTGATTCGAAGTGGAGGTTGGCTTTTTCAGTGATAGTGCCTTTGCTCAGAAAATCGAAATAAAATTCAATGCAATCGGGCATAAAACCTGTCAATTCACCAACAACAAGGCTAATCTTAGTGACCTTCCTCGCCTGAGCTTTCTTAGCTTCCTTTAAAGCGATGTCGAGAATACTTTCAGTCACTCCAAATTCGTGCATTTGATTTGGACACTAACTGAAGCAGTCTAGTTCATTGTGATTTTGATTTCAACCTCCTGTGCTCGTCCGCTATCAATGATATGATGGGCTATTAAGTTACGCTAAGTTTAGATAGCTCTGCTATTTAACTATTTTAATCCGTGGCAATAAGTAACTTCGGGATAACGGATATGCATCCCAAGAACGAATGCCTCAAATCTTTATGCTTTACTTTTTCCTTTGGTTTTGAAATTTAAAGCATCTTTAGCTTCAACTGCCATCGGGAGCATTCGTTGAGGGCTGTTTTGGACAATAAGGGTTGACATGAACTATGACATCCTGCACATGCTCAACTTCACCCAAGAGCCTGCTTTTTACCTCTTCGGCTACCTGATGGCCTCGCTCTACGGTGAGGCTCTTATCTACAGCTACTTCTATATCAACGGTGAAGCTAGCACCCAATCGGTGCGCCTTGATGCTATCGACTGTCTTAACCCCTCCAGTTTCTAGAGCCGTGGTTTTAATCTTGTCCAAGACTGCTGAGCTTGGGCTTTCATCCATCAAGACTCCAATATTTGGGCGGAGAAGGGAAAAGGACATCTGGATAATGAAAGCTGAGATAACGAGACCGGCTACAGGGTCTAAGTATGGAAACCCCAGCCTAGCTCCAAGTATACCGGCTAAGGCACCAATTGAGGAGTAAGCATCTGAGCGATGGTCCCCGGCATTAGCAACAAGAGCGGGGCTATTATTCCTCCTCCCAACCTTGAGCGTGTAACGAAACAAAGCCTCCTTTATGACTATGGAAGTGGCCGCTGCTACCAGGGCAATCACGGCAGGGGTTGCAAAGTGTTTGTGGGCAATGAGGTTGATAGAGGAAACACCGACATAGACCCCGGCAGCGAGAATTGTGAGGGCGACCAGGAAGGCGGCAATAATCTCGGCATTGGCATGACCGTAAGGATGGCTTTCGTCTGGCGGTCTTTCTCCAATTCGTAGGCTTGCGTAAACAATTCCTGTGGCAACACAATCGGAGAAGGAGTGAATACTATCAGCTATCATGGCATAACTAAAACCAAATATGCCAGCGAACAACTTGAAAATTGCCAGGACTATATTGGTGGCAAGCCCTACCGACGTGCAGGTTTTAGAATCGTAAAGGTTGATTTTCCGTGTTTCTAATCTCATTTCCAGCCACAATCCTCACAGCCTGGATTTCTTTCTATCTCAATCTCGTCTATCTTTGCATTCAAGCCATCCCAGAGCAAAAGCCTGTTCTCCAAGGAGCTCCCCATCTTAACAATGTATTTTACTATCTCAGTTACTTGAATACACCCTATAACACCGCATGTTGCTCCAACCGCAGGGAAGGTCATTGATGGAGGAGGTTCAGGAAATATGCACCTTAGACATGCAGTCTTGCCCGGAATTATCGTGGTAGCCTGTCCATATAGTCCATTAATCGCACCATGAAAAAAGGGGATGTTCTTCGCTATGGCAGCCCTGTTCAACAAATACCTGGTATGAAAATTATCCATCGCATCCACAATCAGGTCAAAGTCATCCACAAGTTCAAGGACATTATTTTCCTCTATTGTTTCTGATACGGCTTCCAGGCTAACACTAGGGTTCATCTTTTTCAGCTTTTCTTCAGCGGATGCTGCCTTTTCCCTTCCTATGTCCTCATCACAATGCAGTATCTGACGATTCAGATTGTCTAGCTCTATCTTTTCATGGTCAACTATCCTTATCCTTCCAACGCCGGCAACGGCAAGATATATGGAGATAGCTGAGCCGAGACCTCCAGCCCCGGCGACGAAGACCTTTGCATTTTTGAGCCTCTCCTGGCCGTCTGCTCCGAATATTCTTATCTGTCTTTCGTATCTCTTCAGTTCGTTCTCAGTCAGCATTTTGCTTTCGATAACTATCCTCCGACTACCGGGGGAAATAGCGCTATTTCCGCTCCATCCTCGAGTTTTGTTTTCATGCCTTCCAGGAATCTAATATTCCTCCCGTCTTTTAAAATCACCATGTTTCTTACTTCGTTTCCATGGAACAATTCAAAAACACCTTTACCTATAGGAATTTCATCGGGCAGCCCATATTCCCTTCGCAAGGTAGTTAACAGGTCAAATATAGTTGCCGTGCTGTTTAACTTGACCTCAATTTCTCGCTGGTTCCCAAGGGCGTCACGAATGAACAAAAATGGCCTTACGCTGACCTTCATTGCTTTCCTCCGTTGTGTTTTGAAGGCAGTTTAATTTTCCAAAACCTCATTTTTCAGTTTTGCAGCCTTTTTTATCTCATCCATATTGCATGGCTTCTGTTAAGCAGGTGGGGCTCGTGGGCTTCAACTTTGAGTTTGCCACCTTATAGTTCTTTGTTCAATATCCTGTCTTTAAGAGTCTCCCACTGTTCCTTAGTAAGGACACAGGCATTGCCCTTCTCCCCTATTTCCACTCGTGTGTCCGTTATTCTGACTACCGGGCACTGTGAGCAACTGCTGCATAGGCTTACGATTTTCATGTTTTGTCCCGCCTTTCATGTTGAAATTTAAAACTGCCGGGTTAGCCCCACCCGCAATCATGAGTACTCATCATACTCAATTATAACTTAACGAGTACTAAACTTTCATGATTTTCTTTATTCCCCATTTCTCCACTTCCTTGTGCCTATATCATTGAAAAGCACCAGCCCAAGGTTAAAGCCATTATGCTAATGACCCCCAAGTAGGTAAGCAAAATCTTGGCGCCAAATTCCTTCCTTAGAACTAAGATAGTCCCCCAACTAGTAATCGGGCCTACCAATAGTAGCACCATTCCAGCACCGATGTTCATCCCTTGTGATACAAAGGCATGAACCAGGGGAACACTGGCTGTGGAGCAGATATACATCGGGAGCCCAAAAACAAGGCTGAAGAGATAACCTAATCCGCCGCTGAGATAACTTCCGACAAACTTCCCTATAGGAACAACCGCAGCCACCAATGCCGCCAGAACCAGTCCCAGAAGCAGCTCTGACCCAATCTCCTTAACCATATCCACAAAGGCATACCTAAAGACAGAGCTTATCCTTTCCCTGATGCTCTTCGCATATTCACCGCGGTGACATATTCCCCAGGCTCCTTCTTAAATGCTGCCTGGCAATGTGGAGAGCAAAAGTAATAGCTCTTGCCTTCATACTAAGTTTTTAACCCCCTTTCCATATCCACGCTCATGCCACAAACGGGATCGAACTCAATTCCGCTATCCAAAATCTTTTTAACCAAGGCATCAATTTTAACCATTTGATTGCATCTGATGCAAGGATCGGGTGTTCTCCCCAATAGATACTCGGAGCAAAAGTAATCCAGAACCTCAACTTTGTATTCTTGCTTGAGGTCAAAGATATAGAAGGAAATCCCAAAAATTTGGGCGACCTTGTGGGCATCCTCTATATCCTCTTCCTCACCCGGTCCGTAGCAAGCATGGCGAGCCCCATTCTCAAGGAGAGCGTTTCCATCCCATACTTTCATGGTCACCCCAATAACCTCATAACCCTTCTTTTTAAGAAGAGCGGCAGCAACAGATGAATCCACTCCACCACTCATGGCTACCACCACTTTTGCCACAGCCCTTTATTTTTCCCTTCAGATACTTCTCTGGCTCCTCATCAAGAGCTTCCTTGCAAGCCAGGCAGCAGAAGTAATAGACCCTTCCCTTATATCGAGTCTTTTTGCAACCACCTGGTATAGTTTCATTTCATCTGCTTGATAAAATATCCAGAGTTGCCTCAGCGGCTACTTTGCCAGAGAGGAGCATGCCTCCGAAGATAGCCCCCATTCTGGGAGACCCGAAAACAGCATTGACTGCCATGCCGGCAACTATTAAGCCGGGGTACACCTCTTTGGTGTTCTCTATTATCTCCCTCTCGCCCACTTCAGCCCACATCGGTTTCTCCCCAATTACCTCACCTGTTTGCGTCCTTAATTTTGAGCCAATCTTGTTCACTACTATATGGCAGATCTCGCTACCATGCCCGGTAGCGTCGATCACTACCTTTGCTCTTATAGCCAACGGGTCCACATGCAGCCCCGCCAGCGGAACAGCACTCCAATTTAATACCAAACCAGCTATCTTATCCTCCTCCCTGATCATCACATCCTCAACAGTGATGAGATTAAATATCCTGGCCCCGGCCTTTATTGTTTTGGAGCAAATAGTTGAGATAGTCTCTAAAGAATCGGCAATATAGTAGCCTTCCTGATATTCCCTGGTTTGGACATCAAACTCATCTAATATCCTCTTCCCCTCCTCTTGCACCACGATGCGGTTCATCATCATCCCCCCACCTGGCATGCCACCACCAACACGGAGCTGCCTCTCAAATACCGCTGTTTTCACCCCCTTTGTTGCTAAATAATAAGCAGCCGTCATGCCAGATGGTCCTGCTCCGGCTACAGCGACATCCACCTCCATCGCCTCCAGAAAGTCCTTCATATAGCTTTCGGTTATCGCCCTAGATATAGTTATCTCATCAATTTCCATGTTCCCTCCCTTCAGTTATAGCGCTTCTCTTGCTGCCACCTCGGTCACCCTTTTAATCTCATCCTCTAGCTCTTTGGGGAGTCCGAAGATGCCCGGGTCAAGGTAGCCCTTGATTATCAGTGAAGTTGCTTCATCCTCATCAAGCCCCCTCGACATCAGATACCACAGGTCTTCCTCTCTAATCTTTCCCACTGCAGCCTCGTGAGAAAGCTCGCAACCCTTTACCAGCGCATCCAGCATCGGTATAGCATAAATGTTGGCATCATCGGCAATGAGCCCACGACAGTCTATGTGAGCTCTGCCCTCGCCTTGTCCGATAATTTGTCCTCTGACGTATATTGTTGCTTTGTCCTTGGCTACACAGCGTGCTACCACGTGTCCCCGGCTATTCCTTCCCTTAAGTATTGTTCTCCCTCCAACATCCATCTGAGAATTCCCCGTGCCAAAAAGAATTGAGTTAACATTGCCCACGCTATTCTCACCATTACAATATGCTGTGGGATAAAGCTGCAGAGTCCTTAATGGATTGAGGCAGATATAATTATTAGTAAAGGTTGCGTTATCCTCCACCATTGCCACTGCCCTCGGCCTCACATCCACACCGGGAGCCCACCTATGAATCATGGTAAAGGTGAGCTTGGCGTTTTTCTTGATGAAGAATTCACTTATCCCGATATGCAGACCTCTTCCAAGGTCAAGGGAGGTACAGCCGGTGATGATCTGGACATCGCTGCCCTCCTCAGCGATGATCAGGTTATGGACATTCTGGCTTATGCCATTTTGAGACATAAACAGGCATGCTTGCATGGGGAATGTTACTTTAGCGCCGGGAAGTGCTCTAAGAAAGTAGCCGTTATCAAAATCCAACTCAGCCCGAGCAGTGTATTTATCGCTATCCACGGCAACCGCCCGCCACCAGTAGTCCTTTACCCAGTCGTATTTTTCTAGCGCCTCCTTGGTGCTCATTATCTCCACCTTGCCCTCGAACTCCCGCTTAACACTTTCGAAGATGGCCGAGTGGTCTAGCTGGAAGTATGTCCCACACCTAAACGCCTCATCGCTTCTGACGCCAGCTAAAAGGGCTGTCCTTTTAGCATCACCAGGAAGCTGGGATAGATTTGGGATCTTTTCCCATTCTTTGCCTCCGAAATATTGGCTGAGGTCAAGGTCTGCACCTAATGGCGCCGCCTTTCCCCTTACCTTCTTGGCTTTATCTCTCCATTGAGACATATCTATACCTCCTTGAATCCTTTTTCTTTGACCTTTTCCAGAACCTCGTCTGGCTTGCCAGAAAAGGTTATCTTACCATCGAGCAAGATGTGCGCTTCATCTGCCCTGACATAGTTCAGGATATAGCCTAAGTGAGTAATTATCAGGGCAGAGCGACCAGATAGAAACGAGTTTATCTCCTTGCCCAGCAACTCCATGCTTTCTATGTCCACGCCCGAGTCTATTTCATCCAATAGTAAAAGCTTGGGTTCCATGGCAAAGAGTTGAGCCAACTCGCTCCTCCTCCTCTCGCCTCCAGAAAATCCGAGGTTAACCTCCCGACTACCGAATTCTTGGCTCAGATACGCTCTACTCAAGACGTCGTCAACTTTCTTGGTGTGGAGTGAAATAATGTCCCTGAGCTTTACCCCCCGGATAACTGGTGGATTCTGAAATGCCATCCCTATGCCGAGCTTTGCTCTCTCGTGGATAGGCAGGGTGGTTATATCCTTGCTATCAAAAGTTATCTCCCCCTTCTCAACTGTATAGACAGGGATACCCATTATGGTCATTGTCAGGCAACTTTTCCCGGCGCCATTGGGGCCGATTAAAACATGCCTCTCTTCGTCTCCTATGGTAAGCTCTACCCCTTTTAGGATTTCCTTTTCACCTGTGCTAACCCACAGGTCTTCTATCTTTAACATTTCTACCTCCTAAAACTTTAGCTCCATTGCCCGCAGAGGACAGGCCCTAATGCACAACCCACAAACAATGCATTTGGTATCACAGAAGTCCACTAGCCTTGTCGAGGGCTCAATGCTAAAAGCACCCGCCGGGCAGATGGTGATGCAAGCACCGCAATGGGTGCATCTTTCTTCATCGCGGATAACATCCTGGCTCAAGGATTGAATCCTTACCCCGGTCTCAGTCAAATACTGAATTCCTCTGTCATAGTCCTTCTGTTCCCCACTCAGCTCCAGGACTAAAAGCCCCTCCTCTTTGGGGGTAACCGAGGCCTTGAGGATATTGAACTCAAGGTTGAAGTCTTGAGCCAGCCGACATATTATCGGCTGCTCCACCAGCCTCCTGGGAAAATGAAGAACTATTCTCTTAGAAATAGCCATAGATACCTCCTTTCCTTCGCATCATCAAAGCTCCCCCATTGGGCGTTCCTCAAGATTCTTGAACGTTATGCCCGATTCCACCCCAGGCAGAGGTGCCACAGGCTCACTGAGGAGGAACTCTCCCTTCTGCATCCACTCTTTTAAGATGTTGGCAATTTCCACTGCCTTGGGATAGCTGGATAGAGAGGAGGCCGGAACTTCCTTCCCCTGGACTTCTATCTTCCCGCTCTTGAGCTGCGCATAGCTAACCTCTTCCAGAATGTCTGGCTTCCTCTGAGGGTAAGCCTCGGAATAATCCACGATGGGGGCCAAAATGTCGGCATCCCTCACCGCTGTATAGCGAAGGATTTCCTCGGAGAGTATGGGTATGGGGACACCGATGCCCACTGTTATAGTGCAGCCGTAGCCCAGCATGCTTGTCCCTCGAAGCCACTCCGGCTTCATCTGCTTCAAGTCGCCGATTACAGACAGCGTGCCCGCTGGCCGCCTGGGCACACCATTATGCCCACGAAGGACATCGGGGTTGTGCTGTGTGCCTTGCCAGGCAATGTAGCCAATCCCGCCTCCCAAGAAAATCTTAGTCCCTATACCTATAGTCTTATAATAAGGGTCATTGAGAAGTGGCGAGAGCTGTCCAGCGGTAGAGTAGTTTGCATTTCCCAAATTTGGCTTAAGCACCCCCATGTAGGTGTAAAGAGTCCTATCGGAGAGGTTCACTGCCACATTGTAATTCTGGTAGGCATTCCTGATATTGAACAGCACTGCCTCGTTGATGTCCCTTATGTTAATCAGGGTTTCCAGCTTCCTCCGTGGGTAGCAGTCTGTCCCATAGGCGGTGGCTACGAGCCTTATATCCTTCCCAGCTACCAGCTCCTCTATTACATGACCACCGCCATAGTTGAATTCACCGGGATAGAACTTATTCCTGGGATCATCTTCAGGAATGGCAGTTACCCCCAGGAAAATGTCTACAGCAGCCAGTCCAGTGTAGACTGGAACATCATTAAGGTAAACCTTGCCGCCACCAAGTTTTATTCTCGGCTTAGAATGCCCAATGTTGAGAAAGGCACCGGAGGAACACATTGGCCCAAAGGTGCCTGTGGTTACCACATCCACTTCCTCGGCTGCTCTTTTTACACCTTTCTCCTCAACAACCTCGATTATCTCCTCAGCAGTCACCACCACCGCCTGCCCCTTGCGAATCTTTTCATTGATTTCAGCGATTGTTTTTGTCATACCTTCACCCTCCTAAATCTTCTAAAAGGCGGCGAGCGGATTCGAACCGCTGTATCGGGGTTTTGCAGACCCCTGCCTTAACCTCTTGGCTACACCGCCCTAGAATGGTTCCGTAAAATATCCTTAAATGAACCTATAATAAAACCTAGCTGCTCCTTACTTGCCGCAAAGGTGGAAACTTTAAAGGACTTGGCTAAACCTGGCTGTGGCCCCCAGATTCCCCTTTTCTTCAGTTCTTTATACAAAAAATATCCCTTCTCACGAACATGCTGTGAGATCTCATAAAAAGCCGGAGCATCAAAATGTAGCAAATCGTGTTTATGTGGCTTTTCCCCTAACTGTTTTAGACCTAGATTCTCCAGTTCACTGGAAAACCACTGTGCTTTGGCTATCTGTTCATCCCAATGATTAACTCTTTCTTTTACGTAAGGAAAGGAAGCCATTAATGTAATCAGGGGGACTCCTCTCACGGTGCAACCAAGAAGCTCCACCTCTTTCTTCTTATACACTGCTGATTTCTTAAGCAAAATATCTTCCCACTTCTTTTTCATTCCCAATACGCCACAGGGCCCGGCAGAAGCCATGCTTTTATGGGCGCTACCAATGATGAAATCGGCTCCTATTTCCATCATGCTTATAGGCATTCTGCCTACGGCATAAGCTCCATTAAGGATGTAAGGGACATTATATTCTTGGGCGATTTCTCCCAATCTCCGGGCATCTGGCAGATTTCCGTAATTACCATCAGGATAGGTGAGCAAAATTAGCTTGGGATGCTGCCTTTCTATGAGAGGTATATAATCGTCGACATTAACTTTAAATTCTGGATATCCCGAACTTGGCACTTCGATTATATTTAGCTCTGCTCTTTCGGCAGCCACGATTGTAGTATAATGTCTGTTGCCATCAACAATAATTGTATCGCCAGGTTTGGTTAAACAATGCATTACCATAAATTTAGCTTCTCTCGCCCCATGTGTTATAGTGGCAACCTCGCAATCCAGAAATGGCGGCAAAAGATCATGGACAAACTTCTTAATAGGGGGATTCGTTATGTTGCACAAGTTGCCGAGACAGAAATCGCAGGTAGAATATCCATCTGCAAACTCTATTAAAGCCTCCTTGGCGGTATCAGTGAGGATGCCACCTGTTTGCAGTGGCATAAGATTTATAAGGTCCTTATGCTCTCTCTTCAACCTCTCCACAATTTGGGCATTGTTTAATCTCGTCATCCCCGTCACTCATCACCTCCTTTGTTGCTGAGGCGAGTGGCTTCTTCTGAACGTAATGCCTCGCTGCCTTGGCTTATTTCCTTTCGCCTTTGCCGCTCGACCAGGTCCTGCAATGTCATAGCCTCTAAAACTCCATCCATTGCCTTCTTCATCTCGCCCCAGATATCGCGGGTGACACAAAGGTCGGAGCGGGAGCATATCTTGGGATGGTTGACACACTCTACTGGAGCAAGCGAGCCTTCGAGAAGCTGAATCACCTCGCTGAGCCTGATCTCCTGAGGGTGCTTGAGTAGCGAGACACCTCCCCGAGCTCCGCGGGTGCTCTTTATTATTCCCCCTGCTATAAGAGGGGTAATTAGATGCTCCATATATGGCAGTGAAATCTCCTGTCTTCGGGCAATGTCTTTCAGTAGCACTAGTCCCTCACCTTGGTGAAGAGCTAAATCTAGAAGTGCCCTGAGTCCATAGCGCCCCTTGGTAGAAAGCTTCATTGCTCTCGCCTCCTTTGTTGACTAAAATAACCAACAAAGTCTACTATAAGCTGCACAGCCTGTCAAGCGCCCGAAAAAAAAGTAGTCTGGTTGGACGGTGTTAATTAATTTGTTTTTATTTCTTTGCTATGAACCTCTATCCTGTCTCCAGCCCTGATAGGTCCACCACAAATGACCCTGGCAAACACCCCCTCCTTAGGCATAATGCACTTGCCTGTCTGGCGGCGGATAGCACACCCACTATGGCACTCCTTCCCAATCTGAGTAACCTGTAAAATAACCTCCTGCCCTATAGTGATATATGTGCCAATAGGCAGGGAAACAAGGTTTATCCCTTTGGTAGTAAGATTCTCAGCAAAATCCCCGGCCCCCACATCAAAACCCAAGTCTCGCATCTTGTTAATACTCTCAATCGCAAGCAGGCTTATTTGACGGTGGGTACAACAGTCGGCATGGGCATCACCAATAAGACCATAGTCTTTTTTGAGAAACCCTTCAACTATATCTTGTTTTCTCGTGTCCTTTCTATTGCTTTTACAAACTGCAATTATTTCAGCCATTAAGTATCATCTCTTGACCAGATGTAGCTTGTGGACTTTAAATTTTGATTCTCCAACTGTGAGAATAAACGTTAAATCTTTTTGAATCGGCGAATCCTATGAGCGTTATCCCGTGTCTATTAGCTTCTTTTACCGCTAAGTCCGTAGGGGCAGCGATGCTTATCACTATTGGTATTCCACAGAAGATTGCTTTCTTTATTGTGGAGGCTGTCTGTCGGCAGGAGGCAACTAAGAAGCTATTGGATAAATCAATCCCATTTCTGATTGCCAGACCAATGGCTTTATCAATGGCGCAATGCCTGCTTGTGTCCTCCACAAAAATCTCTCCACTCCCACAAATGCCAATAACATGGGCACATCCGGTTTTTTTAAACAAGAAACCATGCTGGTTAAGCTTTTCAACCGAAGTGAAAACTTCTTCGCGGGTTAATTTCTTATTGGAGTCACATTTTTGAGGACTATTTATCAACCCCTCCACAAATGGAAGGTCGACCTCAAATTCATTTTGGGCGATTTTCGTGATAGTGGAGAAGGAAGCATTTATACCCCTTGATTTTAAATTGCCGAGTATCAGTTCTTTTAAGTCAGTAGGGATACAGTAGAATTTGTGAACCTCCTTGCCTACCCTGACCACAACCTCTTCTTCACGGACAACCTCGTCCTTCTTTTTCTGTTCACCATCTCTGGAAACCATAAAGATTTCTATTTCCGAATTTCTTTTTTCCACGATTTATGGAAATCCTTTATGTCATTTATTATGCTTTTGCAGGCATCGAAAGCTGCCCATCTGTGAGATGCGGAAACCGCTACCAGTAGAATACTTTCCGATATGCTCAGGGAGCCAACGCGATGTATTATTGCCACATCCTCTATATCATATCTATCAATAGCGTCTTTCCTTATCCCCTCTAATTTCTGGATGGCGTTATCATCCTCATTGAACTTGAGTCCAGCTCCTTCAGGGAACTCGCGTACCGTGCCCACATAAGCTATTATCGCACCTATCTTCGGGCTCTTCATCCTCTCGACTACCTCGTCAATAGAGAAATCGTCTCTTCTTATCTCGACCATTTCAATATGCTCTCTGTAGCTAAAATTGCCACGCCTTCGGCTCGCAATGACAAAAGGGGGGCTCGCAATGATGTTGCGAGGGTATCACCTCAATATCCCCTTTACAATAACATCCACTGCCTCTTCCTCATTTAGCCCTCTTGCCATCAATGTTTGCATCTGTTTCTTATCTACGCTTCCTATGGCAGCCTCATGAGTAACCTTTGCCTGTCTATCGCTCACATATACTACTGGTATCGCCCTTGCTATCACTCCATCCCCATTCACGATTTCGAGGCAGTCAACATGACCTCTGGCAAAAGGGGCATTGCCGTATGTTTCACCTCTGACCACTGCCTTGGCATTGTCAGTCAACACCAGTCGACTTTTTGCTAAACCCCTGGCTTCCGTGCCATCAAGGTGAATCTTCTCTGTTATTCTTATGTCATCTTCCTTTTTGCCAAAAACCTTTACTAGAAGCTCGTTTGTGCTCTTCTCTCCCCCAAAAATCTCGAAATCATAATCCAACATGCCCACGCAGCCTTCAATCAGGGTGAAAGTGCTCTCCCATACTCCTTTTTTGCCCACCCTGATTTTTGCCTTTGGAATCACCTTAATCCCGCCGAATTCCCCGTGATAGTGAGTTTCACGGTAGCTGAACCTGGCATTATCCCCAATTTTTATATCAGCATCCATCTTGTGTGTCACATCAACAGCGTTGGGGAAAATACAATGAGCAATCACATTCACCTCGCTGTTATCCTGTGCTTCTACTTTCAATGTAATTTCCTGCAGCCCTTCCTGGGGCAAAACGCCAAAGCACAAATGGACCGGGTATTTAATTTTCACCCCTTCCTCCACCAAAAAATAGATGTTAACACCGCTTTTTGTTTCCTCTGTTTTTACCTTTATCCCTTCGGCTTCATTGACACTGAGGACTTTATTCTTATGGATAACGAGGTTGCCTACCTCCCTGTTTTCCAGGGCATCCAGGTTCCCACCTGCCCGGCCATAAGCTTCAAGCAACGATTCATATTCCTTGACCACAAGCATTTGTTAAACTCCTTTATAACTCGGCTTACCAATATGGTTGCATGTTTGGCAATTATTCTTAAACCACCGACACATCTCTTTAGGTGGTCCAGAGTTTATTATTTTCCCGGCGCATATTATCGATACCTCATCGGCTACCTCTACCGCTTCCTCGCTATGCGTGATTAAAAGCACTGCAGAACCCTGCTTGCTCATTTCGGTTATTCCATTCATTATATGAGGAAGAGAGACCACATCTATGCCAGAGTCGGGCTCATCTAAAATAGCTACCTTCGGCTTCATCGCCAGGACAGAGGCAAGCTCCACCCTTTTCCGCTCACCTCCGCTCAGATTGGCATCAACTGCTCGGTCCAGATATTCCCCAGGGGGAAGCCCCACTGTCCATAGATAGTTTTCGACTTCACTTAAGCTCAATTTCTTGTTTAACCTCAGATACTCCCTTATGCTCAACCCTTCAAACCTTGCCGGCTCTTGCCACGCCAGTGTCAGTCCCATTCTTGCTCTCTCTGAGATTGTGCATCGGGTAACATCTCGTTCCTCAAATATTATGCTCCCCTCATCGGGGTAACTTATTCCCATTATTAAGTTAGCCAAGCTTGTCTTTCCTGCTCCATTCATTCCCAATAAGCCATGTATCTTCGCCTCTTTCACTTCCAAGTTCAGGCCGTTGATTATGGGCTTACCATTTAAGGTTAATTTAAGACACTTTACTTCTAGCATATTTTCCCCGCCACTAACTTATTGCATTCGTGTCCTGGCTATTACCGGAGCTACACACCACATCAGAATCCTCTACAAGCAGCACAGCTTGTAGCAGAGCATGTGCTGCAAGGGGAGCTTCCGCCAATCGGTGTAGCTATACCTTCACTGCTTTTTGAAGAGCAAGTGAAAGAGGAGAAAATCCTTTTAGCGCCATTGTGACAATGGGGACAAGAGGCAGTTTCATTTGACTGGCTTAAGGGACGAAGCAGTTCAAACTTATGATTACAACGAGGACAAAAATATTCATAGATAGGCATTTTTACCCCGTGATTTTAGATAGCAACTACTTCCTTGATTTCAGGCACCTGCTCTTTGAGCACACGCTCAATTCCATGCTGTAATGTCATAGTTGCCATGGGGCAACCAGCACAGGCTCCTCTCAATCTCAGCGTGACTACACCATCACTCACATCGACCAACTCAACATCTCCTCCATCGGCTTGCAAAGCCGGCCTTATTTTCTTCAGCGCTGCTTCTACCTTCTCTCGCATATCCTACCTCCTTTCTTAATGGGAAATAAACTTATTCTGGCAGCATTCCGCCTCTTTGACTTCATACCCCGCAGTTGTCTCTTTCCTAACCTGCCGTTCCAACAAATCCTGAAGGGTCGTGGATTCCAACACCCTACTTACCGCTGCTTTTACCTCTACCCACACATCGTGAATTACACAGAGACTTGCTCGTGGATATGACTCAGGGGCATCAACACAATCTGCGGGAGCCATAGACCCTTCCGTAGCTTGAATGATTTCACTGAGCCTTATTTGGGATGGTGGTCTAGCCAATATAAACCCACCATGTGTTCCCCGAGCGCTTCTTACTATCCCCACCACTTTAAGCAGGATAAGCAAATGCTCTAAGTATTGTTCGGAAATATGTTGCCTTCCGGCAACATCCTTTACCAAGATAGATCCCTCCCCATAATGGAGAGCCAAATCAAGCATTGCCATCGTTGCGTAGCGCCCTTTGGTGGAGATTTTCATATCTGCTCCGCTTTATCACCAAGTTTATCAGAAAAGTCGTATCATCGCAACATATCATCTCAACAGCTCTCCTCGCTCCTATGACGGGCTCGCATGGCTTTCCTGGTCTATGCTCGGGGTGTTTACTAACCTCACCCCCTTTATCCCCCTCTCCTTCAAAGGAGAGGGGGAAGGAATTTACAGAGAGGGGTAAAACCCCTCTCTTACCTACACTCCCCCTTCCCTTGCCAACGGAAGGGGGGTCAGGGGATGGGTTGCTAAACACTCTCTATGCTGCTACTTGCCTTATTCCTCCCTTTTCACGGAAAAGGCGAGGCGAGGGTTTTCCCAAAAATGTTGTGCCATATTATAAAATGTCACTGCATATCTGAACGAGGCAAAACTATATACATCTGCAGTAAGGAATATTACAATATAGCCGCACCATAAGGCGTGGGGACGATAATGACTGTAGAAACTTTTATGTCACAGAGGGGGAAAGTCTCTCCCAAGTTTATTGAAAAGGTGAAGGGTATTGTTGGAGAGGAAAATGTATCGGAGAGCGAATGCGACCTCATTTCCTACAGCCTTGACTATTGGTTATACGGGATATTCCTTTCGCAGTATGGCAAGTTGCCGTCACTTCCTTCTGTAGTTATTTCTCCCGGGAGTAGCGAGGAAATACAGAGCATCCTGAGATGCGCCAATGAGTATAAAGTTACGATTACGCCATTTGGTGGCGGCTCAGGCGTGCTTGGTGGTGCTATTCCCATTGAAGAGAGCGCTATTTTGAACCTTCAGAGAATGAATAAGTTCATTTCCCTGGACGAAACATCTCTCGTTGCTGAGTTCGAAGGAGGAATCATCGGGGCAAATCTTGAACAAGAGCTGAATCACAGAGGCTATTCAATGGGAAATATTCCCCAGTCTTTCTACTGCTCCACACTCGGGGGATGGATTTCAACACGTGCTGTGGGACAGTTCTCCACCAAATACGGGAAAATCGAGGACATGGTTTTGGGAATGGAGGTGGTGCTTCCTGATGGAAATCCTCTCCATATCAAACCAGTTCCAAGACGCTCCACGGGGCCCTCATTAAAAGAGCTATTCCTAGGCGGTGAAGGAACCCTTGGCATTGTGACCAGGGCAGTCATATCAGTTCATCCTTTACCGGAACGAACAATAAAACAAGCGTTTGCTTTCCCATCCATTGAAGTAGCATTGGAAGTTGTGCGGAAGATTTTGCGCGGTGATGCCAAGCCTGCAGTGGTAAGAATATTTGATGAACCTGAAACTGCAAAATACTTTGAAGAAATAGTGAACAAAGTAACGCTTATCTTCATCTCCGAAGGCGAAATAGACTTCGTAGAGCTTGAAGGCAAATTAATTAAGAGAATCGCTGAGGAAAGTGGAGGAGAACCTCTGGGGGAAAAGCCCGTTGATATATGGCTTGAAAAGCGGTTCGATATAGGTTTAGGTCCTATCATAATGCAACAGGGTGGAATTGTAGACACGATTGAGGTTGTTTCTCTATTCAAAGATGCCGCCAATCTCTATAACGATATGGTTTCTGCAATGAGGGCGGTGGAGGGTGCCATATCAGTTTCCGGCCATTATTCACATTTTTACCGGGAAGGAGCCTGTCTCTATATCACCTTCGCTGGTTTTCCCAAAGACCCATCTCGTTACTACAAGGATAGCTGGACTGCTGCTATGGAAGCTACTTTAAAAAACAACGGCTCCATTAGCCACCACCATGGAATCGGATTCTGGAGAAAGGATTTCATGCAGCAGGAGCTAGGTCCCCACGGCGTAGAACTGCTTCGGAGAATCAAACTTGCGTTAGACCCAAATGGCATTTTGAACAAGGGAAAACTTATAGATGGAAAATAAAAAGGAATTGGAACAAATCACAAATTGTGCCCTGTGTGCCAATATGTGTAAACACGGTTGTCCCCTATATCTTGCCACCGGAAACGAAACAGTTACTCCCCAGAAAAAGGCGCGCCTCATTCTATATGAAAAGAAAACGTTTATTGAGGATGAAAAGGGCTTTTTCGATGTGATGTTCCAGTGTGCCATGTGCGGGGCATGTAAACTAAATTGCCTTTACGATAATTTTGACCTCCGGGATTTTATTCAACAAGAGCGAAACGAAGCTTTCAAAAAAGGCATCCTTCCTGATGAAACAAGGAAGAGGGTGGAAGCATTTGCCAGGTTTGGTAATCCTGACGGCGAGCGCCAAGTTATTCAAAAGGGAGAGGGAGAGATTGGTTATTTCGTCTCCTGTTCCACTTACAATGACCAACGATTGCTGAAGGCAGTAGAGCGGATTTTGGCAAAGAATGGCGACCATGTTCAAGAATTCGGCGGTGGTGATACCTGCTGTGCTGCCCCTCTCTACTATGCTGGAGATTCGGAAGGTTTTAAAAAGGCAGCAGGAAAAATGAAGGAGAAAATTGAACAACGGAAGCTCCAGAAGGTGATTATAAGCTGTCCCACCTGCATAAAAATGATGACGGAAATATACCCTGAGGTAGGCGTTCACATTGATATTGAATTTATTCATATCACAAAATTTCTCCATACC
The DNA here is from genome assembly GCA_034414555.1 of Dehalococcoidia bacterium. Taxonomy (GTDB): domain Bacteria; phylum Chloroflexota; class Dehalococcoidia; order GIF9; family AB-539-J10; genus CG2-30-46-19. Next base: position 119,153 of record DAOUMA010000020.1, on the reverse strand, counting down.
CTTCTCAAGGAAGGAAAGATAACGGTAAATAAAGTAAATGCTACGGCAACTTTTCACGACCCTTGCATCCTGGCAAGAGAACTTGGAATTACCACAATTCCCCGGGATATCATTAAAATGCTTGGTTTTGAGCTCAAGGAGCCGATTTATTGGGGGAAGGAGGCTCATTGCTGTGGCGGGGTACCCGGAGGAAGAATTGGAGATAGCAAACTTGCTAACAAGGTTAGTGCAATGCGCATCAATGAGCTCAAGGAAACCGCCGCCGATGTTTATATCTCGGCATGTCCCACCTGCAAAGCTGTTTTATCCGATATAGATATGAAAGATATCGCCGAAGTTGTGGCGGAGCAGATTAACGATGGATGAAAAGAAGCTAGCAGGAACCATACAAGGCGAAATAGAAAAAACGACCAGCGAGAAAGCAACGGTCATTATTAAAGATAGCATTGCAAAATTAACCGGGCAATTCTCCTCCTATCAAAACGTCGTAGATGCTGGGCATATTGCTGCTAATTTTGAACAAATCAGGGAGGTAGTGAATGAAATTGATCATCCCGGCAAGAAACCCTTCGTTCCACCTCCAAAGATATCTGACGAACTTAACGGAAAGGAATTCGACGTTGTTATCGTCGGTGGAGGCATAATTGGTCTAGCAATCGCCAGAGAACTCTCGCGATTTAACCTGAGTATTGCCCTAATTGAAAGGCACGAAGACCTGGGGATGGACCAAACAACACATAGCAATGCCATGGTACATCCTGCTTTCCTTACCGAACATGGCACGCTGAAGTGGGAGATGAACTATAAGGGAAATGCACTGTACGATGAAGTTGCCAGCCAACTTGATGTCGATTTCAAACGGATAGGGACGCTTGTTGTTTGTGAAAACCCCGAGCACGAGCTGATGATCCCGATCCTGATGAACCTGACCGAGAAACACAAAGATCCGGTTCCAAAACAGCTAAACCGAGAGGAACTGGATAGAGTTGAGCCAGGGCTGGCACCAAATATCAAAAAGGGCGTGCTTGTGTGGAACACCGGCATTATCTCTGTATTTGAGCTCATCGTTGCTTGTGCTGAGAATGCTCTGGCAAATGGAGTAAACTTCTTTCTCAATACCAGCGTAATTGGAGTCCAAACCGAGGAACGAAGCGTTAAAGCAGTAAACACAACAAGAGGCACCATTAAAACGCATATCTTAATCAATGCTGCTGGGCTGTATGGCGACAAGATTGCCGAATTTGCCGGAGATAGGTTTTTTACCATCCACCCCAGGAAAGGAGAAACAATCATCTTTGATAAATCTTACCAGCCGATAAGAACGGTTTTAGCTTCGTTTAGCATGGCGGGAGAGAGAGAGGGATATTCCAAGGGAGGAGGCCTCATCCCCACGATTGATGGCAACCTCCAGTTCGGGCCAACGGCAGAAGAGGTACAGGATAGAGAGGACGTTTCCACCACATCTATGGGACGTGAAATATTATTTAATAAATTTGGGCTATTAACTGAGCAACTTAAGCCATACTATGAGAAACCTGATAAAAGCAAAATTATCGCTCATTTTGCTGGATGTCGAGCAACGACATATAAGGAGGATTTCATCATTGAGCCCTCTAAAAAGGTAAAGGGATTAATTCACGTTGTGGGTATTCAATCTCCGGGACTTGCAGCGATGCCAGCCATTGTCGAGAGGGTGAAGGAAATCGTGACCGAGGAGTGGCATCCCGCTGAGAATGCGCGATTTAACCCAATAAGAAAAAGATTCAAACCTTTCTCGGAATTGGATGACAAAGAAAGGGAAGAACTTATCCGAATAAACCCTCTATATGGTCATATTGTGTGCCGTTGTGAGCATGTGACCGAAGGTGAGATTGTAGATGCACTTCACAGAGGCATTCCAGTAAGAAGCATCGATGCCATTAAAAGGAGGGCAAGGGCAGGCATGGGAAGATGCCAGGGAGGATTTTGCATGCCCAGGGTTTTAGAAATTATCAGCCGGGAGATGAATATTAACAAGGAATCGGTGACAAAGAACGGCGGAAAGTCTTTCATCCTGACTGGAAAAATAAAAAAGGAGGTAAGAAAATGAAGTATTTTATGGTGATTGATGGAGGAACACAAAATATAAAGGCATTTATCTTTGATGAAAAGGGGAACGAGGTATATGGCGAAGCATACCCGGTAACCCCCTATTTCTCCGTTAAACCTGGCTTTGCTGAGCAGGATGCCGAAAAGTACCTCGAAATCACCCAAAAGGTAACCAGGAGTGTAGTGGAAAATTCCCATGTTCCCAAGGATGAGATTGCCGCCGTTGCTATTACCAGTCACAGAAGCACCATTGTGCCCGTTGATAAAGGTGGTAAACCTGTTCGCCCGGCAATTACCTGGCTTGATGAGCGTAAAACAGAGGGATTGAATTTGCCCGCCGGATTCGAGACACTCACAGTGCTAAAAGAATACCAGAGAAGGTCTAAATTCAACTGGCTCAAAAAGTATGAGCCGGAAAATTACGATAAAACGCACATATTTCTCACCATCTCGTCATATATCTTCCACGCGTTGACTGGTGAATTCAAAGACTGTTCTTCCATGATAGTGGGACTGTTCCCCTATGACTATGCACAGCTTCAGTGGCATTCCCTCGACATGGTATACGAAATTTTCGGAGTTGAGCGAGAAAAACTACCCCCTCTTGTTTCTCCCGCTGAGATTGCCGGGACGGTTTCCAAGAAAGGGGCAAAAAGTTTCGGAGTGCCAGAAGGGCTTCCGATAATCATCGGGGCGGGTGATAAACAATCTGAACTGCTAGGTGCTGGCGTAATAAGTAATGATATCGCCGAAGTTAGCTACGGAACAGCTGCCGTCATCGAACTATTCTCCGCTAAATATATCGAACATCCCCAGCTAGATTTCTTCACCTGGGGAGCAGCGATTCCAAAGCATTGGGCACTTGAAGGATTCGTGGGGAGTGGATACTGGATAATTTCCTGGTTCAAAAAGGAGTTCGCCAAATATGAGGAAGAAGAGGCAAAGAAACTTAAGATAGCGCCAGAGGACCTGCTGAACAAAGAAATGAAGAAAATTCCCCCTGGTTCTATGGGGTTGACTCTCCTGCCTTATTGGCACCCACGTGAAAATGAACCTCTTTCCAAGGGTGCCATAATAGGATTTTCCGGGGAGCACGCCCGAGCGCATGTTTATCGGGCAATTATTGAAGGCATCGCATATGAATTACGCCGGCTGAAAGAGGTGATGGAAGAGCTTTCAGGAAGCAAAGTAAAGGAGTTAAGGGTTGGTGGTGGAGGTTCAAAAAGCGATGAAATCATGCAAATCACCGCTGATATTTTTAATCTTCCCGCAAGGAGAGTGCATACCAGCAATCTTTCCGCATTGGGGGCTGCAATTGATGCCGCTGTTACCTTGAACATTTATCACGACTTCCCTGAAGCTGTGGACAATATGGTGAGGGTAAAGGAGCCCTTCACTCCCCACGAGAAGAATGCGAGGACTTATGACCGGTTATTTAACGAAGTATATAAGAAGATTTATCCCGCACTTTCACCACTGTATCGCAGTATCGCCGAAATCACGGGATATCCCAAGATAACATGAGAGAATGGCAGAGTATCCATTAGTTTTATAACAGAAATGCAAGTGGAAGCTGATGTAACTGTGATAGGCAGCGGCCCCGCCGGGCTTACTGCGGCACTCTATGCTCACAAAAGCGGCGCTAAAAACGTTCTGCTACTTGAGAGAGAGGAGGAGCTTGGTGGAATTCTAAAACAGTGCATACACAATGGCTTTGGCCTGGAGCAATTTAAAAAAGACTACACCGGGTCGGAGTATGCCGAACGCCTTATTGAAGAGCTGGAGAAAACAAATGTGCAATATTTCTTGAATACGATGGTGGTTTCCTTCTCGCCGGATAAGACCATCACCGCAGTGAATCCCGAAAAGGGTGTATTTCACATAGAATCAAAAAGTGTTGTGCTTGCTATGGGGTGTAGAGAGCGTTCCAGGGGAAGCATTAATATTCCCGGCACCCGCCCTGCCGGAGTGTATACCGCAGGAGTGGCACAGAGGTTTGTAAATATCGATGGATATCTCCCCGGGAAAGAGGTTGTTATTTTGGGCTCCGGGGACATCGGACTTATCATGGCGAGGAGGCTCACCCTTGAAGGTGCTCAGGTGAAAGGCGTTTATGAAATAATGGATTACCCTGGAGGATTAAAGAGGAACATCGTCCAGTGCCTCAACGACTTCGGTATCCCCCTTTATTTATCACATACGGTAACGGAGATACATGGTAACGAGCGTGTAGAAGGTGTTGTGGTATCTAAAGTAGACCAGAAAATGAATCCAATCGGAGGTAGTGAACAATTTATAGGGTGTGATACCCTACTCCTCTCTGTAGGACTAATCCCTGAGAATGAGTTATCCACGGAAGCGGGAATAGAGCTTACACCGATTACAAGAGGCCCTGTCACTGCGGAGACAATGGAAACGGCAGTGCCGGGAATATTTTCCTGCGGCAACGTTTCCACCGTGTTTGACCTTGTGGACTATGTTGCCGAAAGTGGCATCATTGCCGGTAGAAATGCCGCTGAATTTGCTGCTGGGGATTGGCCGGAGGAGAGAAACTCAGTTGAGATAACTCCCGGGGAAAATGTTAGAATGCTTTTCCCCCAGCGTTATTCCTTTAAAGACGACCTTATTTTGTTTATCAGGTCGGCAAAGCCGATTGAGAAACCGGTAAATATAGAACTCTCCCCGGCGGGGATACGCCTTAAAAGACTGTATGCCAGGCCAAACGAAATGGTTAGATTGAAGGTGCCCAGGGATAAGCTAAAGGATATTGCTGAACCTATCACGGTTTCCATAACGGAGAGATAAAGATGAATGTAGAAAAGAAACACTTCACCTGCGTTATTTGCCCTCTTGGATGTGAAATTGATGTAGAGCTTCAGGGCGGCAATGTAATTTCTATGGAAGGAAACAAATGCCAGAAGGGGGAGGAATTCGTATTACAGGAGTTGGAAGAGCCGATGCGTATATTGACCACGACAGTTCCAATAAAAGGGGCAAAATGGGCCATGCTCCCCGTTCGCACCGATAAAGCAATCCCAAAGCGATTATTATTCAAGGTGATTGAACAACTGGCAGATATCGAATTGCAGGCACCAGTCAAGATGTACGATGTGATATTAAAGAATACTGCCGGCACAGGTGCAAATATTGTCGCCACCAGAAATATGAAACGCGAAAATTGATGGAAACTTATGCTTATGGTTTCCCCAGACTGGGGAGAACTAGAGAATATAAAAAAGTCATTGAAAGATACTGGGATAATCCGTTAGCTAATGGAGCGGAGCACGAACTCAAGGAAGATATTGCTAAGCTAGAGAGCACCATATTAGCCACTTATGAGAAATATGTTGACAAATTTCCTGTGGGAGAGATGACTCTTTACGACAACATGCTTGATACCGCCTTGATGCTGGGGTTGTATAAATGCGGAAACCTCAGTGAATATTACGATTTGTGCAATGGCAAGAACGCACTGGAATTAACCAAGTGGTTTAATACCAATTACCACTATCTTGTTCCCCAATTTAGTTCATCTTCAGCCCCAAAATTTAACGTAGTCTGGAATAAACCAAAAGAGGCGCTGGAGAAACACAAAAGGGGCATTCCCTACCTAATAGGACCGTTCACATTTCTCAAATTATCCAAGGGCATCACAAAATTTGGAGACTACCTCCTTGCCCTGGCAGATGCCTACATAGAATTAATTAAAAATCTCAACGAAGTGCACATTGATGAGCCTGCCTTTGTAATGGAACTCTCCGAGGAGGAAATTAAGCTAATCAAGGAAACCTATAGCAGAATCGGGACACAGGGCTGCGATATCAATCTGTTTACCCATTATGACTCCGTGGACTTTATTGAGGACTTATACGAACTGCCAGTGAAGGCTATCGGATTGGATTTCGTTAACGGAGAGGATAATTTAGCAAAGGTTAAAAAATATGGCTTCCCTGAGGATAAGACCTTAGTTGCTGGCATAGTCAATGGCAGGAATGTCTGGAGAACCAATATTGAGAATACTGTGGAGTTGCTCAGGGAGTTGTCCCGATATGCCAAAAACCTGGCGATTTCCAACGCCTCTCCCCTTTACCACCTACCAATCACTATGAAGTCTGAAACTCTGGATGAAAAGCTACTAACCAAGCTATCCTTCGCTGAAGAAAGATTGTATGAACTGAAGCTAATTGCTCAAGCCTATGAAGGCAATAGAGAAGGCATTACAGAATGGGATAAAGAAACTCCCAGCTTTGGAGTTAATGGAAAGGTAAGGGAGAGGAGCAAAAATCTCAGGGAGCAAGATTTTGCCAGGAGTGCGCCTTATCGGGAGAGAGTCAGAAAGCAAAAGCAAAGATTCGGGCTTCCCCTCTTTCCCACCTCAACCATAGGCAGCTTTCCTCAAACTGCTGAAACCAGAAAGAAAAGGATGGACTTCAGGGCGGGAAGAATCTCCCAAAAAGAATATGAGGCGTTCATTAGAGAGAAGATTTCCGACCTGATAAAACTTCAAGAGGAGATAGGGCTTGATGTATTAGTTCACGGGGAATTCGAAAGAACAGATATGGTGGAATTCTTTGCTGAGAAACTGGATGGTATGGCAACCACCAAAAACGGATGGATTTGTTCCTATGGAACAAGGGGTTACCGACCCCCGATAATCTACGGCGATATCTCCAGACCAAATCCCCTGACCATTAACGAGATTGCCTTTGCCCAGAGTCTGACTAAAAAGCCAGTTAAGGGAATGCTCACCGGTCCTGTTACTATAATAGCCTGGAGTTTTGTAAGAGACGATATTCCCGTCTCCGAGGTTGCCTATCAGATAGCCTTATGTCTACAGGACGAAATACAAGATTACGAGAGAAATGGCATCAAAGTAGTCCAAATCGATGAACCTGCCTTCAGGGAGAGAACTCCCATTAAAAGAAGGAACTGGAACGGATATTTTGATTGGGCCACAAAATCCTTCAGGCTAGCTTCTTCACAAGCTAAGGCCGAGATCCAGATACAAACACATATGTGTTATTCGGAATTCGGGGACATTATCGACCAGATTGTGAACATGGATTTTGACGTAATTACTATCGAGGCTTCTCGAAGCAGAGGCGATATCATCGGACATTTCGAGAAAGTGAAATTTGACCGCCAAATAGGATTAGGAGTCTGGGATATTCACTCGCCTGTCATCCCAAACACCAGGGATATGAAAAAGGTGGTAAATAGAGCTCTAAAAGTATTCCCACAGGAAAATTTCTGGATAAACCCGGATTGTGGATTAAAAACAAGAAAATGGGAGGAGGTGGTGCCCGCACTTAAAAACCTGGTGGCATTAGCCCGAGAATTAAGGGAAAGACGGTAGCAATTATTCCTCTTTTCTCAAAAATTCCTCGATCTCCTGGGTTAATCTCTCATTCTCTTCCTGAGATAACCTGAGGTTGCTTTCTAACCTCCGAATATAATCATCGACCTCAGGAAGACGAAGCCTTGCCTGAGCTAGTTTTTCATTTTGTTCCTCAATATCATGGTCAATATCGCCAAAGTCGATGTTCAACCCAAATCTTTCATCAAAGAATTGAAGGACTCTCTTCTGAGCCTCAGGGTCTTCACTCGTTACCAGATAAAACGGTATTGGCACCCAGAGATTTACCCCGGGAATATTTCTCCTCGCAGCCATCCATAACAGAAAGGAATTTAATGTCGGCCTTTGACCGGGCGGAGTTTCATAATCCATATCCCTGGCTAAATTATATTGACCTAAAACATCCTTTACTTCCTGCGAGCTGGCGACAGCCAATAATGTCCGGGGAGCGGTGTGAGGAGCTAAAGTAACCATCCCCCCAATGGTGTATAATTCTTTTGTCCCACAGTAATGCCCAGCTACATCCAGAATTGAATTCAGGAATTTATACCACTCAAATCCAGGCGCGGCGCTTCTAAAAATAACCAGGTTATTCTCCTCGCAGGAGTAAAAAGTGCTCTCCGGAAATTGAGCTACGTCATCCTCCACCCTAACCCCGCTTAAGGAGAAAAAACCCTCAGGTTCAATTTCACCAAATCTTTCACCACCTAATCTCTGGCTTAAATAATCGATAACGCCGGGACCTAATTGACCAGCATCTTCACTCCAGCCTACCACCAGAGAGGAACTTTGAAATTTCGGTTTTCTATAGACTTTAAACGGACTCCTCTCACTCAATTCCCCCACCTCGTTTCTTAAAGAATTTATCAATGTCCTTCATAATCTTTCTCTTATCCTCTTCAGTTATCGGACTGGGTTCAGCAGACTTAGCATAAGTTACCTGTTTTAGCTTCTCCAGCTGTTTCTTTATCTCTGAAGGAATTTGGTTATAAACGTCCTCAATTTCTTGTTCTAGCTGTTCTGCCCATCTATCCAGTTTACTTATGTCAACTTCAATTCCTAGACTACGAGTCAGTACTTCCAGCACTGACCTTGAAGCCTTAGGATAAGGCAATGGTAAGCCCTGCAGGTAAACTGGTATCTCCCCCATCACACAAATAGCCTCAATCCCCCGCTTTCTCGCCACTCCCAGCAAGAGCCCATTCAACCCAACAATGTTGCCCTGCCCCTCCCTCCCCTCGATTTCACTCATTAAAATGGTGTTCTCATATTTCCTAGTCTCGGCAACTAAATCTCGATTATTGGGCACTGCCCAGACCTTGGGAACCATTGTGTAGTGAATCGGAGCCACAGCAGCTCCCGAAGTATAGACTCTTCGACAGTGGAACTTCTCAGCAACATCTAAAACAAGGTTAGCTATCTGATAAGCCTTCTCTCCCTCCGCATATACACTGCTACCCCCGGCAGGCTGTTCTTCGCCGATGAAAAATATCAAATCCTGCTTCCTGGTCTTCCTGAAATAAAATTTACTGCTGGGAAATTCCAAAGCTTCCAAGACACCGTCCTTAATTGACACTCGCTGAGGATAGAAGAAATCCCATGGTTCTATCTCCCCAAATTCCTCCGCCTCCAATGCTTCCCTTAGAGTATCAACAGCGATGAGCCCGATATTTGCGATTCCAGGCCAGCTGGCTATCATGACCGGATTTTTGAGCCTTGGTCTCTTGTAAAGTTTGACTCCCATTACTATTTGCCTTTCAAGCCACAATTTGCTAACTATTCTAATCCTTCCTCTTCCAAAGGACAACACCAGAAACCAGGCTACTTACTTTCTTCTGTTCATGCCCTGGCTTGACCCTTCAGCTTACAAAGACCATAATAATATACGGCGCATTCGTCTAGAGGCCTAGGACACCTCCCTCTCAAGGAGGAGATCACCGGTCCGAATCCGGTATGCGCTACCAATTTTTCACACTTGCTGTTTAATATGTCAGTCTCGAGCTGCTGCGATTCCTCCAAAATGGGAATAGCAAGTATCTTTGCTGGCTGCCTATCCATATGCTAAACTTCTCGCCATAAAATGAAGAAGCGTGTTTTTTCGGGATTCCGCCCGACCGGTAATCAGCACATTGGCAATTACCTGGGAACCATCCAGAATTGCGTTTCACTTCAACAGGAATACAATTGCATTTACTGCGTGGTGGATATCCACGCCCTTACCACGCTGGAAAATACCGATACTCTCCAGGAGGATATCCACGAAATGGTGCTTGACTGGCTGGCAGCAGGCATTGACCCCGAGAAGAGCATCCTCTTTGTTCAATCCCATGTCCCTCAAGTTACGGAACTTCATACCCTGTTCAGCATGGTGACTCCACTAAATTGGCTGTTGCGTGTGCCAACATTTAAAGAGAAAGTAAAGATGCAGCCACATAATGTCAACTACGGGCTGGTAGGCTATCCGGTGCTTATGACTGCTGATATTGCCCTTTACAAGGGAGAGGTTGTCCCTGTAGGCGAAGACCAGCTTCCTCATCTTGAGTTAGCTCGAGAGATAGTGCGCCGATTTAATTCACTCTTTGGATTTGTATTTCCTGAGCCACAGGCAAAGCTCACCCAATTCCCCCTGATAATGGGGCTGGACGGAGTTAGCAAGATGAGCAAAAGCTACAATAACTACATTGAGATAGCATCTTCCCCACAACAAATCCTGGAAAGAGTGATGACTGCAGTCACCGACCCCGCCCGCCGCTATCGCTCCGACCAGGGGCACCCCGAAATATGCAACATCTTCAGCCTCCACAAATTCTTCACCCCCGATAGAGTAGATGAAATTGCCTCGGATTGCCGCAGCGCTAAAATCGGCTGCGTTGAGTGCAAGAAACTATTGGCGGCGAATATCGCCTCAAATCTTGAACCTTTCCGAGAAAAGAGGGCTGCTTTAGCGGCAAAACCCAACTATGTTACTGAAGTTCTCGCTGATGGAGCTACCCGCGCTGAGGCTATCGCCAAAGAGACTATGAGGGAAGTCAAAGAGAACATGAGGCTCCTTTAGAGGACGGAATCTTAACTCGATTCTATAAATCTTCCTGATTCTTTCAGGAAGTCATAAGTCGACTATAATAAGGTGAAGAGGATAGATAAATGGCAGCCAATGGATTGTGCCCGAATACCCTATCTTTCACCGCAAGCACAGTCATTGGAACCCGACAATATTTAATAAACAAAGTATCATGTCCCACACATAGCCCCAGAAGGATAGCCAGGTCCACCCCCTCTGAATTTAGAATTTCTGCCTGAGCAATAGGGCTACACATAGACTCATAACACATGTAACCTCTTTTCCCTAATATCATTTCTCCCCTTTTAAGCCCTATCCTCTCCTTATCAACCATCCCTACCTTACAGCAAACAGATACTACCTGGAAACCGTGGTTTTCCAGCATCCTGTCCAGAATCCGAGCTTCGTTGTCCAACCCGATGCAGAAAGCAATGCCTAATTTGTGATAGCCCTTTTTTCGAGCAAATTGCATCGTCTCTTCCAACCGGGGAAATTTAGTCCTGAGCCCCAGGCTATCTCCGCTACCTGTGGGAACCCATTCATAGCACTCGGCTTCTTGCAGCGAAGAAAGACGAGCAAATTCTTTAATATCAGGTTTGTCATATTCAGCCAGAGCCTCTTCAATTACGCTATGTTTAAGCCGCATAGGACAGAAAAGCGGTGCTTCTTCTACAGGGGGTGGTTCCGTGCTAATCGGGGTATAGGGCTCACAAATTCTTTTAGCACACTTAGCACACATAGAATACAACTCTTTTCCCATTTTCCCCATCCTCAATGGTTCTTTTTAACAAATCTATCCATTCTTTTCAGTGCTTCCTCAATGCTAGCCATGGAGGTAGCATAGCAGCAGCGGATAAAGCCTTCGCCGCATTGTCCAAAGGCAGAGCCAGGCACTGCAGCCACCCGCTCCTCCATCAGTAGCCTTTCGGCAAACTCTTCGGAATTCATCCCGGTAGCCTCTATCGAAGGAAAAGCATAAAAAGCTCCCTTAGGTTCAAAACAAGGTAGGCCAATTTCATTTAGCCTCTTGACTATGAACTTTCGACGCCTATCATATTCCTTAACCATTTTGTCAACATCATCGTCACCAGACCTTAATGCCTCGATAGCAGCCATTTGCGACATCGTTGGCACACAAAGCATGGTATACTGGTGAATCTTGACCATAGCTTCGATAAGCTGCTGGTTAGCACCTATATAGCCTATCCGCCAGCCAGTCATGGCAAATGCCTTGGAAAATCCACCGAGCAAAATGGTTTGCTCTTTCATCCCCGGAAGACTGGCAAAACAGGTGTGCTCCACCCCATAGACCAACCTGGCATAAATCTCATCTGAAACCACCAGGAGGTTGTATTTTTGAGCTAACCTGGCGATTTTGCTCAGTTCCTCACGCGGCATCACTGCGCCAGTGGGATTGGAGGGATAGCCGATGAGGATAGCCTTAGTATGTTTATTAATCAGGGGTTCAACATCTTCGGCCTTGAGGGCAAAATTATTTTGTTTGCTTGTAGGCACAAATACCGGTATGCCACCAGCGAGGATGACACAGGGCGGATAAGAGACATACCATGGTTCGGGAATAATCACTTCATCACCGGGGTTCAGAATAGCTCGCATCGCAAGGTCAAGCCCTTCACTGACACCAACGGTGACGAGGATTTCTCGCTCATGCTGGTAGCTAATCCCATAATGACGTTCCAGGTACCCTGCCAGCTCTTGACGCAATTCGAGCATACCGTAGTTTGAGGTATACATGGTATAACCCCTCTCCAGGGAATATGTAGCAGCTTCCCTGATGTGCCATGGGGTAACAAAGTCCGGCTCACCTACACCAAGGGAGATAACACCTTCTAGAGAGGAGAGTAAGTCAAAAAACTTCCTGATGCCTGAGGGCGATATGTTGTTTACCTTCTGTGAAATAAAATTATCCATAGTTTTAATCTGAATAGTGTCCATGCTAGTAGATTACAGGCTTAACGGCAGCCGTTTATTCTCCTCTGTGGGTTCAAGCAATTCACCATCATCCTTATACCGCTTGAGCAGAAAATGGGTGGTGGTGCTTTGCACTTTTTCCAATGGAGCCAGCTTTCCAGTTACAAAGCCAGCTATTTCCTGCATGTTTTTGCCCTTCGCCAATATCGCCAGGTCGTAAGTGCCCGAAACCAGGTAGGCAGAATACACCTCCTGGAAGCGGCAGATACGCTCCGCAATAGCATCAAAGCCTACATCTCGCTGCGGCGCCACCTTAACCTCAATTAACGCCAACACCTCTTCCCGGCCTAATTTAGCCCAGTTAATTATGGTCTTATATTTCAGAATAGTTTTATCTTCCTCAGCTTTCTTGATTATGCTTTTTACCTTGCCGGCAGATATATCAACCATAGCAGCAATTTGCTCCGGGGTTGCCCGAGCGTTATCCTCCAGAATCTCAAAGATTTCGTTCATATCGCCTCCTAAGCTACCAGCTCAATAGCTGACCATTGGCCATCTGCTTCATTGTAGCATAACTCAAATAATTTACCTCTATCCGTAGTAACCTTAAACAACCTTTTACCAGGCTCTTCCCATGCTTTTTCTATCTCCTTAACCTTATATTCTTTACCCTGCCACAGGAAAGATTGTGGTCGTTCGGCATAGGTATGGCCTGAATAGCAGGTGACTTTCAGATCACTCATAGCTTTTTATTCAGGTAACCCTCCCCTTATATCCCCCTCCCTTAACAAGGGAAGGGGAAGAATTTATTTAAGAGAGGCTTCGCCCCTCTTATAAAAGACTTGTCTCGACTTTGCAATGCTAGGCTGTTTGCTTGGGAGTTATTTTACTTGTGGAGGTGGTATTATCATTACTCCGTTGAAATTGCGTTTTTAGTTAGTTCTTTGATAATTCCTCCCCACTCTGCTAGATGTTGCTCTTTAATCTCTGTAGTTTTAGAGAACTCTACCCCTAAATTATCTGTGTATCTTTCTATAAAATTCACAGGATTTGGTAATAGCCTCAGATAATACTTTAACGATGGTATTATTCCATTAACTATTATCTCACACCCATGTTCTTTTCTAATTTTCGCTATTAGAGCTCTAACCTGTTCCTCTTCTCCACTTTCAGTATCGGGTTCTGCCGTCGTTAACAAGTAATAGCGTGTGATAGGGGTGTCCTTGAATTTCTGGTATGCGTCCTCGATTATTGCAGAATTGATAGGTATGTTATGTTTGATTTCAACAGCTTCAAAGTATTCGCCGTTGCCACCAGTTACTTCTATATCTCCAATAGCTCTTGAACGCACATCTGGAGCTAAATGGCTTCTTATTGGTTGAAGCTTCTTACCTTGGTATCGTGTAACATCATTCATTAATATTTGGTATATTGAGTATATTGCTACGACTGGTAGCCGGGACGCACCCCAAACACTGTATCCTCCGAAAAAGTGTGATTTTAAGCATTTTATTATTGATTCAATAGTTACCGTTTCTCTAGAAATAGCATGGGTAAATTTTGTTTGAGTTATAGCAGTTTGTTGTATTAGAAGTATGAGCAAACCTACCAGATATTTCTGTGGGTCGGCTTTATTTTCTTCAATATCATTCAGAATTTGTAAAAAAGATTGTTTTACATTTTTGTCTCTAATCTTACCTGGGAAGTCAAGAGTAAAGGCGTGTGCTTGTTCAATAGACCTAGTTAGCCAGCCACTTTCCTTCATAGATAATCTTCGAAATTTCCTTTTGAAAAACGGTGTTATATAATTGGTATCAAATGTTCTTCCTGAATAACCACCTTCCAGTCCAATCTTGTGGCATCTTACATCTTGCTTAGGGCTTTCTATTTTCTTTGTTAGACTTGTTGCGAGTGTTGTAACTACCGCCTTAAGCGATTCGCATTTGTCTGCTATTGTAATCAGCCATTCTTTTTGTTCCCTGTTGAGTGTATTCAGAAAAGATTTACCATCGTCTTTTGTAATTTCCTCAGTAGCTTGTCTGTAAGTATGTTCAAGTATTTGAGTAGGATCTTTGGTTTCTTTCATGAAAGTCCCTCTATAGACGGTTGATATTCAATGTTTTTTATTCTTTCTTCGGCATACTTACAATAATCCGCGTTGATTTCAAATCCTATGTAGTTCCGGCATAACTTCTTACAGGCTACAGCCGTAGTTCCAGAGCCCATGAAGGGGTCTAAAACTACATCACCTTTCCGCGTAAGTAGTTTAAGTAATTCCTGAATTATATACTCAGGGTATATCGCTGGATGCTTACAGCCTTTTATTGTCTCTACTGGACACTCAATCACATCACGCTTTAGGGCATCTCCGTGTATTCTTATTATAGTAAAACCCTTCTTCATTAACTGAATTTTCCTGCCTCCGTCTTGTCCTCCAAAAGGTGAGGAATGGATGCCTCTTATTTTCATACGAAAACTATCTATTTTACCCGTTTTAACTTCTTGAATTACCTCTAATAGTTCTTCTTTTGCCATATTTTTTTGTTCCTCTGATAGTGAGGAGCTTTCTATCAGTTCGACATATGTTTTACCTATGTTATTACTACTTTTATTGTTTTTCCGCTCTATAATAGCTAAACGGCTCATAAACTCATTTATGTTGTAATAGTAACTATCGGACTTAACAAAATGGAAAAAAGGCTCCGTGCTACTCACAAGTCTTCTTTTGAATTGTCTAGGGGTGGGGTTTAGTTTAACCCAAGTGATGTTATTTGCAAGCTTTACGGGCTCTTTTTCTAAGACTTCGATAGCAAATCTATACGGTGCTAACAAAAGATTTGCGTTTTCATATTTATCCCCGATGTTGAATACAATACTGCCATCATCTTTGACTACTCTAACACATTCATGGAAGACTTTGCACAAATTTTCGATATACTCTTCGACGGTTCTCTCATTCCCTATTCCCTCACCATAATCCCGCTGTTTGTAATAGGGTGGAGATGTTATAACCAAATTTATACTTTTATCTGGAATATCCCCAAGCAGTTCCAAATTATTGCCACATATAATTCTGTTCAAAAACTTTATGTGCTTAATTTCTTCCATAATTAACCGCCTCGTCTTCTTTGCTGACTTACTTATCTTTTTATTTAACCATACACGCTTCCGTGTATTCTGTCAAGTCTTTTTAATCAGATATTTGAAATTTGTTGTTTATATTTCCGGTCTCTTTTTGTGCCAATCAGTTGCCTGCTCATAGGCAAAGGCAATACGCAGTATTGTTTCCTCATTGAACGGCTTGCCCAGGACCTGCATACCGACAGGTAAACCATGGGCAAATCCAGCGGGTATAGAGATGGCGGGAATGCCAGCGATATTTATGGGCAAGGTGCAGACATCGCTCAAATACATTTGCATCGGGTCTTCCAGCTTCTCACCCAATTTGAATGCCACCGTGGGCGATGTCGGGGTAACCAGGGCATCATACTTCTCAAAAGCTTGTTCAAATTCCTGTTTTATCAAGGTACGCACCTTCTGCGCCTTGAGGTAATAAGCATCATAATAGCCAGCGGACAGAGCGTAGGTACCCAACATTATTCTCCGCTTGACCTCAGTTCCAAAGCCAAATTGCCGTGTCTTTTCCGTCGCCTCTATCACACTGCTGGCATTTTGCTCCGAGAAGCCATATTTAACTCCATCATAGCGAGCCAGGTTCGCCGAAGCCTCAGACGGGGCAACTATATAGTAGACTGCTAAGGCATATTTGGTGTGTGGTAAAGAGACTTCCCAGTCTATTTCGGCACCTAGCTCCTCAAGCTTCTTTATCGCCATTTCCAAAGCTGACTTTACCCCTTCTTGCATCCCTTCCACAAAGTATTCCCGGGGAATGCCAATACGTAGCCCCTTAAGGTCACGCATTAAATAAGAAACATAATTCGGTACCGGGTAATCCACTGAGGTGGAGTCCATAGAATCATATCCCGCAATAGCATTCATCACCAGGGCGCAATCGGTAACATCCTTGGTTATCGGTCCAATCTGGTCGAGGGAGCTGGCGAAGGCAACCAAACCAAAACGGCTCACCCGCCCATAAGTGGGCTTTAGACCCACTACCCCACAAAATCCTGCCGGCTGGCGTATGCTGCCGCCGGTATCAGAGCCAAGAGCGTAGACGGCTTCATCGGCAGCCACAGCAGCGGCAGGGCCACCACTGCTACCACCGGGAACATAGTTTAGATTCCAGGGGTTGTGAGTGGGGAAAAAGGCAGAATGCTCTGTAGAAGAGCCCATGGCAAATTCATCCATATTCGCCTTGCCTAATACCACTGCTTTTTGCGTCTTCAGTTTCTTTATCACTGTGGCATCGTAAGGCGGAACGAAGTTTTCCAGTATCTTTGAAGAACAGGTAGTTCGTATTCCCTCGGTGCAGATAACATCCTTGATTAACATAGGCACACCAGCTAACGGCGTAATATTGCCATTCCGTATATAACCATCCGCCTCCTCAGCTTGCCTTAAAGCAATGTCTTCGGTAACAGTGACGCAGGCATGAATTTTGTCCTCTACCTCAGCGATACGCTCCAGTGTAGCTTTGGTAAGGTCGACCGAGGAAATCTCACCTCGTTTAAGAAGTTCGTGAGCTTCGTGGATAGTCAGTTGACAAAGCTTGTTCATAAAACTTAAAGCCTCTCCATAACGCTACTGCGGGAGATGACTTTCCGCCAACTGCCGCCAGCTTTTGAATGCATCTCGCTCAGCCTGGGAATATACCTTATCCCCAGGAATAGTGGTAACCCTAGAGAGAAAGCCACTAAAGATACATCGCCGTAGATTAACCCAGCCACAACGGGGAAACAAATGAACCCCATACTGTAGCAGAAAGTTATATTGCGGGTAATAAGCAACACTATGACACATGTACCAAGCCAGAAGGGAATTGCCTTGGGCAATAAAATAAGGAGGACACCTATGGTAGTGGCTCCTCCCCGGCCACCATGGAACTTGAGAAAAACGGGGAAAATGTGACCTAACACAGCAGCCAGCCCGGCAAGAAGTTGAAATACTAAATCAACGCCGAGCCAGCGAGCTAAGAGAACCGCCGCTATCCCCTTGCCAATGTCAACCAGCAAAACAAGTATTCCGGCTGCAAGCCCTACTTCATAGTAGACATTCAGCGCCCCCACAGTCCTGCCTCCGACATTACGAATGTCTATCCCTTTTTTGAGGCGAGCAGCAAGGTAAGCTGAAGGAATAGAACCAAGCAGATAGCCACAGACTACAGCAACGGCATTAATCATTTATCCTAACTAAGATGCCTACTCCAAAACTGGCTTCACCTTAAAGCAGCCCTCTTCCCTTTTGGGAGCATTAGCAAGGACATCGCTTTGAGGATATGAAGGAAAACTCTGGTCTTCCCTGAAAACGCTTTGTAATGGAACTGCATGAGTTGCCGGTGGCACATCAGCTGTGTCCACCTGATTAAGTATCTCAAAATTTTCCAGAATATTGGATAGCTCAACTGTAAATTTCTCGATTTCATCTTCGCTTAAACCCAGACGTGCTAACCAGGCTACATGCTCTACTTGCTTGCGACTTAATTTCATCTTGATATTCCCGAACGCTGCAATTGTAGCATCACGCTTTATCGTCGGACAATAGTTGCTCACTCTGTTTGAAGAAGCTTATAATAAGCGAAATGAGAATTATCCTGTATACCGGCAAAGGAGGGGTAGGCAAGACCACTGTAGCTGCAGCAACGGCGCTAAGAGCCGCAGAGCTGGGTTACAAAACTGTAGTTCTTAGCACCGACCCTGCCCATAGCCTCGCCGATTCCTTCGACATCACCCTTGGTAATGAGCCACAGCTTATCGCCTCCAATTTATGGGCGCAGGAAACCAATATGTCACAAACTTTGAGAACTTACTGGGATACTGTCCAGGAATGGATAACAGCTTTGCTAGCCTGGCGTGGCATAGACGAGGTTGTTGCCGATGACATAGCTGTCCTGCCTGGCATGGAAGAACTAGCTAATTTGCTTTACATCTCCCATTACCACGACGATAATAAATATGATGTTGCCATTGTAGATTGTGCTCCAACCGGGGAGACTTTGCGTTTGCTTAGTTTCCCCGAAATATTGCGGTGGTGGATGCACAGGATATTCCCAAAAGGACGAGCTATCGTCGGCATGGTACGACCTCTAGTTAAATTCGCTTCCAATATACCTATGCCAAGCGATGAGGTATTCGACTCCGCAGAACACCTGTTCAGCGAGCTTGATAGGATACAGAATTTGCTTAGCGACCCCAAAAAATCCTCGATGCGCCTGGTGGTCAATCCTGAGAAAATGGTGATTAAGGAAGCACAGCGCACATTCACCTACCTTAACCTTTATGGTTACCCCACGGACCTCATTATTTGCAATCGCTTCATTTCTGAAGAAGTAAAAGACCCTTATTTTGATTACTGGAAGAAGAGCCAGAAAGAATACTATACTTTAATCGAGGAGTGCTTTGCTCCCTTGCCTGTTTTGAGCCTGCCCTTGTTTCAGCAAGAGGTGGTAGGAATACCAATGCTCCAGGCTGTAGGGAAGACCCTTTACCGGGATAATGACCCTGCTAAGTTATTCTTCCATGGCCAGATTCAAAGCATCAAGCGTGAAGATAATAGCTATATACTTAGCATGGCCTTGCCATTCATCGCCAAAGGGAACATCAACTTAGCCAGAAACGGTGATGAACTTACCATACAGGTAGCATCATTCCGAAGAAACATAATTTTGCCCAATATCCTGAGAGGTTTAGCGGTAGACAAGGCCAGGTTTGAAGATGAGAGGTTGAAAATCAGCTTCCAAGCAAGTGATAAATCCAAGTGAAGAAAGGAGGCAGAATGGCAGAGAGGATTTTTGAGATTGAACACGAGCCTGGGAAGGGATTTGTGGTGAGGATTAACACAGCAGGGATCCCACTATTCTCCGAAGAGGTGCAGAGCCACCTTCGAACTGCTCGCAAAGAGAGGTTGTTAGCTCTGCGCAGCTTAATCGATGCTGCCATTGAGCAGGCAGAAAAGCCCCGAAAGAAAGAAACAAAGAGAAAGGATATCAAAATAGAATAATGGCTATTCAATATGGCCCAGATGAAATCCGTAATGTAATTTTGTTATCCCATTATGGCACTGGGAAGACATCGCTTGCTGAATCAATGCTGTTCGCTTCGGGGACTATTAAACGTTTAGGTAATATCGGGGATGGAACTACTACCTCCGATTATGACCCTAGCGAGATAGAGCGCCATATGAGTATCAACCTATCGCTGCTTCCCCAAGTATGGAAGGAGACGAAGATAAATCTCATTGATCCTCCAGGATACGCCGATTTTACCAGTGAAATTAAATGTGGTTTGCGTGTTAGCGAAGGAGCAATAATCGTGGTCGGCGCTGCTTCAGGCGTGGAAGTGGGAACCGAACAGGTCTGGGAATATGTGGAAAAAGCAAATCTACCTTGCTTGCTGTTCATCAACAGGATGGACAAAGAGAATGCCAACTTCTTTGCTACTTTGAAAGAAATACAGGCTAAATTAGGGGCAAATTGTCTGCCTGCTATACTCCCTATAGGCTCACAAAGTGACTTCAAAGGTTTCGTAGACCTGGTCAGCATGAAAGGTTATGCTGGAGCTGAACTGAAGGAAACAGATATACCTTCCTCGCTTTCAGAACAGGCCGCTTCTTATCGCGAGAAATTAGTAGAGGCTGCTGTTGAGGTTGATGACGAACTTCTAACCAAATATTTAGAGGGAGAGGAAATAAGCAATGAGGAAATTCTTCAAGCCATAAAGAAGGCAACGGTTTCAAGGAAATTAGTCCCTGTTTTCGCTGGTTCAGCATTACAGGGTATCGGCATAAAGTCCCTTCTCGACGCCATTTGCGATTTCCTCCCTTCGCCTGAAGAACACGGTGCCATCACAGCGGTAAACACAACAACCAAGGAAAAAGAAGAAGTTAAACCAGCTGTGGGGGAACCTTTGAGTAGCTTCGTGTTTAAAACCACCGCTGACCCATATGTAGGTAAGCTCAATTACTTCCGCGTTTATTCTGGCTTGCTATTGAGCAACTCTCAGGTTTGGAATGCTACCAAGAATGGTATGGAGCGCATTGGTCAGCTCTTCGTTTTAAGGGGGAAGAGCCAGGAACCAGTCCCCGAACTAGCCGCTGGTGACATTGGCGCAGTGGCTAGATTGAGCTTGACCACCACCGGAGATACCCTCTGCTCTCCTGAACGCCACTTAATACTGGAGGGCATCGAGTTCCCTCAGGCAAATATGACAATGGCAGTCCAACCCCAAACTAAAGCTGACCTGGATAAAATGAGCACAATCTTACCCCGGATTTGTGAGGAGGACCCTGCCCTTCAAATACACAGGGAGCAGGATACCAATGAGGTTCTAATTTCAGGAATCGGCGATGCTCATTTAGAGATGGTGAAGGAAAAAGCACATCGCAAATTCGGTGTAACGCTAATTTTGAGCCCACCAAAGATTCCTTACAAGGAAACCATCACTGCGGCAACCAAGGCAGAATACAAGCACAAGAAGCAAACAGGGGGACATGGGCAATATGGACATGTCTTGTTGGAGCTCGAGCCTTTGCCTCGAGGCAGCGGTTTTGAGTTTACCCAGAGAATTGTCGGCGGAGCGATACCCAAAAATTACATCCCGGCGGTGGAGAAAGGAGTCAACGAAGCAAGGCAGGAAGGAATCCTGGCTGGCTATCCCATTATGGACACCAAGGTCACGCTTTACGACGGTAGCTTCCACCCGGTGGATTCATCAGATATCTGCTTTAAAATCGCCGGGGCGCAAGCTTTGAAAAAGGGATTATCTCAGGGACAACCGATCCTACTTGAGCCGATAATGAACTTGACGATAACCGCTCCAGAAGAATTCACTGGCGACCTCACTGGTGACCTTAACTCAAAAAGAGGACGTGTGCTCGGGATAGAACCTGAAGGCAAAAATAATACTATTCAAGCTCAGTGCCCCTACTCAGAATTGCTGGATTATGCTATAAGCTTGAGGTCAATAACACAGGGACGGGGCAGCTTCACCATGGAATTCAGCCACTACGAAGAGGTGCCACCTCATCTCACCCAGAAAGTCATTGCTCAAAGGAAGCAAGAAAAGGAATAAGTTCTGTATTAAATTGATTTACCCCGCCAGCAATTCCTTCAGCTTACTGGTCAAAGCAGGTACAACATCTTCAAATTTACCCACCACTCCATAGTGAGCTTGCTTGAATATATTCGCCTCAGGGTCCTTGTTAATGGCAATGATGGTCTTGGAGCCACTGCAACCAGACATATGCTGGCTGGCTCCTGATATTGCGATAGCAAAATAAATATCGGGAGCGACAATCTTACCGGTGAGACCGATGTGCATCGCCTCAGGCACCCATCCATTATCACATGGAGGTCGGGAAGCACCTACGGCGCCCTTGAGCACAGCGGCAAGCTCTTTCAAGGTAGTATTGTAAGGGTCAGGTCCACCACACCCTCTGCCTCCACAAACTATCGCCGAGGCATCCTCAAGCTTAACGCCAGTTACTTCCTCTTTTATAGTCCCCACTATCTTTGTCTTCACCTTAGACATATCTATGGCAACTTTAGTAGGAATAACTTCTCCCTTCCTTGACCCATCGCGCTCTATGGGCGACATTGCCTTCACTCTGATAGTAGCTATTTGGGGCAGAGCCTCGGTTGTGAATATCGCCTGAGCATTGCCTCCATACACCGAACTCGTCTGCATAAGCTGCTTTATCCCTGGGTCTATGCTCAACTCAAGGCAGTCTGTAGATAACCCAACATGAAGTCTAAAAGCAAGGCGAGGAGCTAAGTCGGCACCCATGGGCGTATTGCCCAGCAAGATGACACGAGGTGAAACCTGCCCGATAACCTGGGCAGCGACCTGCATATAACAGTCTGCTTCGTATTGCTTTAACGCTGAGCCTTCCACGGTATAGACTTTGTCTGCTCCAAAAGCAATTGCCTCTTTGGAAAGGTCACCAACCTTATCACTGGCTAATAAACAGGATAAATTCTCCTTTAATTCGTCAGCAAGCTTCCTACCACATCCCAGCAATTCAGTGGTAATGGAAGAAAATTTCCCCTCTGCTATTTCTCCGAAAACTAATATACCTTTATTTTCAGCCATCATTTCCTCCTTAAGTTAGAGTTTTTTTGCTTCTCTGAGCTTTACAGCCAAGTTAGCGCCAGCTTCTGCGGGAGTATCTCCTCCGATTATCTCGCACTTAGTCTCCCTTACTGGCTGAAAGAGTTTAGCTAATTTAACACGTCTCCCAGCAGCGCCAACTTGAGAGGGCTCAAGTCCGATGTCCGCTGGTTTCCATACGATGGGTTGCTTCTTCGCCGCCGCCATAATCCCTTTTAGCGCAGCATAGCGTAAATCACCCAGCTCGCTGGTTATGGTAAGCAATGCAGGAAGCGCAACTTCCACAACTTCATAGCCATCACGAACCGCTCGCTCTACTTTCGCTTTTCCATCAACAATCTCTATTTTCCTGACCACGCTCACGGCAGGAATACTTAAAATCCCCGCGATGCCCAAACCAACCTGACCGGCATTCCAGTCAGCGGATTGCCGCCCACAGAGAATAAGGTCGTATTCCCCTATTTTCTTAATCGCGGCAGCCAGTGCATTGGCTGTTGCCCAACTATCACCCCCTTCAAAAGCCGCGTCTTCAAGAAGGATAAGCTCATCACCACCCACAGACAGCGGTTTCTTAATCACATCACGGGTTAGATTGTTACCGAGGCTAATTACCGTGATTTTGCCGCCTATCGCGTCTTTAATCCTTAAAGCAGCCTCCATAGCATTTTCGTCATAAGGACTAACCACTGGCTTTACATCTGGCGGCACAGTCATCTTGTCCCCAGCTACCTTGAATGAAGCTGGGGGAGCCTCAGGGTCAGGAACTTGTTTACAACAGACAATCATGTTAATTGGCATTATCCAACCTCCTCAAATAATTTCGAATTTATAATATTATATTAAAACCAAAAAACTAGCAATAACTTATGTTGGGTGTTTGCGAGGGCGTTTTTTTGTCATTGAGAGGATGAATGCTCCCTCGAATAGGGGAAAGTTTCACCTTTACCTCGTTTGTTACCTCTTTCTTGCTTTCGGTTTTGCTGTGGGGCTGGCTGGTTCTGGCTTTGAGCGTTCGATGAGCCATTGAGCCATCAAGGGTGCAACTTCGCTTTGTGACTTGGAACTGACATACATGCCAATATGTCCCATAGGAAAACTTCTGGTAGTCAAATCTTTGGAGCCTATTAACTTTTCAAGAGGCCGAGAGGAAGAAGGGGGGACAAGATGGTCCTGCTCTCCATAGATGTTGAGCACAGGCATGGTAATCTTTTTGAGGTCAACTCTCCGTTTCCCGAGCATGAGTTCATTCTTGACTAACTTGTTTTCCTGGTATAAGTCCTTAATGAACTTTCTAAAACTTTCTCCGGTTTGATCTGGGGAATCAAAAATCCATTTTTCCATACACAGGAAATTGTGAACTACCTCTGGATCATCTATGTTATCGAGGAGTCCGACATATTTGTCTAAAATGAGCTGGAAGGGCTTAAGCCAGAGGAATCCCAGGTTCATGAACTCGCCAGGGATATTTCCTAATACATCTACCATAAGGTCGGCGTCTAAGGATAGCGCCCAGACATTAAGGAGGCCATCCTTGGTATGGAAATCTACTGGTGCTACCATGGCTACGAGATTTTTTATCTTCTCCGGGAAAAGAGCTGAGTAGATAATAGAAAAAGTTCCACCCTGACATACACCCAGTAAATTAATCTTATCGTTTCGACTCTGCTCACGCAGGAAATTCACGATGTTATCCATGTAGCCTAAAATATAGTCTTCAATGGTGAGATATTTATCTATCTTGGTAGGATAGCCCCAGTTAATAACATAGAGGTCAATTCCGTTATCCAGGAGTTTTCTAAAGAGAGAGCGGTCACGCTGAATATCCATCATATACTGGCGGTTAACCAAGGCATAGACAACGAGAAGCGGTATAGGGTAGACCACCTTTGTTTCGGGCTGGTAATGGTGGAGCTCAACCTTGTCCTCTTTGTAAACTACTTCGTAGGATGTGACCCCCGATTCCACATCTTCAATCCGCAACATATTCTCAAAGCCCTTCAAAAGCTTTTGCTGGACTCTGGCATATTCTTTGACCATGGCATTGAAGATGTCGGTGGTCATATTTGTCCCTCCTTTGGGCTAGCCCTTTTAGATGTTCTCCGAGTAGTCTTGGCTCCACCACTTGAGCTCTTCAGGTGATTCTCCAGGTCGTGGATAGTGCGTCTTTGCCAGCGAACTTCATTCTTGAGTTCATAAATTGAATGATAGACCTCATCCATATCTTTCTTAGTGGGGAGATTAGTGAACTTGAGGACCTCGTCGGAAAGATCGTCAAGCCACTTCCTGAAGAGAAGCCCCCGGCGAACAACTTCTCCTTGAAGATTGATAAACTGTGGGGACAAGAATAAGTCGTGGTAGACATCTTCATTAGTTGTCCACCAGGTTCGGTAGAACTCGTGGAAGGTCTCAGGCGTGAGCTCCTTGCCCTGAAATTCTGATAGTCGCTGGAAGACCTTCTCACCAGCATGCAGGCCGGTGTTGTAAAAGAGTGCATAAAACTCAGCAACAGCAGTGTTAAATCGGATATAGGCATCGATTGTCTTATTCATTAGAGCTGTGAATCCCCGAAAAAAGCCGAAGGTAGGGGCACGCAGAGATTGGCCGAGGGTAGCTTCGTAATTCTTCCAGAATATTCCAGTTAACTCTACCATAGCCCCACTCTCACCCTTAGCCATTTTGCTTAGTGTCTCGGGCAGTTGTTCTAAGTTTTTGAGTACCGGCTCTATCTGTCGCCAGTAATATTCCGCAGTAGTACCGGTAGCACTTTCCAGGGCTTTTACTGTCTCTTGAACATCTGTTGAAGGGACTACTCCCCAGAGGGAACTCATCATGATTTGATAATTTTTCACCCACTGGTCATAGAGCTCTTTAGTTTTTTCTGCGGAGAGCGTAGTTCCAGGCTGTAATTGAGCCAGCCCCATCATGGTATCAGCCCAGAACCTTAGAAGGTCTTGGTAAACTTTAGCAGCGCTGGAAAGCCGCTCAAGAACTGTAGCTCCGAGCCCCTTTGTTGATTCCGGGACAGGAAAAGCCTCGGGGAATGACTTGAGCCATTTCTGATACCAGTCTCCAAGGGAAGTCATGATAGCCGGGCTTTGCCAGAAAGACATGGCTTGTTCCATGCTTTGCGAAGTCATATCCAGCCACATTTTTAGTAAATTCTGTTGCCCTTCAATCCACTGTGAGGTAATATCTTTTGGTTTTTCTGCTTCAGCCATTTTTGTTCACCCCCTCACCTATCATGCTGAACTCTGTCCTGATAAATGTCAGGATTGTTTCAACATCCCCTTTTCAGATTCCGAAACAAATTTGGAATGACATTTTATGGCTTTTCTGAGCTCCTGTGCTCATCTCCCCAGCCTTTCTGGAACTGCTTCAGCCATTCCATATGAGCATCCATTGTCTTTCGGGCGAGTTCCAGCCATGGAGTTACAATACCGGAAACTCCTGGATAGTTGCTCGCATCCTCTACCAATGTCTCTATAGTCTGCTTCAATTTTTCGCATTCTGTTTCTAAAGCATCTGCCTGGTTCTTAAGAGCTTCGTAATCACTCCGTGGTACAGCTCCTAAGAAGGAAAGCCACTCACGGTAGGACTTTTCCATAGTTTCTGTTGAAAATGGTGGTTTAGAAAGCCCAGGAAGGGATTCCCACGCCTTGAACCATTCTGAAGTTTCTGCGCCAGTTTTTGGCATCGTCTTCTCAAGGAATTCCAGATTTGATGCCATGAGGGTTAAAGCCTCCCCCCACCATTTTAGAAAGCGAGGATCCATGGGGTATATTCCTTTTTACTACTGTTTAGCTTGCTTTGGTTTTGCTGGCTGCTCCAGCATCTCTTCAAGCTTCTTAATGTTTTCTTGTATTGCTTCTAGCTGTGCCCTATAGACTTTACTAACCTCTCTAGCACCCTGAAGCCATTCTCTGACCTGCTTTCTGGCTTCTTCTGAAGAGATATCAATCTGTTGAAGCATGAGGTCTAACATTCTGTCACTCTGCTCTTGCATAGCTGTCGCTGCCTTAAGATAGGGATCCCAGGAAAGCTTCCACATTTTTGTCATTTGCTGCCAATATTTGCTCCATTGTTCCATCTCTTTGTACCTCCTCAAAGTAACTCATATGATTGTAATACTAATATTTTACTAATGCAATCTCTTGTGCAGGCTGACCACATAGGTAACACTGGACTACGGATTTTAGCAAGTTCCCTTTCAATATACTGCAGCGGCAAGATAGGCAAGAGACTGATGCGGACGGTTGAAGTCATACTCAGCAAGCCATTCATACTCCAGGGTCTGGTTAAACCTTTCTATCTCAGGGTCATCCTTAGGGGTTCTGACCCTGGAAAAGTACCTTTGAATGCCTAATTTGCTCTTTAAGGCAATAGGCTTGGTTTTAAAGAAATAAAAGCTGGCTGGCTTTCTCATCCTGGTAACTCCTCACGGTAAATTAGTATCATTACTAACCATACCATGAGTGTTACCCAAGTATCTCAGCCTCCGCATAACTTGGTCAAATTTGCCTCTTTCCGCCTATATTTGTTTTAATAACACACTACTTGGATGAACAGGATATATCTTGACTATGCCGCTACCACACCGACACACCCAGAGTCAGAGCTTCTAGAAGGCCTGGCGCGGCGTTCAAGATGCTGCTGAACCAGGCAGCAAAGGCTAGCGCAACAAGAACAAGCTAGCCGCCATGCCTAGCATGCCAATTCTACACTTATAGCCAGGAGGTGCATCTTGCCATATCGGTGAGCCAGTGGCAGTATCTTATCAGCTATGCCTCGCTTACAGAATCAGATTTAGCAAACTGCCCATAGCCAGGGAGGCAGCTATCATTATCCCGGTAGCTGCAAGCACGCCCTTAGCTCCTAACTCCCGGGTCAGCACCACAAAGCTAGCGATACAGGGAAAGAACATGGCTAATACCACACTCCCGACGACGAGTTGCTTGGCGCTCAGGCTGAGGGCACCCAGCATTCCCAAGGCCATATCCTTGCGTAAGAAGCCAACAACCAAAGCACCAATAGCCTCCGGTGGCAGCCCCAGCATCTTGCTCACCACGGGCGCGGTGAAGGCCGCAATGGCATCAAAAACCCCCAGAAAATAGAGGACATTGATGACCAAGACCCCCAACAGAATTATGGGCAAGGCCTCCCTCAGAAAGTGCATTGTCCTCATCCACAGCTTCTGCCACACCAACCGCCACGGGGGAAAACGGTAGGGAGGAATTTCCATGAGGAGCTCGGGGCTGAAGCCTTTAACGGTCAGGTTTAAAATGAGCCCCAGCACCAGCCAGACGCATAGCAGGCTGCCGTAAACCAGAGCCACATATTGCCAACCCCACTCCCCCACCAACCCAATGATCATCGCCTGGAGGGCGGCACAGGGAACGCCGATAGATATCAGGGTGGCGGCAATGAATCTCTCCCTCTTGCTCTCCAGTATTCGGGTGGCCAGTATTCCAGGAACATTACATCCCAAGCCAAGAAACGTGGGAATGATAGCATAACCATGCATACCCAAGCGGTGCATTATATTATCCAACAGTACCGCTAATCGGGGTAGATAGCCTACATCCTCCAGAATCCCGAGCACCAGATAGAAAGAAAACACATATGGCAGGACCATCCCCAGGGGAACATAGAGACCAGTGGTCAAAAGCCCGAAGGACTGGACAAAATTTATCTCGCCCCCGATTAACTTCCCGATAACGATCTCATGTAAAAGTCCCCCGCCTCCCATAACTTGACTCAGCTTAAGTAGTAGCGGAGCATAGAAGTCACCAAAAAGAGGATTCGAGATGTAATTAATGAGTCCCTCGCCGATAAAACGTATCACAACGAAAGCCAAACACAGGATAGCTGCCGCGATAAGGATGCCAGGGAAAGGTTTAACTGAGGCATCCTCCAGGTGCTCAAGTGGAGTGTGGTGACGATGAGAGATGGTCTGCACCTGGCCTACGATATTTCCCACGGCTGCCCATCTCTCATCTCGGGTGCGAGGAGGCATTGAGGGTGAAGTAGCTTCCGAAATACGGTAGGCCAGATTCTTTACCCCCTCCCCTGTTATCGCCACCACAGGGACAACAGGCACTCCCAGTAACTCCTCCAGCTTGTTTACATCTATGTGTATCCCACGATGTTTGGTATCGTCCCACATGTTGAGAGCTACTATCACCGGCGTTTTCCTCTCGAGGAGTTCCAGGGTGAGATAGAGATTCCGCTCCAGATTGATAGCATTGACTACATCAATGACAACATCGCTACCATCCTTCAACATCTCAGCGGCTACCTCTTCCGCCTTGGACATGGGCTCGAGGGTATAGGTGCCGGGGACATCCACCACCTCGTTTGCCTCACCACCCAGCTTCATAAAACCTCGGGTAAACTCCACGGTGGTCCCGGGATAGTTAGAGACAGCTACCCTGACACCTGTGAGTCGGGAGAAGAGGGCACTCTTCCCCACATTGGGGTTGCCCATCAGAAGTATCTTCATCTACTTCTTTAAATCCAGGGCAACTATTATCCGGCTGGCCATGCCAAAGCCAATAGCCACTTGAACACGATCCACCATGATAACCACCGGCCCCCTCATAAATGCTGAACTTACCTTGGTTACTATTTTGCCAGGCATTATTCCCAGGGCCTGGAGATGGGTGGTCATCCCACGCCCACCTGAAACTTGAACCACGCGACCGCTCTGCCCTGCATGCATCTGATTCACAGTTACCCAATTTGGTCGCTGTGACGGATCGATGTTATTCATAATTTTCCCTCTTCGCCTTCCATCTTGGAAACTTTTTCCCACCCTTAATACCCCACCATAATGATTTTTTGTGTCATTCTCCGCCCGAAAGCACCAGCACTTGCACCCATCTTAATCGCTATGATCCTCGTCATATCACCAATTCCAACTTGACTTGCTATCATCGTCATTCGCTCACCCCGATTTTTGTTAGACATGTCTAACTTAATACGGTAATTTTTTTTCTTCCTCCCTATCTTCCCTCCAGACACTCCGGAGGAGGCTTCCCATGCTCTAGATAATATCTATACCTCTTCGGGAAATTAGCTTCCCCTAATGGACACGCTTCAATAAATTCTATGAACTTAACTATCCTCTCCAGACTTAACGGGCTAATGACATGTTCAATCTTACAGGCATCTTCTTCCGCCGTTTTCTTGCTGATATTCAACCCTTCGGCAAAAAAGCGGCTTAACGCTCTATGACGGTGAATCACATCCTGGGCTGCTCTATCACCCTCAGGTGTGAGCTTTATATCGCCGTACCTCTTATGAACTACAAGCCCCTCCTCAGAAAGCCTTTCCAGCGCTGCGGTAACACTGGGCATTTTTACATTCAACATACGGCTAAGTTGTCTTACCTTCACAACTTTTCCATCTGTATACAAATTGGCTATTGCCTCAAGATAATCTTCCAGACTTGCGCTATATCTCTTCACCATCTTTTGTTTTACCATTATGAGTTAAAATGTTAGCTAAGTCTAACAAATTGATTATAAATATCCCTTTTTTGTTTGTCAAGATCACGATTTGAGAGTGTTTACTAACCTCACCCCTTTATCCCTCTCTCCCTCAAACAAAGGAGAGGGGGAAGAGGTTTAAAGAGAGGGGTTTCACCCCTCTCTTACCTACATTCCCCTTCCCTTGCTAAGGGAAGGGAGTGGGATAGGTTGCTAAACAATCTCTGATTCAAATTTGTAATATGTAACCGATAAGTTCCTTGTTAAATCATAAAAAAGTAACCGTAAATGTCAGCCAGCACATGGTATTGCATTTAAAAATTTTTGTGTTATAATACTTAGCACTCTATCGTATAGAGTGCTAAAAATTAAGCTTTAACAAAGGAGGTGTTATGGCAACTAAAATTAAGCCTTTGGGAGACAGGGTAGTGATTAAACCTACTCCCAAGGAAGAAGTAAGCAAAGGGGGAATTGTTCTACCAGATACAGTCAAGGAAAAGCCCCAAGAAGGCAAAATCATCGCTGCAGGTCCAGGCAAGCTATCTGAAGATGGGAAGCGTATCGCTATGGAAGTGAAAGTAGGAGACAAGGTGATCTATTCCAAATATGCCGGGACAGAGATTAAGGTCGACGACGAAGAATTGATTATTGTTCGCGAGAGCGATATTTTAGCCAAGCGGAGTTCATAAAAGGAGGGGAATTAAATGGCAAAACAACTTCTTTTCGGTGAAGAAGCAAGAAAAGCACTCAAAACAGGCATAACTACTCTAACCGATGCAATTAAAGTAACGTTAGGACCACGCGGGCGTCCAGTAGCACTGGACAAGAAATTTGGCGCTCCCTCAGTTCTCAACGATGGCGTTTCCATCGCCAAGGATATAGAATTGCCCGACCCATTTGAAAATATGGGAGTTCAACTAGTAAAAGAGGCAGCAACCAAAACTAATGACCAGTGCGGCGATGGAACCAGCACATCTGTTATTCTGGCACAAGGCATTATCGCTGAAGGCTTCAAGAACATCGCCGCTGGCACTGATGCCATGGCTTTGAAGCGTGGCATTGAGAAAGGAGTGTCGGCTGTGGTGGGAGAACTTAAAAAAATAGCCATCCCTGTAGCTGGCAAAGAGCAAGTGGCTCAAGTAGCTTCCATATCAGCAGCGGATGAGGACATTGGCAATTTAATTGCCAATGTGATGGAAAAGGTAGGTAAGGATGGTGTTATC
Source organism: Dehalococcoidia bacterium (assembly GCA_034414555.1). Lineage (GTDB taxonomy): Bacteria > Chloroflexota > Dehalococcoidia > GIF9 > AB-539-J10 > CG2-30-46-19. The sequence continues at coordinate 87,783 of DAOUMA010000020.1, read as the reverse complement.
ACCATTGAGGAAGGCAAAGGATTAGAATTCGAAACTGAATACGTCGAGGGCATGAAATTTGACCGAGGTTATATCAGCCCTTACTTCACCACTAATATTGAGCAGATGAGATGCGAGCTGGAAGACCCATACATCCTCATTACCGATAAGAAAATCTCTGCCCTGAATGATATCCTTCCCGCCCTAGAAAAGATCGTCCAGACCTCCAAGAACATCGTTATCATCGCGGAGGATGTGGAAGGTGAACCCTTAGCTACCTTGGTAGTCAATAAGCTGAGGGGGACTTTAAGCCCTCTGGCAGTTAAAGCACCAGGCTTCGGGGACAGACGAAAGGAAATGCTTCAGGATATAGCTGTCCTCACTGGCGGTAAGGTCATATCTGAAGAAGTTGGTAGAAAGCTAGATTCAGTAACTATAGAAGACCTCGGGCGCGCACGAAAAGTTGTTGCTGACAAAGACAATACCACCATCGTTGAAGGAAAAGGAAAAACCGGAGATATTGAAGCGAGAATCAAGCAAATCAGGTCTCAAATTGATATAACTACATCTGACTATGATAAGGAAAAACTCCAGGAGAGATTAGCTAAATTGGCTGGTGGCGTGGCGGTAATAAAGGTAGGTGCTGCCACCGAGGTAGATTTAAAAGAGAGGAAACACCGCATGGAAGATGCCTTATCCGCTACACGGGCTGCGGTAGAGGAAGGCATTTTACCTGGAGGCGGTGTCGCCCTTCTCAACGCAATACCTGTCCTGGACAAGCTAAAGGTCAAGGGAGATGAAGCTACTGGCGTTGCTGTTCTAAGGCATGCCTTAGAAGCACCTATTCGCTGTATTGCTGCCAATAGTGGAAGAGAGGGTTCAGTAATAGTAAACAAAGTAAAGGAAAGCCCAGCAGGTGTAGGCTATGATGCCCTTAAGGATGAATTGGGTGTCGACATGGTGAAAAGAGGTATTGTTGACCCGCTTAAGGTCACCAGGTCTGCGCTGCAAAATGGCGCTAGCATCGCCAATATGATTTTGACCACTGAATCCTTGGTAACCGATATTCCCGAAAAGGAAAAAATGCCAATGCCACCCGGTGGCGGGTATCCTGAGTATTGATAACAAGCACCACTATTAAGAGGAGCTGCTTACCAAGCAGCTCCTCTTTTCATAGCTTGAGTAAATTTAGCAGAGGTTTTTCCCGTTTTACCGACCCCACCACAGCTAAGTTGAGTTCATTGTCAATCAGAACTTCCCGGGCTACCTCCTTTAACTCATCCTCGGTGATAGCCTCTATTATAGAGATAACCTCATCTACATCGAGAATCTTCCGCCTCACCAATTCCTGGCCACCCAACCATAGAGCCATATTCTGACTATCCTCAAGCCGAAGTTGCAACCTCCCCTTTGATAATTCCTTGGCTCTGTGAAGCTCGTCCGCAGCGATTCCCTGCTTCAGCTTAGCTATTTCCTCAACTATAGTGGCAATGGCAGTTTCTGCCTTATTTGTGTCCACGCCAGCGTAGACAACAAATGACCCGGAATTAAGGAAATGCTCCACATAGCTATGTATATCATATGCCAGCCCTTTCTTCTCTCGAACCTCAGTGAATAAGCGACTGCTCATTCCCACCCCAAACACTGTATTCAGTAAGTCAAGAGCAAAACGTCGGGGATGGAAATGCGAGAACCCATGGACGCCTAAACAAAGATGTGCTTGTTCACTATCCTTGTGTTCCATACGTAATCTCGGTGCATCTTGCCCACTGTTGGTTACATAACCCGCCAATCGTTTACCTGCAGACCAGTCATGAAACAATGCCTCGATACGAGCTAATGTTTCGTCAGGCGGTACATTACCAGCAACACTAACCACAGTATTATTAGGCAAATATCGATGAGCGATATATCTTAACATCCGTTCCCTGGTTATCGCGGCTACAGTTTCTTTACTCCCGCTGACCTCACGCCCCAAAGGCTGGTCAGGCCATAAAAGCTCATCAATAAGCATATTTACTCGTTCTTGAGGAATATCCATGTGCATATTTATTTCTTCAATGATGACTCGGCGTTCTTGCTCTATATCATTGGAATCGAAACGAGAATTACACAGCAAATCAGATAATACATCCAGAGCTACAGGAAAATGGGTAGCCGCTACTTTACACCAAAAGACGGTTATTTCCTTATCCGTGCCAGCATTGATTATGCCACCTACGCCTTCAACATCCTGACTTATGTCTTTAGCTGTTGGTCTCCGTTTTGTGCCTTTGAAATACATATGCTCAGCAAAATGAGAAATGCCGACTTCCTCCTCATTTTCATAACAGGAGCCGGCACCAACAAGAAAAGCAAGGCATACTGAACGAGTGTAAGGCATAACGCTGGTAATAACCCTTAATCCGTTGTCAAAAACAGTTTTAGTATACACTTGCCTCAAATTCTACTGTGGTCCATGCTCTTCGTCAACAAAAAGAGCACAATTGCCACAGGTTCTGCTTTGTATTACCATTGCCCTGTAGAAAGCTGTCTTTTAACACACGATGGTAGAATTCACTCTGGTCAAAGATTTTGCCATTATAATGGCAGTAGCTGGTGGGGTTACGCTCCTATTCCGCCGGCTGCGTCAGCCTCCCATACTGGGATATTTAATAGCCGGGCTTATTATCAGTCCTTATACCCTCCCAATCCCACTGGTGGAAAATATTGACACCATACGGTTACTAGCTGATCTGGGACTGGTGTTGCTTCTATTCGGTATAGGTCTTGAGTTTAGCTGGAGCAAAATCAGGGCAGTAGGGCTAGCAGCGCCAATAATTGGGGGCATCGAAATATTTACCATGTTCGCCTTGGGCTATGGATTGGGACAGCTTTTTGGGTGGTCAACGTTAGACTCTATCTTCCTCGGGGCTGCTATGCACATAAGCAGTTCGGCAATAATCGTCAAGATACTTCGAGACATGGGAAGGCAGAACCTACTTTCCTCAAAACTCATAGTGGGCATCCTGGTGGTCGAGGATTTCGCCGCTGTAGTAATCATCGCTGTGCTTTCCGGTATAGCTACCACCGGGGCTGCTACTTTTGGCGACATCGGTCCTCTGATGCTTAGGCTAATCATATTTTTTGCTGCCGCCCTAGGTTTCGGTGCCCTATTGGTTCCCAGGATAATCGAATTCACCCACCGCTTCCATTCCAGAGAAGCTTTGCTAATCACCAGCATAAGTTTGTGTTTCATTATGGCTTTGCTTAGCAAGTACCTGGGCTTATCTGTAGCTGCCGGTGCTTTTTTGATAGGCGCCTTAATCGGTGATACAAAGCATTCTAAAGAGATCGACCAAGTAGTGACTCCCGTCCGTGACATGTTTGCTGCCCTATTTTTCGTATCGATAGGAATGCTTATCAATATCCTCCAATTTAAAAGCTTCATCTTTCTTGCGTTGGTTACCTCTGCCTTCTTCATCTTAGGTAAAATCCTTGGCAATACCCTGGGAACATTTCTTTGTGGGTTCACTGGTAGGACATCCTTGCGAGTAGGAACAGGTATGCCACAGGCGGGTGAGTTTTCACTTGCCATAGCCAAAACCGGTGTAGATAGCGGCGCTGTGATACCGCTACTTTATCCCGTGGTAGTAGCAACGACGGCAATTACGTCTTTTACCACACCATATATCACACGCTTGGCTGACCCAATAGCAGACTTGCTAAACCGTAGAGCCTCTGAACCGATTAAAAGATACGAGGCAAGCTTCTCAAATTGGCTGCATGGTATCCGCAACGCTTTCTCTAGCCGAAGCAAAACAGCCCAGGAAATCCAGCACTCAGGAAGAAATGTACTGGTCAACTTCTTGCTTATAGCAGTCCTCATTGGTATCGGAACAAGTGCTGTTCAATTCGTGGGTAATATCGCCACTTTTACTCACTTGCGCCCCGATATACTGGGATTGCTAATTAGCTTCCTCATCTTGGTTCTGTGCGTTCCTCCCCTAATAGCCTTTTGGCGCAATCTTCGACTGTTAATAGATGAAACGATAAAATATTTGCTCTCGCGACGCTCATCAGCCAGAGCGTTGAATCAGGAGACACTGCATACCATCATTAGAGGCAGTATTATGGTTCCACTATCAATACTTCTGGCCATATGGTCTATCCCGCTGATTATCAGTCTCCTTTCTCTTGGTTCTTTTGCCATTGCTGCTCCCATCATACTCCTTGCTATCTTAATCTACTTTCTCTCAACATCAGTTAGAAACATACACAGTCAACTAGAAACAACTTTCAGGACCACCTTGTTTGGTTACCACGTTACTAAAAACGAGGAAGTTAACAACAAAAAAGGTGGATAACTTTTCCAGAATTCTACAAGCTGACATTTCAAAACTTACTGAAGAGGAAATAAAGTCCAGTGGCTATGTCATCGATACGCTTGAGGCTAGTCTGTGGTGTCTTCTCACCAATAACTCATACGCTGAAGCAGTGCTCAACACAGTAAACCTTGGAGGCAATACTGATACCACGGGCGCAGTTATTGGAGGACTAGCAGGAATATACTATGGCTATGAAAATATACCAAAAGACTGGGTTGAGCAAATTGCCCGAAAGGAGGATATAATGGAACTGGCGATTAGACTGAACAAAAAAATTTATGGTAACATTCCATAGTCAAAGTGAACATAAAGTCTTCAGCTAAACTTTCCCTTTTCCCGCTTACCACGGAAGTAAATAATCAAGGGCATCTTCGCATTGGCAGCTGCGATACCGTTGATTTAGCCGAGGAACTCGGCACACCACTCTACATCTTCGACGAGTTCACCATTCACCATAATTGCCAGCAATTTATCACTGAATTCTCCAAATATTATAAAGACACACTGGTCATTTACGCCTCCAAAGCTTTTCTTAACAGAGCTTTAGCTGCCCTCATTGCCCAAGAGGGGCTGGGACTTGACGTTGTTTCCGGTGGAGAGCTTGCTATTGCTCACTCCGTAGACTTCCCACTGAGCAAAGTTTATTTCCACGGCAACAACAAGACCTTGGAAGAGTTGAAACTGGCTCTCAATTGGAATGTTGGACGAGTTGTCGTAGATAATCTTTACGAACTTGAATTGCTAAATAAACTAGCTTATGACAAAGGCATCAATCAAGATATCTTGCTTCGCATTACTCCTGGGGTAGACCCTCACACCCACAAATACACCACAACAGGAACATTAGACAGCAAATTTGGTTTTCCCCTGGCTACAGGACAAGCTGAAGAAGCTGCAGAGCAAGCTACAGCAGCTTCCAATATTAATCTAGTAGGATTCCATTTTCACCTTGGTTCCCCGATATTCGAGCTAGAGCCTTACCAGCTAGCCATAGAGCTCGTCCTCCACTTCATTCACCAAATGAAGCGAAAGGATAGCTTTGAATTCAAGGAGTTTAGCGTTGGCGGGGGTTTTGCTGTCCGATATTCCCTGGATTCTAAAGCACCTGATGTAGTTGAATATGCTCAAGCCATAGGGGAGAAGCTGAATAACCTTATTCATCAACTTGAATTAGACTACCCCAGACTCATCATTGAACCAGGAAGAGGCATTATCGCCCAAGCTGGAGTAGCATTATATAAAGTTGGAGCGATAAAGGAGATACCCAACATAAGAAAATACATATGTATTGATGGTGGCATGAATGATAACATCCGCCCTGCCCTTTACGGAACTAAACATGAAGCTCTGGTAGCCAATAAAGCATTGCAGGAAGAGAGTGAAATCGTTACCATCGCTGGCAAGCTTTGCGAATCAGGAGATATTTTAGTAAGAGACACTAATTTGGCTTTGGTTTCCCCAGGCGATATTATAGCGATACCGGTTTGCGGCGCTTACTCTATCCCGATGTGGAGCAACTATAATGCCTTGCCCCGACCAGCTATAATTATGGTGAATGAAGGCAAAGCGAATCTTATCCGTCGCCGAGAAACTTACCAGGATTTAATAGGCTTAGACACAATTTAATGGGCCCCCTAAAAATTCTCCGAATTTTTTAGGGTAAAATTTAACATGTGGCAAGTAATTGGACAAGACAAAGTTTTATCTTTATTAACCCAAAATTTTAGAGAAGGTAACATCGCACACGCCTATCTCCTAGCAGGTCCACACCACATAGGAAAAAGAACTTTAGCTCTTAACATAGCGCAAGCAGTGAATTGCGATGGCACTGAACCACCCTGTGGTCAATGCCATTCCTGTCGCAGAATTGCCCAGGAAAAGCATGCCGATGTCATCTTCACACACTTGAACTCAAATGTCGAAATCAGCATCGATAGTATTCGAGAGCTTCAGCATTTAGCTAACCTGCCACCATACGAAGGCAAATATAAAGTATTCATCATCAACGATGCCGAATATCTATCCATTGAAGCGGCAAACTGTTTACTCAAAATTTTGGAAGAACCACCATCCAAAGTCCTCTGGTTGTTGCTAGCTAGCGAGGAAACTCGCCTTCCGCTGACGGTCATCTCCCGATGTCAAAGACTCGAATTCAAGCGTCTGCCCACGAAGGAGATACAAAGAATACTTATAGCCCGTTATAACATCAATCCCGATGAAGCAAATCTTTTAGCTCGACTGAGTCACGGCTGCCTCGGCTGGGCGATATCAGCCATGAAAGATAATAATTTACTTTCTCAGCGAGCTCAAAATATTAATAAATTTGTCTCGCTGCTTATTGCTAATTTAGAACAGCGCTTTGCCTGTGCCCAAGAGTGGGCTACTCAATTTAATCAGCAGCGAAGGGCTGTAATAGAAATTATAGAAAACTGGATTGATTGGTGGCGTGACTTGATGCTTATTCGGGGCAGTTGCGAGGAACCTATCACCAATATAGACTATAAAACTACACTGGAACGACAGGCAAGTAATTTAACCATGCGTGAGATTAATGATTTCATTGCTAATTTATGTTTGGTAAGAGACCAGATAATTAAAAACATAAATCCGCGATTACTATTGGAATGGCTAATGCTTAATATGCCAAAGGTGGAGAACTAGCTTATGATAGTCGGAGTTTATCTTCAACCTAAAAGTAAGGTAATTTATTGTGATACTGGTGAAATCCAAGTAGAACTTAATGATTACGTGGTATTGGACACAGAGCATGGAACAGACCTGGGTAAAGTGGTTATTGCTGAGGCTCAGCAGGCAAGCAATCCCCAAAAACCATTAGTAAAATTAGTACGCCAGGCACAACCAGAAGATCTAGAAAAAGCTAAGCAGAATTACCACCAAGAAAGTAAAGCCCTTAATAGCTGTAAAAAACTAGTTAGTGAGCTTGACTTAGCAATGAAGCCTCTTGTGGCTCATTATAACCTCGATGGTAAGCACTTAACTATATACTTTAGTGCTCAAACAAGGATCGACTTCAGAGAGCTAGTTCGAAAACTAAGCCAGCGCCTCAAAACAAGAGTGGAGTTGAGACAAGTAAGCCCTAGAGATGAGGCTAGGTTGATCGGGGGTATCGGGAAATGTGGCCGTCCACTATGTTGCCAGAGCTTTCTCAAAGAATTTGTACCAGTGTCGATCAGAATGGCTAAAGAGCAAAAGTTATCCTTGAGTCCCATGAAAATCTCTGGAATTTGCGGGCGACTCCTGTGCTGCCTTAGTTATGAAAGCAAACAATACGCGGCTATGAAGGAGAAAATGCCTCGAGTAAAGCAGGAGATCTCAACACCTTTTGGAAAGGCTAAAGTGATTAGCACCAATCCCTTAAAAGAAACAGTAACAATAAAGCTCGATGACCAGAGTGTTAGAGAACTATCCCTCGATCAGCTAACTTGAACAAGGCATAGTCATATATTTATTCAGGAATATACTTTTGCCACTCACTATGGCTATTAAGGTAATGATAGGGAATATAGAAGCCGTCGTGGCGAGGGGTGCGTGGAGGGCGTAGCAATTTCATCCCTGCCTCTTCAGGCGTGCGCCCACCTTTACGGCGGTTGCAGCCCTTACAAGCACTAACCACATTCTCCCAAATATGCCCTCCACCATGCTGCCGTGGAATTACATGGTCTAACGTAAGCTCCCTGGTTTGTTTACCACAATACTGGCAAGTATATTCATCACGGATGAATACCTCGACCTTGGTTAATTTTCTTTCGTGATAAGGGCGTTTAACGAAATAAGCAAGACGTATCACCGAGGGTACCTGAAAAACCTGCCTTGCGGAATGAATTTCTCCCCTGCTGTTTTCCAAGACTTCCGCTTTACCATAAACAGTCAAGATTATAGCTCGGCGTACACGACATAAATTCAATGGCTCATAGCTCTGATTAAGAACCAGAACCGGCAAATTTACTACTTCTGAATCTGGCATATAACGTTGCCTTATTTTAACAACGATATGCGCTTATTGCAATAAAATGTTTTTTAGGAATAGCGTTTTCGCGAGGAGCGTTCGGCGGACTGAATAGGTTTTATGTCACTACGATAATCAGGGGCAGTGATATTGAACACTAAACTTAATTTGGGATCTCCCATTCGTGAGCTGATTCTGGTCTCAATCTCATCCAGGGAAAGACAAGTGGTAACCACCATCGGTGACCTGGCATTGTACCGGTGATTAATTAATTGGTATAGCTTTTCCTGAGCCCAAGGAGTAGCAGATTGCTCGCCAAAGTCATCGAGTATTAGCAAAGGAGACTGCTTTATCGTTTCAAAAACATCATCATATGATATTTTGCTCTCCGGGTTGAAGGTAGAGCGCAGATGGTCAAGGAGGTCAGGAACCACTATGAATAAGACTGGCTTGCCTTGTTTTAATCGATGATTAGCAATAGCTGCTGCTAAATGAGTTTTGCCACAGCCATTGACACCTTGAAATACCAACCAACCCTCTGGAGAATGTGCAAAGTCCTTTGCTACATCAAAGGCTTTTCGCAGATTTTGACGTTGCTCCAGAGAGAGGTTCATCCGCTTATAGTCAAAATTATCGAAGGTCATCATCTGCAATAATGAGCCAAGATTACTATATTTTTGGAGATACTGCAGTTTCTTCTCCTCCAGCTCCTCCTTCTTACACTGACAGGGAACCACATTGCTGAAATCAGGTTGCCCCGAGGCTAGAAGAGGATGAACAAGCCCAGCCCCTTTGCAAATAGGACAAACTTCCTTACTATCTTGGTTATCTTTTGACGAGGTGCCCGTATCTGCCCTTAATGTATTTATTGGCATCGCTCTTTTTAATACCTTGTCTATACTCTCCACTATCTTTACCCTCGCTAGCCCATCTCTCAAGGATACGAGAGATGTATTTCCAACTACGCTTATTCATGTTAACCGCTTCTTTAAAAGCTTCCTCTATCCACTGTGCTGGATAAACTTTCGCCGCTTCTTTAAGCTCTTCAGCCACCAGTGGCGTTATCAAACCTATATTCTGCTCATAAAGAGTAAAGATATTGAGTGGTTGTGCTGCCTGTTTAGGAATTATCCCGCGGCTCGCCCTATCTAGAGCCTCCTTGTTAGCGAAGTAAACATCTTCCTGCCTTCCATTAATATCCTTACTAAGTGATAAAATAACCTCCCCCTTTATAGCCGCTCTTAAACCACTGTAGAACCCCGGTTCCCCGATAACAGGAACACAATAGGATAGCAATTCCCCATGGGTGATAAACTCATGATACCCCTGCTTACGATGGAGTAAATAGAAAAAGCAAAGAACCACCTTGAGCTCGGCTATATCCTCTATTTCAGGTATTGCTTGAGTAAAAAATGATTCAGGTAAAAGGACAAAATCCTCATCTCTCAGAAAAGCAGGCAAGTTTTTATTTGTCACGTTATATTAACTCCTCAGAACTAGGGGCTGGCACTACTTCTACATTATCAAATCGAGAGAACCACGGAAGAAAACGCAATTTCACCATACCCAGCGGACCATTTCGATGCTTTTCAACAATAATATCAGCCTCATTTCTAGGATAGGGCTCCTTCTCCACATCGTGTGTCCTGTTCCATTCATCTTCCTCACAATACATAGACTCTCTATGGATAAAGAATACAACATCAGCATCTTGCTCAATACTACCGCTCTCCCGCAGGTCAGAGAGCTGAGGTTTGTGAGAGGCACGCCATTCCACAGCACGGCTAAGTTGAGATACTGCAAGCACCGGCACATTCAATTCCCTAGCCAACCCCTTTATTGAACGAGTTATATTGCTCATTTCCTGAACTCGGGGCACATTCCTGCCATCACCCTGTATCAATTGCAGATAATCAATAACAATCAGGTCAATGCCATGCTCACGATGAAGACGTTTCGCCTTACTTCCTATATCCATAACACGCTGCTGAGGGGCATCATCAATATAAATTGGCGCCTCTGATAAAACTCCACTGGCGTCCATAATCCGTCTCTCCTCCCTTTCAGTAAAATGTCCCAAACGAACATCCTTGGAATCCACCTTCGCTTCGGAGGACAACAGACGCTGAACAATTGTATCCCGAGACATCTCTAGACTAAAAAGGGCAACACAGGCTTTCTGCTCAATAGCAGCATTCCTAGCGACATTCAGGGCTAAACTCGTTTTCCCCACCGCTGGTCTTGCTGCCAAAATGATTAAATCTGACCTTTGTAATCCACCCAATAACTCATCTAACCCAATAAAGCCAGTTAAAATACGAGGTATTTGCTTTTCCCCTAATGAGGTTTGCCCCACTTCTTCAAAATACTTGCTCAGGAGATCACGAATCAGAACCAAATTTGTTGGGACCCCTTTACTCCCTACTTGAAAGAGAATGTCCACAGCTTTGTTTAGAGTGGACTCAACGTCAGCCCCTGCTTCATATCCAATAGCAGCAATCTGTCCCGCAGCAACAATTAATCGCCTCATTGCCGCGGCATTGGATATTATCCGAGCATAATGCTCAACATAGAGCGGTGTAGGTGTAATGGATATCAAATGGCTCAAATAAGCAGCTCCACCAATCTGTTCCAACCTGTTTTGTCGCATTAACTCATGCGCTACTGTAATCTGGTTTATAACTTCGTTGCGTTGGTGAAGGGATAAACAAGCTTGATAAATTACCCTGTGGGTTTCGTCAAAAAAGTCTTCGGGAGCAAGGAACGTCACTATCTTAAATATAGCATCAGGGTCAACAATCAAGGAACCGATTACCGCTTCTTCTGCCTCAATATCATGAGGTGGTAATTTTTCTGCTATCATTTTAAGCTTCCCCCGGCTCGACAATTACCTTGATTCGCGACTCCAAATCTCTAGCCAGTTTGATAGTAACCTCATATTCACCTATCTGGCGCAATGGATTATCCAAAACTACTTGCCTCTTATCAATAGGAGCATCCACAACTTTGCTTAGTTCTTCAGCAATATTAGCTTCAGTGATAGAACCGAAAAGACGGTCTTCAGCGCCGGCATGGGCCTTGAGGCAAATTTGAATTCCTTCAATTTGCTCAGCCAACTTGACCATCTTTTCCTTGTCTAAGCTTTCTTCAGTCACTTTCTTCCGCAGACTGATCTCAGCCTGTTTTACCACCTCAGGTGTTGCTACCTGGGCCAACCCCCTGGGGAAAAGGAAGTTTCGTGCATATCCATCACTTACCGACTTTATCTCCCCTGCCTTCCCCTTCGAAGGAATGTCCGCCAAAAAAATAACTTTCATAGCGAATCGATGAACCACTCCGCTGATAACGCCGCAACAGCACCATTTCCAGCAGCAACTATTGCCTGCTTCACTGAGTTATGACGAATATCACCTGCCGCAAATATACCAGGCACTGTTGTCTCCATCAGCTCGGTAGTAATTACGTATCCCCCTTCATCGAGAGGCAAAACTCCCCGCAGATATTTAGTATTAGGAACTAACCCGATGGCGACAAAGACACCATCTACAGCTACCAATGATATTGTACCATTTTTGGTATTTTTAAGCACTAAATCAGTGAGCTTTTCCTTTCCTTTCACATCAGTTACCACACTATCCCATATAAATTCTATTTTGGGCTCAGTTTGCGCTCTTCTCTGTAATACCCTGCTCGCTCGCAACTGATTACGGCGATGGATAACCTTCACCGAAGAAGCAAACTTGCTCAGAGAAAGAGCATCAGTAACAGCAGTATCTCCACCTCCAACTACCGCCACTGCTTTATCTCGAAATAATGGACCGTCACAAGTAGCACAATAAGAAACTCCTTTACCTAGGAATTCACCTTCACCAGGCACTTCTAATTTACGAAATTGCAACCCTCCAGCGATTATCACCGCTTGAGCTATAAAATCACCCTCAGCGGTGTTGACTATGTTGCTACCATAACGGGATTTTAATCCAGTAACTTCACCAGACATAGTTTCCAATCCATGATTCGTAGCTTGTTGATGGATAAGCCGCGCCAACTCAAATCCAGAAATACCTTCCGGGAAGCCAGGATAGTTTTCTACACGGTCAGCATTGGCAATTTGCCCACCAATTACCTCCTTTTCGATGAGCAATACCTTGAGTCCCCCTCTAGCACTATAAAGTCCCGCAGTAAGCCCTGCAGGACCACCACCAACGATGATCAATTGATATTTTCTAGCCATACACAAAGGAGACTAGCTCTCTGGAACCCTCTCCCACATATCACAACGCCCTCCCCACCGGGCTAAAACTTTACTATCAGCAGAAATTTGAGAGATTTCACATAAATTCGGGCAAGCTTTACATATGAAAGAAGAGGTCTTGAATTCTATGTCACTGATACCAAATCCCTTAAAATTACTCTTATGATGATCCTGCTTAATTTCCATTTCCTCGTGCACCAGAATGGCAGCCCCTATAGCACCCATAAGTTCATTGTGGGGTGGGACGTAAACTCCAGAGTCGAAAGCCTCATTAAATGCCCTGATTATCCCTTTATTGAAAGCAACACCACCCTGAAATACTAATCTGGGCTGAATTTCCTTGCCCAGAGCAACATTATTAAGATAATTGCGCACTAAGGATTGACATAAACCGTAAATAATGTCATCGAGAGGATATCCTAGTTGCTGTTTATGAATCATATCTGATTCAGCAAAAACAGTACACCTCCCAGCGATACGCGCTGGATTCTCACTCCTTAAAGCATGCTCTCCAAAATCCTCAATCCTTACATTCAAACGCTCCGCTTGATGCTCCAAGAAGCTTCCCGTTCCAGCAGCACATACTGAATTCATACCAAAATCAATGACCACACCATCACGGATTACAATAATTTTGCTATCCTGGCCACCTATTTCAAAAATTGTTTGCACATCAGGTATATGTTGCATGGCAGCAACAGCATGAGTGGTAATCTCATTCTTCACCAAATCAGCACCAACAAGCACACTAGCCAGATAACGACCACTTCCAGTAGTGGCTACCCCACTAATTTCGACTTCACGCGACATTTGCTTCTTTATTTCCCTCAGCCCCTGTTTCACCATGTTTACCGGGTTACCCCGAGTTCGCAGATAAGTAGAGGCTATAAGCTGGTCATCCTCACCAAGCAAAGCTAATTTCGTAGTGACCGAGCCAACATCAATGCCAAGATAAGCCTTCATATCTACTCTAACTTCCCAAGAGAAGTCCCACCAAACTTCCTAAATTTGCCCCGATTAGAGGCTTTTATGTCTTCCTGCAATTCCAGCGCTTTTCTTTGCTTTAATTTTAAAATAGGGTAAAACAAAATCGAACCGATGCTCATAACAATAAAGAATACTATCATCTGCTTACTTTTGACAAGCTTGTTCAGATTTTTAAACTCTTCTCCCATGCTCCTTTCTCCGCCTTCTAAAGCCTATTAAGTCTACGAAAGCCTCAAGTCGGGTCAACATCCCCTGCTTACTCTGCTGTTCATCGCAAGTAATAGCCAGTACGGGTATATCCTCCTTTGTCGATGACATAATATTCTCAGCTACTATCTCTGGCATACAGGTAAAAGGGGCTAAATGGATTACACCATCAAACCCTTCGTGATCATAGAGCACCTTCTCCCCTACCGATTCCCAACCATCACCACCAATATCATGGTCGACATAAGGACCAGCCAATTTATGAACCTCCTTCCATTCATCTACCCCAAGATAGTTAAGAAACAGACTATATTTAACCCATCGGGAAAGAGTCAGGGTTCGCTCTACCTCTATTCCTAACTTGCCCAATTCCACTTCTATATCCATATTAGCGAAAGGCTCGATAACCACGTAAATCTCCCCGACAATGCCTACTTTGAGTGGCTTAGCAGTAGTGTCTTTGGGCACCTGTGTTAATTTATGGATATACTCTTTAGTTATTTTCTTGATTTCCTTACTGTCGGTTGCTTCATCAACGGCATTGACAGCCTCCCGGTAAATCCGGCTAGCTGTTCCTTTTTCAACCTCCACTGCCTGTACTCTCTGAACCACCTTCTCTACTCTATCCAACGCAGATAATTTACCGATGCTGAAAAAAAATGCCGAGATAATTTCACGCCAAGGGGTATTATCGCTCATACCCTGTATAAGTCGAATAATGCTTATAAACTTGTTGTGAGAGACATCCAAAGTGAGGAAATGAGCATTATAACCCAGATCTTGCAGCATTTGCTCTTGACCCTTAGCATAATAACCTAAGCGGCAAATTCCAGTCCCTCTTGCCTGAATCAGAGTATCGGCACCTAGCTCACAAGCCTCAATCAAGCTACCCAAGGTGAGCTTATACGGCAAGCAAGCTTCCTGCGGTGAGTACTTAACACCGAGGTCCAATGTGCGTTGTGTTATCGGCGGTGGAATTATTACCTTACCATCAGGAGCCCCCAGTCTCCTTGCCATAGCTTTTATCGGGATATAAACATTGCCGAAATGAGGAAAGCCTACACTCATATTCTTTCCCTCCGCTTGACCATATCTAAAAAGGCCTCTAATCGAGTAAGCAAACCCCCTTCGCTACTATGCTCATCCAAACTAAGTGGTAAAATAGGAACGCTTAACTCCCTTGCTCGATGCTGCACCATGCCTAACATCATCGAATCAGGACCACATCCGAAAGCAACTACAATAATTATACCATCCACCCCTGTTTCCATGTAATATTCTCCGGCGCCGATTATTTCGGATTCAAATAACCAATGAGGAACTCCCACCAGTCTTCTTGTAGCAGCATCAAGCTCTTCCGGAGATACCATCTCCGGGGTAACAACTTTGACTCCCTTCTTTTGTAGTTGTGAAATAAGCCGATGACTAATATATTCATCATAGCTAATATAGGGATGCCCGATAACTGCGATGGTAAATGAAGAAGGATTAACATCAGGAGACAGCTGGCAATCAATAGCCTGGAGAGGAGTAATTCCTTCATCCGACATTTTGCGCTGGTAATCTAAATTGCTTGCCCAAGCTTCCTCCACCGCTCTCTTAAGCTTAAATGGATTAGAGGTAAAGTAGCGTCCCACCCCATAGATACTTCGGTACAAATTGTAACGACCTTTTTCACAATTTATCTCTGGGGCAAGAATGGGAGGGCTTTCTGGAATTAGAGCCCTTGCCATATTGGGCAAACCGATAAGCTTGGAGCAATTATAACTCTTCTTGCCTAAACTGGTAACAGCAGGGACAAACATTACGTCACATTCATTAACCAATGAAACGATATGTCCAAAAAAGACCTTTACCGGCAAGCAAGTATCCTGAACACCCCGTGCAACGCCTGAGTTTAATATACTTTTGTTGGTTGGTGCTGATACCACTACTTTCGCACCCAGCTTCTCTAAGAAGACCTTCCATGCAGGATAATACTGGTAATAAAGCAAAGCCCGCGGAATCCCTACTGTAACCATTGCCTAAAAACTACGAAATTCCTGCTTAATCTTCTCCAGCACCCCAGGTCGCCCAACAATATCAACCACAGTCATCGCCATCGCTTTAGCAGCATCTAACAATCCCTGGTGTCCTGCCTCAGAAGCGGCAGCGGAAGCGAATTCTGTTGAATGTAAGCAAACAGGAGGAGAGGCGATAGCGACCATGGGATGTATGCTGGGAACCACCTCGCTAACATTGCCCATATCCGAACTACCAAAAGAACCTTGAGAATCAAAAATATCCAATTTACGCCCCAGTGATTCAAGATTATCGCTAAATAGCCGAGCCATAGCTACATTATTCTTTATGGGAGCATAAACTTTCTCCCCCCAGCGATATTTCAATCTGGCGCCGCTGGCTAAAGAGGCACCTTTAAAACAGTCTAGCACTTTGCCTTGCAATCCCTCGAGGTAAGCGTAATCAGAGGCACGAATCATGAACTTAGCAGCGCTGTAAGCAGGCACCACATTGGGTGCCTCACCACCATTAGTTATTATACCGTGGATGCGCGCCTGTTCTTTTATATGCTGACGCAGCGAATTTATGGAGTTAAATGCGATAATAACAGCCTCAAGAGCATTCACACCCTCGGCAGGATGAATAGCAGCATGAGCTGCTTTGCCAAAAAACTCCACTTCAAGCGAAATGCAGGCGAGCGTCCGATAAATTGCCATGTTTAGCACCGAGGGATGCATCATCATAGCCACATCCACATCATCGAAAATGCCAGCCTTGATCATATCTATTTTGCTACCAAAAGTTTCCTCACCAGGAGTGCCTAAGACTATGATGCTTCCTCCGAGATTATCTACAACAATCTTACTGGTCACGGCGGCACCAACTGCTGACGCGGCTATGATATTATGTCCACAACCATGACCAATTCCCGGCAAGGCATCATATTCAGCAAGCACAGCAATTTTTGGCTTCTCCTCACCATATGTTGCTCGAAAAGCCGTAGCCAGTCCAGCAATGCCCTTTTCAACACAAAATCCATTGTTCCCTAAGTAATTGCTAAGCCAGGATACTGCCTTCACTTCCTGAAAGCCTAGCTCAGGATTATCATGGATATCTGAGCTTAGCCGCACTAATTCACTACGGCGTATTTCTAACTCAGCCTTTAATTTTTCCTTTAGTTTTTCCTCTTCCAACGCTTGAAGCCCCTTAAGTTAGTCATTATACTTTACCCATAATTTATACTACAAGGTGTGATTAGCAATGATGAAAGTTGAAGACCTCAACAAAAGCCAGTTAAGCGGGGCAATAAATGTAGCTCAATTGCTGAAAGACCCCACCGGCTCTAGCCGCAACTATGATGTTAATACCATAATTGAGAAGCAACCTGAAGGCTTTATCGAGGGTGAGATAACGCTAATTCACGCTGGTCAAGGGATTTTAGTTCGTAGTAAATTAAGTGTCCGGGTGGAACTTGTTTGCAGCCGCTGCCTAAAACGCTTTCCTTACTCCATAAATTTTGTCATTGAAGAGGAATTGCGTCCCACCATTGATATATCCAGTGGTTTGCCACTCCACCTGCCCGAAGAATCAGAAGGTTTCACTATTGATAAAAATCATATACTTGACTTAGGAGAATTAATACGACAATATATCTTGCTAAATTTACCTATGAAACCACTATGTCGCCCTGATTGTGTTGGAATAAAGGAGATGAAAGCATATGGCTCTACCTAAGAGGAGATATGCCAAAGCACGCCGTGGTAAACGGCGAAGCCACATTAAGTTAGCTTTGCCAACCTTGGACACTTGTCCACAATGTCACAGCCCAAAGCTAGCTCATCACGTTTGCCTCACCTGCGGTAGCTATGGTGATATACAAGTCATTGAAGTCAAAACACCTAAAGGAAAAGGGTAACTAACCCGTGACTGAACTATCCAAGATAGCTTATATCTTCCCCGGCCAAGGCTCTCAGAAAGTGGGTATGGGGCAAGACTTGTATCATAGCTATTCCCTGGCAAGGGAGGTTTTTCAGGAAGCCGACGATGCTTTAGGCTTCCCCCTTTCTCGGTTATGTTTTGAAGGTCCAGATGATGCACTAACCAGAACAGACAATGTCCAGCCAGCTATATTGATAACCAGTATTGCCTTCCTTAAGATAGCTCAGGAAACAGCCAATGATCATCTTCCTTCCCCCATTTTTGTTGCCGGACATAGCCTAGGAGAATATACCGCTCTAGTAGCTGCCAATGTGCTCAGCATCACTGATGCCGTTCGCCTAGTTCACCACAGAGGAAGATTGATGCACCAAGCAGGACAAAAGAAACCGGGGGGAATGATAGCAATATTAGGGGCTAGCAAAGAAGACGTTGAAGATTTATGTCTTCTTAGTGGATGCACCATCGCCAATATCAACTGCCCCGGACAAATTGTAATCAGCGGTGGCATAGAGAATTTGGATAAAGCTAATAAATTAGCCAGGACGAAGGGTGCACGTCAGACCCCACTAAGGGTTAGCGGAGCTTTCCACTCCAGTCTAATGGAGCCAGCCGTCGGTGAATTCAGGGAGATTGTCTCCAACACCACATTTCATCCTCCAACAGCTCCCATAATAGCAAATGTAACCGCTCAGCCGCTGGATAACGTAGACGCGATAAAGGAAGAGCTCCTGAACCAGCTTTGCCATTGCATTCAATGGCAACGTTCCGTGGAATACATGGCTCAAGAAAAGGTAACCACATTCTACGAAATAGGACCAGGAAAGGTGCTAAGCGGATTAATCAGGCGGATTAACCCCGAGCTACGAACGCGGAACATATCGACCACCGAAGAAATTTCACAGCTAAAGGCAGACTGAATGACATGACCAATTTGAGGCGCAGGGCAAGAATCGCTGCTCTCCAAACGCTTTATGAAATTGATTGTACTGAACATAAAGCTGAGGAGGTGTTGGCTCACCTGGCAATAGAGCGGGCATTGCCTCCAGAAGCAATTAACTTTGCTAGAGAACTTGTGCAAGATGTTTTGAAAAATAAACCAAAGATTGATAATGTTGTTCGGCGTTTTGCTCCATCTTTTCCCGTGGCGCAAATGTCTATCATCGACAGAAATATTCTGCGTATTGCCATCTTCGAACTTTTAATGGATAATAATACTCCCGTTAAGGTGGCAATAAACGAAGCAGTAGAGTTAGCCAAAACTTTCGGCAGCGATTCCTCACCACGGTTGATTAACGGAGTATTAGGCTCAATAGCCACTAAATATGGCAAAACAAATCCTAGTGACCAAAGGAGGGAAAATGGCAACTATCTTTGAAAAATTAAAGGAAATCATTGTAGAGCAATTAGGGGTTGAAGAAAGTGAAGTAACCCCGGAAGTTTCTTTCGCAGAGGATTTGAATGCCGACTCCTTGGATTTAATCGAGCTTATTACCGCTATAGAGGAGGAATTCAGCACTACTGAAATGAGGCTGGAAATACCCGATGAAGATGCCGAAAATATAAAGACTGTTCAGGACGCTATTGACTATCTCCGCGACCACGGAATAAAAGACGAGTAACCAGATTAAGCACTATTACTAGAGTTAGAATCACCAGACACTGGCTCGGATACTTGCGCTAACTGCCTCTTAAAGAAAGGCTTGAGCATTGCCGGTGTTACCAGTGTAGTTACTACGCTCACAGCTACCGCTGCCCCATACGACCCCAAGCTTATCGCTCCAGCTATATATCCCGCGGCAGCAACAATAAGACCTACCTCAGCTCTAGGTACCATGCCCACTCCTACTATCATGCCACTATTGTGAGAAAGCTTGCCCGCGAACCGCGCTGGTATATAGCAACCTATCAATTTCCCTACTATAGCTACTACTATTAATAGAACAGCTAGTATTGCTGCCCCCGGAGCACCAAAGAGCCTCAAATTAACCATCATCCCCAGATAGGCAAAGAAGAAAGGCGCAGCAAAAAGCATTATTGGTCTCCCCTTCTCCACTATCTCTTCTTTTTCTTGACAAGCGCTGAACATTAATCCCGCCACATAAGCTCCCACTACCGGGTGTAAACCAACCAGTGTGACCAGATATGCCACAAGAAAACCAATAATGAGCGCAACTATAGGCGCTGTCCCCGAGCTTTTAAACGGATTTAGCAGGAACCTGGAGATATACTTATTGAGCTTGATTCCAATCGCAATTAACGCAAACCATACTGCAAATCCAATAGCACCAATTCTTACCGCCTCAAGAATCTTAAACTCCCCTGTTTTAAACAGGTCGATGACTATGGATAAAATGATCAGTCCGATTATATCGTCAACCACAGCAGCCACCAGGATGGTGGTCCCCTCCGGAGTATTTAACCTGCCCATGTCCATCAATATCCTTACCGTGACTCCAATGCTGGTGGCGGTGAGCACTGC
The DNA here is from genome assembly GCA_034414555.1 of Dehalococcoidia bacterium. Taxonomy (GTDB): domain Bacteria; phylum Chloroflexota; class Dehalococcoidia; order GIF9; family AB-539-J10; genus CG2-30-46-19. The sequence continues at coordinate 67,603 of DAOUMA010000020.1, read as the reverse complement.
TCCCATAAATAACCAGTCGCCACTGCCAAGGTCAGGATAGAGTGCCTTGGTGACGAAATAACCGCCAATAAAGGGCAAGATAACACCACCAAAAGCAACTGCGAAGCCAGTGGGAGCTTGTTTGAGAAACGAGCGAATATCAGTTTCCACCCCAGCCTGGAAGAGTAGGATAACAACAGCGATAGTAGCTATGATGTACATTATGTCAAAATCCCCTTGAAGCCCGAATGGGTTGTGAACTGTGGCGAAGTTCAGAATTATAGGGTCATGGAAAATGAGCCCTCCTAAAAGGAACGGCGAAATAATGATGCCAGCTACTAGCTCTCCAAGAACGGCTGGCTGGTCGAAATAACGCTCGAAAAGCTCTCCAAATATCCTGGCAAATATTAGAACTAAGCCCAGACTCAGTATAAACTTGAAATATACAGCTTCCACTTATGGCTTGAAATACTCCACTGAACTGGTGATTATGCTGAAATAATTTATCACCCCGAGCATTCTTTCTTGTTCATCAACCACGGGAACTTCGTAGAACCCTTTATCCAGCATTACGTCGATTGCCTTATCTACGCTATCTTCTGGCTTTACGCTTACCGGGGGACTCATTATATCTTTAGCATATTTTGAGCTTAAGATATGTAAGATTTCTGGACCTTCAAAAAAAGGACGTCTGATAGTGCCAAATTCTCGTATCTCTACTGCCCTGAGAAGCTCTTTAGGCGTTATTATCCCCTTGAGTTTACCTTCTTTGTCCAACACGCAAGCCAGCATGGTCTTCTTGTCCTTGGCTGTCTTAACCACTACCTGCGATAGCTGGTCTTCCTCTGCCACTTTAACAAACTTACTCGATATGAAGTCCCTAACATTCTTCTTCATCGCCAAGCCTCCTGACCAAGAACAGCTAAAACTTTGTAAATATACCTCATGAAACAATCCGAGGCTATTCTTTTTCAAGCTCAAAAGCTCTATGCAAAGCCTGGACAGCATCCTTAACTCTATCCTCGGAGATGATACAGGTTATTCTTATCTCCGAAGTTGTGATTAACTGGATATTGATGCCTTCGGCATAAAGCGTACGGAACATCCTGGCAGCATAGCCCGGCGTGTTTTGCATGCCGGTACCTACAATACTAACCTTAGCCGAGGTGGCGTCAGCAATGCATTGCTTCGCACCGAAAAACTTCGCCACTGGTTCAACAATAGACATTGCCTTGTTCAAATCAGTTTGAGCCACCGTGAAGGTAAGGTCAGTAATATTTTGGACACTGGCATTTTGCACAATAGTATCCACACTTATGTTTGCTTTGGCTAGGGGTTCAAAGATACTCATGGCGACACCGGGTTTGTCAGGCACGCCAATGACAGTTATCTTAGCCACATTGGTATCATGCGCAATACCTCTTACTTTATTTCTCACTTCCATGGAAGCCTCCTTACAAATAAATGTACCAATGCTATCACTGAAGCTTGAAGCTACCAAAATGGGTACATCGTATAGCTCACCCAGTTCTACTGCCCTGGGATGTATTACCTTTGCTCCATAGCTGGCTAGCTCCAGCATCTCCTCATAGCCGACTTCCTTTAATTTAGTTGCCTCAGGCACAAGATGAGGGTCAGCGGTATAGACCCCTTCAACATCGGTATAAATCTGACATATCTCAGCCCCCAGGCTGGCAGCTAAGGCAACCGCCGTAGTATCAGAACCACCTCGACCCAGAGTGGTAATATCCATATCTTGAGTCATGCCCTGGAAGCCAGCCACGATGACGACATTCCCTTTTCCCAACTCATCAGCAATTCGCTTAGGGTCGACGCGAAGAATCCGAGCTCTGCTATAACTAGAATCAGTCTGAATGCCTGCTTGAACACCGCTAAGGCTGACCGCTTTATAACCCAACCTATCCAGAGCCATTGCCAGAAGGGTGCTGGACACTACCTCACCGGTGGAAAGCAACAAATCAAGCTCTCTATCGCTGGGCTGCTCGCTGACCTGGTGAGCCAAGTTAACCAACTCGTCAGTGGTATCCCCCATCGCCGAGACAACAACTACTACCTCATTCCCCTCATCCTTAATTTTGGCTATCCGACGCGCTACGTTCTTAATTCTCTCCCCATTGGCAACCGAGCTACCACCATACTTCTGAACTATTAGTGCCATTTTTATATTTCCTTGCTTACAAGCCTGCCCATAATATTATACCCTTCGTCGATGAAAAAGCCTGTGCCTTTAGCCTCAGCCTCGGTGAATCTCTTTGCCCCGTTAGCCTCAAATCCCTTGCCCCAGAGCATAAATGGAACTGGCTCATCAGTATGAGTTTTAATCTTAATTGGCGTAGCATGGTCAGGCATAATTAAAACACGAATAGCATCCTTGCCATATTTGCGAATTCGGCTGACAATTTCTTCATCCACCTTCCGGATAGCATCTATCTTATCATCAATAGCGCCACCATGAGCAGCTTCATCAGGCGCCTCAACATGAATAACCACGAGGTCGTGTTCTTTAAGTGCTTCTAAAGCTCCTCTTGCCTGGGCAGCATAGTCATTATTCAATCCATCGGTCACACCAGGAATGTTTAATACCTCCATTTCCACCATTCCAGCTAATCCCCGTAGAAGGTCAACGCCCGAGGTGAGAGCGGCATCAAGACCATAAACTTTCTTGAAAGGAGGCATATCAGGTATTCTTCTACTGCCCCAGAAAAGCCATATCATCGTAGCTGGTATATCACCCCGAGACCTCCGTGCTATATTTACCGGATGCCCTTCGAGCACGGACTTTGACTTCTCCATAAGGTCTCGCAGGAAGTCGTTCCCAGCGCCGCTAGGAATAAATCCAGCAATAGGCTTATCAGGAATATCATGCGGAGGAGTGCAGGCAGCCGAAAGAGTATCCTTATGCCCTCTTATCTTACATATATGCCGATAGCTGACGCCGAGATAAAAATGAACCTCATCGCTGCCAAGATTTTCATTTAAGCTGGCGATAAGCTGTTTTGCTTCATCGGTGCTGATATGCCCCGAGCTGTAGCTCCACATCTTCCCATCACGCACAGCAACCAGATTGCACCGAAAAACAACCTCGCCTTCTTCAATAGGAATGCCCATACTTTTCGCTTCGATGCCGCTTCTGCCCCGATAATACACCTTGGGGTCATAACCAAGCAGCGACATACAGGCACAGGCGCTGCTGGGCTCCATCCCCGGCGGGACGGTGTGAACAAGCCCAATGGTAGCTTCCTCAGCCATAGCATCCAGGTTGGGAGTTTTTGCTAGCTCCAGGCAAGTCTTCTCGCCACGTTGGGGCAGAGACCAACCTGCTGCGCCATCGATTATCACAACGCAATATTTCATTTGCTCTGGTAATTAAACCACCTTATAATAAACCAGACAACGGGGCGTAGCGCAGTGTGGTAGCGCGCAGCGTTCGGGACGCTGAGGTCGGAGGTTCAAGTCCTCTCGCCCCGATTAGCCAATATTTTGGAGGTCATTGAAAATGAGGAAAGAGGAAATAAAGAAAGTCGTTAGAGAAGGCTATGCCAGAATAGCTAAACAGGATAGTTCCTGCTGTGTTCCTACAAATTCATGCTGTGCAAGTACTGATTTAGCGCAGGATATTAGTAAAAGCATAGGATACACAGAAGAAGAACTTAAAGCGGTTCCTGAAGGCGCAAATCTGGGGCTTGGTTGTGGGAACCCTGTTGCTCTTGCTTCTTTGAGAGAAGGTGAGACCGTTCTGGATCTTGGTTCAGGCGCAGGATTCGATTGTTTTCTCGCTGGTAATAAAGTTGGTAAGAATGGAAGAGTTATCGGCGTAGATATGACACCAGAGATGACTGAGAAGGCAAGAAACAACGCCAAGGAGGGTAACTACGGAAATGTAGAGTTCAGACTGGGAGAGATTGAAAATCTACCAGTTGCCGATAATTCTGTTGATGTGGTCATCTCTAACTGTGTCATTAATCTCTCACCTGACAAGAGAAAGGTCTTTAAAGAGGCATTCAGGGTTCTAAAACCTAATGGACGGATAATGGTGTCGGACATTGTCTTGCTGAAAGAACTCCCCGATTTCATAAAAGACTCTATCGAGGCCTATATCGGCTGTCTTTCAGGTGCGATACTAAAGGACGATTACATAGAAGCGATAAGAGAGGCTGGTTTTCAGGAAGTCAGGATAGCAGAAGAGACATCTTTCCCCATTGAGTGTATCGCTAATGATCCAACTGCAAAGGCTGTAATTAAGAATTTAACAATACCGCCTGAAAAAGTAAAAGAGGTTGCAGATTCGGTCATAAGCATAAAAATCTACGGGGTAAAACCCAGTAAGACGCTTTAGAGGGAGCGGGCTTCTGGCAACTCTGTGGTACTTCGTGCTTTACCTTGCGCCATCCGGTCACTTAACAGCCGACAAAAGGGAAAACAAAGATTTCGCCAAATTCGCCTATTGGCGAACTTCCTCTATCCGCAAACAAGTAAGGGGAATGGGAACTTCTGGAAAGACAGCTTTTGATACCGGTTTAGGACTGTCATGCAGAAAAATTTTTTGTTTTTCTCCCTGCTTCGCCCGACAAGGCAGATGGTTTAGGTAAGAGAGGGGGGAAACCCCTCTCTGTAAATCTCTTCCCCCTCTCCTTTGAAGGAGAGGGGGATAAAGGGGGTGAGGTCAGTAAACACTCTCTAATATCTTTGTAGTCTTGACCTCAACCAGGCTATGGTGTATCTTATACCTCGCAGAGCGAGGTATAAGATGCTAACGTAGCTCTAAGCATCAGTACAATGGAAGGGCTTTATTCGATATCGCTGGCTGTGTGCGCTTTTTGCCTGGGTGCTTGTCCCTTTTCGTTATGGATCGGGCGCTGGCTCCTGGGCAAAGACATAAGGGATTACGGAGACGGCAATCCAGGGACGGTCAATGTCTTCCGAGCTGGGGGACGCAAAGCGGGGTGCCTTGCCTTAATTCTGGACGTAGCGAAAGGTATACCTTTTGTAGCCCTGGCATACTCGTTCTTCGGGTTACCTGAAGTAACAGTTATGATAGTGGCAGTGAGTGCGATATTAGGGAGCGCCTTCTCGCCGCTGCTTCGCTTTAGAGGTGGCAAGTCGGTAGCCATTACCTTTGGTGTGCTGCTGGCGCTGCCTCACCACGAGATGCTTATTACGTTTGCTGCCTTTATGTTGTTAGGCTTTCTTTTTATAGAAACTGACGCCTGGACGGTAATGCTCGGCCCAACAGGCTCACTGGTCTATTTGGCAATTACCGGGGCAAGCTACTGGGAATCGTTATTCATGCTAAGCGTGGTTGTAATATTAGCAGCAAAGCATCATAACGAGCTGAAGGCTATTCCCAGATGTAAAGTGAGACTTATCGGCTGGCTTCAGTCAAGAAGATAGAGGACCTAAGTTAGCAATAATGGGAATAAGAACATGGCATACCAGGTAATTATAACCGTCGGTTTGCTCGTCTTCGCGCTAAATCTTGTGCTCAATTTGAGAGTTCTCAAGAGGCCAAGCAGAGATAGCAAGAAGCTACCTGAGCCAGCTCCTCTTGTCTCTGTGCTTATTCCGGCAAGAAACGAGAAAGCAAATATAGAGAGCTGCTTGAGATCTCTACAGAAACAGGACTACCCAAATCTGGAGATTTTAGTACTAGACGATAACTCCTCGGACAATACGGCCAGTCTCGTGGAGTGGATGGCAGCCACTGATGGGCGTATCCAATTGGTGAAAGGCAAACGCCTGCCCCGAGGCTGGGCGGGTAAGCCCTTTGCCTGCTATCAACTTGCCAAAAAGGCGAATGGCTCCTGGCTACTCTTTGTTGACGCTGATACCACACATGCTTCCCATATGCTGCGCGCTGTACTTTCTCTGGCTATCGAGCGCAGGTGCGCAATGCTCTCAGGATTTCCTCGTCAGCTTGCTACTTCCTTACCTCAGAAGGCAGCCGTTCCGGTATTGTACTTCATTATCCTGAGCTGGCTGCCGCTATGGTGGCTGCAACGCTCCAAGAAACCAAGACCATCACTGGCTATCGGTCAGTTCCTCCTCTTTCCCAAGGAGGAATACTGGCGAATTGGGGGACACAGAGCTGTCAAGTCAAGAATACTGGAGGATGTCTGGCTGGGGGTTGAAGTAAATCGGCATGGTGGACAACACATGGCAGTTGACCTGTCGCCAGTGGTCTCATGTCATATGTACCAGAGCATCGGAGCGATGTGGGAGGGATTTATCAAGTGGATGTACTCAGTGGCAGCATTGTCCTCACTGGCACTGCTCGGACTGATGATAGCTGGCTTTATTTTCTTTCTGGCCCCGTTCTACTGGCTGTGGAGAGCGCTATTTGTGGCGGCTTCTTCCACTGAGTGGCAGCTTTTAATTACGTCCCAGGTAGCAATGATAATAGCCATGCGCCGGCTCGCAGATAGTCGTTTCAAGGAGCCACTTGTTTCAGCCCTGCTACACCCCTTAGGGTTCTCATTTCTTTTTCTGGCCTCTGTCTATGGTGCCTCGCGCCGCGTGCTCGGTGGTCGCATCAGCTGGAAGAAACGGCTGTATGGGGGAAAATCGGGGGTCGAGTAGTCATAGCCACAAACCGTATCCATCAAAGCTCCAAGTTGTGCCAGCAGTTGACCTTGCAATGTGTGAATTGAATGCTAAAATTTGCTATACTCAACCGTCCCTTTAATTTATGAGGAGAGAAAAGCTATGGTGAAAGCTGCAATTGTAGGAGCCACGGGCATCGTCGGTCAGCAATTTATCGTTGCCCTGAAAAACCACCCCTGGATTGAAATCGCAACACTTGCCGCCTCCGAGAGGTCAGCAGGGCACAACTATAAAAAGGCAATAACCGATGTTTCATCCGGAGCCCTGCGTTGGTTCTGCGAGGAGCCTCCAGTGGAAGAAGTTATGGAAATGCCAGTCCAGAATGCTATCGAATTGGATATTTCCACTATAGACATCGTCTTTTCCGCTATAGAATCCGAGCAGGCGAAGATTCTTGAACCGAAGTTTGCCGTTGCTAAACCGGTTATAAGCACGGCTTCAGCCTTCCGCTACGATGGGGATGTGCCCATCCTGATTCCGGGCATCAACTCTGAACACGCCAAACTGCTCCAAATTCAGCGAAAATCACGAGGATGGAAGGGTTTCATCACACCTATTCCCAACTGCACCACCGCTGGCCTGGCAATAACACTAAAACCAATCTATGAAGCCTTTGGTCTAAATGCGGTCATAATGACTTCAATGCAAGCTATGTCAGGCGCAGGCCGAAGCTCCGGAGTGTTAGGCCTCGATATTCTAGACAATGTCATTCCCTATATTCCAGGGGAAGAGGAAAAGGTGCAGCGTGAAACGCAGAAAATCCTGGGCAATTTTGAAGAGGGTTCAATCAGGCCAGCCAGATTCAACATAAGCTGCACCTGTACCCGTGTTAACGTGCGAGAAGGACATACAGAATCAGTCTTTGCCGCTACCCAAAAAGCCTGCGAGGTGGAGGACGTCGCAAGGGCGATGAGGAAATTCGTCGGCTCATCTGGCGAGACCGAGCTACCTTCAGCCCCCAAGCACATGATAATAGTGCACGAAGACCCATTCAGGCCTCAGCCACGGCTTGATCGTTATATGGAGGATGGCATGGCTACTACAGTCGGTAGAATCAGGAAGGACACCGCTTTAAAAAACGGAATCAAGTATCTTCTGGTGTCCCACAATACCAAGATGGGAGCAGCTAAGGGCGCGGTTCTTGTCGCTGAACTCCTTATCAGGGACGGATATATCACCTAGATACTGAGGCCGGAGGTTCAAACCCTCTCGCCCTAATATCGACTTCCTATAAAGCAAACAATTGGTCATCAAGTTGTTGTGCTTCCTCCGGTTACCTGACTCAGGGGGTTCTACTTCTTGCCCTTGAAATTACTTTCCGAACAGGAGCTTTTATTTGCTTCCATACTTGTTGGTAAAAGTGACGTCCCTCAGCTCCCTCCTGGTCATCGATGGGGCTTCATCAGGATATCCAAGTGATATTACCGAAATTAACCTCACCTCTTTTGGAATGCCAAGTATTTCCTTCAGTCCTTCTTCATTATGCGAAGGATTGAGCCAACATCCCCCAAGCCCAACCGCGTGGGCAGCAAGGAGCATGCTATAGGCTGCTATTGAGCCATCCTCTACGGGGTGGTTTGATACCATGGGGTCTACCGCTACAGCAATCCCCAACGGCGCCTCAGCTAGAAAATTCCCAAAGGTAAGCAACTGCATTACCCTTTCCCTTACCTGAAAGTCGCTTAAGACTATGAACTTCCAGGGTTGTAAATTACTCGCAGAGGGTGCCCATCTCCCCACATCCAGAACCTTCTCTAATTCTTCCTCTGGGACAGGAGCTTTCTTATATTTCCTTATGCTTCTTCTAGTCTTGATTGCTTCTAATGCATCCATTTAGCTACCTCCTTATGGTAACCTTTTCACCTGGCTTTACTTTCCCAAGCAATTCCTGAACCACCTCAATTCCACCAATTACGTTAACCGGGCTTATGGGCTTGATCTCTTTTCCTTTGCTTATCGGAGTCATCCCAAGGAAGATACACATCGCTTTCCCTTGCGGCCAATAAGCGATATCTCCAATGTTAACAACTTCCCTGGCATTCTCTAAACCTGTCTCTAAGGGGATAGAAAAGTATATTTCGTCCCCCCAAAGATTGACGGTAGAGGTGATGGGAAGAATTTTTAGGACCCTGTTAGCGGTATCTGTTTCGTTGAGCCATGCCTCCACCTCAAGCTCACCTACGGTAATCTTTATCAGCCTTCTCATTTCCGTCTCCTTAGTTATCCAGGCTAGATAGCCCGGGTCCCCCTCAACGACAGGCAAAGCAATTATCTCAGGCACCTCGTAGCTATGAATCCCCTTAACCACACGCACAACTTCAGAAAAGAGTTCTGCTCTGGTTTTGACCAGCAGGAGGTTTTCTTTAGCTTCCTCCACCTTACCCTGCCACCGGAATAGTGAATTTGCTTTAGGTACTATATTTACACAGGCGGCTTTTCCTCCGCAAACCAGTGCCTCAGCTATTTTATGCGACTCTTCATAGCTTCCAGTAGTAATAAGGATAACTACATAACCAGATTCCGCCATTTTCCTATTCTTATTAAGAACACACTGCCATTATAATGCAGGCCTTAATATCCTGCCATACAGTTATTATAAGAGTATTTGCTAACCTCACCCCCTTTATCCCCCTCTCCTTCAGAGGAGAGGGGGAAGAGATTTATAGAGGGTTTCACCCTCCCCTATCTACACTCCCCCTCCCTTGCTAAGGGAAGGAGGGCAGGGGATGGGTTGCTAAACAATCTCTCATTATGGCACTTATCCGGAATTGGTACCTTTGTCCGGCATGAGATTGAACACGCTAGAACGCAAATTTGTAGTTTGTCCTGAGTTTCAAGATGACTTTGCTGCAAAGTCATAGTATATACTATAAGTGAATCTATGCTAAACTTTTAAAAATATACATATAGTATAAAAACAAGGAGGTTGTTATGAAAAACGAAGAACTTTGTTTCATGCCCGCCACAAAGATGGCAGCAGCCATCAAACAGAAAAAACTTTCTCCCGTAGAGGTAATAGATGCCATCTTGAACCGTATTGAGAAAATAAATCCCAAGATTAATGCCTATGTAACTCTCAGGGCTGAGGAGGCATGCAGCGCAGCTAAGGCAGCCGAAGACGCCGTGATGAAGGGAAAGACTCTTGGACCTCTGCATGGGGTGCCAGTTTCTATCAAGGACCTCGTCTTTACCAAAGGGATCCGTACTACATTCGGTTCGAAACTCTATGAACATTTCATCCCCGATGAAGACTGTGCCTTCGTGGAAAAATTGAAAGCCGCAGGAGCGATTATTTTGGGCAAGACCAACACTCCGGAATTTGGCCTTATTGCTAATACCGACAATCCCGTTTTCGGCCCAACCAGAAATCCCTGGAATTTAACCAAGACCCCTGGAGGCTCCAGCGGCGGTGCAGCGGCTGCAGCCGCCGCCGGGTTAGGTCCTCTGCACCACGGGAACGATGGAGGTGGTTCTATCCGTATTCCCTCAAGTTTCTGCGGCGTTTATGGGCTAAAACCTCAGTTTGGTCGGGTAGCCCGTCAACCCGCCATTCATGGTTGGGAGACACTGGCTGCGGAAGGGTCCCTGACCAGGACTGTGGCCGATGGCACATTGATGCTATCTGTCATGGCCGGGCCTGATGAGCGAGACCACTTCTCCCTCCCTACCCAGAAAATGGACCTTATACAGGCTACCAAGGGCGGTGTGAAAGGTTGTAAAGTTGCCTGGAGTCCTAATCTAGGCTATGCCCTGGTGGAGCCCGAGGTAAGAGATATTACCCGGAGGGCTGCTCGGCAATTTGAAGATTTAGGGTGTAAGGTGGAGGAAATTACCATTGATTTCCTTAATGTCGAGTCTGACTGGCTGGTCTTGGAAATCTGTGAAACAGCTGCTGCTGTGGAACAGCGCAGGGAGGAATGGGAGAAGGTGATGTATTCCGTTTATAGACCTTTTATCCCAATGGCTGACACTTTTACATCGCGAGACATGGCTATGGCCCAATTTCATCGAGAGGACCTCTGGGCTAAAATTCACCAAATATTTGAAAACTACGACTTTCTCCTCACCCCCACCATGCCCATAACCGCCTTTGATGTAGAGACCCCTCTGGGTCCCACCAAGATAGACGGACAAGACGTCAGCCCCACTGCCGTCCCTTGCTTCACCATTCCGTTTAACTTTACGGGGCAACCGGCAGCTAGTGTGCCCTGTGGATTCACCAAAGAGGGATTACCCGTGGGATTGCAGATTGTGGGGAGGCGATACGATGAGGCTACAGTGATTCGGGCGTCAGCGGCTTTTGAGAAGGCATACCCCTGGGCTGATAAGAAACCACCATTAACTTAAAATTGCTCGCAGGAGTAGCAATTCATCGGATTGTTAATTCAAGCGCGATCGAAAATTCCTGCAGCGAACTGTGTAGCGTAATCATAGAGCCTACACAAATCTGTAAAATAAGCAATGTAAGCGGCTGATACTATGTTAAAAAGTCACCAAATGCACAACAACCAATTTGTAATACCATAAAATCGTTCCCTTACGTTTGCCCCCTTTTTCAATCAACCAGGCTGCAGTATGCTTGTTCCTGAACTTGCATCAGGTCATTTAATTTACTTTCATCCGTAACGAGAATGCGAAAGAGGATAACACCCATGTTGCTTGGGGCAATGACCACCTCTGAATTTCCAGTATCGTAGTAAGGCATGTTTTCCCCAACAAGAAGTATATCCGCCGGGTTTGATTTAGCGGTTCGGTCATTCACCACAAAGAAATTATCTGTGTTAAATGCGTAAAACGACATTGACCAATAGGTGCCATCAGGTATTGGAGCAACGATATGAAGCGGCTTATCGCTTACCTCATAAACGCAAATAGAGTATAAAAGGTCAGGACAGGGTCTAACCACATCTCTGCTATCGGCTGTTGTCGGAGGCGCCTGATATATCATATTCATCTGGCCGCCAGGTGTCCTGTGCTGCATACCTAGCAAGGTGTAAAGTGTAATACCATACGGTAACACTGCAACTGTAGTTACATGAATCACAGCAGCTAATAAAAGCGTTATCACTACCAGTTTTATCCAGTCTTTCACTTACATTTCTCCGTTATAATATGGGGCAGTTCAATAGTATCGAGGTTCTCATAAACAGATGGTGCGGGATTATATATGCGCAGAAAAAGAGTGATTTTCTTTTGATTACCTGTAGGGAGCCAGTTGCCCGTTTTAGGAGTCGATGACAAAAAAATGGTAAAATTCCCGTCCTCGTTATACTCAATGTTTTTGTTGGTGTAGGAATAACGGTTTTGCTCGTTGGGGATCAAAAAATTATCACCGCCATATACCGTGATGCTCCACCAGGAAGCATACGGATCAAGACTACTACCTTCAATTTTGTAGTCACAGCAGGATCGAAGTAGCTGTCCAGCATCGTCAGTATCTGCCATGTAATAAATCACCTCAGATTTGTTAAGTGCAAAAAGGGCCTCAATAGCAATTGCAGCCCTGGTATACATCCCAGCTTGCTCACTGCCATAGGTAAGACCGGTATACCATGCTCCATTTCTAATCAAGTCCTTTTCAGTCACAAGGCCAACTCCCAATAAGGCAGAACCAACTCCCAAGGCCAAAGCAACCATCACAACCAGAAGATACTTGGATATCCTCCTTATTGTCTTTTTCCTGTCACTTGATTCCATTTAACTAATTGTAGCAAACAGGAAGTGCTTCTCTCCTCCTCTGAGGCTGAACTATGTTTTGCAAAGCTCGCTCACCTCCGCACCAGATTCTCCCTACTTGTTTTCTTATTATAATAACCTATTTCGTTTGAATGGGAAGTATCACCGGGCAAGAGCGGGCATGCCGGTGCTACCCAGCTCGTTCGAGAGAAGATTGGCGGAATCTCCAATATCTTGCGTATCCGCTGGGAGGAATCAAGTTCGGTGCCTATCCCCGCAATTTACGTCTATGTCCTGGCAACCAGTATCTTCGGTCAGGACGACATGCCCATCGCCTGGCTTGTTCACGAGTATAAGTCGGAATCTTACGGAACGCGGATGCGCTCGACATTCCGACTACCAGCAAAAACGCCTCGAATGTGCCGCAGCGCTTTGCGCAAGCACATTAAAGAAGAGATGCAGCATTTCCCTGAATTTCTGCCAGAACTATACGCACGAGACCTTGGTTGAATTTGCAAAACGAAAGGAAGAAATGGGCTTTCTTAGAAGGCCACGATTGGAATTCGGGACACAATACCAATTAAGCCTACTACAAGATAGATATTATTCCCCAAATGCCACTGAATATCCCCTCACCGAGATTGCCACGCTGGAGCCTGCCCTAAGTGAAGGTGAGATTCTTCGCCTTCGGCTCAGAATGACAGGAAGCGAAGGGGCTTGCAATGACATGCGTTATCATTCCCTCGAATAAAAAGCTCTCAGTGATTGATCCCAGTCTCCAGAAGCTCGAAGCCACTCCGCTCGTCCGTGATACGCACCATGTCCGCACCGAGGATTTCATAGAGGACGACCTCCCCTACAAGCCATGTCGTGACACCATACCGCAGGCATCCAGTCATGGTTTGTCCTGCCCGTCCCAGCGCAGCATGGATATGCAGAGTCGGTTTGCTATCTTCACCGGGAGCGAGTACGCCTACCCCCAGCACCTCATGTGCTCCGTCAATGGGCAAGAGCATTGGCGTTGGCGGCATTTCTTCTGAAAGCCGCGGGCCAACAACAATATCGCCAGCTCCAATTCCACCCACTAAAATAGCATGTCCCACAAATACTCCGTTCTCCTCGGCAAAATGCTCAACACATTCGGGCACCACATCCCCATCCTCGAGCCGTATCATGAAAACCCGTCCAATTTGTCCTTCACATGCTTTCATCGTTAACCTCCTATGAATTCCAGGACACAATACTAACTAAGCCTACCACAAATCAAGTATTGTGTCCCTGAATACCAGATTCATTTTTGTTGACGATTCACAGTGAACCAACATCGTTTGTGTTTTCCTCGGATGTCCTGATATTAAGCAATTCGTCGTCCCTGAAAACGCTGACTTTGTCAATAGCTTAAAAGAATAAGGTGCCCGGCAATGATAGAAAGAAGAGGCTAATGTGTTACTAAACAATTGGAGATGAGTATAGGGTATTGACAATAGTACTATAGTCCATTGTATAGTAATACCCGACTGAATATCAAAAAGAGGAGGTGACAAATGGCACAGCAAGGGTCAACATGGGGTGACCCCACAGCGGCGGGTTTGTTTGCCACTGCTGCTGGCACTACCGCCGTCTGGGCTATCCTGACGCACAGGATACCGGTAACCGATATCTCCGTTTTCATTGCCTGGCTTTTCGCAGCAGCGCTGCTTCTAACAATGGTTGGGCTGATAGCCTTGAAAAGAGGGGATACGACTACCGGAGTAGTGAACCTATGTTTCGGCGTACTGTTCTTCGGTGCTCCGGCGCTAAGTTTCGTGTTCCTCCTGTGGGGCGGATCGCCGCTAACAACTGTTGGTCTTATTCTTGCGCCCACCAACGTTGTTAATGGAATAGTATATTTCGTGCTTGGCATAATCCTGGCGACTTTCGTCCCGATCCTGGGACGGCAGAGTGGGGTGATTTCTATAGGCTTGCTCATATTTGTGATTGGCATATTCTTTTTAGCTGTCAATACCTTGCATGGTCCTTTGCCAATGGGAATATGGGACACGATGGGGGTAATAGCTGGTTGGTGCATCGGAGTAGGTGGCTGGATAATGCTCTACATTGGCATAGCCTTGACACTGCTCTATGGCTTTGGAAGGTTGATTCTGCCGGTTGGTAAGCCAATTTGCAAATAAGCTGACTGGAGAGCCTGGCTTAAAGCTCTTGACTGCAAGGGCAGTTAAGAATGTGCCTTACCTTGGTTAGAGGCAGGTAGGAGATAAGCTATAGCATTCAGCAATCCCTCGGATTGTTAATCCGGGGGATTGTTATACTTCGCTCGCAATGACACCACCTCTTTGTCGTTGCGAGGCATAGTTTAAGAATGTAGTTGCCCAATTTATTGGGCAATTGTGCCTGATGAATCGGGCAACTACAAAATCCGGAGGCGACGGAGCAATTTCTGAGTTGAAATCCTAAATCCCAAGCTCTAAATCCCAAACAATATCAAAAATCAAACATAAAAAGTCAAAATCACAAATTAAACTGTAAAAACCTTCCTCATTTTGATCTTTGATTTTTGACTCATTTTTGCTCTGTCATTTTGACTTTTTGCCTTTCTTTGAGGCGACACCTATCCCCCTGAATAAGCTGTACATTAGCAGACCAAGGTTTCGTAGCTGGGCTAACTAGACCCAGGATGAAGCTGACGCCGAAGAATCAGATGCGCCAGTACTCCTAAATCAACTTTTTAAGTTGCTCTGGGTCGCTGCTTCTCTTCATAGCTTCTTTAGCAGTGACCTTGTGGTTTTTCACCAGGTAAGCTAATGACTGGTTCAAAGTCTGTAGACCGTCTTTAGCACCAATCTGCATAATACCGGGCAATTCAAAGGTTTTGCTAGTGCGAATTAAGTTTCTAACAGCAGGGGTAGCAACCAAAATCTCAAAAGCCGCTATTCTCCCTTTGCCTCCAATCCGTGGCAACAGGGTCTGCGACAGCACCGCTTCTATTATCTGGGATAGCTGTAATCTAATCTGGCGTTGCTGGTCGGGAGGAAAGACATCAATTATGCGGTCAACAGTCTGGACAGCATCAATGGTGTGTAATGTTGTCAGCACTAGCTGTCCTGCTTCCGCTGCAGTGATAGCTGTGCTTATGGTCTCCAGGTCACGCATCTCGCCCACGAGAATCACATCAGGGTCGTGACGGAGAACATGAAGCAAGGCACTGGCGAATGACTTAGCATCATCACCCAGCTCTCGCTGGGCGATAATGCATTTTTTGTTTTGATGCAAGTATTCAATGGGGTCCTCAATAGTGATGACGTTCCGCTCTTCATTCTCATTAAGATAGTCAATCATTGCGGCTAGAGTGGTGCTCTTGCCGCTTCCTGTAGGCCCGGTAACCAAGATAAGCCCTCTGGGCCTAAGAATAAGACTTTTGCAAATCTGGGGTAACTCGAGTTCATCAATAGTCGGAACTGTAGGTGGTATCCGGCGGAAGGCGATGCTCATTGTCCTTCTTTGGTATAACACGTTGACTCGAAATCCAGCTAACCCAGGAACACTGTAGGCTAAATCTAACTCCAGTTTTTGGCGAAAAGCCTTCTGTTGACTTTCAACAGTAATATGCTCAAAAGCCTCTTCAACATCTGTGGGGGTAACTGGCGGCAAATCTTGCTGTGGTATAAGCACACCATCGATACGCAGCACCGGTGGGCTTGGAACCCTCAAATGTAAATCTGAGGCATCCTTTTCTACCATTAGGCGAAGAAGCTCATCTATTTGCATGCTAGTACCTTCATAGCGGTAACAACCCTCAATTCTCTTCCGGGACTGCTTCCGCTAACTGTAGTAAGAACGTCCCGGTAAACCAAACATAGTTTCTCCACTGACATTTTAGTTCTCTGCCTGGCTGAAGGCACGAAACTCTGGCTACCAGCCATTTTATTATCTTCACTTCAGCCCTATTTTACTATTATATATACTATTATTCCAACAAGGAAGCACCGAAACAGAAACTGTTAAGCTCAGCGAAGAGCAAGGTGCTAATTACGAGCACAGGCAAGGTATCGCCAGAAATAGACATTCAGTATAAGCCCGAAGATAAAGGCGGAGATAACGCCAAAGCCTGCCAACCATTTTCTACTTAACGGGATTAAAATTCCGATGCCGATGAGGATTATTCAGCCTGATAGGTCCAGGTGAATCGCCTCTTATATCTTTCCATTATGGATTACGGCTATGGTCTTGGTGCCAAGTTCAGCGAAAAGCAGCGTACCGAGCATCAGATGGCCGGCGAAGCATGCCTTTAATCAAGCTATAAGCTGCTTGCCAGCCATGCTCATAG
Source organism: Dehalococcoidia bacterium (assembly GCA_034414555.1). Taxonomy (GTDB): domain Bacteria; phylum Chloroflexota; class Dehalococcoidia; order GIF9; family AB-539-J10; genus CG2-30-46-19. Next base: position 51,003 of record DAOUMA010000020.1, on the reverse strand, counting down.
AGATAGAGCAATGGAACAGAGACTAATGGCACAAATATAGCCGTAGAGAGGAGATGCCTCAGCGTAAATGGTATCTGAAGCATTAACACCTGGATGAAGTTATTCAACGTATGCCCGGGATACATCAAATACCACCACCAAATATCAGTCCAGAAATCAAAAAGAACCGTTCCAGCTAAACCAGCGCCTAAGAGAATGCCAATGAATCCCAAGGAGGCTTGACGCCTGTTTCTTAGTAAATACCCAATGAAGCCAAGGAAAATAAAGCCTGACCATGTGGCTAAGAAAATGGGATGGAAACTGCCTGATATCTGAAAATCAGTAATCGCCATAACTGTAATAGGGATAAAGAGCGTGTAGAGACCGCCGAGCATGCACCCAGCAAGCATGCTGACGACGAGGACGGTTTCTATATTTGGCACATCAGCCAGGAGGAGTCGCCCCAGACCCCCAATCCCTAGTAGAATGAGCGCAAAAAGAGGCCTCTTCGTTTTGAGTTCTTTTTTAAATACCGACAAAATCTTCATCTACTCACCTCCCTTATATCATAACGGAACTTCATATTTGAAATCAATATGGTCCCCATTTTCTAAGGTGAGCTTATCAACGCCCACAGACGCAATCTCTCCATTTATATAATACTGCCACCAGTGGCTCGGAAGTGTTTCCTCAGTACCCACCCCATTAATACCATTTATGAAGTGAGAGCCATATTCTTCATACCAGGTTGCATTAACTTCAGCAACTCTGTTTAACGCATCCCAGGCAGTAGCACTACCTGGTAGTGAGAGCTCGTGTGATTCTGTTGGCTTTAAAGCACCATAATCTATAGACAGGGTTACATTTTCAGTAACATATGCCTCTTCGAAGGTATTAAGGCGATTATTTAACTCATTAATTTTAGCAAGCCCTATTCCTCCTACCACTATTCCGACCCCGGCAAGTAGCACTATCAGTATGAGCCAAATCCTTTTCATTTTATAACAACAATTCTACTTTACTATAAGCAAGTAAGCTTGACTACGCTAGTATAAATAACCTAGAATGAAATGTCAATACCGACATTGTTTAGTATTTCGGATTTGGGATTTACGAGATTGCCTTGCTCGTAGTGACACAGTCTCAATATCTTCTCCTTCTCCAGGCTAAAAATGCTGCTAGAGCTATAAGCAAAACAATTATGCCAATCGCCACATACAACGGCCAGCTAGCGATATGAAGGTGAACGGTCACCTTGATCCCCGCTCCCATCTCAAGCTGTGCAGATGGATTTGTGGCAGCTACATAGATGTAAGCAGCATGGTCGCCAACCGAAAGCAAGGGAGGAGAGACAGTTATCTGCACCGCCTTATTAGCTTGCGGAGCTAAAGAAAATCCTGCAGGAGAGATATCAAACAGATTGTGGTTTTCCCCATCTACATACACTTTATAACTAGTCTCGTTGTCTCCGGTGTTGACCACATATAATACCTTGGTAACCGACATTCCAGGACAAACATTGAAATCCAACTCCTTAGGAGCAACACCCACACCTACGGCCATCGTTGAAGAAAGGGAAAACAGAGAAGATAATACAATCACTAGCAAAGAAACTATTAAAAGCTTACCTGCTCTAGCCAATATTTCACCTACTAATAGAATGCCAATTTAGGGGTAGCTATAGAGGCTACTTCCCGGCCTACATAGTTGGGTTCCCATATACTTCTAGCATCAAAGATCCAAGGCTAATTTGCTAAGGACTACCCCCAATAGAAACTCCTGACAGAGATTCAAGCCCCCTCTGCCCAGAAAGTTAAGGTACCGGTCTTTGGGCCAACGCCAGCGTAATCTAGGGGAACAGCCAGTTTAGCTTGAGTTTCCAAATTGTCATTAACATTTATTGTCTCATTGAATGAATGCCACGAGTTATTATCCAGTCTTAACCCGTTGCTAAACAAGCCTTGCGCCTGGTCAGTTACCTCAGCCGTAACTGTAACTGGCAGGCCACCTTTATTCTCGATAGTTATAGTATGGGCATCGCCAGTATATCCTAGTGCCAGATTGCCAAAATCGATACTATCCGGAGTTACCTCAATAGAGATTGCCGGGGCAATTGTGGCCGATAAGTTGACTTGTCCGTGAGAGCTTTCTACCCCTGTTCCTACTGTGACTGAAACCTTGTCACTTCGGATGCAGCCACTCTTTTCAGCAAAGACATTAAAGGCACCATCCCTATCTATAGTGATGTTTACCTCGCCATCACTGCCAGTTGTGTAAGCATGGTCAGCATAGACAGTAGCATTTTCGCAAACTGACCAATCGTGAGCAGTATCATTATATACGCTCACGGTGACACTGAATTCCTCACCCTTAGCCACTGCAGTTTTATCTACAGATATCTTCAAGGGAAAGGCAGTCCAGGCTCCATAATAGAAAAGCACTTCCCTATGTGGAGGAGCCGGAGGCGTTGTCTCACCAAGTATAAATTGGTCAGCGCCAACGCTAGGGCTATAGTAATCTACCCGATACATCCAGCCATTTGCTCCACTCGGCTCTTCGCCAGCAATGGAACTTACATATAATCCTCCGTATTTATCGGTCACATAATACGAGAATCTCTCCTCATGGTTGGAGGCCTCATCCAGAGCTCCCAGAGCAGTTGGGTCTGATAGATGATAAGTTTTGCCGCTGTTATCAGCCGTAATATTAGACTCGGTAACAGTTACATTCCCACTCCAGATAGTGCTGGATTGCCCTTCAATCCTTACATAGACCTGCACCCTTTTTTCAGGTTCCAGAATTTTGACTGGATACGGCTCGCCCAGAAGAGCTGGTATGGCATAAGCAGTAGTCCATGAAGAAGGGTTGCCTTGCCAATCAGGGAAGGAGCCGTTAGTGGTATCCTGAAAGCCAAGTAAGTCATCGATAGGGGTATTATTATTCTTTGTCCAGTAACTGCTCGTCGGGTTCTGTCCCGCAGCTACAATGGCGTCAATTGCCCAAGAATTGGTGGACGGGTTAGTTGTTCCCCAAGATAGGAAGCCACCATTATCCGCCTGCTGGGATTTAATATAAATTAGGCCATTTGCGATAGCATTTGAGCTTGAACTTTCCCCGGCAGCAATCAAAGCCATTACAGCACAGGCAGTGTCATCGACATCGCTACCCTGCCCCACTCCCCAACTCCAGCCACCATCACCGTTCTGATTATCCTTAATAAAAGCCACTGAGTTAGCAACAATCTCTGAGCTTGAGCTTTCACCAGCGGAAATAAGAGCCATCACTCCCCAAAAATCATCGTTGAGCAAGGACGTGTCACCAATCTGACCGCTGTTGTATTGCCCCTTCAACAGATTTACAAAATCTCTGCCCCCAAAGCTCGTTGGGGCTTCATCGGCAGCAACTATCGCTAGAGTCATCCTGGCATAATCGGTAACTGAAGTGGCGTTCCCAGCACTAGTAGCGAGATAATCAACGATGGAGGAATTGTTTCCCGCCTTCCAATCATGCGGGTCTTCCCCAGCAGTAGCTATTGCCATAGTCACCCATGCTGAAGTAGCAAAACCCCCGATATCACCTTGAATTGTCTGGTTGTTACGCAAGTAATCTAAAGCACTGGCTATTTCAGTATCACTGGATGATAAAGGGTAATTAGAATAGGCAACTATGGTTATAGGCAAAATAGTTAACATAAACGCAAGAATCAACAATAAACTACCAAGAAAAGCACCAATCCTCTTTTTGATATCAGCCATTTCGAGCCCTCCTTTCACTTCGTAAACAAGCTTGCTTTATTATAGACAAGCATACTTGATTGTAGTATAAAAATCCTTTAATGAACTGTCAATACCCCCTTTTTGTCATCGCGAGGAGCATCAGCAACGAAGCAACCTAATTGTCTTGCCCAAGGATTGCCCCAAACTTAAAGTGGAATGGCTCAGGTCTCCATAGACTGCTTATTGCGTATTAAATCAACAATTTTATATTCCAGATTTTCCTCTTCCAGTCCTCGAACTGCTTCTGAAGCTACATCTTCAGCACAAACTACCAGGAATGATTGCCCACAGGACGCTGCTTCCACCATCGCCTCCTTGACTCCATAGCGATAATCTGGCTTTACACCTATACTTTTTAGGGTAATCAGAGCCTCATTGCCAATCGCCCCAACTAACCTGCCTTTATCCAGCTCCTCCTTTAGTCGAGCCAAGTTAACATTCCGTGACCCTCCCTCCCGCACATTTGGTACCTTGCAAATAATTACCTCGCCCATCTTCAGCTCTATTACCCCTTCTATCTGCGAGACACCAACATCCTCACCCTTCTTAGCCTCAAATACCACTATTCCCTTCGCTGCTCGCCGGGCTAACTTGTTCGAGGCAAATAACAAGCCGCCCTTCATATATAGTGAAACTGATTGACCACTGGATAAATTATCAGCAGCTATTGCTGTGGAAACCGATATATCGCTCACCACTTTATTCACAAATGAGCAGTAGCTTTGCAACTGCCGCGCCATTTTCAAAATCCAGTCCACACCCTCTTTGGTTACCTGATATCTAGAGCGACCTTGAGAGACAAGCCAGCCATCGCTTATCAAATCCTTAACATACTCAGAGACTGCTTGAGGAGTGATATTCAACTTTCCGGCAATGTTCTTCTGCTGTATATTCGGCTGACTTGCCGCTATTTCCAGCAGTATCTGGAACTTGGTAGCTAGATTCTTGCTCTGCAATATCTGTGCCATGGTAAAAATTATACCACTTACCTTTGATGGGCGGACGAACTGGGGCAATCATTCCTCAATATACACCTACCACATTCGGGATTTCTAGCATGGCATATCTTCCTGCCATGCTCTATCATGTGAATATGAAACTGATAAACCCCCGATGGCGTGACCTGCTGTTGTAACAAGCGAGGTGCCTCTTTTATAGATGTTCTAGCGTCAATCAACCCCAAGCGTTTGGCTACCCGGAAAACATGCGTGTCCACCGGCAGACAGGGTTTGCCCAGCGAGAAAAGCAATACACAATTGGCGGTCTTTTCACCCACCCCGGGTAACCTCATCAAATAATCCTTGGCTTCAGATGCATTCATTGAATTAAGGAAATCAAGGCTGATGCAATCTTGCTCCCTCTTAATTTGATTAAGTATTTCCTTTATCCTCATCGCCTTGATTTTAGATAAGCCTCCTACCCTGATAGCATAAGCGATATGTTCCACAGGAGCAGAGGCGATAGCCTCCCAGCTACCAAAGGTAAACATCAACGTATCGAAGGCACGCCTTGAATTTGTATCCGAGGTATTCTGGGAAAGTATGGTGCGCACCAAGCCAGCAAGCGGCTTCCCATCAGGCTGCCATCCTCGCTTGCCATATTCCCTCTCCAGCAGCTTGATAATTTTTTCAACAGGCATATATAAGCTATGATATCAAAACCTCTCGCCAAGTGCTTAGCCAACGTCAGGTTGGGATGGCGGAACGGTAGTAAAAACCATGGAAAAATCCATAAGCCCTTCATGTGGTTGTGGGCAAATATACGATGGCACGTTCCCAAAAAAAATTGATTGACGGGGATGGTGTTACCGCCGCCTTATTGAAAAGAAACGGAATTAGAGTTATAACTGAAAAAGATATGTGGCTTATTCCAAAACTACATTATAAATTATGAACTTTAATGAAAAGTTGAAAAGGAGCAAAAGTGGCAGGTGAACTAGAGTAGGATAAGGAGAGCAATGCCAAGATTCTATTCCGGCGGAAGGTGTGGAATTTCTTATAAGGCGCGGGCGGTAGGCTGGCGCAGAATGTTCCCATTTTCACTACTGCCATATTTAACAGGGGATAAAATTCCTCTTTACTTTTCTGTGAAAAGACAAACTGAAGCAGAGTGGTGGCAACAAGGCATCCTTCGGATAGAACCGCCAATTATGTCTGATGAGCCTTTCTGGGAAGATGGACCGTTAGTTCCACTATCGGACTATGCTTTTGAGATCGAAAAAATACAGGTAAGTCAAGGATGGTCGACCATTTTGTTTCTGAAAGGTGGAGCGAGTTTTGGGCAACCTTGTAATATTGAATGCTATGTGGATTTCCAAAACATGGAAAACAGTAAACGGACATTATGCTCAGTAAAGGTGGCTGATATTGAGGTTGTATCAAGAGGACCATTTTTAACAAGCATCCTTATGTGGATAATTGGTCTCATCGTTGCTGGACTCATAGGCTATTTTATAAATGCCTTAATATAGTACGTCAACCACCTTGGAGGAGAACCATCTAACAAGCAGATTGAACTAAAAGAGAAGGTATGCTACATTCAGTGTAAACTTGACGTTCTAAATCTGAAAAAGGAGGAGGCAACATGACACAATTAATAGGAGCAGTGTGCGACAATGGAAGAAAGTTAATATTCCTGGCAGATAGAAGGGTGGAAAGAGCTGGACTGGCATTTGACCGGGGAGTTAAAGGAGAGCCAATATCAGACAATGCCATGGCTCTCACAGCCGGAACAGTTCATGAGCCTGAATTACTGGAGGAAGTCAAAAAGGAGCTTAAGAATGTATCCAAACCTCGGATAGTTGATATAGCGAAGAAGATTAGCAAGAAATATCAAGATATTAGGATTGAGAGGATAAAAGACGAAGTCTTAAGACAAATGGGATTTGAATCTCTTAATGACTACTATGACAAGCAGAAAATACTACACGATTCCATGGTTATAGACCTCAATTCTAAGATAGAGCAATATGACTTGGGGTTATATCTTCTGCTGGGGGGAGTAGATGAGAGAGCGCATTTATATCGTATAACCAATCCAGGAGTATATGCTAGCTTTGATGCTATTGGCTTTCTCTGCCCTGGGATGGGACAGGAACAGGCGGAATCTACCTTCGTGTGGTATGATTACTCGCCACTCTTAACAGAAACCGAAGCATTGTACATTGCATTTGAAGCAAAGAAAAAAGCAGAAACGGCAGGTGGTATCGGAGAGACAACAGATGCGTGGCTTATAGGGGAAGGAGGCATTTATGAAGTTAAGCAAGAAACTATCACAGGGCTTAATGAAATTTACTGCCAGAGGCAAAATTCCGTTGGAAGAGGAAAGTTTGGCGAACAGATTAAAGAGTTCCAAATTGCTAAGAAAAAAGTGGAATATTGAGACAGAAAAGTTCAGATTGAAGAGGATAGCATTTTTGAAAATACGGAGTCAGAAATCTACTCGAAAGAGGTCTCCTTCGCCCTTCTCCAAATTTTGAAACCATATCCTTCGGGATCACGGATTGCCTTTGGAATTAAGCCTAGGTAGGCGGATTTGAAGGGGCGAGATAAAAGGAATAACCGATGGCAGAAACATTAATAGCAACCCGAATTGTTGAACCAATCCGCCGTGCCTTTCCTGCTGAGAAAGCAAAGGCTTGGCATTACAAAATACATCCTTACTATACGAAGCAGCCTTCCAATGTAGTGGGCGAATATATCCGCCACTTTTCCCATGAGGGAGAATTAGTTGTTGACCCTTTTTGTGGCAGCGGTGTTACCGCCATTGAAGCACTGACTAATAGACGGAGAACAATTTGCCTTGACCTTGACCCTTTGGCAGTTTTCATCACCAGGCAAACCTGCCTATCTCCTGTTGACCTTAATGCCTACTGGGAAGCCTACCGCCAGGTAGAGCAGGAAATGAAGCCCATCGTTGAATTCGTGCGTAAAGCCTCGCCTAAAGAACTGGATGACTATGAGCTAAAGGAATGGTATCCCAAAAGGGTGAAACTCCCCTCCAATGCAGATAGAGGTTATGTCGAAGACCTGTTTGGCAGGGCACAGCTAATAACCTTAGCTCATCTGCGCTCAGCCATTATGAAGACAACAAATGAGCAAGCACGGGAGCTATTGCTATTTGCCCTCTCTGGCATCCTGGCTCGGGCAAGCATCACCTATGGAATTGATCCAAGACACGCAGGCGGAGGAGACAGCGGTATCTTTCGAGTCTACCGCTACTGGGTGCCACCGAGACCTAATTATCGTGATGTTTGGGGCTTATTCGCCACTAGGGCACGATTGGTGGCTAGTGCTAAGGAGAGAAGCAACACCATCCTTAGAGACTTCATCCATGAGGGTGAGACCTTCAATGTTTACTGTGATTCAGCGGAAAACTTGCTCAAGTATGTGGGCAAAGGCACAGTTGATTATATCTACACTGACCCGCCTTATGGCGCTCACATCGCCTATCTGGACCTGGGCACGATGTGGCACGCCTGGTTGGGATTAGGGATTACTAATGAGATGCGGCGAAGGGAGGCAATTGAAGGTGGTGAGCAGCAATTTGATGAAAAGCACTATCTGGAGGTGTTGCAGAAATCCTTTGAGCAGATGTTTTACGCCCTAAAGGATGAGGCATGGCTATCCCTAGTTTTCCATCATAAGGAAACCAACCTGTGGTATTCCATTCGGGATATGCTTCGTTATATTGGCTTCAACTATGTAAATTGCGTTGCCCAGCCATTAGCTAAGCAGACATTCCACAAGATTAAGAACCCACTGCGAGTTCTAGGGGAAAGCTTGATTGTGAATTTTCAGAAGTCTGCGGTAAGGAAAATGTCTCAGCCTATGTCTCTACCAATGGCAAACATAATTAAAAATGTTGCTGAGAGGGTAATTTATCGTGATGGAGGAGCAACAACAGAGGAGATACTCAGAGAGGTGGTACCCGACCTTTTTGATAACGACCTTTTCTTCGATGTTGCCTCCAAGAATATCGGTGACATTCTGGCAATTCTTGAAAGCGATTTTGACCTTGACGATAATAACTTATGGCAAATCAAGGCTGAGCGACAAGTAGGCAACTTCATTCCGCCAAGAGAACGCATCAGATACTATGTGATAGGCTACCTGCGCAAGGTAGGCAAGGCAAACTTTGACAACATTGTAACCACCATCCTTCCTCTCCTTATAAATGGACACCAACCTACAAGAGGGGATATTGCTGATGTTCTGAACGAGGTGGCTATTTCCCGTGATGGTATCAACTGGGAGCTAAAAGATACCAAGACGCTAGCAAGACAAGGGATTTTGCCATTATTCGTTTCCGAGAAAGGTGAGGAATATCAAATTCCCGCCAGCACTACTCATAACCAGCATATTTATCGCCTTGCCATACTTTGTCAGAAGGCTGGATTTGTTCCTTACATAGGCAAGCAAGAGAGAAACGACCCCATGCTGGCAGGACTTAAACCATTGACCTACCTTAATGTGAAGGCTAAGCCAGTCCAGCAAAAACGCATTGAACAGATTGATGTGATTTGGGCGCAGGCGGATGGCACTCCAACATGGGCTTTTGAAGTAGAAGAACATACATCGATTCTCAGTGCCCTGGAGCGCTTTGCGGCTTTGCTATTGGCCGTGCCCGAATTGGGCAAAAGCAGGCAGTTAACTATTGTGGCTCCAAAAGCCAGACGCAGAAAGCTTCAGCAGGAGCTAACCAGCTCATCTTATATTGGACATCCCCTCTTCCTAGAAAACAAAATCACCTATATGTTTTACGACGATTTAGAAGCAGGATTTTCCAAATATAGCCACCGAGCCAACCTCCGCCCTGAAGAGCTTCATGCCCTGTGCCACCTCCCGCCAACCTTGAGTAGCTAAACTTAAGTCGGGCTATCAGGCTTTAAGAATTTATCAGGTCTTACCACCTTTATACCAAAATCCCTTTCAAGCTCGTAAGAATACTTATGATGTGCTGATGCCTCGCTAATAAGATAATCAGCCCGCAAAGCGACTGCCAACTCTACAAATTTTCTATACTTCTCCTCCATCCTCCCGATTTCTAATCCCCTAATTTTAGCTTTAATTTCCGAAAAAGCTACTTGTATTAACCTCTCCTCACGTTGTAGCTTTTCCATCACATCTTCCATAGCACGATTTGGAATTAGCAAAGCCATTCCACGTTCTCCAATGTGGCTTCGATAGGCTTTTTGCACATCTTTGCTTATCCCCAATCTATGGCCCTCATCTTGTATCTTCTTTAACAGCGGTGCTCTCGGGCTCAGAACCTCATGCAAGAAGGGACGAACTGCGATAATTAGAAGGGCCATTCTATTCTTCAGGTAGAGAATTACTCCACTCTTCATATAGTTCATCTTCGACTTTTCTAAATTCAGGTATCCAGCCTATAATCCTACCCTTCTCATCCAAATTTAATTTCTTACCTTTCGTCCCATTTTTGCCTTTTACTAGCTCATATATTGCCACATCTTCTTTCTGGAGCTTATTTTCTCTTACAGCTTTTCCCAATGCTAAAGGTAAAAATTCATCATGAGTTGTAATTATTATTTGTTTTTTCTCCTTTATTACCTCAGAGAATAAATAGGGTAGTTGAATCTTAGCCTTTGGATGCAGACTTATCTCTGGCTCTTCAATCATTATTACATTCCCTGGCCCAGACCAAAAAAGCTGAGTAATGATACTTAAAACCTGGCGTGAGCCTTGACTTGCAAGCGCAAGATTAAAGGAGACACCGAGTTCAGGATCTACAAATGATCCACCAGCCTTATTCGAGCCTGTCCAACCACCCCAAGGATCTCTCAGATCAAATTCAAGAGCCCATTTCTTAATCCTTTCCCTTTTTGACTCATACTCTGGGTTTGAGACTTGGGCAAGGATAGAAAGTAAATTTTCACCTCGTTTTCCTACCCACTCTGCCCACTTGCTAGTTTCCACTTCATATTTTACTTCTCCCCTTAGAGAGGAAATAAGGAATATATTGGTCTTTCTCCCTCCTTCAACTCTCAGTTCGGAGGCAATAACTTCCACTGCAGCCTGGGCAAAATTGGTGAGAGGTTGTGCTTCCTCTACCACTTTGCCACTTTGTGTAAAGACCCTAGGCGTTAAGAGAATATATGGTTCTCCTCTAGGACTTGCTGGTAGGAGTAGAGGGGGATACTCAAATGCATTTCTCCAATTAGTTTCAGTAATTTTTATGTAGCCTGCGGTTATGAGTTCCTTTTCCCCGCTTAAGATACTTTGCCGTGTTTCTGTTACATCCTTAAGTCTACTAGAGTATCGATACCCGATGGAATCAACCTTGTCTATGGCAAGACCAAGACCAGCCTCGTTAACCGCTTTTGCCATATCCGAAAGTTTTCTACTTTCCTCTGCCTCTAAATCTGCATGAATTTCCATGGTTGCCCAATAATCCAAGATTCGCTTATGGGCAATGTCTTCCATAGAGGAGTAATCGCCCCCACTGTAGTCAAAACCCTGTCGTCCAACATTTTGAGCAAGGAGAGCAAGAGCTTCCAAAATGTTTGACTTTCCTGAGCCATTTGGACCCACAAGGATGGTCAAAGGTTTAAGCTCAAGGCTAACGCCAGGTTTTCCAATGCTCTTAAAGTTTTCGATGGCAAACTTTGTAATCATGACCAGTCGAACCTTCTATCAATTTTCTGCTTACTCTTAGCTATTATATCATTGCTTATCCAGCTTAGCCACCAACTTTCTTAACATCAACCTTCCCGTCCTTCTCAGCTTCCGACAATCTCGATAATCTTATTCTTGCTCTTAAAGCCGCTTAGAATTCTGACCTGACTCTCGGGAACGCCAAAGGCTAGGCGCAGGAAGCTCCAGCAGCTCGACAATTCGCTCCACAATGCTTATTTTAACTCATATCCCTATGCCAGCAATGACCCTTTATGACCGGCATTGCGCACTTTTTCATTGTCATTGCGCCCTTTTTTATTGTCATTGCGAGCCGAAGGCGTGGCAATCCCAGGGGTGTGAGATTGCTTCGGCACTTTGTGCCTCGCAATGACAGAGGGGAGTGTGCCTGGCAATGACAGTGGAGAACTATATTCTTCTCCTTCGAAGGGAGGGAATATTTGCTACCAACCAGACGGATTGCTATACTAAATGAGTTTCATGGATTACGAGACTGTTATCGGACTGGAGGTCCATGCTCAATTATTAACCAAGAGCAAGATGTTCTGTTCCTGCAGCACCGATTATGTTAATGCTCCACCTAATACATACGTTTGCCCTATTTGCCTGGGCATGCCTGGCACACTTCCCGTTATCAATAAGAAAGCGGTGGAATACACCATAATGACCGCACTGGCTCTAAAATGCACCATTCCTGAATATAGCAAATTTGACCGTAAGAATTACTTCTATCCTGATATGATGAAAAATTATCAAATCTCCCAATACGACGCCCCTATCGGGAAACATGGTTGTCTAACCATTGACAGCAATGGACACCAGAAAAAAATCAATATCACTCGAGTCCATCTTGAGGAGGATGTGGCTAAATTATTGCACCGGGGAAATTATAGCCTGGTAGATGTCAATCGCTCCGGAATTCCCCTAATGGAGACTGTCAGTGAGCCCGAAATCAGCTCCGCTGAGGAGGCACGAGACTACCTCGTCAAATTACGCACTATCCTCCGCTATTTAGGAGTATCTACAGGTAATATGGAGGATGGCAGTTTCAGATGTGATGCTAATATAAGCATTCGACCATCGGGCAGCAAGGAATTGCTGTCCAAGGTTGAGGTTAAGAACATGAACAGCTTTAAGGCAGTGTATCAAGCCCTGAAATATGAATCGAAAAGGCAGAGAAAGGTCCTTGAGGAAGGAGGCACGCTCGTTCAAGAAACAAGGGGCTGGATGGATGAAAAAGAGGTTACCGTGAGCCAAAGAAGCAAAGAATACGCTGATGATTATCGCTATTTCCCTGAGCCTGACCTGCCCCCCCTATTTTTCGATAGAGCATGGATAGAGGAAATTAAAGCAAGGTTGCCTGAATTGCCCGAAACTAGAAAAGGGCGGTTTATGGCTCAATATGACTTGCCGTTATATGACGCCAGTATCCTAACCAATTCCAGGGCAATGGCTGATTACTTCGAAGATTGCTTGAGGCTAACAAGCCCTGACAAGGCAAAAATGGTGAGCAACTGGCTGTTAGGCGACTTCAGTCGGTTGCTTAATGCTACCGATAGTGATATTGAAAATACCAGGATAAGCCCAAGCCTGCTGGTAGAGTTACTCAATCTAGTGGATAAGGGAACCATCAGCGGACCCACTGCCAAAGCAGTGTTTGAAAAAATGTTTTATACTGGAAAGAGAGCCGGTGACATCGTCGCTGAAGGGAAGCTAAGTCAGCTCAGCGATGCTACTGAGCTAAACGGAATAGTGAGGCAAGTGCTTGCCAACAATGCTAAAGCGGTGTCAGACTATAAAGCTGGCAAACAGCAAGCGTTGACTTTCCTTACCGGACAGATAATGAAAGCTACTAAAGGAACAGCTAACCCAGCGGTGGTAAGAGAAATTCTGGTACAAGAGTTAGAAGGAGGGTAAATTGCCTACTTATCTTTGCATTGCTCAACTGTTACTATCTATAGTTTTAACTGCCACTATCTTTTTTCAACTGCATGGTGGTGGTTTCGGGGGTATTTTTGGACAAGCTGACTCTGTTTACCGTTCCCGCCGGGGATTGGAAAAAACCCTGCTTAACCTTACCATCATTCTAGTTATTGCCTTCATCGCCCTGGCAGTATTGATTGCTAAATCTCCCACATAATTTAGTTTTAAAGTGAGCTCGGTAATAACCTTAACCACTGATTTTGGCATTGATGATGCCTATGTTGCCACTATGAAGGGCGTTATCTTGAGCATCAATCCTGAAGCTAACATCGTTGACATTACTCATTCCATTGAGCCCCAGAATATTCGCCAGGCTGCTTTCATCCTTGGTTACAACTACCGCTATTTCCCCAAGAAAACTGTCCATGTAGCCATTGTTGACCCTGGCGTGGGTAGTGAGCGCCGCGGAGTAGTCTTGAAGACGCCTTCAGCTTTGTTTGTTGCCCCGGACAACGGCGTCCTCAGCTATGTGATCGATGAGTTGTCCTCAAATGAAGATTTAACAGTTCAATATTCTAAAGACCAGGACTTAGTAACTCTGGGAAAGGGTTTCGAAGCCATAGCCATAACTGAGCCGCGCTTCTGGAGACATCCGGTTAGCACCACATTCCACGGAAGGGATATTTTCGCACCTGTCGCCGCGGCACTGTCCTTAGACATATCACCCTACGAATTAGGGGAAAAAATAACCTCACTCCAGATTTTCCCCATCCCAAAGCCGTTCGTCGATTATCAAGGTAATCTAGCGGGGAATGTTTTATATGTTGACCACTTCGGCAACTTGATTACCAACATCAAAAAGTCTGACCTGCCAGGCAAGGATATCCTTATTGAGGCTGCAGGACATCTCATCCAGGGTATAACCAATTACTATGCTGAAGGCGAAGAGTTGATGGCTATCATCGGCAGCAGCGGCTACCTGGAAATATCGCTTAAAAATGGAAACGCCGCTGATTTCCTTAACATAGGAATAGGAGATGAAATAAAGGTAACACTGGAAAGAGACTAGCTACATCGTGAAGAAGCCTATCACCAACGACGTTTTCTACCCCAGAACAATTGCCTTGATTGGAATCTCGCCCCAAACTTCGTGGTGGACCCATAACCTTTCTAATTTTCAGGGAAAAGTTTACGGAGTCAATCCACATCCACATGAAGACCTCGGCATAGAGCTTTATCCTTCCCTTCTTGACATTGAAGATGAAATAGACCATGCGATAGTAATGGTGCCCAACAGGATTGTCCCTCAAGTATTGGAGGACTGTGGCAAAAAGGGAGTGAAAGTTGTGAGCGTCTTTACCTCCGGATTTTCGGAAATCCAGACCGAGGAGGGGAGAGCGTTGGAGGCAAAAGTGAAGGAAATTGCCGAGAGGTTAGGCATTATCCTAGTCGGTCCAAATTGCATGGGCCTCTACAACTCCAGGATCGGGTTGAATTTTATCGGCGTAGATCTAGCTCTGCATGAAGGAAATGTCGCCTTCATATCCCAGAGCGGAGGGTTAGCCCAGAACTCTACTGTCACCGGAAGGAGATATGGCGTGGAGATTTTAAAAGCGGTGAGCTGCGGCAACTCAGCACTTTACGAGCCTGCCGACTTCCTTGACTTTTTTAAGAATGATGAGGAAATAAATTTAATCGCCATGTATGTTGAGGGCGCTAAAGATGGCAGGAAGCTCCTCAAGTCACTTCAAGAGGCAAACAGAAGGAAACCGGTGATAATCTGGAAGGCTGGTAAGACTGCCGAGGGGACTAGAACTGCTGGGACACATACAGGCATCCTGACCGGAGCAGCGAATGTCTGGGAGGCAGCGATGAAACAGAGCAAGGTGGTAAAGGCAGAGGGTTTCCTTGATTTGATTTATACCACAATGACGTTCGCCTTTGAAAGCTTAAAAGGATACAACCTTGGTATTCTCAGCATAAGCGGGGGGCAAAGCGTGGAATATACCGACACCCTTTCCACAACAGGATTGGGAATCCCGATTCTATCTGCTGAAACACAAAGGGAAATCGAATCAATACTGCCCGAAGTTGGCGTTAATACCAGAAATCCCCTTGATATGGCTGCTAGCTGGAGTCAACTAGGTATGGTCAGAAAGGTCCTGAAAGCAATTAGCAAAGATAGGAACATAAATGGGATTGTAGTGAGTATAGACGCCCATAGGGAAAAGATCATCGAACTTATTGAGAAAGATAGAATTAAAAAATTGACCAACGTTATCATCGAGGCGAGAAACTCGACAAATACTCCGGTATTCATCCTCTTAACCGCCACAGCCGTGGAAGAGATTGCCTTGAATATCTTCGACGATTTTATAAAGGCAAAGATACCCGTTTATAGAGACCCCGCAATGGCAGCAAATTGCATCAGGAAGCTTGCTGATTACTGGACCTGGCGGAAAAATCTTAATTAAAGTGGGCCAGGCGTCCCCCTCCTTGACAACTAAGATTTCAGTGGTAAAATAGACGGTTATATGCGGATATTTAAATGTATGCTCGCCAGCTGAAGCCAGATGAGGGAACTAACAAAACTATTCAAGGCACTATCGGATGAGACCAGAATCAGGATTCTGAAAGTCCTCATGGAAAGAGAGTGCTGTGTTTGTGAGGTAATGCAAGCGCTGAATATCTCCCAGTCTCGTGCTTCCCGCAATCTGGGTATACTCGCGGACGCCGGCTTTGTTAAGTCCAGGAGAGACGGGCTATGGATAATTTATTCTATTGACGAGCAAACGGTGAATAGCCATGCCGCCCCTCTAACTGAGATGCTCCGCAGTTCCCTCGTTAATGACGAGATTATATTGCAGGACAGGGAGAGGCTAAGTCACGCCGTGCGAAGTGGGCTAAGAACAACAGGCAAATAATTTTTTTGGAAATTACATCCAATTATGTGCATAAACGGTTACACTTTAAGGAATTTGAATGGCTGAGCAGCTTTTGCTGGCTGGGCTGATTGCCCTTAAAGGATATATTGCTTTGCATGTGCTCACATGCCTTGTCCCGGCATTTCTTTTAGCCGGGGCAATAGTATCCTTTGTTTCCAGAGAGACAATTATTGGCTATCTGGGCAGCGCTGCCAGGAAGCTCAAATCCTTCGCCATTGCTGCCGGCGGAAGCTTCTTTGTGTCAGTTTGCTCCTGCACCGTCATCCCCGTTGCCAGCGGCATTTACTATGGAGGGGCTGGAATTGGTCCTGCCTTCATCCTCCTCTGGGTTGCTCCAGCGGCTAATATCCTGGCTCTGGTCTATACCGGCTCAATTCTTGGCTCACAGATGGTTATAGCCAGGCTGATAGGTGCCTTGTTTATGTCATTTATTGTTGGCGTAGTGATGTTCCTTGCCTTTCGCAAGGAAGAGCGGCAGAGAGCGCTAACTATCAAGGCTACCGGCGGAAGGATGATGACTAAAAAGGATGTCATTCTGCTCCTATTATTAGTTGCCACACTTCTGGCTCCCAATTATGCTGTGAGTGGCGGCTCCTATCTAGCCAAGGTTTGTGTCTGGGCAGGGGCAACAGCGGTAGCTGCTGTTTATGCCTGGAGGGTTAAAAGCAAGGACGAGATAAAGGGGTGGTTAAAAGAGTCGTGGTGGTTTGTGCGCACGATATTCCCTTTGCTTCTAATTGGCGTGTTTATAGTTGGCATTATCGGCGCTGTTTTGCCTCAAGGATGGATTGAGACCTGGCTGGGCGGAGCAGGGCTAAGACAATCTTTCCTGGCTACCATGATTGGAGCGGTAACTTACTTTGCCACTATGACTGAGGCTCCGTTTGTGGATACCCTGATGAGGCTGGGAATGGGCAAAGGCCCAGCCCTAGCTTTGTTACTCACCGGACCAGGTATCAGCTTGCCCAATTGGCTAGCTATAGGAAAGGTATTCGGATTCAAGAAGGCTCTGGTTTATGTCCCGACCATTATTATTCTGGGAACCATTGTTGGCTGGGTAGCCGGGTTTATCCTGTCTTGAGGAGAAAGTAAATAAGATTTAAGGAGGTGCATTATGAAGATCGAGATTTACGGAACGGGTTGCCCTAAGTGTCGTGCAACTATGGGGAATGTACAAAAAGCAGTGAAGGAGATGGGCTTAGAGCAAGAGGTAAAAGTGTCAGAAGTAAAGGATATAATGGCTATCACTGCTAAAGGTGTACTTCTAACCCCCGGAGTTGTCATTGACGACGTCAAGGTCTCAGAGGGCAGGATTCCCAGCCGTGAAGAGATCAAAAAGTGGATTAAGGAGACGAAATAATACTCTAGGATTGTTTGCTAGAGGAAAATGAGCATCAGGAAGGCTCTGAAGTAGAGACGAAGGTTTTTCATGACGCAGAAGAAAAGGCTTCCCGTACTTGAACGCTTCCTTACCCTCTGGATATTTCTGGCTATGGGTCTGGGAGTAGGGCTGGGTTACTTTTATCCAGAGAGCTCGAGCTTCATCTCCCGCTTTCAGGTAGGCACCACTTCTATTCCTATTGCCATCGGACTCATTCTCATGATGTATCCCCCTCTGGCCAAGGTGAGATACGAGGAAATTGGGAAGGTTTTCGGAAATCTTAAGCTCTTAGGCCTCTCGCTAATCATGAACTGGATTGTTGGTCCTTTAGTGATGTTTTTACTGGCAATAATCTTCCTGAGAAGCTTCCCCGAATATATGGTCGGCATCATACTGGTAGGGCTTGCCAGGTGCATTGCCATGGTTATAGTGTGGAACGAGCTGGCTGAAGGGGATAGAGAGCTTGCCGTTGGGCTTGTTGCCTTCAATGCTGTCTTTCAGATTTTATTCTATGCTGTTTATATCTACCTGTTTATAACTCTAGCGCTACCCAAGCTTGGACTTGTTGAAGGTGTAGGCGTAAGTGTATCCATGGCTGAGGCTGCAAAAACTGTCCTGATATACCTTGGCATACCTTTTGCCGCTGGATTGACTACCAGGTTCAGTTTGCTGAAAAGTAAAGGAAGAGAATGGTTTGAAAGCGTATTCGCTGGGAAAATAAGCCCCATAACCCCCGCAGCGTTGCTATTTACAATCGTGGTGATGTTCTCGCTGAAAGGGGAATATATAGTTGAGCTTCCGTATGACGTTTTCCGGGTAGCCCTGCCGCTGCTGTGCTACTTCCTCATCATGTGGTTCGTTACATTTTTCATAGCTTACAAGCTCAAGGTTGGATACCCAAAGACAACCGCCGTAGCCTTTACCGCTGCCAGCAATGATTTCGAGCTTGCTATAGCGGTAGCAGTATCGATCTTCGGGATTGGTTCGGGACAGGCTTTTGCCACAGTGATAGGGCCGCTTATAGAGGTTCCAGTCCTCATCAGCCTGGTTAATGTGGCTCTTCGGTTCCGCCGGCGCTATCTCCCCACCGAAATAACCCCACCCGAACTGACAAATGGAGCGGGAAATGCTTAAATTGAAGAAGAGGAAGGAGGAGTCCAAATGAAACGAGCTTTCTTTAAGGTAAACAAAGGGATAATTAGCGTAACCGTTTTAGCCGTCACTATCCTCTTCATAGGCGGCTGCGTCCCGGCCAACCAGCCTCCAGTTATTACCAGCCTGCAAGCTGCGCGAGAGATGGTTCTTCCGGCAGAAAGTTGCCAGGTTGAGTGTATTGCCTCAGACCCCGAGGGTGGTGAGCTAAGCTACGAGTGGCAAGCTAGCGGAGGCAATATCTCAGGCGAAGGAGCCATAGCTACCTGGGCTGCTCCTGATAAAGTTGGTGAATATGTTGTCTCGGTCAATGTGACTGATGTGGATGGCAATTCAGCCACACAATCGGTCAACATTGTTGTAAGAGAGAATCATTCGCCAGAAATTGTTGATTTCAGAGCCAGTAAGGAATGGGTTGTTCCTTCGGGTAATTGCACGCTCATCTGTGAAGCCTCAGACCCGGATAACGATAGCTTGAGCTATGAATGGTTAGCCAGTGGAGGCAATATCACAGGCAAAGGAGATACCGTCACCTGGGTTGCTCCTCAAGAGACAGGCAATTATACCGTTACTGTGGTGGTTACAGATGGGCTCGGAGGCGAAAGCTCAGCATCATTGTCTATCAGGGTAGCGTTCAACAATCCCCCAATTATTGAGAAATTAACTGTCACCGCTAAACACAAATACCTGAAGAAAATACTCGGGGGATACAAAATCGGGAAGGGCCAGAGTTGTAAAATTAAGTGCAGTGCCTCGGATCCAGATGGCGATGAGCTATTCTATGAATGGTCAACTGATGGAGGTGGCGTTTCTGGAAAGGGCGCTACAGTTACTTTTACCGCACCTCTCTGGTCAACCGAAGGTACTGAACCACTTACTGTCACGGTAACGGTGTCTGATATTAATGGCGGCACAGCTACTCAGAGTATAGCTTTCACGGTTGTGAGCCTCACATCATGTATGTGGTGAATGTTACTATAAAACCACGCCAAGCATCCTCATCCCGACATAGACCATAATGGCGATAAAGACATACCTCAATTGTTTTGCCGGCAGAGCATGTGACGCCTTGGCACCAAGCTGTGCCATAGGCACACTGGCAGCCGCTAAACATAGCCAGATGGGTAAATTCACGTATCCTACCGAATACGGAAGGGCAGATATTCCCACACCGTTCACCATATAGCCAATAACACCTCCAAGGCTGGTAAATATTATCATCGCCGTGGAGGTACCCACAGCCAGATGCATCGGAAAACCAAATGCTAATGCCAGCAAAGGAACTGCTAATATTCCCCCACCAATGCCAGTTAACCCGGTTATCATTCCTATGGGGAAGCCACAGAGAGCTAAAGGAAACAAGCTCTCCTTTTGCTCTCCCCTCTCCTTGGTTAAGTTCAGTGTCGTATCCAGACCCATCCACGAAGCCACAGCAAGAACCAACGCACCAAAACCGACTCGCAACGCTTCGCCAGGAAGATGAGTCGCCAGAGTAGCCCCAACCAAAGCTCCCGCCAGCCCACACAAGCCCAACCCCAGAGCCACCTTCCAGCGAACTGCCCCCCTCCTGTTATGCCCTAAAGCGCCGCTTATCGCCGTGGGCAGAATTACCAGCAAATTCGTCCCCAAGGCTATCTTTATCGCTATATCAGGGGAAACGCCCATATCCCCGATTACCCAGTAGGTAACCGGCACGGTGATAAAGGCCCCCCCAATTCCAAGCAAGCCACTGGCAAAGCCAACGCCTACGCCGGTGGCTAGCAATATGAGAATGTGCGTTATTGTCAAGGTCTCTCTAACTTTAGCTTGCCTTCAAGCCAGCCAACTTTGATATCGCTTTTTTCATCTACAGTGGGGATATAAGGCTTGATATCCAGGAGGGGAGTGCCATCTATAGCGTCAAGGTCTTTCACCTTCAAGGTATTCCCTTTCCTGGCTACCAGCCTCACCACCGATAACCCCAGCGGGCAGGGCCTGTTTGGCGACCTTGTGGTAAAAAGCCCGTGTGGCGTTGTATCCCAGGGGGTTCTGACC
The DNA here is from genome assembly GCA_034414555.1 of Dehalococcoidia bacterium. GTDB lineage: Bacteria > Chloroflexota > Dehalococcoidia > GIF9 > AB-539-J10 > CG2-30-46-19. The sequence continues at coordinate 30,158 of DAOUMA010000020.1, read as the reverse complement.
ATAAGGGAATATCCCCTCGATTTGTGGAACCAGTATATCAAGACAATATGGGAAAATCCTTCTATGTCCTTTAACCCTTCTGCAAACTGTTCAAACACCTCTACCTCAGCGATTTCCTCCCGACCACACCCCTGATATGGCACCTGCCCGGCACGATAGGGGGAATGAATTACCCCGATGGGCTTTAACTTAAGAACACCCTGCTCTTCCATATATAACTTTGGGAATTGTATCACTTGTCGCAATGTGTCACCAAACACATGAACGGGCACAACTTATTGACAACGCTATAACTTATGCCGCATCATAACTGGCAAAATACGACAGATAGGAGGTGGAAATGTTTTGCCCAAAATGTGGCACTGAAAATCCCGAATATGCTAAGTTTTGCACAAAGTGTGGTACTGCGCTTGTTCCTCCCGCTGGGGGAAGTGAAACCCCAGCTAAGCCGCCAGCTGAGACCAGTATTGGCTTGCAGCCCAACATAGCCGGGCTTCTCTGTTATGTGGCTTTGTGGATAACAGGGATAATTTTCGTGGTGATTGAGAAGAAAAGCACCTTCGTTAAATTCCATGCCTGGCAATCTATTATGACGTTTGCCGTGTTAACTGTAGCTTATCTTATTTTGTCTTTTATTCCTATTATTGGCTGGGTTATAGCGTGGATTATTTCAATTCTAAGCTTCGTTTTGTGGATCATCCTGATTATTCAAGCAGGAACAGGTAAGATGTGGAAGCTGCCATGGGTAGGCAATTGGGCCGAGAAGCAAGCCAGCAAAGTTTCTTAAAGGCTTTATTTTGTAGTTGCCTGATTCATCAGGCACAATTGCCCAATAAATTGGGCAACTACAGTCATTAATTGTTTCAAGCCTGCCTGAATATATGTTCAGGCAGTGTTGAACCAGCATGATAGCTTTGAGTGGTAAGCCCAAGCCGGGTAATAAAAGAGGAAATCATTCTTCCCAAGCTGTCTTTATCGGTAGAAAAGAATAAGTGGCTTTTGCAGTGGCAGTCACTACAGCCAAAATCAGGGATATAAGTTAACTCTCCACCTAGAGCTTGAGATAACAGACACTCCAGTCTCTTTTCAGTCTGGCAAAGGATTATTTCCCGAATTTCCGCCTCGTTAAGAAGATAATCAATATGCCACCTTGGTTTTTTACTTTTAGTTAGGTGACGATTTATCCTCGACTTAAAGCCGCCCAATGCGGAGCCACAATATGCATAGAATCCCGCAGGGAAGTAACTCCTTCCCAAGCTACCTATGGAGATTCCCTGCCCTTTTTCAAGTTCCATAACTAAGACATAGCCGCCTTTCACTACTTCACTCCAGTCAATCTATCGAGCCTTCCCAAGATAGCCTCGACCTGCATCTGCAAGCTTTGTACTTCCTTCTCTAAAACCTTGGCTTCGATAACCACCTTCTCAACGATAGCACCTCGAGGGCAGGTTTTCACACACAAACCGCAATAGACACATCTTCGTTGGTCTATCTCCGCTTTACCCCAAAGGAATGAAATAGCATCTTTAGGGCAATTGTTTAAACAGAGTCCACAGCCGGTGCATAGCTCCTTCCTTACCTCAAAGAAACGACTTTGTTCATCCTTGCGTTGCTTTCCCATTTGATACTATAGCTTTGGTCTCCTCTTCAGTGTTTCTTTTATGTCAAGGGGCTTGACTTCTGGCTTTGATGATTTGTAAACATTTATTGCTTTAAGCTTGGTAAATTCTCTTTCAATGGTTTCCATCTCCTCTGGCGGCAACGGCGGCACAGCACAAGGACGCAACGGAATGTTTAGCTCAACTTCATCTGGCGATACAGATTCCGCCATTCTTGCTAGCTCACCAGCATAGTGCCTATTGGCAGCGATAAACATCATCTGGAGAACCAATTTCCCGTTAGATTCTTGCCTGAATTTTTCGATGCCGCTCACTATGTCTTTTAATCGTAATCCAAAAACAGGTCTGTTGATTTTACGGAACAATTCCTCATTTGGGACATCCAGTTTAGCCACCACAGTATCAGCTAAAGCCAACTCCTGCCGCACTTCCTTTTCATCCATAAATGCTGAATTTGTAAGGACAGCCACTGGAAAAGGCAAAACAGATTTAACTAACTCTATGGCTCTGCCCAGATTACTGGCTAGAGTTGGCTCACCCATACCGGAGAAAGTAACATAATCAATGTCCAATCCTTTTACCGATTCCAGCTCTTCAGCCAGACGCTCTACAGGAACAAACTGTCTCCGCTCGGTTAAGGGATGCAAAGTTCGCCCTAATTGGCAATAAACACAATCAAAACAGCAAGTTTTTCCTTTGGTGGAGAGAAGGTCTATTCCCAACGATTTACCCAGCCGCCATGATGGAACCGGGCCATAGATAATGGAACTCACTGCGGTTGACTCTTAGATTCGATCAACTCTACCAGCACACCATGGGTGGATTTAGGATGAACGAAGATGTATGAAACCGGACCTATAACTACAGGCTGTTCAGGAACAAGTCTCGCTCCTTTTTCCTTCAGCCTGGCTATCATTTCAGGTAAGTTAGTTACCTTGAAGGCAACATGATTCAGTCCCTCTCCCTTGTTTTTAATGAACCGCGCTACCACCCCTTCAGGACCCATTGGCTCTACCACCTGAAATTGAGTCTCCCCTATCATAGCTGCTTTAACCCTCATGTTTTCGCCAGGCATATCCCATCCGATGTCGAACTTCAAGCCAAATAAGTCCTCATATAACGCTACTACCTGGCTCATGTCTTCCACAGCAACAACTACTTCCTGTATCCCCACCACTCTCGGCTCTTCGCTTTCGTTGCTCATCTCAAAAACCCCCTTGAATATTGCTTTATCGAGCAAGTTTTCTTAACGCCACATTTGCCGCCACTAAAATGGAATCCCAGAAAGGAGCAAATGGCGGTGAATAGCTTAAATCCAGCCTCGTTATATCATCGACCGTCATGCTATTCTGGAGTGCGGTAGCAAAGACATCTATCCGCTTAGCCACACCTATCTTGCCTATCATCTGCGCACCAAGTAATTTTCCGGTTGGTTTTTCTACCATTAGCTTAACGGTTATATCTTCAGCCGGAGGGTTAGGATAAGTATGACCATGTGAGGGATGAGCTACCTTGGAAGTGATGAAATCATAGCCTTCATTAGCTGTCTCAACGGAACTTAATCCGGTGCGAGCAACGGTCAGGTCAAAAATCTTGGATACCGCAGTGCCCACAACGCCTTCAAAAACATCATTTCCACCAGAAGCATTCTCTCCAGCGACTCTTCCCTGTTTATTAGCGGTAGTGCCACGAGGAATATAAACTTCCTTTCCGGTAATAAGATGTCTCTGCCCTACACAATCACCAGCAGCAAAGACCTCGGGATTGCTGGTCTGCATTCTTTCGTCAACAGCGATGGTTCCATTCAAGCTAACTTTAAGCCCTGCTTGTTTAGCCAAGTCTGAGTTAGGTTTCGCTCCCGCCGCCAGTAAAACAAAATCAACTTCCAAGCTCCTATCAGCAAGTGCTACAGATCTGACCCTGCCATCCGAGTCTCCCTCAAATCCTTGAATAAGGGCATTTTTGATAAGCTCGACTTTTTTATCTTCAAGCTCCCGTTCAACCAACCTGACCATGTCATCGTCAAACATCTTTAAAATACTGCCAGGCCTTTTTATCACTGCTACTTCGAGACCTCTCGTCTTGAAAGCTTCAGCCATCTCCAATCCGATAAGTCCAGCACCAATTATGGCTACTTTCCGAGGAGCTTCCTCCGCTATGAAATTTTTTAGAGCTAATCCGTCTTCGGCAGTCCTGATAACAAATATATTCTTGAGCTCTATGCCGGGAAGATCAGGACGCGAGGGAGAAGCTCCGGTACATATTACCAGCTTATCATAAGGCAGCTTCATTTCTTGACTACGGTCAAGGTCTTGAGCAAAAGCTAACTTACCTTCAAGGTCTATCCGGGTAGCTTCATGTCTTAGCCGGACATCAATCCCCCTGTTTTCACGGAAGAAATCAGCGCTATAAACTACCAACCCTTGAACATCTTTGACCAGGTCCGACACAAAATAAGGCAGCCCGCAAGAGCCGTAGGAAACAAACTTCCCCCTCTCCAGGACGGTGACCTCCCAGTCAGGCTTATTTCTCCTGATACGACTGGCGGCACTCATCCCAGCAGCTACCCCACCTATTACTAGAGCTCTTTTCTTATCTCGACTCATCCGTTTCTCCTCCTTTTCGCTTCCACTCCCTCAGTGAGTTATACCTAGCTTTCTGGTCCACTTTGTTGTACTGCTCAATTACCAAATTTCGCCTTATACGGACTTTGCTTTCAATCATAACGCCTGAAGAAAATTATCAGCAAAAGTCTTCAGAATATCTGAATTATACTTCTCGATATTACCTTCATCGCAGAGCTGAGCCAACTGAGGGTCAATGGGAATTTGTGCCAGCAGTGGTGTTCCCGATGCCTTCGCCATCTCCTCTCCCTTGCTCTTACCAAAAATTTCCAGCTTCTTGCCACTATCGGGCAAAATCAAGTAGCTCATGTTCTCCACCACACCTAAAATAGGGACATTCATTTTTTGGGTCATCTTAATTGCCTTCCTCACTACCATTGCCGCCAATTCCTGAGGGCTAAACACCATCATCACACCAGACACCGGCAAGGTCTGCATTACCGTCAACGGGGCATCGGCGGTGCCCGGAGGTAAGTCAACGACAAGATAATCAAGCTTGCCCCACAATACCTCCTCCCAGAATTGCGTAATAGCTCGGGATATCAATGGACCCCGCCAGATGACAGCATCATCCTCTTGAGGCAGCATAAGATTAATGGACATAATCTCAATGCCCGAGCGGGACAGGACAGGCAAAATTCCGCTTTCACTGCCAGAAGGACGAGCACCACCCAACCCAAACATCCTGGGAACGCTGGGACCGGTGATATCAGCATCAAGTATGCCTACCTCATTTCCCCGGCGGGCAAGTTCGATACCGAGAAGCGCTGCCACCAGCGATTTGCCCACCCCACCCTTGCCACTCATCACCGCAACCACATAATGGATATCGTTGACTTCCTTAGGCTTAGCTTCTACAAAGTCAACAGCTACTTCATTCACCTCGGGAAGCTTCTTAAGCACTTCGATGACCTTTTCCTTGACAAACTGCTGAGCATCAGAACCTAAAACTGTTGAAGCCAGGGTGATGCTCACACTCTGGTCGGAAATGGCAATATCCCTAACCAGGTTCATTTGGGGAAGGCTGCGTCCCACCCCGGGAACAAATACGCTTTCCAGGGCTTGCCTTATTTGTTCTTCGGTCACCATTATATTTACCTTTCTTCTATATAATTCCGCTCTCCGAAGAGCTTGGTCCCTATCCTTACTATATTGGCACCTTCTTCTATGGCAATTTTGCAAGAATTCGTCATTCCCATAGAGAGGTATCTCATTTCCACATTGGCTAAACCAAGCTTTTTAATCATATCAAATATTTCCCTCGTTTTGATAAAGTAAGGTCTGGAATCTTCAGGATTCCCAAAACGAGGGCCCATAGTCATCAATCCCATCACCTTTATATTTTTAAGTCCCGAAATCTCCCTGATTAATCGTTCGGCATCCGGGGGAAGCACGCCCGATTTTTGCTCCTCTTCGCCGCTGTTTATCTCTACTAATATAGGCATAACTTTGGCAATTCGCTGGCACCTTTTGTCTATTTCCCGCGCTATCTCAACCGAATCAACGGTTTCTATCATGTCAAATATCTTAACCGCTTTTTTCACCTTATTTTTCTGGAGATGCCCGACGAAATGCCATTTCACCTTATTCCCCACCATTTCATAAGCCTTCTCGGCCTCCTGCACATAATTTTCCCCGACCATTTTTATTCCTGATTGAACTGCCTCGAACACTTCTTCAGGCAGCCTTGCCTTCGCTGCCGCTACCAATTCAACTCCATCAGGCAACTCATCCAGTATTTTAGCTACACTTTCCTTAATCTTCATACGCCCAGAGCTAGGGACACACTCTGCCACAGATTCTCTATCTCCCGGCTGACCCTGCCATCAGAGAACTCTACCACAGGTAACCCATTAACCAAAGCCTCAGTGACCACATTATCAAACGGTATCCGGGATACAACTTCTACTTTCTGCTTGGCACAATAGTTTTCAATCTGACGTGAATTTTCCTCATTTATATCGTATTTATTTATGCATACCAGAGCAGGAATGCCAAAATGACGACAAAGTTCAATAATGCGGTCTAAATCATGCATTCCCGACAGTGTTGGCTCGGTTACCAGCAAGGCTAAATCTGCCCCTGATAATGAGGAAATGACGGCACAGCCAATTCCTGGAGGACCATCAACGATTATGTAGCCCAAATTTCCTTCTTCAGCGATATGTTTGGCATTCTGCCTTACCAGCGCCACTAGCTTACCTGAATTTTCCTGAGCAATGCCTAGCCGGGCGTGAACCAGAGGACCATAATGCGTTTCTGAAATAAACCAATGCCCGGACATGTTTTCACGCATAGTAATGGCATCAACAGGGCAAACCTGGGAGCAAAAACCGCAACCTTCACAAGAGATTGGGGCAACGAGATAATTCTCTATCGCTCCAAAGCGGCATACCTCCTCACAAAGCCCACATTGATTACATTTCTCACTATCAATACATGCAGTTTGTCCACTCCAAAACTCATGCTCCTGCTTAATCTGCGGTTGGAGGAGCAGATACAGGTCAGCAGCATCGACATCGCAGTCAGCCAGCACCTTGTTCTGCGCTATGACGGCAAAAGAGGCGACTATGCTTGTCTTCCCCGTGCCTCCCTTACCACTTAATACAACGACCTCTTTCACTCAAATTCCTTCTTATTTAGATTGCTTTCCGTCGGCTGATGGAGAGGAGCCAGACTTTGCCGCCTCTTGCTTAATCTTGCGGAAAAGGTCAGCGAAGCGCTCACGCCACTGCGGAATGCCCTCTACCAGTGGGACGCCTCGGGAGTAGAGCTCGGCAATCGCAGTATCCAGGGGTATGGTAAGCAAAATGGGAATGCCCCGGTCAGCACAATATTCCTCTACCTTACCATCACCCACTCCAGTTCGATTTATTACCACGCCACAGGGGAGCCCCAATTCTCTCACCACCGCCACTGCTAAGGAAAGATCATTCAAGCCAAAAGGAGTCGGCTCGGTTACCAAGAGACAAAAATCGCTATCCTTAACTGCTTCTACCACAGGGCAAGAAGTCCCCGGGGGTACATCGATTATAACCTCATTTTGGGAATCAATATGCTTTTTCACCTCCCTGATTATCGGCGGAGCCATTGGTTGACCAATGGTAAGCCTTCCGTGAATTAGCTCGATATTCCCTGAATTGCCTCTCTCTACTACACCTATTTCTTGCCCTTCTTCAGAGATAGCAAATTCAGGACAGAGGTAAGAGCATGCTCCACAGCCATGACAGAGTTCAGGAAAGATGAGCACTTTCTTGTTGACTACGGCGATAGCGTTATAAGCACAAACTTCAGCGCATTTGCCGCAATAAGTGCATTTCGTTTCATCTACCTTAGGGATAGGGATAAATACCGGATAGCTTTGGGTAATGTGCGAGTGAATGAAAATATCGGCGTTTGGCTCCTCTACATCACAATCCAACAATTGCACTTTATTCTTTTTGCTCAAGGTGAGAGCCAAACTGGTGGCTATCAGTGTCTTTCCTGTGCCACCCTTGCCACTGGCAACTGAGAGTATCATTCCCTAACCATTTTGGCACCGCAATTGGGGCAACTTAAATTATAGCAAGGCGCTCCTGCTTGATGAGGAACCTTTGTTCCGCAACTGGGGCAAACACAATTACCACTTGGTCCTGCCCCAGGCTTATTTCCACCCATTCTTCCTCTACCAGTGCCACGCCCCATTCCCATTCCTCTGCCTGTTCCTGGTCCCTGACCATAAGGACCTGTGCCATCTCCTCTAGGCATAAATACCTCCTTGACAGATTTATTCCATTGGCGGTAGTCCACAGACTCCAGAGCTACAGGTAGGGCAGCTTAATTCTGAAGGTTCACCTGTACTAGAGCCAGGGCTAAAGAATGAGGAAAACAGTCTTTTAGGATCTGGGGCATGACATTTGGGACAACTTAGCTTAGCTCCATCCTCGCCAATCGCTTGGCGAACCTCAAACTTCTCCCCGCATCGAGTGCATTGATACTCATAGATAGGCACAATTCACCTTCCTTCCTCTAACTCTTTAATACGTCGCTGAGTTTCCCTTAACTGCTGCAACAGCATCTCTACTTGATTCTTGAGCACCCCTACTTCTTGCTCCCGGCTCATAGCTTGGGGTGCTGGCCCCGTCACAGGCGGCATCCCCGAAGTCATCCCCATACCCATGCCTCTACCAATACCACGTCCCATGCCCATACCTCCACCCATGCCAAAGTGAGCCTCCACGCTGGGTTGGAGACTGGATTGAAGCTTACCTGCTTTGTAGGCTTCTACAGCATCCCTTATTCTACCTACAACACCGGTAATCACCTGAACGCCTGCAGCGGATAAAGTCTGGTAAGCCTTAGGACCACAATTGCCGGTGAGAACTACCCCCACTCCTTTGTTGGCGACCATTTGAGCAGTGGTAATCCCTGCTCCACCAGCAGCCATGGCATTGGAATTCTCCAGAGCCTCAAACTCCATCGTCTCCGGGTCAACGATGATGAAGTATTGACACCGCCCGAATCGAGGGTCTACTTCGGCATCCAGGCTGGGAGCTGTCGCTGATATCGCAACCTTCATAGCTTGCCTCCTTTCTTACTCTTTCTCTAGCTCTTTTATTCTAGCATCAATTTGCTCCAATTGTCCTCTTATCGCCTCTGCCTGGCTCCTCAAAAAATCAAGTTCTTGTTCTCGAGCCATCTGTGGAGCATAGGGGTTTGCTCCCATGGGCGCGCCACCATAGCCACCGTATGGGATGCCTCCTGTATAAGGGTCTGCTCCCATAGGTGCTCCGCCATATCGCATACCCCCAGCATAAGGGCCGCCTCCGTAAGGCACGGCTCCAGGGAAAGGATAACCCGGCGATACAGGCATTCCAGCAGCTCCGCTGAAGAAATAGCCGCATCTCGGCAGTCCCCCTCTCCCTAACCCTATAAAGGGCCAGGGTGGAGAACTTCCTCTGAAGCCAAATCCCCCACCACCCCTTCCAAATCCGCCTCTTCCAAATCCATTAGGCATTTTATCACCTCCTTAACAAAGTTGTAAATTTACCACCCGGGGTAACCATAATAGCCACCCCATCGCGACCAGACACGACCAAAACCACGACCACGACCGAAGCCTCTTCCGAAGCCCAAGCCAAACCCGGCCGCCATTGGTGCTCCATAGCCCCAGCCAAACCACCTACCAGGTATGGGATTGGCAAAACCAGGCCTGCCAAAACCAGCACAAAAGCCAGCCGCTCGCCCGGTCATCGGTCCCATCCCCATCGGTCCGGTTCCATCTCCAAATGGCATCTTCTTTCACCTCCTTTCTATTTTTTGCTACCATCGCCGTCCACCGCAAAATCTCCTTCCTCTTCCCCTCCCCCAACCAAATGGCGGAAGAGGCAGAGGCTGAACATTCACGCTGGAACATGCAGGACAGGATAAAGGCAGTCTGCTCGCCAGAACCTCAAAAGGGACATCCCACTCATGCCCGTCGTTACCGCACCTGAAACGCTGCTGGGGCAAGCCGAAGTTTCCACCCCCAATTTGAATAGCCTTCCCGTTGACCAGGGCGTCAGCCAGCTTTCCCCGTCCCGATTCTAGGACACGGTGAAAGGTGGGGCGGGATATTTGCATCTTTTCAGCGCACTCCTCCTGTTCCAACCCCTCCAGGTCTTTAAGCCGGATAGCCTCAATCTCCTCCAGCGAAAGGCGGACCGACTGCAATAAAGCCGCTGGAATCCCCGCCGGCTTGAAAAAACTGGCGCCGGGCAGTGCGGCGACATAGCGCAGCTTAACCGGTCTTGCCATCAAAAACCTCCACTTTTCCGCCACTAATTATGGACATATGTCAATAATAACATGCAAATTATTTAATGTCAACTCGCTTTATCCTGACTAAAGATGCTAAAATAAACGACGTGGAAATTAGCTGGCTAGGACACGCCTGCTTTGTCCTCAAAGGGAAGGAAAAGACCATTATCACCGACCCTTATCGTCCCGAACTGGGCTACTCTTTAGGTCAGCCTGAAGCAGATATAGTAACGGTGAGTCACTTCCATCCCGGTCATAGCTATGTTGAAGGCATCGCCAATAGCCCTAAACAGGTCAAGGGTCCCGGCGAGTATGAGATAGGAAATATATTTATCACCGGGCTTGCCAGCTATCATGATAATGAGAAGGGCAACGCTAGGGGCAAAAATACCATCTACCTTATGGAGATGGAAGGGTTAGCTTTATGTCACCTTGGAGATTTAGGGCATCCGCTAACAGCATCATTGGTAGAGGAACTGGGGAACTGCGACGTCTTATTTTTACCTGTTGGCGAGGTATCCACCATATCGGTGGATGTAGCTGTTGAGACAATCAGACAATTAACCCCCCATATCGCTATCCCCATGCACTACAAGACAGACGTGTTAACTAGAAATCTGGAGCGAGTAGACAAGTTCCTGGCTAAAATGAGGATTCACGAAATAGAGCCCAGAGCAAAGCTTCTCGTCACAAACGCTTCCCTACCCGCTGAGCTGCAAACTGTGGTTTTCGAATTTCAGCAAGCTATTTGACAATAAGGTTACCCTCCTCTGCTTTAGGAACCAAGGCGCCGGTAGTGTATCATTTTGAAAATAAATAGCAATATTAATTTGGGTAAATTATTTCCCTTCCCCTAATAGCAGACCTTCCTACTTCACAATATCCGGGACAGCCATCCACACAAGTCACGCATAGTCCAGAAATAGGGGAGGGTGCTACCCTAGTTGTAGTTACTGTTGCTGCACTTGCATTTGGCTTACTTAAAGACATTATTCACCTCCTTCATATATTTACTGCTATTCCCTTCTTCTTAAGGTATTTCTTTGCCTCCGTTATGGATATTTCTCCGAAATGGAAGATTGACGCCGCTAGAACTGCAGAGGCTTTGCCAATGTTTACCGCTTCATAAAGATGTTCCAGTTTTCCCGCCCCCCCTGATGCAGTAACAGGTATGCTAACCGCTTCAGCCACGGCTTTGGTCATCTCCAGGTCATAGCCCTCTTTTGTGCCATCGGCATCCTTGCTGGTAAGTAGAATCTCCCCAGCCCCCAATTCTTCCACCTTCTTTGCCCAACTGACAAGCTCCATCCCGGTGGCCTCACTGCCACTCTTAACCACCACCTCTAACCGGGGAAGACCACTTCCAGGGGGATTCTTTCGCCCATCGATAGCCACCACAAGCTTTTCCTTCCCAAATTTCCGTGATGCTTCCGATATAAGCTCAGGACTTTTCACCGCAGCGGTATTGATAGAGACCTTATCCACACCGATGTCGAACAAGGCTTTCATATCCTCGATATTTCTAATTCCCCCGCCAACGGCAAAGGGGATGGTAACCTTCTCCGCCACTTTCCTGACCCACTCCAACCTTGTCCCTCTATTCTCCACAGTGGCAAAGATATCCAGAAAAACAAGCTCATCGGCACCTGCTTTACAATAAGCCTCCGCCGCTTCCACAGGGTCTCGGGCATCCCTCAAATTCACAAAATTTACCCCCTTAACCACTCTGCCGTCTTTCACATCCAGGCAAGGTATAATTCTTATCTGTTCCATTTCAAACCTCCCTGAAGTTAACTAAATCTCGATACTCCATGACGGTGCTCATAGCTAGATTCTCAGCTTCTATGCCCTGTTCCTCAGCAGCAGCCACAGGATTTAAACCTCCCATAAGAACCATTCCCACTCTATTTAATGCTAGGGGTATTTCACACACTGGCTGACTTGGCTCGCCCATCACTATCAACCCACCCAACCCGGCTTCTCTCAACTTTGTTACTATGTTATCCGCCACTGGGCGGCAGAGGGCTGGTATCTCTCGATAATTTGCCAGGATTTTCCCATCTCCACTGCTTACTGTCTCACCCACAGATGTCATCCTGGCTTTAATAAATACCTCTGAAGGGTCCAATGTTGAGCCAGCATAATGTATGAAATCCACAAAACGTGTGGGTCTATGATTTTGAATCTGCAATATGCCACCGAAACGCGATTCCAGCGGGATGCCCGCCTTAAGAAGAGAGCCATTAATGATAATGCTGCAAACTGTGGCAAACCCTATCTTCCCCTGAGGGACCATTACTTCGCCTAGCTTTTCTCCTTCAGATGCCACTGCTACTAACTCACTCACACAAAGTCCAGCGTTAAAAGCTTTCTTCATCGCTCTGAGTGCCTTCTCAAAGCCTTCATTGGGGAAAAACGAGACATTGACCGGAACCAGACCGGAGTATTTTTCCCAATCAAAGCTGGTGCGAAAGGCAAGTGCTTCAATCCTTGAAAGGGCGAAACCAATCTTGTCTCGAGCCAGAGCATTCCTTGTTTCCTCAACCCCCAGTTCGGTAAGCAACCGGCCATTTCTCCCCGCAGGTTTGGTTAATCCCCTTTCATCCATTAATTTAAGGTGATATCTCACTGCCCTTTCACTAAGCTCAACACCGTAGTCTTTCAAACGACGAGCAACAAGTCTGGCCCCCAGCGGCTCCTGTTGCTCACCCAAGACCTTCAAGATGGAAACGACCTTCCTCTCAACCTCTTGGCTTTCAAAACCCATCGAAATACTCCATTAAATTAAGGTAATAGGTAACTGCTTACCTTACACCAGCATGAAAATTCCGTCAACACCACGTACTCGTTCACTACATTAGTAATCACTTTTTTGTCGTTGCGAGGCGTAGTTTAAAAATGTAGTTGCCCAATAAATTGGGCAACTACAAAATCCGGAGGCGAAGCAGCTTGCACTGACACCCCGCAGGGGAAATCCTAAATCACACGCTCTAAACCCTAAACAAATCCCAATATCTAAATTAAAACTCAAAACTGTCGCGGTCATTTGACATTGTTTAATATAGGTCATGTTGTAATTCTCAGGGTGGTTCTCGATATCCTCAATCACATATTTGATCATGCCGCCGATAAAGGCGATATCTGTGCCTGACCTCATCCTGGCATAGATGTCAGCTTTAGAGGAAGTCCTGGTAAAGCGAGGGTCAACACTGATAAGCTTGGCACCTTTCTCCATGGCTTCGGTTACCCATTTGAAGGAAAGAGGATGGTTTTCGGCGGCATTGCTGCCAATTATCATTATGCAATTACTCAAGATAAGTTATTCCTAGAGCACGAGCGAACTTGGTGAACAGATATGCCTCATCATTGTTGACGGCAGCACTGCCATCCCAGCCAATAGCCTCGGTATGATTGACGATGCGTCCTTTCTCATCTTTATAAGTCCAGCCCCCATCCCGTGTTTTCTTGATATCCCTGGCAATTTTGTCTATTGCCCAATCCCAGGGCACTTCCTCCCAATCAGAGGAATATGGCGCACGATACGACACCCTGTCCAAACGGCGTTCATTATTGGTTACCTGGATAAAAGCTGCGCCTTTGCTGCACAACGCTCCCTGGTTAATAGGGTGGTCCGGGTCTCCTTCAATATTTATCGCTTTGCCATTTTCATCAGAGGCTACGATTGCCCCACAGCCTACGCCACAATAAGGACAAATGGTGGTTTTTTCGCCAATTCTTTTTCTTAGCGGTATATCTATCGGAGCAGCTTCAAGAAAGGATTCAGGGTCTAATATCCCCAGGATGGCAGCCCCAGCAGCGGTTCCGCCACAAAGCTTTAGAAAGTCCCTTCGCGTTAACTCCATGACTATTGCTCAGTGTAAAACCGAATAATTTTATCAACACCCATCTGCGCTTGCCAATACCTTTTGGTATGATTTTTCCTTTTCAAAACTTCATGTCCCTTGTGATAGACGAAACAATTAACGTAATATGTTGCAATTAAATGGCTGCTAGTGGTAAAATTCCTGTTTGAGTTTCGATGAATTATATAGTCCTGGTCAAACAGGTGCCTGATATTAAGAATATCCCCAACGATGCCTGGGATAAAGAAAAAGGTACGTTGAAGAGAGCCTTGTTAGACAACGTATGCAATGAGCTTGATAAGCAAGCTTTGACATTCGCCTTAAGCCTGAGAGAACAGCTTGGCGGTGAGATGGTCAGCTTAACAATGGGACCTCCGTTTGCAGAAGAGGTTCTAACATACACCCTTTCCGTGGGTGCCGACAAAGGCGTCTTGCTGACCGACAGAAAGCTAGGAGGTGCTGATACACCCGCTACCTCGTATCCCCTAGCTCAAGCGATAAGAAAAATCGTTCAAGATGTATTCCACGGAGATAACCAATACCTGGTTATCTCCGGAATGCAGTCCATTGATGGCGATACTGCCCAGGTTCCTCCACAAGTCGCTGAAGAACTCAGCATACCACATATTGCATATGCAACGGGGTTCAGCATCGAAAACGGCGATTTAAGGGTGGAAAGAATAACGAGAAGAGGAACTGAGACGGTAACTCCTCAAAGTTATCCTTGCCTGATAACTGTTACTGAATGGACAAAGCCATTTTACCCTTCCTTCAGCAGAACCAGATGGGCACATTCTCAAGAACTTTATCGATGGACCACCCAAGATATAGAAGCCGATGGCTCTCGTATCGGACTCGGAGGTTCCAGGACTGATGTCGTGCGAGTCTTTTCTCCCAAGGAAGTCAGTAAGAGGAGCTGCATTTTCGAGGAGAACCTGGAGAAGCTGGTGAGTATGGTGAAGGAAGCATATTACGCTAAACCATCTTCCGGTGAAGAAACCACCCAGCCAAAATATCAATTCCCCCCGAACAAGAAAGGAAACTACCAGGGAGAAGTCTGGGTATATGCTGAACAAGAAGGTGGAGAAATAAACCCTGCCTCACTCGAAATACTGGGAAAGGCAATCGAGCTAGCGAGCTCACTGAATGAGAAAACGGCGGCAATTTTAGTGGGCAAAAATGTAAATAACCTGGCATCAGAACTAATAGCTTACGGTGCCGACAAAGTCTATGTGATAGAACACGAGTTACTCGACCATTTCCTCCCCATGGCGTATAAGAAAGCGATTTCAGAGCTAATTGCCAATTACAAGCCTCAGATAATGTTATTTAGTGCCACGCCTTTGGGGAGGGAACTTGCTCCCAGAGTAGCCTATAGCTCAAAATCAGGACTGACCGCCGATTGCACTGAACTGAATATAATAGACCATAAAAGAGGGACTCAAGAGCTTACCGCAGTCATGATGCAAACAAGACCCGCCTTGGGCGGAAATATAATGGCGAGCATAATTACCAAGAATTCACCAGTGCAAATGGCTACCGTCAGGCCAGGGGTTATGAAAGCTCTGGAGCCTGATAAGAGTAAGAGCGGTGAAGTTATCGAGTTTACTCCTCATTTATCAAAATCAGATTTGGGGGTGACGATAACTTCCTCCAAGCTATATGAATCCACGGTTGACCTTAAGGATGCCGACGTAGTCGTCAGCGGTGGCGCAGGATTAAAGAGCAAGGAGAGCTTTGAGAGATATATCCCCCCGCTAGCGGAAAACTTCGGCGGATTTCTGAATCAACAAGCTATGGTAGGTGCTTCGAGATTAGCGGTAGAATCACGGTTTATAGACCGCAGCCATCAAGTTGGACAAACCGGTCAAACAGTCACGCCCAATCTTTATGTTGCCGTGGGCATCTCAGGAGCGGTGCAGCACATTACTGGAATGCAAAACTCCAAGGTTATACTGGCAATAAATAAGGAACCAAACGCCCGCATTTTCAAAGTCGCCGATTTTGGGATAGTAGGAGACTTAGAGACCATAATCCCTGACCTTATCAAGGCATTGAACAGCATGCAAGGATAGCTAAAATGAAAACCACAAAGGATTCTGCGTTAAACACCATTGATGTGTTGTTCGTGGGGGCAGGTCCGGCAAGCCTGGCCGGAGCCATAAAGTTAAAGCAGTTGCTTAACGAAAATGGCCGGAATGAATCCGTTGTAGTTATCGAAAAAGCAGAAAAATTAGGACAACACACTCTATCAGGCGCTCTGTTTGAAGCTGAAGTCCTTGACAAGCTAATCCCCGGCTGGAGGGAAGAAGGAAGCCAGTTCATTACCAAAATGTTGGCAAACGAGGTAAAGAAAGACGAGGTCTTTTTCCTCTCATCAACGTTTGTCATAAAGGCTCCCCGGTTCCTCATCCCTCCCTACATGCGCCATTCTGGTGATTACGCTGTCTCAGTGAGTGAGCTTGTCAACTGGCTGGCTGGTTATGCCAGGTCCCTCGGTGTGGAAATCTACACCGGCTTCGTCGGTGAGGAAGTCATTGTGGAAAACGGCACCGTTACTGGAATAAAGCTGGGCGATAAGGGATTGGATAAGGACAGCAAACCTCAATCGAACTACCTGCCCGGAGAGACGTTGAAAGCCAGGGTAACCATCTTTGGAGACGGCTCTTTAGGTGTGTTATCAGAGCAATTGGTTGAGAAACTCAACCTCGCCAGCAATAGAAACCCACCTATTTACTCCATTGGAGTTAAAGAAATTATTAAGTTGCCCCAACATAATAATCTGGAAACTAACTATGCTGCATATATGCTAGGGTTCCCCAATAAAGCGAGTACTTTCGGTGGGGCTACAATATACAGCATGGGAAAAGACCTGGCAGCGCTGTCTATTTACATCTCGCTGGATTGGAGACATTGTGACCTCGACCCCCAAAGAGAACTTCAATTGCTGAAATCCCATCGGTTCGTTAAAAGGCTGCTCTACGGTGGGGAAGTGATTGCCTATGGGGCAAAGACACTCCCCGAAGGCGGTTATTATTCAATGCCCGAATCTGTTGCAAATGGTGCGATTATAATTGGGGACGCAGCTGATTTGTTGAGCACTAAGAAGCTTAAAGGACTCCATTACGCCATCGAGTCGGGGATACTGGCAGCTAACACCGCTTTTGAGGCTATCCAAAAACAGGATTTTTCAGTACACATTCTGGGCAAATATAAAAGCTCCCTTGAGGATAGCTTCGTTGGCAAAGACCTGCGTGAAGCGAGGAATTACCGGCAGATTTTCTCCAAAGCTGGTAGCGCTGGAATTTACTTGGGCATGCCACTCTCATTGTTACATAAATTCATCCCAGGGAGGTTGACCACTGAACCTGACTATAAACATATGACTAAAGCAAAACTAAACAGACGATATGAAGGCGGAATTGATAAGCTTACCGCTGTTAGTCTTTCCGGTACGCACCACAGAGAAGACGCACCATCACATATCACCTTTCTGGACCCTCAAGTGTGCACGACTTGCGGAGAGGAATATCAATGCCATCCCTGTGAATTCTTTTGTCCCTGTCAGGTATACCGGTTTGCCGAAGGGAAAATGGTCCTCAGCCCATCAAACTGCAGTCACTGCCGGACGTGCCGGGTAAAATGCCCTCGCCAGAATATACAATGGAGAATCCCGGAAGGCGGAGACGGACCGAAGTATAAAATGATGTAGTGAAGATTCAAGCGATATATGCGCCATAATTAACGGAGCTTTTAGCTTTGCTGAGGCTTTAGGTTCAACTTAAAAAGGCTTTTTGAACCGAATATCCGCAATACAGAGAGTGTTTACTAACCTCACCTCCTATATCCCCTCGCCTTCAAAGGAGGGGGGAAGAAGATTTATAGAGAGGGGTCTCACCCCTCTTTTACCTACACTTCCCTTCCCTTGCTAAGGGGAGGGGGTGAGGGGATGGGTTGCTAAACAATCTCAATATAGATGCATGGTACTTTGAGCTATATTGAAATCGCAAATAAAATCTTTTTCATCCCGGGTGAAAAGGATGGACGGTATCCCTCTTCTAATTCACTGTTTATCGATGATGACATTAAAGTCCTGATTGATACCGGCATGGGACACAAGCTAGCTGCAGAACTCGCCAAAGAAAAGAAGATAGACCTGGTTTTAATTTCGCATGGTCATGAAGATCATACGGCATGCAATTATCTTTTCAAGGACGCCAGAATATGCTGTCACAAACTGGATGCCCCGGCGGTAAGGTCAGTAGCAAAATTAAAGGAGCTTTATGGCTCACCCCCGGGAACGGAGCTGGAGAAATCCCTCGATTCGTACTTGAGAGATTTCTTCGGCTTGAAGGACTCCAGAGTTGACCTGGAATTCGAAAATGGTCATGTTTTTGACCTTGGGTCTATCAAGCTAAACGTAATCCATACGCCAGGGCACTCAGCAGGTCATTGTTGTTTTTCTGTTCCGGGTGAGCACCTGGTTTTCTTAGCCGACATCGATCTATCCACATTCGGACCGTGGTATGGTTGTATGGATTCAGATGTTGACCAGTTCATCACGTCTATTGGAAATATCAAGGCACTTGATTTCGAAGTTGCCATCCCAAGCCACAAGCCCATCACATACGGACGTGAAACCATAAACAAAAAATTAGATGTCTATTTGAACAAGATATTCGAAAGGGAGAAGAAATTGCTAGATTTCTTGAGCAAGGAGCGGACTGTTCCAGAAATCGTTCTCCAGGCTTTCATCTACCAAGAATTTCCCGAGCCAAAGGGAATATATGAACACTTTGAAAAAATAATGATTGAAAAACATCTAGAACGCTTGGTGAGAAAAAATTTGGTGACCAGAACGAACAGAGGTTTTAAATTGCCTTGACGTTTTAATAAAACCCCTGCTTTCGCAGGGGCAATCAAGGTTAAGCAACATAAACTCCGCTCTTACCGCCGCTCTTCTTAACCAGGCGAATTCCCTCAATAACCATGCTCTTATCACCTATCTTACACATATCATAAATAGTTAAAGCAGTCACCGACACGGCAATCAACGCCTCCATTTCGAATCCCGTTTTCCCAACACCCTTAGCACTGGCAGTGATGTCGATAAAATCGCCTTTCTCGGGAATGCGAAACTCTACGACAACATCGGTAAGGAGCAAGGGATGGCATAGCGGTATAAGGCGATAAGTTTCCTTCGCTGCCATTATCCCTGCAGTTTGCGCTACGGTTAACACGTCTCCCTTAGCTATTTTGCCCTGGCGGATGAGCTCCAGGGTGGCGGGTTTCATTTTCACCCTGCCTTCCGCTACCGCCTCTCGCCTTGTTTCACCCTTCTCAGTAATATCCACCATACGCACTCGCTCTAGTCTTGACATCATTAACCTCCTTTATTGTTACCCTCCAGTCTGGGACATCTTTCGCTTCATAGAAATAGCGCCATCCCCGCTCAAACGATGACGCTCCGGCTTCGAGGCAACCACCTTTAGAATTAGACGCTTTATCTCCTCAGGGGAAACATTACTACGCAGTGGCTGTTTTAAGTCAACTCCGTCATCCGATAAAAGACAGGGACAAAGCCTGCCATTTGAAGTGAGCCGCAGCCGATTACAGTCGGAGCAAAAAGGTTCACTGATAGGGCTGATAAAGCCTATGGTGCCTCTGGCTCCCGGTAACCGGTAATACCTGGCTGGTCCATTGCTACTGATAGCTGACAGCTGACGGCTTTCAGCTTTTAGAAGTGGACCAAGCGACATAATACGCTGTCGTAATTCGCTCGATGGCACAGATTCCGCCATTTCAGTGAAGGGCATGACCTCAATAAACCTGACATTCCACCCCTGGTTATAACTCATTCTGGCAAAATCAAGCACCTCATCGTCATTCATCCCTCTCATAACCACCATATTTATCTTAATTGGTTGAAGGTCAGCATCCATTGCCGCATCGATGCCATCAAGGGCATCCCTTAATTCTCCACAGCGGGTTATGTATCGAAACCTATCGCTCTTAAGTGTGTCTAAACTTATGTTAACTCGCTTTAACCCCGCCTGCTTAAGCTCAATTGCATATCTCTTAAGAAGCGTCCCATTTGTGGTCAAGGATATTTCCTCAATTCCCTTTATTTGAGATAGCATTTCAATCAGCTTGGGCAACTCTGCTCTAATCAATGGCTCTCCACCGGTAAGCCTCACCTTGTTGATGCCCATCCCCGCTGCTACCTGAACAATAGCTGAAATTTCCTCGTAAGATAGTATCTCACCATGCGGTATCCAGGAAACACCTTCGGGAGGCATGCAATAAACGCACCGTAAGTTGCATCGGTCAGTAACCGAGATGCGGAGATAGTTTATGCGGCGCCTGAAAGAATCAAAAAGTTCACTCATTTACACCCTCACCTTATTCCTCTTCCATCACGGGAGAGGAGACTTTTCTGGGATTGCCACGCTTCGCTCGCAATGACAAAAGGGGCGTGCCGAAGCAATCCCATGACATCTACAATACCGCCTTTATTAGCGCCGGCAGATTTTCAGGATGGTCGCAAATTACCGGCTGGATAAATGGCTGTCCACTCGCTTCCATCACACCCTGCCCCTCCTGGGATAACAGAAGTGCCACAAATTCTGCAGCAAGGTCTTTATTTCCGGCATTCTTAAGAATGGTTATGCCATAGACAACCGGTGCGCCATTCTGAGCGCTGTAAGCAGGAGGAGGACCGGGCTCGGTCATAATCTCCACTGAAGCCTCCTGGTAGAACTCTTCGTAGGTTATATTTGTTCCGCCAATCATGCCCAGCGAACCAAGATTGATAGCAGCATCAAGCTCAATAAAGTTCAAGCTATGCTGTGCCGCTACTGAGCGATACTCAAAGGCATAATCCAGGCTACCAGACTGGATTGCAGCGATAAGGTCAACCGATTTTGACCTCACCACCTCCTCACTGCCCCCAGGCCGAGCAGTGTTGTTAAAGCCGCCAACTCTGCCTCTATCCTGTCCACTCCCGGGGATAAGGGCATCATACAATCCATCAGCATTGGGGTCAGGGGTTAACCCAAATTCGGCAGCGTTATCGTAGTAATACTTCTGAGCCAGCTGGATTACCATCAAAGTCCGGTAGCCGCAGGGGTCATCATCAGGGTTACTATGTCCATAGCTCACAGGGTCATTTCGGAGCACATCATACCAGGTGCGGGTTTTATTCACTATAGCATCAGAACCCGGGGCACCATCACGGTAACAAAGCACCACCTCATTTCGAGCAAAGGCAATATACCAATCAGCATAACCATTCTGGTATAGCCTGTCAGGTATAAGCTTGTAATCAGCAGAGGCGATTATACCGGGGGGAGTCTCACCAGCTTTTGCCACAGTTATCGCCTTGTTTATCATCGCGGCGCTCCCACCTGACTCACAGAGGACTTCGACACCAGGGTGGCTAGCCTCAAACTCAGCCTTCAACTCGCTAAATGGCACCGCTAGGCTCCCGGCATGATAAATCGTCAACCTTTCCTTCTGAGCAGCACAGCCAACCATCAAAGTCAACGCTAAGGCTAAAACCATCATAATTGAAGCTATTTTTGCTATTCTGTTTCGCATTAAATATCCCCCTTTCTAAAAAACATGAACTGCTGAAGCCTTAAACGTAATCCAGATTCTCACCCCCTTTCTTAACTCAAGTTCCTCAAACGACTGTCGTGTGATGAGGCAGATAAAATTTGGCGGCACATTTACCGTGACATAGACCACCGCGCCTCTATAGGCAATATCACTGACCACACCTTGAAAGCAGTTTCTCGCCGTGGAATGAAGTGGTTCTTTAGAGATTATAATATCCTCAGGACGAAGGGATAGGCGCACTTTGTCTCTCGATTCCGTTATCACCCTAAGTTTTACTTCACCGACGTCGACACAGGCATGGCCATCCTCACCCTCTTCAGCTTCGCCAGTGAAGATGTTCCGGGATAACGCAAAATGAGCTATGAACTCCGAGTTAGGCTGACGCAATATCTCCTCAGGAGCTCCTATCTGAGCTATGCAACCATTGTTCAACACAGCAACCCGATGCCCCAATGCTATCGCTTCCTCAAAGTCGTGCGTCACATGAATGATGGTTACCTTTGTACGCCAATGCACTTCCCTTAACTCCTGCTGCATCATTTCCTTGGTCTCAGGGTCAAGAGCGCTTAACGGTTCATCGAGCAAAAGCACCTCGGGCTCGGTAACCAAGGCTCGAGCCAGTGCTACCTTTTGCTGCTCGCCTCCGCTTAGAGTTTGCGGCTTCCTTTCCAACAGGTGCGTAACTCCCACTATCTCAGCTATGTCATTCACCTTCTCCTTTATCGCTGCCTTAGGACACTTCCTTAACTTGAGACCAAAGGCAATATTTCCCTCCACGGAAAGATGGGGAAACAGGCTATAATCCTGATACACAATGCCGATTCTTCTTTTCTCGGGATTGAGCCTGGCGATTTCCCTTCCCTCAATCCAGACTTCTCCCTCGAGAACAGGATATAGTCCAGCAATAGCTTCTAGAAGGACGGTTTTCCCTGCTCCTGTCGGTCCGAGGATAATGAAATATTCCCCTGACTGGATATCAAGGCTGATATTATTTAGCAGGAAATCGCCCAAATCTACCTTCAGGTTTTTTATAGCAATCATGCTTTTTCACCCCGGTAAGCTATTGTTCTCAGTGAGATGAACACAATGAGAGAGATTAAGATTACAATCGCAGCCACCGGTTGAGCATAGTCCAATCCAAAGGAAGCAAAACGGTCAGCGACTAATATCGGGGCAACACAGGCGTAATGCCCGAAGAAGGGCACATAATAGGCTAAAATAAGCACAGCGCCGAATTCGCTTGCCCCTCGCGCCCACATCATAACCGAGCCGGAGAAGATGCTCCGCCACGCTAAAGGGAGAGAAATCCGAAAGAATGACCGCCACGGCGAGGCGCCCAGAGTCCTCGCTACCCTCTCCAGCCTGACATCCACCGCCTTGAAGCCTTCCTTTGCCGAATCAATAAGAAACGGTATGCTGACAAATATCATGGCAATAACTACGCCAGCAACGCTGTTAAAGAAAACAATCCCTACACTATGAAAAATTTTGCCAGCAAGAAAGTTGCTGCCAAAGACAAAGAGCAGGGCGACACCAGCGGCAGAATGGGGGATTACGATAGGAACATCAATAAGCCCTTCTAGAAACTTCTTTCCCCAGAATTGGCGCCTTGCCAGAAGATAAGCTAATGGAACCCCGAGAAACAACCCCGCTAACGTTGCTATCATAGCAGCGTAGATGGTAAGCAAAATGGAGGAATATACTTCCTCATTAAGCAAGGTGTTCCACAACATTCCTGGTGACGAAGAACTTACCGTCTTAAGCAGTGGAGCAAAGATGAACAACAGTATAATAACGCCTAGCAAAATGAACACTATGCTCATACTATCCGGCTTTCTCCAAACACTCGTTTTAGTCATCGCCTTCCCTCCTGAACAACATTCTTGAGAGTAAACCTAACACATCGCTTACCATGGCGAGCCTTCTTTCCGTGTCACTGCGGGCCCTTCTCCCATGTCATTGCGGTGAGCCAAAGCCCTGAACGTAGTGAAGGGGTAGCGAAGCAGTCTCGCAGCCTTTCCTGGGAAAAGTAAACAAGATAAACAAAAACAGCACCTTGATAAACAAAGGTGCTGTAAAGTAATAACCGAAATTCACATTCCCTCCTTTCCAAGCACGGGAGGCGCAGGTGTTTCCACCCACACCCTCGAGACCTTCGTCTACCGGTTGCCTGCCATGGATTCCTCTTTAGGCACAGCAACTCGGAGAGACAGCTTGAATTATATTACGGGTTAGAATTCAAGTCAATGGTAAGATTGATTATTAACCTCACCCTCTTAATCCCCCTCTCCTTCGCAAGTGAAGAGGGCAGGGGGATAGGTTGCTGAACGACCTCAATGGTGAAGCTTGCTTTCCCTGCCTTTAAGCGTTTCCACGGCGTGGGAAAGAGCCGGTAATATTGCTTCAAGGCAATCACGTACCGCCTCAGGACTGCCGGGAAGGTTGATGATTAAGCATTCTCCCCGTGTTCCCGCCACTGCCCGGCTCAGCATTGCCATGGGAGTCTTCTTAAGGCTCGCCAGCCTCATCGCCTCAGCAAAACCGGGGACAACCCGATCCACCACGGAAAGAGTTGCTTCAGGAGTGACATCTCTACGGGTTAACCCCGTGCCTCCGGTGGTCACAATTACATCCAGTTTATCCTCATCGGCCCATTTAATCAGCTTCTGGACAATAAGCTCCTTTTCATCGGGGACGACGTCGTAATTCACAACGGAGACATCCCGCCGGGAAAGAATCTCCTGAGCCACTTTACCGCTTATATCCTGGCGTTCCCCACTCCAGCCCTTGTCGCTAACGGTTAATACTCCCACGGTAAACATGCTCTTCACCCCACCCTAACCCTCTCCCTTCAAGGGAGAGGGGAGATTTGTCACCTTTAGAGATTGCTTCGTCACTTACGCTCCTCACAATGACAGAAGGGCTCCAATGAGACATTCCCTCAAGGCCTCTTTCTTATGGAAATATCGACGCTTTTAATCTCCCCAACGCCCTTCAGTGTCGAGACCATGGCTATTAAAGTCCTGGAGATAACATCTTTAATGAACGACTTTATAAAAATCTGCTTGCCATTGACAAAAAGGGTGGTATCGCCTTTACCTTGGGAGAAGAGGTCTTTTTCTATAAAATCAGCTATTGCCCGAGTATCGTCTGGAGGGAATTGCGGCACATCAATATCCAGTGACTCGTCAGTAACGATAGCGGAGAGCATCGTCACAGGACATAGCAATTCCTCTCCCAGCTCTTTCCTATGCACCTCAATTTTAGGAGCTTTACCCTTCCTGAACCCCTCGATTAACACAAGGTCAACATCAGAGCCAACGAGGCGTAGAATTTCCTCCAATTTTGGCTCATGCTCCAGGCTTCGGGTAAACAAAAGCCTGTCAGGCGATACAGCGACCACAGCCTCGCTGCCTGCTTCAGCAAATCTCCAGCTATCCTTCCCCGGCTTATCAATGTCTATTTGCCTCTGGCTATGTTTCACCGTGGCAACTCGGTATCCCCGTTTTTTAAACTCTATAATCAGACGCTCAATGAGCTCTGTTTTGCCACTTCCTGATTTGCCCACAATGGAAACTGCCTGAAACATCTTCCCTCCGTTAATAAACTTCCTCTCCCCAATCCAACATCTGCACCTGGACCACGTCTCCTTTTCTAACCTCTCTAGTATCCTCGGGGATAACCGCCAGGCCATTTGCCCTTGCCATTGAAGTGAGAATTCCCGAGCCTTGAGCACCGGTAAGCCGGGCGTAATACTTATCATTTCGCTTGGTAACAACCACCCGGTCAAAGATGCGTCGCCCATCGGTGTTTGTAATATCGTCTTCCATAATCGCCGGGATAGATGGTTTGGCAAAGTTGCTTTTGCCCAGCATCTTTAGAATCGCCGGGCGAGCAAGTTGCTCAAAGGTCACCATCGAGCTAACTGGATTCCCCGGCAAGCCCAGGAGAGGAACCCTCTTGCCCCCCTTTGTAATCACCCCGAAGGCAGAAGGCTTTCCCGGCTTCATGCATACCGTCCACAGATTAATCTCGCCACACTTTACCAGAACATCTTTCACCACATCATAGTCACCCTTAGATACACCACCGGAGGTAATCAGCATGTCTGAATCCAGTCCCTCCTCGATTTTCCCCTCCAACGACTGAATTGAATCGCGCCCTATCCCCAGAATTCTGGCAATGCCACCATAGCGCATGACTTCAGCAGCGATGGTATATGTATTGCTGTTATAAATCTTGCCCCGGGGCAAGGGCTGGTCAATATCGGCAAGCTCATCACCAGTAGCTAATACCGAAACAACCGGGCGGCGAATAACCAGGGCGGCAGGATGCCCCAGGGAAGCCAGCACTCCTATTTCCGGGGGACGAAGCACACTCCCTTTTTTCAATACCAATGAACCGTTGGCAATATCCTCTCCCTTCCCACGAACATTCATTCCTTCCTTTGCTTCACACAATATGCCGATTTGTGATAAGTCACCATGAGACGATTTCCGGGCAACTTCATCGGTATCCTCAAACGGCACCACGGCATCAGCCCCATCGGGCAACGGCGCTCCGGTCATGATACGAATAGCAGTTCCTGCCTTGACTTCCTCACGAGATATAGAGCCGGCAGCAACCTCGCCAGTAACAGACAAGATTCTCGGTGCTACTTCGCTGGCACCACGTGTATCTTCAGCCCTCACGGCGTAGCCATCCATGGCGGAATTATCCGCCGGAGGGATATCAATGGTGGAATAAACATCCTCGGCTAAAACCTGACCCAAGGAGTCCAGTATCGGCTTCCTTTCCGGTTCAAGAACCTCAACGCAGGAAAGGATTTCCCGTAATGCCTGCTCAACAGAGACCATGCAACAAATTCCTTACCATGTTGTCATTGCGAGGCTTTTTCCAATTGTCATTGCGAGCGAAGCGAAGCAATCCCATTCCCTCCATAGGTTGCGTCGGCTGACTTCATCTGCCTCTCAATGACATAGTGCAATTGCTCTTGCAAGATGCCTTGGATTATAGCTTATCCCCATTCTTCACGCCAATATCCTCCGCCAGCCTGTTAACTCGGGCCAGGGCTGCCCGGGAATTTACGTTGAAAAAACTTAGTAGCTGGCGGTCAATGCGGCGACATTCCGGCTCTTCTACATACCTGACATTGACCGAATCCAGGAAACGGCTGATTTTCAGCAGGTTATGTTCCACCTGCACCTTCATAGCATCCAGGCAATTCTTGGAATACACCGCATGAAGCGGCTGCACCTTCCCTACCCGAGGGACAACAGCATCAAAACCAGGAGAGATCCTGATCAGGTAGCGTAGCAGTTCCACATTCAAAAAGGGCAGGTCACAGGCAACTACGAGATTGTAAACTGACTTAGAGGCTAACAATCCGGTATAAATTCCACCAAGCGGACCCTTGCCAGGATACAAATCTTGCCGGTATTCTATTCCAGAATCCGCCGGGAAGCCGCGCTGGTGGGGAGAACCTATCACCAGAATTTGGTCGCTTATCAACGTCACCCGCTCAATGACTCGCTGCAGCAAGCTTTTCCCACCGACAATCTGCAGGGCCTTATTGCCTCCCAGCCGGGAACTACCTCCACCAGCAAGGACTATTGAGGTAACCACTGAAATAAAAAGCGACCCCGAGGGGATTCGAACCCCTGATCTCCACCGTGACAGGGTGGCATGTTAAAACCGCTACACCACGGGGCCACGAATCAAAACCTATCACCACTATAGCAACAAAATTTCTCCAGTGTCAAATTGCAAAAAAGGGAGAGTGCTTACTAACCTCACCCCTTTTATTCCCCTCTCCTTCAAAGGAGAAGGAAAGAGATTTATAGCTTCTGCGTCAGGAAAGGATGTCCCTCTCGCTCGAAATGTGGCCGGTAGTTCTCCGCCGCATCCATCTCTTGAATCCAACCATTCTCTAACCCTAACGCATCAACCAGTTCGAGAACCTCGGAATACTCTGAGACGGAGATTCTACGACACAGCTCAGGTATCCGGGAGGCTAAATGTGCTGGGTAATATTGAGACATAATGCTTACAGTAACCTTGGGCGAAATATGGCGGACCAGCCAGGTAAGCGAATCACGACTACCGGCTAAGCCGCCAGGGAGAATGAGATGTCGTATAATTAGTCCTCTCTGGGCCAACCCCGAATCATCCAATACTAGCTCACCCCCTACTTGCCGATACATTTCAAGGATGGCCTGGCGTGCTCGCGCAACATAATCACCGGTGTGGGAAAACTTCGCTGCCCAAGTATCAGAGGCATACCTCAGATCAGGTAGATAGATATCCACAATCCCATCCAGGGCTTGAAGCGACGCCACAGAATCATAGGCATTAGTGTTATAAACTATGGGTACCTTGAGCCCCATAGGCACTGCCTCTAAGATTGCTCGAACTAACTGAGGTACAAAGTGAGAGGGTGAAATAAAACTGATGTTGTGACATCCCAGCTCATCTTGAAGATATATCATATGTTCCGCTAAGGTATGAAAATCCATTTCCTTGGAAGCCTGGCATTCTGGGTTCTGACTGATGTAATAATTCTGACAGTAGACACACCTCATATTGCAATTACCAAAGAAAATAGCCCCAGTTCCCCTGGTGCCTGAGATAGCTGGCTCCTCGCCATGATGGTCACAGACCGCAGGAACTATCGGCAGATACCCAGAATGGCAAAACCCATGCTCATTCTTCAGACGGTTGACATGGCATTCCCGAGGACAGATATCACACGACGCCAGTCGTGTTTCTAACGCCTCAACTCTGCGTCTAAGTTCGCCACTGCGATATAACCCGGAATAAGAAGGTTCCATTCTAGGCACTTCTACGCCTCAGTTCCAACCCCTCTCCATAAATCTCTTCCCCCTCTCCTTTGAAGGAGAGGGGAATAAAGGGGGTAAGGTTAATAAACACTCTCTATATATAGTAGTATAATAGCATATGATGAATAGTTGGCTAGAATCTTTCATGTTGACTTTCGTCCCCTTATTTATAGTCATTGATGCTCTGGGGATTTTACCTTTCGTTATGTCTTTAAGCGAAGGCATGTCCAGCCATGAGCGACGCAGGATGATCCACATCGCTAGCGGAACCGCTGCTGGAGTAGGCTTTGCTTTTCTATTCCTTGGTCAGCTTATCTTAAATGTGCTGGGTATTTCCGTAGGCTCCTTCGCCATTGCCGGTGGAATTATCTTGCTGGTGTTTTCCATCAAATACATGACCACAGGCAAAATGGTAGAGGCAATCAAGGAAGAAATGGTAGCCGTTGTTCCTATTGGCACACCCCTGACCGCGGGTCCCGCCACGATAACCACTTTATTATTGCTCGCAGGTCGATTCCCGTTATATCTCGTCTCGCTTTCTTTCATTCTGAATATACTCATCGCATGGGGGATCTTCCTGCTGGGTAACAAATTTATTAGCTTCCTGGGGAAAGGTGGGCTCAGGGCTGTCTCCAGTGTATTTAACCTGTTGCTCGCTGCCATAGCGGTAAGTATGATTATCCGAGGACTAATCCTGCTTGGTATACTAAATATCTCAATCTGAATTCTTACAGTAAGCAGGGTCTTCCACGGCCAGACAAAGCACCACTTTATCACCCAGCGATGGAGATTGTTTAGCAACCTATCCCCCTCACCCCTTCCCTTAGCAAGGTAAGGGGGAGTGCAGGTAAGAGAGGGGTTTCACCCCTCTCTATAAATCTCTTCCCCCTCTCCTTTGAAGGAGAGGGGGATAAAGGGGGTGAGGTTAGTAAACAGTGTCCAGCGATGGTGATTTGACAAACGAGAATGGATGATTCATACTATGGTATGAAAAACCGTATCATGCCGAAGACAGCTAAGATTGCCATCAGTCTTCCTGAGGAGGTACTTGCTTTCGTGGAACGGGAGCGAAGAAACCACGGAGAAAGCCGCAGCCAGTTTTTCCGCCGTGCCGCGGAGGCACTGCTGCGTCGCCGCCAAGAAATGTGTGAACACTATATACGTGCCTACCAGCAGATACCGGAAACTAAAGAAGAGATTGAAGCGGCACGGCATGCCGCCACCGATATTCTAGGCAAAGAACCCTGGGAATGAAGCGGGGCGAAATATGGTGGGCAGAATTAGAACCACCCGCAGGACGCCGTCCAGTGGTGCTCCTATCCCGTGATGAAGCCTATGCCGTCCGTTCTCTCATTATTGTGGCACCAATTACTACCCGTATCCGCCACATAGCCTCCGAAGTGCTTTTGGGAACCGATGATGGTATGACTCGGGATTGCGTAGCTAACCTGGATACCATTACCACTATCCCAAAGGACTGCCTTCGCGAGCGTCTGACTAGCCTGAGTCCTCAGAAATTGAAAGAGGTTGAGGCAGCTATCCACTTTGCTCTGGGTCTGGATTAGTCTTCCCAAGGGGCTGTTTTGAAACAGACCAATTTCCTCATTAAACGCCAGTTTAGTAAATTTTCGTCTTATTAAACAAATTATCTCTTTTGTTTAATAACATGCCTTCCACGGCTGAACAAGCCGCTCCTATGAAAGAGTAATGCAAGTCCTATTATTTTTCAGCTTATTGCTTATTATTATATGCTTCTCTCGGTTAAGAGTTTCCTCAATCTCCTATTCGTACCACCATTTTGGGTGCACACTGTAA
>DAOUMA010000019.1:0-11325 GCA_034414555.1 Dehalococcoidia bacterium | reverse complement strand
CTGCTATCCTGGCTTCTCCGGCGGTCTTTGATATAAGGCAGCAAAGCATTCTAACGGTGGTGGTCTTTCCCGCACCGTTAGGCCCGAGGAAACCAAAAACCTCTCCTTCATCGATATGGAAGGTTAGGCCCTCTACCGCAGTGACCTCATCAAACTTCTTCGTGAGATTTTTTACATCAATCATAGTGTATCAATTCATTACTTATATTATAGCAAAGGAAAAAAGGGCACAATCGGTTAATCTTATCATAAGTGCCACACCGACAATTGTTAACTTCTTCGGGATGTTTGCCATTCCACGCACACGTTTATCAGGCTATTGGCTCTTCTTTTTCACCTGATACCGGATTAGTGTCTTAATTATCTTGGCATCTGGCTTTGATTGGTATTCTTCCTCGTGCGGTCCAGCTATTTCATATCCATTCGCTGTGATGAATTGTTGCAAGCGCTCAACGGTTTCCATTTCTTGGTCATAAGGGCCGAGGTGGAGAATTTGAGCTACCGTGCCGTATTCCCAGGTCTCAATCTTTACCTCAGTGCCCGGTTCTTTCTGGGGGAGACAGGTAGTATTGTCGGGCACGGGGATACCAGCAATTATGAGCCATTCTCCTTTTGGATAGAGATGGGCGTTTGGATAGCGAGCACGAGGGGCGCTTACCTTAAAGGACTCCAATCCCCTCTTTTTCAGGTCAAACTTCAAGGTATAAACTGAGCCAAATAGAGCAGGAAATATCTTAGCGAAGACCTTGTCCGGAGAGCCTTTTCCCTGGACAACGGCCATCTTCTGGGACGGCATCTCAAGGATTATCGGATCAGTCTTAAGTTTACGTGGCGACATACACACCTCCATAGTTGCAGCTTTTTGGTAAGTATAGCATGGTAGACTTATGAGAGCCTGTCTCGTAGATTGTTTTGGGTCAATGTTCCCAAGCCCAGTGAGTTTGCTGAACTTCTGCCCCAGATGCCAACCTCTCGGTTCCAGGCCTCTGATATAAAAGCTGGCAGCGGCGGGATTTGAGCCAGCCACCTCCATTCTTGTGCCAGCCACCGGACCACGCCTTGCATGCTTCGCCTTAATCTCGCCTTAAGTAGCCGTTCTATACACATCCAGCATAATACCAACTGAACTACGGGCTAAGATTCTGGAGATAAGCCCAGTCTTAGCGCCATCACGCAGGGAGTGGGTGGCGCAGCAGTGCCTGAGCATATGCGGCCTGAGCCTCGGCAAGCCGGGCTTTTTGGGCAGACGTCATTGCGCCTTAGATTAGATATTCAGGGCTAATATGGATATGTTCAGAGCTGATGCAAAGGTCACCCAGAGGATATAGGGAATAAGAAGTCCTCCTGCTGCAGTGGATATTTTGAAGAACCTCAGGATGGTGAATAATATTGCAATCCAGAGTAATACAATCACAACGGCGCCACCAACAAGTGATTTAGCTCCAAAAAAGATCGCCGACCACAAGACATTCAGAACAAGTTGAACCAGGAATGTGATTAGTGCCGCTTTCACATTTTTAATACCCAATCCTTTGCGCCAGACTAGAAAGACTGCAACTCCCATCAGGACATATAGGGTGACCCACGCTGGAGCAAACAACCAGTTCGGCGGAGTGAAGGATGGTTTTGCCAGGGTCTCGTACCATGTTGGAATAGCAGGCATAGTGAAAATAGAACCGATAAGACCGGCACACTGGCAGGCTACAATGCTTATTACTAATTTGAGAATATTCCGTGATCTTTCGCCGTCCATAACTCACCTCCTTAGAAGCTGCGCATAAAGGCCGTCCCAGGATGAGAACCTCGCCTGCTTATGGCGAGGTCTTCCCCGCTGCCTGCTCCAAAGTCTGTGCCAAAAACTTTCCCCTGCCAGGAAGTTCCCAGGGCTCTCAGTGCCAGAATACAAATGATGAATAAACCTGCAAACTGGAAAAGGCTCATCGCTCTCGATGCTCAGATTATTATTCTCCCTTCAACCATTATAACACGAGACCTTCAAGTTCACCCTGGCAGCATTCCGTGTAGTCTGAGTGGCCGAATATTGCCGGGCATATCGGTTCAATTCTTGATTTGTCAAAGCCCCCTTTTGCCACAGAGTGGGATTTTTCACTATAATAGGCAAGTGCAAAATATTATGTCGCCCTAAGCTTCATCTAAGATAATTGTGGAAAGTGTAGGAAAATATAGGAAAAGTTAAGAAAAGGATATTGACTAGTATAGCTTAAAATGGGAAAATAGTACTAGGACTAAAGTACCTAAAGTACCATTGATTGGAATATATCTAAGTGTTTAATATACATAAGGGATGTGTGAAAGTAGTAGTGAAGGAGGTGAAAATGACAGGAGTGTGGCCAAAGTAGTTTTCCCACAATAAGGTGACTAGGATACACGCCGTTTAAGGGAGGAAGGAATGGCAATAAAGACATCAAGGAAGAGAGAAAGGGAGGAAAAAGTTCTAATGGCGCTAAGGCGATTCAGCGATGACATAGATTGGATTTCTGAGAGCCAAGAAACCCTTAGAAAAAAATTCGCGAATAAATACATTGCTGTAATTGATGGTAAAGTGATAAATTCTAGCGTCGAGCTTGAGACTTTACTCCAAAAATTAAAAGAGGAGGGAAGAAATCCGAGCGAGATTCCAATAGAATTTATTTCTCGAAAGCCACAAAGACTAATTCTTTCGCGATTTGATTCCGCTATGGAGATACGATCTTGCGCATTCTAGCCAAATATCGCTTTTGGGGCGATCGGAAGTGGGCTTTTCTTCGAACATTAATCAAGATAAAGGACCTTAAGGTAGGAGGATTTGTAGACTTTCTTATTGATACCGGAGCAGGCGAAAGCATACTTAGCGAGAGGGATGCTAGAAGAATCGGTTTGGTTTATCAGAATTTTCCTAAGGGTAGGCCAGCAGTGGGTGTTGGTGGAGTAGCAAACACTTATAAAATAGACAAAGAGGTTACTTTTAACTTTGATACGGTTGATGGCATGGGATATTCTGCTACCAGAAGAAGCATAGAAGTTCTAGAAGAACCTAGCAAACAAAAACAACTCCCTAGTTTGCTAGGTTTGGAATTCCTTGAGCAACTTGGCTTCAAACTGACCTTTGATATGCCTACAGAAAGTATTTTCATCGAAATCTAGACATTCCTTGGAAATTCTAGGGCCTCTTCTTGACTCTGCTTAAATGCAACAGGGCTTTATTTACATAAAGTTTCGCCCTTCCCTATATAATAGTGGCGCAAATGCTGTTAATAAAGGAAATCCTGCTATCCATCTATTAGATACGGACGAGCAATGAAAGTGGTAGCAATTGTTGGTATGGTAGGTGCCGGCAAATCGGAAGTAGCCAGAATATTTGAGAGGAGCGGCTTTAAGAAAGTAAGGTTTGGAGATATCACGGAAGAAGAAATCAAGAACAGGGGACTTGAACTGAATGAGAAAAACGAACGTTATGTCAGGGAGCAATTGAGAAAAGAACACGGGATGGCAGCATATGCCAAATTAAACCTGCCCCGGATTGACGCCTCGCTGAAATCGTCAAATATCGTGGTGGACGGACTTTATTCATGGGAAGAGTATACTTTATTGAAGGACCGCTATGGCAAAAGGTTCAGCACAGTTGCTGTCTGGGCGTCGCAGGCTACCAGGCATGCAAGACTTAGAAACAGGGCAACCCGGCCCTTGACGGTTGAGGAAGCAGCCAATCGAGATAAAGCGGAGATAGAGAATACCAACAAGGGTGGACCAATCGCCATGGCTGATTTTATCATAGTAAACGAAGCTTCCCTGAAGGAGCTGGAAAAGGAGACGGAACGAGTCCTATCCGCTTTGAAATGAAAAAATTAACCAGGCCGGACATCGATGAATATTTTCTCAAGATAGCTACCGTGGTAGCAGAACGGGCAACCTGTCGGCGACACCACGTCGGCGCTGTGGCAGTGAGGGACAAGCACATATTAGCCACCGGCTATAACGGCGCTCCCTCCGGGGTCAAAGATTGCCTCGAACTTGGCTGTCTCAGGGACGAGATGAATATCGAATCTGGGACCAGACAGGAAATATGCCGGGGGATTCACGCCGAGCAAAACGTAATCATACAAGCATCGCTCCACGGCGTTAACCTCGCTGGCGCCACGGTCTATGTTACGCATCCACCATGCATATTGTGCGCCAAGATGCTGGTGAACGCCAAAATAAAGCGCTTCATAACCTTCGGCAGCTATGCTGATGACTCATTCAAGGACCTGTTCAAAGAAGCCGGAATAGAGTTTGAGCTGCATGAAAAGCCGCCTTCCCGGATAACCTGCCTGCCCTGAAACCAGGGGACTTTTGCCCTCAACATCGAGGGATAATGCTCACAACGGCACGTCTTTTGTCATATCCAAAATTCAAAAATTTAAGCTGCTCCATGGTGGATTATGCTTGTGCATTGATGGACATGGGTATAATATAGTCAAAGTAGCGTATACGGAGAAATATCTTTTAATATAGGAGCAACAATGGCAGATAATGATAAAGAAAAGAAGCAAGCAGGCTTGGGTAGTTTTGTATTTGTTGGGTGTCTTATCATCGGCCTGGGCGTTGGGATAGGCTTCGGTCTTATGCCAGCAGCGCTTATCATTGGCCTTGGTGTAGGTTTTATCGCTATGGGGATAGCACGCTACAAAACTGGCAAATGGTGAATACTCTCCTACCTATGAGCTAACCTATAACAACAGAATACAGCTTCAGACTATCTTCAAACTTAGCAGGTTTTCTACTTGAGGTTGGTTGGGGTATAATCAGGGTCAAAAAACAATCTCCTTCAAAGCTTTTACCCCGGGCTGAAGATTTTAGCTTTTTCTTGAGTGTATCATTGAGGAAGCCAAAAGATTACCAAAGTTTTAACCCAAAATCATACAAATTTGGTGAAAAATGGCAGAAATTGGGAGCAACTATTGAAAAAATTGACGGGATATGTGAAAATTAAATGTGTAGAAGAAGGAGCAGCAAAAGGAGGTTCTCCAGCTTACCCAAATGGAGGTAAAAACAGGGTAGTCACATACAAGGTTGGTATTTTACGTTTAGGTAGTTAAATGGAGGTGGTTATGGCAGTGAGTTCTGAATTTAGTGAGGAAGTTCGAGAAGCATTAGATAATGAGACAACATGGATTAATTACCGAAAATATCGAGAGAATGTTGAATGGTTCAAGAAAAACTTTGATGACCTCAAAAAAAAATATAGAGGCCAGATAGTTGTTGTTCTTAACGGGGAGATTCAAGTTAGCGACAAAGATATAAACAATATACGGAATCAACTTCGGGATGTCCCTAACCTAAATCAGGCTTACATTCGTTATATTCCGAAGAAAAAAGAGATGTTATTGCTATAGACCACTCTAAATGTGCCAAGGAGAATTGGTCAATGGTCACGCCCTAATTGATGCTTTAGTTCTATTTCCCGCACATCTAAAGACAGGCGCAACTCCTCCTACACTAAGGTTCCTAATCGATACTGGAGCTGAGGGTACTCTAATCAATCCTATAGACGCTCAGAAGTTAGGTATAGAGTACCAACTCTCCATCAAGGGAACAAGTATTCCATACTTTGGAGGGCAGGCACTGAAAGAAGGGCCAGAGATGGGAGGCATAGGAGGAGGAATCCAAACATTTAAAGTGAAGGATGTTATTCTTGTGTTACTCACAGCGTTAGACGACAAACTTGAACTTCACCAAGAGTATTTAGACTGGCTATATGTTCCTGAAGGCACAGCGGGAGAGCTTCCTAATCTACTAGGTACAGATGTCCTTACGCGTTTTGATATTTCTTGGAAAAGCTTAACATCAACTATAGATTTATCAAGAGTTGCTAGTCCTGGAAGTTACGTAGTCAGCATTTTTCGATTATAGCTTCTGGATGTGATTTAGCTCATCTGTCAGCCTTTAGACATGCTCTCCAGCCTACGATAAAGCCTCAAACTTAGCAGGCCTTCTACTTGAGGTTGGTTGGGGGTATAATTACACAAATCAGGCGATGAACCTGGTGAGTGAACATCTTCAATACAAGAGAGTGGCATTCGGTGAATTGTACTCAAAGTTTCTCAGGTTCTATACTAGATTTTGTTATCCAGTAGACTTATCATTAAGATATTGCCGGGAAAGTCAGCAAATCAAGAGTAGCTTATCCTGCAAAAGGAGGAAAACATGACAGAGGGAGGAAAATGTTGGTACCACCGCGGCTCCCCGGCTTTCGTATTCCCTATTTGGTTCATCGGCTGGCTATTTACAATCGGTTACGCCAATCTGGTCTGGTGGAAGATTTTGCTTGCCATAGTAGTCTGGCCGTACTTTCTAGGCTCGGCGCTGAGCTGACCGGTTAAAAGAGCGTACTCTAATTCCGTACTCCGACTCTCTGCAGTGCTTCACAGCCTTGACCTGTTAGTAGTGTCAATCTCCAAGAACTCCTCATAGGAGAAGACATCGCTTTTGGCATTGTTACAGGGATAGCCCACTATAAAACTGGCAAATGGCGAATACACTCCTATCTATGAACTAACCTGCAACAACAGAATACAGCTTCAAGCTATCCTCAAACCTAACATACCTTCTATTGAAGGTTAGTCGGAGGTATAATTAAAGGTGATGAGAAGGTTGGCTATTTTAATAGCCCTTGTTGTGGTGGCAACAGGTTTGCAAAGCTAAAGGAGGTGTTGTAAATGTTTGGGCGAATAAAGAAAGGTGAAAGGGTAATAGGGATGAAGGCAGTATATGTTAAAGGGAGAGTTTTTCGTAGAGGACCTCCTCTTGTGAGAGGGTTTTACTTGGGGAAGATGAGGGAGTGGCATATGGTGCGTACTAGTAGAGGCAAAATTTATCTTTGTTCCGATGTTACGAAGGAACAGTAGAGGGAAGCTATCAACAGGGTACCATTAATGAAGATTTCTTCAATTGTTTGGAAGGCTAGCAAGAGGATTACTATGCGAATCCCACCTCTACCTGATGAGTATCTTAGATAGGTGGATTTAGAACGTTCCTTCTCGAGGAGAAGAGAGACAAATGAATGCATTTGAAAAGATAGTGGGCAAATACCTGGAGGAAGAAGGTTATTGGGTTAGGCAATCGGTGAAAGTCCATATTTCAAGGCAAGACAAAGTGGATATTGGCAAGTACAGCATGCCAACACCAGAGATTGACCTTGTTGCATTGAACATGAGAAAAAACGAAATGCTGCTAATAGAGGCTAAGTCCTTTCTTGATTCATACGGTGTGTGGTTTGAAGCAGTTTCTGGTGAAGACGCAAAGGCTAGTGAGCGCTATAAGTTGTTTACAAACAGCACATTCAGAGAAATAGTAACTGAAAGTCTAAAAAAGGAGTATTTGGATAGAGGACTTATAAATAAAAATACTAAAATCAATTATGCTCTGGCCGCTGGACATATTCACTCAGGTAATGAAGAACCTATAGCAGCATATTTTTCGAAAAGGGGATGGAGACTATTTACACCGACACAGATTAAGGAGTACGTGAAGCAGTTAGCGAGTAAAGGCTGGGAAGATGATTTGGTTACGATGACAACCAAGCTAATATCAAAATAAAGTCAAGCTTGTGGTTCATCGGGAAAACATTTTGCAGACCAAAAGGGTAAGTTACAGTATAAGTGTGTAGGAAGTAGTCTATCTTTCAAGTAAGTGTGTGAAAGGTTAGAGCAGTGTCAAACCAAATCGATGTTATAGAAAGCCACATTGACCAGATTTGGGATAATCTCCGCATCTACAGGCTTCCCTTACATCTTGCTCTATTTATGACACTATCAATTTTTGAGGGTTATCTTTCTACATTTGTAAAGAAGCCGATCGAGATTGTTAATCTCAGGCGAGCTTTGGGATCACTCGTGCCAAAATTATTTATGTGCTGTCGCACCGTACCCATCAAGGCTAGGGACATCACAAGCCTGAGGGGAGATAACCCCCCTTACATATGTGCAGAGGAAGCAATGAGTTATGCTAGTAGATATTCTTGGATTGCCTACCACCTAACCTGTTATGGTCAAGGATGGTTTGATTGTCAGGTGGAAGGAAGAATAATTAGATTCTCATACACGTCAGAAGCCAATCCTAGTGAATCGCTTATGCACCACAGACTAAAGCAATACCATGAAGATAGGAGCAAAGACAATGGTATCCTTCAAAAAATTTATAGAGAGTCACCCCCTGCAGTTACTACCAAATCACTAGAATTAGCATTAAGGCATGTAAGCTTAGATGAATTACTTTATTCCATGCCGCCAGACGTCTTTGAAATTTTTAAAGAAATAGTTCTAGCTTCTTCACCAGCTCCTACAATTGATGAACAGGATATAACATTCAGCGGATATACCGTTAAAGAATATTATAGCTTCTGGGTTGATCTATCTGCTTTGATGCTTGCCTTTCTTGAGGCTTGTGACGTGAAGTACAGCGGGAGTAAGAAGCGACTGATGAATTCGAGAGTACTTCTTGTAGAACCTTCTAAAATAGCGGACACGATATCCAAGCTGGGAGATGTCTCGCTTAACTCATGCGAGCAAATTATCAAAGAACTTGTATTGGATGTTAGGTCAAGACGGCCTGATATCCAAGTCCAAAACTTAATTCCTGCGAATGCACAGGATAAGGATCTAGTATTTTTATCGCCACACTTAATATTTACTTCCAACTGGGAAGTATGTCTTTTCCGTAACTGGGCAAAATTATCACCCAGCAAATACGGACAGGTAGTTGCCACAAAGAAAGTAAAATTGGCTAACCAATTAGCCTTACTCATTAATGGGCCGAGCGTTAAGAAAGCAATCAATAAAAGAGTCGTCAGTAGCGCGGGTGACATCATAGGCGATGTAGACTTGGCGGTCTTTGATAGTATAGATGGCTATCTCGCATTGATCGAACTTAAATGGTTAATAGAACCAGATTCATTTCAAGAGGAATCTAATGCTAGGGAAGAGCTACTTAAGGGAATAGAGCAATTAAGAAAGTATATTGGCCTCTTTACCACTGATAAAGATAGTTTTATATTAAGTCTGTTTCCTCAAGATAATATTAATCCTCAGGATATAACAGACGTGCAGTTCATACTAATGTGCCGAGGCACGATCGATACTGGCATTGATGCAAACCAATTTAATATCGATGTGTTGGACTATGAAATGAGTTTTGATTTTCTCAAGGGAAACCATGATATATCGATAAGGGAGA
The DNA here is from genome assembly GCA_034414555.1 of Dehalococcoidia bacterium. Lineage (GTDB taxonomy): Bacteria > Chloroflexota > Dehalococcoidia > GIF9 > AB-539-J10 > CG2-30-46-19. The sequence continues at coordinate 2,112 of DAOUMA010000019.1, read as the reverse complement.
AGTTTAGGAGAATCGTGGATTTACATAGCAATGTTCAAAAAGATGCTAGCGAAAAGATATGCTACAACGGTATAAAAATAGCTGGATATTTATGCCAAACACCGGGCTTGCGACGTCAGGCCAAAGCATCCAGATATATCGGTGGTGGCATTAAGTCATATCGCACAAAAGACCGTTGTTTCTGTGGCAGCGGCATGCGATACCGGGATTGTTGCAAAGTTATAGAATCGCTAGATGAGGGTGATTCTACCTATGAGCCTCCCCCGCATCATAACATCCTACAGCCTGACGATGATGGTTAGTCATTGCTAAGCCTACGATAAGGCTTTAGACTATCCCTAAACTTCACCGACCTAGTGTAGCATCTACCGTTTGACTTACAATCAAACTATAAAATTATGTTCACTGAGTCTATGATGTGCTACAATTCAGGTTAGGTGAAAAAGTCATGCAATGGCCGACTATAATTAACAATTTCAATTTCATATTCACAGGGAATGCTACTAGGCTCAAAGAAGACCATGAAAATCTTGCTGCGTCTGTGGCTCAAATAAATGAATTCATAGGTCAAATGGTGATGATGCTTCATAAACGTGGTAGCTTAACAGAAGAAGAACTGGCACAACTTATTCAGTACTATACAAGAATTGCGTCGCCAAATCTGAACTTGGCCCTATCAGTGGCACGAAAGAAGGAGAACCCACTGACACCACAGGAGGCCAAGCGTCTTGAATATTATGTCAATAAAGCCAACAATGGATATCTCTTTTTACCTGAAGAAATACATGATTACAGCCAGCTTGTTGAAAAAGCTAGGAAAGAGATAGGCAGAGAGATTAATCCTTGGCCTTTGGTTGCACTAGGAGCATTTCTATTGGGGTTGATAATAGGTTCGCAAACCAAAACAAAGAAGCACCTCCAAGATAGTTAGTAGACTCCTCTAGCTGAAAGGTAAGCTCCTTTATTAGCCTATCCACTGGTGAATGCCGTTTGTGGCTCTCTATCGCATCATAGAAGCCCACCGCCTAGCAATACCTATTCGTCATCATTAGCGTTGTATGTCCCAACAACCTCTGCAGCATCAGGCTATCACCGCCATTCTTTAGCCATGGGGCTTCACGAAAAAGTGGCAGCGACTGGATTTGAACCCGCGACCAAAGACCTGGGAGAAGTCTGAAACTATTGCTATAAGCATTGGTAGGCAGAACACACTTCAAGTTACTGGCTGCGCAATTTATCCCGAATCTCCTGTTCCCGACGCTTCAGAGCATCCAATTCCCTGGCAACTTCCGCAGCTTCAAGCATCTGCTCCTTACCTGTGATGAAGCTGAATCTTGTTTTGCCCTTCGAGACCTCCGCAGGATGTCTTCGCAGGGCCTTCAATTTCCTCTCAACCTTATCTATTTTTACTGCTACATCGTGAAGTTCCTTCTTAAGTCGTTCTTCTGCCTGCATGGCTGCTCCTTTAGCTATATCCCCAATCAACCTCGAATAGAGTGGCAGCGACTGGATTTGAACCAGTGACCAAAGGCTTATGAGTCCTCTGCTCTACCGCTGAGCTACGCTGCCTCATATTATTTAACACTACCCGCCAGAAATGGTCAAATCATCACCTGCAGGGAAATCCTAAGCTCAAAGCACTAAATCCTAAACAAATCCTAATATCCAAGTTCAAAGCTCAAAACCGTTTTGGTGATTGGGATTTTGGTCATTTGATATTGTTTAGTATTTCGGATTTAGGGTTTAGAGTTTTGTTTCCCTGTTGGTAGTTATCAGCCTTCAGTCATTGGCTAGCCGCTGACTGCTGACCGCTAACAAGTGGATTTTCATCCCAGGCTAGCTTAAAATAAGCGACAGCAATCATAATGAACACGATGATTCTCATTCATGGCTCCGGAGATAGCAGCCGGGCATGGCATTATCAGACAAAAGCCTTTCCAGAAGCAAAAGCCATAGACCTGCCCGGACATCCCCGAGGCGAACCTTGCCATAGCATTGAACAATACGCTGAATGGCTGAATGATTATATCTTGAGCAATAAGTATGAACCAGTTATCCTCGCCGGACATTCTATGGGGGGCGGCGTTGCCCAGATGCACGCCCTTAAGCATC
>DAOUMA010000018.1:0-61670 GCA_034414555.1 Dehalococcoidia bacterium | reverse complement strand
AAACGTATTGACCAACTCTCAATGCTTCCGTAATCTCCTCCTTTGTAGCGCCAGCTTCCATTGCCGAGCGAGCCAACGCCGTTACGCCACCAACAGCTCCATGAGAGGCATCCAAGGTCATCGCGATAAGAAGTTTAAACTTCCTGGGTAAGGCACCATCCGCAAGAGCAAACTCACTGGTGTTTTCAACGAGCTTTAGTAGCTTTGGGTCGAGTCTCTGGAAGACCTTCAAAGGATGTTCAGGCATTTAATTACCTCCTCTTTCAGTAAATAGTTAGATATGCTTATATATTACTATTTTAAGACAGAAGTCTGTGATTTTATCTAACACCTGCATGCTCGTACCCGAGGTGGTACCCGTCCCTAAACAACTTCTGCGCCGCGTCTTTGACCTTGGGGTGAAGCTGCAAAAGGTCAAAAAGCTCATTTGGGTCTATGCGTGAGCCAGCCTCCAGACATGAAAGCGCCTCGTCTATGAGTAATAATTGAAAACTACTCAAGAACGACGAAGTCCCAGCCACATCGTCCATGTCTGGGATGATCTCGGCACGGAAGTAAATCTGAGCACTAAGGAATTCCTTGAGTACGTCGTTGCGACGCTCGTTGCGAAAGACTTTGCCCAGTTCCTCATACCTGACCTTGGCTAGAGGCGGGTACATCATCAGAACAAGCCCTATGGCGATAGGAATAGATGTAGTACCGACAGAGAGCCGGGTTATAGCCTCACCAACCTGGGGGACGAAGTACCCAAGTCCTACCCCGAAGCCCATTGACAGGAACATCCACAGAGTTAAAAACCGGTCAAGAAAAGAAAGCCTGCCAGTACTGGAGTCCAGTTTTTTACTCATGCTTCTTTCTCATCAGCGTCCGTAATTATCCTCCCGACTGGTTACCGTTATTTAATAAAGATGCTGACAATCATCCAAACAGAGGTGAGGAGCAATATGATGGCAAAGAGCACCCTAAGTGCGGGCGCATTTACACGAATAGACAGACTGGAGCCGAGACGCCCGCCAACAAACGCTGCCGCGGCCAGGGGTAACGCGGCAACTACATTGAAAGAGCCGCCGACGATATGACCGGAGAGACCGGCAAGAGCAGTGGCGGCTACCATTAGCGAGGAAGTCCCGATAGCGATACGCATCGGGACACGTCCAATCAGCACCATGGCCGGTAGCTTGAAAATGCCCCCAGATATTCCGATCATACCAGCCACAAAACCGGCTGCCGCTGTCACCGGCATCAGACCAGGTAGGCGCACAACGTAGCTGTTATCTCCCATCTTACGTCTCCAGTGGCCCCAACCATTTGGATTGTTGGTATCCTTCTCTTTCGCCGGCCTTATCATGAGAATACTGGCAATGATGAGCACCCCGGCAAACACGATCTTGAGTAGCGTCGCGTCAATAGAGTTTGCCAATAGACCGCCCGCAAATGCTAGGGCCATAGTCGGCGGCTCTATAACCAGAGCAAGCTTCCAGTCAATTATCCTGCGCCGGCGGTATATAATGGCCGCCGAAATTGACGTCGCCACTATTACAAACAAGCTCGTGGTTGCCGCATCGTGAACGCCCATTCCCAAAGCCAAAAGTATTGGTACATAAAGGGTGCCGCCACCCTGTCCCACCATCGAGAAGGCAACTGATACAGCTAAGACGGCGGCAACGGCTATGATGATGGATGTAAGCGCCATATTCTTATTTTCCCAAGAAGCGGCGTATTAATTCTACCCGCCTCTAACTTTTGTAGCCTGAGCAGGGTATGCAGTGAGGCTCGCCATTCACTATACGGACCTGCGGCTCAAAGACGTATTCTCCGCATTTAACACACTTTATCTTGGCAAAGGTCTTCGCCTCGGGCTTCCTGAAAGCAAAATCGGGCAGCCGCTCCACATTGAAGAGTTCTTCTTCGCTGCGAGAAAGCACCCAGTCCACTATTTCCCTACTAACATTTTCTGGGATGTCTGAAGGAAGCGTCCCTTTCTTGCGATAGGTAAGAAACTCAAATTTGCCTAGTTCGTCAAAGGCCTGGGCTTTCAGTGACACCCGCGCCGCACCCTTTTCTGGATGGCCCGGATGGTATAAGACCATAGCGGCCCTACCATAGTCGATATGCTCCATGTTGCGCTTGGCATAGGTGCAGCCGGTAGAGGCCTGTATGCCGTCCTCCATGCACGTATTATGGTGGCCGGTGCCCATCTCGGAGAGCACCTGAAGTCCACTGTTTTTCTCTCTTTCCATACCCAGTTCTCGCAGTGCCATTTGGCCCATCCGATAGCCGATAGGCACAAAGGGACAGCGGTGCCCATGAAACTCAAATACCCACTCTGGCATGGTAGTCATTTTGTATTTCCTCCTTTTGTCTATTATCCTATCTGTGTGAATTTATCAAGCTCTTCCACCGGAACCTCACCGAGCCGCTTTGCTGGCGTCCCGGCGGCGGGCGGTAGATGAGCTGCTTGTATTTGGACGGTATGTTGGGCAGGTCAAGAACGAACTCGCGGTCTTGAGCGTGTCTAAATACTATCTCCGGGGCTATTTTCGACATCAGCACCATTGGCCTGGGTTCTTCACCCAGGGTGTCTTCCATCGTTTGCGGCACCTGCTCTAATGTGAGTTTCTTCTCTTCCATCTTTTTCCCTTATTTATTTCCCCGCTGTTGAAGCAACAAAATTCTTGCTCAAATCTGTTTTGGGTAATTTGTCTCTTGCCTTGACCAGGAACGCGGCAACGATTATCAACGCGGCAAGAGTGATTCCGTAGTACAGGAAAAATTGATTGAACCCGTATCCCTTAATTAGTCTTTGACCAATGGCGGTACCAACTCCACCACCTCCCATAAAGCAGGCCGCGACCAGGGACATGGCTATCCCGCGTGCCTTCTGGGCAAAATCGGTAGCAATCGTAAGCAGCGTGGAATGAGCGAATATAAAGCCTAGTCCCAACAGAGCTACCGCCGGTATGAGCATACCCAAAACATTGACCGCGGGAAACAATAACAGGTCCGCCACGACGGCTAAGCCAAGCCCCAGAATAAGTATCCTTTTCTGTCCGATTTTCCCGGCAATCTTGCCGGTCAGTCTGCCGCCGATTACGGTCATAATACCAAAAGCAGTCATGACCAGACCTATCTGCAGGAAATTGTAATGGTAGGCACTGGATATGAAGGCCCCAAGGAATGAAAAAGAGCCGACTATAAGGATGCCTTCAAAAAGGACAACAATGTAAGTAAAGAGGCTTTCCCTGTTACTCAACAATCTCAGATATGGCATGAAGAACTCACTTTTAGGATTTCTCGAAGAGGGAATTCTCCGACCGGCAGTGAGCAACAGTATCGCGGACAAAATCGCCAGTATGGCGTAAAGTACGAAAGCACCTCGCCAGCTTATGAAATAAGCCATCGCGCCACCAATCGCCATACTGAGTCCCTGGCCGAGAAAGGATATCCCCATAAACAGCCCTATCGCTCCCTGTCTTTCTACCATAGGCACCAGGTCGCCGATTAAGGCCAGTGATATCGGCATAACCGAGGCAGCGAAGATGCCGGCAAGTACCCTGTATAACATCAGATTGCCCAGGCTATAGCCGATGGCGCAGAGGCCAGTGCCGAATGTAAAGAATATCATAGAAAAAGTAACCACCTGCTTTTTGCCAAAACGGTCTGCCAGGGGACCGAAGACCAATTGAAAGATTCCGAATGGTATCATGTAGGCGGTAATCAGGATGCCTGCACTGGTGGCGATGACACCGAAAGTCTTGGATATGGCCGGTAGCAAAGGTGAAACCACCCAGTTATCTGCCATAACCGTAAAACCGGCCAGGCCGAGGATTAATACTATTGAGCGTTTATTCATCGCCGATTTCCCCTTCCCATTTCTGTAATTTCGTGTTCATATGTTTCTTTTATTCGCGAACTCACCTGGGATTTTGCTCCCGCCCGAGAGCTCAAACCAGGGCTTTCAATGACCCCGCCCGAAAACCACTGTCCTCACCGTCTTATCAAAATTCTTTTTCAGGAGACGAAAGGTATTTCCATGGTCCAAATTCCCTGGTCACCCGAGGTTATAACGTTTCGGCTGGTAAACTGGTCTCACACACTCTGCCGTACAACCTGGGCCCATCCGCTCGGCCTTTTGTAGCCGCTCTCTATCTAGTGCAGCCACTTTATTGTCTTTAAGAGCCTTTCTGGCCACCTCCGTCAGGTCTGAAAGATAATCCTTCATTTCAGTATCGATCGAATATAAAGACCAGAGTCCATCTTTCCGCTGTTTCAGGAAACCGGCATCATAGAGGGTGGTTAAGCCTCGGGAGGCCTTGGACTGTGATATCTGTAGCGCCTGCATCACCTCGCAAACGCAGCATTCTCGCTCTAGGATTAGATTGAGTATGCGGAGCCTAGTTTCATCAGACAGTGTTTTGAAAGCCTTGAGCGCTCTTCTCATATTACTATCCAAACTATATGCATATTATTGCATACAAGCATATTATAGGGCACAAACAGGGCAATGTCAAAATTAAACATCTAAAATTTCTAAGATTAAGAGCTCTCTAGAGTGGGCAACTGAATTATAGCTATCGACAAGACACAGGTAATTCTTGCATCTGCGGCATTAGCCCTTTCTTTTGGGATAGAAATCAGGCAACTATACGCGAAGGTCCATGGTGACAGCAACGAAGTAACAAAAGTCAGTATTGTTCACCTTTGGTATTCTGGTGACATAATACCTAATCTGTAGTGGTCCTAATTGGTATGGTGCCTCTGAAATTCTTTTGGGCGTTTTCTGAGCCAGATTACCAAAGGCTCAATTGAACTTACCCAGTAGTCAAAACGCCAGGCAGGGCTTATGTCACTTTGCCGCTATCGAGAACGGAAGAGGCGGTGAGAGTCTACGAAGTTCATTAACGGACTGAGAGGTAAGACTCTTAGTCGATCTATGATTTGGCAACTCCCGAAGGCCACGGGAAGGTTATTGAAAAGACTCTCTCTGGCGAGGACCGAAGAGTTCCAGGTATCGTCCCCACTGGTGGAGCTGAGGGGATTCGAACCCCTGACCTCCTCCGTGCAAAGGAGGCGCTCTCCCAATTGAGCTACAGCCCCAAAAATTATGATTACTTTATTGTATCAAATTGTGCCATGAAGGCAAATTGCAATAGCTTATAGAGAGTGTTTACTAACCTTACCCCCTTTATCCCCCTCTCCTTCAAAGGAGAGGGGGAAGAGATTTATAGAGAGGGTTTTACCCCTCTCTCACCTACACTCCCCTTTCCCTTGGCAAGGGGAGGGGACCAGAGAGATAGGTTGCTAAACAACCTCACAGCTTATAGAGAAAAGAAGCTTAGAACTAATTAGACCAAGCAAGATTGTGTTAAAATCAAGGAGATAAGGTACACAATAGATTACCACGTGATGTCCAGATGCCAAGCATAACATTTCCAGTGGCACTAGCTGCAGGATTATTGTCCTTCCTGTCACCGTGCATTCTGCCACTGGTTCCAGTATATATAGCTAACATAGCTGGTAGCTCGGTCCTAACGGTGAGTCCACCAAGCCGACGATATATTTTGCTACACACCCTCTGTTTTATAGCTGGTTTCTCCCTGGTTTTCGTCATCCTGGGAGCTGCCATGGGCTTACTGGGGGTTATGGTACCACGGGGGCTACTGCACAATATAGCTGGTGTACTACTGATTCTATTTGGATTATTCTTGCTGGCAGCAACTAAAGTGTCCTGGTTGAACTATGAGAAACACCTTCTCCCCAACCGAGCTCGAGGAACAGGATACTTGAGGTCCCTGTCCATAGGAGCAATATTTTCCTTTGCCTGGACTCCTTGTGTTGGTCCAGTGCTGGGGGGGATATTGACTTTAGCCTGGAGCTCCCAAACCGCGTGGCAGGGAGTCTATCTTCTACTGGCTTACTCCTTAGGGCTTGGGCTCCCTTTCATCGCTGTCGGTCTGGCTTTAGGGGCACTTTCACGATATCTCAGGTGGCTTAACCGCCATGCCTACATTACCTCGATAGTGAGCGGAGCATTGTTAATTGCAATAGGAATCCTGATACTAACTGGCAAGCTAGGCTATCTCAGCACGTTTTAAAAGGAGTTTACCATGACTAACAAAAAATTTAGAAAGTGGTTAGTAAAGGCGGGGCTGATTGTTGCTATGTTCTCCATAGCCGCAGGCGCTACATCCTGTACGGGTACAGGACCTGAGGTAGGAAAACAAGCGCCAGACTTCACATTAGTCACCATGGCAGGGACGGAAATAACTCTGTCCGAACTGCGTGGGACGCCAGTGGTGCTTAATTTCTGGGCTATCTACTGTCCCTATTGCCGGAGTGAATTGCCTTATTTTGAACAGCTAGCCGAACAGAGCGCTGGTGAGATAGCAGTAATCATGGTCAACACCCAGGACACTCGTTCAGCGATAGAAAATTTCCCTCCCGTTTATAAGGTGCATTTTACCGTTGCTCTAGGCGGAGGTACTCAGGTATCCGCCAAATATAATATACAATATATCCCCACCACCTTCTTCATAGATAGCGGCGGGATTATTCGTGATATAAAAATAGGTGCCTTTGCTAGCGAAACGGAGCTACAGGATAGCATAAAGACTATCCATGAACCTACTCCCTGAATTTCCGGAAAACTAGAGCAGCATTAGCACCGCCAAAGCCAAAGGAGTTGGATAACGCTGTGTTAACCTCAGCTTTTCGGGCTACATTGGGAACATAATCCAGGTCACACTCAGGGTCTGGAGTCTCATAATTTATGGTGGGTGGAATAATACCATCACGAATGGTAAGAGCGGTGAAAATAGCTTCCACGGCACCCGTCGCCCCCAATAAATGACCCGTCATAGATTTATTGGAGCTTACCGGCACACTTTCGCTATGTCCTCCTAAAGCAGCCTTTATAGCTTTAGTCTCTGCTACATCATTGAGGATGGTAGAGGTGCCATGGGCATTGACGTAATCAACTTCTTGAGGCAGGATGCCAGCATCCTTCAAGGCTAACCTTATGCACCGTGCCTGACTCTCCCAATCAGGCTCCACAATATGAAAGCCGTCGATGTTGAAACTATAGCCAAGAAGCTCAGCATAAATCTTTGCCCCTCGCTTTAGAGCAAAGCTAAGCTCCTCAAGAATTAAAATGCCCGCTCCTTCGCCAAGAACAAAACCATCACGATTTTTATCAAAGGGACGGCTCGCCTTTTCAGGTTCATCATTCCTCCTCGATATGGCTCTCATTTTATCCAATCCCGCAATGCCAACAGGAATAATATAGGCCTCGCTTCCCCCGGCAATCATGGCATCAGCCTCACCATATTGAATAATCCTGAAGGCATCCCCAACAGCATGGCTGCCGGTAGCGCAGGCAGTAGCCACACATTTGCTTGGCCCCTTAGCACCAAAGACAATGGAGACTTCACCTACTGCCATATTGGGAATGAAGCCGGGGATAAAAAAGGGGGAAACGTTATCAGGACCTCGCTCCCTGAGGTCGTCCAAGTTCTTCTCATAGGTATTCAGCCCCCCAACGGACGTGCCTATAATCGCTCCGACCTTATCAGCATTGCCGTCATTGATAGGCAGTCCAGCATCGTCCAGAGCCATCCTGGTAGCTGCCAGAGCATAATGAATAAAAGGGTCAGTCCTCCTTATCATTCTCTTATCCAGAAAGTCCTCAGGATGGAAGTCCTTCACCTCAGCAGCAATCTGTGTCTTAAAGCCTGAGGAGTCAAATTTGGTGATTCTTGCTACCCCGGATTTCCCCTGACACAATGCCTGCCATGATTTGCCTACTCCAGTACCCAGCGGAGTTACCGCACCAATTCCAGTGATTACCACTCTTCTTTTGTTCACTCTGATGCTTGCTCGCTATTCCGCTTCCTTAATGCTGACTTGCTACTCCCTTTTTTCGCCTTATCCTGGACTTGCAAATCCATATCTTCAACCACAATGTCTATTACTTCCCCCTTAGTACGGGCATAATTTAATATGTCGTCGGGGGCCATAGTATGCACATGAACCCTTAGAAGATTTTCGTCACCAACTGCTATCGGACACTCGCCAGCAGCAATAACGGCGTTCCGTATCTCCTCAACTGGCAGATTTTTACCCCGTATCATGAACTGAACATCAAATCCATAAACCCTTTCCTTCTGCTTGGCAGAGGAATTCTTAGAGGGAAGCTTTTTGGCTAGCCGCCGAACAGGCCGCTTCCTGCAAATAGAATCTTCCATCCCCACGAAGACATAATACAAACCCTTGGCCCCGGCATCTACCACTCCAGCCTCCTTCAACAAGGGAAGCATCTCCGGGGTTTTTTCCACCGTCTTCTTTGTCCGTGAGACCACAGAAGTTATGGTATGTGCGAAGCTGATGCCCCTTTCGGCAGCTCGAGAGGCTGCTTCAGAAGCTTCCCGGATCGCAGTTAGTATAGTCCCCTCCACCGGCTCAGCAACAACTTTATATGCCTCCTCTGAGGCAATGTGAAGAGCATTGGCGAAATCCAGGGTAGAAAAACTCTTTTTCTCTTGTATTCCCTTGGCTATGCCTCTCAATATCTGAGAAAGGATAACGCCGGAGTTGCCCCGCGCCCCGAAAAGAGCTCCTCTAGCTGCTGAATCAGCGACTGCAGTAGCAGAAGCGTTTCCCAACTTGTTCACTGCCTCAACCGCTGACTCCATGGTCAGGAACATGTTTATCCCGGTATCGCCATCAGGAACAGGAAACACGTTCAATGCGTTGACTTCATCCATGTGTTGCTCAAGACATAACCTAGCACTCTCCAGCATTCTCTTCAGGTCTTTACCATCTAATTCTGTTTCCTTTACTACCACGGAACACCTCCCTATTTATTGTTCTAGTATTGACACAGCCAGGGTATGTGGGCCAAGGTGTGCTCCTACCACTGCGCCGACTATAGATGTGTATACTGGTACCCCAGGCAACATGCGTTCTAGACGCGCCACAAGTGATTTCGCTTCTTCGACATTGGTAGCATACTCCACGGCTAGACTCCGAGGGTGGGGGAAACTGCCCACATATTTGCATAGGGCGTCAATGGCTTTGGCGCGACCCCGCACTCTGCCAAAGGGTAGAACCTCCTCCTTGATCTCAATGAGGGGATTTATTCTTAGAGCTGAGGCGAGAAGCACTTTAACAGCCTTGTTGGCATGCCCCCCACGCACTAGATACTTCACAGTATCGCATGTTACGAGGACATGTGCTTTGGGGATAAGCTTGCGCACCATATCAGCCAATTGGTCTAAGCCCATACCTTCCTTGGCTGCCTTAGCTGCTTCTATGACCAAGAGACCCAGAGCCATTATAGTAGTTTGTGAGTCAACCAGTTCAATACGGCAATCTGGTTCAACTTCCTTTGCTGCTGCCACCGCCATATTGTATGTCGCACTTATCTTGGGGCCAATATGAATAGAGATGATTTCCTTGGTTTTCTTGGCAAGCTCATTGTATATGGTAGCGAAGTCATTGATGTTAGGAGTAGATGTCTTGGGGTAATCTGCTTCATGTACCAGTTTGTAGTAGAACTCGCCCCCAGTCAGGTCAACACTATCGCGATAGCTTTCCTTACCAAATTGCACATATAGCGGCACGATAGTGATCCCCAGTTCATCAACCGCCTTCGACGGTATATCAGCTGTGCTGTCGGTAACCACTGCTACTGCCATAACACACCCCTGAACATATTCGAATCCTGGTAGCTGTTATTTTGCACTCACTCATTATAGAAAGCAAGCCCGAGCGTATCCGGGCTCAGGTGAATTGCCAACACCGGAGAGGCTTCTCCTATCCAGAGCTCAGCACAATTATATTCAGATTTTATCCACTTCCTGAATTCCTCAGCCTCATTCCTTGCCGCAGCGTGAAATAGCCCGACATGAAGTGGTGTATCTTTTCTTGCCTTCTCCTTCACCAGCTCTTTGAGGCGACGGCGTGCCTCCTCCCTGGTAGGGTATTTCTCAAATGGCGTAATCTTGCCGTCTTTGGTGGTGATGATATAACTATCCTCCTTTGAGCCCACCTCCGATTCAGTGATACGCCCACCTTTGAGGAAATAAGTTATTGAGCCTACGTTAAAAAAGAGATTCATCTTTGGGATAACGCTCTTGGCTGCTTTGACTATTTCTTCCAGACTACTACCAGCAGTGGCAGCTTTGGCGGCAGCGGTGGCTACCAGACCCAAAGCCGTAGCGACGGAATTGGAGTCGACAACCTCGATAGGAAAACCCTCGGTCAACTCCTTTGCCATTATTGCTGAGCGGTAGCCTGCTGAAGGAGTGTCGGGACTAAGCGTAATGGCAACCACGCCGTCAAATTTGCCACGCAGCTCTTCAAAGGCCTTAAGGAATTCCCCTTGAACAGAGCCACTGGTGGTAGGCCAGGTCTCCTTCTCCGTCCTTAACCGACTATAGAATTCCGCTGGGGTAAGGTCTATCCAATCAGCATACTCCTCCCTGCCCCACATCAAATGTAGGGGGACAACTCGAATGTGATAAGCCTCGCCTAATTCTGGAGTGATAGCAGAGCTGCTATCAACAATCACTGCAACTGTCATAACACACCTCCACAGTTTTGATTTTCACAGGCTGATAAAGCGCGTCCCTAAACATTGTAACACATATCACCCTCCAACATTATCTTCAGGTCCTGCCCGTCCACTTCTTTTTCCTTTACTATCACGGAGTACCTCCTTATTTATCCCTCTAATATTGCCACAGCCAAGCCATGCGGGCCAAGATGTGCACCCACCACAGCGCCAACTATAGATTTATATATCGGCACACCGGGGAATTTCTGTTCCAAACGCTTTATTAGCGATTCCGCTTCCCCAGGGTCAGTAGCATGCTCCACAGCTAGGCTGCGAGGATGAGAGAAACCATCAGCGTATTTATACAGAGCATCGATGGATTTAGCACGCCCTATCACCCTGCCATAAGGCAGAACTTCCTCCTGAATATAAATCAATGGCTTCACCCTCAAAGCTGAGCTGAGAAGCACCTGCGTCTTACTGGCATGACCACCACGGTAAAGATACTTAAGGGTATCGCATGTTACGAGGACATGTGCTTTGGGGATAAGCTTGCGCACCATATCAGCTAACTCGCTTAAACCGACACCTTCTTTAGCCTTCTTTGCTGCCTCGATGACGATGAGGGCTAAAGCTCCTATGGTAGTTTGTGAATCAACTAACTCAATACGACAATCTGCCTCAACTTCCTTTGCCGCTGCCACCGCCATATTATATGTCCCGCTAATCTTAGGGCCAATATGAATAGAGACGATTTCCTTCGTTTTCTTGGCAAGCTCATTGTATGTGGTAACGAAGTCATTAATGTTAGGCGTTGATGTCTTGGGGTAATCCGCATCGTGTACCAGTTTATGGTAAAACTCACCCCCAGTTAAGTCAACACTATCACGGTAGCTTTCCTTACCAAATTGCACATATAACGGTACAACGGTAATCCCGAGCTTGTCAGCTACCTCAGAAGGGACATCACTTGTGCTATCAGTAACTACCGCGACTGTCATAACGCATCTCCAAATAAAAATATCAGAAATTTGATAGTCATTAATCTACATCCAGCAATTATAAAACCCAAGACTATCAAACGCCCCCTCCTAACTCTTGTATCTTGGTCAGTTCCAATTTCAATGACTCCACCAAGTTTGCTTCCACAGCCAGTTTAACCTGATGTATAGACTTAGCCACCTGAGGCGCTTTGGAACGACCATGACCAATCCATACCAGTCCATTTATGCCATAAACTAACCCTCCACCTCTTACATCAGCTACATTGGTCAAGGTAAACAAATCCTCACAAATAGCCTCGATATCTGTCTTTGAGAGACGCTTATCCAGAGTAACCTTCAACCATTCAATTATAGACCAGCTCAACCCTTCGCAGAATTTTATCAGAACATTACCGGTAAACCCATCGCAAATAACAACGTTTGCCTTCCCGGCAGGAATATCGTTGCCCTCCACATTCCCGATAAAATTCAAATTGCTCTTCTTAAAAAGTTGGTAAGCTCCCTTTACCAGATGATTGCCCTTCCCTTCTTCAGCACCATTGCTGAGCAATGCTACCGTTGGGTTGACAATGTGAAACATCTTCTGAGCAACAACACAACCAATAACGGCAAAACTTAATAATTCCCGGGGATTACAATCAACATTAGCTCCCAAATCAAATATTATGGTATCAGGGACAAATCCAACAAGCTCCGCACCCGCAGTAGGTCGCTTGATGCCTTCCAGAGTACCCAGAGTTACCATAGCACTCACCATAACTGTGCCTGTGGGACCCATACTTATCACGGCATCAGCTTCACCTCTTTTCACCAATTGAGTGGCAACTGAAATAGAAGCATCCGGCTTCTGACGTAAAGCCATTATAGGAGGCTCGCCATCCAGTATAACCTCGCTAGCATTCCTTACACGGATGGGAAGACCAGAAATATCACATCGCATCATCTCCTTCTGAATAGTATCTTCTTGACCCACCAAAATTATCCCAATCCCCCCCCTCCTAGCTCCTTCAATTGCACCCCTGACTATCTCTTGAGGAGCATAATCGCCCCCCATGGCATCTACTGCTATCCTCACTGGCTCGTTACCTGTATCAGCCATCAACCCTGCTCTTCTCAGCGTAACACCCGAACTTTGAAAATCAGGTGCCTATTATACCATCTTTGTCAACAATCAAGGTGAGATTGTTTAGCGACCCATCCCCCTGACCCCCTTCCCTTAGCAAGGGAAGGGGGAGTGTAGGTAAGAGAGGGGTAAAACCCCTCTCTATAAATCTTTTCCCCCTCTCCTTTGAAGGAGAGGGGGATAAAGGGGGTGAGGTTAGTAAACAATCCCAAGGTGTAGATTGGAATAGCCGGACAACGTGGTAAAATAGTCAAGTATGAAGATAGCATTTCATGAGAAATACAAGCAGGTTTATACCTATGACCCGGCATCTAAAGCAGGAAGGATAGAGAACATTCTTGAGGCATTGAAGGGTTATGAGTTCATCCAGCCTGAACCGGCTACTGAGGATGACCTTCTCCTGGTCCATGCCAGATCTTTAATAGACTCGGTGAGGGGGGATAGCCTTGTTTTTGAAGTAGCCAGTTTAGCTGCTGGGGGAGCAATAAAAGCTGCTGATATTGCCCTGAGTGAGCCATCCTTTGGTCTAATAAGACCGCCAGGACACCATGCTGGCAGAGACTTCAATGGCGGCTTTTGCTTTTTCAGTAACATGGCTATCGCTATCACAAAATTAATGCACCAGAAAAAGATAAACAGGGCTTTAATCGTGGATATCGACCTCCATTATGGCAATGGCACCTATGACATCCTGGGCAGCAATGAGAATGTTATCTTCGTGAACATGGTGTGCCAGGAGAGGCAAAAATACCTAGCTGAGCTAAAGGAACACTTGGGAAAGGCAAAAGGGTACGACATCATAGGAGTCAGCGCTGGATTTGATACTTATGAAAAGGATTGGGGGAGAAGCCTGAAGACCGAGGATTATAACACTATCGGCAATATGATAAAGGAAACTGCCAAATCCTGTAAGGGAAGAAGGTTCGCTTTACTTGAAGGCGGCTACTATATCCCCGATTTGGGCAAGAATGTGCAGTCCTTCCTGGAAGGCCTGCGATAGCTGCTATGCTATTTATAAACAAAAGGAGGGGCATGGAAAGCCCCTCCTTTTTACTGTGGCAACTAAGCTCACAACGTAACGTACTTCACCGTAACATCATGATAAACGCCTTGGGCGTCCTTTCCCACCTTCCATACTTCGAATGTACCAGAAATCCTGTCTCCTACTGAGTTGAACGAGATAGGGCCGCTAGCACCTTCGTAATTTTGCCCTATTCCCATTAAAGCATCTTTTATGGCAGTGCTATTGTATGTGCCAGCCTGCTCTATGGCCTTGGCAATAAGCTTAATGGCATCATAAGTAGTATCACAGTAAACTTCGGGAGCTGCGCCAAAGGTAGCATTATATGCAGTAGCAAATGCATCATAAGCGGCTCCGCTTGCACCTGCGGTCCTGGTGCCAGCAATAATCGCCTTCGCCATGAATTCAGCACACTTTGGCTCCTCGAACATACCAGAGCCATAGTTGCCATCACAACCTAGCCAAGCAATATTATCTAAACCCATATCTAAAGCTTGCTTGAACAGCACTTTGCCATCATCGCAGTAGGTGACAGCAAGAACTATGTCAGGATTAGCATTGGCAATCTGCCCCAGTTCTGTAAGATAATCAAGCTTTGCTGGGTCGAAATGTATTGAAACTACATGCTTCCCCTGCCAGCCAGTCTTATTAAGCGCAGAAAGTAGTGCCCCTTCGAGACCGACACCGTAAGGATTATCTTGCACTATGGTAGCCAGCCTGGTATAATTACCTTCTTCGACGATCGGAGCTAATGCCTCGCCCTGAAGAGCATCACTAAGACAGGTACGAAAAACCCAATTCTTCCATGCTTGGTCAGCAATGCCGGGGTTAGTAGCTGATGGCGTGACCATTAAAATCTCATGGTCGGCTAAATAAGAACCTGTAGCCATAGTAGCACCACTGGTCATGCCACCAACAAGCACCTTAACTCCATCTACCTCAACCAACTTCTTCACGCGTGCTAGGCACGTAGCAGAGTCGGTATTGTCGTCTTCCTCTAATAACTGTATTTGTTTTCCAAGTACTCCCCCCTGAGCGTTGATTTCCTGAACTGCAAGCTCAGCACCCTGCATCATCTTCTCACCCATAGGCCCTAACAGCCCAGTGGTAGATAGCACACAACCTATCTTGATTGTTCCCGCCGGGGCAGGCCCACAACCCACCGCCGGGATGAGAAGAGCCAGGACAGCTACCACCATTAATAGTTTTTTAACCATTTTTTACCTCCCTCAAAAACTAAATTTTATGGGCTAATTATGCCGAGAGGCTAAATCTGTGTCAATACCTTTAGCCTCTAATCCCAAAAATCTTTGCTTGGAAGCTTCTTCAGCAAATAGAGAACTAGCTTCACCTTCCATGGCACAGACGCCTTCAACCAGAACATAGCCTCTACCGGAGACACTCAGCGCTTTTCTGACATTTTGCTCCACTATTATTATAGCTGTGCCAGTCTCTTTTATCTTTCCTAATTTGGATAGAATGACTGAGACTGGCTTGGGAGATAACGAAGCTAATGGCTCATCAAGCAACAGGACTTTCGGCTGGGCCATCATTGCCCTCGCCATGGCTAACATCTGCCTTTCACCACCGCTTAAATTTCCGGCTAAAGCGTTTTTCCTCACCTCAAGCTCGGGAAACATCCCAAAAATCTCCCTTATGCCAGCTTTTATGGAAGCTCTTCCTTTTCTATGATAAGCTCCCATATCTAAGTTTTCACTTATAGTGAGGTTAGGGAAAACATTATTTACCTGAGGAACATAACCTATGCCCATGCTTACCACCCTATCAGAAGCTATTCCGGTTATGTCCTCCCCTTGATAGAAAATGCTACCTCCAAAAAGCTTGGCGAAGCCAAGAATGCTTTTGAGCAAGGTTGACTTACCGCTGCCATTAGGACCAACAACAGCCACAATCTCACCTTCATTCACATAAATGGAGACATCGTGGACGATGACAACGTCACCATAACCAGCATTGATATTTTCAGCCATAAAGACAGCAACCACTTACCCTCCCCCTAAATATGCTTCATAAAAAGCAGGGGCATCAGCAACATCATGAGGCTCCCCCTGGGTTACCACCCGCCCCCTATCCATGACATAGACCCATTTAGCGAACTCAAATAATATCTCCAGGCGGTGTTCCACGACGAAAAAAGTTGTGCCATTACCAGAGAAATCCTTTAGCTTTTGAAATATAGCTTTACCCAGTGCCGGATTTATTCCCGCTGCTGGCTCGTCTAAAAGCAAAAGCCTGGGCTTAGCCATAAGCCCTCTGGCCACCTCAAGAAGCTTTCTTTGTCCTCCAGAAAGTTCACCAGCAGGGGAAAAAGCCCATTTCCCCAGCTCCACAAACTCAAGAATCTCAATAGCCTCATCAATTAGTCCTTCTTCTTGCTCCTGCCACCCTCTCCTTAAGAAAAGACTGTTTACTAACTTATCGCCTTGATGACCTCGTGCTGCCACGAGCATATTATCCAACACTGTCATCTGGTAAAAAAGCCGGGGCAACTGGAAGGCATTCACCAGTCCTTCAGCATAAATATCATGAGGAGCGAGGTTGCTGATACATTTGCCATTGAAGTAAACAGCCCCATGGTCAGGCTTATAAAGGCCGAGGATGGTGTTAAACAAGGTCGTCTTACCACTGCCGTTAGGACCTACTAGTCCCCAAATGCCGCCTTCCTTGACTTCTATGTCTACTTCATTGACAGCATAAAGACCACCAAAGTGCTTGCTGACTTCTCTTATTCTTAACAATGCTTCTTCCATTACCGACTAATCCTCTTCCTCGCTGAGTGCTACATTATATACGATGTAAGCGGAAACAAGTAAAATTTGGAGGGATAGGTTTACGCAGCCCCTTCAGACAAGGGGCCACATAAAGATAAAGAGATAAACACCGAAAAGCTTACTTACCTTGTTTATTATTAACAACGCCCTTTCCATATCTGGCTAATTGCAATGCCTTTGTCTTTATGGGACTCTCCTTCAACAAGCCGCCGGGACGATAAAGCAAAACTAATATAATTAAAACACCAAACAGAATATATTGCAAGTTGTTGGGGTCAACCGGCAAAGTTAAATAATCTTTAGCTAAATTTGCTCCTCGGGAAAACAGCTCCACCAATCCAGCACCTAACAGTGCTCCCCAATTATTGGCTGGACCGCCCAGAATAACCATCATCCACACTGTAAAGGTAATCATAGGCATAAACATGTAGGGGTCAATAAATTGCAGATATTGTGCATAAAGTCCGCCAGCTACACCTGCCATAGCTGAACCTATCATAAGTACCTGAGCTTTATATTTAGCCCTATCCTTGCCCAATGCTTCAGCAGCAACCTCATCCTCCCTTATCGCCCGCATTACCCGGCCGTAAGGAGAATTAGCCAATAATTGCGCTACCAGAAAACAAATAAGCAAACAAAAGTAAACCAATCCTATATTCACCAGAGCATCGACCTCGAAAGAGGCACCAGCTAAGGAGATGGCCGGAGAAACATTTATCCCCCAAACTCCCCCCGCAATCCAGCGCTCCGCCTGAACAATCAACCTTAAAATTTCACCAAAGGCTAAAATTGCTATGGCTAGATAATCCGCCCTTAACCTCAAAGTGGGTAAGGAGATAAGCAAGCCAAAAAGGGCGGAGGTCAGGGCGCCAGCAATGAGACAAAGGTAAAAGGGAACACCAATTTGGGAAAGGACAGCATAGGTATAAGCGCCGACAAGGAAGAAGGCTACCTTGCCAAAGTTGGCAAGCCCGGCAAAGCCAAACTCCAAATTTAGAGACAAAGCTACCATGCCAAAGATGCCCACAAAGACGAGAAAGTCAAGAAAATAAAGCCCCAAATCAAGCCCTCCTGAAAAACATAGCCAATCCCTGTGGCTTCACAATCAAAGTTATTATCAGAATCAAGAAAGGTATAGCCATACGATATTCCGTAGAAAGACCTAAAGCTATCAAAGCCACCACCCCCACATTTTCAGCCAGGCCAATAATAAAGGCAGCAGCTACAGCCCCATAATAGTTACCAATACCGCCAAGTATGACCACAGCAAAGATAGGTAAGATGATATCCCATCCCGTCGTAGGCCAAACTTGGGTACCAGCGGCACGGAATATGCCACCAATCGCCGCCAGTCCCGCACCAACAAACCAGGTTATCCAGGTCACCCGGTCAATATTGATGCCCGAGGCTAAGGCAAGCTCGGGATTACTGGAAGTAGCTCTAATGGCTTTGCCTATCTTGGTTCGGGTTAAAATAAGATGCATAATGAACGCTAAGGTTACAGCAACAAAGATAAGCCATAGCCATAGCCCGGTAACCCTCACCGGACCGACATTAAAGGCAGCCCCGATACCGGTAAAATACAAGGGCTTCCAGCTCCAAATGCTGCCAAGGGAATATCTGAGAATAAAGCCCAGGGCGATAGAAGCCACCATGAGATGGATTATGGTGGCTCCCCTCTTAGCTAAAGGCTGGAAAATGCCACGATAGCATAAAAAGCCCACTCCTCCGGTGACCAAGAAAGCAACTATAATGGCTGCTGGCAAGCCCAATCCTAGCTGCTCAGCAACGAAATAGCCAATATAAGCACCTAAAGTAAGGAATTCAGCGTGAGCAAAATTGGGAAAAGCGGAAAGTCCGTAAGTTACGCTAAGCCCCACAGCCCCAAGGAGATAAATACTTCCGGTTACCGCTGAATTGAATAAAACTTGGGCCCAGTTGACCACCATAATTGCTAAGATAAATACCTTTTTAGCTCGGTTAAATTAGCTAGAGAGCCCTGCTGACTATTCCCTACTCTATCAAGGTGAAAAGCATTAATGCCCGCTTGGCTGGAATTAAGGAAATCAAATTGCCAGTTGTCGCCAACATGGACAATCTGGGCAGGGTTTACTCTTATTGATTCACATACATAGGCATAAAATTGGGGCGTTTTTAGCTGATTAAGTAGAGAAGTCGAGGAAAAGGTATGAATAAAATAGCCCTTGATGCCCTGCAATTGAGGCTCCAGTAGTTCTGACGGCGTGCCCGAAGCGATGATTAGCTTATATTGACCTCTCAAGGAGGAAAGAACCTCCATCACCTCGGGGTAATAACACACTTTAGCCTGGCAACGCTGAATCGCTGGCTCAGGAGAACCCAGCTGGAAATATCTGAACCAGTATTTTATATCATACCATTCCAGTCTCTGGTCACCTACTTTATTATATTCTTGGGCAACAATTTTCTTAGCTTCAGCAAGCTCAACGCCGTTCTTCCCAGCATAAAGCGCCGGTATAGTTTCATGCCAGATAGCTTGGCTGAAATCAGGAGTTACCAGCGTCCCTTCAGCATCGAAGGAAATTACCTCAATTCGGCTCATTTAGATTGCTAATGCTATCATACTTGCGAGCCAAGGTCTATATATTTGCGAGAGTGTTTACTAACCTCACCCCCTTTATCCCCCCTCCTTTAAAGGAGAGGGGGAAGAGATTTATAGAGAGGTGTTTCACCCCCCTCTTACCTACACTCCCCCTTCCCTTGCTAAGGGAAGGGGGACAGGGGATGGGTTGCTAAACAATCTCTATTTGCCAAGCTTTTCTCAATAAAGATAAAATATCCACAATGGTATACTATTACACGGGCTCCTCTCCTTTTGTCATTGGGAGGAGCACTGGCGGTTGCGAGGCAGAGCCGAAGCAAACCCAGAGTGAGATTCCTCGCCTACGCTCGGAATAGGCTCCGCAATCCCAGGAGGATTGAGTGGATTTCGAGATACCTGAAGATTTGAAGATGGTGCAAAGCCTGGTAAGGGACTTTGTTACTAACCAATTGAAGCCGTTGGAGAGGAGCATTTTAGGCAGCGCGGCTGACTTGAGCGATGCCAAAATGTACCTTCCCCAGGAAAATGAGCATGAACTAATGGAGATGGTCAAAGAGATGGGCTTATGGGGGGTGGGCGTGCCTGAGGAACTTGGTGGCGCTGGCTTATCTATTTTGGGGAACTGCCTGATTGAAGAAGAGTTGGCGCAAACAATTGTTCCTTTCGACTTTGGCGATGTTACCCCGATTTTGTTTGAATGCAACGAACAGCAGAAACAAAAATATCTCTTGCCCGTGCTTAACAAGCAAAAATACGCTTACCTGGCATTGCTGGAGCCGGAAAAGGAAGCGTCTGAGATTGACCGACTGGAAATGAGGGCAGAGAAGGCAGATAGCTATTACGTAATTAGCGGCAAAAAAGTGTCCGTCTCTAGAGCAGCTAAAGATTATTTTGCCCTGGTTTTTGCCAAGCCTGTCCGGGACAGGGAAACTCCGGAGAAGAGCCCTATGGAGGGAGCGACTTGCTTCCTGGTAGATAAGGGTACTCGAGGATTTGCCGTTACTGCTGGCCGGGAAAAGACCGGATGGGAAGCAGGTATGAGAGAGCCTATTTATTTGACCTTCAATAATTGCAAAGTACCTCCCGAAAGTGTGTTGGGAGAAGAAGGGAAAGCATTTCATCTGGGTAAGAAATGGCTTCCGGCAAGGCGAATCATAAGAGGTGCCAGATGTGTTGGGGCAGCACAGCGTATACTTGAGGAATCAACTATACAGGCTCGAACGTGGACATCGTTTAGACAGGATATTTCAGGTCGCCCCAGCATCCAGGCAGCACTGGGCGATATAGCTACAAATATCCACGCCTCCAGACTTATGGTTTATGAAGCTGCCTGGAAAGCAGACAAGGGACAATCGATACAGAGAGAGGCAGCTATGGTGAAGTTGTTCGCCACCCAGATGATTCACCTCGTTGCCGACAACGCTGCTCATATTTTCAATGCCCCGCCCTATGTTGCCGGGGTGCCTATGGAAAAGTTTTGCCGCAATGTATTGGCGATGAGCTCCACCAATTTCGCCCTCCAACTCCAGAGGAACATCATCGCCAGAGATATACTAAAGGGATTAAGGGTTTGAATTCGCAATGACAATAAGGTGAAAAGGAGAGGTTGTTATGGCTCAAGTTAAAAAAGTTAGACTTCCGTTAACCGATGAAACTTTGAAGGAGCTCAGGGCAGGAGATAACCTCCTGCTCACCGGCGTTATGTACGTGGGGCGTGATGCCGCCCATAAGAGGATAGTTGAAGCTATGGAGCAAGGAAAACCCTTGCCCATCGATATCAAGGGGGAGACGATATATTTCATGGGGCCTTCTCCGGCAAGACCGGGAAGACCGATAGGGTCTGCTGGTCCCACCACCAGCGGGCGTATGGATGCTTACTCACCCCTCTTGATAGCTAAAGGGTTGAAAGGGATGATCGGCAAGGGATTGAGGTCAAAGACAGTAAAGGATGCTATGGTGAAGTATAAAGCGGTATACCTAGGCGCCATAGGCGGTGCTGGCGCACTTATTTCCAAAAGCATCAAAAAGGCAGAGGTGGTAGCCTACGAAGAACTCGGTGCTGAGGCGCTCCGACACCTTGAAGTAGAGGACTTCCCGGTTACAGTAATAAATGACATTTATGGCGGCGACCTTTACGAGGAAGGAAAGGCCAAATATCGGGTGAAAGCCTCTTAAGTAAGGGGCCTGGCAAAGCCCATCGCCAACGACCGCGCCCATTCCGACATCAAGGACTTTATCCCTACCTGCAATCGAACAAGCTTTGTGAGTTCGCCTCCAATTGCTAGTCCTTCCTTAACATCACTACGCCTTCCCCAGCCGATACACCTAAAAGCGTACTATCTTACAAGTTCCTTGTAGGCAGCCATCAAATTTCTAGTCAGCCTTCCTGGTCTGCCCGTGCCGATGGGTTCGCCATTGAGCCAAGTTAGAGGCATGACCTCTATTATGGAATTGGTAACAAAGGCCTCTCCAGCTCTGCTTAGCTCTCTCAGCTTCACCTGTCTTTCCGCTGTCTTAATATTTAGATCCCGAGCTATTTCCAAGACCGCCTCTCGGGTAATCCCGGGCAAGATGCCGCTTTCCAGGGAAGGGGTGATAAGCTCGCCCCGACTCACCAGGAAAATATTGCTCGTGCTGCCTTCGGCTATGTAATCCAGTTCATTAAGCACGATAGCTTCATCGCAGCCAGCCGCTTTGGCTTCCATCCTGGCTAAGATATTACTTACATAGCAAGTGGATTTCAGCCGGGACAGAGCTGACTGACTATCACGGCGCACAAAGGATAGCACTGCTTTAAATCCCTGCTCATATCTTTCCAGAGGCAATGGAACGAAATTTTTGGCGGTGACCAAAACAGTTAGGTTAGAACAGGTGTCGAGGTCAGGAGTCATATCACCTTCTCCTGCCGTGATAGTGAGCCTCAGGCGAGCATCCTTGAGCTTATTGGCTTGTAAAGTTTCCACACAAGCACTCTCTAAGTCGAAAACATCTAGCTTGGCTCTCAGGCCAAGGCTCTCGGCAGAGTGGCGAAGGCGAGTCAGGTGACGGTCGAGGCGAAATATGTTCCCGTTATAGGCCCGCATGGTCTCGAATAGTCCGTAACCATAGAGAAAACCATGGTCGAACGGGGATAGTTTAGCCTTGGAGCGGGGCACAAGGTGGCCATTAAGATAAATAATTTCCATCATGATTTCACCTCACATCCCCACCCACATAAACGGCGGGTGGACGAGGGTCACCCCTTCCATCCCTCCTTTAACAGAAAAAATAAAGCTCGTAGCTAACATCACTTCACATCAGTTAAATACGACCTTAACACCAAACTGGCTGGGTAAAATGGAGAAACTTGGCCAGGAGAGCGTGTCCAACCTCAGTGAGAATCGATTCAGGATGAAACTGAACCCCTTCCACAACGTAGTTTTTATGTCTTACACCCATTATTTGCCCCTCCTGATTTTGGGCGCTTATTTCCAAAGACGGTGGGAAGCTTCCAGTTTCAATAATCAAGGAATGATAGCGGGCGGCCGGGAAGGGATTAGCTAGGTCCTGATAGATAGTCTTACCATCATGGTAGATAAGGGAGGTCTTACCATGGACCGGCAGAGCCCGGCCAATTCTACCTCCGTAGGCATACCCAATACATTGGTGCCCCAAGCATACCCCCAGGATAGGGATTTTCCCGCCAAAGTATCGCACCACATCGTTGGAGATATTAGCTTCCAAAGGGGTGCACGGTCCGGGGGAGATGATAATGTGGCTGGGATTCAGCATTTCAATGTCAGGTAAATTAATCTGGTTGTTGCGAAACACCCTAGGCTCCCAGCCTAGCTCCCCTACATATTGTGCCAGGTTGTAAACAAAGGAGTCATAGTTATCAATTATCAGTACCATCCATACCCCCAGGAATCTGTAATTTCTTCTTTTCCTTTACTCTGCTGTCACGATCACTTCCGGGCGCCAGCTGCAAGGCTTGAATTAGAGCCCTAGCCTTGTCCAGAGTTTCCAGATACTCACCTTCGGGATCGGAGTCATAAACAATGCCACCGCCTACCTGAAAGTAAGCTTTGCCTCTCTTAATCAGGAAGGTGCGGATAACGATATTGATATCCAAGTCTCCATTGAAGCCCAGATAACCTATAGAGCCAGTGTAGACACTTCTTCTCGTTGGCTCCAGCTCATCAATGATCTCCATGGCCCTCACCTTAGGGGCACCAGTAATGGAGCCGCCAGGAAAGGTAGCTTTGAGCAGGTCAATGCTGGTCGCCTCCTGACGCAACCTGCCGACGACGGTCGAGGTAAGATGAAACACGGTAGGAAAGATTTCCAGGATAGCCAGTTCGGGAACCTTTACTGTGCCATAGCGACAAACCCGTCCCAAGTCGCTTCTCTCCAGGTCAACGATCATGACATTCTCGGCTCGGTCTTTGATGTTGTGAACCAACTCATGAGCCAGGCGTTCATCTTCCGCAGGGTCTTTGCCTCGTGGTCTTGTCCCTTTTATCGGTCGTGTTTCCACCAGATCACCTTGAACCTTGAGGAATCTTTCCGGGGAGGCACTGACAATCGTTATTCCATCGAAGTTGAGGTAGCTGGCAAAGGGAGCAGGGTTAACATCTCTCAGCCGTTGATACAGCTCGTAAGGCGAAATGGTCAACTTGGTCTCAAACCTCTGGGAAAGGTTTACCTGAAACACGTCGCCTGCGGCGATGTATTTCCGCACTCTATCTACAGTCCCGATATATGCCTCGGGGGTGAAGTTGGACTTAAGTACGAGCTCCCCATTTTCCCCGGGAGATTGAATCTCACTTTCACCCAACCTCTTCTTCCGAGAAAGAGAGGTTTGAACCTCCCGGCCAGGGATGGAGGAATAAAGCCAGTCCCTCATCTCTTCGATGCGCATTCTAGCTCGTGCTAACCTCAGACTTTCCTCCGTCTCAGGAAAACCTGTGGCAACAAGGTAAGCTCTCGTCTCAAGGTGGTCAAAGGCGACCACAGTGTCATAGAAGGCAAAATAACTTTCGGGAAACTTGAGGTCGTCTATAGCTGTAGACGGTAGATGCTCGATAAAATGGCACAGGTCATAGCCAAGATAGCCAACTGCCCCACCAAGGAACGGCACGGGTGCCCAGCAATGGTCCAATTTATACTTTTCCAGCAATCTCCCCAATACATCGAACGGGTTACCGTACAAGGCCTCTCGTCTGTCTCCATCAATTAAGGTGACCTCTGTACCTCGGCTGCTCATTACTAGAAATGGATTGCTACCAATGAAAGAATAGTGTCCCAGCCTCTGTGGATCCATGCCGCCGTCCAGGAAGAAGCTGTAGGGATTATCCTTGATCAAGGCAAAAGCCTCTAGAGCAGTCAGAGGACTAGAGATTTCTTCAACGAGAGGGCAGCGACTTACGTGCACTGGCTTTCCAATTTGAACTCTTTGCCATTCTCCAAGCAAGCTTTCCCTTCTCTTCTTCTATGTGCTGACTCCATCTAACACTCTTTTGGTAGTGAGGCCGATTTCTGCCGGGTTGGAGGCAATGATAGCCCCGGCGGCAGATAGGGCTTTTATTTTCTCCGAAGCTTTACCCGCAGTGCCAGCGATAATAGCCCCAGCATGCCCCATCCTTTTACCTGAAGGAGCAGTGCTGCCAGCAACAAAAGCAACTACAGGCTTGGACATTTCAACTTTAATGAACTCCGCAGCCTCCTGCTCAAAAGTGCCCCCTATCTCACCAACAAGAACTACAGCTTTAGTATCATCATCAGCCTCAAACAGCTTCAGGATATCACTAAAAGTGCTCCCCGGTAAGGCATCACCACCGATGCCAACACAGGTAGATTGCCCCATTCCCAAGCTGGTGAGCTGAGCCACAACCTCATAAGTCAGGGTACCACTGCGGGAGACCACTCCCACATTGCCGGGGAGATGAATCTCCCCCACCATAATGCCCACCCTACATTTGCCCGGAGAAATGACCCCAGGGCAATTGGGCCCGATAAGTCGGGTGGATTTACCCCTAAGATAGCTGTGCACCTTGACCATATCCATAACCGGTATACCTTCGGTGATACACACAATCAAAGGTATGTCAGCATCTATTGCCTCCATGATAGCATCAGCGGCAAAAGCAGGAGGGACAAAGATGATACTGGCATTGGCTCCAGTTTCAGTCACCGCCTGTTCCACGCTGTTGAAAACGGGAACGCCAAAAACCTCACTACCCCCTTTCCCTGGGGTAACCCCGGCTACCACTTTTGTGCCGTACTCCATACAACGCTGGGTATGAAAGCTGCCCTCTCCGCCAGTGATTCCCTGAACCAGAAGCTTAGTTCCTTGGTTTACAAGTATGCTCACTTTTTCCGCCCTTTCGCAGATTGAACCACTTTATCGGCACCGTCATAAAAATCCCTCGCCTCAATGAAATTTATTCCCGATTCAGCTAGAATTCGTTTGCCTTCGTCAATGTTCGTTCCCGCCAACCTGACGACCACCGGAAAGCTGATATCCATCTGCTGATAGGCTTCTACTATGCCTCTAGCAATAACATCCACCCTTGCCATGCCGCCAAATATATTTACCAGCACTGCCTTTATCCTGGGGTCAGCAACGAACATCCTAAAGGCATTGACCACCCTCTCAGTAGTGTTAAGTGTGCCAATGTCGAGAAAGTTTGCCGCACTACCCCCACAATATTGAATAAGGTCATTCACCGCCATCGCCAGCCCAGCACCATTGACCATACAACCAATGTTGCCATCCATTTTCACATAATTATTTATCCCCCACTGGCGAGCTTGAACTTCCAATGGTTCCTCTTGCTCCTCGTCATGGAGTTCCTGAATGTCTTTATGCCGAAACAGGGCATTATCATCAAAGTTAAGCTTGGCATCTAAAGCTAACAGTCTTTCATCAGCGGTAACGGCTAAAGGATTGATTTCAGCTAAAGAGCAATCTTTGGTCATGAACAGCTGGTAGAGATTAGTCATCAGCCTGGTTGCCTCGGCTACCTGCTCGCCCGTTAAATTCATCCCATAAGCCAATTTGCGTCCCTGGAAAGGCTGGAACCCGATAGCGGGGTCAATGAAGACCTTTAATATTTTCTCCGGGGCTGCCTGAGCCACCTCTTCAATTTCCATGCCACCAGCTTCGCTGGCCATCATGAGAGGCAGCTTCGTGGTGCCATCAACAAGAACGCTGATATAAAGCTCACGGCTTATCTCGCTTGCCTCCTCCACCAGCACCCTGCTTATCGGCACGCCTTCAGCACCGGTTTGATGCGTCACCATCCTTGTTCCCAGCGACTGGCTGGCTGCCATCTCCGCTTCCTCGGGGATATCAGCCATCTTTATCCCACCAGCCTTCCCCCTGCCACCAGCATAGACTTGAGCCTTGACCACCACTTTCCCCCCGATTTCCTCAGCTATTGCTCTAGCTTCAGCAGGAGTAAAAGCCACCCTCCCCTTTGGGACTGGAATGCCAAATTGCAACATAAGAGCCTTAGCTTGATATTCATGAATCTTCATATCAAAACACCACAGTATAAGGGAGAAAATAGCCAGTGGTCAATCTGCTGTATCCGTCATATCACCTCCCCAAACAGAACTGCCAAGTGCTATGATATACAAGTTGTTCAGCAGTAATTTACAGCGAGGAGGCAGGCGAAAATGGAAGTATTACAGGAAGGAATAGGAGAAGCCCTAGGCTGGCATGACACTGATATGAAAAGTTTACAATTAAGCTCGGGGGAATAAGCTTAGCAATTTAGAAAGGAGGGCAGCCATGGGCAAGTTACTCTGGGAGCCATCGGAGGAAAGAAAGAGCAAGGCCAATATGAGCAAGTTTATCGACCTGGTGAATAAGCGTTATGGACAGAATTTCCATTCTTATTGGGAGCTTTATGATTGGTCGGTAAATAATATACCCGGTTTCTGGGCTTCCGTGTGGGATTTTGTAGGCATCAAGGCATCAAAAAAGTACGATATGGTTGTTGATAACCTTACCAAGTTCCCGGGGGCAAAGTGGTTTATTGGGGCGAGGTTGAATTTTGCCGAGAATCTCTTAAGATACAGGGATGACCATACAGCTTTTATATTCAAAGGAGAGACTCAAAAATTAGCCAAAATGAGTTATGCAGAGCTTTATGACTCTGTAGCACGTCTGGCAAAATCACTTCGGGAGACAGGAATTAAGCCAGGAGACCGGGTAGCCGCCTATATGCCTAATATGATGGAGACAGCTATTGCTATGGTTGCTGCTACCAGCATTGGTGCTATATGGTCATCCTGCGCCACCGATATTGGCCCAGGGGCAGTTATAGACCGTTTTGGTCAAATTGAACCAAAAGTTTTGTTCACTGTTGATGGATATTATTATAAAGGGAAAAGGTTCAATTCCCTTCCCAATGTTGCTGAGGCTTTGAAGGGAATACCTTCAATTAAAAGAGTTATAGTAGCTTCCTATACGGGAGAGAAATCTGATATTGGCTACATTCCTAACTCTGTGCATTATGAGGATTTTCTATCTAAGGAAAGAGGACTTGAAATTCAGTTTGAACAATTACCCTTTGATCATCCCGTATTCATTATGTTCTCTTCTGGAACAACTGGCAAGCCAAAGTCCATGGTTCAGGGAGCTGGCGGAATTCTTATCAATCATTTAAAGGAGCTAATGCTGCATACCGATTTAAAACGAGAAGATGTTCACTTTTTTATAACAACTTGTAGCTGGATGATGTGGAATTGGATGCTAAGTTCCTTAGCGGTAGGAAACACTCTAATCTTATACGACGGCAATCCCAATTATCCTGACCCAGGCGCTATGTGGAGGCTAATTCAGAATGAAAAAGTAACGATGTTCGGTTGTAGCGCGAGTTATATCAACTTTCTTAGAAGCCAAGGTCTCAAGCCTGGAAAGGATTATGATTTGTCATCATTACAACAAATATGGCAAACTGGTTCACCTCTTTCGCCTGAAGGATTTGAGTATGTTTATCAGGAAGTCAAAAAGGATGTGTGGCTCAATTCTAGTTCGGGCGGCACAGATATCAATGGTAGTTTTTGCACCGGAAGCCCCATCAGTCCTGTATATGCCGGTGAATTACAGGGGCCAGCCCTAGGGATGAAAATAAAGTCGTACGATGAAAAAGGTGACCCGATATTTGACAAAGAAGGAGAGCTTGTGTGCGAAGCTCCGGCTCCTTCCATGCCACTTTACTTCTGGAATGACCCAGATGGTGAAAAATATAAAGAGGCTTACTTTGAGGTCTATCCTAATGTATGGCGTCATGGTGATTACGTTATGTTTCACAGTGATACGCACGGGGTCACTTTCTTCGGCCGTTCTGATTCCGTGTTAAAGCCCTCTGGAGTCCGAATAGGTACTGCTGAGATATATAATCAAGTGGAAAAATTGGAAGAAGTCGCTGATAGCCTCGCCATAGGGCAGAGCTGGGAGGGAGACCAACGTATTATTCTCTTCGTTAAACTTGCTGAAGGATATAATTTAACAGAAGATTTGGAAAACAAGATTAAAAAGACTCTACGTGAAAAAGCTTCCCCTCGACATGTCCCAGCTAAGATCATCGAAGTACCAGACATTCCTTATACCCTGAATATGAAGAAGGTTGAAAGTGCGGTCAGAAATATAATACATAATAGGCCAGTGGCGGATGCCCAAAGAGCTGCTTTAGTCAACCCGGAATCCTTGGATTACTATGAGAACCTTGAACAACTTCAATCGTAGTGCATCACGAGTGTGGAGATAGGAGAGTAGAAATCAAGCCTGAACCTGGGAGGAGTACCCGGGGATATCAGGTGAGGGAATAGACCTCGCGGCTACAATGTTGGGGAGTAGCGACGAGAGCCCGGCGAGATATGCTCACGCTGCAAGAAAGGAGGTGATGTGTGCCAGAAATTTGAGCTTGTGGTTGTGGTTAGGCTACACAGAAAGATTTTGGACGAGAGACAACAATGATGCATAGAAAGGAGGATGAATTATGCCTAAGCCAAACAGGAGAGTAGCTATATGTGGTGGAGGGATATTCAGGCCAGACCTCTGGCATGGAGAGAATGCTGAGGAAGGTGTTGCTATAGCTTATCAGGACCTGCTCCGACAATGCCCTAATTTGGGAACAGATGATATCGACGCAGTAATGATGAGCTATTTCAGTGACCATTTGAATCAGCAGTTATGTATGGGGTGGATAATCCAGGATTATCTTGGCTTGCACAATAAGCCTGGTTATCGAGTTGAGTCTGGTGGCTCTACACCACTGGACGCCTTAGTTAACGCTTACTATATGATACAGTCAGGGTTTTTTGATGTCATCTTAATTCCTGGCTGGGAATGGATGTGCGAGGTTGATGTTGCCAGCACGAACGAGATGATTGCTTCCGCTGCTGATACCGACTGGGACTTCCCGGTTGGTGGCTATTATAACGCATATTACGCTGCCATAGAAGTAAGACATATGCAATTATACGGCGAGACCTGCGAGGACCTTGGCAGAATTGCGGTGAAGAACCACAATAACTCTACTCATATTCCTTTCTCTCAGTGGGTAAGCCAACGCGGTACTGCACCCATAACGCTGGATGATTACTGGAAGAGCAGGATGGTATGCTGGCCTTATAGAGTATTAAACAATGCAGTAATGAGCGAAGGTGCCTGCTGTGTGTTAATGGCAGCCGAGGAGAAGGTTAGCAGGTTTACCGATACACCTATGTGGATAACCGGTGTTGGTCTGGGAACGGATTCAATGAGGCCTGGAGATAGGACAGCTGATTTTGTCTATGCCGGATTTAAAGATGAAGCGAAGATATATCCCGACTTTGTCAAATCACCTAAGACACCCTACCCCGATATGGCAAATTTTGCCAGCCTGCATATAGCCGCAAAAAGAGCCTATGCCCAGGCGGGTATTACCAACCCGCTGAAAGAGATAGACTTGATGGAGCTTTTTACTCCTTACGATGGCGTCGAGCTTTGTCTTTATGAAGACCTGGGACTTTGCGGCAGAGGAGAGGGGAAATACATGATACGAGAAGGAGTAGTAGAGCCTGGTGGTGAATGCCCTGTTCAGCTAAGTGGTGGTCTAACGTCAACGGGACATCCTGTCGGCGCTACTAGTCTTTACTACACCACCTTCCTTTACTGGCAACTTGCCGGAAAAGTAACGGAAATATGTGGTCCAGATGGCTTACAGGTCCCGAATGCAAAAAGGGCACTTATCACCGGACATGGCGGCACCGGTTGCCAGGGCGGCGTGATAATTTTTGAGCGAGATTAAAAAGGAGGAGAAGATGGAAGATGAGAAAGGATTGGTTGAAACAAAGTTAAAAGTAAGACCGGTAAAGAAAGAGCGTGAAAAGAAATACAGAGATTATCCTACAGTGGTGGATAACTCAACAGCGGCTCATGATTTTTGGGAGCCAATAGTTCACCTTGGATTGTGGGACATTAAAGGACATCAGATAGTGAAGGGCCCCTGGGGTGGCGGCACAGTTGAACAGGCGAAGAAGAGACCTCAAAGGGAATTTATGGTGATAGACCGTGCTAGCTTCGCTTTTTACTCCCATAGCTATGGTCTTGTTTCTCCATTCTTCCAGAGCTTGCTGAAGGGAAAGCTTACGGGAACAAAGTGTCCAAAATGCGGCACCGTATATTGCCCCCCTCGAGCCCACTGCTGGAATCCAGAGTGCAAGATAGCAGACTGCTTTGACAACTGGGTGGACCTTCCTCTGACCGGCGTTATCCATACTTTTACGGTGCAATGTCTGGCAGCAGCTCCTTTCGAGCACATGTTGCCTTTCTCCATGGGTTGGGTTCAAGTTGATGGTGCGGACACCACTTTACCCATGCTGCTGCATATACGCCCAAAGGAGATTTTCATCGGGAAAAAGGTGAACATTGAATTCATACCCCGGAAAAGCAGAAAGGGAGATTTGATGGATTTGTATGCCGTGGCAGCAGTCGCGGGTGAGAAGCCTCCTGAGTGGGCTTGTATGCAGAAAGACACTAGGGAAATGGAATCTGTGGAGAACTCCATGAAAGCCACCCTGAAATTCATCAAGGATAGGTACGGGGTAGACAACAGCCCACAAACAAGGGGGTGGTAACATATTAAATACTAAACTCTAATATCGAAATCCTAAACGTTTGGAATTTAGGATTTTGAAATTGTTTAGAAATTAGAGCTTAGAATTTAGGATTTTCAACTGAGAGGGAGGTTTGAATGGATTTTAACTTCACCGAAGAGCAAAAGATGATCGCCAATATCGCTAAGGAAATAGCTAAGAATTTCCCGCCTGAATACTGGAGAGAGAAAGACCTGAAGGAGGAATTTGGTGAGGAATTCTATAAAGCAATAGGTAAGGCGGGATTTACCGGGATGGTAATCCCTGAGAAATACGGTGGCGCCGGGAAAGGCGTGACCGAGCTGCTCATTGCCATGGAGGAGTTAGCTGCCAATGGATGTGGCATGGCTGGCGTATGGTATCTGGTTATAACTGAAGATTTCGGCGGCATTAGCATAATTCGGCACGGCACTGAAGCACAAAAGGAGAAATATCTGCCACGCATTGCCTCGGGAGATATTGAATTTTGTATGGGGCTCACCGAGCCAGATGCCGGCACAAATACACTTAATACAAAAACGAGAGCTCAAAAAGTAGCTGATGGCTGGATAATAAACGGTAACAAAACCTGGATTAGCGGAGCGGATAGAGCCAGAGGAATGATGCTCATCACCAGAACGACTCCAAAGGAGAAAGCGCCAAAAAAGACATTCGGAATAAGCCTCTTCCTCATAGATTTACCCAATCCAGCGGTTAATGTAACTACCATCCCCAAGCATGGGATAAATTACTCTCATTCGTGCGATATCGGCATCAATGACCTGAAGGTGTCTGAAGACGCTTTGATGCCGCCACTGGACGGTGGCTGGTATTCTTTGCTCGATACCTTAAATATCGAGAGGATGTCATTTACTACCGCAGCTATCGGCATCGCCCGACTGGCAATGAGCAAAGCTATTGAGTATTCCAAAGACAGGAAAGTCTTCGGTGACACGCCAATTGGAAGCTATCAAGGGCTGCAGTTCAACCTGGCTGAAGCTTATGCCGGCATTGAGGCAGCAAAATTGCTCAACCTCAAGGCTGCTACCCTATATGATAACGGAGCAAGCATTGCTGAAGTAGGAAATGCGGTAAATCCAGCAAAAATCCTGGCAGTTGAGAGCGGTATCAAAGCAGTTTACTGGGCAATGCAGACCTTTGGAGGCTATGGATATGCCAGGGAATACGACGTCGAGAGATGGTGGCGGGAAATAAATTTAATCAGACTTGCTCCAGTTAGCCAGCAAATGGCATTAAGCTACGTTGGTGAACATATCCTCGGAATGCCTCGGTCTTACAGATAACACAAAAGGGACGATTTCAAGTTCTTCTTTGGCGGCAAATTCTTTTTAATTAAACTTCTTCCAACGGTTTCGTTAGGCGAAGGTGCCATCATCATTGGTAATTAAAATAATATCTAAAGATGTTAATTAGTTTTTCTATGTTTCCTCTGTCAAGGTCAGTTAGAACATTGGGGCTAATGTTCAATTCTAAACAGAGATCTTTTTCTTTGATGATGCATACCCTTAAATTGGAGAGGATATTCAATTCTGCAAACTTCTTTATGAAATTTCTTTCTAGGTCAAAGCTCCTTTCCTTCTTGGCAAAGTTATCTATGCTTCCATTGTTTGTATTAAGACGGCCGTTCAAATCGTCAGTCTTACCTGCGTAAAGGGGTTTCTTACCTTCCAAGATTATATACCAGCCACTTTCCTGTGGTATCCGTCCAGTAGGGACCTCGAAATAGAAGGAGGGTTTGAACCTCAATGGATAATAACAGGAAGGAATTTGCACCAATTTATCAATAACTTCTCTAAGATTATTCATCACCTTAGGATCATTAAGGTCAATATTATCTACGATCAGGTTTCCCATATAATCACCTCATAAAGGCACTTTCGCCTAACGATTCGAGCGTATCTGAAGTTCCGAGCGAAGCGAGGAATTTGAGCGGAGGTGCGAAGCGCCGTAGCCAGATACGCGCTGTTAGGCGATGTTTATCTAGAGTATAAATTTCAGATAACATGTTAATCTTTTCCATTCACCATCGATGAGTTTTCTTGTTCTGCTATCCCGAAGACAAAATACTTCATATGGTGCAAGTGTCGAATGAGTTTCATCTAAATAACGGATAGATTTTTCTTTCTTGGGATAAGCTACCTCTTCGTATGTCAAGTAAAAAAACTTTATATGGGAGAAATGTTTGTTTACATCTTCAAAATTTTGTTTGGTCTTCGTAATTTCTTTTTCAAGTTCTTCTCTGCCCCCGAAAAAACCGTGAGCTTTTACTTCGATCCCACATTTGACTTTTGCAGGCGAAAAAGCATTTGTGTATCTTTCAGGGTTTGCATCCTTATCGATAATTAGGAGGTCGAATTCTGTCGGAAATCCAACAATGTAAACGTTCGGAGAACTGATTGTATAGTTTGGAGGAATTTCCTTTAAAATAAACTCCCTGAAAATTCTACAGCAAACATCACCGTAGTATTTTTTCCAAGTTTTATCTTTTGGCTTGTTTTGTTCTATCAATTTTATGATTTCTTCTTGAGTTTTTGAGTATGCATTCATTTCAATGTCTTCTTTTTTCTTAAATGTCGCCTAACGTTTCGCGGATATGGGAAGTTCGCCCGTCAGGGCGAATTTGCGCGGAGGGTCTGCAAGACCCGAAACCCCATATCCGCGTGTTAAGTGACCCGAGTGTATACGAGGGGGAGGCTTCCGAAGGAAGCCGAAGAGTTGCCCAAAGCCCATCATGTGTAGTCATCTCAGTTCCCCATCTAACATTTCAAATATTTCTCGAATATTTCGTTCTACAGCACCTCCTGCCGTAATATTGAAAAAAACTTTGGGTTCCGATTTTATATAGACTAATGCCTTGTCATCTCCTTCTGGTTGCACAATTATTTCAATGCTTTCGCCATAAGAAAAGAGAGATGGGGGTGTTGTCACTATTATTCTTTTTATGGATTCATCAATATTCTTTACACTAAACCGAGAACGACTACTGACTTTTTTTAAGGATTCGAAAACCACTTTAGCATTGTATGGATATATCTTTCTTTTTTCTGACATTTTAAGCACCTCCAATAGTCAAAGAGACGCCTTTTCTACATGCTGGACAACTAAATTGAGTGTACTGAGGTGAGTAATAGTTAAATGATACTCCACAATATGGGCATTGAACTTTTAATATTTGCTCTGCGGCACTTGCTCCTAAAAGCCCTCCACCTAAACCACCAAGAATCAAGCCCAAAGGACCAAAAGGAAGCCCTAATAAGGCCCCGATGCCAGCACCGACTATCCCCGTAGGAATTTCATCTATTTTTTTTGATAATGCTTGAATATCTAAAATATCATTTGTGCTCTCTGCATCAAATATCATATAGTCCGTGAGATAGGGGATGGGGTATGGAACCGGAATACCAGCACGTTCAAATACAAACAACCTTTTTGTTGTACTTGCAGTAAGACCTACTTCAAATGCAACCCAGTTATGCGTGTATTCAGTTGCAACAATATTATCTGTAAGAAATAGAAACACATATTGACTGAGATTAACATTTTTCCTGATTTCATCATATGGAACTGGTTCTTTTTCCTCTTCTGGGATAAATTCCTCAATTATGGGGGTATGCCCTATGTTTCTTAATACTTTAGCCATAGCGGTTACTAAATTTTCATCTCTTCTACTATGCGATATAAATATGGTTGCCATACCTTTTACCTCCTATATATTCTCTCAATCCGTTTATAATCTTCAACGGGCTTTGAGCAATTTCACTTAACTCGTTTCTATACGAAGTATTTGCATTAATTTTACCAAAATTAATAAACTCAGGAAGACTTTGGCGGAGGGGGTGGGATTCGAACCCACGTTCGCTTAAAAAGCGAAAACGGTTTTCAAGACCGTCACCTTAAGCCACTCGGTCACCCCTCCAAGCTACTAAAGTATAGGCAACAAAATCGCCTATGGTCAAACATCCTGTGATATAATGTACGCGAAGCCAACCAGGATTTTTAGATTCATCACCGAAAGGAGGAAAAAATGTTAGAAGTATTTATGACCGAGGAACGGAAGAAACTCAAGGAGGAAGCGGAAGATTTCGTTAAAAGTGTACCACGACAGCTCATCATGGATATGGATGCTGATAAAATCACGTTCCCCAAAGAATGGGTGGCGGAGGCAGGGAAGCGAAATCTTCTCGGGTTGAGGTTCCCACCCAGGTACGGAGGCAGGGGGCTGGGATGGGTGGATGATATTATGGTTGCCGGTATAATTGGTAAATTAACTGTGAGTCTTGAATGCCTTTACGCCCTGGTCTCCATCGTTGGGGAAGCTCTGAATGTATTTGGAACTGAGGCTCAAAAACAGAAATATCTCAAGCCTCTTATAGCCGGGAAAATGTGGGCTGGTGAAGCACTTACTGAGCCCAGAGGAGGTTCTGACTTCTTCGGCGCTACCACTACTGCTCGAAAAGAAGAAAACTATTATATCCTGAATGGACAGAAACGGTTTACTGTGGGTGGTGAAGGTGCCGACTTCTTCTTAGTTTACGCTGTTACCAATCCTGAAGGGAATCCTCATGATAAGCTCAGCGCTTTCATTGTTGAAAGAGATATGGGAGTAGACGTAAAACATGTCTATGGTTTGATGGGAGTTCGGGGCACAGGAACGGCAAGAATATACTTCCGGAATGTACGAGTACCTGTGGAAAATCTTCTCGGAGAAGAAAACGGCGGTTCAAAGATTTTCTACAAGATGATGGTGCCCGAGAGAATTATTTATGGTGGTGTAGCTGGTTCTCGAGCTATATTGGATATAGCTGCGAGGTATGCCAACAAAAGAAAAGCCTTCGGTTTTCCGATAAGGAACTTTGAGGCAGTCAATTTCAGAATAGCTGAGAGTCTAACCAAACTTGATGCTGTCAGCGCTTTTGGCTATGCAGTGGCGAAGACCATAGATGATGGAATAGGCACACCAGGCTATCAGAGAAGGCTGGTATCTGAGTTAAAGCTACTTGCGACCAAAGTATTTTGGGAAGTGGCAAACGATGCCATGGATAATATGGGAGGCATTGGATATACCAATGTCTACCCAATCGAGCGAGCAGTGAGGGAGGCAAGGCTTCCCATGATCTGGACCGGAACAAACGATATTATAAAACTCATTATCCAGCATGAGTATTACAAGGAACTCCTTGCCCGGGAAATCGAAGGAAGAGACGTTGAGTCCGATGTTCCACTTAACGAAGAGGAAGCCGCTGAGGAAAAAATTTACACCGATGCCGACCAGGAAAAAGCTCAGGCTGCACCGGTATTATAGCTCGACCACCCTTGGCTTTACCCGGCGTTTCTCAGCCGAAACGATGGCTTGAATCTGGGAGATAAGTTCATCAAACTTGCCTTGATAGCTGGTGAGCACATGGTCAAAAAGGGGTAAGCTTCTCATCTCCTCTTCAGCCTTCTGTAACCTCAGTGCCAGGTCCTTGGCAGACTCGCTATGGCGCTGTCTCAGCCGTCTTTCCAGCTCCTCCATTGAGGGAGGTCTTAGAAAGATAGACACCGCCTGAGGCAATATCCTCTTAATGGTAGCTGCCCCTTGCACATCTACCTTCACAATGACATCCTTTCCCTTGGATAAAGCCTGACTTATCTCCTTCCGGGGCACGCCATAGTAATTTCCATAAACATTAGCCCACTCCAGAAGTTCCCCATTATCAATCATTTGCTGAAACTCCCGCTGGGAAACAAAGCGATAGTCCACACCATCTCTTTCCCTTTCACGGCGAGGACGACTGGTAACCGTTACCACATAATGAAAGGGATACTTTTGCTCCTTCATCTTCCTGAGCAGGGCATCCTTGCCCACCCCGGAAGGTCCCGAAAGGACGATAAGCAAGCGGCTTGAACTCATTGCTTTACTATGTCGGCAACAGCGGACCAGAACGAGGGATAGGAAACATTTACCACCTGAGCCTGGTTGATAACCGTTTCGCCCTTAGCCATCAGGCCAGCTATAGCCAGGCTCATCGCCAGTCGATGGTCTAAGTGGCTCTCAATTTTCGCACCCGATAAAGATTTACCTCCATAGATAATCATGCCATCAGGCAACTCCTCAATTTTAGCGCCCATCTTGGTAAGCTCACGAGATACCGTGGCAATTCGGTCGGATTCCTTCACCCGTAGCTCAGCAGCATCTCTAATCACAGTTTTACCACTGGCAAAGCAGCCAGCTACAGCTAGAAGGGGAATCTCATCAATAAGACGGGGAATCATCTCGCCACCAAGCTCGATACCCCTTAATTTGCTGGATTCTACCATAATATCAGCCATTGGCTCGTTGCCGCTCATCCTCTCATTTTTTATCCTCAGCTTAGCCCCCATGGCTAAAAGGGCATCGATAATCCCCGTCCGTGTCGGATTGAACCCACAGCCTCTCACCATTATTCGGGCATCGGGATGAACAGCGGCAGCAACCAGAAAATAAGCCGCCGAGCTAATATCACCGGGAATGGTAAAGCTTATCGCTTTTAGCGGAGAAGTCAACGGATTCAGGGAAATTAAGCTGCCATCGCTTTCCAGTGCAGCTCCCATCTGCCTGAGCAATCTTTCAGTATGGTCACGGGAGGGAACAAGCTGCCGTAACGCCGTCTTCCCTTGAGCGAAGAGACCAGCTAACAAAATCGCTGACTTGATTTGAGCGCTGGGAATGGATAACGAAATTTCGGCGCCATGTAACTTTCCTCCCCTGATAACTAAAGGGGCAAAGGAATCCCTTCCCCTACCCCAGATTTCCGCCCCCATTAGCCGCAGCGGCTCAATCAGCCTCCCCATAGGGCGGGAACGGAGAGAAGCATCGCCGGTAATGATAGACAAAAAGGGCTGACTGGAAAGCAGACCACCGAGAAGACGCATCGTGGTGGCGCTGTTCCCGGCATTAAGCACATTCGATGGCTCAGTCAATCTTTTTCCACCAACGCCGGAGATAAGCAAGGTGGGAAAATCTGAAGTGCCACCTCTGCGAATCTGTGCCCCTAAAGCCCTTAAGCAGCTAACGGTGCTCCAGCAATCCTTGCCCGAGGAAAAGTTGCCAATCTCAGCTTCACCTGAAGCTATGCTATTGAGAATCACCGCACGATGCGAGATGGACTTATCGCCCGGTGGGGTAACTTCACCTTCCAGGCGACGACAGGGCTTGATAACCCTTATTTTGCCTGGTTTAGCCATTCCTGCCTTAATTTGTTAGCCTCAGCCAGTGCTTCCTCCAGTTGATTACTACCTGAATCCACCAAGTGACGATACCTTTGCAGTTCATCAATAAACTTGTCTATCCAGCGAAGTATCGCCTGCTGATTAGTAAGGCAAATTTGGGCATTCACCGCAGGGCTTCCTGAAGCCAGTCGGGTAAGGTCACGATAGCCAGAGGCAGCTAATTTCTTCATCCTCTCCCAGATAGGTCCACCGGCGGTGCCTGTCACCAGAGCAGCTGATAACAAAAAGGGAAGGTGGCTAACCCCGGCGACAAGCGCATCATGCTCCTGGGCATCGATAGAGAAAGGCGCAGCCCCCAGCTTCTTCACCATATCTGCTACCTTGTCTACCGATTGTGGTGAGGCTTTCCGGGACGGAGTAAGACAATAAACAGACCCTTGAAATAAATCAGCCTCGGCAGCTTTCATCCCATAGGTTTCCTTCCCCGCCATGGGATGCCCACCGATAAAGTCCACCGTTGGTGGCAATAATTCCTCAGCCCACTTCATAACCTCAACCTTGGTGCTCCCCGTATCGGTAGCTATGCAGCCGTGGGGAAGATAACCTGCTATTTGAGAGAGAATTTCCTTTATAACCAAAACTGGAGTAGCAATGATGACTATCTCAGCTTCTTTTACCGTGTTTTCAAGGCTTGTCTCTACTCTATCAACCATCCCCATATTCACTGCCAGCGAGGCAGCTTCAGGACGGCGAACATAGCCAATTATTTCGAGATTCTTTGTCTGCGGCTCAGAATGACTTTCTTCAGCCTTCTTCAAAGCAAGCCCAATGGAACCGCCGATAAGCCCCAGCCCAATAATGGCAACCCGCACACCCTTATTATGTCATTGCCAGCAAAGCATGACAATCCCATTAAAAATTCCTCTCCCTTGAAGGGAGAGTGGAACAGTCCTTCGTTCATCAATTGAAGGGCGAAACCGCTTTAGTATGTCCTCGGTCAGGATGACTCTCTGGCTCAAAAGGCAGGTATCCGCTGTGGACATCAACGCCGCAATCAAGACAGCGAGGATTAATCCACTTAAAGCGGGGAAAAGATGCCCCCAATTCCTAAGGGATGCGCCAACTGGCCCATTTGCCCTTATCTACCTCTCCGTTGTAGGCTAATTTAGGTGTTATTCCTCTAGCTATGGCAGCCGCCAGAACCGCCTTGGTTACATCGCCAGCTATGAAGGGAAGAAGTCCCATGCCCAAAAGCGCCGCAAAGGAGGCAGCTGGTGTTACGGCCACCATATTTAGCCATATCCCAAGCCAAATGAGGCCGGGAACATAAATCAGGATGAAGTTGGCGAAAAGCATGAGCACCAGCATACTCAAGAAGCTTCTTGCCCTAATATACTTATCGGTAAAATGACCCAAGAAAAGGGCAGCCAGGATAAAACCGATGATGTATCCCCCGGTGGCACCAAGCCCGCTGGCCCAGCCCGAAAACCAGGGAACCCCAACAGCGCCAAGCCCAGCATAGATAGCCAGACTCGCGCCTCCCCACCACCTTCCCAAGAGCACACCAGCCAGAAGTACGGCAAAGGTTTGTCCTGTAATCGGCACCGGACTCCACGGAATTGGAAATCTAACCTGAGCTAGAAGACCGACAATACAAGCTAAG
The DNA here is from genome assembly GCA_034414555.1 of Dehalococcoidia bacterium. Lineage (GTDB taxonomy): Bacteria > Chloroflexota > Dehalococcoidia > GIF9 > AB-539-J10 > CG2-30-46-19. The sequence goes on along the minus strand of DAOUMA010000018.1, from coordinate 21,608 downwards.
CCTACTGCTACGACTAACTTTTTGGGTATACTAAGCTCATACCTCCATCGGAACACGTCATATTTGGCCCGGTCGATTTTTGCGGCTATTGCCATATTTACCCCCCTTCATCAATTATTGTTTGTGTGTTAAGTTTAAACACACCCCGAGAGTTTTATCATGACTTGTTTTATATACTTTATCAGATAATGGATAAATAAGTAACATCTTTTACCTTAGATGAATGCAATCCCCAGCAATGACAGTTCTCACCAAGCCATCCTTATCCTTAATCAAAAGAGCCCCATTGGCATCAATGTCGATAGCTTGCCCTTCCATTGTTTCACCCAAAGATAGTACCCTCACCCACTTATTCAGCGTGACAGAAAGGTTCTTCCACCCCTCAAGCAGCTCCGGCCTGGTTAGCAAGGCATATTGCTCATTGATTTCCTTGACCAGCGAGCGTAAAAACTCCTTTCGGGAAATCTCCCCGCCCAACTCCTCCTTCAGAGAGGTCGCAGTGTGTTCAAGTTGAGAGATAGGTGAATTGGCATTTATTCCAATGCCGACATTGACGAAATTCACGGTATCGGTCTCAGCTTCCATCTCAGCCAGTATGCCACACACCTTCTTCCCACTTATCAAGACATCATTGGGCCACTTCAATTCAGCGTTCAAGCCAAAAAGCTTCCTGATGGTCCTGGCTACAGCAACTGAGACCACTAGATTTAACCTCGGGGCATAAACAGGGCTTATCCTAGGTCTCAAAACGATGGTGAAGTAAATTCCTCCCTGCGGAGACTGCCACTCCCGGCTCAGCCTCCCCCTTCCAGTGGTTTGCCTTTCAGCGATGACTATTGTTCCCTCCTCCGCTCCCTTCCGTGCCAATTCCCGGGCAATATTCATAGTGGAGCTAACCTCGTGAAAATGATGAATCATTGGCTCCAACTCAGGGAATTCACAGGGGAGCAATAAATCTGGAGAGGAAACCAGACGGTATCCCTTAGGTGAGGCTTCTATTACATAGCCATCGCGTTTCAAGTCACGGATGTGCTTCCAGATGGAAACCCTAGAGGTACCCAAGGATTGACCTAACTTTTCACCGGAGATATATCCTTTGGTCTCCCGAAGTGTTTTTAATATCTCCGCCTTCATTTGGTTAACCTTAAATTCACAAAGGTTAACGACCACTCAGCCTGTTGTCAAGTCTCCACCTACCCACCGCTTTCCTGCGATTGCTTCGGCACTGATGTGCCTCGTAATGACAGAAGGGGGGTCATTGCGACCTTTCTTATTTGTCATTGCGAGCGAAGCGTGGCAATCCCGTTCCAGATTGCTTCATCACTACCGCTCCTCGCAATGACATAAAAAATCTAAAAGCTCAATCTTTCCCCTAGCCTACGATATGGTATTATAGAAAAGAACAACACTAAAACAGGCGGTGGAATCCTCAGAAAGATATAAAATGCTCACCAGGTATGAGGCGAAGATTTTAAAAGCAGCTATCCCCGATGTGCTGGGAAGGGATGAAGGGCTGCCACCTGTAGATACAGATAGAATTGTCCGATGGATTGACACTCAATATCTGGCTAAATCCAGTTTCGAGTTCCGGACTCTATACCGCTTCTTGATTCTGGCACTACAATTTTTCTTTCCCCTCTTTTTTGGAAGCGAATATAAAATCTTCCTTTCTCTTTCATCCGAAGAAAAGCAACGCCTGTTCCAGAAATGGTCTGAAAGCAAGCTCTACCTGCTCCGCAATAGCTTTACCCTTTTCAGACTGGTTATTTGCTTTGGCTATTATGGACAAGATGAAGTATCCAGGGCAATTGGATACGATGCCGAGGCAAAGCTAGCAGAGGCCTCAAAGAGACAGGTGGTCAGGGATTAGAGATGATTTTGAGCTACCAGGACATCCATTCCGATGTAAAAGTTGACTGCGATGTGGCAGTCATCGGGTCCGGGGCAGGTGGTGCCGTGATTGCCAAAGAACTGGCAGAAATGGGACATTCAGTGGTGGTCGTGGAGGAAGGTGGATACTTTACCAGAAAGGATTTCAGGTGCCGACCAGTGGAGTCAATGCTCTTGATGTATCGGGATAGGGGACAAACTCTCACCCTGGGCAGACCTATCTGCATCCTCCCATTAGGCAAGACTGTGGGAGGGACAACAACCATCAATTCGGGCACTTGTCTCCGCATTCCCCCAAAGGTGCTCAAGGACTGGCAGGAAAACTATGGACTTAAAGAGCTTGGTGAAGAGGAACTGGGGCTATTTTATCAACGAATTGAAAATTTCTTGTATGTGCAGCCAGCAGACCCCGAGGTAGTAGGCACAAATAACCTGAAGTTTAAGGAGGGGGCCGATAAACTGGGATATTCAGCAGGCTTCCTACGACGCAATGCTAAGGAGTGTGAAGGGTCAGGACTATGCGCCTTCGGCTGTCCCATAGATGCCAAACAATCAATGAATGTATCCTACATCCCCGAAGCATCAAAGCTAGGAGCGACCATATATGCCAATTGTCTTGCTGAGAAAATTGCGGTGGAAAACGGAAGAGCCACGGGAGTTCTGGGACACTTTGTTGACCCTGATTCGGGACGAAAAATAAAGAGCATCCAGGTAGGAACAAAGGTGGTAATCTTAGCTGCGGGTGCCATTTATTCCCCGTATTTCCTTCTTAAGAACAAATTAGCCAACTCCAGCGGTCGGGTGGGAAAGCATCTTCGCATTCACCCCTGTGTGGGCACAGGTGCCTTATTTGACCAGGATATCCGGTGCTGGGATGGCATTCCCCAGAGCGTGTATGTCGATGAATTCTTCGAGGAAGAAGGCATCATGCTTGAGGGAGCGGTAACTCCGCCCGATGTCCAATCGAATACCTTGCCTTATGCAGGGAACGAACATGCCAGATTGATGAGCCAATTTTCCAAAATCGCCTTATTCGGCTCTATGGTCTCTGACACTACTGAAGGCTCAGTAAGGGCATTGCCCTTCTACCACAAACCAACTATGCTGTATGACCTCAACAAGGATGATATCCGCAGGCTACAGCTATCTGTGGTGCATCTGGCTGAAATCTGGTTCACCGCTGGCGCTAAGAGGGTCTATCCCATGCTTGCCAGGATACCGGAATTAACATCCCCCAAGCAGGTCGAGGAGCTTAAACGGCTCAAACTAAAGGGGAACGATTTTATCGTCACCGCATATCATCCTATGGGAACTTGCAGGATGGGAAGTGACCCAACGAAATCCGTGGTCAATGTTAATTGTGAGACCTGGGATGTGAAAAAACTGTTCATCTGTGATGCCAGCGTTTTCCCGACCTCGCTAGGGGTGAACCCCCAAATGACCATCATGGCAATTGCCACCAGAACTGCAGCCCATATCGATGGAGTTCTGAGCAACAACAAAGGTAACAAAGGAGGTGATAATGAACGATGATACCGTTTGATAGCTTCTTGATTGACGTCTTCTGGCTGATAGGATTAGGTTTTGTGGTTGCCTGGCTCAACGCTACTTTTCCCGGCAGGCATCTGGTGGAGATACTTTCGGGGGTAATCCTGGTGCTTTTCTGGCTCTCCAGCGTCGGTATGTATTGCGAATGGTCAGCGGCTGCCTGGATGTGGCAGATGGCGGGCGCCGAGTCGGGAAGGGACTGGATGATAAATTCGGGCATATTTAACTTCGATTGGAGAAACCTTACCGTGGGGAGCCATATTCTTTTCGGCACCCTGTTCGCCGCTTACCCGCTATGGCTATATGCTGGTCTTCGAATAGGATATTCAATCTTCGGAAGAAGAAAGGATTAAGCTGCTTGCCTCCAATGCCGCATTGAAGGCGATATCTCCACTGCACCCATGTGCCCGAGCAGTGTCCCCGGCAAAGAAGAGATTCTTTACATATGGGGAACGAAGCTCATGTCGGTCAGGGTAAGCTTGACCTACCTTCAATAGCACGCCGTCCAGAATGGGGAAGACCTGTGGCCTCTCCCATTCCACATAATCGAAGAACTCAGGGTATGCCTCAGCTATTAATTGGCGCAACTGTGAGAAGGCATCTCTGGCTGCCCCCTTTTCCCTGAGTTTTTGATAGGGGAGAATCATAAACCAGGTAGAAAGTTGTTTACCTTTTGGCGCCAGAGAACGGTCTAAATTAGAAGGAAAGCTTCCCATCGCCATCAGGTCAACAGAGGTGATGCTGCCGGTAAGGTCACTCACCGACTGGCGCAAGCCAAAATCTATACTTACTCCCGAAGTGGGTATCAGATTCCGAGCATAATCTACAAAAGATGGAGGAAAGAGCCTTTCCTCGATGACGCTAAATAGCTGCTGGATTGGGGGAGTATAGACCACAGCGTTGGAGGTAAACATTTTCCTGCCAGCCCTGACCCCCACCACTCCTCCACCCTTAACCATAATCTGGTCAACCCGACAACCCTTCTTTATCTCGCCGTCTCTTTCAATCACAGCAGCCAGTTTATCTATTATCTGCTTCGCACCACTCACCGGTGTAGCAATAGCCCGGGGAGATTTTTGAGCTTGCTGGACAAAATACATCACCTCACCCGCTGAAGTTTCCTCAATCTGTGGGGCAATAATGAAAAAGCCAATCAGGCGAAAGAATTCCCTGGCTTCCCCATTATCAGTAAACTTGTTGATGAAGTCTAGAAGCGTCCCGGAATACCATTCATCGGGATTTTCCTGCAGCAGTTGCACCAGTACCTTGAGCATCTCTTCCCTGCCCTGTTGTGAGAGAAGCTCTGTGGTCATGAATTCCTGGGCCGAGGAGGGACGTTTTATCAGCTTTCCCCGGTGATAAATATATGAAATGGAGTCCTCTTCCGTTACGAACTCCAGGTTTTGACCTACATTTTTGAGCACAGCAGCAGCGGGACCTGCCGAGGCAAAACGATTGCCGTGCAAGCCATTGTCAACAACAAAGCCTTCTTTTTCAGTGCTTCTAGCCCTGCCACCCAAAACTTGCTCTCTTTCGAGAAGCAATACTTTAATGCCCTTATCGGCTAATAGGGCAGCAGTGGATAAAGCACCAAAACCACCACCGATAATGATTACGTCGGCATCCATGCGCAATCAAGAGGAGCCGCTAAATTTAAGTCTACCAGGCCTTCTTGTATACTCCCAAGGTCTCCTGTAAGTCGATGATTGTTTTAGGGTTATACACTATCGAGCCGTCGTAGAGAGCAGCTTCGGCACATTCCTCCAGCCCGTCTTCAGGGACACCGACGTCACGAAGCCTTTGAGGAAGCCCCATTTTTTTAGTAAGTTTCCAAATGGCATTAGCTGCAGCTTCTCCGGCCTCCATATCGCTCACCCCGGCTTTTCTAGCTCCCATAGCCTCAGCTACCATAGCATACCGGTCAGGGCATTCATCGAGGTTATACATTATGCAATGAGGAAGCAAGATGCCATTAGCAATGCCATGGGGGACGCCATACTTGCCGCCAACTGTGTGAGCCAGTGCATGGACCATTCCTACCTGGGCATTACTGAAAGCGATACCAGCGATGGTAGCAGCAATCTGCGTTTGCCCTCGAGCAACTAAATCATCGCCCTTTTCCACACAGCGGGGTAAGTTGGTCGTTATCAGCCTGATAGCATGCAAGGCTAGCGCATCAGCGATTGGCTCTCTCTGCAAGGAATGAATTGCCTCTATAGCATGACACAAGGCATCCATTCCGGTGGATGCCGTTAATTTTGGAGGCAGTCCGGCCACAACTGTGGGGTCAAGAATAGCTACATTTGGGATAAGGTGAGTGTCACAAAATAATAATTTTGTTTTTGCAGCATGGTCCTTAATCACTGCGGCATAGGTCACTTCACTCCCCGTTCCCGTAGTGGTCGGAATCACGATGTGCGGGGTAATAGGACGCACAAGCAACTGGAAACCGCTGTAGTCACTCAACTTGCCGCCTTCTTTGATGAGGATAGCCATCCCCTTAGCGGTATCGATAACACTCCCGCCACCTATGCTCACCAGGGTATCAACACCCTTCCCCTTGGCAAATTCATAGCCCTTCTCCACGATATGCACTCCGGAATCCTGGGGGCACTGGTCAAAAATGCCGGCGCACCTATCTCCCAGAGCTTTTTCCAGCCTTTCCACCAACCCTGTTTTCTCAATTCCTTCATCAGTTACAATCAATGCCTTCGTCCCCCCAAGCTCATCTACCTCCACTCCAACACTATCCACAGCATTTTCCCCGAAGATAATCTTGGTGGGGTCACGATAAATAAAAGAAAGCTCACGAGTGTAAGCCATGTTCCGCACCCCCTTTTCAAAATTTCGCGCTATGTTATTTTTAAGCGGTTGCTAAACTCCAAACTGTTCCCGGAACTGTTTAAGATCAGCTCTAAACTTCCCGATTTCGTCCTTGCTGAGTTCGTCAGGCCACACAGATTCAAACAGCCCGGTACAGTCCGCCAACCTCTTAGACGCCTTTACATGCCGGACTACGTTAGCCATATTTCCCTTCAGCTTTATTTTACCCAGCATGGTAGCCTTAATAGCATCTGTCTTACCTTTAGCCACAGCTTTCCAGGTATCGAGGCTACCGGTCATAACATACGGTGCCTTCGCAGCCTCCTCTTTGGGAAGGATTTTCACTGACCTGCAATCACCATGCCACAGGTCTAGCACCACAGAAATATCTTCATCTAGCCCTAACTCGGGCTTTGCCTGGAGCACCAGGGTAACGGCACCTTCCCAGGTCTTGGCTGCCGCCCTATACTCGGCATCGCCATCAACAATCTCCCCAAATATCTGCCCCCACTCTGGAGTCGGCACTATAGGCTTGGGGTGGGATTTACGCCTTTCTCCGACCACCTTTTGGTATTGCTCCTCCCATTCCTTCGTTCCATACTTAATTGGCATAATGTCACCTCCTCTTTAATTTATTATTTGCCTGAAGTATATATTTTCCTCGCTAGATCCGCAAGCCCGATACCCTCCAGTTTTTTCCGGGAAGGATAGCCATTGGCATTGAGCTTCCGCAATCCATAATACTCCTTGAGCATCGATTCTATATCCGGCACGGAGCCGGCAGCAGCACCTTCGTTAACAGGAGTCAAAATCTTTTTGGGCAGTCGGTCATCAGCGGCAGTAATGCCCATCAAGTTGTTCAATCCTCGCTTTAGAAGCCAGACCCTTTCCCCACACTCCATAAGCTCATCCAGACTATAGCCAAAACCAGTGGTAGTCCTCAAAAATTCGACAAGGTCATTCACCCTGAGACAAGCCATGACAAAATTACACAATACCGCTGAGGAACAAACCATGCCCAGATTCTCACAAATCATAGTCATCTCGGCCTTACCCTCACTGGTTTGTCCTTCGTAATCTTCCTTTAGCCCCACAATTTCGGGGTAAGCAACCTGCCCCTGCTCAACAAAGTAGGCCATGTGCTGCATATGGCAGGCACCTCTATTCGACATTGCATAGGCTAGTCCCATGCCGTGGTAGCCTCGAGGGTCATGCATCGGTGCCTCGAGCCCCTTCACCTCAACAGCAAAATCCGCGGCATTTCTCCCAATCTTCTTCGCCGCTGCCCGGCTCCCTTCTGCCAAAATATCTCCAAAACCCTCTCTTCGGGCAATCTTATCCACCATTTTAAACACGCTCTCCATATTTTCCCAGCTAATCTTAATTCCTTGGGTATCATCCTCAGTTATCAACCCATGCTCAAAACAATCAATGGCAAAAGCAATGGTAGCACCGCAGGATATGGTATCGAGACCATATCTATTGCACATTTCATTTATCTTGATAACTGCTGCCAGGTCGTTATTCATAATCAATGTCCCGAAAGTGCAGCAGGTTTCATATTCCGGTCCAGCTTGTTCCTCCCCTTTATAGGGACCCTCCTTAACCTGGCCCACCCTCTTACAGGCAATGGGACAGGCATAACAGGCATGAGTCTTGGTCAAATATTTCTCACTATATGTTGGACCTCCCAAAGCTTCACTGCCCTCGAGATTCTCACCTAATGACCAGTTCTTGCTGGGCACATCCCCGGTCATCATCCCTAACGGCAACGCAGCATCGGTACCCATAGCGTGCATAGACTGAGCCACGGCGCTATTTTTTATTACATCCAGTGCTGCACGGCGTGCCTTGTTGTAATCTTCGGGCATGGCTATTCCAGCCTTGCCCGTACCCCTCGCCACAATAGCCTTTAGCTTCTTGAAACCCATAACAGCGCCCAAGCCACACCTTCCAATCGCATCAGCTTTATCATGAATTATGGCAGCATACTTAACCAGATTTTCCCCTGCCTGACCAATAGCTAACACCTTTACTTTCCTTCCTCCACCAATCTTATCCGTCACCATATCAGTTGTTTCATAGGAATCTTTACCCCACAGGTCTGAGGCATCACGAATCTCCACTTTATCATCAGCGATGAAAAGGTAGACCGGTTTATCGGAAGCACCTTCAATAATGATGCCGTCCCACCCAGCAAACTTTAGCTCGGGACCAAATGTGCCACCACAGTTCCCCTCCCCCCAGATATTGGTTAACGGCGACTTAGCACTTATATTGAACCGACCAGACCCAGGAAGATTGGTGCCCTGCAAAGGACCAGTCATGATAAACAAAGTGTTCTGGGGAGATAAGGGGGCAACTTGAGAGGAAACTCTGTCAAGAAAGAGCTTAGCTGCTAACCCACTGCCGCCAATGAACTTCCGCAAGGTTTCATCATCCACGCTCGTCTTCGAAATCTTCCCCGAAGTTAAATTTACCTCCAGAATCTTACCGGCATATCCGCCTTTGGCCATTTTCAACACCTCCTTTCAGTTTTTACAAAGTCTCACATTCGTAGAAATATCGGGCAACCTCCATCAAGTCCAACTGTTTCCCCCCCAACCAGAGTTGCAGCATTTTAGAATCTCTCCAGTGCTTTTCGACATCGCCTTCCCTGGTATAGCCATAGGAGCCCATGAGCTCCATAATACGCCCGGTATAGTTCACCGCCATATCGCTAGCGAACATAGAACAAGCCCTTGTCTTCGCCACAATTTCCTGAGACCATGGTGGACCATAGACATCAGGAGTATCCACCATATGAGCCATAGCATATGAATAAGTTGATACCGCCTCAATAGCTACAGCAAGCTCAGCAAGAATGACAGCATTCATGGAATGCTCCTTCAGCGGCTTGCCGGCAACCACCCTCTCGCTGGCATATCTCTTGATTATCTCATAAGTATTTTTCAAAACGCCCAAGGAAAAGGCAGCGGTTCCCAGGTTTCCAATTGTGACAATCTCGTTAAAGCATTTCGCCGTCCACTCAGGGGGCTGAGCGTTATACCTTAAAGGAACGTGTACCTCATCAAAATATATATCGGTATTCATATCTGCAGCCATTCCCGCTTTATGATAAGCCGGTCCCACCGAAACCCCACGGGCATCTGCAGGGACGTATATCAACCTCAGCCTCTCTTCATCCTGCCCCTCATCGGTGATGCACAGAACGCAAAAAAGGTCAGCTACCTTTCCTGAGTTTGTCGGCCACTGCTTATGCCCATTTATAATCCACTCCTCCCCACTTCGCTTAGCAGTGGTGCGAATAGTCCTTCCATGCATACGCCCGATATTCTCTATATCAGCCCCACTCTCGGGCTCAGTCATGGCATAACAGCCCATATAAAGCTCATCACCACAATACCTGGGGCCGAACTCATTACACAGTTCCATATTCCGGTGAGGAAGCTGGGTTATGGGTATGACTGGCCAGAGGGAACAAGCACAGGCGACTGCAAACCCGGAATCGGCTCGGCCAAGCTCTTCGAATATCCTCACTATGCCCACTCCGGTGACTCCCAGGGAGCTTATGTCAAGCCCACCAACACCTACAGGCCATACCGTTCTGTTTAACCCTAAGTCAACCATTATTTCCTTTAACAGGGGCTTAACAAGCTTATGTTCTGCCCAGTCCTCGTCTATCTTTCTCCTTATAGGCATATACCTGTCGTCTACCCACTCCCGGATAGACCGGCCCATATCATCAATTAGCAACGGAATCAGTCCCCTTGGACGACTGAAATCATCTATAGTCGGCATTTAGTACTCTTTTAAGATTTTCTCTCCACCCAGAATCATGTCGAACTGGATATAAGCTGACAACATCATTGTTCCCAGCTTTAGGTTATGAATCGGGTCGGATAGCGAGGGAGAGTCATATGTCAGAGACGTCTTCCCCGTCCAGGCGGTGGGCAAACCCCCTGGGTCAGTATGCGGTTTTACACTTGAATACCACTTAATTAACTGTGTATGCCCGCCTTCGCCTTTTAGAGGAGGCAAATGCCTGATCGAGTACAGATATACCTTTTCAGTAAGGAAAATACCAAGTATCTCGCCAGACATTCTGGATTGAGGTTGGAAAGTTATGGTCGCTAACCTTTTCCCTGCCGGTCTTTCCACAGTCCCTTGGATGAACTCCAACTCTTTCCCCATGTTCATACTGGCTAGCTTCTTGGGTGCTCCGAATAATTCCCGTCCTCCGGCTAACGCTGCCTCATTGGTCACATATATGTAAGGAATATAATACCCAAAATCTCCATCAGCATCCCTTACCATCACCATACTGATGTACTCATAATATGCGCCGACAGTGGAGAAAGAATACCAGGCAAGCCAATATGCTGCCTGCGGAGGAGTAGCGGTGAACTCAAGCTCGGGAGGAATTAGCTTTTCAAGTTCTTGAGTGCTCTCAAATAAGCCGAGCAATGCTTCACAATTGCGGTATTCTATAGTTCCTTCATCCGTGGCAGCGTAAAGTGGGGCATCAAAGGGAATCCCTATTTGCTTATCCTTGAAATTGTTTACCTCTAAACTCATTTCTCACCTCCTATATTTGATAACTTTTGCCCAATTCATAGGCAGCGGCAAGACTCAAGACCTCTAGAGTCCCATCCTCTACCATTCCAGCCCGTGCATCACGGAAAAGCTTCTCAACCCAAAAATCCTTGCTAAGCCCGTAGCCACCAAAAATTTGCACCGCTTCGTGAGCAACCTCAAATGCTGCCCTTTTACAATAAACTTGCGCCGCAAGAGCATGTGCCACCGAGGCATCATAGGTTTGCTCTTTAACTACCCTCTCCCAAACATGTCTCATAACTTTTCTGGCGTAAGCTCTAGAGGTTTCGACCTTCTCAAACATCCCATATAGCGTTAATTTAATCGCCTCATGCTCAATAAGAGGCTTCCCCCCTTGTATCCTTTCTCCGGCATATTTATAAGCTTCTTCAAAAGCTGCCCGTGCTAGGCCGGTAAAAGCTGTCGCCATGAAGGAACTGGTAGCTGCAAAAAGCTGGTCGATAAATATAGTGTAGAACTCAGGTGCAGCAAGGACAATATGACTCTCAGGTATTCTAACATTGTCAAAAACGATTTCCCCCTGAGGGTCATCCCTCAGCCCATGCTTATCTACTAATACTCCTTTGACTACACCGGATAAATCCAGGGGGACCAGCGCCAGCCCACCTTCCGCCATGCTGAAATCCTTCTCAGCAAACACCACATGGACTAAAGCATGAGTAGCAACTGGGGCGGAAGATACCCACTGCGATTTCGACCCATTGATGAGCCACCCATCTCCATCTTTTACCGCAGTAACCTGCCCTTTGCCAAACTCCGTGGGAGCAGGGTAGCTGGGGGCAAGAAGCCAGTCAGAGCCGTGCTCGGGCTCGGTCACAGCCCAGCAACCATGATATTTGGCTCCCTCCTCCATCCAGGGGATAACGACCTCCTCTACAGCTTCAGGAGAGCCGACCATGGAAATTACAGTCGGTGGAAGGCAATCCACACCTATCGCCGTAGCTAAGCCCACGCTCCCCCATCCTAGTTCCTCATAAAGTATACTTAATTGATCAGGATTGAATTCTAGCCCTCCATACTTGCGAGGTACCCACACCCTATGAAAACCCAACTCCTTCATTTGCCGGAACACATCCCAGTATAACGAACCCTTTTCCGCTACCTTGGATGCTTCCATTCTGTCAAGCTTCATTGAAGCAGGTTTTATTACCTCCTCGGCAAATTTATGCACCTGCTCCTTCAGCATGGTGTTTTCTTCCCCAATATCCTCGAGCTCAGTGTAGCCCATTTTCACCTCCACGAATAGCGTTTCTCGACAGTATAATGGTCATGCCACCACCTGTCAAAGCAAAGATTGACCTCATCCTAGGGGAAACACTTTTTCAGCGAAGCGGAGGAGATTCAGTGTAAAGCTCCTCCCTTTGCCTTTCAGCAACTTTTGTCCAACAGGCTTTATGCCTGACTTCTGCAGTGCCTCACCGAACTTCAGCGGCATATATTTAGAGCGGCAGGGCTTGCCGCGGCAGAGCCAGATAGTTCTTTTTCTTGGTTGAAGGATGAATGAATAAACGGTCTCCCCTTCCGCTATGGCATCCAGCGCCTTTTTCAATCGAAACCGACGTAAATACCAACCGTAATTCCATAAGTGGCAGCAGATAGTGGAATCGTCCACAATTCCCGTTGGGGGAACTTCGAAATCGGGAAGCAGGCTGTAATTTATCTCGTGGTCGGAGGCAAACTGCATCACCGTTTCCAGATCAACTTTGCCACCATATTCCTTAGCTAGCTGCTGAGCACGCCCCAGCCGGGCATAACTGCCCGCTATCGCCTTCTGCTTATTCGGCTCCGCACCACCTGAGAGCTCCCTGCTTAAATGCTGGTGATGGTTCGTCTCCACCATAACGCCACTCTCCTCGATGCGTCTGACCGCGATATGGTTCTTGCTATACTCTATGGTAACAGCGTTGCCCTGCTCATCTGCCCATATGGAGTTCAAATTGGCAAGTATCGCCGCACTATAGCCGGGGAGGACAAGTCTATTGCTCTCAGTATAAAGCTGAGATACTTCGTCCACCGTGGAGCAGGAAGAAAGCGCCCTCTGAATTATCTCTAAAATGGTCGCACCTTTCCCATCACCATCCTTCATGCCCACAGCATTCCCGACAAAGCACAAGCCCTTCTCGTTCATCATGCCGATGTGCAGCCAGCCTGGAATGCCCCAGGCCACATAGTTATACCCTCCCGAATTGGCGACGAAAAAGCGGAATCTATCGAAGATAGGCCTGGCGGGGCGGAGAATATCGAAGTTCCATAAAAGGTATATTTCGCCGTCTTTAGTCGCCGGCGGGACAGCAACAAGCGTAGTGCAGCCCATAATCACCTCGGTATCGAAATTTATGACTCAAACCAAGAGTCATTATGCAACTTGTTTCCACACCCTGGCAATACTTTGCTTATCCACCAGGACCCATGGACTGTTTTGCTGCATTACATCCTGGTTCAGGTGTAGAAACCACCATATAAAATGCCTCACATTAGTTATCCTCCACAAGCCATCCACATCATGGCGCAACGACACCCTGCACATTCATAACATAGTATAATAGCCTGCGCCAGGTCATACTGGGAAAGTAATGACAAATTTGGCACAAGAAGTCCATCTAGAAGATAGGAGGTGCAGCGTGATTTGGAAAGAACTTTTAGGTTTCATCGCCGGGGCTTTGATAAATGTAGGATTCGTCCCCCAAGTATGGCGTCTGTTTAAACTCAAGAGCGCCCGCGAGATAAGCCTGTCCTTCACATTACTCTTCCTAGTGGGACTTGCTTCCTGGCTTGCCTATGGAATTTTACTGAACTTACCGCCGGTAATCTTGTGGAATGCCATAGCGACGGCAATGATGTGTGCTATGTTATACGCCAAGCTAAAGTATGGTAAATAGCCGAAGAGATTGTTGCCAGTTATCTTCAAGCTTGGCTACTAGAACCCATGGAATGTATAATTTGGCAGTCTCGTGAATAGAAATCAATAGAAATTTTTAGGCATAAGGGGGATATCAACATGGCGCTGATAGAATATGAATTGGATGAAAATGTGGCTGTTGTTACTATGAATAGCGGGGAAAACCGATTTAACCTGGCATTTCTGGATGAGTTTCTTTCTGTTTTAGATACAATAGAGAACGATACCAATGCGAATGCACTTGTGGTAAGGTCATCCCATGAAAAGATCTTCTCCAATGGTATTGACCTCGATTGGCTTATCCCTCTTATCCAGAAAAATGACGCGGATACCGCAAAGAAGTTTCTCTATACCATGAACAGCCTTTTCAAGAGATTGCTTATCTATCCCATGCCCACCATTGCTGCTATAACAGGCCATGCATTTGCTGGCGGAGCAATTTTATGCTGTGCATTCGACTTCCGATTTATGCGCTCTGATAGAGGGTTCTTCTGTTTCCCTGAGGTAGACCTTGGCATACCTTTTCTTCCCGGGATGATAGCACTCGCGGAAAAGGCAATCCCGTTGTATAAGTTTGTGGAGATGAAGTACACCGGGAAACGTCTCACCGCTTACGAGTGTGAAGAGCATCACATCGTTATGAAGGCGTGCCATATCAATGACTTGATGAGCAAGGTCCTTACCTTTGCCAAAGGTCTCAACAAGAGGAGGGAGATAATTAGGGCGATGAAGAAAGGGATGTATAAGGACATTGTCCATGTCATGGACGTAGAAGACCCTCCAGTTATCGAATCAACCAACAAGCTCTATGTATAATGTAGCCTTAGAACCGAGGCAGTTTAGAGTATTACCGCTCTCGATTCAGTCCTAAATTGGCTTGATACAGAGCCTTAATTGTGTCATAAAACTCATCCGGGGTTTTGCCCATCGATAGCTTCTCAAAAGGACAAATATCGCTGCTCTGCCTGTTCAAAATGTACGGAACCTCGCTCACAAAATGATACCCAATGCCGAAGTTGCCTAGGGTCTGAGCAGCTCGTTCGCTACCTAATGAGCTCCATACCTCAGTGCAAAGGGCTAACTTTAACAGCAGTGCGGCGGCATTACCAACTACCCGGTCAAAAACAAGCACCTCCCCGGCCCCAGGGACAAACTTAATGACATAATCAACTAGTGGTGCCAGCCCATCGTCTTTAGAACTGAAAATCAGCTCAGCCCCATGATAAACACGCAATCTATCCTTGCTTGACCGAAAATAGTGAAATAAATGGCCTGTTAAGTTAGCATCGTTCATAAACTCTCTTCTGGTACCATTTCTCGACTATTCTCATTATTAGGGGAATTAGGGCTAATTGAATGGCAATTCCGGGCAAGCCCTGCAAAACCACGGACCACATATAGGCAAGAGGAGAAACATCTCCTCCATAGAGAAGAAAGACTGCAGTTACAAAACCCAATCTAGCCACTCGCCCTGCAATCATCGCCCCAATTAATGCCCATATTACCTTGAGATGAAATTTACCGCGTAATAGACCAGCAATTAAACCGTAGAAGAGGCATTCTATAGTTATCTGAGGCAAGATTGTCAGCAGGGGCATTCCGGAAACCCCGAAGCTAACCAGGGGAGTGAATAGTCCCACCAGCAAGCCACCTCGCCAGCCACCCAATAAGCCGGCTAAGAGTATAAAGAAGAACATAGGCAGAAAAATGCTGCCAGCCTGGACTCCACCAAAATAATGAGTCAGCCACGGCACCAGCACATCTAAAGAAATAAAGGCGGCGCTGAAAATATAGAGGCGCACATCTCTAAACTCTAATGCTCGAAAAGGAATTCCAGTTGAAGCTGTTGGCATTTCGGTCTGACCGTTCACGTTAAAACCTCCCCGTGAATACATGGAGATTATATCCTGGAGCAGATAGATAGTAAAGGTTATGTACTCATTCATATGATAGCGACACATCAGCTTCCCCTTTCTGTCATTGTGAGGTTTGTCCCGAGCGAAGCGAGAGAACTCGCCAAAGCAATCTCGTTGCTGGTACTCCCGGGCAAATATGGCGGGAGGAAGATAGAGGGAGGGGATTTCTGTGAGATTGCCATGCCTTCGGCTCGCAACGACGTGTGGTGTGGGAGGGCTTGCCCGGAGCAAAGCCAAAAATGGATACCGCAAAAACTACACCCCTTGTGGCTTTTATTTACCTTCGGGAGTAGTGTAATATTGACATTGAAAAATTAGGAGGTAAAGAAATGGCAAAATCAAGGGAAATAGCAAGAGAGCATGGTTCTTTCACAGGGTGCGAAAATGCCCGCCTTTATTACCAATATTGGAAAGTGGAAAAACCCAAAGCAATTCTAATAATAGTACACGGATTTGGTGAGCATACGGATAGATACGATCACGTTGCCAGGCATTTCTGCCAACACGGCATAAGTTGTTATGCCATTGAACATCGGGGGCACGGAAGGTCAACAGGACCAAGATGGAACGTAGAGGATTTCGATTACTTCATTGCGGATTTACATAAATTTATTGGCATAGTTAAGAAAAGGGAGGGGAAAAACAGATATTTCATGCAAGGGCACAGCTTAGGTGGCGAAATAGCCCTGAAATATGCTCTTGTCCATCCAGAAGACATAGAGGCGCTCTTCGTTTCTGGCCCTGCTCTAGGTCAAAGGGAGATGCCGCTCGAGTTGCTGAGGGAAGTAATTCCCTCGATAGCTACATTGGCAAAGGAATCGCCCGACACAGCCACGCCCGGAGCAGAGCCAATAGACCCAAAGCATTTGAACCATGATGAAGAGAATACCAAAGCATATGCAGACGATCCTTTAGTTTGTCATGAGTCCATGAAAGTGAGATTCGCATTTGAAGCCGGTAAGAATATAATCTGGTTGCAAGACCATGCTCATGAGTTGAAAGTCCCATGTTTGTTCCTACAGGGAAGCGAAGATACATTGGTAGAACCGAATGCTACCGTAGATTTCTATAATAAAGTTAAGGAAGAGGATAAAAAACTCATAATCTACGAAGGCTTCTATCATGAAATCTTCAACGAGCCAGAATGGTTTCACGGTGGAAAAGAGAGGTTTTTCAATGATGTCGACGGCTGGCTCCTTCCGAGGATTTAAGTTAGCTCCCGCCCCCATCTGGAATGGCACATTAATAAGATGGATTTATGCGATTCTTTCTCCGGGTCGCGGTGGCGTAGAAGAATAAACCTCCTCAACACTAATCCTTCCAATCTTAGCCGGTCCAGACCTCTTAAATCCCTCAAATATCCCCTTTACCTGGTAAGATATTGCGTCCATTGTAAGAACAGAAGCTGCCACGTATTGCCCATCTTTGAGATAAAGTAAATTCGGTGAACTTCCACAACTGAAGATGAGTGTATTTGGGTCTACTGCCTTCATACAGAGGACAGGAATGACCTTGGGATATCCATCTTCCTTGGCGGCAATTACTTTAATGGCTTTTAATCTCTCAAATTTTTCCATAACGTTTGGGGGCATTTTCCCCGCTGGCAATGCTTTTTGGGATGAAATATGAGTGGCTGCTATGCCAGAAATTAACCCCAGAATGGGGCTTTTCAGGGGAATACAAATATCCTCTACTTCAATTATCCCCACAGATCTCAACGCACCGTATGCAATATACCGGATCACAGGTATGTTCGAGACCTCTTCGAAATATTTCCCACTTCTCTCAAACCCTTTGAATTTCCCTTTTACCTCATAAGACTTCAAGCTTGGAGTGACAACACATGCTGAAACTCTGTTATCATCTTCCAGATTCTTAAGGCTTTTTCTCAGCATCATGTTTCCAAAAATTAGAGTCCGGTCATCATGGGCTTTCATAGTAGCGATAAACACGACATTTACCTTCTCGTTTTTGCTTTGCGTGGCGAGGAATTTACCCACCATCAGTGTATTGAAATATTCCATAGCGTCAGGAGATAACATTCTCACTCACCTCCTATTCTCGTAGGGCCAGACCACCTTACATTACCAAGTCCGGTACCCTCAGCAATTTTCTTAAATTCTTCCATATCCCCTTTTTCAATTAGAGGTACATCTTTCAGTTCCCAATTCATACCCAATCGTTCATATTTCGACTTGCCCATATTATTGAAAGAAAGTAGATCATATCTCTGTGCAGTGGGAAGATTTCTTACTATAAACTCTGAAATACTTCTAATATTTTCTTCGTCATCGGTATACCCCGGTATTATAGGCGTCCTTATCCACATTGGAATCTTACGAGAAGAAATCTGCCTCGCGTTATCGGTTACTAAACCGCTGTTCCCCCCGGTATATTTCCTAAATTTTTGTTCATCCAAAAGTTTCAAGTCAAATAAAAATAGATCAACATAATCTATTATCCGCTCAAAATATCTCCAGGGCACAGCACCACAAGTATCTATGGCAACATGTATATTTGTCTCCTTGAGTTTGGGCAGGATATCTTCAAGAAAATCCACTTGCAACATTGGTTCACCACCACCAAAGGTTACACCCCCGTTTGACTTCTCATAAAATGCCCTGTCCCTTAAGACTTCATCCAAAAGTTCTTCCGTGTTATATCTTTTTCCGATAAGCTCCAGAGCGCCTGCTGGACATGCCTTTACGCACTCGCTACACCTGGTGCATTTTTCTCGGTCTATGCTCATACCCTCTTCAGTCAACTTCAACGCCTCTTCCTGGCATACCTTTACACACTCAAGAGCAGCAATACACCTTGTTTGATACCATACGAGATCTGGCTCCTTGCTCAATCCTTCTGGATTCTGACACCATGAGCATCTCAATAGACATCCCTTCATGAAAACAGTCGTCCTAATTCCCGGGCCATCTTCCGTGGAATATCTCTGGATATTAAAAATTATTCCGTCTACCTTTTTTGCTTTGCTTATGAAATCCCCGCTCCGCTCAAATTCTTTTTCACCAAAAGGCGTTTTTAACATGAGCTCTACACCGCATGTGATTCCCGGGCAATTATCTCATCCTGAATCTCTTTCCCAAGAACAGTAAAATAGGCATTGTAGCCAGTTACCCGAACAACAAGATTGTCATATTCTTCTGGCTTTTTTTGGGCATCTTTTAAGGTTTCCGGATCTATCATGTTAATCTGTAGAGCTGTGCCACCAACTTCTCCATACGCCCGAAGTAAAGAGGCAAACTTCTCCAAATGTTCTTCATCCTTCAAAGACGCCGAGCTAAATGCTATGACCTGGCTTGCCCCGTTTGGAGCAGTCTCGAGCCCTAGTTTACCGGCAGAGCGTATCACTGCCGTGGGGCCTTTCTTATCCTTTCCCTGCACCGGTTGAATTCCATTGCTCAGGTAAGTCCCCCTCAATCTTCCATCTGGTGTAGCGGCAGTTAACGGAGCAAAGTCTATAAAATAGTTCCAAGAGAGATAGCCCCCCCTAAATCTTCTCCCGGTATAAGGTGAAGTATGAGTAAATACTTTTTCAGTCCAATGCCGCGATATACTCCTGGCGATACTATCGACATAATCATCATCATTCCCATATTTCGGCGCTTTTGTGCTTAACATTCTCCTCAAATTCTCTTTTCCTTCAAAGTTATTCTTTATCGCTTCGATAAGTTCTTCCATCGAGATTTGTTTATCGTCATAGACAAACTTTTTCACAGCAGCCAATGAATCAGCGGCGGTTGCTATACCGACTCCTTCGACGGTGATGAAATTGTATACTGGACCTCCATTTCTTACGTCTTTCCCTTTTTCGGCACATCCTTCAATCAGGGATGATAAGTATGGAGTTGGTTCGTACTTCGCTCTTATCTCGTCAGCTTTACTGGCATTTTCCAAAGCTTTTTCTAGACATTGGTCAAGTTGCTCAAAATAAGCTTCCTCGAACTCTTCATATGATAAAAATTCCTCTGGCCTTCCTGTTTTAGCAGTAACACGCTTCCCCGTAAGCATATCTCTTCCATTGTTTAAAACTAATTCAACAGGTTTGGCAAGATTTGGGTTAACATCCACCGTTCCACTGCGATCCTTGCCCTGAGCAGTATTCTCCAGACACCCGACAACCCCATAATCAATAGCGTCTTCCTCACTGAGTCCTTCCCAGAGCAACCCCTTTATAGCATTTTCATCGAAGTTTAACAGAAAGGCAGAGCCTTGAGTTTTCCTTATTGACTCACAAACTCTCATTAAAAACTTGTCCGACGTTTTCTTGCTTATCCTGATATTTCGTTTTGGTTCTAACATATTCATGTCATCGATAACATCGAGCAAAAGCCAGGTGAGCTCATTTACGGCGTCTTCCCCCTCTTTAGTAATCCCACCAAGGGTCATAAGTTGCCCAAAACCTGAAGTAATTCCTTGCTTCACTCCCACAAATCCCATAAAGTCATAAGCATAATTGTGTTTTATCCAAAAACACTCCAGAAGTTCTTTTGCAAATTCCTTTGTTAATCTTCCTTCCGTGATATCCTTTTTATAATAAGGATACATATATTGATCGAATCTTCCGTGAGATAACCCTGGTCCGGGATATGATTCAGCAGCCATATCCAGCATGTGAGTAAACCAAACAGATTGCAAGGCTTCATGAAAAGTTTCTGCTGGCTCCCAGGGTACCTTCCTACAAATTCTGGCTATTTCCAGAAGTTCTTTCTTCCTTTGTTCATTTTTCTCATCCTTGGCTATTTTCTCTGCTTCCTCGGCATATCTTTCTGCAAATCGCTTTATACCCTCTATGGCTATTATCATAGAGTTACAGTAATCCTTTTCCCCCTTTTCAGCATGTCGTTCCATTTGTTGTTCTATTTCTTCTTTTATCCCTTTAAATCCCTTTTCCAGAACTTTTTTGTAATCCGGCACTATATGGCCTGAAATCGCTCCACAATTCATCACTCCCATACCATGTAATCTCATCATTTCTTTAAGCCACTTCGATTCTTCTTTCCACCACGCTTTAGCTTCTTTTTTGGTAAAGCATTTGGAAAGTGCGGTACTGAAGTGAGAGCCAACTATGAGTTCGCCATCCAATATTTTAACAGGCAAGTACTCCTCTATGACCTTTCTAAAAAACACGGCTCTTCTCGTGGCAGCTGATTCAGCCCAGAAGTTCTCTGGTAAATTAACCTTTATCGCCATTGATCTTAAAGAGTCTCTGATGCCCGCAAAGTAATTAAATAACTCTGGAACATCTCCCCAATCATGATACGAATAAAGTTCATCCCACTCAGTGCCGGTAGTAAAAGGTATAACCTCGTTCCGGAAATATCCTCTATCGTAGAACGAAAAATACTCCTCCCTGAGCTTTTTTATCCTATCAGAGAGTTCCTCTGAAGGTTCCCAAATTTTAACCATTTTCCTCCACCTCCAATTAATTCTATAATTACAATCCTGTTAATGACCGTTTTGTGGATTTCGCCCTGGGGCATTATAGTAGGTTTGGGTCAATTAGGTCAAAGATAGCTTATAATATTCTGCTCAAGTGGTATACAAGCCAGGTATAGTAACCATCGTAATGCAGATTATAAATGCATTTTACGACTCAATATGTAGCATACTCGATAAATAAAGATATAATCTGGTGGTAATGAGCGAAAAGAAGTACATAGCTACCATCGATCAGGGGACAACCGGCACAAGATGCATGATATTTAGTAAGGATGGAAAGGTCATTTCGACGGCCTATGAAGAACATCAGCAGCTCTATCCGAACCCCGGTTGGGTTGAGCATGACCCGTTGGAAATCTGGGAGAAAACGAAGCGTGTGATAAAAAGTGCTTTGCTACCCAAAGAAATCAAACCCGATGAAATAGCTGGCATAGGTATAACGAATCAGAGAGAGACTA
>DAOUMA010000017.1:0-8768 GCA_034414555.1 Dehalococcoidia bacterium | reverse complement strand
TAACCTCAAAGCTCTTCCCTGCAGCCTCTTTCACCATAGCAGCACTCACTTTTATTATACTACATTCCCCTTGTTTGCAGGTCGTTTAGCAACCTATCCCTGACCCCTTCCCTTACTAAGGGAAGGGCGAGTGTAGGTAAGAGAGGGGTTTCGCCCCTCTCTAAGATTTCTTCCCCTCTCCTTGAAAAGGCTGTTTAATTTTGATTTTGCGTTCGTTTTAGGCATATTAGGGATGTTTCACCCCCAAATTTTTGTAGTTGCCTGATTCATCAGGCACAATTGCCCAATAAATTGGGCAACTACATTTTTTAAACTACGCCTCGCAACCGTTAACACTCCTCGCAATGACATGGAGACGTGCCTCACAATGACAAGGGATGAGTTAGTGTCACTAATCATATGAACCAGTGACGACGTTTACGATATACTATGTTATAAGATATTATCGGAAGTAGAAGATGAATTACATCAAAGTTTTGGAAGACATTATTTCCATTGACACTTCTGTTCCACCGGGTTTGAACTATGGTGAGGTAATTGACTACCTTCAACCTATGTTTGCAGATGTCGGCTTTGCCACCAGGAAGATTTACATCCCCGAGGAATATACTGAGGGAGGGGAGGGAAGGGTTAATCTTATCTGCCATAGGAGAGAGCAAGGAAGGCCGAGACTGATTTTTTATGCTCACATTGATGTGGTTCCCGCTGAGGGGTGGAATGCCTTTCATCCCCGGGTGGAAAACGGGAAAATTTATGGTCGAGGGACAGCGGATATGAAAGGGGCAATTGTTGCCTTGCTTCTCGGATTGGAGCATCTCACGGGAAAAGCTTTGAAGTATGATACTTCAGCGATGATTACCACGGATGAAGAAAGTGGCCAGGCTAGCCAAATCCGCTATTTAACCCAATTTTTACAACCTGTAACCGGGGCTTATGTTTTCAGTCTTGATTCTGGTTTTGGTTATGTCGGAATAGCAAATCTCGGAGCGATTCATATGGATATCAAGGTTAATGGGAAATCAGTTCACTCAGGATCATCTCACCTGGGAGAGAATGCTGTAGAGAAAGCGAACCTTTTGATGTCAGCCCTTCTTGAACTCAAAAGCAAAGTGGTGCAAAGAAAATCAGTGGTTGCTGTTCATCCTGACACCGGGCTTAGCAGAATGGAATCAAGATTGAATATAAATAAGATTGTGGGTGGGCTTAAAGTCAACATCGTTCCCGACCAATGTTTAATTTCCCTGGATAGAAGATTGATTCCCGAAGAAAATTTACCGGAAGCAGAAAAGGAATTGATGGATACCCTTGCCTCGGTCAAAGGAGTTAATTGGAAGGTGGAGAGAATTTACCGAATTCCCGCTGTGCCTCCCTGTCAGGCCCCTGTTGTGGATGAATTAGCCCGGGTAATCGAGGGGGTCACCGGTCAAGGTGGCAAATTTGGCGAGATGGGTTCTGGGGATTTGCCATATATCGTTACCTCTGAGTGGGGTGGTAAAGAGTTTGGGCTGGGGGTAATCAGGCGGGAATGCAATATCCATGGCAAAGATGAATTTGTCTATCAGAAGGATATCGAGGATTTGGCGGAAATAATCTCCCGATTTCTTGAGAGGCGTTAGAATGGCAATAGCAATTTTATATCGCGAGGAGCTAAAGGAATACGATTTCGGCCCGGGTCATCCCTTTCGCGGCGACAGGTATGAAATTTTTCCTGAATTTCTTAAAGAGAACTTAGCCGAGGATGATAACTACAGAATCCTGAAGGCAGAGCCGGCTACAGATGAGGATTTAGGGCTGATTTGCACTAAGGATTACATTGATTTCACCCGGGGCTATTTTAAGGCTGCCAATTTAGGCTTAAGTTATCCCGGAAGTTTTTCCCGCTACCACTCAGGGGATAATATGCCGATGGGCAGGCCAGGAAAGTTGGAAGAGGCGGCAAGATTGATGATTGGACAGGCGAAGATGGCGGCTGATTTAATCCAGACGGGCGAATATAAGAAGGTGGTGTGTATTGGTGGGAACATGCACCATGCCAAACCGTCTTATGGCGAGGGTTTCTGTATTTACAATGATAACGCCTTTTTAGCCAAGTATTTAATGGAAAAGTATGCTTTGGAAAGGATTTTGATTTTGGACACTGATGCCCATCAGGGAAACGGGACCTGTGAGTATTTCTATTCTGACCCCAGGGTATTATTCATTGATTTACACCAGGACCCCAGGACCCTGTACCCCGGGACAGGTTTTGCTGATGAGATTGGAGAAGGAGCCGGGAAGGGATATTCCATTAATGTCCCTCTGCCGGTTTATGCTGGCTATGATTCTTATAAATTGGTTTTTGAGCAAATAATCCAGCCGCTGAACAGGGAATTTAAGCCCCAAATCATCCTTAGAAACGGAGGTTCTGACCCTCATTTTGCCGACCAGTTGACCAATTTAGGTTTGCCCGTAAGAGGTTTTAGAATGATTGGTGAAAAAGTCAGGGAGATGGCTCAAATTTGCCAGGGCAAGCAAATTGACATAATTGGCTCTGGCTATAATAGGGAAGTTTTACCTTATGCCTGGCTGGCTTTAATATCAGGACTGGCAGATTTCAAAATTGAGGTAGAGGAACCAGTTCCCATCCCGCAGAGGTTTCAGACAGACCCCTCCTTCGAAGCCACGAAGAAGGTTGTAGAACAAATCAAAAAATACCATAAAGACTACTTGAAATGCTTCGGCTGATATGGTTCAACGAAATCAGTTTATAGTCAACTGCAAAATTCCTTTGACGATTGAGTTGCAGGAAAAAGTTGACAAGCTATATGCCAGGCTTGACTGAGTGGCCGCCTCGCCTGAAATTGTAGATACACAGACTACCAATGTCTTCCTGTTTGGAGATAGTTCTAATTATGATTATGGTATAATTAGAGAGAGAAAGAGAGATAGAGAGAATGCAATATACCGCTATTATCAGGAAAGCACCTGACGGGTTCTATGTAGCCAGTTGTCCTCTTATTCCAGAAGCCCATGCTCAGGGCGAGACCTATGAGGAATGCCTGGCTAATATCAAAGAAGTGCTTGAGCTTTGCCTTGAATATCGTAGGGAGCGTGGTGAGGAAGTCCCGGAGGAAATTAGCACCCAGCGGGTCACAATAACAGTATGACAAAACTGCCTCCCCTCAAGGCTAGAGAGGTGGTCAAGGGCTTCAGACATTAGGGTTTGAGAAGGTACGTCAGAAGGGAAGCCACGCAATATTCCATCATGAGGATTGTCGCCGTGCTCCTATTCCTATCCATCCTGCTAAAACCGTTAGCCCATACCTGCTTTCAGACATCCTTAAGCAGCTTGGCATTAACGAAGACGAATTTTTGCAAGCTGTAAGACGAAGGTAAATTCCTTAATATTTTTCGCCGGCCTGCAAGATAAATTGCACCTGCTTTGACTTGGGCTCAATAATTGATAACCTGTGTTCCTCTGCGGAAGCTATCTTTACATAAGATTAGCTTTACATAAAGGTAGCCAGGGTAATCCATCTGACGATTGAGTTGCAGGGAAAAGTTGACAGGTATATCGTATATATGGGTGAATACGATGGCTACATTCCCCTTGTTTGCAGTTTTTGCAAGGCGAATGATAGAATGCTTGACAGCAGCTATGGTACTCAGCGACCGCACGATTAAAGAAGAGATTGCTAAAGGCAGGATAGTCATCGAGCCTCTTGACCCGGGTTGCATTCAGCCAGCGAGTGTTGATATACACCTGGATAAGAGGCTGCTCGTATTTAAAACCCGGCGTTATCCCTTTTATATTGATGTCAAACAAAGTACGGATGATGTAACCGAGCTGGTAGAAATTGACGAGGAGAAGCCGTTTCTACTTAATGCCGGTGAGTTTGTGTTAGCCAGCACGCTTGAGTCGATTGAGCTACCTGATGATATTGTAGCTCGACTTGAAGGGAAAAGTTCACTGGGTAGAATCGGGCTTTTAATTCACTCCACAGCGGGGTATGTTGACCCTGGCTGGCGAGGGCAACTCACTTTAGAGTTATCCAATGTATCCAGGTTTCCCATCACCCTGTATTATAAAATGGCAATCGGACAAATTTCGTTTCTCCGCTTGACTTCTCCTGCGGAAAGGACTTATGGTTCACCTGGTTTACAAAGTAAATATCAGGGGCAGAGTGGTCCTACAGCGAGCAGGTATTTTAAAGGTTACCAGGAGGGCTAAATGACGGCGACATCTGAGGATTATATGGGATGTGCTCTATCTCTGGCTAGATTAGCTTTAGGGTATACCAGTCCAAATCCGGCGGTGGGAGCGGTGGTGGTCAAGGATAGTGCTCTGGTGGGTGTGGGACATACACAGCCCGCTGGTTTGCCTCACGCAGAGGTGATGGCGCTTCGCCAGGCCGAAGAAAAGGCACGGGGAGCTACCATGTATGTTACCCTTGAGCCATGCTGCCATTATGGGAAAACACCGCCATGCACACAAGCGATAATCAACGCCGGCATAGAAGAAGTCCATATTGCATTGCTTGACCCTAATCCTCTGGTCTCCGGGAACGGGATAAAAGAGCTAAACAAAGCTGGCATCAGGACTTATGTTGGTGAACACCAGCAAGAAGCTGAGGAAATAAATGAGGCTTACATTAAATTTATCACCACCAGCTTGCCATTCTTCATTGCTAAATTTGCCATGAGTCTTGATGGCAAGATTGCCACCAGGTCCAATCAGTCTAAGTGGATCAGTAATAGAGAGGCAAGGGAATATGTACACAGTGTGCGGCATATAGTGGACGCGATAATGGTTGGGGTGAATACTGTGCTTATTGATGACCCACATCTTACTGCTCGTGGTTGTTGTGGTAAAGGTGGCAATACGAAATCCCAGCCATTGCGGATAATTGTTGACAGTAAAGGAAGAACGCCATTGGCCGCCAATGTTTTTAAGCAGCCTGGCGAAACTTTAATTGCCACGGTAAAACCTATGGATATTGAGAAAAAGAAAAAGTTTATCCAGGCTGGTGTTGAAGTGCTGGAATTACCGGCGAAAGAGGGGAAGGTAGATGTGGGGGAACTATCCAGAGCAATAGCGAAGCGTGAAATACTGAGTGTGCTGGTTGAGGGAGGGAGTGCTCTACTCGGCTCATTTTTTGATAGCCATCTGGTGGATAAAGTTCTGGTATTTATTTCGCCGATTGTTATTGGTGGCGATGGAGCCAAAGCGGCGGTAGGTGGGAATGGGGTTGAATCGATAATTGAGGCTCAGCACCTGAGACGGGTTGATGTTAAAAGCTTTGGCGATAATTTATTGGTCAGTGGATATGTAGAAAGGTGAGGGATGTTTACTGGTATAGTAGAGGAAATTGGTGTGGTCAAGGAAGCGGATGCAAATCGTCTGGTTATTATGGGAGGGGAGGTGCTTCAGGGGATGGGACCTGGCGACAGCATAGCGGTTAACGGAGTTTGTTTAACGGTGGCATCTTTGAGTGATGATAGCTTTAGTGTTGGTATTATGCCTGAGACGCTGCATCGCAGCAATCTTAGTGAGCTTCACTATGGTGACCATGTGAATCTGGAAAGAGCATTAGCAATGGGAGGACGTATTGGTGGTCATCTGGTATTGGGGCATGTTGATGATGTTGGAAGGATTGTTTCGGTGACTCCTCAGGAAGACTCACGCATTGTGCGGATTGCAGCGCCGGCTCAATTAATGTCATACATTGCTGAGAAAGGTTTTATTGCTGTGGATGGCGTTAGTCTTACCACTATCGCTGTTGACGATTTTTCCTTTTCTGTTTCTTTAGTAGCTTACACCATAGAACATACTATCCTGGCTGAGAAAAGACCTGGTAGCACAGTTAATCTAGAGGTGGATGTTATCGCTAGATACCTGAAGCGACTCAGTGAAAAAACAGGTCAAAATTTAACTTTTGCCCTGCTTAAGGAATACGGATTTACGAAGTGAGGCGGGTAATATGTTAGCTCCTATCACCGAAGCAATTGAAGATATAAAGGCGGGTAAGTTGGTGGTCATCATCGATGATGAGTCCCGGGAGAATGAGGGTGATTTAGCCATGGCTGCGGAGAAAGTCACTCCTGAAGCAATAAATTTTATGACTAAACACGGGCGAGGATTGATTTGCCTTCCTATCATCGGGCAAAGGCTGGACGAACTGAGAATACCATTAATGGTTCAACATAATACTTCGAGATACTCAACTGCTTTCACGGTATCAATTGAAGCGAAGGATAGGGTGTCCACGGGGATTTCTGCTTTTGACCGGGCACAAACTATAAAAGCGGTGCTTGACCCTGATACCAGGCCTGAAGATTTAGTTCAGCCGGGGCACGTTTTTCCTATTCGTGCTAGAGAAGGCGGAGTATTGGTGAGAGCCGGGCATACTGAAGCCATTGTGGACCTGGCTAAACTGGCGGGATGTTATCCTGCTGGTATTATTTGTGAGATTATGGATGAAGATGGTTGTATGGCGAGGTTACCGCAGCTTGAAGCCCTTGCTGAGAAGTATAGTTTGAAGATTATCTCCATAGTGGAGCTTATTGCTTATCGGCACCGCCATGAAAAGCTAGTTCAGAAAGTAACTGAAGCCAGGTTGCCCACCAGATACGGTGAATTTGTGGCGGTAGCTTATAAGTCTATTGTCGACCCTGCAGAGCATGTTGCTCTGGTAAAGGGGGATATATCGGGGGATGAGCCGGTATTGGTGCGGGTTCATAGTGAGTGTCTTACCGGGGATGTTTTCGGAAGCTTGAGGTGTGATTGTGGTGAGCAAATTGGGTTGGCAATGCAGAGAATCTGTTTAGAAGGCAGGGGGGTGTTCTTATATATGCGGCAGGAAGGGAGAGGAATTGGATTTCATAATAAACTTCGTGCCTATGCGCTTCAGGACCAAGGTCTGGACACCGTTGAGGCTAACATAGCATTAGGTTTTGCTCCTGATTTAAGGGATTACGGCATCGGGGCGCAGATTTTGGCCGATTTGGGGTTACATAAAATAAGGCTGCTTACTAACAATCCCAAGAAAGTAGTAGGGTTGGAAAGTTATGGACTCAAAATAGTGGAAATTGTCCCCCTGGTGACTCCCCCTAATCCAGTCAATGTCAATTACCTGAGGACCAAGCAAGAGAAGCTGGGGCATTTGCTCCATATAAAGGAGGTAGACGATGGCTAAGCGTTACGAAGGAATACTGGTAGGCAAAGGGCTGAAGTTTGGCGTTGTCGTTTCTCGGTTTAACGAGATGATAACCACCAGGCTGTTAGAAGGGATGAATGATGCTCTGTTGCGTCATGGTGTTGGGGAAGGTGATATCGATGTTGCGTGGACGCCAGGCTGTCTTGAAATCCCGTTGGTAGCTAAAAAATTAGCGCAGAGTGGCAAATACGACGCCATAATATGCCTTGGCGCTGTAATTCGCGGCGGGACTCCCCATTTTGAGTATGTAGCGTCTGAGGTAAGTAGAGGAATCGGGCGGGTGACTTTGGATGCCGGGTTACCGGTGATACAGGGCATAATCACCGCTGATACTCTGGAACAGGCTATTCAGAGGGCAGGAGCCAAAGAGGGTAATAAAGGTTCTATGGCTGCAGTCGAAGCTATTGAAATGGCCAATTTGCTCCGTGTCATTGCGAGTAAGACGAAGCAATCTATTCGGTAACTTTGTAAACCTTATCGCCTCGCCTCACCCTATCGGGAACTTTTATGCCAATGATGTCGCCACGTTTGCCTGTAGTGATATCGACGCGGTCAATTTGCATGGATTCCACTACAAGTTCCATATCGGTGGTGGCTCCTTTGATATGGATTTTGTCCCCTGTCTTTAGCGTGGCGGTTAGTTCGATACCAGCCACTACAGGTCGGGCAAAAAAATCCGTTACAATCCCAACTTCTACTTCTGGCATTTTTAATCACCCCCTATAGATAATGTATATCTTTTGCCGTTGTAAATCAATATCTTGACAAGCTATACAGTTAAAGCAATAATAATACACTGTAAAGGAGGGATAAAATATGACTGAGAAAAAAGAGGGACAAGAATATGCCTGGGAAGAGATTTTTTCTTTGGATCGTTTGAAGAGGTCAATAACGAAGCGGGTTCTGGATAGGCTGGAAAGTATCTGGCAAAGTAAGGAGCCGATGGGTCCTGAGAAAATTGACGAGGTGGTTAACGATGAATGGCAGAGAGCCAAGGCGGCGGTGCGTAATTCACCGGCGGCGCGAGAGGCTTTTCGTAAATACCTGGAGAAGAGTGTATCGGAACAAATAGATAAGCTGAAGGCACATGATAAAGATGAACTAGAGGCCCTGGGCGTTGTGGAGAAGGGCTTATAAAAATCTCTAAATCCCCTTTTAGAAAAGGGAGACTACGGGGATTAAGGAGGATCAATTATAAAAGCCGCTACCGGAAAGTTAGATATAGAGCAGCTGATTAAGCGTCTTGACCTGATAGATGAGCGGCTGGATAACGTGGATTCTATAGTTACAACTCTTGTGGAACGGATAATGGAGAAGCCTCTGATTATGGAAATGACATGCCCTAAATGCGGGCAGCCTATACAGATTAATATAA
The DNA here is from genome assembly GCA_034414555.1 of Dehalococcoidia bacterium. GTDB lineage: Bacteria > Chloroflexota > Dehalococcoidia > GIF9 > AB-539-J10 > CG2-30-46-19. The sequence goes on along the minus strand of DAOUMA010000017.1, from coordinate 197 downwards.
CTAGTGGTATAAAAATGCGTGGCAAGGGTTAGCCTGCCGCGATTTCAGCACCTCCTATATATCAGGAGGTTGTTTAATTTTGATTTTGCGTTCGTTTTTAGGCATTTCAACAACCTTAAATTCTAAATCCTAATTTCTAAACTCTAAACAAATTCTAAATTCCAAATTCAAATACCAAAACTCGTTTTGTTTTGGAT
>DAOUMA010000016.1:0-235774 GCA_034414555.1 Dehalococcoidia bacterium | reverse complement strand
ATCCAAAACAAAACGAGTTTTGGTATTTGAATTTGGAATTTAGAATTTGTTTAGAGTTTAGAAATTAGGATTTAGAATTTAAGGTTGTTGAAATGCCTAAAAACGAACGCAAAATCAAAATTAAACAGCCTCATAGCTTGAACAACGATTGATAAGGCACTCTGTCTGAAGGAGCTGCCGCAGCTAAAGTTTATTCGCGCCTTATAAAGCGCTCTATGTCCTTGCGGTTGAACCTGCGGTCACCCCTTGTCCCCAGGCGATAGGCATGAAACAGCCCTTTATTGCTCCACTGCCTCACCGTGTTGGGATGAACATGCAATAGCCTGGCTACCTCGGCGGTAGTCAGCATGTCGGAATCGCTTGAGTCTACTTTCATCTTAACTCGCTTGTGTTCTTGGAGACTTCTTTCGTAACGCTTGCTGTTTTCCCAGTTGAATTCCATAGTTATAAACTGCTGAAACTACTTGCGCCAGGAATTTCTGGTCGCCAGCAAGGTTCGCTAAATCAGCAAAAGACATTTTAGTTATTTTTTCGGTCTCTTCTTTATTCATTATTTCCATTTCTTCTTCCTTATAATCTTCTTTATCTATCCTCACACAACTTTATTTATGTTACTTAAACTTATACTAACTTAAGCTCTCTTCCCTGTAAATCACCAAAAAGTACTATCCCGGGTCCCCGCCTTTTACTTTGACCAAAAAGTCAGAGAAAACAAAACATTTTTCGTGGATTTGGAGGTAAAGTGAAGATAATGCTATTGACTTGATTCCCATATATGCTAAAAATATTTTAAAATAGTACTGGTACTAAAATCAAAAAATAAAACCAGAGATGAAAGCCGTATGTGGTGGTGGGTCCAGCGGGTTAGGGCAAACTATTACCTCATTTTAAGGGTGAGATGGCGGGATTTAAGTACGCGTCAGACCATGAAATCAGGGAAAGCCTCGAGCTAATATACAGGGGACAACCAGGTGTCGTTATGCTCCATCATAAAGCGCTCTATCTCCTTGCGGTCGAACCTGCGGTCACCCCTTGTCCCCAGACGATAGGCATGAAACATCCCTTTATTGTTCCACTGCCTCACCGTGTTGGGATGAACATGCAATAGCCTGGCTACCTCGGCGGTAGTCAGCATCTCGGAATCGTTTGAGTATACTTTCATCTTACCTCTATCTTATCCATCCACACACAACTTTATTTATGTTGCCTAAACTTATACTAATCTAAGCTTTCTTCCCCGTAAATCACCAGAAAGTCCTATCCCCGGCTCCCGGGTTTTTACCATGACCAATTTTTACCCTGACCAAAAAGTCGCGGAAACAGGACTTTTGTCCCACGATTTGGAGGTAAAGTAAAGATAATGCTATTGACTTGAACTAAATTAGAGTGGTACAAGAGTCAGCGGACTAAAGTCTGTTATATTTTGTTGTGCCTAGGTCAAGGGCAATGGGAAAATTCTAAGAGGTGGTGATAGCCAGGGAAAAATTCTAGGACATATCTTGGCTGCGAAAATAAAATATGGCGCGGTGTATGTTGTGCTGTGTAGCGACCAAGATAAGGGCAAAAAATGACTTGACAAGGTGACGAGTAGCCGATTGACGAGGGGGCGTTGAGCCGTCACCTGTAGGTGGGCACTTGGGTGGTGGGGAGCCAATAGTGAAACCGACCTTGAAAGGTCGGTTTTTTATTTTTAGGTCATGCATTCGGAGATTGTGTAGCCTTTCAAATATTTCAAATAGATGATGATAAATAAACGAAATACAAATATAAAGGAGCCGCTTGCCACGATGGGACTGGAATATAGCGAGCGGGAAAAAGGCGGAATATCAATAAAAAACATTTGAAGTATTATGAAGGCAATCCATTAAAAAGGGGGATAAAACATTATGAAAAGATTCGGAAATTTTAAAAAAGTCATGATAGGGGCTTCGCTTTTTATAGCGGCTCTTGTCATCGTTACCATGATTGGCGGGGCTTTGGTGGGTGCCACATCCACAGCCACGATTTCGACCGACAAGACCAAGTACGCCGTCGGGGAGACAATGGTCATAACCGGGAGCGGGTTCACGGCGGACGGCACCGTCAATATTATAGTGCAGGAGCCGGGCAACGCGGGGACTGATATTCTACCGCCGGTGTCTACGGATGCTAGCGGCAGCTTCCAGACTACCTACTCTCCACCGATGATACCCGGGCGCTACAAGATAACGGCGACCGATGGGGCTAACTCCGCGCTAACCGCGGCTACCGAGGCAGATGCCGTTGGCTATGATAAGTCCGGGTATGATAAAGGCACCTCCTCGTGGGGCACGGGACAGCAGAGCGGCTATGCCGAAAACGACTGGGTGCAATATCAATATACGGTAACGGGGATAACCGGCACCGTTCCCAGTTTCAATGTGATGTTCGACGAAGCCGTGGGCGGTCGCATATTTATAGATGCTCTCAGCAACTTCAGGGTGGCGGTGGATAAACCGTATGTAGCTGCCAACTCGGTGTTACCTGACGGCACCCCGGAGCCTCCAGCCACTGATGGTGGCGACGGCTTCTGGGCCTTCACCCCACTCAACATCAACCAAGGCTACAATGACAAGAACCACACTTTTACCGGGGATGATCCGCTAAACTCGCCGTCTGCTGTCCACGCCTTCCGCATCGACCCAGCTACAATCCACGCAACTAACTCCAACTTCCCGGCCTCGTTCTCGAGCGGGACTCACACTGTCACCATCTACTTCGAAGCGAAGATGGCGGCGAGCTTTGTTTGGAGCACTGGTCATGAATACCTGTTGAGTAATCCCGCCTCGCTATATGGAGCGCACGCACCAGCAGCTGCTGTTCCCGCGGGCGTAGTATACGGAACCCACGTTTATGATGATTGGACAACCACTGCGTGGAGCGGAGCTGGAGGCGGCGGGGCGAACAAGCACTTCACCATCGACGGTCAGTCGGCTGGCCCTTCAGGAGCGATAGCCCTCCCAATCCCGGCGGTAACGTTGCCAACGGGCAGCATTACCGTTATCAAGGTCACCAGTCCGGCTAGCGCCCCGGGTGTAGCCTTTAATTTCACGAGTGACTTTGGTCCTTTTACCTTGGATACCGATGCAGGCACACCAACAATACCGAATACAACAACATTCTCAAGTCTGCCAGCAGGTACCTTTTCTTTTACATAAACAGTCCCCAGCGGTTGGACCCTGACAAGTCTGACCGGTACTAGCAGCACGGGGGGTAGCACCATTAATGTCAGCTCACCACCTACTGCTACCATAACTCTCGCCAGTGGGGACGCTGTCACCATCACGTACACGGATACCGCCCAGGGCATGTTGCAGATAGTCAAGAACACCACGGGCGGTGACGGCACCTTCAACTTTACAGCGACTGGTCCCAGCAGTGTGTCGCCTCAGAGCATCACCACCGTTGGTGGCACCGGCTCGGTGTCGGTGCTGGTGACGGCAGGAAACTACACCGTGACCGAGGGCACACTGCCTGCGGGCTGGATTTCCAACGACCTGAGCCTGATCAAGAACGTTACGGTACCCATCAATGGCACCGGGACGGTCACCTACAATAACACCGCCCAGGGCATGTTACAGATAGTCAAGAACGCCACGGGCGGTGACGGCACCTTCAACTTTACAGCGACTGGTCCCAGCAGCGTGTCGCCTCAGAGCATCACCACCGTTGGTGGCACCGGCTCGGTGTCGGTGCTGGTGACGGCAGGAAACTACAATGTGACCGAGGGCGCACTGCCTGCGGGCTGGATTTCCAACGACCCGAGCCTGATCAAGAACGTTACGGTACCCATCAATGGCACTGGGACGGTCACCTACAGCAACACCAAGCTGGCTACCATCATCCTCGTGAAAGATGCCAAGGGTGGGACCGGAACCTTCACCTTCACAGCTACCGTACTACCGAGTCCAATCTCGATCACAACATCAGGTGGGACCGGTTCGCAGACATTCGCTAACTTGATTCCTGGAGACTACGGGACTATCACCGAGAACGCGCAAAGCGGCTGGACCCTTGATGCTCTTGCGTTCACATCTGCACTGGGCACATCAACGGTATCTGTGGATCAGAGTACGGGAATAGCCACCATCAGCGTACTCGCCGCAGGGGACACGGTAACCATAACCTACGATAATACCGCAGCCCTGACCACGCGGACGCAGGGCTTCTGGGCAACCCACATGCTGCTTTCCGACGCAGTGTGGTTTGGCGGCACCGTCGGCGGGCACACATATCCTGGACTATCAGCCTCCGATCAAACCATCGGCTCGCATTTGATAAGCGACCAGGGGAAACTGATGGGTGCCTTTTGGTCCAATATTGCCCAGACGTCAACCGGCAAGGGCAAAGACGCTAAGCGTACCCAACTAGACCAGGCCAGGATGCAGTTGCTGCAGCAATTGGTAGCAGCCATCTTGAACAATGCCGCGTTCGGGTCATCGCCTTCTGGTCCTCTGATGTCCATCGCTCAAGCCAGGACATACTTCGCTACTGGCACGCTAGCCCAAGTCCAGGCTGCGGCGAGTGACATGGCCGCCTTCAACGAGAGTGGTGACACTGGAGTGTTTACTCCGGGTATCGCCGCGAACGGTAAACAGGCCAAGGATGCCGCAAATCTCACTTTCTGGGATACCTTGCCTTAAGTAGGGGTGTTTAGCAAGTGAGGTAAAAGGGGAAGGGTCCCTTAAGGACCTTCCCCCTTTTTATGTCAGGCCAGTCCGACTAATACGACTGAGAGACAGGATCAGAAGTTGGCTCAACAGGTGGACCTGGACATAGCAGCTTACCTTGCTATAGCGGACTGCAAGTAGGCTGTGTGGCTGTCGATAGGTCTCAGCTTCCAGACTGACAGGTTAGAGGAGGGTCGGTATACCGACCCTCCTCTTTTTTACTAATGCTACACCAGCAAGAGCGACAAAGGTTGCCGGTTGACTTCCTGCTATTTGCGGCTGACTCTATTAAGCTTCAGGCATACCTCGGCTTTAATCAGAGAGGGTTTAGCAATTCCAACCTGTCATTGCGAGCAAAGCGTGGCAATCCTGTTTCCCTGGCAGTCATTGCGAACGAAGTGAAGCAAACCCATGAGATTGCTTCGGCACTTTGTGCCTCGCAATGACAAGGAAGGAAGTTAAGTGTCACCAATCATATGAACGAACACCAGCCATTGCAGGGACAGGGTTTGCTTGATAAGATGTTGGGGGATGCCTGATTTCATCGGTCTTATTGGTTATCCGGTTAAGCACTCTATCTCACCCTATTTTCAGCAGGCGGCTCTGGATTACTATCACCTCGACATTCGCTACCAACTCTGGGAAACAAGTCCGGAGAAGCTCAGCTCCCGGATAGCCGGGTTAAAAAAGCCACAAAACCTGGGCGCCAATGTAACCACGCCTTACAAGGAAACGGTTCTGCCTTTACTGGACCAGGTTGATGAGCGGGCAGCTTTGATTGGGGCAATCAACACCATCGCTAGAAAAGGGGACAAGCTCCTGGGGTTCAATACCGATGCAGATGGATTTATCACTGCGCTACGCAGAGAGGGCAAATTTGAGCCTGAGGGCGTAGAGGCGGTAATTTTAGGTGCTGGCGGGGTTGCTAGGGCGGTGTGTTTTTCCCTGGTGCAGAACAAAGTAAGTTCGCTCACTATTATGGATGGAATACTGGATAAGTCCAAAGCCCTGGCCGAGCATATAAATCGCTATATAACCGGAGCTGGCTGGAAAACCAGAATCGCTGTCTTGCCCTGGCAGACCGTAAATTCGGCTGATACCTTTAAGCGCTGTCGGTTAATAGTCCATTGCACTACCATAGGAATGAAATATAGTCCCCAGCAAGGGCGGTCACCGCTCTCCGGCGATGTAATTCCCGAGGGTATTCTAGTCTATGACCTGGTATTCAATCCCCGGGTGACGCCTTTGTTGCACTCAGCACAGAAGTCCGGGGCTGATACCCTTGGCGGCTTACCTATGCTAGTATATCAAGGAGCGGCTTCCTTTGAGCTATGGACGGGAAAGAAGGCTCCAGTTGACATAATGTTTAACAAAGCTGAAGAAGCATGTTAGTATATGAAAAAGAGCCAGTAATCGGCAATCAGCGGCTAGCCAATCGTTGAAGGCTGAAAGCTGATAGCTACTACAAAAAATTGCTGGAAGGAGGAGAGAAATGAAACAGAGAAGAGTGGCTCTTATTGGTATAGTGGTGCTGCTGCTTTTGGTGATGTTAGTTCCAGTTAGCTGTGTTTCAATGCCCGGCGGAGTTGGCCGGGATAAAATTGCAGTGATTACACTCACTGGTGATATTGCGGGAACAAGCAGCCCACTTACGTATAGCGGTGTTATTACTCCAGATATGGTGCGGCAGCTGTTAGGGGAGGCGGAGGCAGATTCTTCAGTAAAGGCGATTATCCTGCGTGTGGACAGTCCCGGTGGCGAGGTAGCGCCATGCCAGGAAATCCTGGAGGAAATAGAGCAGGCCAAGCAATTGATGCCTGTTGTGGTCAGCATGGGCTCGATTGCTGCTTCTGGTGGCTACTATATTTCCTGTGAGGCAGACAAGATAGTGGCTCTCCCCGGGACGCTGACGGGAAGCATCGGAGTTATTGCCGAGATACCTAACCTCAAGGGCTTGTTTGATAAGCTGGGCATTGAGATGCAGACTTTCACCGGTGGCGAGCATAAGGATATGTATGAGGGGTATAGAAACCTGACACCTGATGAGCAGAAAATCATGCAAGGTCTGGTTGATGAATATTACGAGCAATTTATTGATGTCGTTGCTGCAGGCAGGGGAATGGATAAGGCGGAAGTAAGAAGCTTAGCCACGGGGCAGCTTTATACCGGCAGCGAAGCCATGGGACTCGGTCTGGTAGACGAGCTGGGTGGACTGGATAAGGCAGTGGAAGTGGCAACGGAGCTATCCGGCGCTGTATCTCCGGAGTTGAAGTATTACAAACCCGCGGCAGGGTCAATCCTGGAAAAGCTTCTCGGGTTAAGTTCATCTGAATTAAGCAGCCTGATTAAATTGAGGGTGCTGGGGTTAAGCGGGCAGGATATCGTTTTGCTGGAAACGTTAACCCAGACTTATCCTCAGCCCAGATACCTCGTCTCACCCTGAATGGCAGGGATAATTAAGGAAAGCCGATGGAAAGATTTCGCTTTCTCACTGCCGGTGAATCACATGGAAAGGCATTGACCGCCATAATTGAGGGCATGGTCAATGGCTTGCCCTTGCCGGCCGAATATATCGACGGAGAATTAAGACGCCGCCAGGCAGGCTATGGGCGCAGTTCCCGCATGAAGATTGAGGAAGATAAGGTTGAGATTATCTCGGGACTATGGCACGGGCTTACCACGGGTAGTCCAATTGCATTGCTTATCTACAACAAGGATTGGCGAGACTGGGAGGCTGAGCCGGTGTCCTGTCCTCGTCCCGGGCATGCTGACCTCGCTGGAGTTGTTAAGTATGGCATTAGCGATATCAGACCGATTATGGAGCGAGCCAGCGCTCGAGAAACAGCGGCTAGAGTGGCTGTTGGGGCGGTAGCCAAAAGATTTCTGGAAGAGCTTGGCATCGCCATTCACAGCCACACTGTGGCAATTGGGGGGTGCCATTATGAGCTGCGCGAAGCAGTCTCCATAGACTGGCAGCAGGTGGAAGCGTCTCCGGTTCGCTGCGCTAATGCTGAGCTGGAAAAGCAAATGATAGCCGCCATTGATAAAGCTAAGGCTGAAGGTGACACGTTAGGCGGGATTTTTGAAGTAATTGCCACCGGAGTCCCGGTAGGCTTGGGCAGCCACGTTCAGTGGGACCGCCGCCTCGATGGCAGAATCGCCCGGGCGATAATGAGCATTAACGCGGTAAAAGGAGTGGGGATAGGAGATGGTTTTGCCCTGGCGGAACTTAAAGGCTCGCAAGCTCAAGATGTTATCGAGCCCAGCCCTTCCCCCGTCACTGGTGAGCATTCTCCTTCTTTGTCATTGCGAGGAGCGTCAGCGACGAAGCAATCTCTGCCCTGGCATCGCCCTACCAACCATGCTGGCGGCATTGAAGGTGGCATAAGCAATGGCGAGAATATAGTGGTCAGAGCGGTGGTTAAGCCTATCGCTACTCTGGTTAATCCGCTGGATTCCATTGACTTACAAACCGGCAAAAAGGCTAAAGCTCACTACGAGCGCAGCGATATCTGTGTTGTTCCTGCTGCCGGGGTAATCGGCGAAGCAATGCTGGCTATCGTTCTCGCCGATACCTGCCTTGAGAAATTCGGCGGAGACAGCTTAAAAGAAACGCTGGCGAATTACCGTAATTATCAGTTGTCTTTGCCTTGTTTCTGATGATGGATTATAATCATATTGGGATTTTATAGGATAAAAGATGAAACTGCCTGTTATTCTCACAGAGGGTGAAGATGGTTACATAGTAGCCGAGATACCGGTGCTCCTTGGATATATTTCGCAGGGTAGGACTAAGGAGGAAGCACTGGCTAATATCAAAGAAGCCGCTGAACTCTGCCTGGAAAGCATGGATGAGGAGGGATGGACAGTGCCCAAGGAATATGCCCTTGACCAGGTTGAGGTTAGCGCCTGCTGCCCGAACTCCCGGTTATTTCAGGAGCCCAGTGCATATCAGCGCTAGAGCGCATTGGCTATCGGGTAGCTCGTATTAAGGGTAGCCATGTGAGGATGAGATGTCCTGGACGTAAACCAGTCACTGTTCCTAGACACCATGAGTTGGCCCGGGCACGCTAAAAGCCATTCTTCGCACGGCTAATCTAGCTGTTGAGGAGTTCGTCAAGCTACTTCGGGGGTAAGATGGTAAGATATAAGGTAGTTCTGGAATACAACGAGGGTTATTACACAGCGACTGTGCCAGCTTTGCCGGGATGTGTTACTCAAGGGCGGACGAAAGAGGAAGCTCTTGACCATACTAAAGAGGCTATACAGGGCTACTTGGAGTCTTTACAGAAAGATGGGCTTGCTATACCTGAAGATGTAGAGCTAGCAGAGGTAGCTGTAACGGTATAGTCTTCTGTTAAATAACTATTAGGATTTCTGATCTTCTATACATAGTAGTAATTCACAGTAAGCTCTGAAATGATTATCTTGTTTTGGTTTTCGTGGTATCTTTTTTGTGTAATTAAGATTCCTCTAAGTTCCACTCGCCTGAAAATCTAAGACTGGTTGAGCCCTTGCCCCAATAGGGCTTTTCTCATATACTGACTAAGAATTTTCGTGAAAATGAGCAGGCAAGCAGGCAATATCGTTATCACCGGGTTCTCGGGCACGGGCAAGTCCGTGGTAGCCAGGGAGATAGCGGGACAACTGGGCTGGGATTTTATCGATACCGATGCCGAAATAGTGAAGTTAGCTGGCAAACCCATTGCTGAGATTTTTCAGCCGGATGGGGAGGAGAAATTCCGGGAGCTGGAGCGAGAAGTCATAAAAAGAGCTTCCCGGCGAAGTCACAAAGTTATCGCCACTGGCGGCGGTGCCATAGTTGACCCACAGAATCATACTCAGCTTGCCCGGAATGGATTCATCGTTTGCCTTGATGCTAAACCGGAGACAATTTATCAGCGGCTGTTTCAGGAGAGTGGTCATGGCTCTGAAATTCGTCCTCTCCTTGAAGGTGATAATCCTTTAGAGCGCATTCGGCAGCTTAAAGCCCGAAGACAGCCTTACTATGATGATGTTGACCTGGTGATTAATACCGATGATTTAAGCGTCAATGAAGTAGCTAAGGCGGTGATACGAGGGTGGGGGTTGCATTGTTCTGCTCATCACCCTCATCTTAATCCTCTCCCGTCACGGGAGAAGAAATTAGCCCCACCGCTAAAGGTTGATAAAGACGTTGCTTGCTGGGTGGAAACAGCCACTCGAAGATATCCCATTTTTGTCGGCTATGGCTTATTAGATAAGCTCGGAGAGGAGCTAAAAAAAGTTACTTCATCCCACGTAGCTATTGTGATTAGCGATGAAAATGTCTCTCGCCTTTATGGGGACCGGGTTGGGGAGGTTTTAAGAAATGCTGGTTTTGCAGTTAATTCATTTGTAGTACCGCCAGGCGAAAAAACCAAGAGCATAAATACCGCCATAGACATTTACAACTTTCTAATAAAGAAGCGGGTGGAGCGGGACGATATACTTATTGCCCTGGGTGGCGGGATGATTGGTGATTTAGCCGGCTTTGTAGCTGCTACTTATTTGCGGGGCATCCCCTGGATACAGGTGCCTACCAGCCTGATAGCCATGGTCGATGCCAGTATCGGAGGTAAGGTGGCGGTTAACCATCCTGAAGGTAAAAATCTTATTGGCGCTTTCTATCAACCCAATTTTATTTTAGCTGATACCCAGGCTCTGGCTACTTTACCCGAACGTGAGTTGACCTCCGGCTGGGCTGAAGTCGTTAAATACGGGCTGATATTAGATAAAGACTTTTTCGAATTTCTGGAGTCTAACGTAGACCGGTTGACAAAGCTGGAACAGGGTGCGGTTAACGAAGCGATTATACATAGTGCAAGCCTGAAAGCACAGGTTGTCAGCCAGGATGAGAAGGAAAGGGGACAACGCATTATCCTGAATTATGGACATACCATTGCCCATGGGCTGGAAACGGCTACTCGATATATTGGCTTCCTCCATGGTGAGGCAGTGGCTATCGGCATGATGGGGGCAGCGAAGCTCAGCCAGAGATTGGGTATTTTGCCTGCCCGCGTAGTTAAGCGGCAGCAATCACTGCTGCGAAAGTTCGGTTTGCCTACTGCTTTTTTCGGGGTAAATTTAGCTGAAATAGCTAAGGCTACGGAGGTGGATAAAAAGACCAAGGCAAAGGGAATTCGCTGGGTTCTTCTGGAAGGTATCGGTAAAACAGCGATTCGCGCCAGTGTGCCACAGCAGGATGTCCTGGCTGTCCTGGAAGAGCTATCTCAACGATGAATCCGGTTGCTACCAGCAGGAGAAAGGCTGCCTGGAATTACATCGAGGTATTGAAGCCCCGGGAATCGGGGTTACATTTCCTCATGGGCATTATCGCTGCCCTTATCGCTTCGGGAGGCATTGTTGCTGCCGGAGGTTTTTTCCCGCTTCGGGAGTTCATTCTGGTGGCAGCCGCTATCGCCGTGGGCATCCCCGGGTGTAATGGGCTTACCAATTATCTCGACCGCAATATCGATGCCCTGATGCGCCGGACCTGTCTTAGAGCGCTGCCATCCCGACGTATTTATCCCCCGGAGAAATCGCTCCCGTTGATTATCGCCCTGATAGTTATCGGGCTGACCTTAGCCTGGCTGGTCAATCCCTGGTGTTTCATATTTGGAGCTATTGGTGTTATCGCCGCAGCGCTGTGGCGGAAAACCTCTCTGGAAGTTTTCCTGGGGATAATCGCCGGCTGTGTCCCCGTGCTCATCGGTTGGTTCGCCATAAGACCGGTATTTGACCTTCAAATTCTATCCATCTGCCTTTTAGTTGCTGTCTGGATTCCGCTGCATGTCTGGAGCGTTATGGTTGCCTATCGGGACGATTATCGCCAGGCCGGGCTGCGTTATTTCCCACTGGATTGGGAAGTTAATAAATCGGTTAAGTTGCTCTTCGGCTTGTCCCTTCTCCTTTATGGAGGGTCCATCTTTGTTTTCTTTGCCTGCCATTTCCACCTGTTCTACCTGGTAGTGGCTAATATCCTCGGCGTCTTGCTGGTTTCTGCCTGTCTTCGCCTGCTAAGCATGCAGAGCTCAAAATCGGCGTGGCAGGTGTATAAGCTGACCGCCTTCCCCTACCTCGGTATCCTCTTTATCACTATGTGCCTGGACGCCTGGCTGCTGTAGCGGCTGTTTGCCGGGTTAAATTCCTCCACGAAGTTCATAATAAAGCCCTAAAGTAATGTCTTGACGCAAAGATAATGAATTTTGTACCATAACAAAAGTTTTGGGCAAACTGGCAATGAGGCGGGAGAGAATTGCCGTTGTAACTATTCTGGCAGCTGTTATTCTGGCTGCAATCGCTTACTTGCCGGTGATGGCGGCGGATAACAGCACTGGTGTAACAACTATTACCATGAATACAACATCGGTGATGGCTATCAGTTTGAGTCAGACAGGATGGAAGCCAGCTGGCGAAGACGTCGTGAGCTTAAATACCACGTATAAAACCGACCTGCCAGCAAGTTGGTGCACTATAACCAACGAGGGAAACGCTAATGTGACTATTTATATCCAGGGTGAAGATGCTAAATGGGTCACGAATCCTGAGTATAAGTGGACTCTAAGCGGTACTGGTGATAATGGCAAAAATGTGTATGCGCTTTGGTATCACATAAAGGGCGATACAGAGGACAGCTATAGCCTTATTACCACGACGGGAACCCCTATGGAATGGACAAGAGATGGCAAGCTATTGAATCTCAGGAAGCACGGTGATACAGAGCAATTTGGGCTGAAATTGCTAACTCCCACTTATTTTATCGGCGGCAGGTCAATGCAAACTAATATTACCATAAGTGCAGTGGCTGCTTAATGAAATGATTTGAAATTAATATGCTGGAGAAGGAAATGAAGTCAGGTATTATAATTATTTTATCGGCAATCATTCTGGCTCTGATTTCATGTTTGCCAGCGATGGCACAAGATAGTGACAGCATAACCATTACTATGAATGGAACAACAGAGTCTTCTATTATCCTAACCCCGGCAAATTGGAGCTTCGGAACTGTAAGCCCGAACACAGAATATAACACAGGACTAACGCAGTTCAACTTGACTGTTGACCCCACAAGCAATTGCAATGTCAATACTTTTATCACTGCGGGCGACGCCGTGTGTGTTCATGACCCTACATATGTATGGACATTGAGCAGTGATGGAAACAATGGTGAGCGTGTATATGTGCTTTGGTTTAAAGGTTGGGATATGGGAGATTATATCCCAATCACTAAAGAACAAACTCAATTTTACTCCATTAGCATGGCCCCCGGTGACAGCCACCAATTCGGATTGAGACTGCTAACTCCTCAACCTGACTTTACCAAAGGTGGGACTGGTTATTTCTCGGTTGGTAATGCTACGATGCAAACCCATGTCACCATAAGTGCGGTAGCCGCGTGATGATGCCGCAGAGCAAACACCTCGTTTACCTTGCTGCATTTTTATTAATTGTAATTATTTTATTTCCCTTCCCAGCTCAAGCTCAGAACTTCAGTGTGTCCCCTATGGAGATAAAGATAGATAATCTATCTCTTGGGGGAGAAGCTCAATTCAACCTTACTATTCGTAATAAAGAGGATGTAAATCATGTTTTCGCGTTGACCACTTATAATCCCGAGGAATCAGAAAGAAGGGAAGGGAGAGCTGAATTTCCTGATGAGAGCTGGATAAGTTTCTCTTCACAAAAGGTTAGCGTAGAAGCTAATTCTGAGGCTAAAACGAAAGTCACAGTTGCCATACCAGCGAATCAAAAATGGGCAGGCAAGGATTGGGAGATATGGCTGAGGGTATACCCTGAAGAACAAGAATTCCTGGTGGTGAATTACTATATCCGCCTTCTGGTGTCGACTGGCGGAGAGGTGGTAGCTGGTACGAATGTGAGATTGGTTATCGGCATTATCGTTGGAATGTTGCTTCTGGGATGTGTCGTCTATTACTTCAGGCGCAAGGCTAAGCCCAAGCATCTTATCTCCTGACTTCAAGGTGATGCTTAAAAAATCACCAAGAATGCACTAAAAGCAGCCTGACGTGATATACTTCATATTTAATGCCAATTGTGGCTGTAATGCTGTTTTAACGGTGATTGCGGCGAAATTAGCACAGAGCGAGACTATTGCTAAAGGAGAAAATGGCTGATATACCACCACCGTTCATGGTCTCTTACGGCATCACCAGCAAATGTAATCTAAACTGCAAGCATTGTTATGCTCAGGCTACGGAAGAAGCATCAAATGATGAGCTATCGACGGAAGAAGCCAGGGAGCTTATTGATGAGCTGGCGGAGTGGGGGGCGAAATTTCTCGTTCTGGATGGCGGTGAGCCTTTATGCCGTCCTGATTTTCTGGAGATTGCTTCCTATGCCGTAAGCAAGGGTTTAATGACCGGCATCGGCAGCAATGGGACGCTTATTGATAAAGCCATGGCTGAAAGGATAAAAAAGGCTGGTGTTCAATCGGTAGCTATTTCCATAGACAGCACCAGAGCTGAGGTTCACGATACCTTTCGTGGCAATAAAGGGGCTTTTGACCAGGCAATGGGTGGAGCAGCAGCATGTAAGGAGGCCGGTCTGCCGTTTCAATTTGGCATGGTTATTAGAAAGCAAACGCTCCCCGAAGTTCCGGATATGCTAAAGCTAGCGGTGAAAAGCGGCGCCGATGCTGCTGAGTTTTTCGACCTGGTGGAAGCAGGCAGGGCGAAAATGGAATGTCGCGGTGAGTCGCTAAGCCCTGAGAAAAGGAAACAAATAATGGTGTGGCTGGCTCAAGCCCAGATAGATTGCCCTATCATCATAAGAGTGCCTGCCTGTCCTATGTATCCCCTGATACTTCAGGAGAGGAAAATTGTCCCCCGCTATTTCCCCCCGGAGCTTTTAGTCCGCATCCCCTACTATGGCCGGGGTTGTGCTGCCGGGATGCCTTTTGGCTATATCAGGATTGCACCTAATGGTGAAGTTAACCCCTGCATGCTGCTGCAAATTAACCTGGGCAATATAAGGGAGAAAAGCATCCAGGAGATATGGAATAGGTCGCTGGTATTAAAACAACTGCGCTCCCGGGAACTAGAGGGCAAATGCGGGCAATGCAATTACAAGGATACCTGTGTCGGATGCCGGGGCAGGGCTTATGAAGAGACCGGCGATGTGCTTGCCTCCGACCCGGGATGCTGGATATAGTGTGTGAACTGGGCTAAAAAGGAGAAGGTAGAATGGAGTCAGAGGATGTTCGCCGGAAAAGGGGGCGACCACTGACGGAGGAGCTGCGGAGGGCTTACTATCAGCATATGCCGCCAGAGCTTCAAAAGCAGTGGGTTTTGCTAACGCCGGAGGAGCAGGATGCGGTCCTGAAAATGCTTGAGGAATACCATCAAACAACGGAGCATGAGCTGTGGAACCTGGTAAGCGGGTTGCTTGGAGTGCTGGTTAAGAAAAAATAGCTGGAGGTGAATGATTGGCAGGGAATATGCAGCAGTTTGTGCACCAAAAACCAAGAGCGCTGAGCCAGGATGAAATGGAGCGTTTTGTTAAGGGACATTCTTATGGCAGGCTGGGGCTTTGCTTTGAGAACGAACCTTATGTTGTCCCCGTCGCCTACGGGTACGAGCGAGGAAAGATTTATTTTCATTCAGCCAGGCAAGGTAAGAAGCTGGATTTTATCCGGAAAAACAACAGGGTTTGCTTTCAAGTTGATGAGTGGCAAAAGGGCTGGGCCAGCGTGATTTGTTACGGCACAGCGAGCTTGAATGAGGATGTTAAGGCAAAGAAGAAGTGCTTTGAAGTCCTCACTGGTCAAGAACTCAGCGAAGAGCACCTTCAGAATGTGAAATCTTGCATTGGAATCATTCGGATAGAAGAGATGACTGGAAGGTGCAGCGCTGACTTTAGCCTGGAATGCGAAGATTGAACTAACAAGCTTGTTGCCAACGATTGAGTAGCAGCCCGCTATAAGCTATAATCCGTTACACAAATTAAGCAGGAGGTATCTTTGCTCAAAAGCCATAGCTGTGGTGAGTTAAGAAAAGAACATGCCGGGCACAAAGTAGTTGTAGCTGGTTGGGTACATCGACGGCGTGACCATGGCGGCATGATATTTATCGACTTGCGGGATAGCAGTGACATAGTCCAGGTAGTTTTTAATTCCCAAACATCAAAGGAAGCATTTCAGGTAGCTGACTCCCTGCGCAATGAATATGTAGTCCAGGTTATTGGAGAAGTTGCTATACGTCCTGAAGGAACACAAAACATAAAATTAGCTACCGGTGAGATTGAGATTGTGGCCCGGGAAGTCGTCGTTCTCAACCCATCGGAGACACCGCCACTTTACGTAAATGAAGATGAGGAGGTAGATGAAAGTCTCTGCCTGGAGAATCGCTACCTGTATCTAAGGAGGCCTAGAGTAAGGGACAATATTGTGTTGCGTTATAAGGTGATAAAGTTTATGCGCGATTTTCTAGATGCCAAGGGTTTTGTTGAGATTGAAACGCCGATATTGATTAAGAGCACCCCCGAAGGAGCCCGTGATTACCTTGTGCCCAGCCGCCTTAACCCCGGTAAATTTTATGCTCTTCCCCAATCACCGCAGCAGCTCAAGCAGATTCTCATGGTTGCCGGCTTTGAAAAATATTTTCAGATAGCCCGCTGCTTCAGAGATGAGGACCTAAGGGCTGACCGCCAGCCGGAATTTACCCAACTTGATTTGGAGATGAGCTTTGTTGAAGAAGAGGATATATTGCAGCTTACGGAAGAGCTTCTTGCCTCGCTTGTGAAAACTGTCAAACCAGGCATGGAAATGTTAAAGCCTTTCCCGCACCTCACCTATAGGGAGGCAATGGAGCGCTATGGCACGGATAAGCCCGATATACGTTTTGGCCTGGAGCTCAAGGATATATCCGATGTTGCTGCTGAGACTGACTTCGATATTTTTCGCGCTGCTATGGATGAAGGCGGAAGGGTAAAAGGAATATCCATTCCTGGCTGTGCTCACTACACTCGCCATCAACTTGATGAGTTAATCCAGTTAGCCAAAGACCATGGAGCACAGGGTTTGATAACTATGGCTGTTACCGGGGAAGGCTCTGAAGTAAATGAAGTTAGGTCGGTAGCTACGAAGTATTTAACCCCGGAGCAGATAAAGGAGGTAATTGCCAGATTTGAGGCTAAACCTGGCGACTTGCTGTTGATTATCGGCGCTAAATTAGAAGTAGTTAACAAGGCATTGGGAGAATTACGGTGCGAAATGGCACATCGACTGAACTTATTAAATGATGATTTGCTAGCCTTCGCATTTATAATTGATTTCCCCTTACTGGAATGGGATGAGATGAGAAATTGTTGGGGGCCCATGCATCACCCCTTCACTGCTCCTCAGCAGAAGGATATGCCACTGCTTGATAAGGAGCCAGATAAAGTGCACGGACGTCACTATGATGTAGTATGCAATGGTTGTGAGCTTGGCAGTGGCAGTATTAGAATACACCAGCGTCAAGTTCAGGAGAGGATATTTAAACTGCTTGGTTACAGCAAGTCGGAGATGCAAGCCCGATTTGGGGCTCTTCTGCGGGCGTTGGAATATGGGGCTCCGCCTCACGGCGGCATTGCTATTGGTCTGGACCGTCTGGTAATGCTTCTTGCTGGGGAAAGAACTATCAGGGAGGTTATTGCTTTCCCTAAGAATCAAAATGCTGAGGACCTCATGTTTGGTGCTCCTTCAGAGGCTGATAAGGAGCAACTTGACGAGCTAAACCTGAAGTTAAAAGAAAGCTAATTATGGATGCGAAGTATGAAAGTAACCACCGAGACCTTGGAAGATAGCCAGGTAGCACTTAATATCGAAGCTGAAGCTGGTGAGCTTAGCAAAGCCAAGGACGATGCTTATCGCCGTTTAGTTAACAAAGTTTCCGTTCCGGGCTTTCGCAAAGGAAAAGCTCCCCGACTTATCTTGGAACAACATATCGGTAAAGGTGCGTTATTGGAGGAAGCGTTAGAGGAATTAATACCGCGGCTTTACCGCGAAGCTATTGACTTACAAAAGATTGAGCCTATTGAGCAGCCCAAAATAGAAATTGTCCAGACTGAGCCCGTTGTCTTTAAAGCCGTTGTTCCCGTTAAGCCTACAGTTGAGCTCGGCGATTACCATAACTTGAAGTTAGAATCTGAGCCTGTAGAAGTTACTGAGGAAGAGGTTGATGCTGCTATTGAATTGAAACGGCAAGAGCATGCAGTTCTCACCCCTGTGGACCGCCCGGTTCAATTTGATGATTTGATTACCCTGAATATCGAAGCTAACATTGGAGAAAAACCATTCTTAAATCACAAAGATATAGTTTATGAGATAAACAAGGATTCTCCAGTGCCTCTCCCTGGATTTGCTGAGAATTTAACGGGAATGAAGAAAAAGGAGGGAAAAGATTTCACTCTTATTATTCCTCCGGATTACCCAATTAAAGAGTTTGCTGGCAAGGAATGCTTTTTTAAAGTGGCTGTCAGTGAAATAAAGGAGAAGCAACTGCCTGAGTTGGATAATGAATTTGCTCAAACCTGTGGCTATGATAACTTAACCTCAATGAGGGAGAGGTTATCTGCCGACCTGAAAGTTAAGGCGGAGCAGTTAGGAAAACAAAGATTGAAGGAAAGGGTAATTGATGCTGTGGTTGAAGGCAGTCAAGTACATTACCCGCCTGTTTTGGAGGATAAGGAAATTGACCGGCTTCTTGAAAGAGAGGCACGTCGCCTTGGATTTACCAAAGTCAGCGATTATTTAAGTGCTACTAACCTTGCTGAGGAAAAGTTAAGGGAGACACTACGCCCGGCGGTAAAAAAGCGAATTGCTCGCCTCCTTGTATTGGATGAAGTGGGCAAGATAGAAAAAATTGAAATTAGTGAGTCAGAGGTAGATAATCAAATAAGTGAAATGGTGAAAAGTGAGGAAGGGGATACTGAGAAAATGCGCCAGTTATTGCAATTACCTGAAGTGAAGGAATCTATACAACAGACTCTACGGAGGGATAAAGCGGTAGATTGGCTGGTAAAGGTAGCTACCAGTGGCAATTAAATCGAAACAGGGAGAAACAATGGGCGTATCCCGTTTATTTTTATTTGTCCTGCTCGGATTCATCTTTGTGTTTATATGTGTATATACATTGGTTGCTCCTGACATTGCTGCGGGGCAGCTTAATACAATATTACATACTCAGTGGTGGAATTCATATAATATAAGGATATTGGGCATTGTGGAGGGAGGAATCGCAGCAATGTTGATAATCAGAGGGATTAGGCTTTAAGAACTGCAGTTTAAGGAGGTGCACATGGATGATAAATTTCAGATATTAATCCCTTCGGTGACCGAAACAGGTGCTCGAGGTGAACGTGTCTTTGACATATATTCCCTTCTGCTCAAGGAAAGAATCATCTTTTTGGGTATGCCTATCAATGACCAGGTAGCTAACCTTATCATCGCCCAGCTTCTCTATTTGGAGCGAGAGGACCCGGAGAAGGATATCAGTCTTTATATCCATTGTCCCGGTGGTATCATTGCTGCTGGATTGGCTATCTACGATACTATGCAACTTATGAAGTGCGATGTTTCCACGATTTGTGTTGGTTTAGCCGCTAGTATGGGCACTTTACTTCTTTGTGCCGGAGCTAAGGGCAAGCGGTACGCCTTGCCCAATTCCACCATACACCTTCATCAGGCAGTGGGTGGTGCCCAGGGGCAGGCAGCCGACATCGAAATTGCCGCTCGGGAGATAATGAGAATGCAGGAAACAATCCGCAATATCATCGCCAAACATACCGGTCAACCAATGGAAAAAATAGCTCATGATACCGATAGAGATTTCTATCTTAATCCCAAGCAGGCAATGGAATATGGCATCATTGACGAGATACTTACCGCACCGGCAAAGAAAAGTAAGGTGGGTAAGGATTAACCTTTTACGGATGCTTTTTTATGCTGGGTTTTCCCTTATCTATTTCCAAATCTTCAAATATCGTGGGAGCATGCTTTTTCAATATTTTTAGAATTTCAATAGCGGCTTCCCTTATTTCCCATTGTGCTCCTGGTTCGCTTCGCAACTCAATTATGTGACGCCACTCCCTGAGGTTTGCGGTAACGACAATTTGGCTTTCGGTAGCATTGGGAAGCACGAATCTGGCATCTTCCTTCTTAATCCCCAATTTTTGTAACTCCTGATAAGCTTTTCTGGCTTTTTCCATAAAGTCAACGAAGGCCGAGTGAGCCTCAGGGTGGTTCTTTATCGACAATGGCTCGATGTAATTAAATTTGCTTTCGTCTACATATCGTTGAGATTGCTGAGTAAAGGAGCATAATCTATGTCTTACTAACTGATGCGTGAATGCCCGTGATATACCCGAAATTCTAAAGGTGGCGGAGGCATGCTCTAACACAGAGAGATGTCCTCTTTTGATTAGCATTCTGATAAATGCCTTTTCAGTATCTTTTCCCTGCTTGCCTAAGGAAAGGTAAGACGTACGTCCCGCCGTTTCTATCAGTTTTTCCGCTTCGGGGGTGATGAATAACAGCTCTACTTTCATTTCATATTTCCTTTAGGTTACCAAATTTTTAATATTCCTCAAAAGTAGTCAAACTCCTTCAGCATCAAGGTTGGTTATTGAAGGAAACATTTCTTTTAAAGTGTGCAAGTTGGGGAGACCCTGCCTGGCCCCTACCTCTCTCACCGCAAAATGAGCCATTATGTCTCCTAATCGTCCGCACTCATCAAGTCTCCATTGTTTACGGAAACCGAAGAGGAAGCCTGCAGCAAAAGCGTCGCCAGCACCGGTGCTATCAGGTTGCCCTCCAAAATCTACTGCTGCTTCAACTTTATATTCGTGGTCTTTATCGCAAATGTAGCCAGTGATAACCTTGCCTGGCTCCAGGGTTAATCCCTTGCCCAGAGTAACCACGATGATTTGACATCCTTGCTTGAGGCATTTTTTTGCTCCAGACATGAAATCCTCACCAGTTAGCTTTTCTATTTCGTCTTTATTGATAAATAGTATATCGCTTTTTCGGAGCAGAGGAGATAGGACCTGCATTCCTTTAACAGCATAGAGCATCCCCGGGGCAAAGCTGACCTTAACTGAGGCTGATAATTTTCCCAGCAATTCAGCTTGAATATTGAATTGCTGTTCGTCTACAAAAGACGAGAAATGGATTATTTCCGCTTGGCTCAGGTAATTTACATCTATATCCCGAGAATTAAGCAGGCTGTTAGCTCCGGGTAGAACGTAAATGGCACGTCTTCCCAGTTCATCACTGATGCATAGTGCCAGCCCGGTCTTCTTACCCTTCTTAATCCGAATATATGTGGTATCCACACCGATATCCTGAAGCTCTTTAAGGCAGGTTTCGCCTTGCTCATCATCCCCTATGGCACCAACGAATCCTGTTCTTACACCCAGCTTGGCTAAACCATAAATAGTATTAGCTGCTGAACCACCAGGAGCTGCCGTGATATGGTCAATCGAGACTTCTCCATCGAGGACAGTCTGTTTTACCCCATACAGATAATCCATATTTAAAGCGCCGAATCCAATTACCGCAATATTTGACATAATACTAACCAAGTTTGGCCGCTTCTTTTCTAACCAAACGCCGTATCCTGTTATGGATTTCCAGAGGTTGAGTTATATCATTAACTCCAGCCAGCCAGTGGAAATATCCTCGATTGCCTTTGCCTCCAATTTCCTCCTTTTCCTTAACTATTTTCTCCACCGTGCTTCGATTTCCTTTATTCCAGGTTTCTAATATTATCCATAAATCATCAAGCCTGGTAGATGCTAAGCTCATGGTAGAGTAGGGTAGGGCATACTCATTGGCGTTAAAGGAAATGGCTAAGCCCCCGGCGTTGTCTACAGCTTGAAGCATCTTGAAATCAGTGATGCTGTCTCCCACAACTACCCAGTGAGAAAGGGATTCTCCCATTTTTGTGGCGAAGTGCTCCAATGCTTTCACCTTTCGGTTTCCGCCCATCGGTTTCACCTCAGATAACTGACTGCTGACTGCTGAATGCTTCTGAGGCAGTTCCTGCCAATAAAAATGGTCAAGCAATTCCTTTATAGCGTCGTCATCGAGCATAGGGGAGAGGCTTATAATTTGTTTCTCCATCTGCGCTAGCAAGGTACGGTCGTCTTGGCTCAGTAATTGAGAAATCCGGTTTAGGGGGAAAGAGGTGCAGGCTATGTTTGAAACAGGAATCCCCAGCCTTTGGACAATACCCATAGCGTACTGCTCGTAGCTGGTACTGGCACAGAAAACCTGCCATCCGTGCATTTTGAGTTTGGAGATAAGTTCGGACGCTCCGGGAGTCAGGGCAGCTCGCTGTCCCATAATGCCAATCTGTTCTTCTTTGATACCATGATAAGCAAGGAAGGGAACGATAAGAGCTAAAGTGTCTCCCGGCTCATAGTTTTCTCTACCTTCAAGGGTCAGTAAATCATCATACTTGCTGATGACTTCGAAAATCTTGTCTCCGCTAGGGAATAACTTCATTAAGTCATAAGCGTTGTCCTGGGGAGCTAGAGGTCCTTCAAGGTCAAAACATATCAGATTCATTTTAATATCGCTGACGTTGCTAGGTTTACTGCGTCACTGAGGTCATATCCCTCGATGAACTTTCCCTTATCATCAACTACCTTACCATCTTTGATGCCTATTTGCTTTTCACTGAAAGCCTTCAGCGTGGAAATGATGAGGGGAAATTCACGGACAAGCTCATGCTGGCGAATAAGGTGGAACAATTTCTGTTTATCACCCTTTTGCCAATATTCTCGGAATGGTTCATCCACAATAGAAAACAGGCAATATGCCACCACAGAACCTTCATCCAATTTTGGAGTCACTAAATGCATCATTGCTCCTGCTTTGTCAGACTTGTTTTCTATTAATTGCCAGATTACCTCTTGCCAGCTGCCTTTAGGTCCGCCTGGGGGCGCGGGATGAAGATTAATCATATTATATCTTTGACACATTTCCTCTCCCACGATGAGCATGTAACCAGCGAGGACACAGAGGTCGGGGGAAAATTTCCCAATTTTGCTCATTACCTCTCTATCATATTTGATACGCCAATCTTTCGTGCCGTTTGCTGTTTTGAACTTTTTATGTGAAAGATAAATTAACGGCAAATTATAGCTGTGGACTAGCTGAAAAAATAGGTCGCTTTCCTTCGACTCTCCTGGCTCACGATTGCTGAAAACAAAGCTGATTTTCGCCTTAATTTCACCGGCATAGATGCTTTCCTGCACAGCCTGTAAAAGCTGCCGAGCAGCTTCGTCCCTTCCGGTAGAAAACCAGCCAATATTCATTAAGAACGCACCCTCTTCCTTATCTTCCACCAGGCACTGACAAGATGAACTAGGGAACTTGATTTTTGCCCAAATATTTTACCCTGGACTAGGCAGTCTAAGAAATCTTCAGGGCCATTAAATTCGGGCATTTCCACATAAGCCCTGCCAATCTCACGGATGGTATGAGCATCGCTTCCAGCGCTGGTGGGTAATCCATACTTGGAAGCTAACTCCAAAGCTTTAGCATCGCTATTTGGGGAAGGAACACGCGAGTTGAATACCTCGATGAGGTCAACCTGGGATAGAATTTCCTGAGATAGTAACTTATCGCTCTGCCAGGGTAGATGACCAAATGGGTGAGGTATGTTAACTAGTCCACCCTGGCTCTTAATTCGGGTGATTGTTTCCTGGGCAGATAATCCCCGAGGGATTTCCTCAGTGAGGAACAATCCCATCAATTCACCCAGGGGTGTCATAACTTCCTCAGCAACGATGACTTTGAACGGAGCACTCTCTTTCAACTTTAAGGCACCAGCGATGCTGTGATGGTCGGCTATGGCAACACAATTGATGCCTAGCTGCAGGCAACGAGTTACTATCTTATCTAAAGGTGTGCCGCAATCCAGGGAATAGTAAGTATGAACATGTAAATCAGCCTTGAGCACCTAGCTTGCCTTCTCCAGATATTCGCCACTGCGGGTATCAACCTTAATGATATCACCCACATTGATAAACAGGGGGACTTGAACATTGATGCCTGTTTCGAGCTTTGCCGGCTTGCTACCCCCGGTAGCGGTATCGCCCTTGAACCCGGGCTCTGTTGCTACAACCTGAAGCTCTACCATAGCAGGTAGCTCTATGCTTATTGCCATATCTTTACCGGTCAAAATCTCTAGATTCATTCCTTCTTTAAGATAGTGCAAGCCATCACCCACCTGGTTCGCAGTTAGCACCGTTTGCTCATAGTTCTTCGTGTCCATGAAGTAATAGAGGTCACTCTCGTTATAAAGATACTGAACGGGACGAAGTTCGAGAACGACAGGCTTGAATTTGTCATTAGACTGGAAATTCCGTTCTGTGATATTACCAGTGCGGACATCACGGAGTTTCAATTTAATCACAGGTTTCCTTTGCTGCATCTTAACGTGCTGATACTCTACAATTTGGTAGATATTACCATCCAGCTCTAGAGCTATTCCCTTCCTGAGTTCTCCTGCGTCTATCATGTAATGACCTCCATTGCTTCTATGTAAGCATTCAGTTGTCAGCCATCAGTGTTCAGTTTTTGAATAAATCCTGTAAGCATGCGTTTCACTTCCATTGCCTGATTATTCAATCCTTCATATTTAGGAAAGGATAGCGTAGCCTTATGTACAGATAATACCAATTCATGGCTCCTTTGCCATACTTTTAAGCTTCTGAAGTCTTTCACTACTAAACCTCTCAAATTTCAGTCGTCAGCTTTCTGATCGCTGAAAGCTGAGCACTAGCTTTTTCTGACCTGGTAAGCACCCTGGCTTTACCTTC
Source organism: Dehalococcoidia bacterium (assembly GCA_034414555.1). Lineage (GTDB taxonomy): Bacteria > Chloroflexota > Dehalococcoidia > GIF9 > AB-539-J10 > CG2-30-46-19. The sequence continues at coordinate 211,235 of DAOUMA010000016.1, read as the reverse complement.
CTGCAGGCTGACTACATCTTCGATTCTAACGCCTCCCCATCCCGGAATATAAATTCCTGGCTCTACGGTAAAAACCATCCCATCCGTGAGCAGGTCAGGGGAGTGGGGGCCGAGCGCTGGGCATTCATGAACCTCCAGTCCGATGCCATGTCCCAAACCATGCCCGAAGGCATCTCCATAACCTGCCTGTTCAATAACATCTCTGGCTAATTTGTCTGCCTTGTTAGCTGTCATACCGGTTTTGATTCCTTCTATAGCGGTGAGCTGTGACCTCAAAACAATATTATAAACCTCGGTGAGCATTTTATCAGGTTTGCCGAAGCATAAAGTGCGGCTAAAATCACTGTAGTACCCATCAAGCTTAGCCCCCATGTCAATGAGCACCGGTTCATTAGCACAAATTACCTTGTCTGTAGGCTTAGCATGGGGCAAGGCTGAGTTTGGTCCCGAGGCTACAATGATGTCAAAGGCTATTCCATCACTCCCAGTTTCTCGCAGATGTTTTTCTATTTCCCATGCTGCCTCTTTTTCGGTGATGCCTGGCTTGATATTCGATTTAATTTGGGCGAAAACGGTGTCGGTTAAATTCACAGCTTTAGTGATGAGTTCCAACTCATCTTTCCCCTTTATCGAGCGTAGATTTTCCACCAAATCCGTGGTGGGAATAAGCTCCAGCTTAAATTTTCCTGTTTTTATCGCTTTGCTAACATGCTGGTAAACAGCGAAAGGGACGGAGTTTGCTTCAAAGCCCAATTTCTGCCATCCAAATTCAGATGCTAATTCCGGAAGCCAGTCATTCAAATCACCCTTAATCTGGATGACGTTGAACTGAGAAGCTTCTTTTTTAGCTTGTTCAGTGTAGCGAAAATCAGCAGCCAGAATAGCCTGGTTATCAGAAATGAGCAACCATCCTGAGGAACCGGTAAACCCGGAGAGATAGCGATAATTCTCCGTTTTTGAAACTAAAAGGGCATCCAAGCTTTGGTGAGCAATCGCAAGACGAAGCTTCTGTAATCGACCTATCCTCACCTTTCTCCCTTGAGCTCGGCTACCAGGGCTTGTAGCGCAACGATGTACCCTTGCCAACCCAACCCGCTTATCTGCCCTTTAGCTATAGGGGCTATCACCGATTCAGCTCTCCAATCTTCCCGCGCATAAATGTTAGATAAGTGAACTTCGATGATTGGGAGCCCAGAATCCGCCAGGGCATCCCGCAAGGAAAAACCATAATGCGTAAGAGCCCCAGGGTTAATGATTATTCCATCGGCTGAGCTTGACTGCTGTTGAATAAAATCAACCAATGCTCCTTCGCTATTAGACTGGAAGGAAGTTATTTCTGCATCCAACTTTTCTCCCTGTTTTTTAAGCACAGAATCAATCTCAGCCAAAGTCTTTCTCCCATAAGTTGCCTTATCTCGCTTTCCCAGCATATTTAGGTTTGGACCATTGATAATTAAAATTTTCATGAAGTTACCTCTACTTTCTCTTTATTTATATTCAATTCAGATAATTTCACGGTGCACCTACAAGCAACACACTTTGCCTCGTCTTCTTTATATGCCACTAAAAGCTTTCCACATTGGGGGCAAGGCTGTGGTATCGGTTTGCTATTTGTGATGAATTGGCATTTAGGATAGTTACTGCACCCATAAAAGACCTTCTTATGTTTGCCAATCCTCCGCACTAGTTCACCTCCACATTGAGGGCAGGGGACACCCGTTTTGACTAAAAATGGCATCGTTGTTTTACATTCGGGGTATCCGCTACAAGCAAGAAATTTGCCGAATCGCCCTACTCTTATCACCATAGGGCGGTCGCAATTGGGACATTTCTGTTCGGTCATCTCCACTACCTTAACTTTGGTCATATTAGCTGATGCCTGCTGCAGCATATCCTCGAAGGGGAAGTAAAAAGCGTGTAGCACGGCTACCCAGTCTTTCTTTCCCTGGGCTATTTCATCGAGATTTTGTTCCATTTGTGCTGTAAATTTGTTTTCCACTATTTTAGGGAAATGTTGACATAAAATATCATTAACCACTATCCCTAGTTCGTCAGGGTGAAATCGCCCATCCAGCTTGTGGACATACTGTCTTTCCTGGATAGTAGTTAAAATGGGAGCATAGGTGCTAGGACGCCCAATGCCCTCTTGCTCCAATGCCTTTATCAGCGTAGCTTCAGTATACCGGGCCGGTGGCTGCGTGAAATGCTGCTCTGGGAAAGTAGCTATATATCTTAACCTGTCGCCAGTCTCCAACTCAGGCAGTGAAGTAGGTATCTCCTTTTTATCACTCTCATCTTTTCCTTCGCTATAAACAGTCGTGAAGCCGGGGAATCTCATAGATGAACTGGCTGCTTTAAGCAGGTAACCGTCCTTGCTCTTTGGCACCGTCGCCTCTATTTCCATGGTCATGGTGTCGTATAAAGCGGGTGACATTTGGCTGGCTACAAAACGCTTCCAGATGAGTTCATAAAGCCTGGCCTGGCTTGAATCAAGGAAAGGCTTGACATCATCCGGTTGGCGGGCAACTTTGGTAGGGCGAATTGCTTCATGTGCTTCCTGGGCCCATTTTGTCTTCTTGGCAAAAACGCGTGCCTTTGAGGGAAGAAAGCTCGCTCCATATTTTTTATCGATGAAGCTTCTTGCCTCCGCCAGAGCAGAGGGGGCAACGTGAGTGGAGTCGGTGCGCATATAGGTAATAAGCCCCACCGAGCCTTCCGAAGCCAGAGGTAAACCTTCATACAGTTGTTGAGCAATCGCCATGGTATGTTTAGCGGTGAAGTGTAACTTTCTCCATGCCTCCTGTTGCAGGGTGCTGGTTATGAATGGCGGAGCTGGCTGGTGAGCTACCTGCTTGGTTTGAACACTGCTAACCTGGTATTTAGACTTTTCCAGGCGGGCAACAATCCCTTTCGATTCTTGTTCATTGTGGATGTTTAATTTAGTGCCATCGAGCAAAGCAATAAGCTCGGCTTTAAAGCTTGCTTGTTTCTCTTGAGGAGCCAATTCAACTTCAATGCTCCAATATTCCTCGGGTGTAAAGCTCTGGATTTTTCGTTCGCGATCAACGACCATCTTGACTGCTACCGATTGGACTCTGCCAGCAGATAGCCCCCGCTGCACCTTTCTCCACAGCAGCGGACTTAACTTATAGCCAACAAGCCTATCCAGGATGCGTCTTGCTTGTTGGGCATTAACCAGGTTCATATCAATAGTGCGGGTTTTTTTGAACGCCTTTCGGATTGCCTCTTCGGTTACTTCGTGAAACACGACACGGTGAACCGGAGAATTGTTTCTATCCAGCTCAGCTGCCTTAATCAAATGCCAGGAGATCGCCTCTCCTTCACGGTCAGGGTCGGTGGCTAAATACACAGAGCTGGCCTTATGAGCCGTATCCTTGAGCTCACGGATTATTTTCCTTTTTCCCGGCAGAATGACGTATTCGGGGCTGAAGTCCTGGTCAATATCCACGCCCAGGCTTGACTTGGGTAAATCACGAACATGTCCCAGTGATGCCTTGACTGTATAGCCGCGTCCCAGTATTCTGTTGAGTGTTCTTGCCTTGGCAGGTGATTCCACGATAACCAGTTTAGTTGCCATAGTTTACTCTTTACCTACTCTACTACTAAGCACATAATTCATATTTCCAACTTGCTTGGCTATTCCTTTTAGTTCCAGCATAGCCAGTGTACTGCTTACTTCGGGCATGGTTAAACCACTATGCCGGCAAATCTCGTCTATGTGATTCGGCTCGGAAGTCAGTTGAGTTAACACCTGGGATTCTTTCTCATTGGCAGGTAGGAATTCCTTGATTTCCAGTTGCTGCGCCATCGCTGTTGGATTCAGCTCCTCCAGAATATCATTACAATTGCAAACTAACTTAGCTCCTTCCTGTATAAGATGGTTAGTTCCTCTGCTGTTCGGGGAAAGAATGCTGCCGGGAATAGCAAAAACATCTCTGTTTTGTTCTACTGCCTGGTGAGCAGTGATTAAAGCTCCGCTTCTCTCGCCAGCCTCTATTACCAGCACACCGAGACTTAAACCACTCATAATTCGATTACGCTGGGGAAAGTTATCCGCTTTTGGTCTGACACCCAGGGGATACTCGCTTATCAAGGCACCGTGCGCCATAATATCCTGAGCTAGTTTAGCATTGTCAGCAGGGTAGACGATATCTAAGCCCGAGGCAAAAACAGCAATAGTCTCGCCACCGCTATCTAATGTTGTGCGATGGGCTATGGAATCAATTCCTCTAGCCAAACCGCTGACGATTGTGATTTTGCTACGCACCAGGTCAGCTACGATTTCCTCGGTTACCTGTCGGCCATATACCGTGGGCTTACGTGTACCCACTACTGCTAGATAGGGGTCATCCTTTGGTAACAAGTTGCCCCGAACATAAAGCACCGGTGGATAGTCGTAAATCTGCTTTAATCTGGAAGGATAGGAAGAGTCTTCACAGGTAAGCACCTTTACCTTATATCGCTCCAGTTTCTCCACCTCGTCATCCAGGGAAATTCTGGGACGTAAGGCAGCTATGGCATTTACACTTCGTGAATCCAGGCCTGCTTGTTTTAACTTGCTTGCTGGAGCATTCCAGGCATCCTTCAAATTGCCAAAGTGGTCTCTTAGTTGTGAAATCCTGACCTTGCCAATACCGGATATCCGGGAAAAACCTATCCAGTATTTCAGTTCATCTTTACTTGCCATAGGACTCAGGGGGATTTTAGCATAGGGACTACCTGGGGGCAACGAAGTGTGCTGGCAGCTTTTTATTCCTTAATCTCTGAAGGCGTAGTCCACAGCCGCCTGAGCATGTATTGCTGTAGTATCAAGAAGGGGAACAGAACAATCTTTTTGTTTTATCAGGGAAGGCAACTCCGTGCAGCCCAGGATGATTCCTTGAGCGCCATCATCAACGAGATTTCCCATTATTGTTTTAATTTGCTCCCGTGATGAGTCCTTTATTCCTCCTAAGCACAGCTCGTTAAAAATTATATTGTCGACCACTTGGCGCTCGATTTTGCCTGGAATTACAACATCAAGGCCATATTTATCTATCAAACGCCCTTTGTAAAAATCCTGCTCCATGGTAAATGCGGAACCTAGAAGCCCAACCTTTTTCAAGCCCGAGGAAACAATTTTTTCAGCGGTAACATCAGCGATATGCAGCAGGGGAATACTTATGCTTGCTTCAACTTCCTCTGCCATTTTATGCATGGTATTGGTGCAAATCAGAACAAAATCAGCGCCACTTCTTTCCACTCGCCTGGCAGCATCTATCATCAAATTTGTGGCCTCGTCCCACCCTGCTTCAAGTTGGAGCTCTCTAATTTCCTTAAAATCAACGCTATACATCACTATCTTAGCTGAATGAAACCCGCCCAGCCTTTCCTTCACCGCTTCATTTATAATTCGATAATATTCTGCTGTTGACTCCCAGCTCATTCCCCCGATTAACCCGATTGTTTTCATATTTGCCCTTCTTGTTTAGATTGCGCTAAGCAATACACACGTTCAAATGATTGACAACACGCGGCTTTCTTTCCTTTTTACCAGATACTCCACTCATGGTGCTTCTTTCTTCATCAACTTCTTATAGAGTTCTTCTCCAACGCATTCTTTGGCATACTTGCACCATTGCACGCAGGACTCCAGGTCGTTGTAAATTGTAAATCCACAATTCCTGCATTCCACCTGCATCTCGTTAGAGAAAATTTCTACCTCTTCGCCGCATTGAGGGCACTTCTTTATTTCAAGTGTGGGTGTTCGTATATTAGCTGCTCCCGGGCATTTGTCAAACATTGCTTATCTCTCCTTTCATCTTCATCGTAGCCCAAATTGTGAGAAGTGGCAAAAAACCCCCTTTTTAAACAGACAGCAGGTCGCAAAAGTAGAATGAATCTCTTAACACAACCTCTCCTGTAGCATACCGCACTCTGGTTTTGAATATCGGACCATCGAATACAAATGAATGGAATTCACCGTTTTCGCCGCATGGGTCAACATTGGCCGGGAGTTCGTCTAAGAAATCCTTATCAATCATCTTGCCTGCAAATGTTTTATCGAGGACCTTGGAGTCGACGCAGGTGGTAATAGCGTTGAAGCCTGAATCTATAAATGCCCGGACAAGCTCAGCGCTATTCTTTCCCCATAGCGGGAAAATCCCTTTCATTCCTATCTTTGCCAGGTTCTCCTCTCGATATTTCCTTATGTCTTCTAAGAAGATATCGCCGAAAACTACTGCTGAAACGCCCTTGTTCTGGAACTTGATGAGGGCATCTCTCATTCTGGATTCGTATTCTTCGTTTGAGGTATTCCTGGGGATAAACACTTCCTGAAGGGGTAGCCCCAGGGACTCAGCCTGGCGCTCTATCAGATTACACCTTACACCATGCATGCTGACCCTATCGTAGTCCTCGGTCATCGTGGTTAACAGCGCCAATACTTCATAGTCAGGGCTTTTTTGAAGTTCATAAAGCGCCGAAGTGCTGTCCTTGCCACCGCTCCACCCAAAGATGACTTTTTCAGGCATTTGGCTTAGCTTTAGGAAATATCACTCTACGACTGTCGGCAAATTCTGAGAACGCACTGGATTTTTCTTCATGATGCCATATAACATATTCGGGTTATACGAAGTCGGCGATAGCCGATTTGGGCGAACGAAGTGAGCCACAAAGCCCGTGTTATCTGCTGTGCTATTTGAGGACATCCCTAACATTCCTTTTCTAATAATTTTTTCAAATCTGGTAAAAGACGATACGCCTTTACTATATTATCTTTCATTGCATTATTTAATTGTTTAAAAAACATATCTGTCTCGCCTACCTGACGGAATTGTTCTGCCGTTAAAAGATGCATATAAAATTGAAAAAGACTGTTTGACAACTCCTTGTTAAAAGAAGATATCTCCTTTCTGAAACTAAAAAAGAGCCCTTCTGTATAAAACGGTTGATTTATTTTCACTGGAGCGTCACGACCAACCCCTGAAGGGGGATTCATGAACGCTCCTGCGAATGCGTGTAATTGATCTTCGAGAGAAGATAGTTCCATGTATAGTGCGCGAGCGACGTTTTTCTGTTCATATCTTGTTTGCACTTTCCACACGAAGTAAGATGAAACAAATCCGATAATCCCACCAATTATTACAAATATGACTTCTCCAATCATTATTATCTATCTCCTAATAGCAGCATTTCAGATAACGTTCCTAGCATATACGACGTTGTGACCGAAGGGGGCAATGTCCCGAAGGGCAAGGGCGATAGCCCATAGCGTATATGCTGTGTTATACGAAGCCAGCCTTATCTCGTTTTTCACCACTACGTAATTGAGTGACTTTTTCAATGATTTCCCCAAGAATTGGTATTCGATGTTCTTTTTCATAGACGCGTTCTACAAGGCGTGTAGCGCCCTCAATGTTTTTACTTACACGTACTGGGTCATCATATCCTAATTCAGACGCTACTTCCTTTTGAATAGCTTGAAAAGTCTCATTGCCTAATGTTTCTTTCAATAGTCCTTCAAGATTTTCCTCAAATACTGCCCAAGTTTTATGAACCTGGGTGTCTGGGAAATCCTCTATTAATGCACCGGCTAACCTTAGGTATCTATGATTGCGATTTTTCGCGTCTTCCTCCTCTCTTCCTTTACCAACGAGATGTGAATCTGCATCAAAGATGAAATATGTAGAGATAGAAAGCCCACGGAAAATCACTGTAGGGCGGTCTATATTGTTTTTCCCACCTGCTGGGACTATAACTATTCCAAGTTCAGACCAATTCTTTTTCATAATCTCTTGGAGCTTCCATAACGTGCCCACTTCCGATAGCCCTTCCACTACTACAACTACATCTGCAAAAAAGCCCTCATTCACAATGGTGTTCATAACAGGCATTGCACGTGCTCTAAAGCTATCCCTTGTAAAATTGGCAGGCTCAACATTACATACTTTTGCTAACTCGTCCGCTGCCTGACTTAGAGAAAAACGCGTAACAACGCTCTGTGGCACAGGTGAATCCGGTGAGGATTCTTTTCTAACTAATCGAATTTGGTCAAAACGGTGTAGATCTACGAAATATGGAGAGTGGCTTGTGTAGATGATTTGGTTGCTGGCACCAAGGCCAATTCCAGGTTTTTCAGCAAGTTGAAGTAGAAGATCAGCTAAGTAACGGCATCGTGATGGATGAAGATATAGCTCTGGCTCTTCAATAGCTAAAATGAGGTCAGGTCCTCGTGATGGCTCAAGACCTTTAGGTTCCGAAACAAGGTTTTTCTCTCTAACTAATCCCTCGGTGGTTAGTTCTACAGGAACTGTCGTGGCTAAATGTTGAAGCAAGGTGACAATTAATGCCCTTTGGAGGCCATGACCTTTGCGGGTTATTTCGCCCTCGAAATTATCTTCGATTAAAGTCGCCTTTGCTGCAGGAAGTGCAACCTCAGGTGGCTTAACCTCATCCCATCCTAAATTCAACTGAGAACCGGGTGCAAACTTTTCAAGTGTTTTGGAAATTGAAGCCCCAAGTTCAGGTAGCTCTGTAAGATTTTTCGAGCTATATAGTTTTTTAACCCTTCCTTCAAATTCGGACTTGAATTCTTGTATGTCTTTCCTAGCATTTATCTTTCTCAAAACGATCATATCCAAAATCTGATAAATTGCTCCTTTTCTCCCAGTTACTTCCTCGGAAGCCTCACGAACTGCAGGAACTAAAACATATTTTGTGAATTTGTCAAGTTTGCCACCGCCAAAAGTCTTGGCTCCAAAGAATTGCTCTACCCGCTCAATTGGCTCCATAAGTTCTGGATGATTGGCTTCGTATTCACTCATAAGTCGCTCAACTTCATCCGCACTTTGCGTCCTCCCACCCAAATCAGCAAGCTCACCCTTATCCACTAACTCCTTCCAAGCATTAACGCGGTCCCTTTTACCAGGTTTCGCCCTTATCTCAGCGAACTGTGGTATCTGTAAAGCTGCAGCATAATAGTGCTGCGTTATATGATCATCTTCGCTTGAAATGCGCTTTGTGACAATCAATTTATTGTCCCTTACATAAGTTTGGAATTCTTCTTTTTCATCCTCACGAAGATCACCATAAGTTACACGAATCTCTATGGGAGAACCCGTATCTCGACCAAAGAAGTCTTCTTCGGTTATCGGCGCTGCAATATCGTAAAAAGTATCTATTGCATAAAGAAAAGAGGATTTACCAGCACCATTTCGCCCTACAATGACTGTGAGGTTATCACAATCTAAACGGGCCTCTCGAATTGATCGGAAACCTTTCACCTCAACACTTTTTATGATCATATCCTTTAACCCTATTTTATGATCCTATTAGGCTGGTTTCGCATAACTTCGGATATACGAGAACTCTATTTCCCTGGCGGAGAGGGTGGGATTCGAACCCACGGTCGGAAAATCCGACACGCGCTCTCCAGGCACACCTGATAGGCCACTCCAGCACCTCACTAGACATTTTCGCGCGTTTCACTTTCTTCTAATTCGTATCCTCCGCGGTGCTATGATAATCAAATTTCCTTTGAAATCATCCTCAGCTAGACCGTTGAGTCCTTCTAGAAGATAGCGGATTATTTCCGTAGTTGGCATTTCATTAGGAAAGTGTGCGATAACGATCCCAAAATGCTTGCCCAATGGAAATCGCAGAATGTTACCAAAACCTTTATCTCCTGTCAGAATTACAGCTTCTTCATTCTGCGCAAAGTTATAGACCTTTTCATCCTCTGCTCCTCGAAGCTCATGGTCTCGAATGTCCTTAACATCATATCCATGCTCCTTAAGAACCATCCCTGTAGAGCGAGGCATATCCTCATCGATCACAAACTTTGGCATTTTAGCCTATTGCCTTGACTTCTTCGCTGGATAAGGTCTTAGCAGCGTAATCAAGAACAGCCAGTATGTCATCACGAGTGATTTGGTATTCAGTCATAACCTCTTCGTAAGTCATTCCGCCTGCGAGTTTGCCCATGATAAGGTCTACCGGGACGCGTGTTCCGCTAACCACGGGCTTACCAAAACGAATTCTTTCGTCTACGCTAATCCTCGGGGCTATCTCCATAATGTTCCTCCTTCATTCTTCGTATTATATATCAACTCCAGCGGAGAGGGTGGGATTCGAACCCACGGTCGCCAAAGGCGACACGCGCTCTCCAGGCGCGCCTGATAGGCCACTCCAGCACCTCTCCATATCAAGCTCACGATATGCTTTAAGTATACTGCATTATCTCCTGCTTTAGCATAGATTAAATTCTGCAACTAGCCTGCTTTCCAAGCAAAGACTCACTGTTTTATCTTACCGGGCAGTATATACACGTACAGTTTGTGCAGTATTCTGGTATAGATAAAGCGGTCCAGTTTCCGAAGAGCAAGGTATATATCCTCCATATCATGGCATCTTGCTTTTAATATGACCGCACTTCCCTTCAGACTAAGCAATCAAGTCGTTTACACATTCAGCTAGTATCTTGAGATAATAGTCTACATCATCGGATGTAGTTTCGGGGGAGATTAGTGCCATGTCATGATACGGCGAGAGTAAGATGCCGCGGTTGGCTAAATATAGATGAATCAGCTTCTCAAGCGGCCCGGTCAGTCCGTCTTTCAACAAATCCCCCTGGTTACTAACATCCTCTTCGAAGAGGGCCTCGCTTCCATTCTTTGGCGGAGTCGTTCGGAAGCGGAATTCTACCCTGCAGCCGAGGCGGGCAACATACCAGGGCAGGTCAGCATCCTTTATTATCTTCTCGATTCCTTCGGCTAGACGCTGGGCAAGAAGAATCATCTTGTCATAATTCGCCGGGGTTATGACACGCTTGAGTGCGGCTTTTATCGCGGCTGCTGCTGTTGCGTTGCCGGACAATGTTCCTCCAAAGCCGAAGAAATTCTGCCATGGTATGCGGGCATTGAGCTTATCGCCAACCTCCTGGCTGAAGCCAAAAACAGCGGCCGGAAATCCTGCCGCAATTGCCTTACCAAGCACTAACATATCTGGCTCAAGACCCAATTCACCGGTGAGCCCTGCTGGACCGGCACAAAGGGAATGTGTTTCATCAATAATGAGCAGGGTGCCAAAACGCCGGGTCAGGTCCCTTAGAGCTTTATGATAACCGGGGGCAGGATGGATTATCCCTACATCTGTCATTGCTGGCTCTGCCAGCACACAGGCTATATCCCGGGGTGACAGTGCCTTCTCCAATGCAGCAATGTCATTAAATTCGATTACGCGCGTCATTTGTTCAGGGTTATCCAGGAGTGGACCCATGCTATAAGGATTGTTGATGGCTGTTCCTTCAAAGATAGCAACTAATGCTTCATCCACGCTGCCATGGTAGCAACCATTATATACCAGGGTCAGCTTCCGTCCGGTTACCTCGCGGGCTACGTGGATGGCAAATCTGTTGGCATCCGTAGCTGTCATCACAATCTGCCAGTATGGCAGTTTGAAGCGCCTCTTCAATTCTTCCCCGACCCAGATAGAGTCTTCCGTGGGAAGCATGTGGGCCATACCTTTGGGCATCTGCTCCTTTATGGCTTCGAACACCGCTGTCTGCGAGTATCCGAACATTGAGCCGGTATCCCCAAGGCACAGGTCGAGGTAACGATGGCCATCCACATCCGTCAAATAGGTCCCTTTCCCTTCCTTTACAAAGACGGGGAAAGGCCCTGGCCAAACATTCATCCAGGTCATCGGGACACCCCCGAGGAGAGACTTTTTCGCTCTCTCAAATAATGCCCGTGATTTTGGTCGGTCTGCTACATAGCGCGACTCTTCCCGTTTTACAATCCCGTTAATTTTTGAACTCCCGATTGATATCATAAAGCCTAACCTCCTATTATGTTTTGTTTCTTATTACCGTGAGCCAATTGCAAAACTCTTTAATTGAAGAATTTTTTAGCATGTTAGGTCTATAAGTATTTAAAACCTTAATCTAGAGAGGGGGCTTTGTCAACACAGTAATTCTCCTGTTTTTCCGCAGTTAAAAATGCCGTCGTTACAGTGGCAATTAATCAGGCGCTTTGACAATTCCTTCTTTATTGATGTTTGGCGGTGTCTGTTTGAAAATATCCGAACGGAAATCGCTGGGCTCGGCGGGCGGAATTCCCCCCACACCCCCCTTCCGCCCGCCTCGCCTTGAACCGGAGCGTAAAGGACGATTTCAAGTTCTTCTTTGGCGGCAAATTCTCTATTCGTAATTTACTACTCTTGTGTGCTAATGTCCTGATTGCTGGTGGCTTAATGGCGTAAGCTGTATCTGCTTTGCAAGCCCATAGGCAGTCGAAAGGCCGCTGTCGCTCTCGACGAGCGTGCGGCCGAAAACGACCACCGAATTGTTCGGCGAAGAAATCTGTGTCATTCCCTGCGGCACAGATCCTTTCCAGCCAGGGCCGGTGATAAGGTAATCGCCGGCTTTCGTGCCGGTAGTGCGTTTGCCGACGTAGGCAAAATTAGTGTTCTTCGACGTATCAGTGAACTGTACGCTGTAGTAGCGGCCGGCCATATCCGGCACATGTAAGATTTGCGCTCCTTTCCTCAGGTCTAACCAACCGGCCGTAAGGAGCGTGTCGTGGTTTACGCCGGTGGTCATAAATTTTGAGGCCGAAGCGGGCGCGTGGAAAGGATCCAAAAAAATCGCTTGGGGTACCGTATAGAGCGTATTAATCGGGATGGGGCCGTCGCCTCCTCCTTTAGCGAGGACCGATCTCTTGTACATGTACAGAAGTATGAGCGGCCAAAAGTAGACGACAAGGAACCATGCCGCGACCATGACAGAACCGAATATAAGTAAATGTTGGTATCCCATATGCGTCATTGTTTTAATTTTACTTCGACAATCGGCGGCACCTTGTACGTGCCGTCCAAAATGGCCGCGCCGGGCATATACACACGAAGCCAGATATTGAATGTGCCTGCCGGTGACGGAAGCCAGTTGGACTCATGCCCAGCCGGATCGGTGTTTTGGATGTAGATATCCACTGAGCCGTCGGCGTTTGGAATGAGGCCGGATCGATTGCCGACAATATACCGGTTGAGCGGATTCGCCACAAAGCGATTTTTCGCATCAGCCATAGTCAGCGACCAGAATGCATCATTGGGCGGAAGACCGCCCGGAGGAAAGTGCATGATGTAGTCGCGCTCTCCGGAGAGCGCATGACCCGCGCCGTCAACGTGCGCCCACCAATACATCGCCTCCTGCGGTACGTTTACCGGGCCGGGAAATATTGCGGCGTGTGCGGCCCGCGTAAACATGCCGTTGCCGGGCAAGCCGCAACCGAAAACGGTGACCCAGCCGTTAACCTTTGTGGCTTTAATCCTGGCTAAAATTTCGACCGTGACAACCGCCAGCCCGAAGCCGACGAGGAAGCCTTGCACCAAGGCATTACGCAGAGTCAGTACATCGGCAAAGAGGGATGAACGGATGATGACGTAGACGCATACCACGCCGACGAGTGCTATAAAAATTGTATATGTTCTTTTGCTCATATTATTTATTTTATCAATTCCTCTATTGAAACGCCCAATGCATTGGCGATTTTGGCAACCATTTGAACGCCCGGCTTCTTTACAAAATCACCCTCAATTTTGGCGAGAGTAGAATATTTAAGCTCGGCTTTCCGTGCCAAATCATCTTGGCTTAAACCTTGTTTTGTTCTTAGCTTTTTTATGGTTTCCCCAATGGTTTCATTTCCCAACTGGCGGAGAGGGTGGGATTCGAACCCACGAGGCATTGCTACCCACCGCTTTTCGAGAGCGGCACCATAAACCACTCGGTCACCTCTCCTCAATCTCAAACTGTTATAGTATTATAGCATTGCTGAATTGAAGACAAATTATGGAATAAAAAACTGGCTTTTCCTGGCAATAGCCGTCCTCATTACTATCCCAGGGCTATGGCTGAGACTCTACGGAATACACATCTCACCTCAGTTTGAAGCTATGATTTTTGGCCTGGCTATCCTGGGAGCAGCGTTTCTGCTTTGTTGGGCATGCGAGGTTGCCCAAATGGATATATCTCAGGCACTGGCTTTAGCTCTGATAGCCTTGGTGGCTGTACTTCCTGAATATGTTGTCGATGCCTATTTTGCGTGGACAGCAGGCAATAATGCTCAGTATATACCCTACGTTACCGCAAACATGACAGGGGCCAACCGATTGCTCATTGGCATCGGTTGGTCTCTGGTAGCTTTTCTCTTTTGGTTAAAAAAAAGAAGGACTGTCGAAGTCGGTAAGGAGCAGACAACCGAGCTTAGTTTTTTACTCTTAGCTACTCTTTATGCATTTATTATCCCTATCAAAGGGACATTGTCTTTGGTAGACAGTATTTTTTTGCTGACTCTTTTCATTCTTTATATGTGGACAAGTTCTCGAGGTAAAGTTGAGCCACCTGAACTTACTGGGCCAGCGGTTAGTATAGGCTGCCTTGGTAAAGGAATAAGACGGACTGTGACCATTGGTCTATTTATTTTTGCTGCGGTGGCTATTTTAGCCTCAGCCGAGCCTTTCGCTGAAGGGCTGCTAGGTATGGGAAAAGCATGGGGAATTGAGGATTTCATCTTAGTGCAATGGCTAGCGCCCCTGGCTTCAGAAGCTCCGGAGATCGTTATAGCGGTAATCTTTGTTTTAGGTAACAATGGTGGTGCTGCTTTAGGAACACTCATTTCCTCTAAAGTTAACCAATGGACTCTGCTAGTAGCAACCATGCCTATAGTTTATAGTATTTCCCGGGGAGCACCCGGGGCCCTGCTCCTGGATGGTCGCCAAGTGGAGGAAATACTGCTTACCTCAGCCCAATCACTTTTCGCTCTAAGCATTCTGGCTCGATTGAGGCTTCCAGCATGGGGAGCCCTGACATTGTTCTTCCTTTTCATTACTCAATTAGCTTTTCCTAACCCATGGGTACGCTATGGCTATTCAGGTGTTTATATCGTTTTAGCTTTGGTGGTGCTACTTAAGGATAAACAAGCGATTAAAAGTCTCTATTCAATGTTGCAACAAACTTTCTCTTTGATTAAATCACCTGGCAAAGGTTGAGAGTGTTTACTAACCTCACCTCCTTTATCCCCCTCTCCTTCAAATGAGAGGGGGAAGAAATTTATAGAGAGGGGTAAAACCCCTCTCTTACCTACACTCCCCCTTCCCTTAGCAAGGGAAGGGGGTCAGGGAGATAGGTTGCTAAACAATCTCAAAGGTTGACCAAATTGCTCTGGCAGTGCTATCATTTTAACTTCGCCCCTGTAGCTCAGAGGATAGAGCACTGGCCTCCGGAGCCAGGTGCAAGGGTTCAAGTCCCTTCAGGGGCGCGGAAGGTAAATAATACAAGTGGATAAACTTACTGAAATTCGCTGGCATGGCAGGGGAGGGCAGGGTGCGGTAACATCGGCAGAGCTTACAGCGTTAGCAGCGATAAAAGAGGGTAAATTTGCACAAGCTTTTCCTAGCTTTGGTCCTGAAAGGAGAGGCGCTCCTGTCCTGGCTTTCAATCGCATAAGTGAGAGCGAGCATATTCGAGTAAGGTCAGCAGTAACCCAACCTGATATTGTAGTAGTGCTAGACCCTGGTTTACTCTACATAGTTGATGTCACCTCCGGGCTTAAGGATGGAGGTGCACTGATAATAAATAGCTCCAAGAAATTAGTTGACATAAAACTTGAGTTTGGAGGTCCATGGCAATTAGCAGTAGTTGACGCCACAGCGATTGCATTGGAGTTACTAAAGGTGCCTATTGTCAATACTACCATGTTAGGAGCTCTGCTAAGGGTAAGTGACGCGATTAAGCTAGAATCTCTATTGGAACCAATAGAGGAGCGCTTTGGAAAATTAGCTCAAAGGAACATCGAAGCTTGTAAAAGGGCGTATAAAGAAACTTCTGTGGCCAAGCTGAGCCCCACTTCTAAGAAAGTTGAAAGGGTATATGCGAAGGAATCATGGCCATCATGGCAGGAACTAACTCCTGGGTTTGTGGTAACTGAGCTAGGAAATGCCAGGAGCTACCGCACCGGAGATTGGAGAGCACAGCGTCCGATATTTAACCATGACCGATGCATCAAATGTGGCATCTGTTCTCTCTTCTGCCCTGAAGACTGTATTAGCCAGAATGGGGACGGCTACTTTGAAGCTGACCTTTATTATTGTAAAGGATGTGGCATCTGTGCCCGTGAGTGCTGGACACAGGCAATAACCATGGTTGAGGAAGTAAAAGAATGAAAAGAGTGGGATTTGAATCCTCCTTTGCCATTGCTGAAGCAGTAAAAATGGCGAACATCGATGTTGCTTCAGCTTATCCCATTACTCCTCAGACTCACATCGTGGAGCGCATTGCACAATTGATCGCCGATGGTGAACTGGATGCCAGTTACATACCTGTTGAATCGGAGCACTCGGCGATGAGTGGTTGTCTTGGCGCTTCAGCAGTTGGTGCGAGAACATTCACTGCCACTGCTGGTCAAGGTTTGGAGCTGATGCATGAGGTATTGTATGTAGCTTCAGCAATGAGGTTACCCATAGTCATGTCGGTCTGCAATCGGGCCTTATCATCACCACTAAGTATCTGGGGTGACCACTCTGACGTCATGGCTGTCAGGGATACTGGCTGGATTCAAATGTTTGCCGAAAATGCACAACAAGCATTTGATTTAACCCTGTGTGCTTTCCGTATCGCTGAAGACCCTGCAGTTCTCCTTCCTACAATGGTTCACATTGATGGTTTCCACCTGTCGCATGTTATTGAATCTGTTTTACTTCCTGAGGTTGAAGAGGTGAATAAATTTCTTCCCAAATTTCGTCCTCTTTATGCACTCAATCCGAGTAAGCCATCAACTATGGGTGACTTTGCGACGCCTGACCTTTATACCGAGGCTAAGAAAAGCCAGGACGAAGCTCTGCGAAATTCTATGAAAGTTATTTTACAAGCATGGCGAGAATTCGGAGGGCTGTTTGGGCGTGATTACTTCCCCGTGGAAACATATCGGACAGAGGATGCTGATGTTTTGCTATTGACTATGGGAAGCTTTAGCGAGGTAGCTATGGGAGCTATAGATAGATTAAGAGAGGCAGGGGAAAAAGTAGGATTGGTAAAATTACGCCTATGGCGCCCATTTCCCTTTGATGTGTTCTGTCAGGCAGTAGCTCAAGCGAAGCTGCTCATCGTCCTTGACCGCGCTATCTCCTTTGGTGGTCCAGGTCCAGTCTGTTCTGAGGTAAAGGCTGCTCTATATCATTTAGAAAAGAAACCGCAGATTATTGGCTTTATCGGTGGGCTTGGTGGCAGAGATATATCGGTTGAGGGGTTCCAGAATATAATACATCGAGGAATGGAGAAGGCAGAACAAGGAAAGTTCGAGGAAGTTGAAATATTCGGGGTAAGGGGATAAATGGAGACTTTAGGCATATATGTACCTCGTTTAGTGACAAAGAGGCAAAGCTTTGCTCCCGGACACCGTGCTTGTTCCGGGTGTGGTGAGGCTCTAGCAGTGAAGCTTGTAATGAAAGCTCTTGGCAGAAATGTAATTGTTGTCATGTCTACCGGATGTATGGAGATTATATCCTCGCAGCTTCCTTATACCTCCTGGGAGATTCCCTGGATTCACACTTTGTTTGAGAATTCCGCCATAGTAGCCTCAGGCATAGAAGCAGGAATGAAGGCGCTAAGACGGAAGGGGACTTCTTTACCTAAGACCAAGGTCGTAGCTATGGGCGGTGACGGAGCAACCTTTGACATTGGCTTTGGAGCTATATCCGGCGCCTTTGAGAGAGGGCATGATTTTCTCTACGTTTGCTTTGATAATGAAGCCTATATGAACACCGGCATCCAGAGGTCAAGTGCTACTCCTTTTGGTGCTTCCACTACTACTCAACCAGCAGGGAAAGTCAGCATGGGACAAAGCACCTGGAAGAAAAATATGCCCGCTATTGCTGTTGCTCACGACATTCCCTATGTGGCTACTGCCTCACCTAGTTATCCCTTTGACCTTATGAACAAGATAAAAAAAGCAGTGGCTATTGAAGGTCCCACTTACGTTCATATCCTATCGGTTTGTCCTACGGGCTGGCGAACTCCCTCTGATATAACTATAAGGTTAGGGCGTCTAGCAGTGGAAACAGGAGTTTTCCCACTTTATGAGGTAGAGGATGGCAAATATACCTTAAATTATGATCCGCCACGACTACGGCCTGTCGGAGACTACCTTAAACCGCAAGGGAGATTCAGACACCTCACACCGAAAATAGTGAAAAAAATACAGCAGCGGGTAAGCGCTGAATATGCCAGTCTCAAGGAGAAAGCATCTAGTGAATAAAAAAGTTACTGCTATTATTAATAAATATAATGCTGATAGGGGACAGCTAATTTCCATCCTCCAGGATATTCAAGCTGAGTTCCACTATTTGCCCAAGGAAGACTTAATTCAAGTAAGCGATACTATGGGTATTCCGCTAAGCCAGGTATATAGCGTAGCTACTTTCTTTAAGGCTTTTAGCCTTACGCCCCGTGGCAAACATCTAATTAACCTCTGTCTGGGAACTGCCTGTCATGTTAGAGGTGCTTCCAAGGTGCTGGAGCAAATTGAGCGGAGTTTGAAAATTAGCCGTGGGGAAACTACGGGTGATTATAAGTTCACACTGGAAACAGTAAATTGCATGGGATGCTGTGCTCTGGGACCGGTGGTGAATATTGACGGAGAGTATTTTGGACAGATGAGCGCTGGTAAAGTTGACTCTTTACTGGCTCGATATTAACGACGGTGGCAAGGTCATAATGTTGCAGAAAGTAAAATCTAAACGGGACTTAGAGAATCTAAGGAAGGGAATAGTGGCAAAAAGGGAAAAGGGTAAGCCACTTGTCAGTGTATGCAATGGCACAGGATGTCATGCCAGTGGCTGTGTGGTGGCTACCGAAGCTTTCAGGCAGGAGATAGGGAATCAAGGATTAGCTGATAAAGTTGACATAAAAGCTACAGGCTGTCATGGCTTTTGCGAGAGAGGGCCGATTGTGGTCATTCAACCTGGTGATATCTTTTATCAACAGGTAAAAGTAGAGGATGTGCCTCAAATCGTGGGAGAAACTATTAGCCGGGGCAATGTCATCGACAGGTTGTTGTATGTTGACCCTGCTACCGGTAAGAAGTATGTACATCCATCAGATGTACCTTTTTATAAAAACCAAAAAAGGATTGTCTTCGGTAATAATGGTGACATCGCCCCCGATAACATTGAAGATTACATTGCCCTAGGTGGTTATTCAGCTTTGGCTAAAGTCCTTTTTGATGAGTCCCCCGAGCAAGTAATTGAGGAAGTCAAAAAATCGATGCTAAGGGGGCGTGGGGGCGGGGGATTTCCTGCTGGTCGAAAATGGGAGTCTTGTCGTAATGCTCCGGGAGAACCAAAGTATGTTATCGCTAATTGTGACGAAGGTGACCCTGGTGTTTATGCTAACAGAAGCCTGCTCGAAGGCAATCCTCATAGTGTTCTTGAAGGCTTGGTAATTGCCGCTTATGCTATCGGTTCCCACGAGGGTTATATTTATGTGCGCAACGAGTACCCTTTAGCGGTAGAAAATGCTGCCACGGCAATAAACCAAGCGGAGGAATTAGGGTTCTTAGGAAAAAACATTCTTGGCTCTGGTTTTGATTTTACGGTTCATATCAGTAGAGGTGGCGGTGCTTTTGTTTGCGGGGAATCAAGTGCCCTAATGGCTTCACTTGAGGGTAAAGTAGGAGAACCAAGAGCGAAATACATTCACACTGTAGAAAGAGGCTTGTGGGATAAGCCTAGTAACTTAAACAATGTGGAAACCCTGGCAAATGTGCCCCTGATAATCAACAAAGGAGCTGATTGGTTTAGGACTATAGGCACTGAAGGCAGTAAGGGGACAAAAATCTTCTCACTGGTAGGCAAAGTGAACAACACGGGTTTGGTGGAAGTGCCTATGGGAATGACATTACGAGAAGTTATTTATGATATTGGCGGTGGCATAAAGGAAGGGAAAAAGTTCAAGGGAGTGCAGACTGGTGGACCTTCGGGTGGTGTCATACCTGAAAGCATGCTTGATATGCCGGTAGATTTTGATGAATTGACCGAGGCTGGCTCGATGATGGGCTCAGGTGGCATGATTGTTATGGATGAAGATACCTGCATGGTGGATACAGCCAGGTATTTTCTCACCTTTCTGGAGGAAGAATCGTGTGGTAAATGTGTCCCATGTCGCGAAGGCATAAAGAGAATGAGGCAAATTCTGGACGATATTACCGAAGGTAAAGGTGAGGAAAGTGATATTGAGCTCCTGGAGCGCATCTCCGCTGCCTTGAAAGATACGTCGCTGTGTGCGTTAGGTGCTACCGCAGCTAATCCGGTGTTAACTACGCTTCATTATTTCAGGGATGAATATGAAGCTCACATCAAAGATAAGAGATGCCCTGCTGGTGTCTGCAAAACACTGATTCAATATTACATAATAGATGAGAAATGTATGGGTTGCCGGCTTTGTGAAAAGGCTTGTCCTGTAGAGGCAATAACCTTTATGGGTAAAAAGAAACCGGTGGTGCTGGACCAGAGCAAATGTATTAAGTGCGGCATCTGCAAAGATGTTTGTAAGCTAGAAGCGGTAGGCGTGAAGTAAAAATGGTAACCATAAATATTGACAATCAAAAACTGGAAGCAAAAGAAGGGCAGACGATACTCGAGGTAGCCCGGGAGAATGAAATCTATATCCCTACTCTTTGTCATAATGAAAACCTGGCTCCTTATGGAGCCTGCCGCCTATGTTCCGTAGAAATCTCTAAGGGAGGTCGTTCGCGAATAGTCGCCTCCTGCCTTTATCCTGTGGAAGAAGGACTTGAGGTTAAGACTAACTCACCACGCGTTGTAACTAATCGCAAGATGATAATGGAATTGCTCCTATCTCGATGTTCTCAGAATGAGGCGATAAAGAAACTGGCTTTAGAAATGGGTATCAAGCAACCATCGTTCAAGTCGGAATATTTGGAACATGAGGATTGCATTCTTTGTGCTCTCTGCGCCAGGGCTTGCGAGCAGATTGTGGGAAGAAGCGCCATCAGCCTGGTCAACCGCGGGGTGAACAGGGAGTTAGCCACGCCTTTCTTGGAACCTTCAGCGGATTGTATTGGCTGCGGTTCCTGCGCCTATGTCTGTCCCACGGGGGCGATAAAGATGGAGGATAAGGGTAACACCCGGGTGGTCTATGCTCGCAAGTGGAAGACGGAATTTAAGTTGAAGAAATGCAAAGTTTGTGGCAACTATTGGGCTCCTGAAGAGCAGCTGGAGTATATTAGGGGAAAATTGAATTTACCTCCCGATTTTTTTGATGTTTGCCCTAACTGCAGATGAACTATTTTCTTTATCAGAGTGCTATAATGCAATTTTGGTCAGCGGGGTGTGGCGCAGTGGCTTAGCGCGCATGGTTTGGGACCATGAGGTCGGTGGTTCAAATCCACTCACCCCGAGTTTTCATAAATTAAATAAAGGAGGTTTAAAGAATGGAAGATGTTGTGATAGTTGATTATCTAAGGACACCATTTTCAAGGTCGAGGCCGGCAGAGCCAGAGAGGGATGTGTTTAACAGCGAAAACATGCCGGCGTTGGCTGCCAGATTGATAAAGAAAATAATCGAGCGGACAAAGATTAACCCCGAGGAGATTGGCGATGTGCTTACCGGATGCACCATGCAAATGACGGAGCAATGGCTCTATGGTGGAAGGGCAGTAGCCATGCTGGCTGATTTGCCCATAAATGTCCCGGCGCAAGGAATAGAACGTGTTTGCTGTTCAGGCATGTCTGCTATACACACCGGGGTGATGGAGATTACACTGGGTTATTCCGACATTGTTTTTGCCTGTGGCATAGAGCATATGACTCATCTTGGCATGGATATGAGCCTGAATCCGCATCTGAGTGCAAGCCCAACGTTGCTACAGCCACACTATGTACAGGAGTATGATCTCATGACCGCAATGAGCATGGGGCTAACAGCAGAAAAATTGTACCAGGAATGCAAAGACGAGATAGGATTAACTAAAGAAGACATGGATAAATGGGCTGTTAGAAGCCATAATCTGGCTGAAAAGGCTCTTGCTGAGGGCTATTTCAAAGATGAGATTATGCCTGTTGAGGTAACGCTTGCCGATGGCACCAAAAAGGTTATAGATTCGGACCAGGCGATAAGAAGGGGTGCGACTCTCGAAGCTACTGCAGCTCTAAATCCATCTTTTAAACCTGACGGTGTTATCACGCCAGGGAATTCTTCGCCGTTGAATGCTGGAGCGGTGGCTATGCTTCTGATGTCCAGAAAAAAGGCAAAGGAATATAGGCTTAAGCCCATGGCGAAGATTATGTCCCTAGGATGGGCTGGAGTTGAGCCCAGTATCATGGGCAAGGGTCCTGTCCCAGCCAGTCAAATAGCATTGAAGAGAGCTGGATTGAATGTTAAAGATATTGATTTCTGGGAAATCAACGAGGCTTTTACCGCGGTGACCCTGTATGCCATAAAGAAATTGGGCATTGACCCAGACAGAGTGAATGTAAAGGGTGGTGCGACTGCGATAGGGCATCCGTTAGCTGCCTCAGGTCCAAGGCTCACCGGGACTCTGGCACGCATATTAAAGGAGAAAAATGCCAGGTATGGATGCGCCACGCTTTGTGGAGGCGGTGGACAAGGAGCAACAGCGATAATCGAACGGGAAAAGTAGGCCGGCTTAGCAAAGAGGGAACTCGTTGACTGCTGCTATCATGGGTCTTGCGGTGGAACCGGAAACTGCCGCGCTTGCGATATTAAATTCGCCCAGCTAAGCCTTGTGAGCTAAAGAGCTAGTTGCTGGCGATAATTTCGCAGTGGAAATCACTCTCGCCAAAGGTAAGTTCCATTGCCTTTGCTCTCCGGAAGTAAAGCTCCATTCTGGTTGCCAGCTTCCATCAGAAGCCTGGTAAGATGCATTGAAATAAGGGGCAAGAAATAAGGGGCAAGAATGACAATTACCATACTTTATGATAATGAAGTGAAGAAAAAGGGATTAAAACCTCATTGGGGATTTTCAGCCTACATAGAGATAGAAAAGACGCTGCCGATTTTGTTTGATACTGGCGCTGATAGCCCCACATTATTACATAATATGAAAGAGTTGAACATTGCCCCTGAAGGAATAGGTATAATCGCGATTTCTCATGCCCATCTCGACCACACCGGCGGACTTTCTGAAATTCTCAAGATAAACAAAACCGCTGAACTTTACATCCCTAGTTCATTCGCAGTAGTAGCTTCAGGGAGAAAAGTAACCATTGTTGGGAAAGATGCCATCCAAATTTGCGGAAATGTCTTTTCAACCGGTGAACTTGAAGGTATAGAGCAATCCCTAGCAATCAAGACGGATAAAGGAGTTTTTGTGGTAACTGGCTGTTCTCATCCGGCAATGAGAGGCATATTGGGGGCTGCCTCGGAGTTTGGGAAAGTTTACGGAATTGCCGGCGGATTTCATGGTTTTCATGACTTTAAGGCATTTGACGGCTTATCGTTAATCTATCCCTGCCATTGCACCCAATATAAGCAAAAAATACTACAGTTATTCAGTGGCAAAGCTCTAGGGTGTGGGGCAGGGCTGGTGATTGAATTATAGAGATTAGTTGGTCACAACCTTACGATTGAAAAGAATAATCTCCAGGCGATTTCACCCGTACTAACCTTGAGCATACTGGAAATGCCGATAACCAATAAAAAGGGAAAGGGGGCAGATGTATTGACAAAAGCCAGCATAGTGGTTTAATATAAAATTGGTTCGCATAACAAACCTTTTGCGAACTAAAGAAGTGGCTAAAATAAAACATCAATGCCTGACATAACCCTGGAGCCGTTAATTACCGAGTTCTTGGAATACCTGGAAATCGAAAAGGGCTGCTCTTTTCTTACTACTCGCGTGTACAGACATTATTTGAACCGTTTCCACAACTGGCTCAGTGAGAATTCCCCTGCTGCCAAAGCCGAAGACATAAACTTGGAGGATATCAGAAGGTACAGACTATATTTGGCACATTTTCGTAATAGAAATGGCGTGCCATTAAAACGTATCACTCAAAGCTACCATATTATTGCGTTGAGAGCTTTTCTACGTTATCTCTTGGTCAAGCGTGATATGCCCACCTTATCGCCTGATAAGATAGAACTTCCAAAACAGAGCTCTCGTTCTGTTAGTTTCTTGGACTCGGAGCAGATAGAAAGGTTATTAAGCAGTCCTCAAATATCAAACGAGATAGGCTTGCGGGACAAGGCCATCTTGGAAACCTTATTTAGCACCGGACTAAGAGTATCAGAGTTAGTGAGGTTAAATCGTGACCAGATAGACTTAAAGCGCCAGGAATTTGGTGTTAGGGGTAAAGGAAACAAACTCCGGGTAGTTTTCTTATCGGATACAGCTGCACAATGGATTAATCGCTACCTGCAGTCGCGTCAAGACCATTTCAAGCCACTCTTTATTCGGTATAGCGGTGGAATAAACACTGGAAAAGACGGTGAAAAAATGCGACTGACAGCAAGGTCCATCCAAAAAATCATTACTAAATATGCAAAGAGGTGTGGATTGCCAGTCAAAGTAAGCCCCCACACATTGAGACATTCTTTTGCCACAGACTTGTTGATAGGTGGGGCTGATCTTCGTTCTGTTCAAGAAATGCTCGGCCATGAAAGTATTAGAACAACTCAAGTTTACACTCATGTTACCAACAGACACTTAAAGGAAGTGCATAAAGCTTTTCATAGTAGAAAGTAGATAGAGATACATGTAATAATCTGCAGTCGCTAGCTGTTTTTAAAATTTAGAAAGAAAAATGTAGTACGAGGCTTTAATCTTGTGAGCCAGTTTAATTTTAGTTAGAGTTCTATTGAGGGAGGTGTTTAGAAAAGGACGCACCCAATAATGGGAAAATACCAGGAATCTCTAAAAATAGCTCATCGTCTTTCCATAAACAAAGTCGTAATCGGACTCCTCATTGTCATAAGTATCTTCGCGGCTTCCCTTTATACGCAGGGGTGCAAGCAACCTGGTGCAACTAATACAATTACTCTCGATGAGCCCCCGGCAAATCCATTTTTAGCCGATTCACCCTGGCCGATGTCACACAGAAATGCATATTGCCAGGCATCTTCCCCGGATGCAGGACCAACCGAGGATATATCCAAATACAAATTTGACTACTTGGGGGGCCTGCCCTTCCCCTCTATAACACTAGCCATTTCTGGTACATACGCTGATGGTAGCCGTGTCTTATGGGGAAGTACACCGTCGATGGTAGTTAAGATAGGTGTTCATGGAGGTGAGCTTTACTATATTGATAAAATAGATAAAGAACCTATAAACGTCACGCTATCCCCTACACAATACGGTCTAAATGCTGCGTACACCCTGGTTGACTGTGAAGGCACCTTCTTTGCCCCAGTTTTCCAAAAGATCGTGGCATATGGTGATGAAGTTCCAGGCAATGCTGATTCAAAAATAGTAGTCAAGCGTATTTTTGAAATTCCCCGTGACCAGCTCCGCAGCGAAGATGAATTTATCGTTGGCCTTAGTATCACATACGATGGTATGCTCGCCTTTGCTACTAATGAAGGAACCGTCGGGGTTGTATCGCGCTCCTTCGACTCTGCCTATTTTCTGCATCTCGGGGAGGATGAAGAAGTATCAAATTCAATCGCATGCGATGAAGATGGAGGTATTTATGTGGTCACAAGCAAGCACATGTACCGTGTACAATGGACTGGAAATAGATTAACAACAGATGAGAGCGATGGAGGATGGATTGCCGATTATGAAACAGGTGAAGAGATATCAGGCATAAGGCTTGGTAAAGGTTCTGGTTCTACCCCTACTTTGATGGGAACCGGGGAACAGGATAAGTTTGTTGTCATTACTGATGGGCAAGAGTTAATGCATATAGTGCTTTTTTGGCGAGATAAGATTCCCTCCGATTGGGTGCAAATTCCAGGTACTAAGGATCGACGCATAGCAGCTCAGGTTCCGGTAACATTTGGTAATCCTGAGGCCACTGAATCTTCTTCGGAGCAATCTCCATGTGTTAGGGGATATGGAGTGTTGGTGGTGAATAATCAACTGAATACCACTTCTGAAAACCCCATCGTGAATATAATAAGGTCTCAAGACCCGAGCGTAGCACCGTACGGCGCTGAGAAATTTGAATGGGACCCCCAGGCGCGAGAATTACGCTCAGCATGGGTGAATAAGGAGGTCAGCCTGCCCAGTGGAATACCAGCAATGAGCGCAGCTACCAACCTCGTGTATGACATTGGACAAAGAGCCGGAAACTGGACATGGGAAGCACTGGATTGGGATACCGGGAAATCGGTTTTCTCCTATGAGATTGGCAGCAACTCACAGTACAACAGTTGTTGGGCAGCAACTGAAATCGGTCTTAATGGCGGCTTATACAGTGGAGCCATCACCGGCATGATGTGTCTTCATCCTGATTAGAGCTTTACCACTAGAACGGAACTCGAATAGACATGCCATAATTGCCCGGCTCTACCTCAGCTTTTGTCTAAAGCCGCCTGCTCAGTTACTTCCGCCCTAAGATATTTCACTGAAGTATTGGAAAAAGAAGAGCAGCTGAAACACCGATGGTTGGTAATGTGTTTGAGGCACCAATGATAGATGTGATGAGGAGGCACGCTACAAGTATTGTTCCCTGCCAAGAATGATTAATATTATGTCAACTAATGCTTTGCTGTGCATGCTCATTAAATGTTAAGCTTTCCACAGCTATTCGAAAGGAAGCATGATGCCAATGACCGCTCCTAAAAAGATTTTCGAACCGATACAGATCAACTCCCTGGAGCTTAAAAATCGGCTGGTAGTTCCTGCAATGGGTACTAATTTTGCTAACCCCGATGGCACGGTAAGCGAGCGCCTTAAGGACTACCTTGTAGCTCGAGCTGACGGTGGATTCGGTTTGATTATCACCGAAATAACGGCTATTAGCCCTTATGGTAAAGGTTCACCCCTTCAGCTTAGTATTTGGGATGACAAATTCATTCCGGGGTTCAGGGATTTAGCTAAGGCGCTACATGCTAAAGAAGCTAAAGTTGCGGTTCAATTGTATCATCCCGGAAGACAAACATTTTCGTCCCTAACTGGCCGACCTCTGGTATCCCCTTCAGCAATTCCCTGCCCTGTTTGCAGAGAAATTCCTAAGGAGCTCAGTGTAGAGGAAATCCGGGAACTAGAGAAACAATTTGCTGAAGGCGCTAGAAGAGCTAAAGAGGCTGGGATAGATGCCGTGGAGCTTCATGGGGCTCATGGATACTTGATAGCGCAATTCATGTCGGGGTATGCCAATCATCGGTCAGACGCTTATGGAGGAGACATAGAGGGGCTGTTACGGTTTCCCATCGAAATTATCCACAAAATCAGGGAAAGGGTGGGGGCTGACTATCCTATCATCTTTCGCTTAAGTGGAGACGAGAGAGTCACCGGTGGAAGAACCATTCAGGAAACCAAGACAATAATCCCCCTTTTAGAGCAAGCCGGGGTGAATGCCTTCAATGTCTCCACTGGTGTTTACGCTAGTTTCGATTATATAACCGCTCCCATGGCAATTCCTCCTGGCTACAATGTAAGTGCTGCTGGTGAGGTTAAAAAAGCTACCTCTGTGCCAGTCATCACCGTGGGAAGAATCAACGATCCTCGCATGGCTGAAGAGATCCTGAAAGAAGGTCAAGCTGACTTAGTTGCTATGGGTCGAGCCTCGTTGGCAGACCCCGAACTGCCGAAGAAAGCAGCAGCAGGAAATTATGATGATATCCGATGGTGTATCGCTTGCAATCAGGGATGTATAGATAGGCTTTCTGATTTGGAGAAAATATGCATATCCTGCTTGGTCAACCCCACAGTGGGTAAAGAAAGAGAGATGGCACTCATTCCAGCCCCTCAAAGCAAGAGGGTTCTGGTTGTAGGTGGTGGTCCCGCAGGTATGGAGGTAGCCCGAGTTGCTGCTTTAAGAGGTCATGAGGTTTATCTATATGAGAAGGATGAAAAGTTAGGAGGTCAATTTAAGCTTGCTGCTGTCCCTCCATGCAAGCAAGAAATTACTAAAATAATAAATTACCTAAGTATCCAGATTAGGAAAGCCGGGGTAAAGGTAGCTTTGGGTCAAGAAGTGACTGAAAAAACGATTGATAGCCTTCAGCCTGATGCAATAGTGATTGCTACAGGAGGAACTCCTGTCATTCCTGACATTCCAGGGATAGAAAAGGAAGGAGTGGTCACGGCTTTTGACGTCCTGGGGGGTAAAGTAACACCGGGGCGCAGCATTTTGGTAATAGGGGGAGGTATGGTGGGATGTGAGACAGCTGACTTTCTGGGGCAAATCATGGGATGCAGGGTAACGTTGGTGGAAGCACTACCTAGAGTTGCACAGGATGTCGGGGGGTCGACAAGGTATTTCCTGCTGCAAAGGCTTGCCCAGGAGAAAGCGAGCATTATTACCTCTGCCTCAGTAAAAAGGTTTGTTAAGGATGGAGTAATCCTTGAGCGAAATGGCAAGGAAGAAACGCTTTCAGGCTTTGATACAATTGTTCTCGCAACGGGAATTGCTCCGGTGAACGAGTTCGCCTCGAGAATCCGAGGCATGGTAAAGGAAATGTATGTCATTGGTGATGCTAAACAGCCTCGCAAAGCTCTTGATGCTATCGCTGAGGCTGCAGAAATAGGTCGCAAGCTCTAGCAATAAATGGGCTCGGCAGGATTCGAACCTACGACCAACCGGTTATGAGCCGGCCGCTCTGCCACTGAGCTACGAGCCCATAAAAGCGGGAGACGGGACTCGAACCCGCGACATCCTGCTTGGAAGGCAGGAACTCTACCACTGAGTTACTCCCGCATATTCTGGTAGTACTCACCACTAACAAATATAGGATATCTGTTTCTAAAAGTCCACATCCCTACCTTCATAAGCGTGGAGGAAGAGTTTTCTAAACTCGTCCTCGGATGGAGCTCTTGGACTAGTTATTGTACAGGTATCTAACTCTGCCCGCTCTACTAGAAGATCAAGCTTTTCTCTGAAATCCTTGTCACTTATCCCTATTTCTTTGATCGAGAGAGGTTCATTTAGTTGTTTGATTAGCTCTTTCACGGCAACAACCAATCTATCAGTAGCTTCTTCACTCGATTTTGCTTTTATCCCGATTGCGGCTGCGAGCTCAGCATATCTATCGGCGGCAACTGTTTTGGTGTACTGTATTACATAAGGCAACACCACTTCCACGCTGCGACCATGAGAAACATGAAAAATAGAACCCAGCGCATGCCCCATGCTATGTGCAATGGTCACCTGAGAATTGCCAAAAGCTAGTCCCGCCATCGCAGCGGCATTCTGCATGCGCTCCCTTGCAATCATGTCATCACCTTTTTTGTATACCTCAGGTAGGTATTCAAATATCAACGACATAGCTTTTATCGCAAGCGCATCGGTAAAATCATTCCGCCATTCACAAACATAGCTTTCTATACAGTTGGCAAGTGCATCCAACCCGGTATCAGCAGTGAGTTGCGGAGGCATTCTTGAGACTAAGGATGGATCCAAGATACATATATCCGCAATGACCTCGCGCGTCGCGGGCTCTAATTTCCTCTGTTCCGCCTTGTCTGTAACCACCATCGCCCAGGAAAGTTCTGCCCCACCCCCACTGGTGGTGGGTATCGTTATCAGCCTGGCTTTCTTACCCGTGGTCAACTCGGCAAATGGTGTTACTTCTTCCAGAGATAGCCCAGGGTTTTCATAGAGCAGCCATGCCGCTTTTGCGACATCTATGGGGGATCCACCACCCAAGCCAATTATCAGTTCAGGTTCAAACCTCTTGAGGAGCTCTACACATTTGAATACAGTCCCCTTTGATGGATCCGGCTCCACTGCCTCGAATGTCTCAACTTCAGTTGCGTTTTTTCCCAGGTAACTTGTGATTCTCTCTACAAAACCGACTTTTCTTATTCCCTGATCTGTTACTATTACCGCTTTCCTGGCTTTAACTTCCTCCAAATAATCAAGCGCATCCTCACCAAAAACTATCCTAGGACTTACAAACCACCACATCTTTCTACTATTGCCTTTCTTGCTTATTCACCACAACCCTCTAACCACATTCCCACACAAAGCTCAAGATCCGGTGAGGGTAACACTTCTTTGTCAATTACTACGTCTAGCACAGCGGGAAGCTTGGAGTCGACTGCTCTTTGTAAAGCAGGTTTGATCTCGGAAGGCTTCACCACTCTTTCCCCATAGCAATTCATACCTCGAGCGACTTCATCGTAGCGGATGTTACCCAAGTCAACACCGATATATCTTTTTCCAAAAGACGCTGTTTGCCCAGCTCTTATCATTCCCCAAGCACTGTCATTATGAACTATGAATACGATAGGCAACTGTAGACGACTCGCTGTTTCCAATTCCTGGATGTTAAGACCGAATGAGCCATCCCCGGTGATACAATATACTTGTTTTGAGGGAGCTGCTAACTTGGCTGCGATGGCATAAGGAATACCAGCTCCGAGGTGACCTGCATCTCCCGATGAACAGCTTAAGAATGTATTTGGTTCATAGATGCGATTTAACCGCACGCACCAGACAGATGTGTTTCCTCCATCAGTTACAACGATGGCATCCCTTGGAAAGAATTCCCGCGCTTCTTTTACCAATCGCGCTGGATGGACCGGCACACTATCCGACTCACACATTTCCTTGAACCCTTCAAGCCAGTCTTTCTCTACTTGTTTGTAGGATTGAAGAGATTCACGCTCCTCTTTTTTCGGCGTATGTTTCCTTAACGCTTCTAAAAGAGCACGAAGGGTGGATTTTGCGTCACCAACTATACCGATGTCTACTAACCGGTTAAGTCCAATCATGTCGCCACTGATATCTATCTGGATAAGTTTCTGCTGTGCTGGGTCGCCCCAAGCAGGCGGCTTGCCCCAGAACTCAAGGTCAGCTAGTCGTCCTCCAACCAAGAGCACGACATCCGCATCGGCTTGAACAACGAGTCCCCCCGTGCCAAAACAATTTGAAATAAGGCAGAGGTGATGATCCTCTGGGATAGCGCCCTTTCCTTGTACGGAGGTGGTTACTGGGGCTTGTAAATACTCAGCGAGTTGAATAAGCTCCTCAGAAGCCTCTGAGCGAAGAACCCCACCTCCAGCATGGATGAGCGGCAATTTCGTCTCGCTCAACATTTTCGCGGCTTGCTCAATTAACGAAATATCGCCAACCGGACGCTCAATGGGTCTATAACTTCTGGGGGGAACGGTTTTAACCTCATTCTCGTCTTTGGCTTGAAACATGACATCTGAAGGGAAATCAAGATGAACCGGTCCAGGTCTACCCGAGGTGGCTATTCTGAAGGCCTGATGAACGAGTTCAGGAATACGTTCCCAATGAGAGATAACGGCATTCCATTTAGTGACCCCCTTAAATAGCGAAATTTGATCTAAGCCTTGAGTGGAACCGTGGTCGGGATACGAACGCCATGTCTGATTCTGTGCTGTAATTGCTATTACAGGAATGCTATCTGCGGAAGGGGGGTATACTCCGGCAACCAAATTTGCAGCTCCAGGACCTACTGTTCCGATACATACACCTGGTTTCCCCGTTACACGTGTCCAGGCGTCTGCAGCATGAGCCGCTGCAGCCTCATGCCTAGTACCAATGAACTCAATTCGTTCGTCCTGGTAGATGGCATCTAAAAAAGGCAAAAATTGAGCTCCACACACACCGAAAACATATCTAACGTTTTCCTGGACAAGACAGCGCTTCAAAACTTCTCCACCTGTTATTTTAGCCATAATCTCACCTCCTATAACAAAAATTATCCATATACAAACAGGACTTTTCAGTTAACAGCACTTTCCCCAAGGTGACCTTTGTGGAAAATAAAGCTTAGCTGCGCCGCTTTTTACTATTTTTAATTTTAGCTATCAAGTATAAACTACGTCCCCCTTCCAGTCAATTTAGTCTCACCCTTCAATGAAAAACCCGCGAAGATTGTCCTTGTGTTTTGCTATCATGATAAACAACTATTACTCCCACAAAGATAATGTGACTGAATTTTGGCCTATGGGGTTGTGAAGATTTGCTTATTCTCCTTTTAAACGCCGGGAGATTTTCCCTCGCTTGACGCGGTGGGGTATGTTCAGCTGTATTTGACGAGGGTCACCAACCGTGCTTATTTAGCTTAACGTTCTTGCTATCTTAGTGTTATAGCTCAAGCACTGAAGGACCGTGAGAGGATAAATTCCCCCGGTATTCAGCATACTCAGCTAATCTAGAAAGGACGGCAGCAGCATGTTCGGGCAACAGATACCATGGAATTCCTTTTTGCACCGCCAGCTTGCTTACCTGAGCATCTACATATCCACTACCAAACTCTGAAGCAGCAATGATAATTGGCTTACTATACTTCGCCACCAAAAGTGCTAATTGCTCAAGAACCTCAGCCAGGGAATCCGCAAATGACTTAAGCTGCTCACGCAAATCTGGGCTTTCGATGGATACCAATACTATGCCCCTTGGCAGCATTGGTGATAAGTTCAGCAACATCAGACCATCAATAGCATCACAACGGAGCATGACCTCGATAGATTTCATCACATCCTCCCCGAAGACCCCCGCCACCAAATCTACAGGGTTGCCCCGGCTCCACCAGGAAGGCAGTAGGCTATCCAGTTCACCTATAGTTTCCTCAGGAAGCTGAGCCACGCTAAGACCAGCATTGACACAGGCATCGGCGCCAAGAACCCCCCAACCTCCACCAGCAGTGATTATTCCTACCCCTTTCCCCCGGGGGAGTGGTTGATGCACTAAGGCAGCACCGACGTTGAATATCTCATCCATGTCCCGAACCCTTATAATCCCTGCTTGCTTGCAAACAGAATCAAAAATAGCATCAGAACCTGCCAAGGCAGCAGTATGCGATTTGGCTGCCTTTGCTCCGGCACTTGTATATCCCGCCTTGAGCGTCACGATGGGCTTTTTTCGAGTGACCTTTTTAGCTATTTCAAAAAACTTCCTGCCGTCTTTGAACCCTTCAATATAGCTCAATATGACTTTAGTCTCAGCATCCTCGGCCAAATACTCAAGATAATCTTCACAATGCAAATCCGCTTCATTGCCATAGCTGATAAGCTTGCTGATGCCAAAACCCTTACTGATTAATCTTTGGACGATGGAAAAACCGATATTGCCGCTTTGTGAGACTACAGCAAAGGGCCCTGGATGGGGAAATAAAGGGGGCATAATGGCACACAAACTGCAAGCTGTGCTGATGATGCCAAAGCAATTAGGTCCCACTAAAATCATGCCATGTTCGCGGGCTATGTTGACCACTTCCTGCTGCAATTTCTCCCCTTCAACTCCTATCTCAGCAAAACCAGCAGTGACAATGACCGCGGCCTTGATTCCCTTCTCACCACATTCTTGCAAAACTTGTGGCACACTCGAAGAGGGAATCACAACTACAGCAAGATCGGGAGTTTCAGGCAGAGTCTTGACACTGGAATATACCTTCAAGCCCAAGATTTCTTTCTCTCGCGGATTTACCGGGTACACTTTGCCTTTGAAGTGCCCGGTGATAATGTGAGACAAGATAACAGCCCCCCATTTATATGGATTTGCTGATGCTCCAATCAAAGTAAGCGACCTAGGATTGAAAAGGGGATCAAATTTTTGAGCTATTTCAGACATAACCTCTCTATTACTAACTATCATCGGCTACTAATTGCCCAAGGCTTTCAAGATACCAATTTAGCCAATCCCCTATACTATTCCATTTAGGAAGTGCCGTCAATTGCAACTCAGAAAACACCGTTGTCTTGCTCAACTAGCTTTGCTATGATGCAATAAGAGGTGATTAATTATGAAGGCAGGATTGGTTTATGACCCAATTTATCTAGAGCATGATACTGGTGCCCATGTGGAGAATTCCCGGAGGTTAGTATCCATAATGTCGCATTTGGAGAAGACCGGCATGAAAGAAAAGCTTATCTCGTTTTCTCCCCGCCTTGCCTCAATAGAGGAGGTAGAAATGGTGCATGCTCCAGAATATGTTTTGCGTATTAAAGGCAAGGCTGAAAATGGTGGTGGATGGCTTGACCCTGATACTGTTATGTGCCCGAGGTCATATGAAGTAGCTTTATATGCTGTTGGTGGGTTGCTATCCGCTGTAGAAAAAGTAATGGCAGGCGAGGTTAATTCTGCTTTTGCTTTAGTTAGACCTCCAGGACACCATGCCACCCGCAATAGAGCAATGGGATTCTGCATTTTCAACAATGTGGCTATTGCAGCTAAATTCGCCCGGGCTAACTTTAATATTAAACGCATCCTTATCGTTGATTTTGATGTTCACCATGGCAATGGTACGCAGGAGGCTTTTTACGGTGACCCCAAAGTCCTTTACTTCTCTACCCACCAATATCCCTTTTATCCCGGGACCGGCTGGCTGGATGAAACCGGAACTGGTCAAGGCGAGGGATATACCGTTAATTTCCCTATGGCTGCCGGCTGGGGAGATGAGCAATACCTGAGAGCTTTCAACGAGGTTCTTATTCCAGTAGCTACGAAATTCCAACCACAGCTTATTCTTGTTTCTGCAGGTTTTGACCCTCACTGGGCTGACGATATAGCTATGATGCAGATGAGCGTTACTGGTTTTGCTCAGATTGCTAAGATACTAAAACAGCTGGCTATTGAATTATGTCAAGGACATCTTATCCTTACATTGGAAGGTGGCTACAACCTTCAGGTGGCTGCTTCAGGGACAAAGGCTATTTTCGATGTTCTTCTGGGCAACACGGAGATAGTCGACCCGCTGGGCAAGGCGCCGCTGACAAGAAAAACCGTTGATTTTGAACAACACCTTAAAAAAGTAAAGGAAACACACCATATAGAAGATTAAGGGCGAAGAGCACCTATGTTACCTTGAGCTCTTCGTTTTCTGTCATTCTGAGGGAGCGAAGCGACCGAAGAATATCGCTCAGGATGGGCTCCGTGAAAGGGCTTTAGATTCTTCGCTACGCTCAGAATGACAAGAAAAAGACTTATATTGTGGTAAGAAACGCAGGAAAACTTCGTTCCCCAAAAGTTTGCCTTTAGTGGTTAGCCTGATTCCATGTTCATTTTTAGCTATCAAACCTAGTTCAACTAGGTCGTTAATTTGCTGTTGGGGATAAATAGAATAAAGCTCCATTCCAAAGCGATGAGTAAAGTTAGCAAAATTTACTCCCCCCTCTAATCTCAAGCCCAAGATCACCGATTCAGCAATTTCTAAATCCCGGTCAATGTGCTCGATGTTATCCACCACGGGACTATTGAAATATGGTTGTTGAGACACTTTTATTTCCGTATTGCTGAGGTGCTTTACATATTGTATTGGGGATGAAACATTAGCCCAGCGATAACCACCTAGATAAGAATGAGCACCAGCACCGAAACCCAAATAAGGCTCATCTTCCCAATAGGTTAAGTTGTGTTGACATTCCTTCTCGGGCAATGCCCAATTGG
This sequence comes from Dehalococcoidia bacterium, assembly GCA_034414555.1. Taxonomy (GTDB): domain Bacteria; phylum Chloroflexota; class Dehalococcoidia; order GIF9; family AB-539-J10; genus CG2-30-46-19. The sequence continues at coordinate 175,670 of DAOUMA010000016.1, read as the reverse complement.
ATATCTCATAGTGGTTATAGCCCTCTTTAGCCAGCTTATGTTTAGCCAGCAAATACATGTCAGCCGCCAGGTCAGCGTTGAGTTTTGGCAGTGAACCTGATGCTACAGCATTGGCCAATGGTGTCCCAGGCTCTAGGGTAAGAGGATAAAGTGAAAGATGCTCAGGATTTAGCTTTATCGCCTCAATAAGATTATTTTGCCAATCGCTTATTGTCTGCTGTGGCAAGGCGTATAGCAAATCGATATTGATATTCTCAAATCCTGCCTCTCTGGCTGTTAAATAAGCCTCTCTGGCTTCAACTGCTGAGTGGACTCTTCCCAGTAACTTAAGTTCACTATCGCTGAAGCTTTGCACTCCTAAACTCAAGCGATTAACACCACTTTGCCTTAGTAAGGTCAGAAAGGATTGGTCAATGGTTCCAGGATTTGCTTCCAAGGTCACTTCCGAATTTGGTGACACATTGAAAAGCCTGCTGCAGGTCTTCAGTATACCGGATACTGAGTTCATGGGAAGCAAGCTAGGTGTACCTCCACCAAAATAAATTGTTTTCAGTTCAACCATCCCGACACCGTTGGCATAAAGCTGTATTTCTTCCTTTAAGGCCTCTACATATTGAGGAATGAGCCAGCTTAACCCAGCGTAGGAGTTAAAGTCACAGTAATAACACTTAGACAAGCAAAAAGGGATGTGGAAATAGAGGCTCAATTTCGGTAATTTACCCATCAAGCAGCTTTTTGGGATGAGGAAAGCCGGGGAAACATTTGCCTCCACTCCCCTTTCTCCCAAGCAACTAAGAGCGGACCGGCGATGCATACTGAGGTATAAGTACCAACAAGCACCCCAATAAATAGTGCTAATACAAAGTAATGAATCGTGGCTCCACCGAAGAGCAGCAATGCTAAAATAACCAAGAGCACGGTCCATGAGCTATTCAAGCAACGTGCTAGAGTCTCTACAATGCTAGAATTCACCGTTACGGCAAAATCAGGACTGATGCCCTTAGTCATATTCTCCCTGATACGGTCAAACACAACCACACTGTTGTTGATGCTGTAGCCCACGATGGTGAGTATTGCAGTGATTAACAGAGCGTCAACTTCCACATTAGCCACTCGCCCGAGAATAGCAAAAACGCCCAAAACAATGAGCACATCATGAATGAGGGCGATAGCGGCACAGGTGCCCCACCGAAAGGGTCTGGGCATGCGGCGAAACGCCCAGGCAATATAAATTACCATAGCCCCAATAGCTATCGCCACAGCGATGCCAGCGTTACGAACTGTTGTTGCAGCGATACTTGGCGACACCGCAAGAGTAGTAGAAATTGCCACGTCCCGTTGAAGATCTGCTGTCAGGTTATGCTCCAACACATCTTTTTCTTCCGGTGATATAAACTTCATACGAACAAAAAAATCCCGACTCTGCTCCCGAAATTGGATGATGGCCTCAGGATGTCCGAGCGCTGCCATTTCCTGACGCAATTGGCTCTGAATCTGAGTCGACTCATTCAATTCCACCTGAGGAGTAAAATTGATGGTCATAGATGTACCACCGGTGAAGTCAATCCCGGGCTGCAGCTTGAAAACGGCTAGTGAGATTATCATCACAATAATCATTATGGCTGAGCCCAGGAAAAACCACTGTTTTTTCCCTATAAAGTCAATCATACTCTAACACCGTAAGCTGCCAGATTAGTGACCAGGCGACTGCCAATGACAAAACGAAGGAAAATTCGAGTGATAATAACGGCGGTAAACATGCTTAATGCCACACCAATAAACAAGGTTATGGCAAAGCCAGTAATCATGGAGGCATGAAATGCGCTGCTCATACCAAGCCAGATAAGGATGGCGCAGGCGATAAATGTAGTGATGTTACTGTCACGAATAGCTGGCCAGGCACGACTAGATCCAGCCTCCACCGCAGCACCCAAGGTGCGTCCAGAGCGCAATTCCTCCTTCATCCTCTCAAAAATAAGAACATGGGCATCAACAGCCATGCCCACAGACAAAATGACACCGGCAATGCTAGGCAGGGTCAGAGTTATCGGAAAAACACTGAGGATAGCTAAAAAGAAAACACCATAAATCCCAAGGCTGATACAGGCTATGACACCAGGTAGGCGGTAGTAAAGGGACATAAATAGGAGAAGCAATACAATCCCAATTATTGCGGCTTGTTTGCTCTTTTGGATGGAATCAGCACCTAAGGTAGGGTCTATATTTTCCTGTCCAATGATTGTCAAAGGAACATTTAAAGAACCAGAGTTAAGCTGTATTGCTAAATTTCCAGCTTCATCTATGGTAAGACCGCTTATATACCCTTTCTCGGTAGCAGTAATAGCTGTTTTAACCACCGGGGCTGATATCATTTCATTATCTAAAAAGATGGCTAATCTTTTGCCCACATTTCTCTGCGTTATTCGCTCAAAGAGATATGCTCCCTCGCTGTTCCATTCCAGATAGACTACCGGACCCGCGGTAGGGTCTACAGCCCGATAGGCACGGGTCAAATACTTACCGGTGAGCTCCTCTTCCTGACCATTTGTACCTATAGCCTTGGCAGGCTCATCCTGGTAAATTGGGTTCCCCAGTTCATCAAGCATCGCGGTTCCATTTGCATAGAACTTCTGCTCCCTAAAGTCGAGCAGAGCGGTCTTCCCGATGAGATTAACTGCCTCGGTAATATTCTCCACCCCGGGAAGCTGAACCAATATTCGGTCAGTACCCTGCGTCTGAACTGTAGGCTCCATAGCAGGATATTTATCGCTAATCCTTTTGTGAATTTTCCCTACTACCGCTGCCATAGCCTCCGCGTCACTCATAGAGGGGTCTTTTTGAGACAAATTGGCTTCGTAAAGCAACTGACTACCACCTCTAAGGTCAAGACCAAGCATTAGCCCATTAGGACCGAGTAACTTCGCGTTCACCGGCAATATTGCCCATAAGGCAAGGCCAACCAGCACAATGATGAAAATTAACCAGTAAATATTCCTCTTGTTCAATTAGCTAGCCTTATCCTTCAAAGTGCGCTTATCCAATTCCGCTCGAGCTAGGGCTAGTGCTTCTTCCTTGCTGGTTAGCTCACCACTGGCTTGAGCTTCCTGCACTAAGTCCAAAAGCTCACCAATTAATGGTCCTGGAGTTAAACCAAAGGTGTTAATCAAGTCATACCCATCAACCAGTTTTGGTGGCAAAACCTTAGCCTGCTGTTTATCATACTCGGTTAGTATATAGTTTACCAGCTTACAATGTTTCTCCCATTCTGTCATCTCTACCAAAGGTCCACGGCTGGCAAGATAATCAGCCAAAGCTAAAATTAAAATATCAATACTGGCATCGCCGGTATCCTTGAAGTAGCGATAGATTGCTCGCTGCGTAGGCATCTCTTTATTTGCCATTTGCATTGGGCGAAGATGGTGGTAAACGAGGCTTTTCACCAAGTTTATCTCTCGGTTGCTAAATCGTAGCCTTTCCAGGATAGCCGTTGTCACATCTGCTCCCTGTTTAGCATGACCATAAAAATGCGTTCTATCGGTATTATCCACAGATTTTGTCCTTGGCTTGGCAATATCATGGAACAATCCACCCAGTTTAAGCAAGGTTTTATGCGTGCTACCACTGGATACTTCTTGAGCAACATGTTCCTTTATACCTTGTGACCAGGGGGTATCGGTTAATAGCGCTTCATTGCCATACTCCCAATCATGCTCCCTGATTAGAAATTCTATCGCTGCTACGGTTTGCAAAGAATGGTCAAATACATCCCAAAAATGTAATCCTGGTTGTTCTACGCCCTTGCCTTCTGCCAATTCCGGGACTAAAGCTAGGAGCAAGCCAAGCTCATCAAGATAACACAGGTAGTGAGCACTGTTAGGCAAATTAATCACCTTAAGCAGTTCTTCCCTGATTCTTTCCCCAGGGATTTTGGTGATTAACTCAGAATAATGACGAATTAGAATCTCGGTGCTTGGTTCAATAACGAAATTTAGTTCAGCAGCGAGACGCACTGCTCGCAATAGCCGGGCAGCATCAACCTCGAATATCTTTTTGCTGACACCTCGTATGATTTTGTTCCTTAGATCCTTTCCCCCGGAAAATGGATCAATTAACTTCACTCCGGATTGTTTTAGAATCCCTTCATTTTGCTTGGGGCTTTGGCTCACCACAGTGACAAATTGTCTAAGCTCAGCAGCCATGGCGTTTATGGTAAAATCACGTCGGGCGAGGTCAGATTCAATGTTATCGGCAAATGAAGACAAATCAAGATACCATACTTGTTCACCGGCACTTACCACTACTCTAGCTATCCCATTTACATCGTCTAGCAGCACAAATTTGCCCTCTACGGTCTTGGCTACTTCATGAGCTATATTTATTGCGTTACCACTTACAACAATATCGACATCATTGGTTTTCCTATCCAAAAACCAATCACGCACAAAACCTCCCACCGCATAGCTTTGATATCCCAGGCGATCCAATAGCGAGGATACTTTTTTCAGTATGGTAGCCATATCAGTCTGCATAACAAGATACGCAGGCAATTATAGTTGGAGAAAACAACACTGTAAATGAGTGAGTTGCAAAACTTAGGAGAGCCACGAAATCTGAAATAATTAGCTATAAAGGTCTATCTTTCATAATATAGGTGTGTTAAAATCACCCAGTTACCTTTATATTAATTTTATCGTTAATAGAGAGTGGAGAAGATGAGAATTTGCCTTCTTACATACAGGGGGAATCCATATAGTGGTGGCCAGGGTATTTATATCTATTATCTAGCTCGTGAATTACAGCGCAAGGGGCATGAAGTAGATGTAATCAGCGCTCCGCCTTTTCCGGAACTAAGCGAAGGAATCACTCTACATTGCCTTAAAAGCTTAAGCATATACTATCAAGAAGCTTCATTTAAGAGAAATTTTCGCAAAGCTCGAAAACCTATCGATTTTTATGAAGTATTTACTACCAAGTATGGAATATTCACCGACCCGTTGGCATTCAGCATGAGAGCTTATGCTAAAGTTAAAGAGCTTCATAAGTCACGGAAATTCGACATTATTCATGACAACCAAGGGCTCGGTTATGGTCTCCTCCTGATGAAAAAATTAGGAATACCAATTGTTGCCACTATCCATCATCCCCTTACTATAGATAAGCAGGCTGACTTAGAACAAGCTGATAGCTTACGGGGTAAATGGGGAGTCCACATGTTCTATCTTCTCACTCACATGCAGGCTTTCGTTGCCCGACGCTTGGACAGAGTAATCGCAGTGTCACAAAGTTCAGCTAAAGAAATTGAGAGGTTATTCAAAGTGACCCCGGATAAATTGAGAGTTGTCTACAACGGTACAGATACCGACATCTTTAAACCCATTAAGGAGGAAAGTAGCAATAGAAGCGGTTTAATTATGGTTGGGAATACCGATGATAGGAAAAAAGGAGTTATTTATCTCTTAAAGGCGCTATACCTACTACACAATGATGGAATAAGTTTAACCATTGTAGATGACCCATGGCAGCGTTTCCCACACGGCAGTCAAGCAGAGCCACCACCGCCTTCCTATGCCTTGCGATTGTTACAGAAATTTGGGGTGGATGGGTTGGTTAACTTCACCGGGCGATTAACTAAAGAAGCACTAGCTAAACAATATTCCAGTGCAGAAATAGCGGTAGTGCCCTCTCTTTATGAAGGCTTTGGGTTCCCTGCATCTGAAGCAATGGCTTGTGGTGTTCCAGTAATAGCTAGCTCTGCTGGAGCTCTCCCTGAAGTGGTAGGTAATGCCGGCATACTTGTCCCGCCTGGAGAACCTGCGCCCCTGGCTGAGGCAATCAAGCGTTTATCCCAAGATAAACAATTACAACGAGAACTAGGAGAGGCGGGAAGGAAGAGGATACAACAAGAATTTAGCTGGGAGCAGGCAGCTAAGAAGACTGTGGAAGTATATCAAGGGTTACTGTAGCGCAATGGTCACGGTACAGCTTGACTTGTTGGGTTTGAGAGATGGTGATGTGGTATTGGATGCTGGCTGTGGTGAGGGAAGACACTCCTGGGAAGCATGCAAACAAAATCACTCCACTGTTATTGCTTTCGATATTGATTGGGAGAGCCTTGAAAAAAATAAATATACTTTAGCTCTAATGAAGCAAAAAGGCGAGGTAAACAGTAATAGCTATCTACTCCAGGCTGATATAAACCGCCTTCCCTTTCGGGATGGTGCTTTCAATAGGATTATTTGCTCTGAAGTTTTAGAGCACATACCCCAAGACCAACAAGCACTCAGGGAATTGATTAGAGTATTAGATAATGATGGTGCAATGGCTGTCAGTGTGCCTCATTATTTCGCCGAGTCTATCTGCTGGAGGCTTTCTAAGGGTTACTATGGTTTTCCAGGAGGACACATAAGGAGGTATAAGACTCAACAAATTGTTGCTCTTCTGCGCTCCAATAGACTCAATATCTATGCTATCCGCCGCACCCATGCTCTGCATTCCTTTTACTGGATACTTCGCTGCATATTCGGAATCAAAAAGAAAAATGCCTTAATTCCTTCGTTATACTACAAGTTTCTAACGCTTGATATAAACAACAATCACAGGGCTCGCCGCTGGCTAGAGGGTTTCTTTAACCTCATTATTCCCAAAAGCATTGTCATTTACGCACGGAAAAGGGAACACCATTCACTATAATAATATCTGCTAACGAAGGAAATAAGCGAGCTACCTTGTCTAAAGCTCTCAAAATACCGTGGCAGATTGGCTTCGGAAGCCTGGAAAGAATACTACCCCACCAGGGTATACCCCATAACAGAGATACTCCTTTGATGCTCTTTATTTGAAAGTTGCCCTTCACTAAATCGCGGAGTGATTGATAATCGAACTTATATGTATGGTCAGGAGGTACAACCCAGGGAGTTATTTGGTCCTCGGCTTTTCCCCCAAGAAGCGTTTTTAACCTGATAATCCTTTTCCCTATATGCGAACTAAGACTTTCGAAATTGGCTATGGCAATCATCATTTCTCCCCCGGGCTTAAGCACCCTGGAAATTTCTTCCATTGTTTTAGTTGGTGATAAGAAGTGGTCTAGTGCTCCTTTGCACATAACCTTATCAAAAAAGCATGATTTGAATGGCAGAGCCTCTCCCATACCCTGCAATAAAGCTACTGTCGTATTAGTTTCGGCAAGCTTCTCCTTAGCGCGGCATAGCATTACCCCGGAAGGCTCAAGACCAATAGTTATAGCCCCGTTCTTCGATAACTCAGCAGCATCAATAGCTCTGCCACACCCTACATCCAATACATATTCACCTTCTTTAGCATTTACTTCCTGCAATATCAATCGCGTTGCTTGTTGAAACAAGAATTCTAAGTCGGGATATATTGTTGGCGGTACTACATCATCGTCATTCCAGTTTAAATCTAATTTTTCTTCCATATTTCCCTCGTATTAATATTACCTTATTCTATCCCTGATATTCTATATGTGGTTTTGTTATTGCGTTGCGGATGTTTTAATGTCATAATATCAACAAAATGTCGCCGGAAAGAGAAAGGACTGTAGACTTAGCCATCGAGCAAATTGAAAGACAATTCGGCAAGGGCTCGATAATGAGATTAGGCGAAGCTTCAGCTAGAGTGCCCGTAGAAGCTATCTCAACTGGTTCGATCGCCCTTGATTTAGCCCTAGGTGTAGGGGGGATACCGAGAGGGCGAGTTATTGAAATCTTTGGCTCTGAAGGTTCAGGCAAAACAACCCTCGCCCAGCATATAATTGCCGAAGCTCAAAAAGCTGGCGGTGTCGCTGCATACATAGATGCTGAACACGCCCTTGACCCAATGTATGCTGCTAATTGTGGTGTGCGACTTGATGACTTGCTTATTTCCCAACCCGATACTGGCGAAGAGGCTTTGGAAATTACTGAGACCCTGGTAAGAAGCGGTGCTATAGACATAATAGCCATCGATAGTGTAGCAGCATTAGTGCCTAGAGCAGAAATAGAAGGCGAGATGGGGGATGCCCATGTTGGCTTGCAAGCTAGATTAATGTCACAAGCATTAAGGAAACTAGTGGCTGCTATCGGCAAATCCAAAACAGCAGTGGTGTTTATCAATCAATTACGGGAAAAAGTCGGCATTATTTTTGGCAATCCAGAGGTAACACCTGGAGGAAGGGCGCTGAAATTCTATAGCTCGGTAAGGATAGATTTAAGGAGAGGTGAGACCATTAAGCAAGGCTCGGAGATAGTTGGGGCACGTGTTAAAGCTAGGGTGGTTAAGAACAAGGTAGCTCCCCCGTTCCGTAATGCTGAATTCGATATAATGTTTAACCATGGGATAAGCAGGGAGGGAGACCTGATTGATATTGGAGTGGCAATAGGCGTGGTAAAGAAAGCTGGCTCATTCTTCACCTACGGTGAGACGAAATTAGGGCAAGGACGAGAAAATGCTAAGAATTATCTGTGCCAATATCCAGAACTTGCTTCACAACTAGAACATGAAATAAGGACTTCACCAGCTATTCCTAATATATCTCTTAAAGGGAAAGAGGACATAGAAGCCTCTACCAAAGATGATTAATGTCTGATTAGAAAAGCATCACTTGATGAATAACGATGCCTTTCAACATTGCCTCGATACAGCTTATCGCTATCTTTCCTATCGCCCTCGTAGTGAAGGGGAACTAAGACAACGATTAAGCCAGCACGGTTGTAATAGTGAGGTGGTAGAGAAGGCTATTACTAAACTGAAAGAGCTGAATCTGATTGATGATAGTGCCTTTGCACAATTCTGGAAGGATAATCGGCTATCCTTTAATCTTAAAAGCAAAAGGTTGATACAAAAAGAATTAAGGAGCAAAAAAGTGGCTGCGGAAATCGTTGAGCAAGTAACCAGCGACCTAGATGACGAAGACAACGCGTATAAACTAGGCTGTAGTCGGATGCATGCTCTAGCTCATCTAGATTACCCCGATTTTCACCGGCGTTTATCCCGCTATCTCGGCTACCGAGGCTTTAGCTACGAAGTGATTGGACGCACAATAGCTCGCCTTTGCCGAGAAAAGGAAGGTAAGCCTTCGCTTTAGCCAATTAAAGTCCTCCCGCTAGAGCTAAAAACACTCCGGCAGCGGCAGCTGTGCCGATAACACCAGCAGCATTAGGCCCCATGGCATGCATTAACAGGAAGTTCCTGGGATTGGCTTGCTGCCCCATCCTCTGTACTACTCTGGCTGACATGGGCACTGCTGAGACACCAGCAGCCCCAATCATAGGATTTATCTTCGGTTGCTTGAACAGCGGGAGAACTAAATTCATTATTTTGGCAAAGATGACACCACCGAAAGTGGCAAAGGCAAAGGCAAGAATGCCCAATCCAAAGACCATTAGTGGCTCAAGGTGTATAAACGCCGGAGCTGCTACATAGGCCCCGACACAAACGCCAAGGAAAACGGTTATTATATCTACAAAAGCCCCAGACATGGTTGCGCTCAACCTATCAGTAACACCGCTTACATGGAGAAGATTGCCGAACATAAAACAAGCAATGAGGGGCAATGCAGCGGGGACAAGAAGCCCAACCAGAGTCGTAGTCATGATGGGGAATATTATCTCCTCCACCTTGGAGACTTCCCGCAGTTTCGGTGCCATATATATTTTTCTTTCCTCCTTGGTAGTTATTGCCCTAATTACCGGGGGCTGGATTAATGGCACCATAGCCATATAGGTATAAGCTGCTATGGCAGTAGCGCCCAGAAGCCAAGGCGCTAGCATCTGGGTGAGATAAACCGTAGTCGGACCATCAGCACCGCCTATGATTCCTATGCTGCAGGCCTCAGGAAGAGTAAATCCTAATGCTACAGCTACGAAGAAGGCAGCGTAAACTCCAAATTGAGCTGCTGCTCCCAATAGGAAATAAATGGGTCGAGCAATAAGTGGACCAAAATCAGTCATGGCTCCTATACCAATGAACATGAGCAAGGGAATTATCTCCCAGCCAAAGCCATATTGGAAAATTCGGGAGAGAAATCCAACTGGTTTTCCTCCTTGCTCGATTAAAGCAGGCCAAGTAGGGGGTAAATAATCCACCATGGTTCCATCAGGCATTTGGAATCCCATAACATGATAGCCTAAAGGTATATTTACCAGAATGATGCCAAAACCTATAGGTACTAAAAGTAGTGGTTCCCATTTCTTGGCTATGCCCAGATAAATTAAGACACCTCCCGCAACCCACATTATCACTCGTTGCCAAGTTAGGAAAGCAAATCCCAACTCTAAACCAAACATATTTGTACCTACAATTTACCTTGAGTAAAAACCCGTAGTAGCCAAGATTTTCGTTTATCCTTTCGGTTTAGTTTCTTCTACTTTAGCTGTTGCCTTGGCTTCTTCCCCTCTCTTTTTTATCCTCTGGAATATAAAACCTACCAGCCAAGTTACTATGGCGAGGATAATCAACACAAGAAAAACAGTGCCAAAACTTTTTCCTGCTACTCCAGCAGCCTCACCCCAATTTATTGCCATTGGTACCATAGCTTTCTACTCCTCCAGGTGGATATCGCCTATTGTGAAGCAAACTTGGTAATTATATATCGTCCCTGGCCGTTATGGAAGGGTGTGTTTGAAAGTTTTGTTCTTTTCCTCTAAAATGTTTTTTAATTAGATTGTGAGGTATATCATATAAGTGAAGGGCCATTAGCTCAGTTGGTTAGAGCACGGTCCTGATAAGACCGGGGTCTGTGGTTCGAGCCCACAATGGCCCACTACTTGGTTTAGCTTTTACTAAAATAAGGGAGAGTGGAGAATGGAAATGTTAAATCCTGCAAGGCATGACGCTAAGCGAGGCATTCTCTAGTTGAGGCTTATGAAGAGCAATATTGATATATTTGAGCAAGCAGTAATTCGGGCTGAGAAGCTAAGTCAAGCAGCAAGGAAAGCTGCTGAAGAATCAGCTAGAGTATCTCAAGATACTGTAACCAGAGCTGAAGAAATTAGCCAGGCGGCTGTAGAAGCCGCTGAGGAAGCAAGGAGAGCATCCCAAGATGCTATAGCCAAAGCTGAAGAAATTAGCCAGGCGGCTATGAAAGCCGCCCAAATATCAATAAAAGCATCTCAGGAAGCGATAAGTAAGACTGAAGCATCAGCAAGGGCATTTGAAGAAATAGTAAGCAAGGTTGAAACATCAGCCAAACTGGTTAAAGATGCCACTGAAGCATCAATAAAAGCATCTCTGGAAAGAATAAGCAGGGCTGAAGAAATAAGCCGTGCAGCCATGAAAGCCTCTGCACAAGCAGAAAAAGCGTCTCTGGAAGCCGTGAATAGGATTGAAGAAGTAAGCGGCACAGCTATGGAAGTGGCCGAGGAGGCAAAGCGAACATCACAGGAAGCGGTAACTAAAGCCGAAAAAGTAAGTCAAGAAGCCACAGAGACTGTTGGAGAATCGATAAGAGCATCACAAGAAGCAATAAGCAAGAGTGAAGCATCTATTAAGCTGGCCACGGAAGCTACAGAAGCATCGCAAAGGGCATTTGAAGAGGCGACAAGCAGAGCTGATGAAGTAAGTAAAATGGCTATGAAGGCTACAGAATCAGCGAGAGGAGCGATTGAGGAAGCAATAAGTAGAGCTGATAAAGTAAGCAAAACAGCCATGGAGACTACTGTGGCGTCAGCAAGAGTATCCCAAAAAGCAATAAGCAAAGCTGAAGAGATAAGCCAGGTAGCTTGGGGAGCGGCTGAAGAGGCAAAAAGGGTGTCCCACGAAACGATGAGTAGAGCCGAGAAGGTAAGCCAGGCAGCCAAGGAAACGGCTGAGGAGGCAAAGAAACTGTCTCAAGAAGCAATAAGCAAAGTTGAGAAGATAAGCCAAACAGCCACGGAGGCAGAAAAAGTATCTCAGGAGACACTAAGCAATGTTGAAGAAATAGGACAAACAGCGATAGAAGCTGCTGCAGAGGCAAAGAGAGTATCCCAAGAGGCAGAGAACAAAACTGAAGAATTGATTAAATCAACTATGGAAGCTGAAAAAGTAAGCAAGAGAGCACAGGAGACTGTTGAAGCATCAGCAAGCGCATCCTGGGAAGCGGTGGGTAAAGCTGAAAAGGTAAGTAAAGCAGCCATGGAGACTGCTGAAACATCAGCAAGGATATTTGAGGAAGCAATGACTATGGCTGACAGAGTAAGCAAAGAAGCCAAGGAGATTTCTGAAGCATCGGCAAAAGCAGCTCAAGAAGCAATAGGAAGAGCCGAGGAGATAAGCCAATCAGCCAAAGAATCTGCCGAGGAAGCAAAGCGAGTATCCTTAGAATCAGCAAACAAATTTAAGCAAATAAGCCAAGATATCATGAAGAGTAATGAGGAGGCGAAGATAACATCTCAAGAGGCAATAAGCAAAGCAGAAGAAATAGGCAAGATAGCTAGGGAAAAAGCTGATGAAGCGAAAAAAGCCTCTCAGGAGGCTATAAATAAAGCTGAAAAAATAAGCGAAACAGCTAAAGAAGCTGTTGGAAAATCCACACAAGCATCTAGAGAAGCCATAATCGCCTCGGTAAAGGCATTAGAGGAAGCAATCAACAGAGCTGAGGAAATAAGCAAATCAGCCAGGAGAGCTGCGACGGCATCAATACAGGTATTTGAGGAGGTAATAAGTAAAGTTTCAGAAGGAAGTGCGCAAGCTAAAGAGATTGCCGAGCTGCCATCAAAGATGTTTGAAGAAGCGATAAGTGGGGTTGAAACCAATGAGGAGGAAAGGAAAAGGAAGCCGGCGGAGCCAAGCAAGGAAATCGAGACACGTTTGAACCTCCTGACCAAAATGTATGCTTCAAATAAAGATAAATATGTTGAAGAAAATGAGGAAGAAAAACCCAAAACAAACGATGAAATAGATGAGGAGGATTAGGAAAAGACAAGGTTACATGGGCAATAAAAAGGGGAATTATCTCGGTGTTGACAGCTAGATAGACAAAAATTAATAAAATAATGTAAGGTATAGGAGATAAAGGAGGAATATTATGGTAGACCCAGAAAAGCAAGTTTCTCAGAATGAGGCAGACGAGGGAAAAACTGGACGGCAAATGAAGAAGGTCTCCCAGAAACCTAAACAAGCTATGGAATCCTTTGCTGAAATTCAACAGCGGGCGATGGCAGCTTATGTTGCCTATATGGAGGCGGAACATCAAGTACAACAAGCCTATAAGGAGCAAGAACAACAAATAGAGAGAGTTTATGAAGACACCAAGCAACAAGCCGCAAAGGTTTGCGAAGAAAGCATAGCGCAGGCATTGAAAATACGTGATGAAGCTAAACAACAAGCTGCAAGAGCTTACGAAGAAAGCATGACTCAGGCACTAAAAGTTCGCCAAGAAGTTGAACAACAAGCTAGCAAGGCCTGTGAAGAAAGTATAGCTCAGGCATTAAGAATCCGTGAAGAAACTGAACAGCAAGCCTGGGAAACCCATAGTGAAGCTATAGAAAGAACATGGCAGGTCTTTACGAAGAGCACAAAATAAAAAAACGCGTTTCCGGTCAGTGCGATAAAGCTAATATTTAAGCCTTTTGTGAATTATAGTAACACAGGGATATCATTAAAGATTTCTTCGAGCTCTCTGCCACCATATTGCGATCCCTGTCTTGCCTTTATAGCGGAGATTAGGTCAATCGCTTTGGTGAAGTAATTCGTTACCTTCCCTAGAGTGCTAAAATCTGACAGAATTACAGCAACATCTACCGATTTTTTTTGCCTAGGATAATCCCCACTTCGTATTAAAGCATCCGGGGCTACTGCCTTTAGATTGTCTCCAAGCTCCCTGATTATATCCATATTCATCTCACCAGGCGGGGCAGAAATAAGATAGAGAGCTCTTCTCGCATCTTTAGGGTTGCATGCGAGTGATAACTCGCTTAAAGCTTTACTCATGGCATGGGCTCCCTTATCGGTCTCAGCTAGCTTGTCCCTGAAATGATTTTTCTTTCCAAGTGGGAGTTTCCTCTGCCGAATTAGTGATTTACCTACGCTGATCGCTGTCCATCCTGCCAAGGTCTGTATTATATCTCCGGCATCAACCACTTTTGCCCCGATATACTTTGGCTTTGTTTCTTCACCGGCGCAAAGTAAATTGTAAAAAGGTTCAACCACACGAGCATTGATCCTCGCCAGATTTTCCGCAATGGAAGATTCTTTCTTGATATACCTCTGGTTATCAACAAGAATTATAGCGTCAGCTACCAAGTATACCGATTTAAGGCAAATAGCAGTGTTGTAAACAGTTCTGCTTTCAGTTGTTTCTTCCTGGCGAAAAGGGAGAGCGATGAGGTTATAAACCGGCTTGCCAACATAACGCTCTTTTAACAGTCGGGTTAATACCCCTATTGAGCCTGACCCCGTACCACCAGCAGCACCAGCAATCAATAAGAAACCATCTGCCTCAGGGAATTGCTCTGCTGTCCTTATGGCATCTATAACCTTGTCGCCATCTTCCCTCGCTATTTCAGCACCGAGTTCACTTATCTTACCTACTCCATGTCCTTCGGTCTTCCGCCCCCCAATAACAATTCTATGTCTATAATCAGGTTTAATATTGGATAGTCCGCTCAAATCAGCAATATCAGTATTGACAGCGAAGGCACCGGCAATCACATTAAGCCCTCGCTTAACTTGCGCTCTCTTGTTAAGCCAGGCAAACCTATCAACAATTCTACCGCCACATTGACCTAAACCTATAACTATTAACTTCATTTGATCTTTATTTTAGCTAAATCTATATGATAGTGTCAATATAGCTATTTCTACTTCACTAAAAGGAACAGTTTAAATTATTCAAGGTCATCGCTTGGTGTATTGTGGTGCCTTGCGGGCCCGTTTAAGCCCATACTTCTTGCGCTCTTTAACCCTGGCATCCCGTGTAAGTAAGCCTTCCTGTCGCAATAAAGGTTTAAATAACTCGTTCTGTTTGACCAGTGCACGCGCAATGCTATGGCGAATAGCTGTAGCTTGACCACTCAAACCGCCACCCTTTATCTTTACTATGGCATCATACTTACCCATAGTTTCAGTAGCTTGGTAGGGAGTCTCTATTAATTGGCGATGCAAAAGACGAGTAAAAACCTCCTGGTAAGGTTTGCCATTGACGGTAATCTTACCGTCACCCGGGAAAAGTTTAACTTGTGCAGTAGCGCATTTACGCTTTCCTGTACCCCAAACATAAGCTTGCTCAACCATTAAATTTCATCTCCTTGATGCAACTTGGGCATGATGAGGATGCTCACTCCCGGCATAAACCCTGAGCTTTTTAAACATGGCTCTACCTAAGCGACTTTTAGGTAGCATTCCCTTAACAGCTGCTTCCACCACCTGCGTGGGATCCTTAGAGAACAATTCTCGGAAGGTAATCTCCTTGAGCCCCCCGGGATACCCAGAATACCGATAATAAATTTTTTGGTTAGCTTTCTTGCCGGAAAGTTCCACTTTGGCTGCATTGAGCACCATAACATAGTCTCCAGTATCCAGGTGAGGCGTATAAATCGATTTATGCTTTCCCATCAATAGTTTGGCCACCTGGGATGCTAATCTACCCAAGACTTGCCCGCTGGCATCAACTACCTGCCATTCCCTTTTAATCTCTGTGACGCTGGGACTATAAGTCTTCATTGTTGAATTCCCAAAGATCTAGAATAATTAACTTTGTTCAAGCATAATCCACGAGCAGGTGCCCTGGGACTGGCTAAATCGGGGATCCTTGCTTCCATAATATCCTTGAAGTCGTCGAGCCCTATTTTGCCTAGCCCCAGCCTGATTAAAAGCCCAACAGTATTGCGCACTTGATGAGGAAGAAATGAATCGGCTATCATCCGAAAAATAACCAAATTCTCTTTCCTCCTGACTTCTGCCTTATAAACGTTACGCACGGTGTTCCCTGAATTATTTAGAAAGGTGGTAAACGATTTAAAATCATGACTGTCAAGAATAAGCTGACATGCTTTATTCATCGGTTTCATGTCTAGTGTTCCCGGGATGTGTAAAGCAAATCCTTCGCTTAATGGAGCCCGAGATTCACTATTCAGGATATAATAGCAATATTCCCTACTCAAAGCATCCTGCCTGACATTAAAATCATCAGTAGTTCGGTATGCTGCCTTGACTGCTATATCTCTGGGAAGATAATAATTTAACGCCTTTGTCATCGTCATGGTGGATAATCCTTCTTTTGCCCAAAAGCTTACTACTTGCCCTTTAGCATGCACTCCAGCATCAGTCCTGCTAGCAGCTACAGCTCGACTACTCTGACCACAAAATTTCTTGATAGCCTTCTCCACTTCGTCCTGAATAGTAGGCAATCCAGGTTGCCATTGAAAGCCATAATACTTTGTACCATCATATTCTACAACTAAAACATATTTTGTAAGAGCCACTACTTAATTAATTGGATCTGCACTAAAGGAGCATTATCCCCCACACGTCGTCCCAATTTAATTAACCGTGTATAGCCTCCCGCTTGGCCAGAATACATTGGAGCAACTTCATTAAAGAGCTTTTCGACTACCTTTTTATCAGTGATAAATGCTAAGGCACGACGCCTTGAAGCAAGACTACCATCTTTCCCTAAGGTAATCATTTTCTCAGCTAAGCTACGAAGCTCCTTGGCTTTAGCCTCAGTGGTGGTAATCTTTCCATGGGTTAACAAGTCGGCTACCTGATTTCGGTACAGTGCCCATCGATGCCCTGTTGGTCTACTTAACCTGCGTCCTGCTATTTTATGCCTCATCCTCTTTTTTCCCTTTTCTTTTTTTTTCCTTTACCGGAAACCCTAAACTTGCTAGCAGTGTATTCAGCTCTTTTTGAGATTTCGCCCCTAAGCCAGGAAGTGGTGGTAGGCCTTCTTTATTCTTCTCTATAAGTTGCCCTAGGGTCAAAATTCCGGCCCTAGATAAACTATTGCAACTACGGGTAGACAACCCTAGTTTTCCTATAGAGACATCAAACTCAACGCTAGATGGCAAACCTGTAACCGGTTTGGCTTCTTTCTCCTCCAGAGGAATGAGTTCCTTGAACGGCGAAAACTGGGCGATTAAGATAGCTCCAGCTTGGCTCACTGCCTCGCTTGGAGATATAGTACCGTCAGTCCAAACCTCTAAAATAAGTCTTTCAGGACTTCCCTCTCTACCAGGGTTAATAGTCTCATCTGAAAAATTGACCCTGTACACTGGTGTGAATATAGAATCTACCGACAGTGCTCCTACAGGTAAGTTCTTGGCGGGTCCTGCTGGTAAATACCCTCGACCTAACTCTACATTAAATTCTACGCGAAGCTTAGCTTCAGGAGAATCTAGAGTAGCCAAATGGAGTTCAGGATCAGCAATCTGAAAATCTGCTGATGGTTCAATATTACCAGCATAAACTTTCCCTTCTCCCGCTGCATTTAAAAACAACATACCCGGTTGATAGGATAGAGGACGGAATCTTATTCGCTTGACGTTTAACAGAAATTCAATGACATCCTCCTTGATATGAGGGAGCGGTGAAAATTCATGCTGAACTCTGTCAATCCTAACCCAGGTTACTGCAGCCCCAGGCAAGGAGCTGAGGAGCACACGCCGAAGGGCATTACCTAAAGTGATGCCATATCCTGGCTCTAATGGCTCAGCAAGAAATTTGCCATAATTGTTTACTGTCTCAATACACTTAGCGCTGGGAATGGGCAACTTAATTGAATTATCTTGAGTAGTATTCAACGATAACTTTTGCATTGAATTTAGCATCGAGGTCATCCTTGGTAGGCAATGTTAAAACTTTGCCCACCACATTTTCTTCATCTAAGTTCAGCCAACCAGGGATAGTCCTTCCCTTGATCTCCTCAGATAGTTTTTCATAATATCCAGTTTTAGTGCTGCTTCCTCGCCAAGCAATAACATCATCTGGACGCACTAGATAGGTTGGCATATCCACCTTATGCCCATTAACAAGTATGTGACCATGCCGAACTATTTGTCTGGCTTGGGCACGTGAACTAGCAAAACCTAAACGATAAACCACATTATCTAACCGCCTTTCCATCAATATTAGTAAATTTTCACCGGTAACACCTTGAGCTCTCTGCGCTTCCCGGAAAAACTTGCGAAATTGCCGCTCAAAGATTCCATAACTAAACCGAATTTTCTGTTTCTCACGCAGTTGAAGCCCGCGTTCTGTAACTCTCCGGCGTCGACTGTTCAAGGAATGTTCCCCTGGAGAGTTGTTTTTCTTCTCTAAAGGGCACTTTGGAGTGAAACATTTCTCCCCTTTAAGCATCAACTTCTCACCAAGATAACGGCACAAACGACATGTTGGTCCTGTGTAACGCGCCATTCTATACCTTTCTCTTTTTAGGTGGACGACAACCATTGTGTGGAATCGGGGTTACATCCCTAATGCTAGTAACAATAAGCCCCGAAGCCTGTAATGTGCGGATAGCTGCCTCTCGTCCACTACCAGGTCCTTTAATGTAAACCTCAACCTGTCGCAAACCATCACTTATTGCTTGCCGCGCTGCCTTCTGTGCAGCTAATTGAGCAGCATAAGGAGTGCCCTTCCTGGAGCCCTTAAATCCAGCACTACCCGCACTTCCCCAAGCAATAATATCACCTTTCAAATCAGTCACAGTGACTATAGTGTTATTGAAGGTAGACTGAATATAAACTCTCCCCTCGCTGATTCCACGATGTGTCCTTCTTGCTTTGTTTTTTTTTCTCTTCGGCATTTTACTTCTTACTTAAACCGCGTTTTTGTCCTCTACCTGCCACTGTCTTCCGTAACCCCTTCCCAGTACGGGCATTAGTGCGTGTCCTTTGTCCATGAACTGGCAAATTCATACGATGTCTAATACCATGCCATGAGCCAATTTCAATTAATTGCTTTATGTTAGACTGTATTTCCCTCCGAAGCTCACCCTCTACTTTGTATTTCTTATCCACGATATCACGAATTCGAGCAACCTGCTCTTCGGTAAGATCTTTGACTTTAATACCGGGGTCAATCTCAGCAGCAGCCAAGATATGCCGGCTTAATGTAGGCCCAATACCATAAATATAGCGTAACCCGATACTAACCGCTTTTTCTTTAGGAAGATCCACACCAGCAACGCGCGCCATTAGTTATCTATTAACCTTGCCTTTGGTTATGCCTTGGGTTCACACAAATAACCCTAACTCTGCCCTTACGCCGAACAATTTTACATTTGCTACAACGAGGCTTGACTGAAGAACTTACTTTCATCTCAAATCCATATTAAAACAAAACTTTATTATAAGAGAACATTGAATGCTTGTCAAAAACACATGGGAATCTTATCCAATTCGATAAGTAACTCTACCCCTGGCCAAATCGTAAGGAGAAAGTTCTACCAGTACCCTATCCCCGGGTAATATCTTAATATAATGCTTTCTCATCCTGCCTGAAATATGAGCTAAAACTATATGCCCATTAGCTAGTTCGACACGAAACATAGTATTAGGCAAACATGCAATTACCTTACCTTCGACCTCTATTCTTTCCTTTTTAGCCATACTTGGTGAGTATTTCACCCCCACTATCAGTAATAGCAATGGTGTGTTCAAAATGTGCTGAGAGACTTCCGTCAGCAGTTAGCACCGTCCACCGATTGGGTGCCAGCTTAGTATGCCAATCCCCGGCATTAACCATGGGCTCAATAGCCAAAGTCATGCCTTTGCGGAGTAAAGGACCTTTTCCGAAAGCAAAATTAGGTACTTGAGGTTCTTCGTGTAATTCTCGACCTATCCCATGTCCGGTATACTCCCTGACTACAGAGAATCCCCTGGACTCAACATAATCCTGTATAGCAGCTGAAATATCGCCAATGTGTGCACCAGGCTTAGCTTTGGCAATGCCTAGTTCTAAACTTTTCTTGGTAATCATTATGAGATCCTTAGCTTGCGGGGTTATTTCCCCGACACCAACAGTTATAGCTGAATCAGAATGAAAGCCTTCAAAAATGATCCCTGTATCTAGAGAAACGATATCTCCCTCGTTTAATACTCGCTCACCTGGAATGCCATGAACTACTTCATTATTCACTGAAACACATAAATTAGCTGGGAAATCTTGATAACCCTTGAAGGAAGATTTAACGTTCCTTACCTTCAACTCTTCAGCCATAATCTCATCCAAGCAGCACGTTTTGATTCCTGACCTTATTTCCTTTTTTAACCTACTCAAAATAGCTGCTAAGATTTTACCACTTTGACGCATAATAGCTATTTCTTCAGGGGATTTTATAATTATCATTTGAAAATCGCTTTACCTTGCTTTCTCAATGACAGCATTATTTCCTTAGCCACCTCTTGTATTCCTCGGTTACCATTAACCTCAATAAGTTTGCCTTGACCCCTATAATAATCAACTATCGGGATAGTCTGAGCAAAGAAAACTCTTAATCGTTCTTTCACCGTCTCCTCTTTGTCATCCTCTCGCTGATATAGTTCACCGCCACACTTATCACATTTTCCAGGCACTTTTGGTGGTGCGGTTATTAAATGATAGGGAGTCTGACAATTTTGGCAAAGCCATCGCCCCCCAAGACGTTTCAAAAGCTCCTCACTGGAGACCTTAATGTATAGCACCTTATCAATACTCTTACCTTTATCAGCGAGACCCTTATCTAATGCTTCGGCTTGTGCCAATGTTCGCGGAAAACCATCAAAAAGACAGCCAGAGACACAATCGGGCATCTCAATCCTCTGCAAAATCATTTTAATAGTTACTTCATCAGGCACTAATTCCCCTCGCTCCATATAAGATTTAGCTAATAAGCCCAATTCAGTTTCCTTCTTCAATGCCTCTCGAAACAAATCGCCTGAAGCTATATGCGGTAAATTTAATTCACCGGATAGGCTATCTGCTTGTGTTCCTTTTCCGGCACCTGGGGCACCTAGGAGAATAATGTACATACTTAATCCATCACTATCTCAAAAACCCTTCATATCGCCGCATAGTTAATTGAGCTTCTACCTGTTTCATAGTATCTAAA
The DNA here is from genome assembly GCA_034414555.1 of Dehalococcoidia bacterium. Classification (GTDB taxonomy): domain Bacteria; phylum Chloroflexota; class Dehalococcoidia; order GIF9; family AB-539-J10; genus CG2-30-46-19. The sequence continues at coordinate 154,660 of DAOUMA010000016.1, read as the reverse complement.
GCAACACCAACAACTATGAGCAGTGCCATGCTGGAAACTGTTACCGTGGCAACCTTAGTAATTTCTTGGGCAATGAAAGGCATAATTGCCACTAAAGCCAGAGAGAGGGCACCGCCAAATGTAATGAGGCGGATAATACGGTCTAAATAATCAGCAGTTGTTTTCCCGGGACGAATTCCAGGGATGAACCCACCCTGTTCTTGCAATCTCTTAGCCAGACCCAGTTGCTCGAATATTATCATGGTGTAAAAGAAAGTAAAGCCAATTACCAATAGAAAGTATGCTCCCCAGTAAACCAACCCCAAAGGAAAGGTGGCGCCAGGATTAAAAATATGTGTTATTGTATCCGCAAAATTCGGGGATGATGGGTTAGCAAAATAGCTAGCAATTGTTGCTGGAAGTGTCACTACAGCAATAGCAAAAATAAGAGGAATCATCCCTGCGGTGTTTACCCGAAGTGGGATATAAGTTGCGCCTGATTGTCGATACATGCGCCCGCTGCGAAAAGTGGTGCGGGCATACTGTACAGGGATACGACGATGCGCCTCAATAAATGCTACTACAAACATTAAAGTGGCTAAAACAAGGATAATAAAAACAGCCAACCCCATAGGGTTATCAGCAGCAGCTAGGATGCTTTGTCCCAGCATTGTCGGCAATCCAGCTATGATACCAGCAAAGATTATTAATGATATCCCATTTCCAATGCCTCTTTCAGTAATCAATTCACCTAACCAGACAAGAAACATAGTGCAAGCAGTCATTGATATCACTATAGTCACAACGGTTAGTGGCTCAAACGATACTACAACATTTTGTCCCTGTAGAATGACCAGCATGCCATAACCTTGCAAAGCTGCCAGCGGTATTGTTAGAAGGTTAGTAATGCGGTTAATCTTGCGCTGCCCAATTTCACCTTGTTGAGATAGAGCCTGGAGGTTAGGAATGACTGGCGCTAATAACTGCATAATTATCGAGGAGGTTATATAGGGATAAACTCCCATAGCAGCAACACTGAATCTCCTCATAGCACCACCACTAAAGAGGTCAAGCATACCGAAAAGCTGGTTTTGCGCGAAAAGGTTACTCATTGCAGCAAAGTTTATGCCAGGCAAGGGGACATGAGCTATAAAGCGGAAAACAACTAAAATGCCTAAGGTAAAAAGGAGTCTTCGCCTCAAATCCGGCAACATAAACATGTCTCTGATTGACTGGATAAGACGTGATTGTGGTTCCCTACGCTGCATTTAAATCTCTTTTACCTTGCCACCGGCAGATAATATCTTCTTTTGCGCCGCAGTAGACAGCCTGTCGGTTTTCACAGACAGCGAGTGATGGACATCACCGGTACCTAAAATCTTGACAGGATTCTTTAATGACTCAATTAACCCTGCTTCAAAGAGCTTCTCTCTGGTTACCTCGGTATTAGGAGGAAATATGCTAAGCTTGCCTACATTCACAATACTATATTTCTTTTTAAAGGCATTAGCAAAACCTCTTTTTTCAGGTAATCGCTTTATAAGAGGTAATTGCCCACCCTCAAAGCCAAGACGTACCTTGCCTCCAGAGCGAGATTTTTGTCCCTTGCATCCCCTCCCCGAATAGGTACCATGACCACTGCTGTTCCCTCTCCCAACACGCTTCTTCTTGTGTCTAGCACCTGCAGACGGTCTTAATTCATCCTGCCTCATCTTGCTTGTCCTTCACAACTATTTCTGGCTTCCTCAAGTTTGCTAAGGCAAGTATTGTTGCCTTAGCTATATTAACTCGATTAGAACTACCCAGGGATTTGCTAAGGGTGTCCTTTATCCCTGCTAATTCCAGTACTGCCTTAACAGTGTTACCAGCGATCAAGCCAGTTCCGGGTCCTGCCGGTTTGAGTAAAATCTTAGATGCCCCAAATTTGGCTAAAACCTCGTGGGGAATAGTATTACCTGCAAGTGGAACCTCAATCAATTCCTTTTGTGCTGTTGTGTTAGCTTTGCGAATTGCTTCGGGAACACCAGTGGCTTTACTTAACCCTACTCCGACATGCCCGTTGTTATCACCAACTACCACTAGAGCTCTGTAACGAAGACGCCGACCACCTTTAACTACCTTGGTTATACGGTCAATAGCTAGGAGCTTTTCATTAATCTCTAACCCTGAAGGGTCAATTTTAGCTTTTTTGCCAATTACTTTAGTAACTGCTTTCATTCTTAGTAGCCTTAAATTTTCAATCCTGCCTGCCTGGCAGCTTCACCTAAAGCTTTCACTCGCCCGTGATATTTGTATCCACCTCTATCGAAAACTACCTGTCTAATATCTTTGTCTATTGCTTTTTGAGCAACCAATGAACCTACAAACTCAGCTCTCTTTATTTTTGCCTCCTGCCCGAGTTTTCCTCGTGCAACAGGTTCAAGAGTACTTGCCGAAACCAATGTCTTCCTTGAAGAATCGTCTATGATTTGCGCATATATGTGGTTCAAACTTCGGAAAACGGACAATCTAGGGCAAGATGCTGTACCTGATATTTTCCTCCTCACCCTCCTATGCCGTTCTTGCCGAAGCGCTCTTGAATTTGTTTTACGCATTATATTCACTATCCTCCGGCTACTGCCTTACCAGCTTTGCCGGGCTTGAGCCGGATTTCTTCCCCACCATATCTAATCCCCTTTCCTTTATAGCAATCTGCAGGGCGTATAGCTCTGATTTCAGCAGCTACTCTCCCCACAACTTGCTTATCAATACCCTTAATGTAAATACGGTTTGTTCCCTCAATTGAAGCGGAAACATTTGAGGGAATTTGAAACTCCACAGGCTGACTATACCCAACTTGAAATAATAATTTATCACCTTTTCCCTGCACCCTATAACCCACTCCCTTTACCTCTAGAACTTTCTCAAAACCTTTACTAACTCCTTCAACCATATTAGCAAGTAAACTACGAGTGAGCCCATGTAAAGAGCGGTGCATTTTATCGTCCCCCTTCCGGGACACTACTATATTCCCTTCCTCTAATTTAATAGACATGTCTGGGTGAAAAAAACGATAAATTTCTCCCTTGCTCCCTTTTACCGTCACCTTATTCCCTTCAATATGCACCTGTGTATCTTTAGGCACCGGGATAGGAAGTAATCCAATACGAGACATATTACTTAACCTCCAGACTACCACACATAAAGTAAAAGCTCACCCCCGAGACCAAGCTGCCATGCTTTCTGACCGGTCATAATACCTTTAGAGGTAGACAGAATAGCAATACCCAGTCCTCCGTAAACACGAGGAATTTCCCCCTTAGCAACATAGACTCTCAAGCCAGGTTTGCTAACCTTTTCCAATCCCAGCAGTGCTGGTTGTTCCTCTATATACTTGAGATATACTTTTATCGTTGACTGTGGCTTGCCTTTAATTACCTCATAATCCTGAATAAAACCCTCGTCTTTTAAAATTTTAACTATGGGTAATTTTATTTTAGAGGAGGGAATGATGACATTATCACGCCTCGCCATGATGGCGTTACGGATTCTAGTCAACATATCAGCGATTGGGTCAGTGCCTACCATCATAATATAGTCCTTACCAGCTCGACTTTCTCACTCCAGGGATTTGCCCAGTTGCGGCAAGCTCCCGAAAACAAATGCGACACAAGCCAAATTTACGCATATAAGCACGTGGGCGCCCACATAACTCGCAACGATTACGCTGCTGAACCCTGTATTTCGGGGAGCGCTTTGACTTCACGATCTTAGCTACCTTAGCCATTGTTTTTACCCCTAAAAGGCATGCCCAAGAATTCTAATAGGCTCATTGATTCTTCGCTAGTCTTGGCAGTAGTCACTATAGTTACCTGGAGTCCACGAATTTTATCTACCTTATCATATTCAATTTCGGGGAAAACTATTTGCTCCCGCATACCTAAATTGTAATTGCCATCGCTATCAAAAGAGGTTCTCAATACCCCTTGAAAATCACGGAAACGCGGCAAGGTTATATTAATTAATTTATCCATAAAATCGTACATTCTCACACCACGCAGCGTGACCATTATCCCAATAGGCATGCCGGTTCTCAACTTAAATGAGGCGATAGATCTCTTTGCCCGTGTAACTACAGGCTTTTGCCCCGTGATTGTTGTTAAATCCTTTTCAGCCGATTCAAGTGCCTTGGAATTCTGTATTGCTTCTCCCAAACCAATGCTCAAGACAATCTTCTCTAACCTAGGCACTTGCATTATGTTGCGGTAACTAAATTTTTCTTTAAGCTGGGGAACCACTTCTTTTAGGTATTTCTCCTTTAGTCGAGTCATGCTACTATTAATCAATCACCTCGTTACAAGAACGGCAAATTCGCACTTTTCTACCGTCATCTAGAAAACGCAAACCAACTCGCGCTGGTTTACCACACTTAGCGCAAAGTAGCATTACATTTGAACAATGTAGCGGAGCTTCAAGCTCAATAATGCCAGCCTGTCGGGCTGCCCCTCGAGTCCTAGAGTGACGTTTAATCAGATTGACACCTTCCACTATAATTTTATTCTCCTTAGGAAGAACTTTACGAACTTTCCCCTTCTTGCCCTTCTCTTTGCCAGCAACAACAACAATAGTATCGTTTCTCCTTATCTTCATCTTATACAACCTCTGGAGCCAACGAAATTATTTTAGTAAAATTCTTACCTCGAAGCTCTCTAGCCACAGGACCAAAAATACGGCTTCCTTTAGGATTATTCTTATCGTCAAGAATTACTGCAGCATTCTCCTCGAATTTAATATAAGAGCCATCTGTGCGGCGGTAAGGTTTAGCCACACGGACAACCACAGCTCGTACTACCTCACCTTGTTCCACCATACCATGCGGCATAGATCGTTTTACCGAGGCTACAATAATATCGCCAACATAAGCATATCTTCTTTTAGTGCCACCAGGCACGTTGATACACATGATTTGCTTAGCTCCTGTATTATCAGCTACTTTAACTCTGGTGTAGGATTGAATCATTCTCCTGTACTCCTGTTGATTTCGATGTGAGTTCCACTACTCGCCATCTTTTTCCCTTAGATAGAGGGCGCATCTCCACAATCTTTACCTTGTCTCCAACCTTACAAGCATTATTTTCATCATGAGCTTTATATTTTTTGATATGCTTCACCAATTTTTTATACAACTGATGTGTTTTTACCGTCTCTACAGCTACTACAACAGTTTTATCCATTTTGTCACTCACTACTACCCCAGTTCTAACCCTTCTTTTTCCTAAATGACTCATCATATATTAAGTTCTCTTTCTCGAAGAACAGTCTTAAGTCTGCTAATCTCCTTCTTAACTCGCGGTAACTCACGGTGATTGCCAAGTTGTCGAGTAGCTAAACGAAAACGAAGATTGAAGAGCTCTTCACGAGCCTCTTCCAATTGCTTTAACAGCTCTTCATCACCAAGAGCACGAATTTCACTGACCTTCAACCTTCATCTCTCCTTTTGTAATAAAGCTAGTAGCAATGGGAAGCTTGTAAGAAGCAAGATGCATTGCTTCACGAGCTAAGCTTTCAGTTATGCCACCCATTTCAAAAATAATTCTGCCTCTTTTAACTACAGCTACCCAATGATCGGGAGAACCTTTACCTCCCCCCATCCTTGTCTCTGCCGGCTTCTTGGTTACCACCTTATCTGGAAAAATGCGTAGCCATAATTTACCACCACGCCGTACATAACGCACCAAAACACGTCGAGCAGCCTCAATCTGCCTTGCTGTTAGCCAAGCAGATTCCTCAGCCATCAATCCAAAATCACCGAAGACCACAGCATTACCACTAGTGGCTTCCCCTCTCAAGTGACCTCTGCGGACTTTACGATATTTCACTCGTTTCGGTTGTAGCACTTTCCTTCATTACCTCCTTAGAAATATCGCCTCTATAAATCCACACTTTAACCCCGATACGTCCCATCGCCGTATGAGCTTCGACAAAACCATAGTCTATATCAGCAGATAACTTATGCAATGGCATTTGCCCTTGATGCAAAGTCTCAAAACGAGCGATCTCTGCTCCACCAAGCCTGCCACTACACTTTATCTTTATCCCCCTTGCGCCTGCTTCTAAGGTTCTAAAAGCTGCCTGTTTCATTACCCGGCGAAATGGAATTCTGTTTTCGATTCGTTCAGCTATGTTTTGAGCTACAGGGTGAGCTTCAAGCTCCGGACGCTCAACCTCTCGAATAGTCAACCTAATTTTCCCATCGCTAATTTTCTCCAACTCCTTTTTTAATATTTCTATATTTTGCCCCCCTCTCCCAATAAGAATGCCGGGATGAACAGAATAAATGGTTAAACCTATCTCGTCTCCAAGCCGCTCGGTTTCCACCCGAGAAACACCACTTCCATGGCATCTTTGTGCTATAGCCTTGCGTAATTTTAGGTCCTCCTGTAAGAAGCGGCTATAGTTCTTTTCAGCATACCATTTAGCATCCCAGCCCTGACTAATGCCCAATCTAAAACCGCGTGGGTGAACTTTATGCCCCAAGGTTAACTTCCCTCCTCCGTAACAAGCACTGTAATATGGCTAGCCCGCTTTAAAATGGGGCTTATTCGTCCTCTTGCCTGTGGGCGAAACCTCTTCAAAGTATGCCCTTGATCACAAAGGATTTCACTAATTATAAGGACAGAAGGGGATATTTGAAAATTATTTTCAGCATTAGCTGCTGCTGATTTAATTACTTTGGCTACAGCCTTAGCTGCCGGAGTAGGTAGAAAACCAAGGATTGTTAATGCCTCATCAATTTTTCTACCTTTAACTACATCAGCCACCAAACGAACCTTTTGAGCTGAGATACCAACGTCCTTAGCTATAGCTTTTACCTTCATTCGCTTACTTCTTCTCCTGTACAGTAACTTTAGCCTTGCTAGCATGCCCTCTAAATGTTCTGGTAGGAGCAAATTCTGCCAACTTATGCCCAACCATGCCTTCAGTGATAAAAATAGGTACGTGTCTCCTCCCATTATGAACAGCAATAGTGTGCCCTATCATTTGGGGAAGGATAGTAGAAGCACGGGACCAAGTCCTTATTACCGCCTTCTCCCCCGAATTATTGAGCGCCTCTATTTTCCTAAGTAATTTCGCATCGCAATAGGGGCCTTTTTTACGTGACCTCGACATTTCACTTCCTTCGCTTAATAATCATTGTATCCGATTTCTTATTACGGCGTGTCTTTCGCCCCAGTGCCGGCTTCCCCCAAGGTGTCTTAGGAGGCATCCCACGAGGACACCTACCCTCTCCACCTCCATGAGGATGGTCTCTCGGAGACATAGCAGAACCACGGACTGAAGGACGGAATCCCAACCACCTCCGACATCCTGCCTTACCCAGCACCAAATTCTCATGCTCAACGTTACCTAGTTGTCCGATGGTAGCCCAACACTTGTGGTGAAACTTCCGTAATTCACCCGAGGGCAACTGAAGCGAGACATATTTACCCTCCTTACTCAATATTTGAGCAGCAGCCCCAGCGCTGTGAACAAGCTGACCACCCCTGCCAGGCTCAATTTCAATATTATGAATTAACGTGCCTGTTGGAATCAAACCGATAGGCAAGACATTTCCTATTCTTATGTCAACTTGCTCCCCTGCCTCAACAACGTCTCTCACCTGAAGACCTAAGGGAGCAAGGATATAACGTTTTTCTCCATCAGCATAATAAATTAATGCGATCCGAGCTGAACGATTAGGATCATATTCAATGGCAGCCACTTTGCCAGGAACGCCAATTTTATCCCTCTTAAAATCGATGACCCTAAGCTTACGTTTGGCCCCACCACCACGGTGGCGTACTGTTATTACACCGCGACTATTGCGTCCCCCTTTCTTCCGCAATGGCAAGAGCAGTGATTTTTCAGGAACTGCCTTAGTTATTTCTTCAAAGCTAGCTTTAACCATCCCTCTCCTACCAGGAGAAGTTGGCTTGTAACTTTTTAATGCCACAAATTACCTCCAATTTATATCTAGGGATGTTTCCTCATCCATCGAGTTTTCTTAAGGAGCTTCCGATGATGATGCTTGGACATCTTCTTTTTTCTCCACTTTATTACTGAGCCCATGGTTAACCCTTTTTAAACACCCTCAAAGAAACTGATCTTATCACCTGGTCCCAGAGTAACTACTGCTTTTTTCCATGGTGAACTTGTTACTTCTCTCCTGCCCATTCTCTTCGTCTTCCCAGGTGTGGTTATCACGTTTACTTTAGATACTTTTACTTTAAATGCCAGCTCAATCGCCTGTTTAATTTGAGCCTTATTAGTTTCTCTAGCTACTTCGAAGACATACTTATTTCCCTCTTGAAGCGATGTAGCTTTCTCCGAGATTATGGGACGCCGTAAAACTTCATAGGGATGCATGCTTAATCACCTTTCTTCCCCAAGTTTGCTCTATTTTATGTATTGCATCAATAGTAATCATTAGCTTTTGATGAGAAAACAAATCAGCCACATTGATCAAAGCCGAAGGTAAAACATCCACATTAATTAAATTGCTAGCTGACTTAACTACATTTGGAGTAGCATCAGGAGTAACAATTAATACTGAAGAATCGATACCAAGTGCTGATAAGATGTTAATCATTTCCTTTGTTCCTGGCTTATCAAAAGTAAACTCCTCAACCACTTTCATATTACCCTCTCTAACTTTGGCAGAAAGAACGCACTTTAAAGCTAGACGCCTCATTTTCTTAGGCATAGCTTGGTGATACGTACGAGGGTGGGGACCAAAAACTATTCCTCCTCCTCTAAGCAGCGGTGACCCTACAGCTCCTCTCCTTGCTCGTCCGGTATGTTTTTGCGCATAAAGTTTCCTCGTGCTTCCACGGACTTCTCCCCTTGTTTTCGTGGACGCAGTACCTTGACGCTTATTAGCTAATTGCCTTACTAATGCTTGATGAACCACAGCATCATTAAAAGGAAGACCGAAGATATCATCGCTAATCTCTAGTTGTGTAACAACCTCACCGGATGGATTATAAACCGGGACTTGCACTTACACTTCCTCCACTTTCGAAATAACCAATAATCCCTTATTAGCCCCGGGTACAGCACCCTTTAATAACAACAGGCTGCGATTCGAATCAGCTTCGATGACCTCAACATTATGCACAGTTACTTTCCGCTGCCCCATATGTCCAGCCATACGCTTTCCTTTAAACACCCTGCCTGGAAACGTGGTAGCACCGATCGACCCTGGAGCACGATGACGGTCAGATTGTCCATGCGTTTTTGGTCCTCCGGCAAAATGATGGCGTTTTACTGCACCGGCAAAACCCTTCCCCTTAGAGAAACCGCTTACATTTACTAAGTCACCTTTTTTCAAAAATCCGACATCCATTTGCTGACCACGCTGATGTGAGCTAACATCGTCGGTCTTGAACTCATGAAGATAACGAACTTCCTCTATACCTTTGAGGTGTCCAGATTGAGGCGAGTTAAGATGGTTTACCTTACCAAAACCAAGCTGGATAGCATTATACCCATCTTTGTTCTCATTCTTCACCTGGGTGACAAAACAAGGACCAGCTTCAATAGCAGTTACTGCTGCCACTTCGCCATTCTCTAGGAAAACTTGCGTCATACCTATCTTCTTGCCAATAATGCCCTGAACCATCGCTTTATCACAATTTGATATCTACTTGCACACCAGAAGGTAAGTTAAGTTGACTTAGAGCATCTATAGTTTTAGCGCTAGGTTGTAAGATGTCTATTAACCGCTTATGTGTGCGAATTTCAAACTGCTCTCTAGAATCCTTATCAATATTCGGGGAACGAATAACGCAAAACTTCTCTATTTTTGTAGGCAAGGGTATAGGACCAACAACTATGGCTCCAGTACGTTCCACAGTATCCACTATCTGTCTCACTGACTGATCAACCAATCTATGGTCAAAACCTCTTATTTTAACCCGGACTTTTTGGTTGCTCATCTATCTCACCGCCATCTCAGCCATATGCTGCTTGGCTAAATTACTAGGTAATTCCTGATAACGACAAAATTCCATAGTGCAATTTGCCCTTCCCTGGCTGAGTGATCTCAAATCTCCAGCGAAACCAAAGAGTTCCGATAGGGGAACGAAACAACGAATAATAGAAAAAGTCTCGTGGGCCTCAATGTTTTCAATATGGGCTCTTCTTGAATTTAAATCACCTAAAATTTCCCCTAGAAATTGCTCTGGAGTGACTATTCCTACCTTCATAATTGGTTCGAGCAAGATGGGCTTAGCCTTAGGTATACCGTTCTTCACTGCAATAGACGCTGCTATGTTAAACGCCAAATCAGAAGAATCGACTTCATGGAAACTACCATCGTATAGAGTTACTTTAATGTCCACCACAGGATATCCAGATACTCCGCTTTGCACAGCTGCTCGGCTACCTGCTTCTATAGCAGAAATGAATTCCCTAGGTATGACTCCACTGCGGATTTGATTAAAAAAGGCAAAACCACTACCTCTCTCACCAGGCTCCAGCCTAAGCCAAACATGTCCATACTGTCCTTTACCTCCAGACTGACGAATAAATTTCCCTTCAGATTCTACCGGGATGGTTATTGTTTCCTTATAAGCGACTTGTGGCTTACCAACATTTACCTTTATTCCAAATTCACGCGAAGCACGCTCCGTGAGAACCTCAAGATGAAGCTCACCCATGCCTGAAATAATAGTTTGACCAGTCTCTGAATTCTGGTAACACTTGAAGGTCGGGTCTTCATCCATAAGTTTATTTAACACATTATGTAATTTATCCTGGTCAGCCTTACTTTTAGGTTCAATCGCCATTGAAATCACTGGCTCAGGAAAATGTATAGATTCAAGGAGCAAAGGAGAGGTAACATTGCAAATCGTGTCACCGGTGAATGTCTTCTTAAGTCCAACAACAGCTACAATGGCACCTGTGTCAGCTTCATCGATTTCCTCCCGGTGATTAGCATGCATAAGATATAGCTTTCCCAGCCGTTCCCTTCCATTTCTCGTGGAGTTAAGAACCTGAGCCCCAGCTTTTATTTCCCCTGAATACACACGGATATAACTTAATCTGCCCATAAATGGGTCAGAAACTGTTTTAAAAACCAACGCTGCGAGAGCATCTTCATCATTAGGCCGACAAATAATTCTCTTCTCGCCACTAAGCCCCATTGCAGAGATAGGAGGAATATCCAGAGGCGAAGGAAGATAATCAACAACGGCATCGAGCAGAGGACGTATCCCTTTACCTCGCAGAGCACTACCACAAAGAACAGGTACTACTTGATTAGCTATGGTTAACTTTCTTATAACACCTTTTAATAATGAGACCGGGATATCCTGGCCTTCGAGATACATTTGCATAATCTGATTATCACTTTCAGCCAATCTCTCAATTAATTTTTGACGGTACTCAGCCACTACAGCCCTATCACTCTCAGGAATAGTTTCCATCACAGGCATTAAATCAGGATTATCAGGGAAAGTAATAGCTTTATTCTCCACAAGGTCAATGACTCCTCGGAAAAGATTTTCAACCCCTAGAGGGAGCTCTATGGGTAACGGTTTAGCTTGAAGCCGCTCTTCTACCATTCTTACGGCGTGATAAAAGTCAGCACCGACTCTGTCCATCTTGTTTAGAAAACAGAGCCTAGCTACATTATATTTGTTTGCCTGGCGCCACACTGTCTCTGATTGAGCTTCGACACCTGCTAAAGCATCGAGTATTACGATGCCACCATCTAACACACGAAGACTACGTTCCACCTCAGCAGTGAAATCTACATGCCCAGGAGTATCAATGATGTTGATGCGGTACTCACGCCAGTAGCAGGTGGTAGCTGCAGAAGTAATAGTAATGCCACGCTCACGTTCCTGTTGCATCCAATCCATGGTCGCAGTACCTTCATCTACCTCGCCAATCTTGTAAGTGCGCCCTGTATGGTAGAGTATCCTCTCCGTAGCAGTAGTTTTACCAGCGTCTATATGGGCAATGATGCCCATATTACGTATCTTTTCTAAAGGGAAAGTTCGTGACACGCCCACTCCTCACCAACGATAATGTACGAAGGCTCTATTAGCTTCAGCCATCCGATAAACATCGCTGCGCTTTTTAATTGCCGCTCCTTGATCACGAACAGCATCAGTCAACTCAGCAGCTAATTTTTCTGCCATTGAATTACCATGGCGTGCTCTCGCTGCACTAATTAACCATCTCATTGCGATAGAACTCCCCCGATTTTCTTCTACTTCCACAGGAACTTGGTATGTAGCCCCACCAATGCGTCGCGACTTAACCATAAGAGCTGGTGTGGCATTCTTAACCGCCCGTTCTAGAACTTCCACAGGGTTACCATCCGCTCGTTCACTGGTAAGCAACAAAGCATCATAAACAACACGCTCAGCAGTGGCTTTCTGCCCGCGCAACATGAGTTTATTAATAAATTTAGACACGATAACACTTCCATATTTAGCGTCAGGAGGAATTTCTCTTTTTACTACCTTGTTACTTTTTCTCGGCATGTGCTACCTCACTTACCTGCAGTCCGTTTAGTACCGTATCGACTACGACCCTGTTTCCGATTAGCCACCCCTTCGGTATCCAGGGTACCACGAACAATGTGGTAGCCAATTCCGGGAACATCTTTGACTCTACCACCACGGATTAAAACCACTGAATGTTCTTGCAAATTATGCCCTTCACCAGGAATATAAGCGGTCACTTCCATCCCGTTAGTTAGCCTTACACGAGCAACCTTACGTAGTGCCGAATTCGGTTTCTTAGGAGTAACAGTCTTAACCTCAATGCAAACGCCTCGCTTTTGAGGTGAACCTTCAGTCCGGCGAGTTCTGCCTTTTATAGCATTGTAACTTAAATGCAACGCTGGAACCTTGGTTCGTTTACCAGGTTTCTTGCGCCCCTTGCGAACAAGCTGATTAATCGTTAGCACTTCTATAACCCTCTTATATCTTAAACTATTTTAAAACTACCTAGTTATATTGCCTTGTTGTATTGCCTTCTTTTACTCTAAATATAGCACGGATTCAACCGGACAGCCTTTACTACCTGCTTAATTTACTCCACAACTATAGCACAACAAAACTACAATTTAGCAAACCAAGGTAAATATGTCAAATTATATAACTAGGTACTTTGAAGTTTACCATAGCAAGAAGCTATAATGCTTGAGATAAAGTGCACGAATTCAACACCATCCTTACACGAGTTTCAAAACCTGCCCGCTATACCGGAGGCGAGTGGAACAGCATAGTCAAGGATTGGAAGGCGACACCAATTCGAATTGCCGTATGCTATCCCGAAATTTATGAAATTGGCATGTCCAACTTAGCAATAGCCATCTTGTACAAGATACTCAATGAACAACCAGATGTCTTGGCGGAAAGGGTTTTCGCTCCATGGATAGATATGGAAGTAGTGCTGCGAGAACGCCATATCCCCCTTTTTAGCTTAGAATCAAAACATAGGCTAGGCGAATTTGACATTATCGGCTTCTCACTAGGCTACGAGCTTACTTATACTAATGTGTTAAACATCCTGAACTTAGCTCAAATTCCCTTGTTCAATTATAACAGGGATAACTCCCATCCTTTGATAATAGCCGGCGGTAGTTGTGCTCTTAATCCTGAGCCTATGGCTGATTTCATTGATTTGTTTGTCATCGGTGAAGGTGAAGAAATAATTATCGAGTTGCTAGAGCTCTTCCGAGCACATAGAGAGGATAAAGAAGAATTGCTTCGACAAGCTGCTAAATTGCCCGGGATTTATGTGCCTCGTTTTTACCAAGTCTACTACAACAAGAATAGTACTATAAACAGCATTGTCCCTACACTACCTGAAGTCAAGCCAAAAATCGAACGTAGATTAGTAGCCAAATTACCTCCTCCAGTCACAAAGCCAGTGGTTCCTTACATTGAAGTAACACATGGGCATGGATCTGTAGAAATCCAGCGAGGTTGCACTGGAGGCTGCCGATTTTGCCAAGCTGGAATGATCTACCGCCCTGTCCGACAACGCCCACAACAAGAAGTAATGAAAGCTATAGCCGAATTGCTAAAATATTGCGGCTATAATGAAATATCTCTACTTTCCCTAGACACCGCAAAATATACTGACATTGAGGGACTCGTTGATAAATTAGCGAATCAGTATTATCCAAGAGAGCTTACCTTATCTTTACCAAGCTTACGCCTAGATTCAGTCACGGCAGAGTTAACTGAATTACTAATGAGAGCACAACACAAAATAACTCTGACCTTTGCTCCCGAAGCAGGAAGTGAAAGATTGCGCCGTGTAATCAACAAAAATATTCCCGAACAAGCTATGTTAGAGACATTAACTGCCCTAAATAAAGATTGGGTAAATATAAAATTATACTTTATCCTCGGATTGCCTAGCGAGACCCTTGATGACATAAAAAGCATTGTTGAGCTTGTTACCAAAATAAGTCGTCTATGCCGAAAAAGCAGGCTACATGTTAGCACGTCTATTCTCGTTCCTAAGCCACATACACCCTGCCAATGGATAGGACAGGAAACAGAGGAAAAATTATTACCTAAATATGAAATATTAAAACGCGGATTGAACCAACCAAGGATAAGATTTTCCTGGCTTAATCTTAAAGCCAGCCAATTAGAAGCAGCTTTATCTATGGGTGACCGCCGTCTGAGCAAAGTTATCCATCGCGCCTGGCAACTAGGGTGCAAATTTGATGCCTGGAGCGAATGTTTCGATCACCAAAAATGGATTACCTCGTTTGAAGAGCATGGACTTGATATTTCCTTCTACGCCAATCGGGGGCGAGCACTTGATGAAACGTTACCCTGGGAGCATATTGACAGCGGAATAAGTAGGGAATTCCTCGAAAGGGAATATTACAACCTTTGGAAAGTGAAGGAAACACCAAATTGTAGCCACAGAAAATGTAATGCTTGCGGATTACAACGTTGGTCAATTGCCTGCCGTGAAAAATACAAGATGGCCCGTGCAAACTCCACCTCATCAGCAGATTGATCTGTTAATTAAGAAATCTACAAAACCAGAGGCTTAGGAAGCTGTTTTGTCCTTCAAGGCCACTTCAAGTGCCTTATCAATACTGTCAACAAAAATAAGCTGAAGTTCTTTCTTGACTTGTTGAGGAACTTCCTCCAGATCCTTTTTATTCTCCTCGGGCAAAATTACTCTCTTGAGACCTGCCCGGTGAGCAGCCAACACTTTATCCCTGATACCACCGACGGGAAGCACTTTACCTCTCAATGTGATCTCACCAGTCATACCTATGTCTTTACTCACAGGGCGCTTGGTTACCGCTGAAACTAAAGCTACAGCCATGGTAATGCCGGCAGATGGACCATCTTTGGGAATAGCGCCAGAAGGAACATGAATATGAAGATCCTGCTTTTCATAAAAGTCCTTGGAAATTACAGCGACATATTCACCAAGCATTCCTTTAACCTGCCGGCTTAACAAAGAACGCGTATAAGTAAGAGCTGCTTTAGCTGATTCCTGCATCACGTCACCAAGTTTACCGGTAAGAGTAAGATTACCTTTCCCCGGAACCAAAGTGGCTTCAACAAAGATAATATCGCCACCTGCTGGTGTCCAAGCCAAACCGGTAGCCACACCTACCTCGTCAGCACCTTCCGCTATTTCATAGCGAAATTTCTCAGAACCAAGGTAATCATGGAGCTTACCGGAGGTAATTACACTCACCGCTTCCTTACCTTCAGCTACCTGACGAGCAACTTTACGACAAATGGTGCCAATCTCCCGCTCTAGATTCCTTAATCCAGCCTCTCTAGTATAATTCCGAATAATACTGAGCACAGCTTCATCGGCGATTTTTAATTGCTCTGGAGTTAGTCCATTTTCATTAATTTGCTTGGGAATAAGAAATTTCTGGGCAATATGCAGTTTTTCATTTTCAATATATCCAGGTAACTCAATAACCTCCATCCTATCCAGCAATGCTGGTGGAATAGGATCAACGATGTTAGCTGTGGTGATAAACATTACCTTGGATAAATCGAAGGGCACATCAAGATAATGGTCTGCAAAGGAAAAATTTTGCTCAGGGTCGAGAACCTCAAGCAAGGCAGCAGCAGGGTCACCTCGAAAATCAACGCCTAATTTATCAATCTCATCAAGCATAAATACTGGGTTATTGGATTCAGCGTGTCTCAGTCCCTGAATAATCCTGCCAGGCAAGGCCCCAACATATGTGCGCCTATGACCTCTAATATCAGCTTCGTCTCTAATACCTCCCAACGACATACGAATAAATTTTCTCCCCAGGGCACGAGCTATAGATTGCCCCACTGAGGTTTTCCCAGTTCCCGGAGGCCCAACAAAGCACAAAATAGGACCTTTCATATCCGATTTTAATTTCCGCACTGCTAAATAATCGAGCACCCTTTCCTTCACCTTATCCAAGTCATAATGGTCTTCATTAAGTATCGCAGATGCCCTGGCTATATCTAAGTTATCCTCAGTAGTTTTCACCCAAGGGAGATTAATTAGCCAATCAAGGTAAGTCCGCGATACAGTGTACTCTGCAGCCCCGGGTGGCATTTTAGCTAATCGGTCAAGTTCTCGTTCTGCTTCTTTTTGAGCCTGTGGCGCTAACTTTGCCTTAGCAATCTTCTCCTTAAGCTCGTTTATCTCTGCAGTTCGTTCATCGGTTTCTCCCAATTCTTTCTGTATCGCTTTTAACTGTTGACGAAGATAGAACTCGCGTTGAGCTTTAGTCATCTCCTCTTTTGCTTCAGATTGAATTTTGTTTCCCAATTGCAGCACATCCAACTCACGATTGACAAAAGTAGTTAGTTTCTTAATTCGCTCCACAACATCAACAGTTTCTAAGATATCTTGTCTTTCCTCGAGTTTAAGATTAACGTTAATAGCAACAAAGTCAGCTAAGCTGCCAGGATCTGGTATGTTTAATACCGCGAAATTCAACTCGCTAGGTAAATTTGGGGCTAACTCAACTACCTTCTGGAAAAGTCCAGTTAAATTCCGAGTAAGAGCCTCCAGTTCCATGCTCTTCTCCAACTTATCCTTAATCACTTCAACTTTAGCTTTTATATAGGGCTCAGTTTGAGTAACTTCCTTTAATCTAACCCGGGAAAGCCCTTGAAGAAAAATACGAATTGAGCCATCAGGCAATTTGAACATCCTGGCAATTAAAGCAGCAGTACCTATGGAGTAAAGATTAGCTGGTGGAATTTCTTTCGATTTCGGACGTTGCGCAAAATAACCAACAACCTTATCACCGGTAATAATTTCATCTATAAGCTTGACCATCTTTTCATCCGTTATGGCTAACGGGATAATGAGAGAGGGATAAAGTACCACCTCATCGCTGGGGAGAATATATAGCTCTTCAGGAACTTGAAATTCTTCTTTAGTAGTTTTTCCCTTTCTCTGGGCAACGACCATTTCTATTTCACCCTTAACTACCTAACTTTAATATTCACCTGGCGATATTTGTTATCATTCAATTTAGGTAAAACTATTTCTAAGAAGCCAGATTCATAATAAGCTTTGACTTGACTAACATCTACATTGGTTGTCAATGGGATATTTCTCTCAAAAGGACCCCACAAAATCTCCATTTGAGAATAAGTCCGCCTAATTCCTCGCTTAATATCCTTCCTATCCCCCCTAATAGTAACTATTTTATTATCAACGGCAACCTCTATTTCATCCTCCTTAACTCCTGCTAATTCGATAAGAATTACCACCTCGTTCTCAGTTTCATATACATCTACAGATGGTTCCCAAGTCTTAGGTGAAAAGCGCACCATCGGTGGCTTACGAGTAGCAAAATCATCCATTAACCGCTCCATCTCTTTTTGCAAATTAATGACTAACTCAGACCAATCTCTCCGTAACTCCAGCATTGTTTACCTTCCGGTGCATATTAGTAAAAGAATCTATTCAAAATCGTAGAATACTTCAAACATGAAAAATCAACCCATTTCTTGGAAATATCATTTAAACCCCACTCCCAAGTACTTCAATTTGCCATACGGTCCAGAGTAGCCAGAGAGACTACACTATCATCCTCACCCAGTGTCATCAAACGCACTCCTCTGGTATTCCTGCTTTGAATTGAAATTTGCACCATAGGTATACGCACTACGTTACCTTTGCTTGACAACATTACTAAGTAACCATCTGTTGAAACTAGCCTACACCCCGCTAATTTACCTGTCTTCTCACTCACTCTATGTGCTCGGATTCCCTTACCACCTCGCTTGTGTATTAAATAATTTGGCACTTTGGTCAACTTGCCAAAACCACGCTGTGTTACAGTAAGCAAACATGCCCCGGGAAACACGACTCCCATACCCACAGCACAGTCGCCATCCAGGCGGATACCACGAACACCACCGCTAATTCTGGATGCAGCTCTCAAATCATTAACCCTACACTTAATAGCCCGCCCACCTTCGTTCACTATAATAACCTCATCTGAATTAGTAGCTACTCCAGCTGATATTAGCTCATCTCCCTTATTAAGTCTCATACCCACAATACCTTTCTTCCTAACCCTGGCAAATTTATCTAGGGAAGTTTTTTTGATCATACCAGCCTTGGTAGCCATCAACAAGAACTTGTCTGACGGAAAATCTGCTGAAGCTACCATCGCGGTTACTTTATCCTTTAGATCAATAAGCAATAAATTGACTAGCGCGGTTCCCTTAGTACCTCGAGACAAACCTTCAGGAATTTCGTAGCACTTGATCGAATAAACTTTTCCAGAAGCAGTAAAGAAAAGCAAGTTATCATGGGTATCAGCTATTAAGATGTGTTTTATAGAATCAGCTTCGCGAGTCGCCATTCCCATGACCCCTTTCCCACCACGATGTTGCAACCGATACATGCCAACCGGAACTCTCTTAATAAATCCTTGATTAGTCAAGATAACCATCACTTTTTGATGAGGAATAAGCTCTTCCTTACGAAATTCAACTGCCTCCTCCTCACTAATCATGGTCCGCCGCTGATCACCATACCTGGATTTCAATTCAGCAATCTCTTGCTGAATAAGGTATAATACCTTCTTGGGATTAGCCAATAAATCCTCTAAATAGGAAATGTTGCTTATTACATCTCTATATTCGTCATCAATTTTCTCTCGCTCTAAGTGAGCCAATCGTCGAAGTGGCATGTCAAGAATAGCTTGCGCTTGAATCTGGGACAGGCTAAAAAACGATGCTAATTCGCTACGAGCGGACTCAACCGTTTCGCATTTTCGAATTATGTTGATCACCTGCTCTAGGTTATCCAAGGCAATTTTAAGTCCCTCAAGTATATGTGCTCTCTCTTTAGCCTTCTGAAGCTCAAACTGAGAGCGTCTGGTGATAATCTCTTGACGGAAATCAATGTAACAAATCAGAGCTTCCTTGAGATTAATAAGCTTAGGTTGCCCATCAACTAAAGCTACCACATTAATGAAAAAGGCAGTTTGCATTGCAGTGTTCAGGTAAAGGTTGTTAATTATTTGCTGGACAGGTGCCTCTTTTCTAACTTCAATAACAACTCGCATTCCTTCTCTATCTGATTCATCACGTATTTCGCTGATACCATCAATCTTTCTTTGTTTAACTAGCTCGGCTATCCTCCCTACCAAAGCTGATTTATTTACCTGATAAGGGAGTTCAGTGATGATTATCTGCCTTCTACCCCCCTTGGTGGCTACCTCATTAACTTTAGCCCGAACCACAACCTTCCCTTGCCCAGTGGCATAAGCATTCTTTATTCCTTCAGTGCCTAAAATAACCCCGCCAGTAGGAAAGTCAGGCCCCGTAACAAAATCCAGAAGTTCCTCCACAGTAGCATCAGGACTGTCAATTAAATAAGTGATAGCATCACATACTTCAGCAAGATTATGTGGCGGTATATTAGTTGCTATACCTACAGCTATACCGGAGGAACCATTAACCAGCAGATTAGGTAATCTTGCTGGCAAGACAGAGGGTTCCTTAAGGGAAGCATCAAAGTTAGGAACGAAGTCAACAGTATCTTTGTCAATATCAGCTAGCATCTCTTGTGAAATCTCAGCGAGCCTAGCTTCCGTATATCGCATTGCTGCTGGTGGGTCATTATCGATACTGCCAAAATTACCCTGTCCATCGATTAAAACGTATCTCAGGGAAAAATCCTGTGCCATCCGCACCATAGCTTCGTAAACAGGAGCATCACCATGAGGGTGGTATTTCCCCATAACCTCCCCGACAATTCGAGCACTTTTCTTGTGTTGACTATTATGACGTAACCCTAGCTCATTCATAGCGTAGAGAATACGTCGTTGTACCGGCTTCAAGCCATCTCGTGCATCAGGCAATGCCCGGGAGACAATAACACTCATAGCATAGTCAAGGTAGGAACTTTTCATTTCCTCTTCGATATTAACAGGCTTTACTATTCCTACTGCCATTGCGTCTCACCTCATTCGATATCCTCAACTACTGAAAAACCATCTGGTAACATTTCTTCAGAGGAGTCGTCGACCTCCTCCTCAAAATGCTCGGCTTCTTCCTCCTTGTCAACGATACCCCACCTGAGCAATTTCCCTCCAGCGTAAGGATGGGAAGAATCAGCGATTTTACCTGGGAAGGAAGGAATACCACTCTGATCAGGACGTTGATATATCTCCTTAATTATCACCTGAGCCTTGGTTGCTTCCACACCAAAAATGGCAGCTACATACTTATTGCCGCCTTTTATAAGCTTCATGAGGCGCGAGCTATGTTTAGGCTCTACCTCGCCGAGATACATCCCATCTTCACTTGTAACGACCAACCGCTGTTCTTCCAGACTTAACTGTACTTGGTCACCTTGGTTTACCCTAGCTAATACCTCGCTCGGGGCTAAATTATGAAGGGTTACTATTCCAGACTTAGTTGATTCAGCAATAAAAAGCTCCGGGATAATTCTAGCTACTTTATTATCAAAACCTACCTTAGATTCTGATAAGCTATCCAAACGAGCAATATTCTTCTTGGCAATTGCATTATCTGGTGCGAGTTCCAGCGCCATGAGATAAGCTTCTCTTGCTTGGGCAATTTCCCCCAATTCTGTCAAAGCTCTGCCAAGACGATTATAAGCCTTAATATCATTAGGAAATCTTTCGATTATCTCCCTGTTTAACTTCGCAGCTTCTTCCCAGCGTCCTTGGACAGCCAAATTTGTCGCTTCCCTACTTAATCGCTGCCTTTGTAAAGACTCACCTTCTTTCAATTGATAAGGCATCTTCAATCCCCTTACACAATACTAGTATAAGCAAGTTGCCATAGCAAGTAAACTCAGCCACCTGGTAAACTCACTGTAAATAACCGAGAATAAACAGGGCCCTCAGGTCTTAGCTGACTCTTCATTAAGTTAATGGAATTTACAGTAATATGGCACCTGCTTTCAAATCTGGTAGAGGTCAATAACCGCCCGAGGTCTTTTCTATCGCCTAATGAGGCATTATCCCTAACACGTGCTAGCGTCAAGTGTGGTACAAATGATTGATTTTCTCTAGCAAAGCCCAAGGAAACAAGTTTCGAATCCACCCTTTGCTGTAAATCTAAAAGCTTGCCTGTTTCCCCGCTGATACCAACCCAGATAACACGTGGCTGCGCCATCTTTGGAAAGGCTCCTAAACCTGAAATCTCCAATCTAAACGGAGAAACTCCATAAACAGCTTCTTTCATAGCTTCAGTTATCTCGGTCATCTGATTACCAGGGACGTTACCTAAGAATTTTAAGGTCAAGTGAACATTCTCAAAGTCCACCCATTTAACGAATGGATGCCTAGCATCCATAAGGTTACTGCCCAATTGCGCTAACTCATACTTAATTTCACGGGGCAATTCGATGGCAATAAAAGACCGAATCCTTTCACGTTCAAATGTCAATCTTCTCTCCCATTAGTATAGAGTAATTCGAGCACCGCTAAACTTTAATCTCAATTTTATGGTCACCCATAGAGTTTTGGAAAATATTTCATTTACCATATAGACATTATAAGTCATCTTTATTTACAATAACTAAATTAACAATATTTATTGCTATTAAGCAAATGCCAAATCACATTAGAGTAGCCTCTCAAGATACTACAGGTACTAATGTCTTCGACCTTACTGTGCCGGAGCTTATGGAGATGGCAAAAAAGCTACGATGCCATATAATCACTATGATCGCTACAGCAGGCAGTGGACATCCTGGAGGCTCTTTATCAGCTGTAGATATCATCACCGCACTTTATTTCAAAATTATGCACCACGACCCGCATAACCCCAGATGGAAAGACCGTGACAGATTTATATTAAGCAAAGGGCATGCTGCTCCAGCCTTATATGCTGTCCTGGCTGAAAGTGGCTATTTCCCCGTGGAAGAATTGACCACGTTGAGAAAACTAGATAGCCGCCTTCAAGGACATACTGATAGAAATCTTACCCCCGGGGTAGAAATGTCAGCAGGCTCTTTAGGTCAAGGTTTATCCTTCGGCATCGGTATTGCATTAGCTGCTAAGCTCGATCACCTTGATTATCAAACCTACGTTCTCCTTAGCGATGGTGAATGTGAAGAAGGCCAAACTTGGGA
Organism: Dehalococcoidia bacterium; assembly: GCA_034414555.1. Taxonomy (GTDB): domain Bacteria; phylum Chloroflexota; class Dehalococcoidia; order GIF9; family AB-539-J10; genus CG2-30-46-19. The sequence goes on along the minus strand of DAOUMA010000016.1, from coordinate 132,073 downwards.
GGCAGCTCTATCAGCCGCCCACTTCAAATTGGATAATTTAACTGCCACCGTTGACCGCAATCAACTGCAACTTAGTGGCTGGACCCGGGATATCATGAATATCGAGCCGGTAAACGAAAAATGGCAAGCTTTTGGTTGGCACACCATTGAAATAGATGGCCATAACTTTGACCAAATCTTGACCGCCTTCGAGGAAGCTAAAACAACCAAAGGTAGACCAACCATTATTATTGCACATACCATTAAGGGTAAGGGAGTTAGCTTCATGGAGAATAATGTTGAATTTCACGGCAAGGCACCTACATTGGAGGAAGCTAAAAGAGCGTTACAGGAACTGGAATAATAATGACTGTGGAAGTATCTACCCGCGAAGCTTATGGCAGAACATTAGTTGAACTAGGTAAACAAAACAAAGACATTATTGTCCTGGATGCTGATTTATCATTGTCCACGATGACTTACCTTTTTGCACAAGAGTTCCCCGAGCGTTTCTTTGATTGTGGTTTAGAGGAACAAAACATGATAGGCATAGCCGCTGGATTAGCTGCTTCAGGGAAAACCGTTTTTGCCAGTTCTTTTGCTGTTTTTGCTTCATGCCGTTGTTTTGACCAGTTAAGGATGTGTATCTCCCAACCAAAGTTAAATGTCAAGATCGTAGCCACCCATGGAGGTATTACCGTTGGCGAGGATGGCACCTCCCACCAAGCCATTGAGGATTTATCCTTATATTGCTCCCTCCCCAGCTTTACCGTTATTGTCCCCGCTGACGCTATAGAAACCACAGAGGCAGTAAAGGCAGCTGCAGCCACCTACGGACCTTTTTACATTAGATTAAGCCGTCCTAAAACACCGCTCATCTACCGCAAAGGCCACCATCTCACAGTGGGTAAATCAATAACTATGAAACAGGGTAAAGACGTTGCCATTATAGCCATGGGCATTATGGTAGCTAAAGCTTTGCAGGCAGCAAAGGTATTGGCAAACCAGGGAATAGGCTGTCGTGTAATTAATATGCACACTCTCAACCCATTGGATGAGGAAGCTATAATTAAGGCAGCCTCAGAGACGAAGGCAATCGTCGTTGCTGAGGAACATTTGGCTCATGGCGGCTTAGGTAGCCGAGTTGCTCAAATAGTAGCTAGAGAAAAACCAGTGCCTATGTCTTTCGTTAATCTTAAAGACCGTTACTCTTTATCGGGGAAATCCGGGGAGCTACTTCAAAGATCTGGGCTGACCGCGGAAGGTATCGAAGAGGCAGTAAAGCAAGTTATTCAAAAAAATAAGCTTTCTTTTTGTGAGATGCCTAGCTAAGTTTGGCATCAAGAGCGCGGCACGAAATAGCTAATCTTCCAGGATAACCCTGGCATCCAAAGCCATAACCTTATCCTTATAGGCGAATATGGGGTTAAGGTCAAGCTCTTTAATTTCAGGGGTTTGTTCTACAAACTGTGATACTCTGACTATTAAGTCTTCGAGAGCAGTGATGTTAGCTGGTTCTTGTCCCCGGTAACCTTCCAATAAGGGGTATCCCTTTATCTCCCTGATCATCTCAGCAGCATCTTCCCAGGTAATCGGAACTATCCTGAAGGAAACATCCTTTAGTAACTCTACCAGAATGCCACCGAGACCAAACATGATCACTGGCCCAAATTGAGGGTCCTTGCTCATGCCGACAATTACCTCAATGCCCGGACGAGCCATTTTCTGCACAGTTAAACCATGAATGACAGCGCCGGGATATTTATGCTTTATGGATGACATGATTTCAGCATATGCCCTGCCTGCTTGGGTAGCATTAGCAATGTCCAATTTAACTCCGCCGGAGTCGCTCTTATGCACGATATCAGGCGAGGCAATTTTAAGCACTACCGGGAACCCCAATTCTTTGCTTACAGAAATGGTTTCTTTCTTGGTTTTAACCAGCCTCGTTTCAATAACCGGTATGCCCGCTTCCCGGAACAGCTCCTTGGACTCGAACTCCATCAGCACCGTCCGCCCTTCCTTTTTCGCTGTATCTAAAATCGCAGTTCCTGCCGCCATATCCTTGCCTCCTTACACAACAGCCAACAGGGTATTATAGCCCAACATAAAGCGCTTGTATAGCAGATGGTTCTTGCTGGAGCTTAGCCTCACTGGACAGCCCTGGCGGTACCCAGCAGCCTTCGCAGTATAACCGCGGTGGCAACGGAGGTAGTAAAAGCCATGAGCAGCACACTGGAGAAGAGAGCGTCAACCACCGGTGGCACAGGCACAGGGTGAGAAAACAGTCCGGCATCCAGAGCTATTGTGGCGATTACCAGCTCCACCATAAGGCGAGAGTTCATAGCTACGCCAATGGTCAGACTTTCTCTACCGGGGAACCCCAACAGCCTGGCCATACCACCACACCCCAATACCTTCCCTGCGCTAGCTGCCACGATTACCAGAATGATGAAATACCACGCTGGCGCTATAGAGGTGAGGCTGAAATGTAGTCCCGCAGAGGCAAAGAACAGCGGACCCAGAAAACCTAGGGTTATCCCCGAGACCCTCTCCTTAATTTCATTAAAAGCCTTGCTGCCAAAGGCGGTCTCCTCCACGAATAGTCCCGCTAAGAAAGCGCCGATTGCAAAGTGAAGACCGATATATTCCCCAAGCAGACCTAATCCCAGGGCGAAAATCAGCACCACGGTGAAGGTTATCTCGGCTGACCTTGCCTGCCACAGTCTTGAAGCTATCTGCGGCATAGCTATCTTACCCAGAGCGATAACGGCTCCAAAGAAGAGCCCTATCTTCAGCATCAGCAGTCCCATGTAACCCACCGAAGGCGACCGCCCTGCTTTGATTAAGCCTAAGAGGACCGACAGCATAATTAACCCAATCACATCATCAATTACCGCCGCTCCGATAACCATATGACCCAGCCTAGTGTTCAGCTGACCCAGCTCCATAAAAATCCGGGTGGTCACCGGTATAGCAGTGATGGAAAGGGATGTCCCCAGGAAGAAGGACTGGACAAACTTATAGCTTGATGCTGGGATAAGCCACCATCCCAGCCCGAAGCCGAGGCAAAACGGCAAAATCACTCCCCCGGCAGCAATCACCGCTCCGGATTTTGAAGCCTGGGACAGCTCTTCAACATTCATCTCCATTCCAGCCATTACCATCAGAAACAGTATAGCCAAATTGACAATGACCCCTAATATGTCGCCATCCCTTATCTCAAGGAAGGAGGAGTATAACGGGTCAGGAAGATGGCTTATAACTAAAATCAGGACTACGCCGGCGAGGAGCTCGCCCAGGAAGGCCATCTGCTTCAGCCGAACCCCTAGCTCACCGCACAGCCTGGCGACCACCAGGACCACCATAATAAAAAGGAAAACCGACAATTATAACGCCCCGCAAACTCTGTTGTAATTAGAATATCATAAAGGATAGCGGGCTACTATGGTTGTCTGGTGCCGAGGGAGGGACTCGAACCCACATTCCTTAACAGGAAGCGGATTTTAAGTCCGCCGCGTCTACCATTCCGCCACCTCGGCAGAAACTAAAAAGGCGGCGAGCGGATTCGGACCGCTGTATCGGGGTTTTGCAGACCCCTGCCTTACCTCTTGGCTACACCGCCACAATTTGCTCTGGAGCGGAAGACGAGATTCGAACTCGCGACCTCCTCCTTGGCAAGGAGGCATTCTACCGCTGAACTACTTCCGCCCCAAGATTAAATTTTACCGACTTCCCCCGATTTAGGCAAGTCAAAATTTGTGCCGAGGGGGAGACTTGAACTCCCACGGGCTTACGCCCACCACCCCCTCAAGATGGTGTGTCTACCTATTCCACCACCCCGGCATGGCAGGGGTGGCAGGACTCGAACCCACGACCGGCGGTTTTGGAGACCGCTGCTCTACCAAACTGAGCTACACCCCTTAATCCAATTATAAATTATATCAAATACCCCTGGGGCGACTCGAACGCCCGACACGCGGTTTAGGAAACCGCTGCTCTATCCTACTGAGCTACAGGGGCACAATCACCACCACCAAGCTTAATCCGTATTATTGCCATAGCTAGAAAGCCAACCGCCATACCAATGAAAAGAGCAGCTGGCATATAATCTAATCCTATGCCAATTCCAGGACCGAGAAAGAGGCACGCTGCGAAAACTAGTCCGCTGACTCCCTTTCTCTTCTTGGGTTCTTCCATCTTGCCAGACATCTTTGTTACCTCTTCTTAAATATATCTAAAAATCCCTTGCTGTAAGGAAATCCCCCATACAATACTTCGCAGGGAAATTTATTACAATCCTTAAGACAGTAGCCTATCTTGTTTTTAAAGGCACACTCAAGAACGGGACAGTTAAAACCCAACTTCGCCTTCTGCGTTTCCAGCTTCTTTGATGTACCTTCATTATTACCAGCAACACATCCATCACATATTCCCTTAACAAAATAACCGCAAACCTCGCAAGCTATGCCACAGGCTCCTGCCTCCATAATCACCTCCTTGGTGGAGCAAGGTTACAATAGGTAGAACTTTCGAACTAGCTTTCAGTTTAACCATTTAGCCTTGTAATCTCGCTGATGATAATTGTAGCAATAAAGCATACAGCACACAAGGAAAAATGGGAATGTTGCTGAAGAGGTCACAATCCCTCTGGCCGATGTGGATATTGCACATTTCGATGGATTGTTTAGTTCTAGGTTGGTTAGGTACTATGGAAGCATTCCGAATTTTCTTTTGAGAAGAGGGAGCTTATCCCGGCTTTGCAGCGATCGCACGTCTCTTATAAGAGATCAACCGACTATCCTAACAGGTCGCCTTCGTGAATCATAAGACCTTGACTTACAAACACATTGATCTTTTAATAGGAGATATGGTTTTAGAATCTACCTTACGGGGCCAAGGTTATACTAAGGTAGTTAGTGAGTATAAGCACTGCATTAGGAAACGCGTATGAACCGGCACATACCTGCCTTCTGGAGTATTCCTGCCACTGAAGTGCTGGAGCGCTTGCAAACTACAGCTCAGGGCTTATCCACTGAAGAAGCCCAGCGGCGTCTGGACACATATGGTTTCAATCTCTTAAGACCAAAGAGGAAGTCTAATGTGCCCACGCTCCTATTAGCCCAGTTCAAGAGTCCCATCATTATTATTCTTCTTTTTGCCGTGGGATTGTCCTTTTTCCTGCATGAAACTGCTAATGCCACCATTATCGTAGCCATTGTTTTAGTAAGTGGGCTGCTGGGGTTCTGGCAGGAGCACAGGGCAACCAGTGCAGTCCAGAAACTGGTTGCCCTGGTGCAGGTGAGGGTCACAATACTGAGGGACAGCAGCCCGAAAGAAATTCCAGTTGAGGAAGTTGTGCCTGGGGATGTCGCGACCCTGAAAGCTGGAGATGTCATTCCTGGTGATTGCCTCATTCTAGAATCTAGAGACCTATTTGTAGATGAAGCTGTACTAACGGGCGAGACTTATCCCGTGGAAAAAAGCACCCGGGTATTAACTGCCGAAACGCCGCTTAATCAACGCACCAACACTATTTTTATGGGAACACATGTAGTTAGCGGTATCGCCAGAGTAGTCGTGGTTGGCACCGCCACCGGTACGGAATTCGGTAAAGTCGCCAAACGATTGGCACTGAGGCCACCTGAAACCGAGTTTGAACATGGCGTTCGGCGGTTTGGGTACCTACTGATGGAAATAACTCTTATACTCGTTATTGCCATTTTCGCCATAAACGTATATCTGGCACGGCCAATTCTGGATTCATTTCTCTTCTCATTAGCGCTGGCAGTGGGGCTAACACCCCAACTCCTCCCGGCAATCATCAGCGTCAACCTCGCTCATGGTGCTAGACGAATGGCAGGGAGCAAAGTAATCGTGAAGCGCCTTGCCTCAATAGAAAACTTCGGGAGCATGAGTGTGCTCTGTTCCGACAAGACCGGTACTTTAACCGAGGGTATAGTCCGACTGCACTCTGCCCTTGATATTGGGGGCAATGAAAGCCAAAAAACGTTTTTTTACGCCTATCTCAATGCTTTTTACCAGGCAGGATATACGAACCCTATAGATGAGGCTATTCGAACCCATCACCAATTTGATGTGACTGGCTATCAAAAACTTGATGAGATACCATATGATTTTGTCCGTAAACGTCTGACCGTTCTCGTTTCTACGGGCAATATGCACCTTATGGTAACCAAAGGTGCTCTGTCAAATGTGCTCGCCGTATGCTCGTCAGCGGAGGCACCCAATGGTACAGTTACCGAAATAGCCCCGGTGCAACAACAAATTCAGCATCACTTTGATGAACTGAGTAGCAAGGGCTTCCGTACTCTGGGCATGGCTTACCGGGATGTAGGTTCCAGTTCGTCCATTACTAAGGACTATGAAGCTGACATGACCTTCCTGGGACTGCTAGTTTTCTTTGACCCGCCCAAGACCGGCATTGCCGAGACGCTGAGCCACCTGAAACAACTGGGTATCTCACTAAAGGTCATCACCGGGGACAATCAGCTGGTGGCAACTTCGATTGGGGAGCAGGTGGGATTGGCTACGGCGCAGCTTCTGACCGGAAGAGACTTACATGAGATGAGTGATGAAGCGCTTCTCCAGCAAGTAAACAATGTGGATATCTTTGCCGAGGTCGAGCCAAATCACAAGGAGCGCATAATTCTGGCTTTAAAGAAGGCGGGAAACGTGGTCGGTTATATGGGAGATGGGATAAATGATGCCTCGGCACTGCATGCGGCTGACGTTGGTATTTCTGTAGAGGGTGCTGCGGACGTGGCTAAAGAGGCCGCGGATATTGTGCTCATGGAAAAGGACCTGGCAGTTCTTGTGCAGGGTGTGCAGGATGGGAGAAGGACATTTGCTAATACCTTAAAGTACGTGTTTATGGCGACAAGCGCCAATTTTGGAAATATGTTTAGCATGGCTGGGGCGTCTCTCTTTCTGTCTTTCCTGCCTCTTCTTCCCAAACAGATTCTGCTCACCAACTTATTGACCGATTTGCCGGAAATGACCATTGCTACTGATAGTGTAGATGAAGAGTTGGTTGAGAGACCTCGGCGCTGGAACATTAGGTTCATCCGCAACTTTATGATAACGTTTGGCATTCTAAGTTCCGTATTTGACTATTTGACCTTTGCCGTGCTTCTGCTTGTGTTGCATGCGGGCGCAGACATGTTCCGGACCGGCTGGTTTATTGAGTCCGTTGTTTCTGCATCACTGGTTGTGCTCGTCATACGAAGCCGAAGGCCGTTTTTCAAAAGCACACCAAGCCGGTATCTACTGATTACTACTCTGGTCATTTCTGGCGTGACGCTGGTGATCCCCTTCACTCCCCTCGGTGAGATATTTGGGCTTACTCAGCTGCCAATATTGTTGTTCCTTCTATTCATGGGGATAATCGTGGCAGTCTATATTGTCGCCGCAGAGATTGCCAAAAAGATATTTTACCAGCGAGTAAGATTTTGATTATTATCGCAGGGGCTAAGCTATTAAGAGGTCTGACTATAGTCTTATTCTTGTTCTCCTTTAGATAAATGAATTGCTTGGAGTAGGCGGGATCGCATAGCAACAGGAAAGGCGCGAGCACCAAGAATCACCTCTCCAAGCAGAGATGAGTACCCCGAAGATTTGACTCACTGGCAGTTCATTTCATATAGTTAGCTAGCATAATGAAAAACAATCGGTATGGAGTGAAACCGTGCGTATTAAGCTAAGCTTTCTGGGTGCGGCCCGGAACGTTACAGGCTCACGGTATCTTGTAGAGACTAACAACATCAGATTCTTGGTAGATTGTGGGCTTTATCAGGAAAGGGAGTTCAGGGGAAGAAATTGGGAGCCCTTTCTCATCCCGCCCGACAGTATCGATGTCGTGCTTCTGACCCACGCTCACCTCGACCATTGTGGTCTACTGCCCAAGCTAGTGCGTGAAGGGTTTGACGGGCATGTATACTGCACTGCTGCCACTTCTGAAATTGCTAAAATCATACTCATGGATTCCGCAAATATGCAGCAGGAAGATGCCGAGTTCAAGAGAAAAAGGCACCAGCGGGAGGGAAGGAGAGGCCCTTATCCTGAGGTTCCGCTGTACACCACAGATGACGCCAAAGATTGTTTTCGTCTATTGTCACCTACCTACTACGGGGAGCCGGTCCAGATAGGTGATGGGGTTGCAGCCACCTTCCACGATGCTGGTCATGTCCTTGGCTCATCCATGATAAAGGTCACGGTAAGCCAGGATGGAGAAAAAAGGACTCTTCTCTTTTCTGGGGATGTTGGGCGGTGGAACAAGCCTATACTGCGGGACCCAACCCTCTTCGACCAGGCAGATTACGTGCTGGTGGAGTCTACCTATGGTGACAGGCTTCACGAGAGCCAGGAAACCATCAGCGGCGAGCTTGCCAGGGTGATAAGCTCAACTGTAGAGGCTGCCGGGAATATACTTATCCCGAGCTTTGCCCTTGAGAGGTCACAGGAAGTTCTCTATTACCTGAATGAATTGCTAATCAAAGACCGTATACCACACCTCGTGGTTTTTGTCGACAGCCCTATGGCGTTAAGCGTCACGGAGGTGTTCCAACATCATACTGAACTATTCGACAAGGAGACGATGGCACTTATTCGACAGGGAAAATCGCCGTTTGACTTCCCTGGCCTCACTATGGTCAGGACAGCGAACCAATCAAAGGAGATAAATTACATAGCCGGGTCTGTCATGATAATCGCTGGCTCCGGCATGTGCACCGGAGGTAGAATAAAATATCATCTAGTTAGAAACATTTCCAGACCGGAGAGTACGATTCTTTTCGTAGGATATCAAGCGATGGGCACCCTGGGACGCGAAATCGTTGACGGTGACAAAGAGGTAAGGATACTGGGGCAGAAGTACCCTGTCAGGGCTAAGGTGGCTCAGATACATGGTTTTTCAGCCCATGCCGACAGAGATGAACTTTTCCGGTGGTTATCGGGCTTCCAAAGGCCACCTAGGCATCTATTCATCGTCCATGGGGAGCCCGAAGTAGCCCTGCGATTCGCTGACTTTCTGAGAGAAAGAACTGGCTGGGAGATATCGGTGCCAGAGTACCGGGATGAGATTATCCTGGATTAGTAGTGCCGGATATTTTTCAATCAAAGTCAAGGTGCGGTTATACCGTGTGCACTATTCAGTGGAAGGCCAGCTCAATAGCTATCTAGTTATCTGACTAAGGCTTTTTTACCGACAACCTCCTGCTTTGTATGCCATCTCTGAACTATCTCAATTACCGTGTCAGGGTCATCGCAAACTCTAAGTAAATCCAAATCTTCTGCGGAGATAAATCCTCTAGCCAAGACAGAACTCTGCAACCAGTCAAGAAATCCTTTCCAGTACCTGCTGTTGAATAGTATCACAGGAAAAGGTTTTATCTTATGGGTTTGCATCAGGGTTAGTACCTCAGTTAACTCGTCAAGCGTTCCTGCCCCACCGGGCATGATGATAAAGGCGGTGGCATACTTCACCAGCATGATTTTGCGGGCGAAGAAGTGACTGAATGTTAATGACTTTGTGGTATAGGCATTGCTAACCTGTTCCTCAGGGAGTTCAATGTTCAATCCAACTGACATAGTTCTAGCTTCAAGGGCACCCTTATTGGCTGCCTCCATAATACCAGGGCCACCGCCAGTTACAATAGAGAAGCCCATCTCTCCGAGCCGACGTGCTATCTCTTCTGTCTGTGCATAAAGCTCAGTATCCGGCTGGAGTCGGGCTGAACCATATATAGTTATTGCTGGCTCTATACCTGAGAGTTTATCAAACCCCTCGACCAATTCGCCTATTATCCGGAACATGCGCCAGGACTCTTCTTTGGCTAGCTCGTTAATTTCATATTCGTATCTCATGTTGCCCTCCACAACAAATAAACATTACTATATTATGCAGCCCTCAGTGTCTCTACTATTAGGTTTCCTCAACAAAGTCACAAGGTCAGGACGTATGCTTACTTGCCAAATCTACCATCCTTCCCCCTTTCTTGTTTCTAAATTGATTTGGAGGTCGGGGGTTCAAGTCCTTTACTACCTAATAAGATGTTGCCCTTACCTACTGAATTCTGCCTTACAACAACAAGCTTTTTAAGAGCTCGGAGAGTTTTATTGTAGCCACGCCGATCACCTTATCAGCCCCTCCATAGTAAACAAATAGTTGGCCATTTATTGCCACAGCACCACATGGGAAAACAACTTCAGCTACCTGCCCTTCTTTTTCATAAGGCACTTCCGGCTCAAAAAGAGGGGGGTCTCTTCGGGCGATAACATGCGTCGGGTCGTCAACATTGAGGAGAGCGGCGCTTACATAGTAATAGCGATGGCCCCCTTTTTTGGAAACAACATGATAAAGTAACAACCACCCATATTTTGTCTCTATTGGTGGTGCTGCAATGCCAATTTTCTCTGCAGGTGGTTGTTCCTGGTGCGGGCTCATTATGATATTTCCTTTTATCCATCTTCTTTTTTCAAAGCTTAGACTATCCACAAGGTCCAGCCAGATACTCGTGTCGAGGCGATGGAGAATAGCATACTTGCCTTTAATTTTTTGGGGGAAAAGAGCGGCATCCTTGTCAGCAGCGCGCGGGGGCGAAATCAATACCGGGCTTGCCCAATTCCAACGCTTTGCTAAGAAGTCGCTCACGGCAATAGAGGTTAAGGCTACGCGCGGTTCGCTCTTACCATCAAACGCAGTGTAGCACATATATAAGTCATTATTGAGCCTGGTGAGCCGAGGGTCTTCGCATCCTGAGTTTCCGTTAGGCACATGCTTCTTTTCAAAATCCTCGCGAGGCACGTAGATTGGCTTGTCAAGTCTCTCTTCAAAGATAAACCCATCCTTACTGCAAGCATACCCAAGCACCGAGGTATTGTCTTCTGACATAGCTCGGTATACAAGGTGGACTTTCCCATCCATATAGAGGGCGGCAGGATTGAAAACCGCCTTTGATTCCCACCCATGCTCGGGCTTCGGTTGGATAATAGGGTTCCCGGGGAAGCGTTCCAGCCTTATACTCCGTGCCTTCGTCAACAGCATTTCGTCGAGGAGAGTGCTCAACTTACCAGTGGCTACAGCGCATGTGCTGTCGGCGGCGCCATAGTATATGCTCAGCTCCTTATCCTTCACAAAAGCTCCGGATGGGAAAACAATGTTAGGCACTCTGCCATATTTCTCGTATACTGCCTGCGGGACCAGTAATGGATTCTCCGTGCGTGCCACAATCTTAGCAGGGTTTTCCAAATCAAGCAGAACCGCTTCAATGCCGAAAATTGGCGGGGGAGAGAAGTAATTTTGGATATACGAATAAATCATAAGCCAGCCGGATTGTGTCCTTAGCGGTGGCGCACCGACTTCAATATGGTCTTTGGGGGTTCGCTGTAATGGTAGAACATGGTCGTCCAAGAAGGTATACCAACCTTCCCAGTACTCGGGAGACCACATTTGCTCTTCCTGGTCAAAAAAGGCAAGCCCGATCTTGGCTGGGGGATTATCCGTGTTGACAGTGAGTACCGCAACCATCTTGCCCCCGATTCTTCCTGGGAAGAGTGCCATGGCCTTGGAATTGAAATGAGTGACTGGATATTTGGCCTCGATTCTGCTGAAGTCTCTGGTAATGGCTAAACCGATGCTGATACCCTCAGCACAGAAGGGATAGGTAGATAACGCAGTGTAAAAAATATAAAACTTACCGCCGAGTTTAGTCACCCGAGGGTCTTCACAACCGAATCGTTCCCAATACCACTCGGGTTTGATGAATTGTCTTCGGTACTTGAAATGTATACCGTCAGTACTTATAGCATGCCCGATGGACGATACCATCATCTCTATACCAGAAACTATCTGCGGCGACGAAACCGCTCGGTAAAGGAAATGAATCTTTCTGCCACTGCGCACAGGACAGCCATTAAACACCGCCTCTGCTTCCCAATCATTCTCAGTGAGTGGTATCAGAACAGGATTCTCTTCAGAACGTCTAAATTCACTCATAGACTTTGGAACATGCGGTGCTCATCTTTTCAAGCTTTCATTATCCGGAACATCTTGGATCCACACACCGGACACACTCCCTGAGCTGCTGGCCTGCCATTTTTCATAGTTATTGCTCGGGCATTCCTCATCTCCCTTTTAGCCCGACACTTCATGCAGTATGCCCTTATTCGTTTTATTTCTACCGGCGTAACCGGTGTGATACCAACCTCTACTGGTGGCGCACCAATGAAGCTTGGCACCGCTTCTCTTACACCAACAAGCTGTTCAAGAAGCTCATCCAGTTTTGCCGAAGCAACGCACGTCACTTTATCCGCTCCGCCATAGTAAACTAGCAGGCGGTCTTTAATTACCACAGCTCCACAGGGATAAATAACACCAGCTTTCCACCCCTCGTTTTCATACCATACCTGGGGCTCTAAGATTGGCTCTTTAGAACGAACTAGTACCCTGGGCGGGGCCTTCAAATCAAGCAGCATCATTCCTATCTTATAGCGACTGGGGTCACGCTCACCAACAGCATGGTAAATGAGTAGCCATCCATCATTTGTCTTAATAGGAGGAACGCCAGCACCAATCTTTCGACTATCCCAGTAAGCCTTTCTCGGTCGTATCTTAAACTCTCCTTTCAACCATCCTGTTGTGCCATCAAAATCCAGGTCATCAACAAAATCAATCAAGATATCAGGGAAAATTCGATGGAATATAACATACTTCGAGTTTATTCTCTCTGGAAGAATACAGGCGTTCTTATCTACAACCCCGGGGGGCGAGATAAGTACTGGTTTCTTCCATTGCCAATTCTTGGCAAGGAAATCGTTAATATGTATCGAAGTCAGTGCCACGCGGGGAGGACTATATCCGTCAAAGGCAACATAGGTCATAAATACCCTGTCGTCAATTCTTGTCAGCCTCGGGTCTTCACACCCACCCCAGCCTCCTCCCGACACATAATCCTCATCCTCTTCCATAGGCACATGGGTGCGCTGATGATAACTCGGTGTGGCATAGACCAAGCCAGCGCCTTCAAAGGGTTCCCTCGGGACATATATTGGCTGATCCAGCCGCTCTTCTATGTGAAACCCGTCAACACTCGAAGCATACCCCAGAACCGATACATCCGAGTCTCCAACTGCTCGATATACAATATGCACCTCCCCATCCTCATAGATAACCCCAGGATTAAAAACCGCCTTTGACTCCCACCAATGCTTGGTCTCTGGCTCAAGGATAGGATTCCCATCAAACCTCTCCAGAACAGTGCGAGATTTCGCTTTCCTCTTACTCTTCCCCTTACTCATAATATATTCCTCCTCCTGATATTTCCTAACATTATAACATCCATTAAAACCGTTCTCCAAGCAATCCTTAGATTATTCAAAAGGTAAAGCTTATGTTAAGACCTTCGCTCTAGTTTATTGCTGCACTTTGGACTTTTCGGAACTTGCTGACCTGCCCCTCTAAATTATACCACTTGTTAAGCTAGAGCTGACGAAGCATAGACAGACAGTATCACCTCTGGATCCAGTGGCCTGTATCCAAAAGGTAACTGTGCCATACGCCATTTCTACCTACATTAGACTTTCCTAAAACCTAGCCCTCTAGTCCTAAAATAGGCTAACTAAATCCCCTAACAGCTTACCGTTGTTTTGAAATGCTAGAGTTTTGCATATAGTGCTTATAGTTTGCTTGCTACTTTAGAACTAATAGATATTGATTGAGGGATGGTGGTATAATGATTAAAGGCACGTCATAGGGATGCTGCAATGTTACATTTACTAATTTGTAACCTACTAAACTTAGCACACACAAGAGAAACCATGTTGTGTATTGACAAACGTGAAGATAGCATTTATATCACCAGTTACCTGATTTGAAACGGTCGTAACAGGATTATAAAATTGCGAGGTGGGAAGATGGTGAGGTTCGACAAGGAACACTGGAACTGCTGAATGATAAGGTGGTGGCTACTGTCCTTTTTAATTTACATTGAACATTTAGAAAGGAGGCAAAGTGGACGAGAAAATAGTTGTTCCATTGGACGGTTCTAAAATAGGCGAAGCTGCCTTACCATATGTTGAGGACCTCATGTCCAAGCTATCACCAGAGGTAAAGGTAGAAGTTGTTCTGTTGCAGGTACTGTCAGCATCACCTCATCCTGTTACTGCTGGGGAGTTAGCTGTTCAAGTTCCCTACACTGCGGAAGAGATGAAACAACACAGGGAGAAAGCTATAAAATACCTTAATGAGGTTGGTGAAGCTCTAAGAAGTAAAGGTGCTACGGTTACGACCAAGGTGGCAGTTGGTTTCCCACCCGAGGAGATTGTCAGGACTGCTGAGGAAATCAACGCGAATTTGATCGCTGTGTCAACCCATGGTCTGTCAGGCTCTAGTGGGTGGGCTTTTGGCAATGTTACCGACAAAGTAATGCGGCGGGGAGCAAGAATCCCGATAACCATAGTGAAAGCGACAGATTACAGAAGGTAGCTGCCCTGTGGAAATACCTCCGCAGCCATGCTAAAAGCGATCGAAACGACGGAGTGAAATCTATGGGAGTTCGGATTTTCCCTATGCGGGGAGCCATTAGAGGTGACAGTTCTCGTTGCACGAAAGTCCACAATGTTCAATAACAATTGAAAGAAAAAAATCTCTTAAGAACTACTATTTTCCAAATTCCTTGAACAGGTAGCCTATTCCCCGTTCACTCAAGATGTATTTCGGATGCTTGGGGTCCTCCTCGATCTTCCGGCGCAGATAGGTAATGTAAAGCCACAGGTAATGGTCTTCATCTCGATATTCATAGCCCCAGACTCTTCTTAGCAAAGTTTCATGAGTGAGGACTTGGCCAGCATTGCTCACCAGATGATACAGAAGTCGATATTCAGTAGGCCTGAGGTGGACCTCTTTACCCTTAATTATGACCTTACACCGGCTGAAGTCAATAGAGAGATTATCGTCCACCCGTATTTCGGTCTTCGGCACTGGGCTAGGCATCTCAACACGGCGCAGCACTGCTCTTATCCGTAAAACAAGCTCCTTGGGATTGAAAGGCTTGGTAATATAATCATCGGCTCCCAAGTCAAGCCCCTTTACCTTGTCGATTTCTTCGCCCCTTACAGTGAGCATAATCACTGGCACAGTGGAAACTTCGCGAATTTTCCTCAAGGTCTCAAAACCATCCACCTCCGGCATCATGACATCAAGGATAACCAGGTCAGGCAAATCTTTGGTTAGCTTTTGCAATGCCTCGTAGCCATTAGAGGCACTGAAGACTTGATAGCCCTCTAACTCTAAATTCATGCCCACTGCCTCAATGATACGTGGCTCATCGTCCACAACCAGAATCGTTTTGTCTTGTTCTCTTCCAGGTTCCGTCATACGTAGCCTCAATTCCTCGCCATCTTCGACCTCTATCTTTGTTCCCCTACCGGCAGAGTGAAGGTGAAGCGAGAGCCTCTTCCCGGCTCACTCTCTACCCAGATTCGACCTCCATGAGCCTCGACAAGGCTCTTGCAAATGTAAAGCCCGAGCCCTATGCCCCGGGTTAGTCTGGCCGAACTAGCCTCCACTCTATAAAAGCGCTCAAATATCCGCTCTTGGTCTTGCAGTGGGACGCCAATTCCTTCATCAGCAACTGTAACCGAGACCTCGTTCCCTGAGGTCTCGCCTTTGATGATAATTGTTCCGCCTTGGGGCGAGAATTTCACGGCATTTTCGCCAAGATTTGTGAGCACCTCCCCTATTTTTTCCGGGTCAGCAAGAATAGAAGGGAATTCAGGCGGGAAATCGACCTCAATTCTGTGAATTTCTGTTTGTTCTCCGAGCCTCTTTGCCACTTTACGCGCTTCCTTGGGTAGATCTAATGCAAGTCTATTTAAAGTCAAACTCCCAGCCTCAAGCCGGGCACTATAGAGGTTTTTGGTCACTAGCTCGCTGAGGCGGTCGCTTTCCTCCTCAATAGCCTGTAGCTTATCCCTAATAGTTTGCTGACTCCACTCGGCATCAGTGCGAGCCAGAGTGCTGGCATAGGCCTTGATAATGGAAATAGGAGTCTGGAGTTCATGTGAAACTGAGGCGAGCAATGCCAATCTCCTGCCCTCAGTTTGGCGAAGGCGACTGATATCCCGAACGTTTACCACTGTGGGCAATAGAGCCCCATTGGACGAACTCGCTATAGAGTAATTCATGCTCACATCAACCTTTTGACCGTCTTTGGCGACAATGCTACCGTCGAGATTAAAGAAGCCTTCAGCACCTCTGGTGATGGGACACTTGATTTGGCAAAGCTTTGCTCCCTCGTTATCCCTTAGCTTTAAGACTTTGAAGCAATAACTTCCAATTGCCTCCTCCTTTTTCCAGCCGGTAAGCTTTTCCATACTAGCATTAAAGGAAAGTATGTGTCGCTCAGTATCAATGGCCATGATTCCATCGGCACTGCTTTCCAGAATCGACTCTATCTTGTAGCGCTCTTCGGCAAGCTGGGATGCCATGCGAGAATTCTGCAGTGAGATGGCTACCTGGTCGGCAAAAACGGACAGCATATGTTGGTCACTGCTGCTGAAGAACCCTGCCAAATGGGGACGCAACACGTATATCAGCCCGATCATCTCTCCTGCGACCTGAAGTGGCAGGGCAATAATAGAATCCTGCACCTGGTTTGTTGTAGCTGCCGGAACACAAATGCCAGTGGCAAGATTGGGAATAGCTTCCTTGAGTAGGGGGCGTAGCCGTTCTACCCCTCCAGAATTCAGACCATAACTTGCCCCTTCAGCGAAACGCTTCTCCTTCTCATCCCACAGAGCAACTATTCCGGCATTACCGCCTAAGATGTCTACTGTGCTGCTGAGAATAGCCATCAGTTTGGCCTGAAAATCTGCCTCCTCAGCGGGAGCAGCCGATGATTCAACCTCCTCCAGGCTGATTGCCTTTCCCGATTTTGGGTGTTTACCTTTTTTTGACACGGTGTCAACAACCGAAAATTCTAAGGTAAATCTAAGGTTTTTCTAATGAAACTCCAATTAATTTCTAATGTTATTTTAGCACAGGCCGCTTAAAATATATAGTAAGTAAGCCAGGTATTCCTGGCAAAGGAGGCAGGACAAATGAAGAGCAAACCCAAACCCAAACCCAGGTAGAAGGGGAAAGGAACCTTTGGAAGGCGGGGGAAAGCTATCATGGGATGTGAAGCATATCCTCCGCCATCCAAAGAGTTGAGCAGTATGAGTCAAGGAAGGATTTAACAAACTATTTACTCTGTTTCTTAATCGGTGGTACGTTGGTCACAGTGTGGTTTACAAGAGTAGCTTGGCAGCTTTTCTGGCCACCCTGCTAGTGCTGTTTCCTCTCAACGTTCTTTTGCTGTAGCGGGATGGAGGGGTAGCCGCCAGATTATATACATAAAAGGTCCCCTTTTGTTTCTGTTGGCGTTTGCTTGCTATACCTTCCTGACCATAGTGCTGATACTCCACCTAGGGATGCCAAAGACATTAGCGCCTGGGCTGCCAATATATGTGGTACCTATCGCAGGGATGAAGAAAATAAGACTTAAGATGATGAAGACAAAAAACAGAACGAAACAACATCGAGAACTTAAATGAGGACTTGCAAAACTTCAGGGGGCACGGTGAGTACGAGCGAAATAGCACAGCAAGGTCTACGCATGAAGCTAGTGAAGGAACTGGGGGGAACGTACTCGTCAGCTTTGGATATCAACCTCGCCAGTATGGAATCAGAGGAGGTCTTTAAGTGGTTCCTGGCTTCGGTGTTGTTCGGTGCCAGAATTGGCGAGAGCATCGCCATGAATACCTACAAGGAGTTTGAAAAGGCAAATGTGCTCTCCGCCGAAGCCATCCTGGAAACTGCGTGGCAGGGACTGGTGGACATTCTCGACCGGGGTGGATATGTAAGGTATGACTCCAAGACTGCCACAAAACTGTCAGAGCTAACGCGAACTCTCAAGGAAAAATACGAGGGGGACCTAAATCGGCTGCATTTCTTTGCCAAAGGCGGAAGAGACCTGGAAAAGAAACTCCAGAGCTTAGGAAAAGGAATCGGTCCAGTTACAGTGAACATATTTTTGAGGGAATTGAGAGATATTTGGGAGAAAGCAGAGCCACCACTCTCGGAGCCTGCCCTTTTGGCAGCAGGGAACCTGGAGTTAACCCAAGCAACTGATGCGGCAGTGGCTTTGAAGGAGCTAAAAGCAATGTGGGAGACAACCGAGCAAGGTGGACTGAGGTTCTCGGATTTGGAAGCTGCTCTGGTGAGGCTGGGCAAGAATTACTGCCGCAAGAAAAAATGCTTGGTTTGTCCCATGAAAGAGGAATGCCAAAAAAACATCAAGTGAAAAATTGATTTCAAAAAACGGAAGATAAATATGCAAGAATTAGAAATGAGGCAAAGGCCGTCCTGTGGAAAAATCGTAAAGAGGGCTCTGTCCGATGGGATGGCACCGGTTACAGTTATGTCTGCCCTTCGATTGAGTTCTATCCCTTTCAGCGGTTTCAAGGAGGCTGAAATGGATGGCAAACTAATGTTGACTGAAAAGGAGATCCCAGCCAGCTATGCCTATGACTAAGCCAATATGGAAGGGGTTACCCCTCTGCTTAAAATGCATACTCTGGGGCCTAGCTTAGCCCTTAATGCCCACAGCTATTTTGACCTTTCTATCTACGATGCCTTTCCGGCAGGAAAGTTGAAAGACTTCGCCTATTCGGAAGAGAAGGTTGAGGAGGCAATGGCCGAGCTCCCCAAAATTTCTTCCTGGTAGTATTTAATATTGAACGACTTTTGCGAAGTTTAAGGAGGTGATGATGATAAAGTGTGCTTTCTATCTGACACCGGATGGGAAACTCATGGACCAGCTAGGCATAGAACAAATCAGAACACTTCTGGCAACTGGAGAGGGGCTGCTCTGGGTTGATATAGAGGACGTGACGAGCGAGGATGCCGAGTTACTAACGAATGTATTCTGTTTCCATTCGCTTGCAGTGGAAGACTGCATTAGCAAGAATATACATCCACCCAAGATAGATGATTTTGAAGACTACTTGTTTATCATCGTTCATGGCATCAATTATAACATCGAGTCCGATGTGGAAGAGACCACAGAACTCGCCCTCTTTCTGGGGAAAAATTACCTCGTCACCAGCCACGATGTGCCCTTGAGAGCGGTTGCATCTGTGTTGGATCACGTTCGAAAAGACGGACGCCCTATGCGAAGGGGAGTTGATTTCTTGGCTCACGACCTTATCAATACTCTGGTGGACAATATCATGCCCACTATCGAGGAGATGAATGATAAGAGTGCCACTATCGAGGCCGAGGCACTTCATGAACCTAAGAGGGAGACATTGACTTCCATTATGCAACTGAAACGAAGCATACTGGCGTTGACGCGGGTCATATTGCCTCAGCGTGAAATAATGAACGGGCTCAGCCGGGGCGAATATGCCCTGATAAGCGAGCGGGCTCAAATATATTACCGCAACATTTATGACCATTTGGTGCGTATTGAGATGCTCGCTCTGGGTCTCAGAGACATGGCTGAGAGTGTACTGAGCACTTATCTTTCTTCGGTGTCCAACCGCATGAACGAGGTGATGAAGATGCTGACGCTTATAGCCACTATCTTCATTCCGCTGACCTTCATTGTCGGCATCTACGGCATGAACTTCGCCAATATGCCAGAGCTACAGTGGCGGTATGGATACTTCAGCATTTTGATTGTAATGGCAGTGATAGGTACCTCTCTGGTAGTATATTTCAGGAGGAAGAGGTGGCTCTAAAGTTACTGAATGAAGAATATGTCTCCGGCATGTGAACTGAAGGGCGAATCAATTAGGCACCCGCAACCTTCCACGCAGACAGTGCCATCCATTCCTCAGCAAAACGTAAGTTGGAGGTGTTGAATATGGCTTATGTAGGCATTTTGCTGATAGTTATTCTAGCTTCTTTCATCATCGTCCGAATTGGAGGCTTTGCCCTCCAGTTAACCGGGATGGAACCTGATATAGCTAGATTTCAGGCGTTATCCGCTTTCTCAGGAACGGGCTTCACGACGAGAGAAGCTGAACGGGTGGTGGGACACAAAACCAGGCGGAGAATCGTAAGCATTCTCATTGTACTGGGAAATGCCGGCCTCGTCACTGTAATTGCCACTTTAGTGGCATCTTTCACCCAGGTGAACGGTTACACGTGGTTTTTTATTCGCCTGGCCATAATAATTGGAGGCATATTCGGCCTCTATCAACTAATTATAAAAAGCAAGGCTGGCTATCGGATTCTTGAGCGGCTACGAAAGCCACTTATGAACCGAATTCTTAGGGAAGCTCCCGCAGTTGAGGAGATATTCCAGGTAGGGAAAGACTGGGCTATTAGCCTTGTCATGATAAAAAGAAGTTCGAAGAACATTGGTTTGTCCGTGGCTGATATCACCGCGGAAGGGGATATAGAAATCCTTGCCATAGACAGAGCCGATACTCGCCTAACTAGGCCAAATAGGGGGGAGAAAATCGTGAAAGGAGACAGGCTTCTGGTTTATGCAAATAGAGAATCTGTGAAGCGAGTTTTGGACTAGTAGCCTTACGAAGAGGGAATACCGAAAAGGCGTTTGGATATTATGTTGAGGGAAGGTCGGACCTAATCCTAAAATTAGAATATGATTCCAAGCATGAAAGGAGATGAACGTGAAGATTCTTCTTGCCGTTGATGGTTCTCGCTATTCTGAAGCTGTCATAAGCTTCGTTAAGGCTCTGAAGATAGGGAGGAAAGCTGAAGCAACAGTCCTGACCGTGATCCCAGAACACGCCTTTTTGGGCGGTCATACCATGGCTGACGTCTTAGGACAGTTGGGGCGCTAAAGGCCAAGGTGAGGAAAGCTGAGGAAGAGAGGGCATTGGAGTTACTTTCTCAACCATTGGAATCGCTTGCTGCTTATGGGTTCAAAGCCGAGAGCCTTGTCCGAAGAGGAAGCCCTGCTGGTGAGATCATAAAGACATGCCGGAATATTCAGGCAGATCTTGTCGTCGTGGGGCTCAAGGGTATAAGTGATGCCCCCGAGTTCTTATTAGGAAGTATTGCCCATAAAGTGATTAAATACGCGCCATGTAGCGTGATCGTGGTCAAGAGGGAGACTAAAGCTATGAATCGGGTGCTGGTGCCTATTGACAGGTCAAAACATTTCGAAGAAGTGGAGATAGGGGGATTCGAACCCCCAACCTCTGCGATGCGAACGCAGCGCTCTCCCAACTGAGCTATATCCCCTTAAGTTAAATTCTAGCAGAGCTTAAAATTCAAGGTCAAGTTAGCCCTGGCTGCCAGGCCTGACTAGAGGAAGACCAGCAACGCAAAGAGGACATGCTTCAGCAGGATATACTATTGTGGGAGCACGAAGACAACTAAATAGAGGAACATTAAAATCTATTTCTTCCGTGCTTCGTTCGACAAGGACTCCTATGCCGATGACAACGCCACCATGCTTATTTACCGCGTCGATTGTCCCCCTAATCGAGCCACCTGTAGTCAGGATATCATCAACTATGAGAACACGCTCACCAGCAGTGAACTCAAAATCCCGGCGAAAGACTCTTGCCGCTCCTTGCCTCTCAGCATAGATGCTTCTTATCCCCAACTGCCGAGCTACTTCAAAAGCGAGGATAATTCCCCCGGTAGTTGGACCAGCAACCACATCCACTGACTGGTCCTTAAAATGTTGAACAATAAGACGGCAGACTTTTTCAGTATAAGCAGGATATTGTAACAGACGAAACTTCTCCCAGTATACCGGCGAATGTAATCCAGAGGAGAGGAGAAAATGACCTTCTTTTATCGCCCCAACCCTTTTGAAGATATCCATTACTTCGTTATTCAAATTCTCCCCCAAATGTCCGCGAAAACACTATTATTTGCTACTACCCAGTGGCTAACTCAGCATAATTGTAACTTCCCACCCATCTCCAATGCTGCGGCGGCCAATAGATAAACCAAACCTTGCCAATAATGTTTTCCCTAGGAACTGTCCCCCATATATGCGAATCATCGGCATTATTGCGGTTATCGCCAAGCACAAAATATTCACCTTCAGGAATTTCCCGCGCTGACATGGTGTAACTAGGGGGTTCTGATATATAAGGCTCATCCAACGCTGTGCCGTTCAGGTAAACTTTACCGTCCTTAACTTCCACAGTGTCACCAGGGACAGCAATGACGCGCTTGATGAAGGGAAATTCGGATTGGAACGGCGGGTTAAAGACAATGACATCGCCACGAGCAGGGTCGGAGAAAAAATAAGAGGCTTTGCTGACCATCACCCAGTCATGGTTCTCAATACCAGGCAACATGCATTCTCCTCGCACCATATAGCCTTGGAAGCTAACCCGGAGAAAGGCAAAGATAGCAATCGCTATCAGGATAGTTATACCAACATCACGAAGGACTTTCATTTAGCAAAACTATTCCAGCTTTGAAGAAGCCTTTGTAAACTCAAGAATCTGCCCATTATACCATTTCATCCCAATTCTTGCCTCGCTTTATATCAACCTTTAATGGTATACAAAGGTTCACTGCTCGGAACATTACCTCCCTTACCACTTCCTTCACCTCACTCACCTCATTCTCAGGCACTTCAAACAGTAATTCGTCATGAACCTGTAGCAACATTTTGCTTCTCAGATTTCGCCTTTCTATTTCATGTTGCACATTAACCATGGCAATCTTGATGATGTCAGCAGAAGTCCCCTGCACCGGAGCATTTACAGCCATTCTTTCTGCAGCCTCTTTAATTTGCCTGTTTGGAGAATTAATTTCAGGTATGAAACGTCTTCTCCCCATCAATGTTTGCACGTAACCCAACTTCCGAGCTTGTTCTTTGGTAGTTTCGATATATTTTTTTACTCCAGGATACTTCTCAAAATACGATGAGATAAATTGGGCTGCTTCTTCCCTGTTGAGTTCAGTTACCTGTTCCAACCCATAGTCACTCATGCCGTAAATGACACCAAAATTGACTGTCTTAGCAATTCGCCGCATTTCCGCGTTCACCTCGTTCTTAGAAACATTAAAAAGTTTGGAAGCAGTCGCGGCATGGATATCCTCATCATTGATAAAGGCGGAGATAAGACCCGAATCACCAGAAAGATGCGCCAGTACTCTGAGATCGATTTGAGAATAATCAGCGCTTAATAAATATGACCCTGGCGGAACAGTGATGGCTCTCCTTATTATCCTGCCTACTTCACCCCTTACTGGTATATTCTGCAAATTTGGCTCGCTGGAAGAGAGCCGCCCTGTGGCAGTGCCAGTCTGGTTAAAAGTGGTATGTACCCTACCCGTCCCAACATTAATTAACGCTGGCAAGGCATCAGCATATGTCGATTTAACTTTGCTAAGTTGGCGATATTCCAGCACAAGCTCAATTATGGGATGAGTACCCTTCAATACCTCCAAAACCGATGCTTGAGTAGAGTATCCCTTCCTGGTCTTGCGAGGTCGAGGCAATCTGAGCTCTTCAAAAAGCACCTCGGCTAACTGGTGAGGGGAATTTATATTGAATTTATGTCCTACGCTGCTATAAACCTCCGCTTCAAGCTTTGCTAATCTCTCAGCCAAGTGAGCAGAAAGCCCGCCAAGCAAGCTAGTGTCTAAAACGATGCCGTTTCTCTCCATTACCACCAGTACTGGCACCAGAGGCATTTCCACCTGAGAAAAAAGCATCCCCAGCCCCAATTGTTTTAATTCCTGTTCCAGGTTATCCCTTAATTTCCTTATAGCCTCAATACCGGCACAACTATGCTCAGCTACTTGCTCCACTTCGAATTCAGCCAGTGAGGTTTGATTCTTTCCCATCCCAACCAGTTCTGCGGTAGACATTGTTTCCACACCAAGGCGGTTAAAGGCAAGTGCTTTAAGCTCAAGATTTTTCTCACCAACAAGATGTGCAGCAATCATAACGTCAAAATTTACATTTTCTAACTTCACCCTGTGGTTGGCTAACACCATCATATCCCGCTTACCATCGTAGCTAGTCTTCCCTATTCGGGCATCTTCCAAGATTGGTTTCAGCCTGACGAGGACTTGAGGCAAGGAAAGCTGCATCGGCTCAGTTAAACCAGAGTGTCCTAAGGGTATATAAAATGTCTTCCTTGAAGCTAGCGATATCGTTATTCCTACCAACTTTGCTGTTATAGCTTGCTTCCCATCAGCCTCAACATGTATAACGAAATCCCCTACTTTGCTTAGCTGGTTAACAAGCTCACTAAAGGTTACCTCAGTATTTATTACCTGATAACTGGTTTCCATTAGAACTTCGCTTCTGGCAACGATACCTTCCCCACCTATGTGCTGCGGTAGTCTAGGAAGCAATTTGGTAAACTCAAGTTCACGGAAAAGATTCACCACTTCGTTTCGGTTATAAGCACTCACTTGACAGCCCTCTGGAGCGAAGACAATAGGCACATCTCTGACTATTGTGGTCAATTCCTTATTCTGGAAAGTTTGAGGAAGGTATTGGCGTAGCACTGCTCGCAGTTTCTCAGGCATCACTTCTCCAATATGAGCTTGTATCCCCTCCAAATCACCAAATTGCTGTAGCAGTTTAGCCGCCGTTTTCTCTCCCACGCTCGGTATGCCAGGAATATTATCGGAGGGGTCACCGACCAGCGCTTTGAAATCAGGAATCTGAGTTGACTTTATACCATATCTACCTTCAACCGCTTGTTCATCATAAAGGGTGGTATCGCTGAAAGTCCGCTTGGGAATAAGTGCTTTCACCCCCGACGATATCACCTGGAGCATGTCATTATCGCCGGTAACAATCACGACCTCGATTCCCTGCTCGTTTGCTTTCCTTGCCAGAGTTCCTAGAACGTCATCTGCCTCAAAGCCATCTATTTCAAAGATAGGGATACGGAGTGATTCCACAACCCGATGGACCACTTTTATTTGCCTTTTAAGTTCTTCGGGTATTTGAGGCCGCTGTGCTTTATATTCCTTGAACTCCTTATGCCGGAATGTCGGGGAGGGACGGTCAAAAGCACAAGCCCAATAAGTAGGCTTGAATTCACCCATTACTTTGAGTAGCGTGTTGACGAAACCATAAACGGCATTTACCATCTCGCCCGTTTTGGATACCGTTAGCGGAGGCAAAGCATGAAAAGCACGATGCACTATGGAATTGCCATCAAAAAGTAACAATAAGGGCTTGCTTTTGGCATTCACCTCAGCCATTATAACATTTGACAATCGTGATATACTAAAATCCACTTTAGGGCTAATAATGAAAAAGGATTTCCTTTCAGTATCTGATTTTAGTCCTCAGGAAATTAAACAAGTCATAGAGCAAGCTATGACTTTGAAAGAGGGAGATTCAGCACATCTACTATCGGGAAAGACCTTGGCTCTTCTGTTTGAAAAGCCTTCCCTGCGCACTAGGGTTAGCTTTGATATAGCTATGCAGCAGCTGGGGGGTTATGCTATTTATCTATCCCCTCAAGAAGTAGGATTAGACAAGCGAGAATCAGTTTCTGATGTCGCTAAGGTGCTGAGCCGCTATGTTGATTGCATCGCTGCTCGCACATTCTCCCACAAGACATTGATTTCACTGGCCAGACATTCACAGGTGCCAGTAATCAACGCGCTTTCTGACCTGGAACATCCTTGCCAGGCATTTTCTGATCTGTTCACTATTTATGAAAAGAAGGGGAAACTCGCTGGTTTAACCATGGCATTCATCGGTGACGGCAATAATGTGGCCAACAGCCTTCTCCTTGCCACCTCACTCACGGGCATGAATTTTCACATCGCCTCACCATCAGGTTATGAAATCAATCAAGAAATATTAAGCCAAGGCAAGAAATTTGCCTCCTCATCCCAAAGCAGGATTGAGCTATTCACTAGTCCTGAAGAGGCTGTCACAAATGCTGATATAGTATACACTGATGTATGGACCAGCATGGGACAGGATGCAGAAGCAGATAAACGTCGCTTAGCGTTTCACGATTATAAGGTGGATGAGAGGTTGTTGTCCTTCGCCAGGCAGAATGTCTTGTTCATGCATCCCTTGCCCGCTCATCATGGTGAGGAAATTTCCCCAGGATTATTGGATGACCCGAGGTCAGTGGTCTTTGACCAAGCAGAAAACAGGCTTCATCTACAAAAAACACTGCTAGTCAAAATCCTTTTACCTACCGAATAAAAAGGGAATTGCTAAATGACAAAACCAGTTGTAGCAATTGTAGGACGACCTAATGTAGGCAAGTCTACCTTGCTTAATCGTCTGGCAGGCAGGCGTCTTGCCGTCATCAGTGATTCCCCTGGAACTACCAGAGACCGAATATTTGTGTCCACCTCCTGGCAAGAACACGAACTGACCATAGTTGACACCGGTGGATGGCAATTAGAGCCTCCCTCTTTACTGGAACAAAAAGTCAAGCACCAAGTAGAAGTAGCTATCACTCAGGCCGATGTTATTATCTTCATGGTAGATGCCAAGGACGGCATCATTGCCGCTGATGAAGAATTAGCTGATATGCTACGCACTATCAACAAACCGATAGTTTTGGTAGTAAACAAGGTTGATTCAAGACATCAAGTAAATCAGGTGGCTGATTTTTATCGCCTTGGCATGGGAACACCGTTAGCAATCAGTGCCTATCATAACCTGGGGATAGACGAATTAATGAAAGCTGTATTGGCCTTTATTACCCCGGTGCCCAGCGGTGTTACAGGCTCAGAAGATATTAAGTTAGCTATTGTGGGACGCCCAAATACAGGCAAATCAACGTTGCTAAATGCCTTGATTGGCTACGAAAGAGCCATCGTTCATGAAGCACCGGGAACGACTCGTGATGCTATCGACACTACGATTAATTGGAATAATAAGACTATCTTGCTTATTGATACTGCAGGTATTAAACGGAGAGGACGTGTGGACGCTGGGATTGATTACTATAGCTTAATTCGTGCCCTTCAAGCAATTAACCGATGTGACGTAGCTCTGCTGTTGCTTGATGCTGTTGAGTTTATCACTGCTCAAGATTTACATATTGCCAGTTACGTCGTGGAAGCAGGTAAAGGAATAGTGCTGTTAGTCAATAAATGGGATGTCATTCCACAGGCACAGAAGAAGGAATTCAAACAACGTCTGGAAAAACAGATAAAATTTATGTATTATATACCTATGCTTTACCTCTCAGCTAAGTCAGGAGAGATGGTAGACTATGTTTTACCTCTTGCTTGTCAAGTATGGCAGGAAAGGCAAAAACGGTTATTAGACTCCGCAGTCAACAAAGTCATCAAAGAGGCAGTGGATAGCCATTTACCCCCCCGGGTAGGCACAAAAAGGCTACAAATTATCCGCGCTTACCAAGATAAGTCCAGACCAGCAAGCTTTGTTTTCCAGGTCAACGACCCAAAGTTGATTTATTCTCCATACCAGAGATACTTAGAGAAAAAGCTTCGTTCCAAGTTTGGCTTCCGTGGTGTGTCGCTCCAGCTAAATTTCATCAAGTCCAGTCGTAAAAGCAACAAAGAGGCGGAGGTGGCAAAATGATAACCGCTGAGTTTGTTGGCATAATAGTCATCGCTTATTTGCTTGGCTCTATTCCCTTCGGGTTGATAATTGGTAAGGTGTCTAAAGGTATTGATGTCACCAAATATGGAAGTGGCAAGATCGGTGGCACTAACGTGATGCGTGCCGTAGGAACTAAGGCAGGGATTTTAACCATAGTTCTCGATATATGCAAAGCTGCCGGAGCAGTTGTTTTAGCCAAAGTGATTATTGACCCAGGTATGTTAACCACCGCTGGAGCGAATATCCACTATTACCAAGCAGCCCAAGTAATGGCTGGGCTTGCCGTCTTAGCAGGACATAACTGGTCAATATTCCTGAAATTCAAAGGAGGAAGGGGCGTAGCCTCTTTCTTTGGCACACTAATACCTATCTTCCCGCCAGCAGCTATACTCGGCGGTGAGGTTTTAGCCGTAGTTGCCCTAAACAGCAGGTATATGTCGCTGGCATCAATAATGTCAGTCCTTGTTACATGGTGTTTATTAATACCCATGACCATTGTTTATAATCTCCCGCCCATTTACCTCGCTTATAGCCTGGCAGCTACAGCCATGGTCATCTATCAGCACCGTGGAAATATAATAAGGCTACAGCAAGGCACAGAGCGGCGACTGGGTGAAAAAAGCGAGCAAATAAGCTAGAGCATGCCCAAAGCCACTATCATTGGCAATACCACGTGGGGCAATACTTTAGGAACTTTGTTAAGTAATAACGGCGTAGCAGTAACGTTGTGGGCAAGAAGCGAAGACGAAGCTGAGCAGTTAAACCAGCAAAAGCATGATTATGCCTCCACAAGTGACATTGCAGAAGCCACTGCCGCAACTGACCTGCTAATACTGGCAGTTCCTTCCCAGAAATTGAGAGAAAACATCACCCAGATTAAACGTCATCTGAATAACAGAATGATATTAATGAGCGCTGCCAAGGGATTGGAAATGGGCAGTGGTAAAAGGATGTCCCAGATAATCGAAGAAGAAGTTCCTTCCCTGAAAGAGCAGATTTGTGTTCTCTCTGGTCCCAACCTGGCAAAGGAAATTGCCCAGGGACTACCCGCTGCTTCAGTAATCGCTGCACAAGATATCATCATTGCTAAAAGGGCGAAGGATTTGCTCCAGTCGCCAAAATTCATCATATTTACCACTGATGATATTGCTGGTGTAGAGCTATGCGGAGCATTAAAAAACATTATTGCTCTGGGCGCCGGGATGCTCGATGGATTAGGACTGGGTGATAATGCCAAGGCTGCTTTCATTGCTTTTAGTTGGAATGAGGTTGTTTCCCTGGGATTAACTTTGGGGGCTAAGAGAGACACCTTCTATTGGTTAGCTGGCCTGGGTGATTTGATAGCTACCTGCAGTAGCACTCTAAGTCGCAATCACTATGTTGGTTATCAGTTAGCTAAAGGATATTCGCTGGCTGAGATATCTGCCTCCATGCCACAGGTTGCTGAAGGGGTTGCCACCACTATAGCAGTTCATCAGCTAACCAAAAAACTCAGTCTGGACGCCCCCATAGCAGGAATTATTTATGACACGCTGTTTCAAAATAAGCCGCCAACTGAGGTAATAGCTAGCTTCAGCAAGGTAATAAAAGATTATGACCGGCGAGGCTTTGGCAATATCTCGCCCAGTTCCTGAAAAAGATGCTTTTGTCTTTTATCAAGGTGCTCCGGGGTAACCACGCAAACTACGACGATCTCCTCCCCCCGGCCACGACCATTGGCACTGGGTATCCCCTTTCCCTTCAAATGGAAAGCCCTTCCATTCTGAGTGCCCGGGGGTATGTTTAACTTTATTTCGCCATCCAAGGAAGGGACCTCTACCTCATCGCCCAGAGCAGCCTGGGCAAAATTCAGGGGCAATTCGTAGAAGATATCGTTTCCTTCCCTGCGGAATATCTTGCTTGGCTTTACCGACAGGCTGGCATAAAGGTCACCAGGTCTGCCACCATATAAGCCAACATCACCTTCGCCATCCAAAATCATGGTATAGCCATCGTCCACACCAGCGGGAATATCCACCGTCACTCTCCGGTTCACTTTTACCCGCCCTTTTCCACGGCAATGTGGACAAGGGTCAGTTATTATCGTCCCACTGCCTGAACAATGGGGACAGGTGGTAACATTGGTAAAACGTCCAAAGAGGCTCTCGCGAACCTTTCTCACCTGTCCTGTGCCATGACACTCAGGGCAAGTTTGAGGACTTGTTCCTTGCTTAGTGCCAAGACCATAGCATGAAGGGCAGTTTTCAACGCGCTCTGCCTCAATTTCCTTACTACAACCAAAAACTGCCTCCTCAAAGGAAAGGGTAATATATGTTTTTAGATCATTCCCTCTCTGCGGAGCACGCTGAGCTGTAGCAGTTCTAAATGGGCTTCCACCAAAACCGAAGAACGATTCGAAAATATCACCAAGTCCACCAAAATCAGGAAATCCCTGCACCCCCTCAACCCAACCATAACGGTCATAATTAGCTCTTTTTTCCGGGTCACAAAGAATCTGGTATGCCTCATTTATCGCCTTAAATTTCTCCTCAGCATTAGGGTCTTTGCTATGGTCAGGATGATATTTGAAGGCTAACTTACGAAATGCTCTCTTAATTTCCTCTTCAGTGGCATTTCGAGGCACTCCAAGTACTTCATAATAATCGCACTTTTCTGTCATCGGTATTTAATCCTCAAACTGTTAGTATAGCTCTTTAGCTTCTATATTAGCAAGCTTTACACATGATATAATCATAAAGCGGTGAAACAGAAAATCAAGCAAATTCTCAGTCATTATCACAACAAAAAGATTAACGACAAAGACTTAATTACCTCTGCGGTGCTAGTGCCTATATTCTATGCCCAAGGAGAGTATCACCTTCTATTTACCGAGAGGAGTGAAGGGTTAAACTTTCACCAGGGACAAGCATGCTTCCCGGGAGGAATCCGCCAGCCCAGTGACGCCAGTCTTGTCACCGCCGCTTTAAGGGAAGCCGAAGAAGAGATAGGCTTAGTCAGGGAAGACATTGAAATTCTGGGCGAACTAGATGATGCCATAACTATCACCAGTGGTTGCGTTATCTCCCCTTTTGTAGCCTTCATTCCTTATCCTTACCCGTTTAACATAAATCCTGACGAGGTAGAGCAAATTTTCTCCATCCCTTTATCAGCATTAATGGATAAAAAGAACTTCAGGCAAGAATACGTGACTATTAACGGGAAACCTTTCCCGGTCTACTTCTATGAATATCAAGAACACATTGTCTGGGGGGCTACAGCTTATATCGTTAAACAATTTATAGAGTTATTGCAACAGCAGGGCTTATGAGATTATTTACTTCTTGCTTTTAGTTTCCTTGGCTTTAACTTTGATTGCCTTCGGTTTAACCTTCTCACTCTTAGGAATGATGATGGTTAAAAGGCCATTCTCCATTGTGGCATCAACTTTATCCACCTGGAGCCCGCCAGGAAGAGTCAAACTGCGAGAAAAGCCGCCATAGCGCTGTTCCTGATAGAAATAAGCCTGCTGCTTGACTTCTTTCTCCGCCTTGACTTCCCCCCTGATTGTCAAAGTATTACCAGTGATGTCAATATCAACATCCTCCGGCTTGATGCCCGATAGAGCTGCCTTCACCACCACTTCGTTGGGGGTCTGATAAGCATCCACCGCTGGCATTGTTTGTCCAAAGGCTGCGAAGAAACGTGATGGGTGCACAAAGCTGTCCTCAAATAACCTGTCCATCGCCTGCCTTAAACTCACCAGGTCAGAGAAAGGTTCCTATTTTCTCATCGCCATTTGTATTACCACCCTTTACTTTTTGCTAAAAGCCCTGCTGTTGACTATAATTACTTTATATTTATATTTTAATATAGCTGGAGGAGATATACAAATGACGCCGGAAAGATTTACCGAACAAGCGCAGGAGGCTTTAACAGCCTCACAGGAGCTGGTTCGCCGCTATCAGCACAGCCAATGGGATGTAGAACATATACTGCTAGCTCTGCTGGAACAAGAAAAAGGAATAACCCAGGAAATAATGCAAGAGCTTGGTATAGACATAGAAGAGGTGAAAAGCCGGGTAGACAAAACATTAAAAAGTTATCCTCAGATAGCCTACGTAGGGACACAACTTTATATTACCCCCCGTATTCAACAACTTATGGAAGACGCCGCTCGTGAAGCAGATAGGCTAAAGGATGACTTCGTCGGCAGTGAACATCTGCTCATCGCCATCGCTGGTGAGGGCAAAGGCGATGCTAGCAAAATCCTAGGGGAGTTCGGCATCACCCAGGAGAAAATATACCAAGCATTGCGCAAGATTCGCGGTCCCCATCGGGTTACCGACCGCCATGCCGAGAGCAAATACCGCTCCCTGGCAAAATATGGGCATGACCTCACTGAGTTAGCCCGACATGGCAAGCTCGACCCTGTGATCGGAAGAGAAATGGAGATCAAGCGGGTAATACAGATACTCTCCCGACGAACCAAGAACAATCCTGTGGTCATTGGCGATGCCGGCGTGGGCAAGACAGCCATTGCTGAAGGTCTCGCTCAAAGAATTGTCGCTGATGATGTCCCTAATTCACTTAAGGAAAAAAGAGTAATCGCCTTAGACATGGGGGCATTAGTAGCCGGGAGTAAGTTCCGAGGCGAATTCGAGGAAAGGCTGAAAGCAGTTCTCGACGAAATCCGCCAGGCAAGCGGGGAGGTGATTCTGTTCATCGATGAACTTCATACCGTGGTAGGTGCTGGCGGTGCTGAAGGAGCGATTGATGCCAGTAATATGCTCAAACCAGCGTTATCCCGAGGTGAGCTTCAGTGCATCGGAGCTACCACGCTGAACGAATATCGAGAGCATATTGAAAAAGACAAAGCCTTAGAGCGGCGCTTTCAACCCGTTTTCATCAATGAACCAAGTGCCGATGATACCATAGAGATGCTTAAGGGCCTAAAGCCCAGATACGAAGCTCACCATAAGATTAAAATCGATGATTCAGCCTTAGTAGCTGCAGCGAAGCTCAGTCAACGCTACATCACCGACAGATTTTTGCCCGACAAAGCCATTGACCTACTTGATGAGGCTGCCAGCAAGCTACGCATTGACCGAGAGAGCGCTCCACCAGAGGTCAATGAACTAGAACAGAAGATAAAGCGTTTGCTTGATGAAGAACAGGCCGCTTCACAGCGGGGAGACTATCAACAGGCGGCTGAACTGAGGGCGGAAAGATTACAATTAGAGCCGAAATATAACGAATCCAAGACAAAATGGCTTCAAGGAATAAAGACCGATGCCGTGGTTAGTGAAGAAGATATCGCACAACTTATTTCTCAATGGACTGGAATTCCCGTTTCCCGAATGCTCGAAACTGAAAGTGAGAAGCTAGTTCACATGGAGGAGAGAATTCACCAGAGGATAGTAAACCAGGAGGAAGCTGTGGCTTCTGTCTGTGAGGCAATAAGGCGAGGCAGAGCCGGCCTCAAAGACCCAAAACGACCTATAGGCAGCTTCATCTTTCTGGGACCTACTGGGGTAGGTAAGACTGAGCTAGCTCGAGCCTTGGCTGAATTCCTCTTCGATGACGAAAACGCCATGGTAAGGCTTGATATGTCAGAGTATATGGAAAAGCATACCGTATCACGTCTCATCGGAGCACCCCCTGGGTATATTGGATATGAAGAAGGGGGGCAATTGACTGAGGCAGTGCGCCGCCGTCCTTATCGCGTGATTTTACTGGATGAAGTGGAGAAGGCACATCATGATGTATTTAATATCCTGCTGCAAATATTAGAGGATGGCAGGCTCACAGATGGACATGGCAGAACTGTAGACTTCAAAAATGCCATCATCATTATGACCAGCAATGTGGGAACCGAAGAATTTCGCCGCCAAGGTGTCGGATTTCTCCAGCGCGACAAAGATGAAGAACAACGGTTAAGAAGTAATATTGAGACTGCGCTAAAGAGCACCTTCCGCCCTGAGCTGCTTAATCGGGTAGACGACATCATCATCTTTCATCCTTTGACTGAAAAACATCTGGCAAAAATTATTGACTTATTGATTAAAGATGTAGAACAGCGTCTCGCCGAACACAATATTGCATTAAAGGTAGACAATGAAGCCAAATTATGGCTAATAGGCAAAGGCTACAATCCTGAATATGGGGCACGACCGCTACGGCGCGCTATTCAACGCTACGTGGAAAACCCCCTATCAACAAAGATACTGGGTGGCGATTTTAACGAGGGAGACACCATAGCTATTGGCGTTGAAGCCGAAGAGTTGAGCTTTACCAAAGCAGAGCCGGTAAAGACAAAGGCATAGTTCAGAGCCAGTCCAACAGTGAATTTAGCCTCAAAAATTAACAGCTACTTTCCCAAGGGACTCCTTGAGTTACTTCAAGATACCTCCACGGAGGCTAACAAGCTAAGACAAAGGGGTTATCTCGTGGGAGGCATAGTACGAGACTTACTTATAGGCTACCCTAATTTCGACCTTGATTTGGTAACCGAGGGCGATGCCATAGAACTAGCTAATCGGGTAACTAGAATGAGCGAGGCAAAATTAATTATACATCCACGCTTCAACACTGCTAAAATCAAGAGCGGTGACTTCGCCATAGATATCGCTACTGCTAGAAGCGAAACTTATGCTAGACCTGGTGCACTGCCTACAGTTACGCCAAGCTCCATTGAAAAGGACCTCTTCCGCAGGGATTTCTCCATCAATGCCATGGCAATATCCCTCACCCCTGAGCACTATGGAGAGCTGCTTGACCCTTATCATGGCAAAGATGACCTGGATGCGCATCTCATTCGCATCCTGCACCCCGGGAGTTTTATCGATGATGCCACCAGAATTCTACGAGCGATACGCTATGAGCAGCGATTGGGATTCAACCTTGAGCATGCGACCGCTCAATTACTCCAGCGAGATATTTCAATGCTGGACACTATAAGTGGAGACCGAATAAGGCACGAATTGGAATTAATTTTCCGAGAAAAATATCCCGAACAGGTTCTTAAGCGACTGAGCGAATTGGGAGCACTGCAAAGGATAAACCGTTCTCTCAAAGGCAATGGATGGCTCACTGGTAAATTTGATGACGCACGCCGATCAGGTAAACCTGGTGAACTTCCAGCACTTTATTTCTGCCTCCTCGCCTACCCACTTGATGCGGAGCAAGTTAATCAACTGATGAAGCGCCTTAACCTACCAGCAAAGCTAACCAAGGTAGTAAAGGATACTGCCAGACTTAAGCTACACCTTCCCCGATTAAACAACCCATCTTTAAAGCCCAGCGAAATATATTACTTCCTTCAAGAATATGCTCCATTAGCCATCAAAGCTAACATTATGGCCGAGGATGAGCCTATGATTCGACAACATCTTGAGCTTTTCTTTTCTAAATTGCGTTATGTAAAGCCTTGCCTTAACGGGGGGGAGCTTCAACGGCTGGGCATCCCTGCGGGAACAAAATTAGGAGAAATCCTCGAGATATTGCACAAGGCAAGATTGGATGGCGAGGTTACCACCAAGGACGACGAAGAAAAATTAGCCCAGCGGCTGAAACCATAAGGGAAGAAAATGAAAAAGCCAAGGACCAAAATAACAAAGCACAATATACTTGGGGAATTTGCCCGCCCAGCACGGCAACAGAAATTTCCACAGCGGTAATCTTGATGCTCCAGCAGTAAGCCCGGCAATATCAAATGGTAATATAGGCTGGAGGGAAAAGAGAAATATCGCCAGCACCCCATATCGATTAACCCAATCCACAAACCTGTTATATCCCGCTATGTCCCTAGTAACCACTATCCTCTTTCCCAAGTAACCAGCATAATAGCCGGTCGTTTCCCCCAGGGTGCCAGCTACGCTGGCTACCAAAGCCACAATAATGGGATTCCATTGCGATGCCACTGCTACTATTGGAGAGATATAAAAAGGCACCGGAACCAGAATGCTGGCGTTACATACTAAAGTAACGCCAAAAACAATGGCATAAGCAGTAGGGGCAAATTCCTGTAACGAGGTATGGAAATAAACTTCCAGGTACTGAATCAGGTAAAAAAGCCCAACGCTAAGCCCGATAAGCCCAGCACCATAAAGAGTCAGCATAAGCCATCTTCTTCGTATCTTAGCCACCTGGTTCACCCCTGGGAAGCGAGGTTACCGCATAGCATTCCAATCCTCGTCTCTGCATAGATAGACACACTTCATTAGCCTTTTCTTTGTTCTGAACGGGAGTAAACAGGCAGGGACCTGAGCCAGTGAGGTGGACAGGCAAACCCGCTGTTTGTTCAAATATTCCTCTATATTTATTAAGCTGGGGAAATACATCAAAAGCTACCGCCTCAAAAATATTGAACATTAAGGACGGGGGAAGTGTCTTTTCCTGTTCCAGAGTTTGCAAGGCAGTATGTACGAACTGACCTTGGGTAAAATTCCTTGTACTTAATTTGCCGTAAAGCCTGCTAGTTTTATCCAGCATCCTTGGTAACGGTGGCACATGCAAAACGAAGTAAGTTGGCATCACGTCTGGCAGCAAAGTCACTTTCTCCCCCCTCCCCTCCACCAGAGTTGTGCCCCCATAGACAAAAAGGGGGACATCCGAACCTATCTTTGCGGCTAAGTGAGCCAACTGCGATGGAGGAAAATTCACCTCCCAGAGAGTATTGAGGGCTACAAGAGTGGAAGTAGCATCGCTACTTCCACCACCTAAACCCACACCCCACGGTATATTCTTGTGAAGCCTGATTCGCACGCCTTTACGGCAATTGGTAACCTCCTGGAACAGCTTGGCTGCTTTTATCACCAAATTCTCAGTTTGCAAGCTTGCTTCGCTGCATTCCAAGGATATTTCTTCTTCCAGTTCAAAGCTGAGAACATCGTACAGGGTTATCGTCTGGGCAATGCTCCTGATCCGATGGTAGTCATCATCATACTTACCCAAAACTTCGAGAACGAGGTTTATCTTCGCCGGCGCATAGACGGTTAGCATAATAATTATGTTCCAAGTGAGGCGAAAGCTTTCCACACCTTCCGCCATTCCTCCAGACTAAGGGTTTCTGCTCGCCTGGTGGCATCTACACCGATTTCTTCAAGTAACCGGGAAACTTGATCAGGCGATATTGCCAAGCTGTGAGCCAGTGAGTTGCGAAGTTGCTTGCGACGTGAACTGAAACCGCAATGAACCATATCAAAGAAACCATCGACATCGGATACTCTAACAGGTGGCTCAGAATAAACATCGAGACGCAAGACCGCAGAATCTACCTTAGGTGGGGGGCGGAAATCCTTAGCTGGCACATAAGTTATAATGGTTGGCTTACTATAAAATTGGACACCGATGCTGAGCTGAGTCATCTTACCAGGCACAGCAGCTATAGCCTCGCCAACCTCTTTCTGCACCATTATCACCATTAGTGATGGTTTTAGCCCAGCTTGGAGGAAATGCCGTAATATTGGCGAAGTAATATAATAAGGAAGATTACCCACTACTTTATAAGCTTGTTCGCTACCCACAGGAGCATTAGCTTTTTCCTTCAAAAGCTCTTCAGGAGTGATTTTAAGTATATCAGCATGCACAATGTCGACATTTGAGAAAGAACCCAGCCTTTTGGTCAATATATTAACCAATCTAACATCAAGCTCCACAGCAATCACTTTAGCAGTTCGCTCAACCAGCTTTTTAGTTAATACGCCCGTCCCCGGACCTATCTCTACAACAATATCCTCCCTATCAAGTTCGGCAGCAGAGAGGATGCATTCTGCCACATGTTCATTAATCAAGAAATGCTGGCCTAATCTTTTCTTCGCCTTGAGATACATCAAAATATCAATTTAGGTCGTGCACCTGCTCTCGGTTCCTATGGTGCAAATTACCTTTGCCAGCCAGCTCCATCCAGGCACCTCTATGTCACCTGGAGAAAGCTACTTACCGCTGCTTCCTTCCGGACCTGACGGGGTTCATAGCCCTCCACCGCATAGAACCCAAATTTCACCGCCGCTTAGCAGAAAGCAACCTTGCACCTCGAAATCTCAAGCAGGAATTCAGCCCCGCTATAGCGGATTTCGGGTTCAGGGCACCGCTAGCTCCCCACCTAGCACGACCTACTATAAATGTTATCAACAACAATTAATCTCATCAAGGCTGGTTTGGCACATTCCTAACATCACCTCAACCCCCTCGAAGATATACCGTTGCTATTGGTGGCGAAGTTTCTTTACAATTAATGTGTTAGTTCCAGTATCTATAGGCGGAGGTAACAATGGAGATAATGATTAATCAAGTCAAGCTTTCATTAATTCGAGGAGATATTACTCAGCAAAATACCGACGCCATAGTCAATGCTGCTAATCCCAGCTTAATGGGTGGAGGAGGAGTGGACGGAGCAATACATCGAGCTGGGGGACCAACTATTTTAGAGGAATGCAAGCAAATTGTGGCTAACCAAGGACGATTGCCAACAGGAAAAGCCGTAATTACTACGGGAGGAAACCTTAACGCAAAGTATGTCATACACACCGTGGGTCCTATCTGGCATGGTGGCGACAAAAATGAAGCAGAGCTTTTGTCTAGCGCTTACCGAGAAAGCCTCAAATTAGCAGCAGATAGAAATTTGACCAGCATCTCCTTCCCCTCTATAAGCACAGGTGCATATGGCTATCCCTTGGATAAGGCAGCAAAAGTAGCTATTAGAGCGGTGACTTCGTTCCTCAAAGAAAAACATACTTCCCTGAAAGAGGTAATTTTTGTCCTTTTCGATTCCTCAGCTTATGAAAGTTACCGCTCCGCGTTGAAAGAGCTGATAGTAAAGTAGCCTGACGTGTTAACTCACCTCAGCATGGCAACATAGCTATTTAGCGGTATTCCCAGCGAGTTCGCTACCGGTCTACACTTCGCCATGAGGCAGTAAAACACCTTCCCTTGACCGGGAAGCTCGCTCAACGATTCATAATGCCCCATCCCTTTAGCAAATACAAGGTCTGCCGCTTCAAATTCCTCTCTGAATTGCTCTGAAGCCCACTCAAGGATTACTCCCGGCGAAGCCACACCTGTAGTTATCACCACTCCAAATTCGCCTCCCAACCCAGCCTCCTTAACATCCTCCGCTGTGGCATCATTCTGAACAGGCAAGGGCTTAACCACATATTTAACATCAACCAACTGCCTCATCCTCTTAACCAAAGGCAAATCAAAGTAAATCTCGCCCACATTGTCCGCTAAATACAAGACTTTAGACGCCTTTTTTAACTTTGCTTCAAATTGCTGTGAATCATCTATAGTAAA
Organism: Dehalococcoidia bacterium; assembly: GCA_034414555.1. Lineage (GTDB taxonomy): Bacteria > Chloroflexota > Dehalococcoidia > GIF9 > AB-539-J10 > CG2-30-46-19. The sequence continues at coordinate 93,239 of DAOUMA010000016.1, read as the reverse complement.
CTTCATTGGTCTATTCATATCCTCGGCAACGGCATCAAGGCTCCTGAAAAAATCTATGGCATTGGCTACAGTGGCAAGCTTGATATAATCATTAATAGTATTTTTATACCGAACCATTACCTTGGCGAACAACTCCCCAGCAACCCTCAGCTCATCTCCCTTCACTATTCGATAGGGGTCTGGATTACCAGTTATCTCCCGTATTACTTTATGGAGCTTAGTAGCAATCGCAATAGATATCTGCTCACCAGAGAATTCTTGGTCAAGGACACCCCTGGCTTTTTCCACCGCCTTCTGCCTGAGGAGTTCATCACTTGTAGCCAGCTTGGCTGCCTGGCAAATTAGCCGTCCTAAGCAATCATAGCACTCCAGGGAAGCTTTCATAGTAATGCTACCCCTCCAAAGCCGTTTGAATAGCCTTCATAAGCTATATTATAATAGCTTTGAGGGATAAAAAGATTAATTGAGAGCTATGTTTGATAAATTGGCATTAATAGAAAAGCGTTATGAAGAACTGGAGCAGATGATTGCCCAGCCTGAGATTGTTACTAACCAAAAACAGCTACAAGAGTTGATGAGGAAAAGAGCTGATCTCAAGGATATCGTCATCCAATATCAACAATATAAAGCACTTTCTGACGAGTTAGCTGAACTCGAAGCTTTGCTTAATAATGACCTTGAGCCTGGAATGATTGCTCTGATCAAAGAAGAACAAAACAAGCTAGAGCAACGTCGAAACGACCTTCTTGGTAAACTAAAACTTTCTTTGTTACCAAAAGACCAAAACGATGACAAAGATGTCATTGTTGAAATAAGAGCGGGCGCTGGTGGTGAAGAAGCAAGCCTTTTTGCTGCCGACCTATTCCGTATGTATAGTCACTATGTTCAGAGGAAAGGATGGCAAACAAATATCATGAATAGCAATCAAAGTGATGTCGGTGGTTTTAAGGAGGTGATATTCGAGGTTAAAGGCAAAGGTGCCTTCAGCAAGCTTAAGTATGAACGCGGGGTACATAGAGTGCAACGAGTGCCTATTACCGAAGCCTCGGGACGGATTCACACTTCAACAGCTACGGTAGCCGTCCTTCCTGAAGCAGAGGAGATCGAGCTAAACATCAAGCCAGATGACCTCAAGGTGGACATCTTCCATAGCCATGGTGCCGGGGGACAAAATGTAAACAAAGTAGCCACCGCGGTACGCATCACACACCTCCCTACAGGGATAACAGCTACCTGCCAGGATGAACGTTCTCAGTTGAAAAATAAGATGAAAGCTATGGCAGTTCTTAGAGCAAGATTATTCGACATAGAACAAGGTAGGCGATCAGAGACAATCGAAAAGGAGCGGCGAACGCAAGTAGGCAGAGGTGACCGAGCAGAAAAGATTCGTACCTATAATTTCCCTCAGGACCGAGTCACCGACCACCGTATTAACGTCGCTTTTCATAACTTAACTCAACTCTTAAACGGTGAGCTTGATGAACTCATTGAAGCACTATCCACCACAGAGCAAGCTCAACAACTGAAAGCAGTCCTTTCATGACCTTGAGAGAAGCTTTGGTTTTAACCAGACAAACACTGGCAGCAGCAAATTCTGACGAGGCTGATATTGAATCTGAGCTTCTGCTTTGCCATGTGCTGAGAATATCAAAAACAAAATTGTACAGTGAGCCGGGAAGAGTATTGACCCCGACAGAAATAAGAGAGCTACAGTGCTCGGCTAATCGCCGGCTTCTTCGCGAACCTATTGACTACATCCTGGGATATTGCGACTTTTATGGTCACGATTTTTATGTTGACCATCGTGTCTTTATTCCCAGACCGGAAACTGAACTACTGGTAGAAAAAGCAATCGATTTTGCTCATCACCACAACACTTCCCAAAATCAATTTATCTTCGCTGACATTGGCACTGGCAGTGGTGTCATTGCTATCAGCCTTGCCCTAGCATTGCCTAACGCAAGAATTTACGCCATAGATATTGCTGCTTCAGCTCTCCATGTAGCCCGTTTAAATTGCCAGCGACACCACGTTACCCATCAAGTCACCCTCCTCCAGGGCAATCTGCTTGAACCACTGCCTGAACCCACAAATGTAATCATAGCTAATTTACCTTATGTCAAAAATAATGAAATGAGAACACTAACCCCAGAGATAATAGACTTCGAACCAACCGTAGCTTTAGCAGGTGGTAAAGATGGTTTGGATATAATACGCCAGCTATTAATTCAAGTCCCAGGAAAGATTCGTCCAGATGGCTGTCTGCTTTTAGAAATAGGCTATGGGCAGGATAAGGCAATAAATTCATTGATAAATAGCTGTTTTCCACAGGCTAACATCAAGTTAGTTCCGGATCTATCTGGCATCAATAGGATAGCCAAAATCCTTTTATAATTGGTGTTCTCTTTTCCAGTAGATATTGACTCTGGTTAACATACGATATAAAATCTTCGCCTGTTGCTCAAGGAGTTGGGCGCAAGTTCAAAAAAATCTTTTGAAGGAGGGAAGGTGATTTGTATGCACTGGGAAGACATCTGCTACTAGAGTTAAAAAATTGCAATGAGGAGGTGTTAAATGACGTAGACTTCCTGAAGGATTGCCTTAATGAAGCTGCTACTCGATGTGGTGCTACCGTAGTTGGTGAATCCTTCCATAAATTTTCCCCTCGTGGAGTGAGCGGCATAATTAATATCGCCGAATCACACATCTCTATCCATACCTGGCCTGAGTATGGTTATGCCGCCGCAGATGTGTTTACCTGTGGAAACACAGTAAATCCTGAAGAAATAGCCGAGCTAATAGTACAAAGCTTGGAGGCCAAAATTTGTTCCATAATCGAGTTGCGGAGAGGCATGATAGAGGAAAGCAAAATTAGGAGCATCGTAAAATAATGAAGGATTCTGACCCCGATAAACATAGATGGTTCCATGATTATGTCAACCCCGACATTACCATATCACATCGCATTAAGGAGTTAATATATTCAGGGCAGACCAAATTTCAATCTATAGCTATCATTGATAATGATAGCTTTGGCAAATGCCTCGTGCTTGATGGCAAGATTCAATCAAGCGAAGTGGATGAATTCATCTACCACGAAGCTTTAGTGCATCCTGCTATGGTCACCCATCCTAATCCTGAGAAGGTGTTTATCGCTGGAGGTGGTGAGGGTGCTACCTTAAGGGAAGTGCTAGCACATAACACAGTAAAGAAAGCCGTCATGGTAGATATTGATGAAGAAGTAGTAAATATTTGTCGCCACTTTCTACCTTCCTGGCATCAAAATTCTTTTGATGACCAGCGGGCAGAACTACATTTCGCTGATGCCAGAGCATACCTCGAAAAAAACGACGTTAAATTTGATGTCATTATTATTGACTTGCCAGACCCTTTAGAAAAAGGGCCAGCTCGCCTACTATATACTCGAGAATTTTATGAACTGGTTAAACAAAGGCTACAACCAGATGGGATTATCTCAGTTCAAGCTGAATCCGCCAACTGGACACAAGTAACAAACTTCATGAATATCGTTAATACGCTGGCGAGCGTTTTTCACATAGTTCGCCCCTATCAAGCTCACGTACCTTCCTTCAATAGCCTGTGGGGCTTTGCCACTGCCTCCCAGAAACTTGACCCCCAGAAATTAACCCCTGAAGAGATTGACCTTAAAATCTCAACAGGAATATCCCGCCAACTGAAATCCTATGATGGGCTTACTCATCAAGCCATGTTTACCATCCCTAAGCACTTGAGGCTGAAGTTATCCGAAATCGAGAAAGTCATTACTGATAAAGAGCCCATCTCTATTTACTGATATATTGTTTCCTGAGGACCTTCTTATCTACTTTCCCCACAGCCGTGTGAGGAAGTTGAGCAACAAACTCAATTCGGTCAGGGATAGCCCATTTTAAAATTGTCCCGTCATCCACAAACTTCTGTAAGAACGTCTTGATATCGTCTGGAGAAATTTTATCCTTATACTCTGGCTTGGGGATAACCACAGCCATGGGTCTTTCCCCCCATTTCTCGTCTGGCATGCCTATAACCCCCGCCTCCGCAACTGCTTTATGTTCACTGATAAGGTCCTCTAACTTCAATGAAGATATCCACTCTCCTCCAGTTTTAATGACATCTTTAACCCTGTCTGTTAAGTACAGATAGCCTCCCTCATCAATATAGCCAATATCACCTGTGTGTAGCCAACCATATCGCCACAACTGTTCTGACTCTTTTGGCTTCTTAAAATAGCCCTCAGTAAGCCAGGGTGCCCTAGTAACAACCTCCCCTACTGATTTACCATCATGAGGAAGTATCCTGCCCGATTCATCCATAATTTCCATCTGCACCAGTGGCACAGGAAGTCCCGCCCGTTTCAAGACACTAACTTTCCGGTCTGTGTCCCAATCCAACATATCACCTTTTAAGTCAGTTACCGTAAGCGCAGGGCAAGTTTCCGACAAACCATAAGCACAGTAGAATTTGATCCCCGCCCTTAGTGCATCATTAGCCAGTCCCCCTGGCAAAGCAGCTCCACCGATGATCATCTTCAACCCAGACAAATCAACCCCCTCCATCTCAACACCAAGCAGCAGCATGCCCAAGATAGTAGGAACACAGTGAGTATATGTTACCCCTTCTTTCTTAATTAGCTTAATTAACAGCATGATGTCATATTTCCCGGGGTAAACCTGTTTCATACCCGACATCGTAGACAAATATGGCGTTCCCCAGGCATGGACATGGAACATCGGAGTAAGCGGCATATAGACTTCATCGGGTGTTACGAATCTAGGATAATTCTGTCCAGCCCCTAATAACGCAATACCTAAGGTGTGGAGAACAATCTGGCGATGGGTGAAATAAACACCCTTAGGATCTCCTGTAGTGCCAGTGGTGTAAAATAACGTCGCCCGTGTATCCTCATCGAAGTCAGGAAAATCATAGCTCGATGAACCAGCTCTCAGCATTTCTTCATATTCAGCCTCTATGTCCAACTTGGTATCAGGCTTTTTGTTATCATCGGTCAGTAAGATAAACTTTTCTACCGTAGTTAATTTATCGCCAAAACTTTCTAGCACTGGCAGGAAATCAGAATGGACAAGGACGATTTTATCCTCTGCATGGTTCATAGTGTAAAGCATTTGCTCAGGAGGAAGCCTCCAGTTGACTGTGTGCAGCACCGCTCCCAACATTGGAATGGCGAAATAGCTTTCCAGATAGCGGTGGCTATCGTAATCAACAACAGCAACGGTATCGCCTCGTTTAACCCCTAGCTTGTCTAAGCTACTACCTAATCGATTGATACGCTCGAATAGCGTTGGGTAACCAAACCTGACTAAGTCTCGATAGACTATTTCCTTATTTGGTGCATTTGGTGTCCGAACCGATGGCGCGAGTAATAATTGTTTAATAAGTAACGGATATTTGTAAGCTGGCATCGTAAACCTCCCTTTTTTAATTTATTTCCCACCTGGTCGCTAATATCGCTATTTTGCTACTTATCTTATCATAGTGTTCTCGAAATTACTAGCCGTTGTATCTCTCTTTTTAATTTATTTTCTACCTGGTCGCTAATATCGCTATTTTGCAACCATCTTATCATAGTGTTCTCGAAATTACTAGCCGTTGTATCTCATTTGTGCCTTCGTATATTTGAGTTATCTTGGCATCCCTCATACGTTGCTCCAGAGGATAATCACGGCAATATCCAAAGCCACCGACAATCTGTACCGCCTCGGTAGTCACCTTCATCGCCACATCACTGGCGAAGGTCTTGCACATTGATGAATATCTGATTTGGTCGGGTGCCAGCCTGGTCATATTTTTGGGGCATTCTTGCAGGATAGAACAAGTCTTGTACAAAAGCTGCCTTGCCGCTTCAGTAAATATGCACATGTCCGCCAGCTTAAATCCTACCCCTTCATGCTGAATAATAGGCATGCCAAATACAATTCTTTCCTTAGCATAATTTATACAATAATCTAAGGCACCCTGAGCTATGCCTAAGGCCTGAGCTGCTATTGCTGGTCTGGCAAAATCCAGGGTCTTCATAGAAATGGCAAATCCCTTCCCTTCTTCCCCCACAAGATTTTCAACAGGCACATGACAATCATCAAATACAAGCTCCACAGTATCAGAACTCCTGATACCCATCTTCATTTCATGTTTACCCACAGAGAACCGGGGAGTTCCCTTGGCAACCGCTAATACGCTGGCGCCTTTAGAAGCACCTTTTTCAGGGTCGGTTACTACATAAACAGTAACTACATCAGCGACACTGCCATTGGTAATAAATATCTTATTGCCGTTGAGAACATATCCATTACCTTTTTTATCAGCTCGACAATTAAAGTCAGCCACATCGGAACCACCTGATGTCTCAGTAAGCGCAAAGGCAGCTAAATGCTCACCGGTGCTTAGCTTGGGAAGAAATCTATCCTTCACTTCTTTGTTACCAGCCAACATTATAGGCAATGCGCCAAGCGCCTGGTCGGCAACAAGAAGTCCAACGGAGGCATCCACTCGAGAGAGTTCTTCTATCACAATAGTTTCAGCCAGCATCCCAGCATCACCCCCCCCATACTCTGCGGGAAAGTCTATGCCCAAGTAGCCGCCATCCCGCAAAAGCCTCACCATCTCCCAGCTAAATTCTTCCTTCTCATCCCTCTCATGCACCCCTGGCGCGATTTGCTCCTCAGCTAACTTCCTAACCGCAGCCTTCAGCATTTTTTGCTCTTCAGTTAACTCGTATTGCACTTCTCCCTCCTGTGGTTAAAATCTGGATAAACCGACATCAACAAAATCCTAAAACAACGATATTACATCCTGGATTACTAGCTTGCCAAGACCAATAGGGTATTATAAACAAGCTCTCCGTATATTGCACAGTATCAAACAATGAAACCCGAGGTTGTTCGCTCGATGTTAGCCCTTTACCTCAGCTTCAGCCCCGTTTTGACGATGCCAGCATAGGAAATCACTTCATAAGATTAACCAAAGCCACATCACTAGCCAAGTGGAAATGGACGAACCGAAATTGCAAGGCATGGCAGCACATTAACGGAAAAAGCTGAGTTAGATTATTGTATTTTCTAAGGTTTGGTTACCTTGCGGAGTTACTTTCCATAGTTTGTCGGGGCTTTCTACATGGTCGATATATAGAATGCCATTGAGATGGTCTGTCTCATGCTCTAAGGCCTGTGCCAGAAGCTCTTCACCTTTAAGCCGAAACTGCTTACCTTGCCTATTTTGCGCCTTCACCTTGACTACTTCCGAGCGCTTAATCTCCCCATAATAACCAGGATAGCTCAAACAACCTTCTTCAACCACCCGCACACCCTCCCTCCTTACTATCTCAGGATTAATCAAAGTAATGACTTCCTTTTCAGGGATTTCGATGACCGCTATGCGCAACGACACCCCTATTTGAGGAGCAGCTAACCCTGCACCATGGACAGCCCGCAGAGTATCAATCATGTCATCGATTAACTTCTGAATTGAGCCATTGATAGTAGTTACCCTCTTCGCCTTCCGCCGCAACACCGGGTCAGGCAAAGTGCGTATCTCTAAAACTGCCATGCTTGAATTATAACCTAGCTTTTCCTACTCCGTAAAGCTAGACCATCCCCACAGGGTCAACATCCACAATCCAGCCTTGGGGTAAGGCTATATTCAATAAAGCTTGAGCAGGATTAGAACCACGAATGATAATCTGCCAGCGATATCTCCCCCTAACTCTGGAGGCAAAAGCAGGGATGGGACCAATTAAGTTCCAATCAGGCATTTTCTCTCGTTTTTTCCCCAAGAGTAAACTACTCACCCTCTCCGCCTCTTTCTGACACAATTTATCATTGGTATAAGTGTAAACAAGGCGAATGAACCGACTGAAAGGAGGATAGCTATATTGCTGCCGGTAATTTATTTCTTGATTATAGAAACCCACATAATCGTGTTTGGCTGCAGCTTGAACAGCATAGTTCTCTGGAGAATATGTTTGAACGATAACCCTTCCCGCATTAACTCCACGTCCAGCCCTACCAGCTACCTGACAAAGAAGCTGGAAGGTACGTTCACCAGCACGAAAATCAGGAAAGTTAAGTCCAGTATCAGCGTTGATTATTCCCGCCAGAGTTACCCAGGGTAAATCTAGCCCTTTGGCTACCATCTGTGTGCCAATGAGTATATCAGCCTTACGCTCACGAAAAGTCCTTAATAGTTCCTCGTGCGCATATTTCTTCGTTATTACATCCCTATCCCAACGAAGTACTGTTGCCTGCGGGAAGAATCGCTTCACTTCATCTTCCACCCTCTGCGTGCCGATGCCAAGAAACCTGAGGCAAGACTCCAAACAATTTGGACAATTTCGGGGAACTGGCAAAGCATAGTGACAACGATGGCAGACTAACTTTCTCTCCGCCGAATGATAGGTAAGCGCTATTGAACAACGTGGACAGCGAAAAACAAACCCACAACGACGGCACCGGACAAAAGTAGCTGTGCCACGCCGGTTAAGGAAAAGGATTATTTGTTCTCCTTGAACCAAAGCTTCTTTCATCACACTTAGCAAAGAACGGCTAAACATGCTGGTATTTCCTGCTTTAAGTTCTTCCTTTAAGTCCACTATGTTTACTTCAGGAAGTGGTGAATAACCATGAGGAGTAATTCTTTCCTTCAGTTCCACTAGTTGATATTGTCCTAACTGTGCTCTGTAAAAGCTATCAACATCGGGGGTGGCACTGCCTAAGATAACGGTAGCACCGCTCAATTCTGCCAATTTAATAGCTACATCTCGAGCATGATAGCGAGGAGATTTATCTTCCTGCTTGTATGTCCATTCGTGCTCCTCATCAATAATGATAAGGCCAAGGTTAGGTTGAGGAGCAAATAGAGCGCTTCGAGGACCAATAACTACATCGCATTCTCCCTCCCTTATTCGCTGCCATTCATCAAATTGCTCGCCTAAAGAAAGGGCACTATGCAACACCGCTACCCGACCTGGGAAACGGCTAGCAAAGCGTTCTACCGTCTGTGCGGTAAGGGCAATTTCAGGAATAAGGCAAATACCACGCTTGCCTTCAGCGACGACTTTAGCCAGAGCCCGCAGGTAAATCTCTGTCTTTCCACTCCCGGTGACTCCGAAAAGGAGAAAAACAGGTGATTCGCTCCGGTTATGTTCTATTATGCTCCAGGCAGCTTCCTGGGATGAGGTAAGAAGCGGCGGTGACATTGGCTTGATATCGAAACGCGACAATGGGTCACGCCTAACATTAACCAATTCCACAGAAAACAAGTGCCGGGATTCCAGAACCTTGACCGCTTTAAGCGAGCAACCAACTCGCTTCCTTACTTCGCTGATGGGAAGTGGCTCGGGATGCTCGGCCAGAAATTGTAACAATGCAACCTGCTTATAGGCTCTGGTTTTTTTTAGCCGAGCTATTTCAGCCGCAACATTGTCCTTACTGGTAATGAGCTTAATATAAGGAATTACCTTTGGTTTTATCCTCGCCTTTTGCAATTCTGAAAACCTGACTACCAGACCAAGATTAACAAGCCCGTCAGTGACTCGCCTGGCTTTACTTACCCCAAATTCTCGCTCCAATTCCTTGAGGCTTACACGTCCCTTCCCTTCCACAAAGTGAAAGACATAAGCTTGGTCTGGAGTAAGCGATGGTAAGCTACCTTGATCACCTGATAGGCAGAGGTAAGTGGCGAGTTTGCGTTCAAAGCCTGGTGGCAGCATTAGGGCTATGGCATCAAATAAAGGGGAAAGATAATGCTTGCTTATCCATTGGGTAAGCTGGATTTGAGTGGGAGAAAGTAAAGGGTAACCAGTAATAACATCAACTATCTCCTTAACCACATCAACAGAAGGAGCCTCACTCAAGCTCACAACAACGCCTTGAACAATTCGAGGACCAAAAGGAACCCAGATTGCCTGACCCACATCCACTTTTAAATGAGCCGGAATGGCATAACAAAAAGGAGAGTAGCTTGGACAGTCAACTGCTACATGGGCATAGCTCATTTAAGGCGCTTAGATTTTCTCTTGCCTCTCTGCCAATCGAGCCTGTTTAGCACTAAGTTTCCGTATGTAATAAAGCTTGGCGCGGCGCACCTTACCATGCTTGAGCACCTCCACACTTTGTATAAGCGGAGATTGCAAGGGGAAAGTACATTCTACTCCAACCCCATAACTTACTCGCCTCACCGTAAAATTGCCGCCATCAACACCTTTCCTCAGCTTGATTATTACTCCCTGAAATTGTTGAACTCGCTCCTTGCCAGCGTCTATCACCCTTGATCTAACCCTCACCGTATCACCTGGAGAGAGTTCAGGGATATTTGAGTTCATTTCCGGCTCAACTAGCGATTTGACATCCATTTTTACTCCTTAGTAGATAAATTTGCTTGTTTAGCAAGATCAGGACGGCGCTTTAGAGTTCGCAAGATAGCCTGCTGCCGTCGCCATCGAGCAATCTCTCCATGGTTTCCAGAAAGCAAAACCGCAGGCACCGACCAACTTCGATATACTTCGGGCCTTGTATATTGAGGATATTCCAGAAGTCCGTTGCTATGAGAGTCACTGTGAAACGATAGCGGTGATCCCAGTACTCCTGGTATCAATCTAACTACAGCATCAACAACAACCATAGCAGCCAATTCCCCGCCACTGAGTACATAATCACCAATGCTAATTTCATCGGTAATCAGATGTTCTCTCACCCTTTCATCCACACCTTCATAATGACCACAAACTAGCATTATATTCTGATGTAAGGCTAACTCCCTAGCAACTTGTTGTGTGAAAAGCTTACCCTGGGGCGTAAGCAAAATAATTGGCAAACCACTGTAATCAACCTGTTTTTTTATTGATTCCACTGCTTCAAAAATTGGTTCGGGTTTGAGCACCATTCCCGGACCACCCCCATAGGCATAGTCATCCACGGTGCGATGTTTGTCATGTGTGTAGTCCCGGATATTATGAACTACAACTTCTACCAATCCACGCTCCCTAGCCCGCTTAATAATACTACAATCAAACGGCGATACAAACATTTCCGGGAAAAGGCATAATATATCAATTCTCATTTCCGCTGTTTTATCTTATCACACATCCAGTCAACAGAACCATTTCTTTATCTTCAAGAGTCGTGTTTTCCCAGAACAACTTCAACACTTGCATGCAAAAATCAAAAAAATTACCAAAAAAGATGAAAAGGGTATTGACAAAGTAATGAGGGGAGAATGTATAATGATTGTGGGGAATTGTGGGAGATTGTGTGGAATAGGCCAGGTGGAGGCCATTATGGATGTAGGTGAAGTAAAACTATCCAACTCTCTGGAACCACCTGATTATATTTCTATAAAACAGAGAGTCCGACTTTTCTGCACTAAGCATCCCAAAATGAAGTTCACCATCGAATGTATTTTAAATGATCGTTGCCGAAATAAACTTGAGCTAGATAAGGAGATACAAGACTTAGTAAAGGATGGAATTCTCGAAAAGCAAATAAGCGATGCCGGTACTGTTTGGTATTACCTGCTAAATTAAACATGAAAGAAAGTCTCTTCTACGGTACATATCGGTATAAGGTTGACGAAAAGGGAAGGATGCCCCTGCCCAGAAAGTTCAGGGAGCAATTAAAGAATTCAAGGGGTGGCAGGCTGGCCAAGGGAGCAGATAAATGCATCGTCATTTACCCTTTAGGGGAATGGATAAAACAAGCAGATGAACTAGAAACAGCAGTAAGGCCCCCAGATGTGCAAAGAAAGTTAAGGCGCCTTTTCGGCGCCAGTATCTTCGACTTTAGCTTCGATGGACAAGGAAGAATAGCACTCCCCGTAGAACTACGCAACTACGCTGAAATCACCGATAGCGCTGTCGTTATCGGTGCTACGAAATATGTGGAAATCTGGAATCCAGAACTTTGGGAAGAGCAAATGAGCGAGTGGGAACACCTAGATACACTTTGGAACATGAAGGAGGGTAAGTGATAACCTTGGATATTCCTTTGCCTACTCATATCCCTGTCCTGGTTAACCAAATAATAGCCGGACTTCAACCTCAGCCAGGGGGACACTTCATTGATTGCACCGTGGGGTTGGGAGGACATGCTTCAGCAATCCTGGAGAGGATTCTACCTGATGGGAAACTCCTCGGCATTGATGCTGACCCCAAGGCTATTCAGCTAACCAATGCCAAACTGGCACATTACAGTGAGGCGCTCATCCTGGTTAACGATAACTTCACTAACGTTTCGAATATTTGCCAGGAATATGACTTTCATCCCGTTGATGGTATTCTGTTTGACCTTGGTATTTCTTCCTGGCAACTGGATAGCGCACAACGTGGCTTTAGTTTTCAACGCGAGGCGCCTCTGGACATGCGTTTCAACACTAACCAAACGTTAACCGCAGATGATTTGGTTAATACCCTCTCGGAACAAGAATTAGGGCGGATTCTTCGAGAATATGGTGAAGAGCACCATAGTCGAAAAATAGCCCACTATATTGTCCAGAACCGCCCCATTCACACTACCTTGAAACTTGCTCGGGTAGTAAAGCAAGTCTGGGGTAGCAAGCATGCCAGAATTCATCCTGCTACCCGGACTTTTATGGCACTTCGCATCGCTGTCAACGGTGAATTAGAGAACCTGGAGACAGCCCTTGGGCAGACCATCAACCTCCTTCGCCCCGCCGGTAGGTTAGCAGTCGTTAGCTATCATTCCTTAGAAGACCGCATAGTCAAACAATTCATGCGTCAGGAATCCAGCAGTGAGATGCCTACCTTAAAGCTCATATCAAGGAAGGTCACTAGACCTACTTCGTTGGAGACAAAATCCAACCCTCGCAGCCGCAGCGCTAAATTAAGGATAGCCGAGCGGCTCAGCTGATACAGGAAGAATCTCAAGAAAACAAAGGAGGTGAAAATGGCAAGAAGGAAGATTATTTCAGCTATTGATGTCGGCACGAGTAAAATAGCCACCATCATGGCTAGCGTTAAGGCAGAAAACGACATCGAAATCCTAGGAGTGGGAGTCGTCCCTTCCCACGGTTTACACAAAGGCATAGTAGTCAACATGGATGAAGCCAGAGAATCCGTTGCTGCTTCAGTAAGAGAAGTTGAAAGAATCAGCGGCATACGCATGGATTCTGCCTATATCGGTGTTACCGGTAGACACATAAGCTGTCTGAACAATCAGGGAGTAGTATCCATCCCACGCTCCGACCGACTAGTGCGTCCTGAAGACCTCAAACGCGCGTTATCGGCAGCTCGCAGCGTTTCCGTCCCTGAAGGAAAGAAACTGCTCCATGCTATCCCCCGCTATTATGCCCTAGATAGGCAAGAGGGAATAATACACCCTGTAGGCATGCACGGCACCAGGCTTGATGTGGAAACACATATCATCACTGCCTCAGCAACTGCAGTGCAAAACCTGGTTAAATGTGTCCGCAGCGCCGGTATTGAGGTTGAAGACCTAATCCTAGAGCCACTGGCTAGCAGTGAAGCCGTGTTAACACCAGAGGAAAGAGAAGGTGGCGTTATAATGGCTGACATTGGTGGCGGCACAACAGACATTGCGGTATTTAAGGGTGGCAAGATTTATCACACCGCCATTATTCCAGTAGCTGGCTACCAAGTAACCAGTGACATATCAATTGGATTAGGCTTGCCTTTCAGCATAGCCGAAAAAATGAAGAAGAGATATGGTAATGTCACTCCAGGCCTGGAGATCAACCAAGAAGATCAGGTAGGTATCGAAAACGGTCATAGTGCCTCTTACCGTGACCTATGCAATATCATCCATTCCCGTATGAAAGAATTACTCCAACTCATCCTTCTGGAAATGCCTACTACTGATTATCACTCGCTAGCACCTTATGGACTTGTGCTTACCGGTGGAACTGCTAACTTAACCGGGCTTGAGGAACTAGGACATTCACTGCTGCGAATGCCTGTGCGCAAAGGACACCCTTTGATTTCGGGAATCTATGGCATCTCTGATATTTTACATGATTCGGCCTATGCCACCACCCTTGGACTAATCCTGTGGCCACTTAATGGGAAAGAGGGAGCTGTTTTCCGAGTAAAAAGGGCGGGAATCTTGGGCGGCTTCGTGAGTCTTATTAGAAGAATACTCCGCAGCTAACAATGAATTAGAAAGAAGGTGAAAATGGCAAAGAGAATTGTTACTGCTATTGACGTAGGTACAACTAAGATAGCCACCATTGTGGCTAACGTCAAAGCAAAAGACAACATTGAGATTTTAGGTGTCGGAGTTGCTCCCAGCACCGGCCTGCATAAAGGCATCGTAGTTAACATGGACCAAGCCGAGCAATCTATTGTCGCCTCAGTGAGAGAAGCTCAGAGAATCAGCGGTATACATGTAGACTCCGTCTATGTCGGAGTCACCGGCAGGCACATAACTAGCGTGAATAACCGGGGGGTTGTAGCTATCCCAAGGGATGACCGCCTGGTGCGTCCCCAGGACCTCAAGCGGGTGTTATCATCAGCTCGGAGTATTCCTATCCCTGAAGGTAAACAAGTGTTGCATGCTATTCCACGCTCCTATGCCCTGGATGGACAGGAGATGGTAAAACAGCCCGTGGGCATGCACGCAACCAGATTAGATGTGGAAACCCACATCATCACTGCTTCAATAACCTCAATACAGAATCTGGTCAAGTGCATCCGCAGTATTGGTATTGATGTTGAAGACCTAGTCTTGGAGCCTCTGGCCACTGCCGAAGCAGTATTAATCCCAGAGGAAAAAGATACCGGTGTGATTATGGCTGATATCGGTGGTGGGACCACAGATATCGCTGTGTTCAAGAGCGGCAGCATCTACCATACTGGAGTTATCCCGGTTGCCGGTTACCAGGTGACCAGTGATCTCTCAATCGGTTTAGGTCTGCCTTTTGAGATAGCCGAGAGTATGAAGAAGAAGTATGGCAATGTAACACCAGAACTAGAAATTAATGAGGCAGCACAGGTAGGCATTGAAGGTGGTCATGATGTCTCTCATCGCCGGCTGTGTCAGATTATTCGCTCCCGAATGGAAGAATTACTGCAGCTAATAATTGCCGAAATGCCTACCACTGATTACCGCTCTTTGACACCCTCCGGTTTCATCCTTACCGGTGGCACATCCAACCTCGCCGGACTTGCCCAACTAGCAGAAGCGGTATTGCGAATGCCAGTGCGAATAGGCCAGCCGTTATCCACTGGTATTTATGGCATCCTAGATATTCTTAACGACCCGGCTTATGCCACTACCTTGGGACTAATCCTGTGGCAGGTAGAAGGCAAAAAGGGATCTGAGATCCCGGTGAAGAGACGTGGCATGTGGGGCACTACAGCTAACTTGTTCAGAAGGTTATTCTGAACCTAATTTAAAAAAGGAGGTAAAAAATGGCAAAACAAATTTATACACCAAATGCAGCAAAGATTAAATGTGTCGGTGTTGGTGGTGGTGGTTGCAACGCTATCACCCGCATGGTGCGTGAAGCAATAAAAGGGGTTGAGTTTATCGCTATGAACACTGATGGGCAGGCATTGTCTCTAACTGAAGCGCCTGTCAGAATCCAACTAGGGGAGAAATTGACCCGAGGTTTAGGTGCCGGTGGTGACCACAGAGTTGGAACCAAATGTGCGGAGGAAAACCGCACAGATATAGAGGCAGTCCTTGATGGTGCCGACATGGTATTTGTTACCGCTGGGATGGGTGGTGGCACTGGTACCGGCGGCATCCCTATAGTAACTGAAATCGCAAAAAAGTCTGGCGCTCTGACTATCGGTGTGGTAACCAAACCATTCAGCTTCGAAGGGATGCATCGCAGCCAAGTAGCTGAAGAAGGATTGCTTGCCTTATCAGGCAAGGTCGATACGCTCATTATTGTCCCTAATGACCGGCTGCTCCAGCTCTGCGATGCCAAAACACCTGTGGATAATGCTTTCAGACTGGCTGATAATGCTCTTTTCCTAGGGGTTAAAGCTATTTCCGAAGTGGTCACTGTCCCCGGTTTAATCAACCTTGACTTTGCCGATATCAGGTCGGTGATGAAGGATGCCGGTCCCGCCTGGATGTCTGTGGGCAGAGCCAGCGGACAGAATCGTGCCGCCGAGGCCGCCAAAAATGCTCTGGCTAGTCCCTTGCTTGATATATCTATAGCTGGTGCTAAGGGAGTGCTGTTTAACGTCACCGGTGGCTCAAGCCTCACCCTATTCGAATGCAATGAGGCTGCCCAGGCAATTGCTCAGGCGGTTGACCCTGAAGCTAACATAATCTTTGGTGTGGTATTTGACCCCAAGATGGATAGTGAGCTTCAGATTACTATCATTGCCACTGGCTTTGTTACCCAATACGGTAAGGAAGGAATTCCTGCTGAGGAACTTCGCCGCTTGATAAAAGGTGGCTCTGAAACCCTTGATGTCCCTTCCTTCCTGCGTCGCACTCAGCGATTCCCTGTATCCTCTATAAGCACCATCTCCAAAACAGCAAACATTTCCCACCAGTAAACCTCCCGCCTCATTTAGAAAAGGGGGGCAGCGAGCGCTGCCCCCCTTTTCTATTTCCAAATAAAAAGCTATAATTATAACCAAAAGCAAGGAGATGGCATCTTCCTGAAAGCTGAAGGAATAGCACAATTAGCTACTGAAGTTGCATCGGAGAAGCAAGCAGTAAATATTGTCACGCTGGATGTAAGAAAGATTTGTTCATTTACGGACTATTTTGTTATTTGTAGTGGAGATTCTGACCGCCATATTGAAGCTATATGGCAAGGCATTAACGAAACGATGAAAAACAAAGGGATTGTCCCTCACCACAAAGAAGGCACCCCTGATTCGGGTTGGATGCTTACTGACTTCGGCTCAGTAATTGTTCATATATTCACAGCAATAGAGCGAGATTACTATCAACTAGAAAGGGTTTGGGATAAAGCAATTCCGATAATCAGAATTCAATAATCTGGGGCAAAAATTTCTTTGGCTGAAAAAAAGAGGGCGACCTCACTTTCAGCACTCTCCAGAGAATCTGAGCCATGTATTAAGTTATGGCTAACATCCCCTCCAAGGTCACCTCTAATAGTGCCTGGCGGAGCTTCTGCTGGGTCAGTTTCACCCATTGTTTGCCTTATCACCTTTACCGCGTTATCTCCCTGTAAAACCATAGCAATGATGGGACCAGAGGTAACAAAATCAACCAGCTCATTAAAAAAAGGCTTATCTTTGTGAACAGCATAGTGCCGCTGAGCCAATGCGTTATCCATACGAAGCATTTTCACCGCCACGATTTTGAGTCCCTTACTTTCAAGCCGAGAGATAATTTCCCCGGCTAATCCTCTCCGCATGGCATCAGGTTTAATGAGCACCAAGCTTCTTTCCATCTCGCTTAACCCGCAAATATCCGCAAATTGAGCCCCATAATTGCTTATCCTACAAAAGGTGAGTTACAATTCAAAATCCCTTGCTTTTAACGGGAAAATTTATCTACATCGACCCTCGATTGAGGGAAACCCAACTTGCCCTATTAAATTACAGGATATAACCAAGGTTGATTTGGTTTCAGTTATTCTAGAGCCAGGCGGAACTTACGAGTTCATAACCAAATCCAAATAATGCTGACAGCACCATAAACAAACAACCTCATTCATTCCACTTCCATATAATGTGCTCGTCGTCTAAATGGTAAGTCAAATAGTTCTTGTCTATTAGCCTCTCAATCTCCGTTTTAACAAACTCAAGGGGAAAGTCAAGGGTATTCCATACTCGCCTTTGCAATTCAGCAACATATCTCTCCACTTCTAAAGGATTACCATCTATCCTTATCTTTCCCTGTTCCTCAATCACTTCCTGGTGCAACAATTGCCATACGAAATTTTGCGATATCTCATTCCGCAATTTTTGAATTTCTCTGTCGGAGAGGTCGCCGAGCAACAAGCCCATGATACACCGCTCGTAATACTTTTGAGTGAGTTCACTGACTACCTTGTTTAATGTCTCCGCATTTATCCCTTCAGTTTGGCATACAGCTTGATTACAATCATAGCGTTCCCAATCATCAGTTAATATACTAAGCCCAAGTTCTGCAGCCCTCTGTCTGACCTCTGTTCCAAAGAAGGGAGATAAAATATGGAACCCCCAGCTACCATCACCAAGGCTTTTGGCAAATTCTACACTCTGCCTCAAAGTATCCTCAGTTTCGCCGGGAAGCCCAGCAATAAAAGAAGCAATGAAATCATACCCTGAATCTTGGCATAGTGTAATAGCCTCTCTTATTTCCGCTGGGGTAATTTTTTTATGAGCTAGGTTCAAAATCTTCTGATTGCCACTCTCCACCCCAAAACACAGACCAAAGCATCCAGCCTGTTTCATCTTCTCCAGCAAAGGTTTATCTACTGAGTCCACCCGAGCATAAGCTCCCCATATAATATTTAGCTTCCGAGCAATGATTTCGTCACAGATGTCAGTGCAATGTTTATGGTTAACGGTGAAGAAGTCATCTTCGAAGGAAAACAACTCAAACCCCAACTTTGTAAGGCTTTCTATTTCATCTACTACCAACTTCGGGGTACGGTATCTTAGCTTTTTACCAACCATTCGGTGCCCCACACAAAAAGAGCAGCCGAAAGGGCAGCCTCTACTCGTCGATAAACCGCAGGCGGACTGCAATGCTTGATATCTAGACACTGAAAGCAAATGCCTTGTTGGAAATGGAAGCTCATCTAGATTCTGGACTAATGGACGCTCAGGAGTCACCACTATTTCCGAATCTTTTCTAAAAGCTATCCCCTTGACCCGACTTAAATCTCCGTCCTTTGCAATGGCTTCCACCAGTTCCACCACCGTTTCATCTCCCTCCCTTATCACCACGATATCTATAGATGGCGACTCAAACAGAGTCTCCTCCGCACTAAAGGTGACATGGGGACCTCCCACAGCAATAATAAGGTTTGGAGATATCTCTTTACAAGTCTGGGCAATCCGACGAGCTGCAGGATAATTCAGTGTAACCGACGTTATTCCCACGATATCAGGCTTAAATTTTCTTAGCTTTCTCTCGAGGTTTTGGGGAGAGTACTTGGTGACCAGAAAATCTAAAACCTGTACTTCTACCCCTTCTCGCTCCAACACTGCCGCTATGGAAGGTATGCTCAAAGCAACATGAAGCCCTTCAGCTTCTGGGTAAGGAGGATTTATCAATAAAACACGCATTAACGCCCTAAATTCCTATAATGACTCTTCATAAATTGGCTAATTTTACGCCTTTATCCAAACTAAAATCAATAGTTTCATGCCACAAGGTGGGAAATATCTTTGACGAGGTTCTCCTCTCTGTTTATACTATACTCAAGTATTATGGAATTGCGTTTTGGCCCTGCTGGGGTTCCCCATAGTGCTAAAGACCGCTCTACTGAGGGTGGTATTCGGCGTGTGGCCGAGCTTGGGCTTGGTTGCATGGAGCTGGAGTTTGTAAGAGGAGTAAAAATGGGAGAGTCTGTTGCTCGCAGTATAGGAAAGTCAGCCAGGGAGAAAGGAATAGCACTTAGCGCCCACGGACCTTACTTTATAAACCTGAATGCCAGGGAAGCCGAAAAAATAACCGCTAGCCAGGAAAGATTACTACACGCCGCTCGAATTGCTTCTTTATGCGGAGCAAGAACCGTAGTCTTTCACGCTGCCTTCTACATGAATGACCCGCCAGATAAAGTGTATTCCGTGGTAAAGCAAAACCTGCAAGAAGTGCTGAACAAGCTAAAACTTGAACACAACAAAGTTTGGGTTAGACCTGAAGTTACCGGGAAAAATACTCAATTCGGGACTTTACCGGAGATATTACGGCTAAGTAGTGAGACCGAAGGGGTTGCTCCCTGTATTGATTTTGCTCACTGGCATGCTCGTACCAGAAGATTCAATTCATATGGTGAATTTGCCAGCATACTAGAACAAACAGAGAATAAATTAGGAAGGGTAGCTCTGGATAATATGCATATACATGTTTCCGGAATAGCCTACGGAGAGAAAGGCGAAATCAAACATCTGAATTTGAAGGAATCGGATTTTGATTATGTTAGCTTGGCTAAAGCTTTGAAAGATTTTAATGTTAAAGGATTGGTTATCAGTGAGAGCCCTAATCTGGAAGAAGACGCCCTATTGCTCCAAGAAACCTATAACTCTCTTGGTTAACTCAACTTCATGCTCACAATGATATAAAAGGGCTAATTTTTACATTTATGTCATAGTTGATATAATAAACATAAGATTATGAAAGCTAAATGGTGGCAAAGTGGTTTCTTTTACATACTGCTTCTAGTGGTAGCAATTAGCCTTATGTTTGTCATTGTACCGAGGTTGCAACAAGGTCCCAAAGAGGTGACGCTACCCCAGTTTATTGCGCAGATCAACACTACTCTTGCACAGACCAACACTACTTTTATTGCCACAATTCAACAAGATGGGGATACCCTCACTGGTTTTAATAAAGACGGTAAAGCGGAATACACAACTGCCTTCCAGGGCAGTACCCTTGAGTTGTCTGATTACCTTAAAGGAGCCGGAGTAGAGGTTCCCATCGATGTTAAGCCCAGTGGCACCGACTGGGGGACGATAGCATTAACGGTGTTATTACCTATGGCATTGCTTGGGGTATTGTTCTATTTCTTTTTCCGCTCAGCCCGAGGAGCAAGCATGCAGGCATTCAATTTCAGTAAGAGTCGTGCTCGATTAAATTCCCCCGCCAATCCCAGAGTGACCTTTGCCGATGTCGCCGGAATTGAGGAGGCAAAAGAGGAAGTTAAGGAAGTTGTGGAGTTTCTCAGGTCGCCTGAGAAATTCCGTGCTTTAGGTGCCCGCATACCTAGAGGCGTTCTCCTCGTAGGTCCGCCGGGAACCGGTAAGACCTTGTTAGCCAAAGCCATAGCCGGGGAAGCAAAAGCGCCTTTCTATTCCATCAGTGGCAGTGAGTTTGTGGAAATGTTCGTAGGTGTCGGTGCCGCCAGAGTTAGAGACCTATTTGAACAAGCAAAACGCACTACGCCAAGTCTCATTTTTGTGGATGAGATTGATGCCGTTGGGCGCCACCGCGGCGCTGGATTAGGCGGCGGTCACGATGAAAGAGAGCAGACCTTAAATCAAATTCTCGCCGAGATGGATGGCTTCGATACTAATACCAATGTTATCGTCATGGCTGCCACCAACCGTCCCGATATACTTGACCCCGCTTTGCTACGCCCGGGACGCTTTGACCGTCACATTGTTATTGATACGCCAGATATCAAAGGGCGGAAAGCTATCCTCGAAGTACATGCCAAAGGCAAGTCATTAGCACCGGGAGTTGACCTTGAAATAATAGCCAAACAAACCCCTGGGTTCAGCGGAGCAGACTTAGCTAATTTGCTTAATGAAGCTGCTATTTTAGCAGCCAGACGCAACCGCAAAGATATCAGCATGAATGAGCTTGAGGAGGCCAGCGACAGGGTTATCGCCGGTCCGGAAAGAAAAACCCGCGTAATTACTCAAAATGAAAAGAAAACCATTGCGTATCACGAAAGCGGACATGCCCTGGTAGCCAAGATGTTGCCCAATGCTGACCCGGTGCACAAAGTCTCCATCATTGCTCGAGGGATGATGCAAGGCTGGACACGCCTCCTGCCCACTGAGGAACATCATCTCTGGACTAAGCCTCAACTCGAAGATATGTTAGCAGTTAGCTTGGGTGGGCGAACTGCTGAAGAAATCGCCCTCGGAGAAATAAGCACAGGAGCACAAAATGACCTGGAACAAGCAACTAAATTAGCCCGCAAAATGGTTACTGAATACGGGATGAGCGATAAACTAGGACCACGAACTTTAGGACAAAAGCCCGACTATGTTTTCCTGGGTCGCGAGATTACCGAGCAAAGAGACTATGGCGATAAGATAGCTGACGAAATAGATGAAGAGGTACACAATTTTATTCAGCGTGCTTACTCCACTGCTAAGAAAATCCTGACCACTCATAAAGCAAAACTAAAGGAAATAGCGACCCTTCTCATCGAACGAGAAACCCTGGAAGAACCTGACCTGGATAAGCTATTTGAAGGGCTATTGCCAAAACCCACCGCCAGCTAGGTTTTCCATCCTTTCTGTTGCACAACGTAATGAGCCAAATCAACCAGATGTGAGCGAAGAAACTTATCAGGCAAAATTTCCAATGCTTGGCAAGCTTGAACGGAAAAATTGTGAGCGATATCAAGACAGTCTTGAATAACCGTTGTTTGGCAAATCTTTTCCCTAGCCAATTCTATATCTTCAGCAATTTTACTTCCTAAAGTTTTCTTTATCGTGTCATCATCAGGATAGTGCTCCAGAAAGATTATGGTCGGTAAAGTTAGTACTCCTTGACTTAAGTCAGAGCCCGGAGGCTTACCCAGCTTCGCCTCATCACCCATAAAGTCCAGAATATCATCCACAACCTGAAAAGCCATGCCCAAATTATAGCCATAATCACCTAAAGCTTGAATTGCCTCCCGGGGAGAACTAGCCAAAATCGCTCCTGCCTCTGCCGCCGCTGAAAAAAGAGCAGCAGTCTTAGCTGCAATCCAACGATAATAATCATCCCTACTCTGCTTCTTATCAAAGGAAAGCCCCTTTTGTCTTAACTCACCTGAAGAAATGACCATAACAGTGTTACCGAAAATCTTCATAACCTCAATATTTTCCGTTCTTGCCGTTAATTCAGCAGATTTACCTAACAGATAATCTCCCACCAATACCGCACTTATATCACCCCATAATTTGCTCAGTGTTACTTTACCACGCCGCTGTGGCGAATTATCTACAACATCATCATGAACCAACGTAGCGGTGTGTAGCAGCTCTATTGCCGTGGCTACAGGAAGCAAAAGTCCCAAATCGTAGTTATAAAACTTCCCGCTAAATAGAGTAAGGGCAGGACGAATCCTCTTGCCACTGGTTTTGACTATATAGTTCAGCAGTTCCTTTAGAATGGGCATATTAACATCGGCAACTGCAACTAAACTCGCCTCCACCTTCTGCAGGTCTTCCCGGATAGGTTCATAAATACTATCAAGCTCCATTTATCTCACCAGTTACATATTGAGCCAAGTTGACTGCTTTCCCGGTCAGCAACATCCTCATCCAACTTGCTAAATAGTGGCTGTGGTTGGCACAGTTTTTGTCCCTCCGCTGGCAACTGAAATCTCCAACCGTTATCAATGAGGCTTCCTTCAAAACCAAGAAGTGAGTGAAGCTTCTCAGAACTGAAGGGGAGAAAGGGATAAAGAGCAGTTCTCAACGCTGATAGACTCGATATTGCAGTATAAATAGACCGGGCTGAAGCCTGGCGGTTCTCCTTAATCGTCCTCCACGGGGCTTGGTCGTCGAGATAACGATTTGTCTCCCGAGCCAAAGACATAGCCTCTTTAATCGCCTCCTTGAATTTACAGTGGTAAAGCAACTCATCTACCTCATTGAGCATTATCTCCATTTTATGAAACAATGCCTCGCTCGGTGAGTCAAGTTCACCTGGCGAGGGCACCGCTCCATCAAAATTGCGATAAGCGAAGCTGAGAACGCGATGAACCAGATTACCATAGGTAGCTACCAGTTCATTATTATTTCGCCGAACGAGCTCAAGCCAGGAAAAATCACTATCCGCGGTATCCGGCATATTCACTGATAAAATATACCGCAATGGGTCAGGGTCATACCGCTCCAGATAATCAGGAAGCCAAACCGCCCAGTTACGGCTGGTAGAAAGTCGTTTGCCTTCTATTGTCAAAAATTCGTTAGCGGGAACATCATAAGGTAGATTTAACCCACCATAGCCCATCAGCATCGCTGGCCACACGATAGTATGAAAAAAGATGTTATCTTTACCTACAAAATAAAAACTCTTTGCGTCTCCCTCCCAAAAACACTTCCATGCTTGCTCATCATGGTGTAATTTTGCCCATTCTTTACTTCCTGATAAATAGCCAATAACCGCCTCAAACCAGACATAGATTCGCTTTTCCTCGAATCCTGATTGTGGCACGCTCACCCCCCAATTTATGTCGCGAGTTATTGCCCTATCCTTTAACCCTTCATTTAAAAATTTCCATGTAGTGCCAGCCACATTCTTCCGCCAGTGAGATTGAGTTGCTACCCACTCCTTTAACCTATCTTGAAAAGCGCTGAGGCGTAGAAAGAAATGCTCCGAAGATTCGAACCGCGGTGAACTGCCACAAAGAACACAACGCAAATCCTTGAGCTCGGATGGATTTAACGGCCGTCCACAGTGGTCACACTCATCCCCCCTTGCCTCAGAAAAACCACAGTAAGGACACACCCCTTCCAGATAGCGGTCAGGAAGAAAACGTCGACACTCAGGGCAGTAAGCCTGGAGTGCTCTATCCTTATAAAGATAACCCTTATTGAGCAGGGTTAGGAAAATATCATGCACAACTTGAGCGTGGTTTTGAGTGCCTGTGGTAGTAAATAAATCAAAAGAAATGCCCAACTTTTGCCAGCAATCCAGGAATTGTTGGTGATATTTGGACACTATCTCTTGTGGAGACCTAGATTCCTGGCCAGCGCGAATTAAAATTGGCGTTCCATGCTGGTCACTACCCGAGACCATCAGCACCTCGTTGCCCTTAAGACGATGATAACGAGCAAAGATATCCGCAGGCAAGTAGGCTCCGGCAATATGCCCAAGATGCAAAGGACCATTAGCATAAGGCCAAGCTACACCGATGAGAATACGCTCCTTCAAAATTTCCCCAAAGGAAATACTCTATCATACCTTCCATCTCTAGAAAAGTAACACCCCGAGTCAAGTAGGCAGGATTTCCTCATTTAATATTGTTGATGGGGCAAATACTTTACTAGCATATGGGATATAAGCTAAACTTATTCAGTAAACATTGAAAAGATTAAGAAAAGTCTTTTCTGATTCATAACTATGTGGGAGGATGTAGTTCAAATACTTGGGACTGTGACCGCAGGCAGCTTATTAGGGCTGGCTATTGTATTCTTGCTCGCTATGGTTACCGAGATGGGTCTGCCTACATACCCAATCATAGAAGGCCTAATAGTTTTTGCCGGCTTCCAGATTGTCCATGGGACGGGTAGTACTGCCTCCCTAGCTCCCTTCTTAATCCTAGCACCTGCGGGACGCTTGTGCGGCTCCACATCAACCTATTGGTTTTCACACTCCTTTGGAGACAGGCTCGTGGACAAATTTGGCCAGCATATCCGAATCACAAGGGAACGCCTAGAAAAGACAAGGGGGAAAATTGCACGGTTTGCTCTGCCCAACCTGATTATGGCAAGGCTTACCCCGGGGCTTGGCGTTCTTGCTTCAGTTACTTACGGTACAACACGCATTCGTTTCCGATACTTCTTCAGAGGTGTGCTTATCCAACTGCTAATCTGGGAGGGGATTTACCTTGCCTTAGGAGCTTTTGGGGGTGGCTTATCAAAGCTCCTTGCTCCAGAATTTCGTCCTCTCTTCATCACCAGCCTGGTGATAGCAGTAGTTGGTATAGGAACAGCAGTATGGTATTTCTTTTTCCGCGAAACCAAGAAAGAGCAACTGGAAGAAACACCTACTCCTAATGGAAACAAAAATTAGCGTGCTTTATGTCAACCTAGTGAGTGTTAACTCTAGAGCAAATATGGAGCTGATGGGATTCGAACCCACTACCTCCTCAATGCCATTGAGGCGCTCTCCCAATTGAGCTACAGCCCCACGGTTAATTTAGCACAATGCTATAGTAGATTCAAGCGATAAAGATAATGCCGGATAAAGATTATCAACTTAAAGTACTCATCAGCAGAGAAGAAATAAAGGACACCGTAGCCAGACTAGCTAATGAGATAAAAGAAGATTACCGAGGCAAGCATCCTTTGCTTATCTGCGTCCTCAAAGGCTCCTTTGTGTTTATGGCTGACCTTATTCGCCAACTGGATTTGCCAGTGGAAATTGATTTCATCAATCTTTGCAGTTATGGCGCTGGCATGAAGAGTTCTGGCAAAGTCAAAGTAGTTCAAAGACCCAAAACTCCTGTAAAAGGCAGAGATATCCTTGTGATTGAGGATATTGTGGATACCGGGCTTACCCTCTCTTTCCTGCTCAATTATTTGGGAAGGAAAAAGCCCGCTTCCCTAAAGGTTTGTGCCCTAACTGATAAACCATCCCGTCGTAAGGCTCCAGTATCTATTGAGTATCTAGGTTTCACCTTGCCTAATAAGTTTGTTGTTGGTTATGGGCTTGACCTCAATGAGAAATTCCGTAACTTGCCAGATATATGTGTTTTAGAGAACGATGAATCTAGCTGAACTTATCTCCGTAGCCAGAGGAGATTCTCTACCAGACTTGCTGCTAAAGAACGCCCGCATCATAAATACCTTCATCGGTGAAATAGAGCGAGGTAATGTAGCCATTTGTGGTGATAGGATTGCTGGCATAGGAGATTATAAACTGGCGAAGGAAATCATTGACTTAGAAGGCAAATACTTATCTCCAGGGCTAATCGATGGGCATATCCACATTGAGAGCTCCATGCTTCATCCCGCTCGATACGCTCAAGCGGTAGTCCCTAGAGGAATTTTAGCTTCAGTTACCGACCTCCATGAACTCGCCAATGTGTGCGGCATCCAAGGCATAAAATTCGTCACTGATTGGACACAAAACTTGCCAATGGACATATTCTTCATGGCTCCTCCCTGCGTGCCATCAACTTCTCTTGAGACCTCAGGTGCCAGAATTAGTGTGGAGGAAATAGAGCAAATCCTCACCCTCCAAAATGTTATCGGACTTGGGGAAATAATGAATTTCCCCGGCGTAATAAATGGTGATAACGAAATACTACGCAAAATTAATGCTGCACAAGGCAAAATAATTGACGGACATGCCCCAGGACTAAGTGGCAAAAAACTCAATGCCTATAAGGCAGCGGGAATTCTATCCGACCACGAGTGCACTACGAGTGAAGAAGGGAAAGAAAAACTAAAACGGGGAATGTATCTCATGATTAGAGAAGGTTCCTCAGAAAAGAACCTTGACGCCCTTCTGCCGTTAATCAATGACAACACTTACAAGAGATGTTTCTTTGTAGTGGATGACCGCGCTTGCTCCGACTTGCTCCGGGAAGGCGATGTCGACGCCGTGGTGAGGAAAGCCATCAACCAGGGGATGAAGCCAATCCGAGCCTTGCAATTGGCTACCATAAACACCGCGGAGTATTTCCAACTTGGTGACTGCGGAGCCATTGCTCCAGGCTACTTGGCGAATCTTATCACCATCACGGAACTTCCCACGTTAAACATAGATATGGTGTTCTACAAAGGCAAGCTGGTGGCTAAACAGGGTAAATGTTTATTCCCCATACCACAGATCATACCTGAATTGACAAATACAGTGCATATCAAGAAACCGCTTACCATTGAGCAATTTAAACTCACTGTCAACAATGAAACTCAGCCAGTTATCGAAATCATCCCAGGGCAAATAATTACCAGAAAAAGGTTGGAAAAGGTGAAGATTGAGCAAGGGGTCGTGGCGCCCGACATTGAAAATGATATCCTGAAGCTTGTAGTGGTGGAAAGACACAAAGCTAGCGGAAATGTTGGTGTGGGATTAGTCAAAGGCTTTGGCATGAAAAATGGAGCTTTAGCCTCATCAATAGCCCATGATTCTCATAATATAATAGCAGTAGGCACCAATGATGCTGACATCCTTGCTGCAATCAAGGAGGTAGAGAATTTACAGGGTGGACTTGTCGTCTGCCCCGCGGGAGAGACCATAGCCACCTTACCACTGCCTATTGCTGGATTGCTCTCCCCCGAGCCTTTGGAAACAGTGGTAGCTCAATTTGAACAAGTAGAAAAAGCTGCTGCCAGTTTAGGCAATTTGCCTCCCGCACCCTTTTCCATCCTTTCTTTTCTGACCTTACCGGTAATTCCTGAATTGAGGTTGACCGATTTGGGATTGGTAGATGTCACGGCGTTTAAGTTGATAGAGTAGCCTTACTTCTCCCTTGTTGCCCATAATGGAGAAGCGTCAAAAGGCTCACCACTCAACTTGGTTTGCAAAGTCTGCTCAAGCTTCTCTATGGGTACCCTGATTTGTGCCAGGCTATCTCTGTCCCTGATGGTGACCTGGTGGTCTTCCAGAGACTCAAAATCTATGGTGACACAGAACAGCGTGCCAGTTTCATCCTGGCGTCGATACCTTCGCCCTATACTTTGAGTATCATCATAATAGGTCATGAAGCTAGAACGTAGTTGTCCATAAATCTCCTTGGCTAAAGGAGTTAGCTTTTCATTCCTGCTCAAGGGTAGCACAGCTACTTTTATGGGAGCTAAGGAAGGATGGAGAGACAAAACTACCCTTTTTTCACCTTCCACTACTTCTTCACGGTAGGAATCGATGAGGAAGGCTAAAAAGGAGCGTTCAACACCAGCAGAAGGCTCAATAATGTAAGGAATATAGCGCTGCCCACTTTCATTATCATAATAGCTAAAGTCCTTGCCGCTAAACTTAGCATGCTGAGTTAAATCATAATTTCCTCGGTTAGCAATGCCCTCAAGTTCTGCCCATCCCATAGGAAACAGATACTCGATGTCGTAGCAGTCCTTAGCATAATGGGCTAACTCCTCTTTGCTATGCTGCCGTAAACGGAGGTTCTCTTTTTTGATGCCAAGGCCGATATACCAGTTAAATCGTTCCTTTACCCAATAATCGAACCAATGTTTGTCATCCCCGGGTTTGACGAAGTATTCCACTTCCATATGTTCAAACTCTCTAGTTCTGAAAACAAAATTACCCGGTGTAATTTCATTGCGAAAGGATTTACCAATCTGGGCAATGCCTAGAGGTAATTTTTTCCTCGAAATAGCAACAACATTCTCAAAATTGACAAACATCCCCTGAGCAGTCTCAGGACGGAGATAAATAGTGCTTGCCTCATCCTCAACGGGACCCATGAAGGTCTTGAACATCAGATTAAACATACGAGGCTCAGTCAACTTACCTCCACATTTAGGGCACTTTTCATCCCTTAGTTCTTCAGCTCGCCACCTCAGGTGGCAGGACTTACACTCCACCATAGGATCAGCAAAGCTATCAACATGACCACTAGCTGTCCATACTCGGGGATGCATCAGGATGCTGGTATCTAACCCTGTTACATCGTCTCGCTCTTGAACTATAGTCTTCCACCAAGCATCCTTAATGTTTCGCTTAAGCTCCACTCCAAAGGGGCCGTAATCCCAGCAGCTAGCCAGCCCACCATAGATTTCACTGCTGGGAAAAACAAAGCCCCTCCGCTTGCACAAAGAAACAATCGTCTCCATACTCACGTTGTTAGTCATTTCACTTCTGAATTATGAAGCTTACCAATTTTGCTCACAATCGTCAAAGGATGCGAGCTGTGTTACGAAGATTAACAAATGCAAAGACTTTCCTCAACTCATTGCATGGCATAATATAATAGTAGCAATGACATTGGTGGACATAGTACTTTGCATAAATTATTAATTAAGGGGGCTACTAGATAGCAAGGTTATGGAAAAGGTAAAGTCGTTTTTTGAGCCTGAGAGTATAGCCCTGGTAGGGGCTACAGATAGGGAAGGGACAGTAGGGAAAATAATTCTAGAAAATCTATTGCTGGCCAAGGATAAGCGTAAAATATATCCCGTAAATCCCAATCGAGAAAAAGCACTCAATATAGCATGTTATCCTAGCATAGGTTCATTACCTGAACCTCCCAGTCTTGCTGTCATTGTTACACCTGCTGAAGGCGTTCCCGATCTGGTCAAAGAAAGTGGCGAAGCTGGTGTTAAAGCTATCATCATCATTTCTGCTGGTTTTAAAGAAATAGGAGCTGAGGGAAAAGTGCGTGAAGATAAAATAGCAAATATAGCCAGCAAATATAATATTAGGGTAATGGGACCTAATTGCATGGGGGTAATTAGACCTAGTGCTAATTTAAATACAACATTCACTGCCAGAATGCCAAAACCTGGATATGTGGCTTTCTTGTCACAAAGCGGCGCCCTAGGCTCCGCTGTCCTCGATTGGGCCATCAGTAAAGGTATTGGCTTTAGTGCCTTTGTTTCGTTGGGGTCTATGCTGGATATCAATTTCGGTGACTTAATAGATTACTTTGGTGAGGATCCTGAGACCAGAAGCATAATTATATACTTAGAATCTATAGGAAACGCTAAGAAATTTATGAGCGCTGCTAGGGGTTTCGCTAGAACAAAGCCTATAATCGTACTAAAACCGGGAAAGTTCGCAGAAAGCGCAAAGGCAGCCAAGTCTCACACAGGAGCTATGGTACGAGATGATTCGTATTATGATGCTGCTTTTCGTAGAGCTGGTGTCGTGAGAGTAGAAGAGATTGCGGACCTTTTTAACTGCGCTTCTATATTGAACACCGCTCAACTGCCTAAAGGACCAAATTTAGCTATAATAACCAATGCTGGTGGCCCGGCAGTATTAGCCACGGATACACTGATAAGTAGAGGCGGCAAGCTAGCTCAGCTCAGCGAAGGAACACTTACCAATTTGAATGGGTTTTTACCTCCCAACTGGAGTAAATCTAATCCTGTTGATATTCTTGGAGATTCAGATTCCCAAAGATATGCGAAGACCATCGAAGTTATCGTTAAAGACTCTGGAGTTGACGGCATCATCACTATATATACGCCACAAGGTGGAGCTGGACCCATTGAGGCAGCAAAGGCTATTACCAATTATGCTAAAAGTAATAAGCCTATTCTGACTACTTGGATGGGTGATGGAGAAGTAGCTAAGGCAAGACAGTTATTCTACCAGAGCAAAATCCCCACCTATGAGTTCCCTGAAGGAGCAATTAGAACATATTTATATATGTATCAGTATGCTCGTAATCTAGAGTCATTATATGAAACCCCTGAAGAACTACCACTTGACATGGGACCTTCTAAAAACTATCTAAAAACACTCATCCGCAAGGCAGTGAGGGCGGGGAGAACGGTTTTGACTGAGGAAACCTCAAAAAAGTTCCTGACAACATATGGAATTTCAGCGGCAACTGCATATGTAGCTAAAGATGCCAAAGATGCTGCTCGGATAGCATCACAGGGTGGTTATCCAGTGGTTATGAAAATATCCTCTCCCGACATAGTCCATAAATCAGACGTCGGAGGAGTCATGCTAAATATTTCTTCCGCTGACGAAGTAAGAAAGGCATTCAATGAAATAGTGGAAAATGCTAGGAAGTTCAAACCTGATGCTGAGGTCGAAGGGGTTAGCGTGCAGAAGATGATCACAAATTATGATTATGAACTTATTGTTGGGAGCAAAAAGGACTCAATTTTTGGTCCCGTAATAATGTTTGGCCTTGGAGGGATAGAGGCAGAGTTCTTTAAAGATATTGCGGTAGGATTACCACCTTTAAATCAGGTATTAGCTAGAAGACTGTTAGAACAGACCAAGATTTATAAGATGCTATCCCAGGGATTCAGAACCAGACCGCCCATTAACTTGCGACTGTTGGAGGAAACCTTAGTAAAGTTCTCAAACTTGCTCATCGATTTTCCAGAGATAGCAGAAATTGATATTAATCCATTAATTGTGACTAGTAACGCTGCTAGTGCTCTAGATGCAAGGATAATTCTTGATGAAGAAGCAGTACAAAAAGGAATACATGAATATGGCCATTTGATAATATCTCCCTATCCAACTAGATATGTCCAGCCCTGGAGATGTAAGGATGGAAGAGTTGTATTATTAAGACCCATCAGGCCTGAGGATGAATTACTCGAAAGGGAACTTATAGCAGGTCTATCAGAAGAATCTATGAGGTTTAGATTCTTCTACTTAATTAAATCCATAACGCATGACATGCTCACCAGGTTCTGCAACATTGACTATGACCGGGAGATGGCTATCACAGCTGAGTATACTTCGAACGGTAAGAGGAGGAACGTGGGAGTTGGAAGGCTGATAATTCAACCTGGTGGTGAAACAGGTGAATTTGCTGTTTTAGTTGCTGACGATTTTCAAGGTAATGGTTTGGGACTAAAACTCTCTGATATGCTGATAGGCATAGCTCATGAGAAAGGTCTCAAAAGTATCTATGGAATAGTGTTAAAGGATAATACGGCAATGTTAGGATTAGCAAAAAGGCTTGGGTTTGTGACACAGACTTATTCCTCAGACGAAATCAAAGTAGTCTTGGAGCTCTAGCAAAGGTAGAATACACCCTAGGGAAACTGAAACTAAAATGTTACCAAATTGGTTGGTAACTAGGGCTTTACCATTCGACTTAGTTAGTTAATTCTACTTTCATTTTACCGGAGCGACCTAAACGCAAGGAAAGATGCAGCGTTTATAAAACAGAGCAATTTAAGGAGAGCAAAACTATGTCCAGGAAAAGTTTCGGAGAGCTTTTAATTGACTTGGCTAAATACAACTCAAGGGGCATAGCCATCACTTATGGGGACAGAAGAATCACCTGGAAGGAGCTAAACATCAGGGTAAACAGATTTGCCAATGCACTCACAGACCTCGGCATAAAAAAAGATGATCATGTTATCATCATGTTTCACGATTGTCCTGAGTTTATAGAATCAAATTATGCGCTCCAAAAGATTGGTGCCATACCAATTCCAATGAACTTTAGGTTTTCCGCAATGTGGACATGAAATTATCGGCATTTATTCGCCTCCTTCATAACATTTTTGGCATCGTAACTTATAGATACCTGGCCCGTCGGCCATTAGCTCTAACGGACTTTCACACTCTAAACACTTGTAGGGGTTAGACTGTGGATTAGAATTAACCGGAGTTTGCTCTACCACTAGTTTAACGACAATAGGCTCACTGCTGTTAGCTTTAGCCTTTGGCTCTCTATGTTTCCGTTTATGACTTCCAAGAGCAGCCGGGGTAGCGAACTCTAAATTGCATACTTCACAGATATTAGCCATAGGTTGCGAGTCTAAAACCGAGGTTTGGCAAGGTCAAGCAAATGTTCGGGCAAATTTGAGAAAGATTTGAAAAGACGTACAAGAGATTCACGAATCGTTATACAGAGCAAGGGATTAAGAAACCGTTGGTTATTACAGCTGTAGAACCAAATGAGCAACCCAATTGACACCCACTACTGCGAAAGATAGAATTCCAACATAGCAGAGTAACCTTATTGGAGTTGCATATGGTTACTGAGATTGTAATTTCTTTGGTTTCTGGTGCGTTTGCTGTCCTGGCTGCCCTGACGGCTTTTATAGTTAGTCGCAAGCAGAAGCTGCAGAGGAAAGAGGAGAATGAACGACAGAAGGAACTAAGTGAGGCTCTCCGTGTGTCATTTAGCAAATCATTTCAAGATTACTTTACGAAATATGATTCGCAGCTCATTAATGCAGATAAAACCAATTACATTATAAGTAATTACCGGGATTTCCTAGTTCATTATCCAAGGCTAGAAACAAAAGCAGATATAGAGGAACAAGTAAACGAAAAAGTTAACGAGCTAAAGAAACGCATTGAAGCAATTGAAGCAAGATTCCCACCAGAAGCTAAATTAGAAAAAATAGCTTCAGTAAATGATGCAATTCTGGCAACACAGTTGGAAGCTATGTCAGATTCCATTAAGGCTATACAAGATAAGATGCTTACTAAATGGGATGTTGCTAAAGTTGTGTTTGCCATTCTCGGCTCGTTAGGAGCCATAGTTGCGATAATATTTGGTATTCTAACTTGGGTAAAACCGTAAAGCCAACGGTTATTTGATACAAAACTCTCCACAGGCAACGAAGAACTGAGAGAGAATTAATATAGGGTGAGACAGTGCCAAGACAAAGAAGGGAAAAAGTCAGTTTCTTAGCAAAAACGACAGTAAAGAAAAGAGTGACTTTCAAAGCTCGCGGCAAAAAGGTCTCTTTCATGGCTAATGTGCCTGCTAAGAGAAGAAAAAGAGTGACTTTCTATGGCCAAAGGTAAATAGCCTATGATAGAGATTTACATTGATTCCGACGTAATAGTTGCTTCAGAGATTGATGGCGAACAACATCATCAGGAATCTAAGGAATTTATGGAATATGTTTTAACAAGTAATAAAAATGATATTATCTTCTTCACATCTATTTTTACGTTTGTAGAATTAGCTTCAGCTATGATTAGACGCACCAACGACAAAGACAAGGCTTACTCACTTCTTTATAGAATCCGAAACTCGTGGAAGAATTCTATTTTACCCTTACCACCAATACCGCCAATACCGTATAAGTCTCGGCCTTCTTTTTCAAAAATAGTTACGGAAATAGTGGATACCCTTATTGAAACATCAATTCAGTTTCGCACTCCGTCCGGTGATACGATTCATGCACAAACGGTAGATCTGTACGAAATTTACTACTTAGTTACATGGAATGTTAGGCACTTTTCAGATATGGAGAAACAGAATAAACGTCTTAAAGTAATGACTCCAACAGAGGCTTTATTAGAATTTAGAGATAAAGGAAAAACGTAAAAGAGATTTACAACTCTCTATACGGAAGTTCTCAAACTATGATTTTGGATTAATCTGGTTTGCCCAGACTAACTACGATTTTAGTCTTTCCTTAGCCACAGCTTGGAGACTATTCTCCTGAATCTCTGGTAAGTAGTTTCCCAAAATGGTGTCTTACGATACTTTTTTGCTATTTCTTCTATCTCGATGGCTCTTTTTGTTGTATCTTCAGGCTCATCAGTAGCATTCTTCACAACAAGAGATTTTAGCACCTCACCTTTCGGCCCATATATCGTAATGGATGTAGTACGCGCCGACTGTTTCTGCTTAAACCGCCCGCGAGCCCAATCAACAGTAAGCTTGACAATCTGTTTAATTATTTCCTCTGTTACGGCACCTAGTACCGCAATTGTAATAACTTGATACAAAGTGACAGCATAACCCTTGTATCCGTTGATTTTAACTTGCACTTTATACTTCGGATAGGAGACGCGGATTGCTTTAGCAAGTTCTTCAGCTTCCTCGGGTGTAAGATCAAGCGGGTTTTTAGGTTGTATAATAATCTTACTCATCGTAATCTACCATAGCTACAGTACGCATCCTAATCTCATTATACCATTCGCTAGCTCAGTGAAGTTTGAGGATAGCTTGAGGCTCTACCCAGACGCAAGTAACGATTAGAACGAGCCCATCACTCAACCCAAAGGCACTACCCCTCTTTTTGCTTTTCTGGATTGAAAGTCTTTCCTGATTCTCGGTATTATTTGTCCTAAGAGTCCTAAGACAAGCATGACTATAGGCACGAATATAGCGTACCACAGGCTTTGCCACCATCGGATTACTCCGGTATCGACTAGAACCAATTCTCCAGAAAGCGTGTAGACCTCTCCGCTAAACGTCTCCGACTTAATCGTGTACTGCACGAAGGGGTCGTAGGACATATCTAAGTTATCCACTCTAATATGGTGTTCTTTTACATAATAGGGCTCTGACTTTACTTGTGCCGGAACAACAGTCACCAATACATCCTGCTGGCTTCCCGGTGATTGTGGATTATATAGTTGGGCTAGCTTTGTATATGCGTACTCTATGCTTCCCTTGGTTTCAATCGAGGTACTCCAATAAAAATCTGCCCCATTTTTATTGATATTTTCTATTTTTAGCCCGTATATATTTTCACTTGCCGAAGAATTGCTTATACTGCTAGCTACCTCACTATCAGAAACAGCAGCATCACCTAGGCCAAATAGAATTAGCCCTGCCACTAGGATTGCAAGGATGACTAGAAGGAATGACTTCTTTGCTTCCACCATCTCTAAATTCAATTATACTAGTAGCTAATCTCCAATGGAAGACTGTGTTATGATGTTACGATTCATAACAGAGAAGTAGCGAGCTTTGTAAAATGAAGAAGAGAAAAAGCAATAAATCGGACTTGTTAACTGCCATAAATGGAGTGGCAGGTGAGGTGAACAGGGTTCTTGACGATGTGAAAGAAGAAAAGTATTTTTATGCGTTATTGCTCACCTACAGTTTTATTGAAAATATCCTAACGCACATTTGTTTTATCGACGCAATTTGGAAGCAAAGCGAGTTAGGTGATTTACATCGAGTTATTGTTGAAATTCTGGCAGAAAAATATATTGATACAACATTTGACCAAGCAATGAGAAATGCCTCTAAAGGGAGATTGAAAAGGAGCAAAAAGTTGCGAGAGCGTCTAGATGGTCTGAGACGAAAAAGGAATAGTTTTGTTCATCAATTATGGCTACACGAACAGGCTCGCAGTAATCCAAAACTTCTAAGAAGAGAGTTGGAAGAAGCAGCTTACATAGCCAATGCTCTTGTAACAAGAGTAAATAAGATGCAAGAGGAAATGGGTGTTCTTGACCTTTATTACCCCGCAGATTGGCTGAAGGAAAAACATTACTCCGAGATTAAGTGTTAATTTGTACTAAGGGCAATGCAACGAAAAATGTGGATAAAGCATTTAGAAATAGGTAAGGTTCGAGTCGGAAAGTATCAGAAATTTCTACGCTTTAAGTTCTAATTTCATCGGAATGGCCTAGACCAGTTAGTTTGTGCAACGTTTTCGCATCTTTCGATTAGACACTTCATTAAAGGGTAAGGCTAAATTGTGTAGAATATACGCATTCAGGCCTAATAAGTGTAAAAATGGAAGACTAAAGCGAGTTAAGCCAGTTAATCTTGCTCCTGGTCATGGTCAGTGAACATGCAAAAGCATGACTCAATGGAAAAAAGTATTGGATTTCCCAGAGATAGGCAAATATGATAAAAACTATTAAAGGCCTTCCAGTATTATTGTTAATAGAGCACTGTAAAAATCAAGGGCTATATATGGATGGATATTAAGACCAAATATGGTAAACTCTCAGTTAAATTCCCCACCTCAAAATAACGCTATAACTGAAGACGAGGAGAAAGATAAAAGGAGGTGTTATATGGATTTTGAATTCACAGAGGAGCAGCGGATGTTCAGGGATGGTCTTCGAGACTTTATGCAACGGGAATATGCCCCCATAGTTGATAAACGGGACAGAGAAGGACCATTTACCAGAGAAGAGGAAATAGAAATAAATAAGAAGTTCCAAACGATAGGGATTGGGCTTGACCCGGAAAACATAAGGGCATTTACCGACCCCGGGCTATTCGGGATAATGTCAGAAGAGATATCGAAGGTATGGGCAAGTTTGGTACCGCTTCATGGAATGGTCTCTATTCCAGCGATTTTTGCCCCGCTAGCCTCGGATGCGGTGAGAGGCAGGGTGGTTCCAAGGATTAAAACAGGAGATTTCGTGGGAGCCTTTGCTGAGACCGAACCAGAGGCAGGCTGTGATACCGCAAGCATTAAAACCACAGCTAGGCCGGAAGGAGATTACTACACCGTTAACGGGACAAAAACCTGGATAAGCAACGCTGTAACCTGCGATACAGCATTTGTAGGGGTAATAGATACCGAGACAAAAGCGCACACTTTCCTTCTGGTAGAAAAGGAGATTTCTCCATGGGAGACAAGCCCGTTACATAAACTAGGTTGGAATGCTTCAGATACGGGACAAATGTTTTTCGATAACTGCAAGGTCCCCAGAGAAAATGAGATGGGGGCGATATTGCAGCATGCTGCCTCCAAAGGTGAAATGCCACCACTGTCAGAGGGCTTTGCAAAATTGTTCCTCACATTGGCACCAACCACTGCCCTGCTCACCCTGCCCAGAGCGGGAATGGCACTGATGTCAGTGGGAATTGCCCAGGCAGCTTTCGAAGCCTCGGTAGCCTATGCCCGGACAAGAATTCAATTTGGCAAGCCCATTGGCAAACACCAGTTGATTCAAAATATGCTCTATGAAATGAACCTTTTAATCGAGACAGCAAGGCTTCTGGCATATAAAGCTATCGATGCAATTAACAAAGGAGACCCGGATGCCAGGAGACTTTCATCAATGGCTAAGGTATATGGCGGTGAATCTGCGGTGAAGGTAACTTACCATGCGATACAAATTCACGGTGCGAATGGACTTTCCCAAGAGCTGCCAATAGAGAGATACTTCAGGGATGCCAGAATGCAGGTAATTCCCGATGGCACAAGTGAGATGATGAAGTTAATAACTGGCTACACCATCCTGGGCAAGGGATTCTCGGCATACGCTTAAAGAACCTGAAGTGTGATACCCTTTTCTTCGGAGAATAAAAACAAGGGGAGTAGTCCCAGTCTGTGGTAACCACGCACAGGTGGATTTTATCAATTATAGAAGGCCTGAATTCTATGGCATGATTGGAAAGTCATAGAAATTCTCCGTAGAATCGTGATTAGAGTGATAACCAAGAAAGTAAAATTTCCTTGCGGTGGGCTTTTCCTAGAGGGGATACTAGGCATACCTGAAGGCATAGAGCCTTTCCCCGCAGTGATAATCTGTCATCCTCACCCACTCTTCGGCGGCAGTATGGATAATAACGTGGTAGTCAGCGTCTTTGAAGCGCTCGGACGAAAATCGCTCATCCCCCTCAGGTTTAACTTCCGCGGCGTAGGTGAAAGCCAAGGCGAGTTTAGCCACGGAATTGGCGAACGAGAGGATGTCAGGGCAGCGATCTCCTTTGTGACTTCCGTGAAGGAAATAGACTCACAAAGGATTGGACTCGTTGGCTATTCAGCTGGTGCTGGCTTCGCTTTGCCGGCTTGCTTCAACAACGACCAGGTTAAAGCCCTGGTGGCAATTTCCCCACCACTTGCTATGTTCGATTTCCAGTTCCTTAAAGGTTGCTCCAAACCCAAGTTTCTTCTCTCCGGGAGCGAAGACAATTTCACCCCTCCAGCTCAATTCCTTGAATTCTGCCAAAGCCTTCCCAAACCCAGGAAATGCGAGGAGGTTCGAGGAGCAGACCACTTCTGGTGGGGATATGAATCAACCATCGCCACAAAAGTAGCTGCCTTCTTTGCCGAAGCACTATAATGCAAAAACTCATTGACGGTGCCCGGAAGCTGGGCATAAATCTCAACGACAAACAGATAACTCAATTTAAGCTTTACTACCAAGAATTGGTGAATTGGAACAAAAAGCTTAACCTCACCACGATAACAGATTACCAGGAAGTACAGATAAAACATTTCCTTGATTCATTAACCGTGACTTTGGCGTTGACAAAAGGAGAATTAAGACAACCTGGGTTCAGCATTATCGATATCGGCACCGGCGCTGGCTTCCCTGGCATACCACTTAATATCTTCCTTCCCGAATCAAGATTGGTGCTTCTCGACTCTAAAGCCAAGAAGGCGACTTTCCTTCAGCACATTATTGAGCAGTTGGAATTAAGCCATGCAGAGATAGTGGTTGGCAGAGCTGAAGAAATAGCCCACCAGCCGCTATTCCGCCAAATTTTTACCTTAGTCGTCTCCCGCGCTGTAGCTTCCTTGCCCACGTTAGTGGAATTAGCATTGCCTTTTTGTCAAATTGGAGGTGAATTCGTAGCTCAGAAAAAGGGAGAAATTAAGCAGGAAGTAATTCAGGCAAGCAAAGCCATCGAGTCTTTAGGAGGAAAACTAAAGGAGGTAAAGAAAATAGAGCTGGAAGAACTCAGCGATGAGCGTTATCTAATAATTATTGATAAAATATATCCTACGCCGGAAAAATATCCACGGCATCCTGGTATACCAGTGCGACGTCCAATTTAAGAGGTGAATAAAGATGTGGCGTAGAAGGTCCTGGAGATTTTACTTTGGCCTTCCCCCTTTTGGTTTCTACTTTCACGGGATAAGACCATTTCCAAGTAAAGAGGCATACCTCAGTATGCTTGAGGATTATAAAAGGGAACTGGAGGAGGAACTGAAGGAGCTGGAGAAGGAAATCGAGGAAATAAGAAAGAGTCCTTAACTTATTTTTGCTTTTTGCTTCACGCTTTCTTATAATGAGATTGATATGGAGAAAGGCAGCTGGAAAGTTAAAACTGGCTTAGCACAAATGCTAAAAGGCGGGGTAATTATGGATGTAGTTACCGCGGAGCAAGCTAAAATTGCTGAGGACGCTGGCGCGTGCGCTGTTATGTCATTGGAGCGAGTGCCCGCCGA
The DNA here is from genome assembly GCA_034414555.1 of Dehalococcoidia bacterium. Taxonomy (GTDB): domain Bacteria; phylum Chloroflexota; class Dehalococcoidia; order GIF9; family AB-539-J10; genus CG2-30-46-19. Next base: position 53,173 of record DAOUMA010000016.1, on the reverse strand, counting down.
TATTCGTGCCAGTGGCGGTGTGGCTCGTATGGCCGACCCAACTATAATTACGGCCATAATGGAAACCGTAAGCATTCCAGTAATGGCCAAGTGCCGCATTGGGCATTTTGTTGAAGCTCAAGTGCTTGAAGCACTGGGGGTGGATTTTATTGATGAATCCGAGGTGCTCACCCCCGCCGACGAAAGCCACCATGTCTGGAAACATAATTTTAAGGTGCCTTTCGTTTGTGGCTGCCGTGATCTTGGCGAGGCATTACGTCGTATTGCTGAGGGTGCCGCTATGATTAGGACCAAGGGCGAGGCGGGAACAGGAAACATTGTTGAAGCGGTGAGGCATATGCGGGCAGTCCAAGATGGAATCCACAAACTCCAGGCTTTATCTAAAGAAGAGCTGGTAGCTGAAGCTAAGACCTTAGGTGCCCCCCTGGAGTTAGTCATGGAGGTCCATAACACAGGAAAGTTGCCCGTGGTAAATTTTGCTGCTGGAGGTATAGCCACACCGGCTGATGCTGCTTTGATGATGCAACTTGGAGCTGAAGGAGTATTTGTTGGCTCAGGTATTTTTAAGTCAAATGACCCTCCAGCTAGAGCACGAGCAATAGTCAAAGCCACCACTCATTATCAAGACCCGGCAATTATTGCCGAGGTATCCAAGGGTTTAGGAGAAGCTATGCCCGGCCTGGATATAAAAACTATACCCAAGGAGGAGTTGTTAGCTCCTAGAGGCTGGTAGTGAGGATAGGTATCTTAGCCCTACAAGGAGATTTTGCCGAGCATATAGCAATGTTATCCCGCTTGGGTGTTGATGCTTTCCCAGTGCGCTTGCCTTCACAGCTCACTAAATTGGATGGTTTGGTAATCCCCGGCGGAGAGAGCACCACTATCAGCAGACTTATGGCAGAGTATGCCCTGGCTAAACCAATAAGAGAGCTGGCTTATCAAGGTCTGCCCATTTGGGGAACCTGTGCTGGCATGGTACTTTTAGCCAAAGAGGTGACCAATTCAGCAAATAGAACCCTGGGAATTATGAATATTAAAGTTGAGCGGAATACCTTTGGGCGGCAAGTAGACAGCTTTGAGGCTGACCTCCCAATCCCGGCATTGGGCAATCATCCTTTCCATGGCGTTTTTATCCGAGCTCCGATAATTGAAGAGACAGGACCCGGAGTAGAAATATTATGTCAATTACCGGATGGCGCTATAGTGGCAGCCAGAGAGGAAAACTGCCTTGCTTGTTCCTTTCATCCCGAGTTAACTGATGACTCGAGATTTCATGAATACTTTCTTAATTTGACTAAGGAAGGTGTATTTGCGAAGAGAAATCACTGACGACTTAGACGCTCTGCTTGATATTTTACCACCCCGTATTCGGGAAACACTTTATCAGCAACACGACCGCAGCGAGCTAATAGAAGTAGTGCTAGATTTAGGGCGTCTTCCTGAAGCTCGCTTCCCCCACCGGGAACTAGTCATTAATTCCAAGGAAGTTAGCCACAATGATATTGACTATGTGGTGTCACGAGTTGGTGAGTTTAGCGGAGACAACAGGGCCGGAATTGAACGCACCCTCCATCGCATTTCAGCAATACGGAATAGAAACGGCTATATAATTGGATTAACCTGCCGTGTAGGCAGGGCAGTGTTTGGCACTGCAAAATTGATACAGGACTTCGTTGAGTCAGAGAAAAGTGTTTTACTCCTTGGCAAACCAGGTATAGGCAAAACAACCATGCTAAGAGAAGTAGCCCGGGTGCTAGCCGATGACCTTAAAAAACGTGTTATCGTGATTGACACTTCTAACGAGATTGCCGGAGACGGTGATATTCCTCACCCTGCTATCGGACATGCCAGGCGAATGCAAGTAGCCACTCCTGACAAACAACACGCAGTGATGATCGAAGCAGTGGAGAATCACATGCCTGAAGTCATTATTATTGATGAAATAGGCACTGAGCTTGAGGCGCAAGCGGCTCGAACTATTGCTGAACGTGGAGTGCAACTGATAGGCACAGCACATGGAAATACACTGGAGAATCTAATACTGAATCCCACTTTGTCCGACCTTGTTGGAGGGATACAAACGGTTACCCTTGGAGATGAAGAAGCAAGACGGCGTCGCACCCAAAAATCCATCCTGGAACGTAAAGCGCCGCCTACCTTCGATGTAGTGGTCGAAATCGTTGATTATTACAAAGTAGCCGTTCACCCCAATGTTACCGAATCTGTGGATGCTGTCTTGCATCAACAGCCAACTCAGACAGAACTTCGCTGGATAGATGAACAAGGAAACGTAAATAAGGGGAAAATGGCTATGCCTTCGTTACCAACAAGTATGCCCAAAAACCATGACGAACAGCTATTGCGCCTTTATCTCTTCGGGGCTAATCGTTCCCGATTGAAACAAGTCGCTGAAGAAAAACGAAGAGAAGTAAGAATAGTTACTGACTTTAAACAAGCTGACCTTTTCCTCACCATCAAAAGCTATTACAACCGAAAACCCCAGAAAATAAGAGATGCTGAAGCACTTGGCATTCCAATCTATGTTCTCAAGAGCAATAATGCTAACTATATGCGACAATGCTTGGATACGTTATATCCCGCTGACTCCCCATCTCCTTACATCCAGCATGTACAACATCTATTAGCTAAAAGCCGAGAACTTGACTCCGAGACTCATGATGTAGGTCTGGTGCCAAAGACTACATAGACAGGTACGGATTTATAAACAAAAGGAGGTTCCTAATGAATAACGAAATTTTTAGTTTTACATCAGAGCAAAAAGATAACCTTAAGAAATGGAAAGCCTTCCTTGATAGTGAGCAGGCGCAAGGGTGGGCTACAGAGGAAAGGGAAGCTATAGATTCAATCCATAATATTCTTGAGCAGACAGGATTTAAAGAGGGGAATAACTTAAAACCCCAGGAATTCGATTCTATCTTTCACCACATGAAGGCACTTATCAACAACCGGTCTCTGGCCCGCAACCTCTATGAGGATAATGGCCTTGACGATTTTAACTCTAGACTACGGCGATTGCTTTTTAGCAGTGACTCCCTCGCTGACCGGGTAAACCAATTCCTTGAACTGAAAAGGGTGGGGCTCCTAACTGTTTCACACTTCCTTTGCGCCTCTAGTCCTACTGAATACCCCGAAGTCGGTTGGCAAACCTTTGATGTCCTTGAGCTTGACTCAACGCAACTAGATGAAGCTCATAAACAAGCAATGAGGGAGCATAACATCCCCTCGCCACAGGATTATCGTGATGAGACAATAGAATATTTAAGCGATACGATTGTCTTTCGAGAAATTAAGAACCTTCTGGATATTGAAGATTATAATAGTATAAATGATCTTCTCTGGCTTGCTCGACCAGAAGCAGAAGGCGAGTTGAAACCATCCATTACCTCTGTAGGCTTAGAGAAAGACTTAAGAGACCGTTTAGCAGAGAACCCTGACTTAATTGAGAAGGGTCTCACACTAATTGATAAAGGATACTCTATTGAGGGCGCAGGACAAGCAGACCTCGTATGCAAAGATAAAAAAGAGAATTATGTAGTTATCGAGACGAAAAAAGGTAGAGAGTCTGATAAGGTTGTAGGACAAATTCTGAGATACATCGGAGGGCTCAAAAAAGAGGGTAAAAAAAGGACTAGGGGGATAATCATAGTTAACGAACCAGACAAGAAGCTAGACCTTGCTATTGAGGCAGTTAAGGATTTCATCAAATTAAAATACTATAAGGTTAGATTTGAAATCACAGATAGTTATACGAACACCTAAATTGAAGTCTTGCAATCTGAAGGATAATATATGAGCCTATTTATTACCTTTGAAGGCGGCGAGGGCTGTGGGAAGAGCACCCAGGCTAAGGCTTTATACCAGAAGCTGCAGCAGGAAAATCTTCCTGCAGTGCTGATACATGAGCCTGGAGGAACAACACTGGGTGAGGAAATTAGGAAAACGCTAAAACGGAAAACAGAAATTATTCACCCCAGAACTGAATTGCTCCTCTTTGCTGCCTCGCGTTCTCAATTAGTTGCCGAGATAATCCAGCCTGCCTTAAAGGAAGAGAAAATAGTCATTTGCGACCGCTTTAGCCATTCCACTATTGCTTATCAAGGATATGGACGGAAGCTTGATCTGGCTACTGTGAAAATGGTCAACAACCTGGCAACTCATGGGATAAAACCCGACATCGTTATATTTTTAGATTTATCACCCGAGGAAGGATTGGCGCGAAGGGGAAAGCTATTAGACCGGTTTGAGTTACAGGAATTGTCATTTCACCGCCAAGTAAGACAAGGCTATCTTAAAATGGCGGCAGATGAGCCTGACCGCTGGTTAGTAGTAGATGCGACACTACCCAAGAAGAAAATCTCCGAAATAATTTGGGGAAAGGTCAATCACTCGCTAGTGGAAAAGGGATACCTGTAAGCCATGGGCAGAGAACGAGTAATTGTAGCACTGAGTGGAGGAGTGGACTCCTCGGTAACTGCCCTATTACTTAAAGAAGCTGGTTACGAGGTCAGCGGAGTATACATGCGCCTATGGAACACTCTACACTCCGCATATCAGGAACATTATGCCGCGCAAATATGCCGGGTGTTAAATATTCCCTTCGCTGTAATTAACTTGCATCGAGAATTTGAGCATTACGTAATTAACCCCTTTTGCCAAGAATATGAAAGTGGCCGAACCCCGAATCCGTGCGTCGCCTGTAATAAACACATAAAGTTCGGCTCTTTGCTTAGCAAAGCGCTCTCACTCGGCGCTGATTATCTAGCTACAGGACATTATGCCAGAGTTGTGCATTCAGAAAATAGTTATCACCTAATGAAAGCCAATGACAAGAATAAAGACCAATCTTACTTCCTTTATACCTTAACTCAAGAAAAACTTAAATACCTTCTTTTCCCTCTAGCCAAATATAGTAAATTAGAAGTCAAAAAGTTAGCAAAAGAGAAGGAATTACCAGTATCGCCTAAACCCAGTCAGGACCTTTGCTTCATTTCTGATAAAAATTATCGCACTTTCCTTACTCAACACTTTTCAACTAAACCAGGTGATATTGCACACTCTAACGGAGAAATATTAGGACACCACCAAGGGGTAGCCTTTTACACTATTGGACAAAGGCATGGCCTGGGAACAGCTTCAGAAAAGCCATTCTATGTAATAAAAATAGAGTCAGATAATAACCTCGTTGTGCTTGGTACCGAAGCAGAGCTTTACACCCAGGAAGCCACCATCAAAGGAGTAAACTGGATAGCCGGCACAGTGCCTGCCAAACTCAGCAATATTACCGCTAAGATACGATACCGCTCATTACAAACACCGGTCACCTTATCCCCCCAAGGAAAGAATATCAATGTCTGGTTTCCACAGCCACAGCGAGCAGTCACTCCTGGTCAAGCCATCGTGTTTTATGAGGGTGATGAAGTGCTCGGCGGCGGTATTGTTGAAAACTTTTCCCAAATATCCCCCACTAAAAAAAGAAAAAATCGTGTCTTAGCGAACCAACCTAACTAAAGCCAAAATGGGCATGAACCGCAAAGATATCGGCACGCTGGGTGAAAAGCTAGCTCAGAAATTCCTCAAGAAAAAAGGTTACCATATCTGTGAGACAAATTTCCGTTGTCAGTCAGGCGAAATCGATATTGTAGCAAAGAGAAAGGATTATCTCGTCTTCATAGAAGTACGCACTAAAAGCAATTTAGATTTTGGCACCCCTGAAGAATCAATAACAGAGAGTAAAAAGAAAAAACTTATTTCCTCAGCCCTACATTATATTAACTCCCATCATGATCTACCAGCCTCATGGCGCATTGATGTCGTGGCGATAGAAATGGACGATAAAGGGAAAAATAAGCGCATTGAGCTTATCGAAAACGCTATAACGATATAAAAGCTAACACAATTAATATCACCTCATGCCTAGTCTGCTCTCAGCAAACTCCTTCAGCACATTCTTATCTATCTTACCACTAGGTGACCTGGAAAGAGACTCCACGAATATCACGTGCTTTGGTATCTCACCTTCAGAGAGGCTACGATGACAATATTCAATCAACTCTTCCTCATTAAGCTCCTCACCTTTCCTTATGTCAACGATGGCAGCTACCACTTCACCTAGCTTTTCATCAGCAACCACCACAACAGCTGCATCCCTGACACGGGGATGAGCTTTTATTACTTCCTCGATTTCATCAGTGTAAATTTCCACCTCACCACTCCTGGTAACCTCCATGCTCTTCCTACCCACCAAATGAACCCACCCCCTCTCATCAACATAACCCTCATCTCCAGCATAGAAATATTTGCACTTGTCCACTACCATGAAAGCCCGCTTTGTTTCCCCCGGATTCTTCCAAAATCCTAAAGCACTATAACCACCGGTGATAAAGTCTCCTATCTCCCCCAAGCCAGGTTTAACTTCTTTAGCCGTTTCAGGATTGATAACTTTGCACGGAGCCTGAAAAGCATATACCCCTTTTCTGTCACCCCTGATTTGTAAGGGGGGTATCTCCTCATCCCCAGAACAGTTAATAGAAGCATAGGTGACGCCACAACCTTGCCTCCCATAGGCATCTATTGTTATCAGATAAGGTATCAATTCCAAAAGTTCCTTCTTAACATGAGGCTCCCATGTCACCCCAGAGGAGAGCATAATTCCTAGCGAGGAAAAGTCATATCTCTTCCCTACCTTCTGCACCCGCCTTAATTCCTCTACGATGGGTATAGCAAAAGGATCACCTGATATGACAGCCATATTCACCTTTTCCCTTTCCACCGTTTCCCAAAACTCTTGAGCATCAAAGGGATAAGGAGTGGGGAGAAAGACAGTGCAGGCACCGGACGTAAAGATATTGCCCAAAGTTGGGTTATAAGATGCATCAAAGAACAAAGGGCAAGCAGGGAGAACTTTATATCCCTCCTTTCTAAAAAGCCTCTTTAACCTGATATACAATGTGGTGCCGCCTAGTCTTCTGATGAACCTGAGATAAAATTTCTTCCACAGCGTCAAGTCAAGGATGGGACGAATTAAATGCAGCAAAGTTCTGTATCCGGGTATAGGAAACGTGGCAACACGAAAATTAATAGCGACTTCATCTTTCCCTCTATCCACTATTGGCACACCAACACTAAAGATAATTAGCATTACGCTCTTTGTGAGCCGCTCATAATCCCACACTGCTGCCACAGGGTAACCGGCATCTCCAATGGTGTACTCCAAATGGGCGAAATCTTCATTGGTCACCCTGTAACTCAGCCTTGGCTTTGTAGATGGGTACCTTGCCATCAAGTCATCATAGATAACTGCCCCAGGGGGAATAAGCTGTGGCACCTTACCTACATCATAAACGATCAGACACCTCAGGGAGGGTATTCCTTCAGTCACCCTTGCTATAATGGAAGCATACCCACCTTCCACTATCACTGCCACCGCATCAGCATCTTTGATTACATATGCTATCTCCCCAAAAGTAAACTTGGGATCTAAGAAAAAGAAAACCGCCCCGATCTTAGCTATAGCAAAGTTGGCTACCATCCATTCTATAGAATTAAACCCAACAACACCTATTCTTTCCCCCTTCTTAATCCCTAAGTCCAACAGGGCATTAGCTAATCTATTTACCTGCTGGTCAAATTCCTTCCAAGTAAGGCTTCTGTTTCCTTGAATAAAAGCAAGCCCGTCGGGAATAATCCCTGCCAGCTTCTCCAGCCTGACTCCCAAAGTGTTGTTAGCTTTTATTCTACCCCGATAGTGTTGACGGTAATTGGAAAAGCTATCCCTCTCTAACCTCCCTGGTTCAGTCTCAATCCGCTGGCACACACTTTCCTTCCTGCTTACTGTTTTTTAACCTTTTCAGGTTTCTCTGAATTTACAATATCCCTCATCCAGCCATCATATTATGTTACGCGCTCCATTCAATATTATACCAAGATATCACCAAAGTGAGTTACCATAAAAACAACAAGGCATTATTCAAGGGAAATAAACACACTGCTTTTCTAGCGCTGGAATAGTCAATAAGGTTCGCCCCGCCACCCTACCTCATTTACTTTATGCTTAACATTATTAATGCGCCTCCCCCAGTCTAGACTCAACAAATTCCCTTAGCACCCTTTTCTCGATTTTGCCGGTTGCCTCTCTGGGAAGAGACACTACGAACATTATGTGCTTTGGTATTTTGTGCGCTGGAAGGCTTTGGCTACAGTACTTCACTACATCATGCTCGCTTAACTCCTCCCCTTCATCCAGCACGATAACGGCAGCTAATACCTCGCCCATCTCTTTATCGGGAACCCCCATAACAGCAACATCCCTCACTTTGGGATGAGATTTGATGACCTCCATTATCTCCTCGCTATAGACCTTCTCTCCCCCTACATTTACGCGTTCCTTGCCTCCTCTTCCCACAAAACGGAACCGCAATCCCTCATCAACATAACCATCGTCTCCAGTAAAGAAACATCTTCGTCCATCTATAACTCTGAAAACCCGCCTGGTCAACACAGGACGCTTCCAGTATCCTAGAGACACATATCCTTCAGCAACAAATTCTCCTAGCTCTCCTGTTCCAGATTTAACCTCCCTCCCCGTTTCACGATTGATAACCTTGAAAGGAGCTTGTAGGGAGTATACTCCGCCCTTGGCAGGAAGCGTAGCTCCAACACAGGGCAGTTCTTTATCCTCCAGGATAGCAGCCGAGCCGTAACCAATGCTAAACTCTGTGCATGCATATGCGTCTATTACTACGACCTGAGGTAATAATTCACAAAGTTCCTTTTTAGTGCGAGATGCCCACCTTACTCCCGAAGATGTTATACTTCGCCAGGATGAGAAGTCGTACGTTCTACCCTCTTTCTTTGCCTTCTTTAATTCGTCCAAGATTGGCATAGCAAAGGCATCGCCATTTATCATAACGCCATCAACCTTCTCCCTCTCTATTGTTTCCAAAAGCTCCCTGGCATCTAACGGATAGGGAGTGGGAAGGAAAACTGTAGTAGCTCCAATTGCAGCAATATTACCAAAAGTTTGCATATAGGCACTTGCCTGGAATAAAGGGCAGACTGGAATATACTTAATCCCTCCCTTCTTGAGGCGCCTGCTTACGTCCGCCATCAAACCAGATCCCCATGTCATCCCAAGGAACCTGATTACCGCCACACGAATAAAGCCAAAACGACGGCTCAAACGAGATAATGCCCTAAGTCCTGGTAGAGGATATAAATTAAAGAGAAACTCGAAAATTTTGGCATCGCCATACCTGTCAAATGATGGTAACAAAACATTGTAAATAAGTTGCTCAACGCCCTTCACCCTCTGTTCACCATCCCACACCACCCCTGTAGGATATCCAGTCTTTTCACTAGTGTACATTAGATAGCAAAAATCCTCGTTTGTTACCCTGTAACGTAGCCTTGGCTTTCTAGACGGATACCTTGTCATTAAGTCATCGTAGTCAAGTGCCCCATGGGGAATAAACTGTGGCGACTTACCTACGCCATAAACTATGAAATGCCTTGACAAGGCTATTCCTCCAATTACCCTTTCTATAATACGGGCATAATCATCTTCCACTATCATCGCCACTGCATCGGCATCCCTGATTACATATGCTATCTCATCAAGGGCAGCCCGGGGGTTTAAGTTGAACGGAACGGCACCAATCCTAGATATGGCAAAGTAGGATTCCATCCACTCTATGGAGTTAAACCCAGCAATACCTACTCGCTCTCCTTTCTTAATCCCTAAATCTAATAGGGCGTTACTCAATCTGTTTACCCGCTCATCAAATTGCTTCCAGCTAAGCCTTCTATCGCCTTGAACAAAGGCTATTTTGTCAGGGATAACCTGAACTATCCTTTCCAGTCTGGCCCCCCAGGTGTTGTTGGATCTTCCCCCAGTAAAGTAGCTCCGGCGGTAACTAGTAAAACTATCCTTCGCTAGCCTCTCATCTTCCCCTAATTCATCAACACTCATTTCCCTCTATTCCATCTTCAATTCTTTGCATCACTTCAATGATTGATAGCAACAAATTATATATACTATATACTGTGCTATAAAATTACAAGGAAGGAACTCAGTCACAAACTGACGAGGGTTAAATTACCCCTCATTCAGCGAAAGTACCCTAAAAGGCAGCACTCATTTGGTTTTTGCCACCATATCTTGCATCAAGGTATTGCCCAAATAGGAAGTTATCCTCTCTAACAATTTGTTTATACCCCAGCCATTAACAGCAGAGATGAGAACAATATTTTTACTTGGTAGTCCGATTTCCCCTTCAAGAAAAGGAACAGTAGTCACACATTCTAATTCCTCCTCACTGCCCAGGGCTAAATCTAACTTATTGAACACCGTAATCCTTGGCTTATCATTAAGGTTTAGTTCCTTTAGTATTTTCTCCACCACGAGGCATTGATAGGAAGCATTCTTATGTATTATGTCAACCACGTGCAGAAGCAAATTAGCTTCGCTAAGCTCCTCAAGAGTAGCCTGAAATGCCGCAATTAACAACGTTGGCAATTTGTGAATAAAGCCAACGGTATCAGTAATTAGAAACTGCTGCCCTTCAGGTAGTGTCAAACGACGGGTTATCGGGTCTAAAGTAGAAAAGAGGTCTTCCTTCACCACCATGCTTGCCTTGCTCAAAGCATTGAATAAGGTGCTTTTGCCGGCATTGGTATAGCCTACAAGAGCCACTATAGGCATACCCCTTGTCCTACGATGCTTTCGGTAAAGGCCTCGATGCTGCCTTATTTCCTCTATCTCATGCTTAAGACGGTTAATACGTTTGTGGATAAGACGCCGATCAGTCTCCAACTGCGATTCACCAGGCCCTCTAGTGCCAATCCCGCCGCCAAGTCGCTCCAGGTGACTCCATTGACCAATAAGCCGTGGTAACAGATATTGATGCTGAGCTAACTCGACTTGAAGCTGCCCTTCCCGAGTCTGAGCATGTTTGGCAAATATATCTAAGATTAGCGCGGTGCGGTCAATAACCTTAACCCCGAGAGCCTCCTCAAGATTTCTCTGCTGTCTCGGGGATAAGTCATCATCAAAAATCACTGTATCATACTGAATTTCCTCCTTAAGATTGCGTAGCTCATCGATCTTGCCTTTGCCGATATAATGAGCTGGCGAAGGCATATCTAGCTTTTGAATAAGCTTACCTACCACAGCAGCGTTAGCCGTCTTGGCTAAATAATATAGTTCCTCCAATGAATCAGTTGTAGACCAGCCGTCACTAGCGGCTTTGCACTCTACCCCTACTAAGAATACGCGCTCTTGTTCAGCTTGCGTAGCAAAAGTCTTCCGCCTTATTTTTGCCTCCCTTGCCAGGATAATAATCGCTCTATTCCTTGCTCCAACCTATCATCGGGAAGAGTCAAGGAGAACCTGATATAGCCGTCACCCTCCTTTCCATAACCAATGCCGGGGGTTACTGCCACCCCGGCTTCATTGAGCAACTTATCAGCAAAATCTGTAGAGGTGCAACCTTGAGGAACACTCGCCCAAATATAGAAAGTAGCTTTAGGTACTCTCGCTCGCAACCCTATCTGATTAATAACCGGTATTAACTTGTCCCGACGGCGTTGCAGAATAGCATTGTACTCTAAAATATGCTCCTGAGAACTGTTTAGAGCCTTTATGGCAGCATGCTGGATTGCCTGGGGAATGCCTGAATCCAAATTGGACTTGACTCGGAACAAGGCATTTATCATTTCAGCATTACCCACCACCATCCCTATGCGCCAGCCAGTCATATGATAAGTTTTCGATAAAGAGTGAAACTCCACCCCGACTTCTTTAGCCCCGGCGGCTTGCATGAAACTCGGTGGCTTGTAGCCATCAAAGGCAATCTCAGTGTAGGCAGCATCATGGCATATTGCCAGACCATGCTGCCTGGCAAAATAAACCGCTTTCTCAAAGAAATCAGGCCGATCGACAGTGGCACCAGTAGGATTATTGGGATAGTTCAGCCACATGAGCTTGGCTCTCCTGGCTATATCCTGGGGGATATTTTCAAAATCAGGCAAGAAATCGTTCTCCGCCCTCAAAGGCATAAAGTAGGATTCACCGCCAGCCAGCAGAGTTCCCCTAGCATAAACGGGGTAGCCCGGGTCAGGCACTAAAGCTATATCCCCTGGCTCAATAAAAACAAAAACTATATGTCCAATTCCTTCTTTCGAGCCAATGAGTGGCAATACTTCTCTGTTCGGGTCCAGGGCAACACTGAATCGCCTTTGATACCATCCAGCAATAGCTTCACGAAGTTGAGGCAAGCCAGCAGTTTCAGGATAACGATGGTTAGCAGGGTCATGTGCTGCCTCACACATATACTCAATGATATGAGATGGGGTGGGTAACTCAGGGTCGCCGATGGCAAAGTTGATCACATCCACCCCCTCAGCCCTTTTCTCAGCAATCTTTCCGCTGATTTCGACGAAAAGATAGCGAGGTAACCTGTCAAGTCGTTTCGCCACTCGCATCAATTCCCCCCTTGATTGTGGGCCAAATTTCTCCTATTTTAGCCACTCCCCGGTGAATATCTCTTCTACAGGACCACCGAGCACCACACTACCCTTTCCACCCCAGGATACCACCAAGGTCCCTCCTGGAAATATTATGTCAACATTGTTGTTAATATAATTAAGCAAACGGGCAGCTACACCGATCGCACAAGCACCACTGCCACAAGCGAGAGTCTCACCGACACCTCGCTCCCACACTCTAGCCTCTATTTTGCTCTTATCTAAAATCCTTGCTATTTCAAAATTCGTCCCTTGTGGAAACATACAATGCCTCTCCACTTGGGGACCTACTTCCGCTAAAGGAAACTTAATAACCGGCTCAAAGACAAAGTTCACCGCATGAGGATTTCCCATAGAGAGAAGAGATAAACTCAATTTCCTTTCGCCCAAGGTCAAAGGATAGTTTAATATTGGTATTATATCAACTTCCTCTTTAATGGGAATCTGCTCAGGCTCAAATCGAGGCAGGCCCATGTTTGCCTCAACCCACGTTACTTTATTCCCCACCATGAAGGCTTTGGCCTCTTCTATGCCGGCTAAAGTTTCTATAGTTAACCAAAGGCTATTTTGCTGCCCCTTCCTCTTGCTCAGGGTTTCAGCTTGCAATGCCACTCTGTCAACTATCCCTCCTTCAATAGCATATTTAACAAAACATCTCAGTCCATTACCACATACTTCAGCCTCAGAACCATCGGGGTTGAAAACACGCATCTTTAAATCAGCAACATTAGTCCTTTCCACCAGCAACAATCCATCAGCTCCTACACCGAAACGGCGTTGACACATATCCTGCGCTAGCTTTGCCCAGTCTTGTTCTATATCTCTACCATCTACTAAAATGAAGTCGTTTCCTGTAGCTTGTAGCTTTGAAAATTTCATGGCAAAAAGCTTTGTATTAGATTCTTCGCTTCACTTAGAATAACAATAGGGTGAGTGGTGGTATCAAACCAATTGATTCTGGAATCGCTGGGCCGAAACCAAGCATATTGATGGCGGGCCAAACGGTGAGTCTCATACTTTATTTTCTCTACTGCTTTAGGCAAGGCCATCTTGCCAGAAAGAAAATCACCAATCTGTTTATAGCCTATACCAGACATTGAAGGCAAGGAAAGGTTATAACCTTTATGCATTAGCTCTTTCACCTCTTCGATTAGCCCTCCACTAATCATTTTATCCACCCGCTGGTCAATTTTGTGGTACAGTTCGCTTCTTTTCGCAGTCAACCCAATAATGAGGACGGGAAAATCAGGTGCCTCTTTTCGCCTAACCAGCGAAGGGGGTTGCCCAGACAACTGGTAAATTTCCAAAGCTCTTATGATACGGCGTATATTATGGGGGGCTATTTTTGCTGCTGCTACGGGATCAACTTCACACAATTGCTGATAAAGAGCATGACTGCCTTGTTCCCTTGCTTCAAGTTCCAGCTCCCGCCTTAAGTCCTGGTTGGGAGGAACGTTAGGAATTTCCCAACCTTCAATTATCGCCCAGACATAAAGTCCGCTACCCCCTACTAGCAAGGGCAACTTACCCCTTTGTTGGATACCCTCAATAACCTCGCGAGCCATATGGAGATAGTCAGCCAGGTTAAAATCCTCGTCTGGATTCACTACGTCAATGAGATGATGAGGAATTGATTTTTGTTCCTCCAGCGTAGGTTTGTTGGTGCCGATATCCATATACCGGTAAAACTGGCGGCTATCAGCGCTTATTATCTCCGCTCCAAAATCCAAAGCTAATCGGAAAGCAAGTTTGCTTTTGCCTATCGCTGTGGGACCAACAATAGCAACAAGACACCTCATCTTCAGAAAGTAATGGGTAACAGGTAACGCGTAAAGGGTAGCTCATCACTCATTACACATCACTCCTCAGCTTCTTAATCGCAGCCGATTGACCTACAATGCTTGAAAACTCATCGGCCTTAAGGCTCGCACCACCAACTAAAGCACCATCAATTTCAGGTTGGGAAACAAACTCAGCAATGTTGTCGCTAGTAACACTACCACCGTAGAGAAGACGGACTTCTTGAGCCATATCGCTATTCCAAAGGTTAGCAAGGATATCGCGAATAAACTTGATGGTGGTAGCTGCTGTTATGCCATTAGCGGCCTTGCCTGTGCCGATAGCCCATATTGGCTCATAGGCAATAACTAAATCGACGCTGGGCTCTACATTAGCTAGACTTCCCATCAATTGCTTGGTGATAACCTGTTCTGTCTTACCAGCTTCATTTTCTTCAAGCCTCTCACCAACACACAGGATAGGCTTGAGCTTGAAATCTAGAGCAGCTTGCACTTTTTTATTGACCAGCTCATCTGTCTCAGCAAAATATGACCGCCTCTCTGAATGTCCCAGGATAACAAATTCCACGAGCCCTTTAAGCATCACCGGGGATATTTCCCCTGTATAAGCCCCCTTAGTTTCAAAATACATATTCTGAGCCCCTAACTCCACAGATGAGCCCTGTAGTACCTTGCTCAACGTTGTTAAAGAGATAATCGGTGGACAGAGCACTTTCTCTATCCCATCTATTTTATCCAAGCTGTCTCGCAGTGAAGAGGCAAGTTTCTCAGCCTCAGCCACTGTGGTATTCATCTTCCAATTACCAGCAATTAAAGGAATACGCATGACAAGCTTCTATCGTTCTTCGCGATCCAACAGTACTTCTACCCCAGGCAAAGGAGCACCCTCCAGAAACCTCAGAGTTGCCCCACCACCTGTGGAGACATGAGTCACCTTATCCCCCAAACCCATTTCCTGAATCACCTCAGCACTGGAACCACCCCCAACGATAGTAGTGGCATCACTGAGAGAGGAAATAACACTGACCAATGACCTAGTGCCATGGTCAAAAGGAGGCACCTCGTAAACACCTACAGGACCATTCCACATAACAGTGTGGCATCTTCTCAGTTCATTTGAAAAAAACTCGATGGTGTTTGGGCCAATGTCTACGATTAAACTGTCAGATGGAATACCATCTATAGACACAAGCTGGCTGACAATACCAGGTGTAATTGCTGGCGCTACCACAACATCTACAGGCAACAAAATCTTGGCAGTCCGTTCCCCACCCGACTCCTGCAATAACTCCTTAGCTAGTTCCAGCTTATCCACCTCAATAGGGGAATTGCCCACCTCATATCCCATTGCCTTTAAAAAAGTAGCCACCATGCCACCACCAATAAGTAAAATATCCACCCGCCGCAACATGTTCTGCAACAACCCCATTTTGTCGCTTACCTTGGCACCACCTATCACGCAAGCAAAGGGGCGTTGTGGCTCACTTAATAAGTGCCCTAATGCTTCCAATTCCTTTTCCAACAGAAAACCAGCCACTGCCGGCAAATATTGAGCCACACCAACAGTGGAAGCATGCGCTCTATGGCTGGTCCCAAAAGCATCATCAACATAGACATCAGCTAACTCAGCCAGCTCTTTAGCGAAGGAAGGGTCATTTGCCTCTTCCTCAGGGTGAAAGCGAAGGTTTTCCAGCAAAAGAATATCTCCTTCTCCAAGCATTTTCACCTTGGTTTTCACCTCTTCCCCTATGCAATCATCCGCAGTCTCAACTGGCAATTCCAGAAGTTCTGACAACCGTTGTGCTACCGGTGCCATCCGTAATCCCTCGACAACTTTGCCCTTAGGACGCCCCAAATGAGAACAAAGTATCACCTTCGCTCCGTGGGCAACAAGATACCCGATGGTAGGCAGCGAGGCACGAATACGGCTATCATCGGTAATGATGCCTGCTTCCATATCCATAGGCACATTAAAATCAACCCTAACTAAAACCCTCTTTCCTTCGACCGGGATATCTCTAACAGTCTTTTTCTGCATCTTTCTACCTAATAATCGCGCTCCAATAAAAAGCTCGCTATCTCCTTTAACGGAGCCTGCCGTGATAAATCCAAACCACTTACTCCCAACATCGCCAAGGCTTGACGATGATATTGCTGTGTCAACTTTTGACCATACATACGCGCCCCGGAGCGGCCCAGGATTTCCATCACCATGGCGACATCCTCACCTGAAATAACTTCCTCTGAATAAATCTCTTCTAGTTTTTTACGGTCATTATCCTTACAATTCTCAAAAGCGTAGACTACCGGCAGCGTTTTCTTCCCCTGTGAAATATCATCTTTCACCGGCTTCCCAATTTCCTCCTCTTCTCCCCAGATACCCAACATATCATCTTGAATTTGATAGGCCATACCCAGCTCTTCACCAAATCCATGGAAAGAATCCACCATCTTATCATTATCCACAGCCAAGCATGTCCCTATGGCAGTTGATGCTGCCATTAATGCTGCGGTCTTTTTAGCTATCATATCAAGATAGTCCTTTATAGTAACATCAAGACGGCTCTGATAAGCAATATCCAGATATTGCCCCTCACAAAGCTTCAGACAAGCCTCATTTAACAACTGAGACGCAGCCATAACCCTTTGCTCTTTTATGCCATTATACTTTAATCTGAACAAGGCAGAGAAGGCTAAGGCAAACATAGCATCGCCAGCGTTTATCGCCTGTGATTGACCCCATATCTTCCACACAGTGGGGCGGTGATGGCGTTCGCGACTAGCATCTTGAATATCATCGTGAATTAACGAGAAATTATGAATAAGCTCTAGCGCTGTTGCGGCAGGCATTATCCGCACTGCATCCCCTCCTACTGCCCGGCAACTAAGCAAGCAAAGGAGAGGACGAACAAACTTCCCCGATTCCCCATCGTAAGGACAACCCTGCTCATCTTGCCACCCCATGTGATATCGCAATATGTCATAGAAAGTCAGCGGATTACTCCCGATAATCTCCTTCAGCTCCGCTTCTATACCCTGCTGATAAGATTGAAAATCTTGAGGTAGCCTCTTGTTGCTTCTCATCAACTCATCTTAATTGTGGGGAAGGGGGGATTCGAACCCCCATGCCTTGCGGCACATGATCCTAAGTCATGCTCGTCTGCCAATTCCGACACTCCCCCAAATACAAAATACAGAATACAACAACATTTTACCAAACTTGCTTCAACCTTCATAACCCATATCCTACCACACCTCACAGCCCCCGTAAGATTATACAATCCGCTCTACATTGTATGTTGACACTGAAGGTATCTGGGGGATATATTTGCCAGTAGATCGAAGTCAAACCGCTACTAAGAAATCTAAAAGGAGGAAAAAATGATTATAGATGCGCACTGTCATGTTTGGACATGGGACATTATATCTGATAATTACTGGAACGAACTGGCTGAAATAGCCATAGATTTTTTCAGGAAGAACAAACTAGGTTCTCCTACAGTAGATCAAGTAAAGAAGGGCATCATGGACCCAATGATGGATGCTGACGGTTCTAAGCTGATAGCAAACATGGACGCATCACGGGTGGACAAGGCCTTTATTATGGCCCTTGATTGGGGATATGGGATAGGAGAGGCAGAGAAAACAGTGGACGAGATCAATCAATTCTATGGCTCTTTAGCAAAGAAGTATCCCGATAGAGTTGTTGCATTTGCCGGGGTTGACCCGCGCAGGGCTGACGCAGTTGATATTCTGGACAGAGCGGTGAACGACTATGGATGCCGGGGGCTTAAATATCATCCCACAGCAGGCTTTTATCCTGATAGTAAGGAGTCATATAAGGTACTGGAGAAGGCTCAGGAGTTGAATATCCCATTGCTTTCCCATCTCGGGCCTATTTCAAAACCCTTGAAAAGTAAATATGCCAGGCCTGTCTACCTGGATAGCATAATAAGTGATTTCCCAAGACTTACAGTCATAGGTGCTCATCTGGGCTTCTGCTGGTGGCACGAGATGGTTAACCTGATATCTGCCAAGGCAACCACCTTATATGCCGATTTCTCAGGTCAACAAGTAACAGCAAGGAGGAACTTTGCGGAGTTTTGCCACATGCTAAGAGCAGCCTTTGATGAGGCTGATGCATCAAAGTTCCTCTGGGGAACAGACAATCCCGTATTGGAGGCGGTAATACCTATGAAAGACTGGCTTAATATGATAAAGGAGCTCCCTGAGAATGCACCTGACGGCATTAAGTTTACAAAAGAAGAAATAGACGCGGTACTTGGAGAAAACGCTGCAAAAATCTTTGGCTTTAAAAGCTAAAAAGGAGGGGAAAAATGGCTATTAAGACTTACAACGATTACTTCAACAGAATAAAGAAGATGAAAAAGAATCTCTATATCGCTGGAGAGAAAGTGACCAGGGATGATGAGAGACTTTCGGGACAATTGCGCATCATACAGGAGACATATGACCGTGCCAATGACCTGGAGTGGGAAGACCTATGCACTGCAACATCACACTTAACGGGGGAGAAGATAAACAGGTTTACTCACATCCATCAAAGCGTGGATGACCTGCTGAAGAAACAGCGGATGACCAGGCTCCTTTGCCACAGGGCTGGAGGCTGTATTATGAGGTGTATGGGAATAGATGTTATGAATGCCCTCTCTGTGGTTACCTATGAGATGGACCAGTTCTTAGGCACAGATACCAATCAAAACTTCTTGAAGTATCTTAGATATTGGCAGGACAACGATATATGTGCCAATTGTGCTCAGACCGACACCAAAGGCGACAGACTAAAAAGACCTCATGAGCAGGTGGACCCTGACCTTTATCTCAGGATTGTAGAAAGCAGGCCCGATGGAATCGTGGTCAGGGGAGCTAAAATTGATAACACAACTGCCCCAGTGAGTGATGAGATTATAGCTATACCTACAAGATTCATGACTGATAAAGATAATGACTACGCTGTTGCCTTCGCTATCCCAGCCGACTGGGAAGGAGTAAAAATGCTTGTTAGGCCTGCATATTTGCATAAGACAAAATATCTACACAGCCCCGTCGAGGGGATAGGTGACGCGGAATCATTTACTATCTTTGACGATGTCTTTGTCCCTCGGGAAAGGGTCTTCATGGATGGGAAAGCTGACCCAAGACAAACGCCCTTCGCTGGTTTCCTTGCTTTGCTTTTTGCCCACTACCACCGCCATTCATATACCGGCTGTAAGCCCGCCATATCGGAAATTTTGGCCAGTGCTGCCGCACTTGTGGCGGAATACAATGGGATTGAAAGGACAAGCCACGTGAGGGACAAACTATGTCATATGATAACCACGGCAGAGCTTGTCTTTGCTGCCGGTCAAATGAGTGCCTACCGGGCTGAGAAATCGTCGTCGGGAACATGGGTACCCGATGAAATTTTAACTAATGCTGGCAGGAAGCTCGCTGGTGAGGAGATTTATAACGAGTTTAAGATCGTCGCTGACCTTGCCGGAGGTTTGTGTGCTACCATGCCCTTCGAGGAGGAATTCTTCTCCAAAGAAACAGGAAAACTGGCAAACAAATACCTGATGAGGAATCCCAAAATATCTGCCGAAAATCAACACCGGTGTTTTCGGGGTATAGAAGGTATGATAGTCTCTGAGATAGCTGGGGTAATGCAAGTGGCAGGACTGCATGGCGGTGGCTCTCCTCAGATGGAAGCCATCACTATGATGGGCAGGTATGACCTCGAGCCTTTGAAGAACATAGCGAAATACCTGTTTGGAATAGAAAAGGAACTGCCCAAGTATGAGAGACCTACCGTAACTCCCAGAAAGATGCTGGAGCGATTTCGAGAGATGTATGGCAAAGCCTAGACTATCGGCATGCTTATCACAGTATCACTATAAGGAGTAGTATTATGGATGACAGTAAAAGGGAGTCATTTCTGGACAAGTTTCATCTTCCCGGAAAGGTAGCCTTAGTCACCGGTGGAAGTCGGGGAATCGGTCGAAGCATCGCCTTAGGGCTGGCAGAGGCAGGTAGTGATATAGTGCTTGCCAGCCGTAAATTACCAGATTTAGAAAAGGTAGCTCAGGAGATAACCGCTATGGGAAGGAAAGCCCTTCCGGTATCAGCCAATGTTCGCCACCTCCCCGAGATCGATAATCTGGTTAAAAAAGCCATGGACGAATTTGGCCATATTGATATCCTGGTGAATAACGCTGGCACCAATCCCACATTTGGCTCGGTGTTCGATGTTGAAGAGGGAGTCTGGGATGTAACTATGGGGTTAAACCTCAAAGGCTATTTTTTCCTAAGTCAGGCAGTGGGCAAAATAATGCGCGATAAAGGCGGTGGAAGCATCATCAATGTTGCCTCAACGGCCGGAATTCATCCTGACATAGGGTTGGGAGTTTACTCCATAAGTAAGGCAGGCGTCATTATGCTTACCCAGGTCCTCGCTGAAGAATGGGGGCAATACAATATCAGGGTAAATGCAATTGCCCCAGGTGTCGTCAAAACCAAGCTTTCCAGCCTGTTATGGAGCACCCCTGAAGTTCGTGAGAAGGTTGAAGATAGCACCGCTCTAGGTCGAATAGCTGAGCCCGAGGAAATGGTTGGTGCTGTTCTTTTCCTAGCCTCTGAGACTTCAAGCTATATAACCGGGCAAACCCTTGTGCTGGACGGAGGTCATTTCTCTCACGTGAGAACTTTCCTATCCATGCTTTCCTTAACAGAGTAGACCTCTAGGAGCAATAAAATAAGATGCTTCAATTGAATTTTGAGCCGGCGAGATGCATTGCCTGCAAGACTCAAGATTGCCTTGTCAAATGCCAATATCTGCGCCTGGACAAGGATAAGGCAAAGACAGAAATGCAGAAGATAATCAACGGCGAGGACTCTTTTGTGCTGCATGACTGCGTCACATGCTATGCCTGTGAAGAATACTGCAAAATGGGAAATCATCCATTTTACTTGATCGTTGAACGGCAGGAGGAAAAGGGAATACTGCCGGCACCCAGATCCATCGCTACTATGTGGATCAATCAATGTGAACCAAGAGGAAGGTTCACGGTAGGTAAAGTTGAGGAAAGAGCACTCTCATTTTGTTTCACTCCCATATTTCCATTATGGGCTACAGGAAAGCTTTTTGATGGCATCGCGTCGTCTTATATTATGGGTGAGGAGTTTTTCTGCAACGCTGTTTTTTTACATTACGCCAAAATGTCAGTGATAAAAGACAGGTTGCCCAAAGCAATAGAAAATATCGCAAAGCTAGGGATCAAGGAACTTATATGTCTCCATGATGAATGTTATGGCACATTTAACTCACTGGCACCAGCTTACGGCATGGAAGTGCCATTTAAAACTACCCATTATTTTGAGTATCTATATGAAAAGCTAAAGGAACTCAAGGATGAAATAAAGCCGCTGAATGTTAAGGTAGCCTATCAACGCCCCTGCTCAAATCGGCTTTCCCCAAAGACACAGCATTTTGTGGATGACATATTTAACCTAATAGGCGCTCACATGGTGAAAAGGGAATATGTGGGAGAAAATGCCTTATGTTGTGCAGAAGTTATCAGGATGGGCCAGGGTTACAAGCTCGCCGATGATGTGCAAAAGAGGAATCTGGAAGACATGGTAAAAGCTGGAGCTGAATATTGTGTGTTTAACTGCCCCATGTGCTACCTAAGTATCGGTGATAAGGTTAGCAAAAGCGGTCTTAAGCCAATCCATATAATTGACTTATGCAAAATGGCAATTGGTGAAAAGCCAGCACCGGAGGCATGAGAGGGTATGACTGATATTTATAAGTCCCTTGTTGAGATTGTTGGAGAGGAGCATGTTTCAAATCAGAAAGAGGAGCGTTATTTTTATGGACGCGATCCTGGTCTAACACCACCACATGAGCCAGATTATGTGGTTATGCCTGAGACAACTGAGGAGATACAACAGATAGTCAAGCTTGCAAATAAGGAGAAGATACCGATAGTTCCCAAGGGAGGTGGTCTGGCATTAACTGGCTTGGTTATCCCACAAAAGGGTGGAATTGTGATAGACATGAAAAGGATGGGAAAGATATTAGAGGTAAATGAGAAAAGCCGATATGTCATCGTTGAGGGTGGCGTTACGCATGGTATATTGCAAAACTATCTAAAGAAGCATTATCCCAAGCTAAGACATAGTATACCCGACTCGCCAGCAATAGCTACAGTGGTAGGTAATGCAGTAATACATGGTCAGGGGCGTTTGACCCAACAATATGGCTTTAATTCCGACATGGTTAGCGGCTTGGAAGTCGTGTTGCCAACAGGGGAGATTTGCAGGATTGGCTCGCATTCCATATCTTCACAACATTGGTTCTCAAAGGGGGCTCCGTGGCCTGATCTAAGTGGACTTTTCCTGGGCTGGTTTGGTACCACAGGCATCGTCACCAAGTTGGGATTACGACTTTATCCCTGCAAGAAGATGAGAGATGTCATGGTATTCCTAACTGACAAGATAGAACTGGTTCCCGATATCATACTTAAATTAACTCATACCGAAATGACGGAGGATATAGTTGTGAATGAACAGCCATTACCTCCAAGAATGAAAGGAAATATCTACATACTGACAATCATAACCGGAGACTCGGATGAGGAACTCGATTTTAAGAGGAAGATCATATGGGATGCACTTTGGGACATTTTCGAGAGCAGGGACGGTGGATTTTTATCCGTCCCGGCGGATATGAAGCCGCCCCTTCTGGAGATGCCATCAAGGGATGTAGTCAGATTTGCCGATGTCAGAAAGGGCGGTGGGTTTGAATATAGCGGACCGATTATTCCCCTCGAGAAATATCCAGAGTTTATTACAAAACAGAAAGAGCTTGTTTCAAAGTACAACCTATCCTATTCAGCCACATCACGGGTCATCGCAGGAGGGCATTGTATGATGTATGCCTTTGCTTTTACATTTAATCGCGCTGACCCTGATGAAATGGACAGGATTAGGAAAGCCTTACATGAAGCGGCTGAGTTCACCGTAGAGCAAGGAGGAATGATGTGGAAGCCAACCATAGAAGAACAGAGAATGATAATGGAAAAGATGGACCCCAATACGTTGAAAATTATGAAGAAGATAAAAGAACTGTTAGACCCCAACGGCATAATGAATCCCGGTAACTGGGAGGTTTGACCTTGACAGACTATACCAAGCAAATCCATAGATGCTTCAGGTGCGGATATTGTAAGTTCCCCTCTGATTACTCAGACTTTAACTGTCCTTCCTACGCCAGGTTCCGCTTTGATACCTATTCCACCAGTGGAAGATTATGGCTTATTTACGCTTGGCTAAAGGGTGAAATTGAGTGGTCGGAGCACCTTGCCGAGATTTTATATTCCTGCACAACCTGTAAAAACTGCGTTGAACAGTGCCCAATGAAGTTTTCCAGTGACATCGTTGATTGGATAGTGGCTGCCAGAAGCGACGTGATAGAGAAAGAGAAAGGTAGAATACCGCCCCGTGTAACCAGCTTCCTGGAGGATGTTTACCGGCTTGGAAATCCATTGAAGGAGAGGGGTAAGAGAGATGCCTGGGCAAATGGAATAAAAAGATATCAACCGGGTGATGAATATCTGTTCTATGTTGGATGTCTCGGCTCATATGATGAATTTGGACAAAGAATGGCCCGGAGCATTGGCGCCTTACTAAATGAAGCAGGAGTATCTTTTGGAATCCTCGGCAATGAAGAGAATTGCTGTGGGAACGAAGTATATCTTCTTGGAGAAAGGGAGTTGTTTCAAGTATTGGCTGAGAGGAATATCCAGAAGTTCAAAGAGCTTGGTGTTAAAAAGGTGGTTACACTTTCACCACACGCATATAATGTGATGAAAAATAACTATCCTTTGGTCAGTAACGCCTATGTTGAAGTGTCTCATTACACTCAACTTCTACGTGGCCTGCTCTTAGAAAACAAGATAAAACCGTCCAAGAATAAGGCTAAAGTTACCTATCATGACCCCTGTTTTCTGGGAAGATATAACCAAATATATGGCGAGCCACGGGAAATTCTGCAAAGCATCCCCGGAATTGAATTACTGGAAATGGAACGAAACAGGGAAAATTCCTTCTGCTGTGGTGGTGGAAGCGGCAATTTCGTTATGGACCTACTCAGAGGCAGCAAAGAAAGTCCCAGCAGGATTAGAGTTAGAGAAGCTTATGAGACTGGAGCTGCTGTTCTGGCAGTTGCCTGTCCCAGTTGCATGACCCTGTTTCAGGATGCCGTAAAAGTAGAGGGTTTGGAAGACAGGCTAGCTGTTAAGGATATCTCCCAGATTCTTACGGAATCCTTGTAACACCCACACCATAAGGATTAGAATATAAAACGCCCCCGCCTCTGAACTCTTATCAACACGCTCAAAAAATTGGTATAAAATAAACAATGTAAGTCACTTCACCGCCGTTTAATAGCCACGGTGAGATAACGGGGGTGTTTAACCCCCGTTTTTTATCCCTTCCAATGCTTGGGTTAGCATTGGCATTTACTCTACTGCCTTGCCAATATCGCCAGTGTGGTCGCTGTGGATGCTAACTGCCCACTATGCCAAGTACAGGGACTTCACTTATAGTCATAGAATCCCTTCCCTGTCTTACGTCCCAGCCGCCCGGTCTCAACCATCTCTTTTATCAACGGAGATGGAGCATATTGAGGGTCCTTAGTTTGCTCATACATAGCCTGGCACACCTTATAGGCAACATCGATACCATTAAAGTCTAATAGAGCTATTGGCCCTATGGGATGATACAATCCCAAGGTCATACTCTTATCAATATCCTCTTTGGTGGCAATGCCATCTTCCAGCATCTGGATGGCTGTGCCTTCCAAGGCCATCAACAGACGATTGAAAATAAACGGTGGAACATCTTTGGCAACAATGACAGTCTTACCCAGGGATTCACCAAATTTCTTGCCGTTCTCAAGGGTTTCATCGCTGGTAGCAGCAGACCTGACAATTTCCAGTAACCTGCTGAGTGGTACCGGCGAAAGGAAGTGCATACCTAACACCTTTTCAGGCCTGTTGGTTACCTTAGCTAACTCAAAAATAGATATACAAGAGGTATTGCTAGCCAGGATGGTACGCTCAGGGCATATTTTATCAACCTTGACGAATACCTCTCTCTTTAAATCAATATTCTCAGGAACAACTTCTATCACTAGGTCACAGTCGCTGAAGTCTTTGGTATTGGTAGTGCCCTTGATATGGGCCAGGGCAGAGTCCTTATCCTGCTGAGATATCCTGCCCTTCAGTACGCTTCTAGTGAGATAATAATCAATTGTGGTCAGCCCTTTATTCAAAAACTCATCATTTACTTCTGATACTACCACCTGATAGCCTGATTGAGCGCAGACCTGAGTAATACCAGAACCCATAAACCCACAACCAACCACCCCCACTTTCTTAATTTCCATACTGTTCCCTCCTCTTATTCAACATATTATAAACCCCATAATTTTGGAATAGTTCTCAATTATACCTTCACCCACTTTCAAATAGAAACGTCTATTTAACATTCTAATAAACCCTCTTGTTTGGATTTATGTTACCACTACATGCTAAAATCAATCTAAAAGGAAAATATGCCTGAGCAAGCTGATTATTCCATCCTGGACCAGCCTATGGTCCTTTCCTTTATCTTTTACCCCCGGAAGGATTTCACCACAGCGCCTGCCAATGCCAGCGACTATCTTATTCCGGTAGAGAGGGATGTCTCCGTTTCTTGTCGCTTTTATGTCCATAGCCAGAGAGCACCCTCTCTCATTTATTTCCATGGCAATGGCGAGGTGGTCAGTGACTATAACTACATCGCCCCGATATATAACCAACTGGGTATTAACCTATTTGTGGCAGACTATCGAGGCTATGGCGCAAGCCGGGGTAGACCTACCTTCAGCAATATGATTTCAGATGCTCCGGTGATGTTTAAGGCATTCGTCGACATCCTGAATGAAAACCACTACAGCAACGATATCTTTGCGATGGGTCGCTCTCTGGGAAGCGCTTCCGCCATTGAAATAGCCCACCACTACCAGAAGCAATTAAAGGGGCTCATTATCGAGAGCGGCTTCGCCAGCGTTATTAACCTCCTTTTGCACTTGGGATTCCCCGCTGAATCACTGGGTATAGCGGATGCCGAATTTCCCAACCTCGTCAAGATGCGAAACATTACCATACCAACGCTCATTATCCACGGCGAGTATGATAGCCTTATCCCCTCCACTGAAGGCAAAGCCTTGTTTGATAACGCCGCCTCAAGCAACAAGAACCTGGTTATCATTCCCGATGCAGAGCACAACGATATAATGCTAGTGGGAATGGAGCGTTACTTCGAAGCAATCAAACAGTTCGTCTTTGGTTAGTTTTAAGATGACGGACTTTCCAGATAAGCTTGCTGGGGGCTGGTTATCTTCCTAACAGTCACCCACCCAGTTCTAACTATGTCGGGGAACTTTCCGTCTCGTTGATAGCACTGCCTGAGAAATTCCCTCGTTTTCCTATCCGAGGGATAACCAGAGCCAAAGTCACCATATTCACCATGTAATTCCTGTATCACTGCGTCTCTATGGACTTTAGCCAATATAGAGGCAGCGCTCACCACAGGATAATTCCGGTCAGCAAAGTTCTCCGCTATGATTTGAATTCTGACATGCATTGCGGAATTAATTAACCTTGCGTAGCCCCGTGCCCCCTTACCGGGAGCATCGATATAGGCAACAGCTGGCTTCAGATGGTTCACCATTTCGGCGGTTTTCGCCGCCTCCAGCGAATTAAGCCCATGCCTCCACAAGCATCCATTTATCTCACCAGGGCTTATTTTGATGAGCATAAAATCTTCTGCCAGGCTCGCTATCTCAGAACCAAGCTGCTCACGCTTTTTTCGGCTTAGTTGCTTAGAATCCCGAACGCCTATTTCTTGAAACCGCTCTATAGTTTCCTCACTGGCCAATACACCACAGATAACCAGCGGACCAATTACACAGCCTCTACCCACCTCATCAATACCTAAAATCATCCTGCTAATCAAAAATCTTCCCCGGGTTCAAGATGCAGTTTGGGTCAAAAACCCTTTTTATGTTCCGCATAAGTTCTATCTGCTCTGGTTTTATCGCAATAGGAACATATTTTTTCTTGGCGACGCCAATTCCGTGCTCGCCAGAGATGGTACCCCCTAGAGCTACACTTCCTCTAAATACATCCGTGAAGATTTCAGGCAATTTCCGCTTGAACTCCTCCTTTTCGCCACCAAAGGCGATGACACTAAAGTGCACATTCCCGTCACCAGCATGCCCGCTACCGCTTACCAGAATACCATGCTTCTGCGTTATTTCACCTAACATATTCATGAAGTCAGGAATCTTACTTCTCGGAACCACAGCATCTCCCATATCTACCAATCCTAACTCTTTCACGGCAAAAGCCAGCTTTGCCCTAACATCAGACACCTTCTTCATATCTTTCTCCGCGTCCACAATGAAAACATCGGAGGCACCATTGTTTAAGCAGATAGCGTTAACTCGCTCGGTAAGATCCTTCAATTCCAATTCACTGTCCGATTCAATAATTATAATAAGGTAATTTTTTGCCTCTGGGATGGGAAGTTTTATGCCCGTATAATTCTGGCACAACTGCATGGCAATGCCCAACATGAATTCGATGGCGACCGGGACTATGCCTTCTTTGAGCATCTTTGGGACGGTGCTTATGGCATCTCCAAGAGATTCAAAAGTGGGGATTAGGTAACATCTGTTCTTTGGCCTCTTGATTAACCTCAGTATAATTTTGGTTACCACAGCCAGGGTTCCCTCCGAGCCCGTTAGAAGTTGAGCCAGATTATAGCCAGTGGAATTCTTTACATATTTCCCCCCTGTCTCTATTACGGTGCCGTTTGGAAGCACAGCCTCCAACCCCATGATATAATTCCTGGTAACACCATATTTCACTGCCTTCATACCGGCAGCATTCGTGGCCACATTCCCCCCAATGGTGGCACTCTCCTCTTCAGGATAAACAGGATAATAAAGCCCTCTATCCTCCACAGCTTTGTATAATTCAGCTAAGATAACGCCAGGCTCAACTACAGCCACAAAATTATCCTCATCTATCTCCAGGATTCTATTCATTCGTTCCAACGAAAGGAGAATCCCACCATAAATGGGGACTGCAGCACCGGACAGTCCTGTTCCACCGCCCCTGGGAGTGACAGGAATTATTTCCCGGTTAGCGAGTTTTAATATCTCAGATACCTCCGTTCTGTTTTTCGGTTTCACAACAACTTCGGGAGGCACCCAATCCAATAAATATGTCTCATCGTGTCCATAATCCATAAGATATTCACAGAGGACATTTTCATCCCCAACTATCTCCTTGAGTCTCCGGATAACTTCATCAGTAACCTTTTTATAGTTCATATTAACCTCCCGTTCATTTTCACTAACCACGTGGAAACTATAACATAATCTTCGGCGATTTTTTGATTCGCAGACATCTTTCACCACCTCAATTTTGTTTTACACGGTATCTCGTCGGGCATAAATATCCGAGCCACTCATATTGTATTGGAAAAGCCGGGACGTCACCATAAGCTGGGTATGTGATAGAATAAACAAGGTAAAATGGAAGTCGAATTATAATGAGCCTTGATGAAAATGCGTGACCGGTTCTAATACAAAATGCTATCCTATAGCAGACAATATATCTTGCAGCAATAACAATCATCTGAAAGGAACAAACTATGGATATGAAAGTCAAGGGTTCTAAGGAGCTACTCACGGAGGTTATAGGTACTGGATTATGCACTCTATGTGGTGCATGCGCTGGCAGTTGTCCTTACTTAGTTTCCTATAAGGGCAGGATAGTGCTTCTGGACAATTGCACCCTGTCAGAAGGGCAATGCTACCAGTACTGTCCCCGAACCTACACTGACATGGATGCGATTAGCCAGCAAGTCCTTGGAATGCCATATAGCAGTGACGAACTCGGAATCACCAAGGAAGTTCTGATGGCAAGGTCAACAGATGCAAATATCAAAGGGAGAGCACAATATGGCGGAACTGTAACTGCAATCTTATCGTTGGCATTGGAGGAAAAGCTTATTGATGGTGCAATTCTGACAAGAATGTCCGATGATAAAACACCAAGCGCTTTTCTGGCTCGAAGCAGGAAGGAGATACTTCAAGGTGCTGGCTCCAATTATATGGCTTGCCCGGTATTAGAGGTTTTAAACCATATTCCTAAGGATAGTATGGAGAAAATGGGGGTAGTGGCTATGCCTTGCCAGGTCTTAGCGCTGAGCAAGATGAGGAATGAGCCACCACAGAACAGAATGAATATAGGCAATGTGAAGCTAGTGGTGGGGTTGTTCTGCACCTGGGCGTTGTCCCTTAATGGATTCCATCAATTTTTACTGGAAAATCTCGATTTACCACGGGTGATTAAATTTGATATTCCCCCTCCCCCAGCAAATAGATTCGATGCGTATACTTCATCAGGCAAAGTCTCATTTCCACTGGATGAAATCAGGAAATTTATCATGCCTGCCTGCACCTACTGCCTGGATATGACATCGGAGTTTGCCGATATTTCAGTAGGCTCAGTGGAAGGTATTGAGGGATGGAATACCATTATTGTCCGTACTGATGTCGGTGCTGACCTGATGAAGATGGCTAAGAAAAAAGGAAAGCTTGAGGTCAATATCCTTCCCCCTGAGAATCTAGCCCATCTTAAGGAGGCAGCGTTACTCAAAAAGAAACGAGCGCTGAAGGAAATCATCACGAAGAGTGGCGATAGGAAGAATCTACTTTATGTTGGTCTGCAAGAGAGCATAATAGATAATCTCCTAGCCTGAAGGAAGATAATAACTTTAATTTAAGGAGGCAAATAATATGGCGGGGATTGAAATAGATGCTCCTGGTACAACTCAGCTTTTAATTGGCAACGAAGCCATTGCCCGGGGGGCACTGGAGGCAGGTATAGGATTCGCTGCTGCTTATCCCGGGACACCTTCAACGGAGATAATGGAGAGCCTGGCATCCGTGGCTCAGAAAATGAATTTTTACGCTGAATGGTCTGTAAACGAGAAAGTGGCCTTGGAATCTGCCGCTGGTGCCTCCTTCGCTGGCATTAGAGCGATAGCCTCTATGAAACAGAATGGCGTGAATGTTGCCTCCGACTTTCTAGCCAATATTGTCATGAGCGGCATAGGTGCCGGATTGGTCCTGGTATGTTGCGATGACCCATCTGCTATATCCAGCTCTAATGAGCAGGACACCAGAAACATAGCTAAGTGGCTGGATATCCCTCTTCTGGAACCAGGCACTTTCCAGGAAGCCAAGGACATGACAAAATGGGCCTTCGACCTGGCAGAAGAATTGGATACTATCTGCATGATACGGAGCGTGACACGTATTGCTCATGCCAGAGGCAATGTAAAGCTGGGCGAATTGCCCAAAAAGGAACACAAGGCACATTTCGACAACATATGTCCAATCGCGCCCACATTAACCAAATTCATACCATACCCAAGCGCATTGTTGCATCAACAATTGCATGTAAAACTGGATAAGGTGCGTGAAGTATTCGAATCCTCTCCCTTTAATTGGTATGTAGGACCGGAAGAGGCGGAATTATTAATCATAACCTGTGGTAGTTGCTGGCTGTATTCTCTAGAGGCAGTGAAGACATTGAATTTGGAGAGTAAAGTGGGCATTTTGAAGCTGGGCACTATCTGGCCGTTACCACAAAAACTCATCGAGAAACATCTAAGCAAATCATCGAAAATACTGGTGGTTGAGGAAATTGACCCCTTCCTGGAGGGAAGCATAAAGGAGACGATTGCTGACCTGCCACCTGCCAGTCCTCGTCCTACATTCTATGGTAAGCGCTCAGGGCATATAAATGCCTACGGGGAGCTAAACCCAAATATGGTTATTGGAGCGACAGCTAGGATAATGGGCATCACCTATGAATCTCGCCCGGCAGAGTACAGCAAGAAGGCCGCAGAAATTCCTTTTACCTATATGCCAATGCGAATTATGACCTTCTGTCCTGGTTGTCCTCATCGGGCTACCTTCTGGACAATCAAAAACGCACTCAGGCTGGATGGACGAGATGGGTTCGTTACCGGCGACATTGGCTGCTATTCCATGGCCATAGGTCCTGCTGGCTTCTTTCAAGAGCGAACAATGTATTGTATGGGAGCAGGTGCTGGGGTAGCTAATGGATTGGGAAAGTTAGCACAATTTGGCTTTAACCAGCCAGTGCTCGCTGTATGCGGTGATTCCACCTTCTTTCATGCCACAATTCCAGCACTGATAAATGGTGTCTATAACCACTCGAATTTTACCCTTGTCATCTTAGATAATAGCGCCACTGCTATGACTGGCTTTCAGCCTCATCCTGGAACAGGAATGACCGCTATGGGAGAGACAACAAGAGTTGTAGATATAGAGGATTTATGCCATTCGTTAGGAGTGCAAGTTGATGTCTGTGACCCGTTTGACCTTGAGAATGCCACAGCAACGCTACTAAAAGCGCTAGCTGAAAACGGAGGCCCTAGGGTGGTAATAATGCGACGCGAGTGTGAGTTGGTGAGAGCAAGGAGGGAGAAGAAACCTCCCTACAAGATACATGTTGACCCTGATAAGTGTTTGGGGGAAGCATGTGGCTGTAACAGATTGTGTACCAGCGCGTTTAGTTGCCCAGGACTGATATGGGATAAAGATGCCGGAAAGGCTAAGATAGATGAAGTTATCTGTGCCGGCTGTGTCATATGTGCCGATATATGCCCGCAGGGAGCTATTATTAAGGAGGCAGTGTGATTATGAAGACACTAACGAAAGACCCACTCAATTTAATTATTGCCGGTGTTGGTGGGCAGGGAAATGTGATGATCTCACTGCTTATCGGTAAAGCCTTTGTAAGACAAGGTTATTTCGTGACCATCGGGGAAACATATGGTGCATCCCAGCGGAGCGGCAGCGTTATGAGCCATCTGAGAATCTCACGGAAAAGCCAGTATAGCCCTTTCATCCCCAATGGGCGTGCTGATATTATCCTCGGCATGGAACCGGTGGAAACCCTGCGAATATTGCAGCAATTCGGAAACCTAGATGTTATCACCATAACTAACTCCAGGCTGGTATATGCCGTTGGAATGGAATACCCAAGCCTGGATGAAGTCGCGGAGGCCATCAAAGGATTATCAGCTAGATTATGGCTGATAGATGCTACTGATGAAGCAGCAAAATTAGGTGACCCTGTCTTCGCCAATATGATACTCATTGGTACTTTGATTGGCTCTGGCATCCTACCCATTGATAGGGAATCAATAGAACTATCGCTGCAGGAAAGCTCCCCAAAGGAAAAACTCAACGCCAATATGCTAGCCTTCAATAAGGGCATGGAGCTTGTAAACCGGGGCTAAAATTGGTTGCAACGCCAACTCCACAACTGGTAGAGCAATTTAAGTCAGTAGCTAACAATGTTGCCGCTGTGGTCTACGAAGCTAAAGGTGCCGAGGACGCTAATAATTATGTGGTGAAGCTAGCACAAGAACACAATGTGAAACGAGTGGTTAAGTCAAAAGCTGTGGTAGCCACGGAGATTGGATTAAATAAATATCTTGAGGATGCTGGATTTAAGGTAACAGAAACCGATATCGAAGAATGGACTGCCCAGCTAGCCGGAGGAAGACCTTCACCGAAAAAACTGGAAGAGATAGCTGAGCTATTTTCCAAAGCTATTGGTGGGAAGTTGGAACCTGACCCCCAGGTCTTACTACAGGCAGCACGGCGCTATTTGAGGCAGTCTATCATCAATGCCGACATGGGTATTTCCGGAGCCAATATTGCCATAGCTGAAACTGGAACTCTGGTCATCATAAACAGGGAGGGGAATGCCCGCCTGGTTGCCACTTTACCTCCCATACATGTGGCGATGATTGGCCGTGAGAAGTTGGTTTCTAGCCTGAACGATGCCACTACCATCCTCAAACTACTGAGCAAAAATGCTGCAGGATACAAGATGCCACGCTACATCACTTATATTAGCGGAAGAAGCACTACCGCTGATATACCCGGAGCACTTATGATCCGTGCTCAAGGTCCCGCGGAAGTCCACATTGTCTTGCTAGACAGCCATAAGCAAATAAAAGAATTCAATGAGGAAA
The DNA here is from genome assembly GCA_034414555.1 of Dehalococcoidia bacterium. Taxonomy (GTDB): domain Bacteria; phylum Chloroflexota; class Dehalococcoidia; order GIF9; family AB-539-J10; genus CG2-30-46-19. Next base: position 19,628 of record DAOUMA010000016.1, on the reverse strand, counting down.
CATATCGGTTACCATGATTCTTACTCCACTGTCATTGGGAATGTAGACGAATCAACCTCACCATCGGGAAGGATATAAAAATGTCGACAAAGATGAGAAGGCGGGTGAATAAGGCGCTGGCAGATAAGAACCTGCAGACAGCCCTTCCTACTTTCATGCTGCTCACAAAGGTAGCCCGTCAGATTGGGATGCAGGGCATTGATTTTAGCACTCTAAGAGATGAACTCCGCCGTGTAAAAGAGAAATCCATCGCCAACCTTCCCCAACTTGTGCAGCAATTTAAGGCACAAGCTACTAAAGCCGGTGCCGTGGTCTATGAAGCTAAAGACGCCCAAGATGTCAACAATTATATTTTAAAGCTGGCACAAGAACACAATGTGAAGCAGATAGTCAAGTCAAAATCAATGGTGACCGAGGAGATTGAATTAAATAAACATCTAAAGGACGCCGGCATTGAGGTAACAGAAACTGACCTCGGAGAGTACATCGTCCAGCTGGCGGGAGAAAAGCCCTCCCATCTGGTGGGACCGGCAATACATAAAACTATAGAGCAGATAGCCGAGCTTTTTTCCAAAGTAACTGGTGAGAAGCTAGGACTTGACCCTCAGAAGCTAGCGGAGGTAGCCCGTCGCATATTGAGGCAAGCCTATCTTAATGCCGATATGGGTATTTCCGGAGCCAACATCGCCATAGCTGAAACCGGAACCTTGGTCATCGTGACCAACGAGGCAAACGGTTGTCTGGTTACCACCTTACCCCCAATACATGTAGCGGTAGTTGGTTATGAAAAGCTTGTTTCCAGTCTGGAGGATGCCACTGCGATACTTAAATTACTTAGCCGAAACACGACAGGTCAAAAACAGTCGGTCTATGTTTCTTACATTACCGGCCCCAGCGCTACCACCGCTATATCAGAAGTACCGCTATTCGGAGTACAGGGTCCCGGCGAACTTCACATCATCCTGGTAGATAATGGCCGTAAGCAAATGCGAGAATCTGATGAGTTCAAAGAGGCGCTATATTGCATCAGATGTGGTGCTTGCCTCAATATTTGCCCTGTTTTTGGCTCAGTCGCCGGGCAGACCTATGGCTACATATACCAGGGGGGCATCGGTGCCATCCTGACTGCCTTCCTGCACGGTATGGATAAAGCTGTTGACCCGACAAGCCTGTGTATGAATTGCATGGCGTGCACTGAAGTCTGTCCCGCACATATTGACATACCACGCATGATATTAAGGCTCAGGACGAAATTCGTGGAAGAAAATGGATTGTCACTGACCCGCAAGATTGCTTATCATGGTATCTTGAGTCATCCAAAGCGGCTGAATACAGCAATAAGCATTGGTTCACGCTTACAATCCCCATTTGTGGGCAAGAATTCCATGGTAAGACGGCTTCCCTATCCATTGAATTCCTTGACCAGAACCATTAGTCTCCCAGCTCTAGCTCAGCATCCGCTACGCGACAGATTGAAGGCTTTTTCATCACCCGGAGCAGGAACGCACCCCACGGTGGCTTTTTACGCCGGGTGTGTTGCTGACTACGCCTATCCTGAAATTGGCGATGATGTGATGAAGTATCTCCAAGAATGCGGTGCTGCGCCATATTATCCCCAGGGGCAAACCTGTTGCGGTGCCCCGGCACTAGTTACTGGCGACGAAGAAACATGCTTCAAGCTGGCCAAAATAAACATCGCTGCCATTGAAGAAATGAATCCTGATTGTATTGTTACTGTATGCCCTGGCTGCGCCGTTATGCTACAACAGGAGTATCCACGGCTGCTTGCGAATGACCCCGAATGGAGTCTGCGAGCAGAAGCAATATCCGCCAAGGTTAAAGACTTTTCACAGTTAGTTCTGGAATTAACTCCCTCAGCACAGAAAATGCTTTCTCAAAACCTCAAGGTTACTTACCATGACCCCTGCTACCTAAGACGAGGGCTTGGCATATGTCACGAGCCCAGACAACTGCTCCAGCGGGAAGGCTTTGAAATAGTAGAGATGAATGATGCTGATGCTTGCTGTGGCTTTGCTGGCACATTTGTCCTTGAATACCCCGAATTATCCGGCTCAATCTTGAACAGAAAGCTGAACAATATAGAAGCTACTGGCGCCGATATCGTGGTTACTAATTGTATCCCTTGTGTTCTTCAACTCAGGGGTGGTTTAGATAAGCGTAACAGCAATATCAAGGTGATGCATAGCGCCGAGCTGTTGGCAAGCTACCACAAATCACGCCATATCAATACCTGACATCCACACAGAGACCTTATCCTGCTCTGACCTCCACAGTCCTGGTGCCTCGACCAGAAGCGGTGCAGGCGAGGCAGCGATGCTCTACGTCAAGCTTACAATGGACGGCAGGGCCTTCCACTATGTCGAACTTCGCTCCCTTAAACATGACATCTATGGGAACGTACAGCAAGGTGGCTGCAGTGACTTCCGGCTGGTTCTCCCACTCCAGGTAGATTCTGTTATCGCTGACCTCCAGCTTTTGTGGTATCCCGGCAATACGCTGAGCATAGCCTCTAATCTTAAAGTTCCGGCGTATATTACCCTTGTCATCAATGATTGAGTAATTCTCCCTGTTCCAGCCATCCAGAGCCACTGGGCTCCATCCCGGGCAGTAATCCCATTGAGTTCCCCCGTAGAAACAATCATCGAGTCTCCGGTATATGTCAGCGATGTATTCCGAGACTTTAGTCTTTTCGGGATACATTCCAAATTCTCCCAGGAGTAACGGAACTCCCCCAAACTCTTCCACCTTGGAATTAAAATCAGCGAAGGACTTATCGGCTTCAGCGAGTGAAAAAATATCGGTAACGAGCAGAGATGCGCTGTAGAAGTGAGGAGCATAGGCATAATTACCCCGGGAAAGTGGCGGCAGTCGAGAGTAGATAGCGCCAAAACTCGTTAGAATGCTTGGCTCAACGAACAGGATACCATCAGGGTCCACCTTTCGAATAGCTGCTCCGGCATCTTCATAAAGAAGAGCGAGCTGGGAGACCTCGTCGCCGATGGGCTCATTCATCAGGTCGTAGCCAATTACTGCTGGGTGGTCGCCAAACCGCCGTGCTATATGAGCCCACATGGAGATATAATGGTCGCGAATGCCATTTACGTTGGCATAGAGAGAATCAAACGCTCGCAGCACATTCCGGTCGTTCAGGCCGTTAACCCAATCAATGCACCTTTCATCGTTACTTGGTTCATCCTGAGGAATCGAAGGGTCGATGGCCCAGGATGGAGCACCATCGCCACAGCCACCATTAACATAGCGAGAGAACATGTCTTGATGCATATCAAGGATGACGTATATTCCGCGTTCTCCTGCAGCGTTTACCAGCGTCTCCATAGCATCAATGTATCCCTCGTTGTATTTCCCCGGCTCGGGCTCGATAGCTTCCCATATCAGCACCAGGCGAATTACATTCATCCCCCATTCTTTAAGAGGGTCGAACAGCGCTGCATCGGTAAAAGGTATAAAAGGAGGAACCTTGCTATTGCCAGCTATGTTCACGCCACGTAAGATAACTACCCTGCACTGTTCATCTTTGAACCAATAGCCATCTGTATGAAGTGGATTTTGGCTCATTTCTCACCTCCCGTTATACCTACTCCAAAGGGCACCACTATCCGTCTAAAAATGTAGTTGCCCAATTTATTGGGCGATTGTACCTGATGAATCAGGCAACTACAAAATCTTTATATTAGCTGAGTATAATACTGGCATCGACTCCCGGAAAGTCAACAGGCCAAAAATCAGCCAATATAAAGCTGAAAGCTACTAAATTGGTTGACACCAACCTTATCCACGTGTATAATCCAGGCGATAATGCACCGCAGCTCTTTAAAAATCTAAGGGAGGCAACGTTAATGGAAGAAGCAGTAATAGTTGATTATTTAAGGTCGCCATTTTCAAGGTCGCGGCCAAGGGAGCCACAAAGGGATGTGTTTAATAGCGTGAGGATGGATGATGTTGCCGGGATGTTGATAAAGAAACTTATTGAACGAACCAAAATTAAGCCTGAAGAAATCAACGACGTGTTAACTGGAACAGCTTTCCCCACAGGTGAACAGTGGCTCTATGGAGGACGGCACATCACATTTCTGGCAGGATTGCCATTTAATGTTCCCGCTCAGCAGATTGACAGGCAGTGCGCCTCAGCAATGTCTACCATACATCAAGGTGCTATGGAGATAATGCTCGGCTATTCAGACATTATCATTGCTGGGGGAATTGAACATATGACGCACAATCCCATGCCCGGGCCTGGCATTGAGGAGTCGAGAATAATGATAAAACCAAACCCCAGATTATTCTCCGAGCCAGAGTATGCCAAATACGACATAATGACCACCTACAATATGGGGCTCACCGCGGAAAAGTTGTTCGACCAGACGGATTTCACCAGAGAGGATATGGATAAATGGGCGCTGGGGAGTCATCAAAAGGCCGCAAAGGCGCTGGAAGAGGGCTTTTTTAAAGGGGAAATAATGCCCCTCGAGGTGACAATGCCAGACGGTACAAAGCAGGTCATTGACCATGATGTGAGCATCAGACCAGATACAACTATGGAAGCTCTGGCTCAATTAAATCCGTCTTTTAAACCAGATGGGCATATAACCCCGGGGAATTCCTCCCCGTTAAACGCTGGCGCAACCATGATGATGGTAATGTCCCGAAAAAAGGCGAAGGAATACAGGCTTAAACCGCTAGCCAAAATTGTGTCCCTGGGATGGGCTGGCGTTGACCCAAGTGTCATGGGATTGGGGCCAATTCCGGCAAGCAGAATGGCTCTAAAGCATGCCGGGATGGAGGTCAAGGATATTGATTTTTGGGAAATCAACGAGGCGTTTGCCATCGTGACAATCAACGCCATAAAAGAGTTAGAAATAGACCCCGATAAGGTAAATGTGAAGGGCGGTGCTATTGCAATTGGTCACCCGCTTGGTGCCACGGGAACAAGGCTCGTTGGGACATTAGCCCGGATACTGGATGTGGAAGGAGGGAGATTCGGGCTTGCCACGCCTTGTGTTGGCGGTGGACAGGGTACTGCCACCATAATCGAAAGGATAAAGTAAATCAGAAAGGAGGGACAGGATGGCTTACGAAAATGTGATTGTTGAGAAAGAGGGTAACATCGGGATAATCACTCTGAATCGACCGCCAGCTAATTCGGTAAATTGGGCACTGCTCGAGGACTTCGAGAAAGCACTGGACCAATTCGAGAAGGATAAAGAGGTGAGGGCATTGATTATCACCGGTGCCGGTGAGAAGGGATTCTCAGCCGGCTTTGACGTCACTGAGGCAGCAAAGGCAAAAGAGATTGGAAACAAGGGGCGCGCGCTATGGACTCGAATTGAAAGATACCCCAAGCCTGTGGTCGCCGCACTCAATGGCTATGCCCTTGGAGGTGGCTGTGAGCTCGCGATGGCGTGCCATTTCAGAGTCATGGTAAATACTGAGAAGGCTAAGATCGGCTGCCCTGAGGTCAACCTCGGCATCATTCCTGGCTGGGGCGGTACACAGAGGATGCCCCGGTTAATCGGGAAGACAAGGGCACTGGATATGCTCATCTTCGGAAAAAGAATAAATGCTCCTGAAGCCTTAAACATCGGCCTTATCACCAAGGTCTCTGAACCGGGGGAATTAATGAATGATGCTAAAGACCTTGCTCACAGATTGGCAAAGCAGGCGCCGCTTGCCGTTAAGGCTATTCTCGAATCAGTCACCAAGGGACTCGAAACATCTATCGATGAAGGACTAAAGGTCGAAGGGAGAAACCTCGATATGGTGTCAAGCTCAAAGGATGCCATGGAGGGAATAACAGCATTCCTCGAGAAGAGAGAGGCCCATTTCAAGGGGGAATAAACAGAATAAATTAAAAAGGAGGTAGGTCAAGATGAAGGAAATTAAGAAGATAGCGGTGATGGGTGCCGGAGATATGGGGCATGGGATTGCCGAGGTCGCACTGATGAATGGCTACACGGTAGCTCTGAGGGATATCGAGCAGCGGTTCATTGACAGAGGTGTCCAGGGGATTAAGGACAGCCTCGAAAAATTCTTTGTGGCCAAGCAAAAGATATCTCCAGAACAAAGGGATGAGATGCTAAAGAGGCTAAAGACAACTATTAGCATAGAGGAGGCAGTTAAAGATGCTGACTTTGTGATTGAGGCAGTTCCTGAGGTTATGGATATTAAAAAATCAGTTTTCAAGGACCTGGATAAGTTTGCCCCAAAGGATGCCATTTTTGCCACAAACACCTCGAATATGAGCATCACCGAGATAGCAGGAGCAACAAAAAGACCTGATAAGGTTGTTGGAATGCACTTCTTTAACCCTGCCGTCAGGATGAAGCTCGTTGAGGTGACAAGGGGGAAGAAGACCAGCGAAGATACGATGCAGGCAACATATGATTTAGCGACGAAGATGGGCAAGGCTCCAGTCAGAGTTGAGAAAGATTCCCCTTCATTCATTTATAATAGGGTAAACGCCCCGGTCATGCTTTTGCTTGAGCTAATACTGGAGAAAAAAGCTGTGTCCCCGGAGGAGTTCGATGGTGCCTTCAAAGCAGTGATGCCTATGGCTCCTTATGAGCTGATGGATTTCGTGGGAATCGATGTTGCCTATCACTCACTCAAGTACCTCCACGATAAGCTTTCTCCAGAGTACCGCTCAACAGCACTTGAACAGAAGGTTAACACAGGCAATCTCGGGAAGAAGACCGGAAAAGGCTTTTACGATTGGTCTGCCGGTAGACCCACAATAGATACTTCAAAGGCTACTAAAGAGTTCGGTGTGAATGACCTCATTGCCTTACAGGTAAATGAAGCAACGAAACTGCTTGACGAGGGAGTAGCAAAGAGCGCAGCGGATATTGATAACGCAATAGTCAATGGCGGCGGCGGCTTCGGACCTTTCCAGCTTGCAAAGGGCATAGGATATCCTGAATTGGTCAAGAGATGTGAAGCTCTTGCCCAGAAATTTAACGTGAAAGTGTTTAAACCGACTAACACGATGAAGAAAGGGAAAATCCAGGTCTGACCATCAAGCCCGTTCCCATTCCGTGCCTCGCAATGACAGAAGAGGTCATTGCGAGGCTTTTTTCTTGTCATTGCTAGCCTTTTTCCCTTGTCATTGCGAGCGAAGCGTGGCAATCTCGGCGGGGTACGGGATTGCTTCGGCGAGTTCTCACACTTTTTCGAACTTTGTAGTTGCCTGATTCATCAGGCACAAATGCCCAATAAATTGGGCAACTACATTTTTAACTACGCCTCGCAATGACAGAAGGGGGTCATTGCGAGCGAAGCGTGGCAATCCCAGGGAAAGTCAAAAATCAAAATGCAAAATGACAGAGCAAAAATAGAAAGCAGTCAGCGTTCAGCTGATAGCCACTACTTTACTCACTCATCGGGCTCCTCTTTCTTGGTGGAGCAAGCAGCATATATCTAACAACAACAGGGCTCAGTCATAGAGTACTAAAATACCGTTCCAAACAGTACCAATGGGGGATTCGCACAATAACGAGTACAGCTTAGACTGTATATATAAGAGTATACCTGATTAGTGTTGGAGATTCACAAATATGTCGGTAACAATAAATGGTACCACCTACTATAGAACCGCCGAAGTCTGCCGAATAGTAGGTATAAGCAGAACTACCTTGTTTCGCTGGCTCAAGGACGGCCTGCTCAGGGAAGCTCCATACCGGGATAGGAGAGGATGGAGGCTGTTTACCAAGGAGGAAATAGGTAGACTGAATGAGGAGGTCAACGAGATAAATAGAACTGCGGGATAACATAAAACGCTGTCAACAACAGCAGAATGTGTCGTTTTCGCCAATCATAGTGCAACAGGAATAATCGAAAGTGGAGGGATTGGAAGGTAGCATGAAGGTAAAAGAGCCACCTATTGAAGAAATAAAGCGGCTGCGCCAGGAAGTAGCTAAGCTGAGGCAAGAAAAAACCGAGCGCAAGCAGGCAGGGGAGAAACTGCGGCAGAGTGAGAAGAAATACCGAAACATCCTCGAAAACATCACAGATGGCTACTATGAGGTTGACCTTGCCGGCAACTTTACCTTCGTCAATGATTCCGTATGCCATAAACTGGGATATTCCAAAAACGAAATTATAGGTATGAATAACAGGCAATACACGGACAAAGAAAATGCCAGGAAGGTGTATCAAGCATTCAACAAGGTATACACCACTGGAAAGCCTGCCGAAGGATTGGAGTTCGAAGCCATAAGAAAGGATGGTAGGAAACTATGCGCTTCATGTTCCGTATCTCTGATAAGGGATTCAAAGGGTGAGCTGATAGGATTTCAAGGTGTTGCCCGGGACATAACCAACCGCAAGCAGGCAGAAGAGGTGCTCAAAGAATCTGAAGAAAAGTATAGAACGCAATTTGAAACGGCAATGGATGCTATCTTCCTAGCCGACGCCGAAACTGGCATAATAATTGACTGTAACCGGGCAGCATGTAAATTAGTCGGCAGAAAGAAACCAGAGATTGTTGGGCAGCATCAGCGAATTCTCCATCCTCCGCACCAAATGGAAGAAGAGTTTACCACGACCTTCAAACAGCATCTCGCAGAAAAAGAAGGCAAGACTCTGGAAACTCAGGTCATTACCAAGAACGGAGAGCTCAAAGATGTTGCCATCAAAGCCAATATCATTGAATTCAGGGACAAAAAAATACTTCAAGGGGTATTCCGGGATATCACGGAGCGTAAGCAGGCGGAGAAGGCATTACAGGAAACTAAGACGCGCTTTGAGGACCTGTTTGAAACCGCAAATGAACTAATCATAACAACAGACGCAGAGGGATGGGTATTGCGCCTTAACAAAGAGGTAGAAAAGCTTTCCGGTTACTCAAAAAAGGAATTGATAGGAAAGAGCATATTGGAGATCGCCTATCCCGAAGACAGAGACAAATATATCCAGTTCTGGCAAGACATCCTCAGCGGGCTTAGTCCTCACTATGAACTAAGGACCATTTCAAGGACCGGCGTTGTCCGCAACTTACTGGCAAGCGGCAGTGCAATTAGAAAAGGCGGAAAAGTCGTCGAGATACAATACAATGCCAAGGACATTACCGAGGAAAAGTGCGCGGAGGATAAGCTGCGGGAGAATGAGGAAAAATACCGCAGCATACTCGAAAACATTGTAGAGGGCTATTATGAGGTTGACCTTGCCGGTAACCTTACCTTCTTCAACAATTCGTTGTGCCGAACCCTGGGATACACCAGAGATGAGCTGCTGGGTATGAACAACAGGCAATACATGGACAAAGAAAACGCCGCGAAGGTGTATCAAATATTCAATGAAGTATACCGCACTGGTAAGCCTTACACACGAGTTGAATGGGAGGTCATAACAAAGGATGGCACGAAGCTATCCATTTCATCCTCGGTATCACTGATAACGGATTCACAAGGCAAGCCGATAGGGTTTCGATGCCTTAGCCGGGACGTCACGCAGCAAAAAAGGGCAGAGGAGGAGCTGCGGCGAAGTGAGGAAAAATACCGAACCATACTCAAAAACATCGTAGAGGGCTATTATGAGGTTGACCTTGCCGGCAAATTTACCTTCGTCAATGATTCAATATGCGCTAACATGGGATATTCCAGAGATGAGCTGCTGCGTATGGACAACAGGGACTACACGGATAAAGAGACTGCCAGGAAGGTGTTGGAAAGATTTGGCGAAGTATATACCACGGGGCAGCCTGCCAGAGGATTTAATTTTGACGTCATAAAAAAGGATGGTACGAAGCTAGTCGCTTCATGTTCCATATCCCTGATAAGGAATTCAAAGGGTGAGCCCACAGGTTTTCGAGGTGTTGTCCGGGATGTTACTGAGGAGAAGCAGGCGGAGGAGAAACTGCAGGCAAGTGAAGAGCGATACCGAAATCTATTTGAGAACGCCACGGACGGAATATTTACGCTGGATTTGAAAACCAGATTTACCTCCGGCAACAAGAGGGCTAAAGAAATGTGCGGCTACAACAAGAAGGAGCTGATTGGACAGTATGCCACTGTCATCCTTCCCGAGGAAGAGATCCCGCGCATGACCGACTCTTTCAAAAGAGTGCTCAAGGGGGAAATAAATACCTATGAGACTAAGATTATCACCAAGAACGGTGACCTCATGCCGGTAGAGGTCACCTCATCCCCTATAGAAGTAGATGGGAAAATCGTAGGCACTATGGGCATGGCGAGGGACATTACCGAGCGCAAGCGATGGGAGGAGATGCTGCAGCAGAGTGAGGAGCGGTTCCGCTCCATCGTGGAACACTCTCACGAGGGCATACTTATTGTGGATGAGGCCTATCTGCTCACCTACGTGAACGACGAACTGTGCCGAATGTTGGGATATTCTCGTAAGGAAATCATTGGGCAAGATTTCCGCAAATTCCTCGACGCGGACAGCAGTCAACTCGTTGCAGACCGATACGTCCGCAGGCAGCGAGGGGAGACAATTCCTCCTCGGTATGAGTTCAACATCATCCGCAAAAACGGCGAGAAGAGGCGTGTGGAAATCAGCTCTACTGTCATCAAAGATTTGGCGGGAAAAACAATGACAGTGGCCCAACTTCTGGATATCACCGAGCGCAAGGAGGCGGAAAAAGCATTACAGGAAGCTAAAACGCGCTTTGAGGACCTGTTTGAAACCGCAAATGAACTAATCATAACAACAGACGCTGAAGGATGGGTATTGCGCCTTAACAAAGAGGTGGAAAAGCTTTCCGGTTATTCCAAAAAGGAATTGATAGGAAAGAGCATATTGGAGATCGCCTATCCCGAAGACACACCGAAATATATCCAGTTCTGGAAAGACATCCTCAGCGGGCTTAATCCTCACTATGAACTAAGGTCTATCACAAAGACAGGTAAGATCCGGTACTTGTTGGCAAGCGCGAGTGCAATTAGAAAAGACGGAAAAGTCGTCGAGATACAATACAATGCCAAGGACGTTACCGAGGAAAAGCAGGCAGAGGAGAAGCTGCGGCAGAGCGAGGAAAAATACCGAAGCATCCTCGAAAACATGACAGATGGTTACTATGAGCTTGACCTCGCCGGCAACCTTACCTTCTGCAATGACTCCACGTGCAAAATCCTGGGATATCCCAGAAATGAACTCCTCAGTATGAACAACAGGGACTATACGGACAAACAAAATGCCAGGAAGATGTTTCAAGCATTCAACAAGGTATACACCACTGGAAAGCCTATCGTAGGGATTGAGTGGGAGGTCATAAGAAAGGATGGGACGAAGGGATTCATTGAAGCTTCTGCTTCTCTAATAAGGGATGCACGAGGTGAGCCAATAGGCTTTCGAGGTGTTGCCCGGGATATCACTGAGCGCAAGCGGATGGAGGCAGAGAAAGACGAGCTGGAGAAAAAGGCTCAGTTAGCCGCCCGTTTGGGCGTTATTGGCGAGATGGCATCGGGCATCGTGCACGAGGTAAATAATCCCCTCACCAGTGTTATCGGCTTTGCTGAGATGTTAGCGCAAAAGGAGCTGCCCGAGGATGCTAAGGAATATGTAAGGATTATCAATAGTGAAGGAAAACGGGTATCCGGTATCGCAAGCCGGCTGCTTAACTTTTCCCGCCACCAGAATCCAGGGACAGAATATACTGATATTAACAAGCTGATAGAAGCCACCGTCGAACTGCAACAATATGAAATGACGAGCGGTAACATAAAGATTACTACCAAACTTGACCCTCATCTGCCGCGAACCATGGCAGACACCGGTCAAATGCAGCAGGTGTTCCTTAATATAATGCTAAATGCCAGGACGGCGATGAGATTAGCCCACGGCGGGGGTAAGCTCTTGATTAAAACAAAGGCGATGGATAACACTATTCAGATATCCTTCAAAGATGACGGCCCGGGGATAGCGAAGAAAAATCTACAGAGGATATTTTACCCCTTCTTTACTACCAGAAAGCTAGGGGAAGGAACGGGGCTTGGCTTGAGCATCTGTCAAAATATCATTGCCACACATAATGGCACAATATATGCCAGGAGCAAGTTAGGAAAGGGAGCCACCTTCATCATAAAACTGCCTGTAGTCGCTCGCCAAAGAAAAACAGCCGGAAATGGTGGGGCTAACCACATTAACGGTAACCCCTGGCGGTAACTGAGCGAAGATACCCACTGGTGAGCCGCCAGGGACTCGAACCCTGAACCGGCTGATTAAGAGTCAGTATAATGTTCCCAGCCTCAAAAACACCCTTTTTAGCTTCAAAAGTGGATTGGGAAGCCATCTGAAATCCCGACAGTCAGGCGGTTGGATTATTTCCCTTCCTCACTACCTGCTTGACTGATTTTACCGTGCTTGCCTGAGGGGCAACAACAATTAAATGCAAGCTCTGCAAACTTATTCCTTATTAAACAAAAACGTATACTAGAATGACATTTCTTTTGTGGCAATATCTTCTTCCAGTTCGAATCTATTTTGGTGGTACAAGCTGGCTTACTTTCTTAACAGTAGGCTAGTTTTCTCAACCTAATAAACCTTCCGGTACAAGACCATCACGTTGTAATTACCGCCCATAGAGTGCAGTTAATTCCTTTAACTTGTCTTTGATTTCTTCGGTCAGCATATCAGGCACAAAACGCCAACGCCAGTTCCCCTCCGTGGTACCTGGAAGATTCATCCTGGCTTCACTGCCCAATCCCAAAACATCTTGCATAGGGATGATAGCGGTGTCGGCGACGGACATCAAAGCCAGGCGGATGAAATCCCAATTTATTTCGTGCCCATCTGTGCCGAGATACTTCAAGGCAGATTGCCTCTCGCACTTTTTCTCCTCCCTGCTCTGAGTGGTATCCTCTATTTTGCTACCCCTGAACCAACCAATGGTTGTATTATTGTCGTGGGTGCCAGTGTACACTACGCAATTTCGCGGGTAGTTATGGGGCTTGTACTCATCAGCTTTGGGGTCGTTGCCGAAGGCAAACTGGAGAACCCTCATCCCGGGAAAGCCGAGTTGATCTCTAAAGGCGTCTACTTCTAGTGTGATCACCCCCAAGTCCTCGGCAATGATGGGTAGGACGCCTAATGCCTTCTGCACGGCATTAAAGAGTTCGACCCCTGGTCCAGCGACCCACCGTCCATTCATGGCAATAATATCCGTGCCCGGAACCTCCCAGTATTTCTCGAAGCCGCGAAAATGGTCCAGCCTGATGATGTCCACTAAGGCATGTGTTGCCCGGAAGCGCTCAATCCACCAAGTATAGCCGTCCCTGGCTATTGCATCCCAGCGATAGAGAGGATTTCCCCATAACTGTCCTGTCGTGCAAAAGTAGTCAGGTGGCACCCCGGCCACCACCGTTGGTTTGCCGCTGTCGTCCAGATAGAACATCTCTGGATGCGCCCAGACCTCAGCGCTATCGAGGGCAACAAATATGGGCATATCACCGATGAGCCTGATCCCGCGCTCATTACAATAGTTCTTTAGTTCCGACCACTGCTTAAAGAACTGATATTGTTGATACTTGTGGTAGGAGATTTCGCGGTCCAGCTTCTTGCTCCAGCGTTCGAGAGACTTCGGCTGCCGCCTCCGGACATCTTCCTCCCACATATTCCAGGCAGAGAGGCCATGAGCCTCTTTCAATGCCATAAACAAGGAGTATGTTTCAAGCCAGGCGGCGTTCTGTTGACAAAAAACTTGGAATTGCTCCCGCTCACCTGGAGCAGCTTTTCCCTGGAAGGTCTCAAAGGACTTTTTCAACAAGGGCATTTTGAATTTGATAACTGAGCCATAGTCAATTCTGTCTTTGGGGAAGGAAGGTATATCCTCCAAGTCAGCAGGCTCCAGAAACTTACCTTCCACCAGCCTCTCCAGACTTATAACCAAGGGATTGCCTGCGAAAACCGAAAGGCATTGGTATGGAGAGTTGCCGTAGCCGGTGGGGCCCAGTGGCAAAATTTGCCAGAGACGCTGCCCAGTGCCAGACAAAAAATCTGCAAAACGATAAGCCTCTCTTCCCAGGTCTCCTATCCCAAATCGGCCCGGGAGTGAGGTCGAGTGCAATAATATCCCACTTGCTCTGGGAAAGCTCACGTTACGCTCTTCTCAAAAATCTTAGCATTGCTTTGTTAGGATTCCAAGAGCAGCACCACTTCGGCGGGGTCAAGCACCAAGGCCTGCTCTGAAGCCGGCAGTTCGGGTGAGGAGTTCTCGTCCCGGCAAATACGATGCAGGCGATGCCGGGGGCTGAGGGCAATGCCCTCGAGGGTTATTGCTGCTTGTCTGCCCTTACTCTTATTTACCAACACCCAAGCTAGCTGCCCGGGAGCTTGTTCTGTACGTCTTTCCAGCACAAGAGTGCTCCTATCGCTTATGACCGTCTTTAACTTCCCCTCACCGTGGAGCAGAGGCTGTTCTATCTTGAATTTATTAATCCTCTTTATGAATCTCTGGAGGTCGAAGAAAGCTGTCTCCCAATCTGTAGGGCGGGTGGAAACAACGTCCAATTTTTTTCTGAAGCCGAACTCGTAGCCGATAGGCATCATAAGCCCGGCGGAGAATGAAGCGGAGAAAGCATAGCGCTGACGCTGTACAGCCTCGTTGCCGCCCGTATCAGCAGCAAGGCGAGTCGTATCATGACTCTCGGGGAAGGAGATCGATGGGGCGATCTTACCGAACTTCTCGTGCTGCTCCAGACACCACGGCTGCACAAAGTCCCACCACTTGGAACTATTAAAGAAGTAATGCAACCCGGCGTCGTGCAGCGCCAGGGCTTCATCTTCAGCGCATCCCAGCGTTTCAGCAAAAAACATCGCCTCCCGGTCAATACTTGCTGCTTCCTCAACAATATAGCGCCATAAGGCAGCAGGTATCTTGTACGCTGCATCACACCGGAAGCCTTTGAACCCCAGGCGAAGGTAGCACTTTACAAGCTCGACCCAGTAAGCCCAGAGGCCTTCCCTATCACTTGAGCCTGCGTTATCTATCTCCGCCAGATCCCCCCACACCGTCACTTTTTCCGGGTTATTGGGGTCTCGGGCAAAAGGGCTGACGATTTCACCATGTTCATCATGAGCATACCACGTAGGGTGTTCTTGGATCAAAGGGCAGTCCCGTGAACTGTGGTTGATGACCAGGTCCATCATAGGCCAGAGCCCTAAATCTTGGAATCCTCGAAGGGTTTGCTCTAAGACGGCCAGGTCATCCTTCCCGGTATCGCGAGGCAGGAATTGCGGATTGATACGATAGTGGTGCTTTACAGCATACAAGCTGCCAGAAAACCCCGGGTAATGGATTGAGTTGATGTACAGCCAGTTGAAGCCCATTTCTGCGACGCGGGATGCGTGCTGGAGCCAATCAGGCATAGTCCCTGCTAGAAGAGGGAACAGATTGTAAATAATGGGGGCTGAAGTTTGGCTGTGCATAACAAAACGATATCTTAGCATTTATTGTGGACTGCTAGGTCAAGCTCCCGATTGGCCCCCTTCACTTTTGAAGAACACGATAGCCAAGGGGGGCAGGGTGATGGTCAAAGAATAGGGGCGGCCATGCAACGGAATCGGCGCTGCTTCCACTCCGCCTAGATTGCCTTGACCACTGCCTCCGTATTCGCTGGCATCGCTGTTTAATAGCTCTCTCCAGAATCCTGGCTGTGGCACCCCGATTCTATAGTTGAAGTGGGTCATGGGGGTAAAATTGCACGCAACTACAATAACGTCGTCGGAAGCCCGTCCCTTGCGAATGAGACTGACCACACTGTGCTCCACATCATTACAGTCAATCCATTCGAAGCCTGCTTGTTCAAAGTCCAATTCGTAGAGAGCCGGCTGTCCCCGATAAAATCGGTTTAGGTCGCTGACCCATTGCTGAAGACCGGAATGGGGTAAGTATTGAAGCAGATGCCATTCCAGGCTCTCATCGTGTAGCCACTCCCGCCACTGACCAAACTCCCCTCCCATAAATAGGAGCTTTTTCCCGGGCTGAGCATACATATATCCCAGAAGGAGCCTCAAGTTGGCGAACTTCTGCCAGTCGTCTCCAGGCATCTTTCCTAAGAGTGAACCCTTGCCATGTGTTATTTCATCGTGAGAAAGCGGTAGGATGAAGTTTTCAAAGAAGGCATAAATCAAGCGGAAAGTCAAGTTATTATGGTGATATTTTCGATATATAGGATCCTTGGTCATGTACTCCAGCGTATCATGCATCCAGCCCATGTCCCACTTCAAGCCGAATCCTAGACCTCCGATATAAGTCGGCCGGGATACCATAGGCCAGGCAGTCGACTCCTCGGCAATGGTTTGCACGCCAGGGCTTTCTTGATAAACCGCTTCATTAAAGCGGCGTAAGAAGGCGATGGCTTCCAGATTCTCCCGCCCTCCATACTTATTGGGTATCCACTCACCCTCTTTACGGCCATAATCCAGATAGAGCATGGAGGCCACTGCATCTACACGCAAACCATCAACGTGGTATTTGTCCAGCCAGAACAATGCACTGCTGAATAGAAAGCTCCTCACTTCGTCCCGACCATAGTTGAAAATGAAACTGTTCCAATCGGGATGAATGCCCTGCCTGGGATCACCGTGCTCGTAGAGATGCGTTCCATCGAAATATCCCAATCCGTGTTCATCATTAGGGAAATGGGAAGGTACCCAGTCGAGGATGACACCTATGTCATACTGGTGCAAATAGTCAACGAGGTACGTGAAATCTTGGGGGGTGCCATAGCGACTTGTGGGAGCAAAGTATCCTGTGGTCTGATAGCCCCACGAGCCATAGAACGGGTGCTCCATTATCGGTAGAAACTCAACATGGGTAAATCCCAGTTGCTTCACGTACTTAGCCAGCTTCGGAGCAAGTTCCCGGTAGCTAAGGTAGCGATTCCCTTCCTCAGACACCCGCTGCCAGGAGCCCAGATGTACCTCGTAGATGGAGATGGGAGCATCAAGGGCATTACAAGCACGTCGCTTCTCCATCCACGACTGGTCTCCCCAGCTATAATCCAAGTCCCAGACAATGGAGGCTGTTCTGGGAGGCATTTCAGCATAGAAGGCAAATGGGTCAGCTTTCTCCACACAATAGCCGCGGTGGTGAGAGACAACATAATACTTGTAGATTGTGCCTTTAGCCACACCAGGGATAAATCCTTCCCAGATACCGGATTGCCCTTTTGGGCGGAGTGGATGGCTCGACTTATTCCAGCCATTAAACTCACCCATTACAGAGACCTGCTTGGCATTGGGAGCCCACACGGCAAAATAAGTCCCCTCCACTCCATCCACCGCTAGGGAGTGAGCTCCAAGCTTTTCATACAGTCGATAGTGCGATCCTTCATTAAAGATAAAAAGGTCATCGTCGCTCAGCATGCTTATGTCATAGCACACTGATTGAACATGTATCTCATCCTTCGAGGACATTCCTTTCTTTCTGCCTTTTTCCTGTGTCATCTCTGGATAATACCTCCCATTTGAATTGCTTTACTTAACCGGATATACCGGTCACTTAAGTATCTCGAAGAATATCTCCACAGCCGACGCTCATTCTCCAGTTTTCATCAGCTGTAATATACCCTGAAGTGGCACTTTCAACCAGTCTGGACGATTATTAAGCTCATAGCCAATTTCATAGATAGCCTTCTCTAAGAGATAGGCGTCTAGAAGAATCCCAAGTTGTTCTGGGTCATCAGGAAGCAATCGGGCTTGTTCAACGCCGTTCAAATAGGACATGAGGAAAGATGATGACACCCAGACATACCAGAATTGCGCCCAATGTTCCAGTGCTAGCAGGTCCTCCGGTTTGAGTGCCAATGAGGTTTGGTGAAGTAGAGCACTGTGGGCAGCATAGTGGAACGAACGTATCATACCAGCAACATCCCTGAGAGGTGACCGCTTGATTCGCCGCTCGCTCAAGGAGCGTGCCGGTTCACCCTCAAAATCAATGATAACGAAATCCTTTCCGGTATAGAGCACCTGTCCTAGATGGTAATCCCCGTGGCAACGTATTCGTGCCGCCGAAATTTTTCGATTGCGAATCAACTGAAAGCGTTCGATGATGCTCTTCTCCAAGTCTAGAACCTGTTGAGCATTTTCCCTAAGCTCCTCTGGGAGCTCTTTTAGCCGCTCCCGCAGCAGTTGCAGTGTCTGAGTAGCAAAGCTCCGCATGGCATGGTAGAGTGAATTCTGGTAAATAAGGGAGAATGGCTCTGGGGTAAAGTCTGGGTCATCTGGTGCTGAGGACAGGGCCACATGGAGTTCAGCAGTACGCCTTCCTAAAAGGTGTGCCGAAACGAGATAGGGACCGATGGTCTCTTGGGCCAAGGCAGGTAGCTCCTTGAGTAAGGGCAACAGATGTTTCTGAGGAATGGGTGGCACCTGCACTGTGGGATGCGCCAGTACATATTGAAAATAGCGATTTAAGGAGTCCAGAGTATATTGCCAGGCATCTCCTTGGTTCGGTACAAAGCTCTGAAGGGTGGCTAGAGTTATTATCTTGCCTTTCTTACGATGGTACTCAAGGGCACCAGCTACCTGTGAAATATAGGGGAAGACAGTTTTTTCTGTGAGAAACCGACCGATTTCCAGCTCGGGGTTAATTCCTTCTTCAATGCAGCGAAATAGTTTGAGAATCAGCCGATCCCCGTAGACCACAGATGTGTTGGTCTGCTCTGTCTTAATGGGAACAGGTTCCAAGGAGACTTCAGCCGGTCCGCGGGCATTACGGAAGATGCGGGTCCGTGAGGCTAAGATTTCGCCAGCCCTTCCTTCGAAGAGACGCCGTCGCCCAATGGCTTCTACTAGGAATTTACAAAAGTTCTTGTTTACCAGAGCATCATAGAGTAAGCTCTCGTTGTCACCATCGCCTTTTCCGGGTTTCAGGCGGGCAATAACAGCATGCGGATACTCAGCCATAATCCTGCCTGCCAGCTCGGCAGGGGCGCTAGTAAGGGGAAGTATATATGTCTCCGGGTCTCCTTCAGCATATTCCACTGAAATTAAGACAAGGTTGGCAGCGAACTCTGGAGAATGTATGGGGATGATATCTAAGATCTGCAGTCCCCAGGACTCTCGCGCTTTCCCGCGAAACCAGCGACGTCCCCTTATGTAGTCCAATAGAACTGCCTCCAGGATAAACCAATTCTCTTTTATAAAGAGTTCTTCCTCTGTCTCAGCCAGAATGGGGAGGGCCCCGACAGCCTCTGAAGGCAAGGCACGAAGGCGAAGCGGCTCAGCGCGTTCCGATTCGAGGGAAAACCAGTAAAAAGCATGTGGGCTAAGGGTAAAGTAGTATTGACCATCGGTAATGGGAGCGAACTCTGCCCGTCCGAAGAGCTCAACAGGCACTCTTCCTTGAAATTCGGCAAGGTCAAGTTGAGTTTGCTGGGCGGCACGCGAAAGGTTGGCAATGACTAGAATGACCTCATCTTGGTAGCGCCGAAGAAAAGCCAGGACCTTGTGATTTTTCGGTTGAAGGAATTCGAGGCTCCCTCGTCCAAAAGCCTTAAATCGCTTCCTAAGAGCAATGGTGCGCTTCATCCACCAGAGAAGAGAGTCGGGATTATTTTGCTGGTTCTCTACATTGATGGACTCGTAGTGATACTCGGGGTCGATTATCGGGGGGAGATAAAGTTTCTGGG
>DAOUMA010000015.1:0-4204 GCA_034414555.1 Dehalococcoidia bacterium | reverse complement strand
GAGGTTGACACACTGATGAACAGTGCACTGCCTTGGAGTTACACTGTCCCCAATGTTACCCATGACCTGTCAACACCGGCTTCTCAGAATATTACTAGGTACACTGACCCAACTAACTCTGGTGTTTCAGGAACCTATGATATTCAGGACATAATGACCCACGAGGCTGGCCACTGGATAATGCTGGGTGACTTGTATAATAGTCAGGATAGTGCACTTACGATGTATGGCTACGGTGCGACGGCGGAGATAAGTAAGGATACCCTGGGCTATGGAGATGAGCTGGGTGTTGAGGCGGTCTACGGTCCATAGAGTAACAGATAGCGAGCTTTGAGTGAAGGGGAGACCTCAATCTAGAGGTCTCCCCTTTTTTAGGTATAGATGTCCGATTTGGGATGCCCAGAGCTGCACAAAAAGCCATTTTGTTGAGAAGCCCAACTGCCTTTTGCTTGCTAGGGCACTGCAAACCTATTATCATTTTTCTTTTTTGCCTCCCATTATAGCTGCCTTTCCATTCAATTCAAATCATCCCCACTGCCAAGATTCTAGTTTTCGGATAGCCTCTATAGCTCATTTAATGAGCGCACCTGTGAGACCGACGTACCATATTAACCGAATACCATCACAAACTTCCTGGCTGTGTGGAGTATGCTCACGACTTTGGTGGTGAAGCAAGCATGCAGGCTTCTTCTTAGTAACACACGGCAGCCTGAGATGGGCAAGGGTAGCCGGGAGAACCTCTCGCGCCCTCCTCGCATCATGCTATAATCTGTATGACAAAGAGAGGTTGCTGTTGTGGATGATAAGAGCCTGGAAATACTCGAATTCCCTCGCATCAGGGAAATACTGGCTGGATTTACTGCGTTTTCGGCTAGCCGCGAACTAGCCCTTGATATTCAACCACTTTCGGATTACGAACAGATTTCCTTACTGCTGAGACAGTCAGCCGAGGCGCGTCGTCTTCTTTCACTGGAGCCTGATTTTTCTATCGGAACAGTTTTCGATATTCGAAAGGCGGTAGCGCTGGCAGCACGGGGCAAAATCCTTGAGCCTCGAACTCTCATAGAAATCCGACAAACTCTAGCTGCTATGTCCCAATTGCGCAGCACTCTGAGAAAGTTGTCAGAAAAACTACCGTTGCTGTGGAATATCGCCGACGGCATTGTGGAACTCCACAAGCTCGAGAAAGATATCGCCAACTGTATCGCACCAACCGGGGAATTGCTGAATTCTGCCTCGCCCACGCTGGCTGCAGTCAGGCAGCAGTGGAAAGAGGTACGCCAGCAGTTGCTACAGAGTCTGGAAGATATAATAAGGTCACCCAGGCGGCGCAGGATAATCCAGGAGCCTATCATCACCGAGCGCGAGGGAAGATATGTTATTCCAATAAAGGTTGAATTTCGCAGAGAAATAAAAAGTATTGTTCACGGCGTGTCTAATACTGGAGCTACCCTATTTGTTGAACCATGGGCGACTGTAGAGCCAGGGAACACACTTCGAGAGCTTGAGATGGAAGAAGCGCGTGAAATAGAGAGGATTCTCAAAAACCTCAGTGCCACAGTGGGAATGTACGAGGCAGAGCTCTGCCACAGCATAGCTCTGGTTGCCGAGTTGGACTTGGCACTGGCCAAGGCAAGGTATGCCATTAAGACCAGGGCTACTGAACCCATCCTCACTACTTTCAGCGGAAACGGGAAAATACCCGCGGATGAACAAGCTGGCATAATCAGACTCGTCGAAGCCAGACACCCCTTACTTACAGAAAAAGCAGTGCCACTTTCTGTGGAGATAGGGCGGGATTTCTCTATCCTGGTAATTACCGGACCTAATACCGGTGGCAAGACGGTAGCACTTAAGACAATTGGACTTCTCAGCTTGATGACCCAAGCTGGCATCCCTATCCCTGCCGCAGCGGAAAGTCACATCCCGGTCTTTGATGGGATATTTGCTGATATCGGTGACGAACAGAGCATCGAACAAACACTTTCCTCCTTTAGCTGGCACATAGGCAACATTATACGCATCATCAACGGGGTTACGGAAAGGAGTCTGGTGCTTCTTGATGAGTTGGGTACGAACACCGACCCCACCGAAGGGTCTGCCTTAGCTCGCTCTATTTTACGCCACTTTTTATCGCGAGGTACGATGACCGTGGCTACCACGCACTTCAGTGACCTCAAGGCGTTCGCACACACAACCCCAGGGCTGCAAAACGCTTCGCTTGACTTCGACCCTGTTACACTGACGCCGACCTATCATCTGACTATGGGCGTCCCCGGCGGGAGTAATGCCCTGGCTACTGCCTCTCGTCTGGGCTTACCCAGCAAGATTATCAACGACGCCAGAGGCATGTTACCGAAAGGCGCTCAGGAAATGGAAACCATGCTCGCCGATTTGGTTAGCGGGAAACAAGCAGTTGAGACCATACGCCGTGACTTAGAACGAGAGAGAAATGAAGCGGAGCAATATAACACAGAATTAAAGACCGAGCTCCGACTGCTAAAAACGGAAGAACGAAAGGTCATTCAAGAGGCTCGGGATAAGGTTACTCGTGAGGCTGCTGGGTTACAAAAGGAAATCCGCCGCGCTGCGTCAGAATTACGCAAGGAGAAATCGGAGCTTGCCCTTGAGCAAGCCAGAAAGGCGCTAGCTACCATGTCGGAGCAGCTAAAGAGCGAAATCTGGCAGCCGAAGGTAGGTGTAAAAACAGATGAGGAGGTAATAGATGAGAGCAGCATCTCTGTTGGTGATACGGTTTGGTTAAAAGAAGTGGATTTGCAAGCAACGGTGCTCTCAGTATCATCGGAAACACGACAGATTGAAGTGCAGGCCGGGCTGACCAAGCTCAGACTCGGGCTCGACGCCGTAGAAAAGGTGGCATCGCCGCATGGCAACACCACTCCAAAATCTATTACCGTGAGGAAAAAGTTGCGTGGACATCCAGTTTCAGCGGAACTTGACCTGCGAGGAAAACGAGCCGAAGAAATAGAATGGCTGCTCGATAATTACCTCAACGACGCCAGCCTGGCTAATCTGAGTGAGGTGTGTATAATTCATGGGTTCGGGACTGGCACCGTGCGCAATATCGTCAGAGAACTTCTGGCTTCCCACCCGCTAAGCAAATCCTTTCGTCCCGGTGAGAAGGGAGAGGGTGGTGACGGAGTAACTATTGTTAAGCTCTAGGTGAAGTATAACCCGCTGCTATAAAACTCTTGGGGCTGTTTAAAAATGGACTTGGCCAATTTATTGGGCGGCTCTACCTGATGAATCAGGCAACTACAAAATTTTTGGAGGTGTGGACTGCAATGCTGGCATCAAGAAGGTTCTTTCTTAGTAGAGCGAAGATGTTTGGCTTCCTCGACGAACTGGAGGCAGTTGATAGCACCGCCAGGTCGCTGTACATACCATCTGGGCTGTCATACGGGGAGGTTGAGGACTCACTTAGAAGGGTGCTTGAGACGCCAGATATTGCCACGAATATGACTGAGCTTGCTGTTAACTCAGCAACAGGCGCGGTTATTTTTTGGGGCCTTTCCCGAAAGTGCCTGATTTCACCACCATTTCCAATCACGGAAAAATATTTTACTCAAGGATATGCTGTTGAGCCGCTGCGTGCTCTGCTCAGGCATGATTTCAGTGTTGCTCTCATTCTGGTGCGTTTGGGAGCGTACGCTATTGGACTCTGTCGGGGTGAGGGCCTCATCGCCAGTAAGGTAGGAACGGGCCTTATTCACGGACGTCACAAGAAGGGTGGCTCCTCGCAACAACGGTTTCAGCGACACCGAGAAAAGCAAATAGAGTCTTTCCTGAATCGGGTCTGTTGCCACATCAAGGAGAAGCTGGAATCGCAAGTCCGGACGCTGGATTACCTGGTCTATGGAGGCGCACGAACCACGATACTTTCACTTCAAAAGCGCTGCTCGCTCTTACAGCAGTTTGACAATCGTACCCTGGCGCTGCTGCTCGATATACCCGACCCGCGGCAGGCAGTGCTGGAAACAGCAGTGGAGCGAGTCTGGTCAAGTAACCTGGTCGAATGGTATGACGAGGAAGTCTTGACATGAGAGATGAACAATTCGTCAGTTTGTTCAGCCGCTCCTAGCGTCCCTCCCATGAGCAACCCCACAGTGATGAGTTAAAGCTAAGATAAGTGGTATTGACAAACTCAGCCCCGTGCTAATATTTTGTATGTTTTGTAAGAAAG
>DAOUMA010000014.1:0-24586 GCA_034414555.1 Dehalococcoidia bacterium | reverse complement strand
ACTATTCAAATCTGTGTTCTTCCCCTGGTAGTGCCTAACTTTCTCTCCAAGCATATTGTCCTCCTTTTTCTAAACTGTTATCAATTGAACCAACTCCCATGCTCAAACCTGAGTTTAGTCCTTTTCTCTTTTCTACTTTTTTATTATGTTATTGCTTGTTAACTCCTACGGCGTAGTATTACCCAGATGATTGCTGCAATGATCACCAATACCACTACTACAATTACTGCGATTAGCCAACCACTGAGTCCGTTTGATGCTGGCAGTGGCGCGGCTTCGGTTACCACAATGGTATAGGTTTTCGCTGCCGAACCTGGGTCTGTGGTAACGACGGTAATGGTCACTGCTGTTCCAGCTGTTAAATTGATCGGGTCAGAGGTTGCTCTAGAAGCTACTGTTGCTCCGTCTACGGTGATTACTGCCCCGCTTGTCGGTGATGTCGGGGTTACGGTAATGCTTGCTACGCCATTGGCTACGCCTACTCCAATGTAATCGTAGGTTGATCCTGCGAATGTGTAGCCGGTCGGTGAACCACTAAGGTCTATGCTCGTCAGGTCAGCCGATGCTGGCTGAAGAATAAGCGGTGGCGCGGCTTCGGTTACCGCAGATGATGCCGCCGCTGCCATGGGCACGGCCAGAACCGCCACCAGAACTAGAGCCAGAACACTGGCTAAAACTAGGATTCTTTTTTTCACCTTTTGTGTTTATTTTCCAAAGGCTTCGTAGATTTCTGGATAAATCCTATCTATTCTTATTTGCCGAGGTTGCCGTTGTGCCTAGAGCCGCCGAACCAACCCCCAAAGTTTCTCGGAGTTCCCGGTGGGCCTAGAGGCGGACTGGGCATACTTATCATTACCTGACTAGCCACAGGCGGCGTCACTGCCTGGTTATTGTTGTAGACAGCGGTAACGGGTAACCCATCTAGAGATATCCCGGTGATTGGCAACCAGGTAACACCATGAATAGTAAAGTTGGTATTGTTACCTAAGGCTAGAGTAACATAAACCGGGGCCGAGGTAGTACCAGTATTAATGGTAATGAAACTGCCCGATGAATTGCTGTATACCGAGTATATAGTACCCGTTACTCTCGTGACATTCCTATTTGCCTGAGTTCCCATGCCTGGAGTCGGACTGGGCATATTTATCATTACCTGCTCAGCCGCCATTGTCTTGCTATCGTAGACAACGGTAACCGGTCCGCTCAGAAGCAGAGATAGAGATACGGTACCCGTTGATGGGTTCAGAAGTGCTCCGGTAACACCACGAAGAGCGAAGTTGGTATCTGGCCCCACAATTAGAGGACCAATGGTGGCACCAGCCGAAGTTTTGATGGTAATGGAAGTGTTGGTTAGCGCCGTTATATTACCCGATACTCTCGTGATATTCTTACTTGGCCGAGTTCCCGTTGGGCCTCGGGGTGGACTGGCGGCTGAAGCTGTAATTGCGGGAACCGCTAAACCAACCACCAGAGCAGCAACTACAAAGGAAAGGATACCGATTATTACAGGCTTACGTCGTAATTCAGCTATCATTTTTACCTCCTATCATAGTGTCCATGTTAGCCATTTAATCTGTTGACTTACAAAGACCAAAGTATATATTCTCTCCACAATAATATAATGGGAAAGTGGTCAAAAGGTTAGTAGCGACTTTAGCATCTTTCTCCGTTTATTTAGTACCATTCATCTATTGCTCTGACCTACCCCCAATAAATACCGCCTTTTAAGTTGCAATCAGGCATCATAACCTGAGATGAATTTCTCCCTTTTCCACACTCCTGCTTCTAGTGTAGCATCCAAATACTAGAATCCAGTTAAGGTTTGAGGAAGATGGCACAGTTTTTCCATAAGCTGGCACCAGCTAGGCTTTCAGTAGTCCGGGATTTATCAGGCGGTATCCAACTACCCTCGGCAACAGACACAAATCGTCAGAATGTGTCTTGGTTGTATCGTATAGGCATAGTCTACTCTAATCTAATCGAACACTGAACCTGAGCTAAGATTAAGCTAGACTACACCTATTGTGACAAATGCTTCTACTGTGCTAAAGTTAGTGCAGTGAGGTGAAAATGTTTTGTTCTAAGTGTGGTACTCAAAATCCTGAAGATGCCAAGTTTTGCTCTAAGTGTGGTGCTGAGCTCGGTGTTTCCATTGCTCTCGCTGCCGCACCACCACCTGTAAGAACTTGGAAGCCAATAACTGCCGGCATACTTAGTATTATTGCAGGAGCCTGCGGTGTGATTGGCGGCCTACTAGTTGCTGTGCTGGCAGAAGCAATTGCAAGAGGGCTCCGTAGCTTCCCAATGTGGCCATACGTGGGGCCAGCAGTTCGAATTGAAACGATGGCTGGCATGGCGATTCCTATAATTATACTGGGCATAGTAGCCATAGCAGGTGGTATTTATGCCCTAAGGAGGAGAATATGGGGACTTGCAATTGCTGGGTCTATCTGTGCTGTTTTCGGTCCTTGGTTTTTGTTGGGTATCTTGGCGATTATATTTGTGACAATGGGGAAAGACGAATTCAAATAAAGTCCATGAGTCTATGGAGGGATGCTGTGGCCAAGCTATTGCAAACAAGAGAGACGAAAGAGATATTGCTCCCCGCGGAAAGGCTGCATGTTGGTTATACTACCCTAGCCGACACATTTACCGTTGGAATAACCAAGGGGGTAACGAGATGGACACAAATCAAAGTAGACGCTTGAGTGCTGAGGAGAAACTGAGGGTGGTGGTGGAGGGGAGGCAATCAGGGGCTACGATAAGCGAGGTATGCCGGCGCCACCAGGTTAACCATGTCCAGTTTTATCGCTGGGAAAGTAAGGAAGTTGGTGGGGGATAGAATCTTATGAAAATACTACTGGTTTACCCACAGTATCCGGATACGTTCTGGAGCTTTAAGCATGCTTTAAAATTCATGTCCAAAGAGGAGCTTTTACCCCCCTTGGGCTTATTAACTGTAGCCGCTATGCTCCCTGCTGAGTGGGAGAAAAGGCTTGTAGATATGAATACAACAAGGCTAACTGATAAAGACATTAAATGGGCTGATTACGTGTTTATCAGTGCCATGGTGGTGCAAAAAGAATCGGCAAAAGAGGTTACTAACCGATGCCAGAAATTCAATACCAAGACTGTAGCCGGTGGTCCCCTTTTCACCGCCGCCTACGAAGAATTTGGCTTTGATAATGTAGATCATCTAGTGCTTGACGAGGCTGAAATTACCCTTCCGCTCTTCTTAGAAGACCTAGAGAAAGGATGCGCCAAACATGTTTATACCTCCAAGGAACGACCGGATATAACCCAAACTCCCATTCCACTCTGGTCGCTTCTCAATATGAAGAAATACTCGTTAATGAGTATTCAGTATTCCCGAGGTTGCCCGTTCAACTGCGAATTCTGTGACATTATCATTCTAAATGGGCATAAACCGCGAACCAAGACCAAAACCCAGATGGTAGCCGAATTGGATGCGTTATACAACAAGGGGTGGCGGGGTAGTTTGTTTATTGTTGATGATAATTTTATCGGCAATAAGAGAAAATTAAAGGCAGAAATCCTGCCGGCAATAATCCGGTGGATGAAAGGGAAAAAATATCCATTTTCATTTATTACCGAGGCATCTATAAACCTTGCCGATGATGAAGAGCTAATGCAATTAATGGTCGAGGCAGGGTTTGACACCGTATTTGTTGGCATTGAAAGCCCAAATGAAGAAAGCTTGGTCGAGTGCAACAAATTTCCCAATAAGAATCGTGATTTAGTTGCTTCGGTTAAGAAGATTCAAAATCATGGCTTTCAAGTAATGGGGGGATTTATTGTCGGTTTTGATGCTGACACGCCTTCAATTTTTGAAAGCCAGATCAGTTTCATTCAAAAGAGCGGAGTCGTTACCGCCATGGTCGCTTTGCTGGGTGCCCCTCCGGAAACAAGACTATACCAACGTCTGAAAAAGGAGAACCGTCTATTGCCGGACGCTTCTGGCGACGGTGTAGACGGTTCAACAAACATCATCCCTAAAATGGGTTACGAAACACTTATTAGCGGCTATAAGCATATACTAAGTACAATCTATTCGCCCAAGCAATATTACGAACGGGTCAAAACGTTTCTAAAGGAGTATAAACCTAAAGGGAAAAAGAAGGTCAGGCTTCAGCTTTGGTATGTTAGGGCATTTATTAAGTCTATGTGGTTTTTGGGTGTCAAGGAAAAAGGGAGGTGGTATTACTGCAAGCTGTTTGGCTGGACTCTGTTGAGATACCCTAAGTATCTGACTTTATCCATCCGCTTTGCCATTTTGGGATCTCATTTCCGTAAGGTCTTTGAGAGATTGCCAACCACGGGCAAAGGGGGGTATTATTGCGGTACCCGTGCCGAGGAGGAATGAAGATTGCCTCACTGCCAGTTGAAATGGGAAATCCCGGATAATATCTTGCTTTCCACAATCAACATCAAGAACACAAAGGCCTTTATTATTCTTTACCTGTTTCCAGGCTTCCATATTTCTCCAGATTGTATTAAGGCATAGCATAGCTAGTTTGTTAGTTAGTTTGACCAAATGAATATCCTTTATGGTGTTTCTCTAAATCTCACTTCATAACGAGTAAAGTCAGATTAGATATATAAAATGCTACCACGACCACAGAAAGTCCACTATATGGCAAATGACAGAGCAAACAATAAGGCAAACCATAGGGCAGACGATAGGCCTGTGTGTAACAAAGCGATGTAGCGTCTACACAGCTTCAGGCATACAATACATCGGTTTGTGCAATATCCACATCGGCCAGAGGGATTGTGACCTCTTCAGCAACATTCCCATTTTCTCTTGTGTGCTGTGTGCTTTATTGCTACAATTATCATCAGCGAGATTACAGGGCTAAATGGGTAAACTGAAAGCTAGTTCGAAAGTTCTACCTATTGTAACCTTAGCTCCACAGGAGGGATCGCATAGTGGTCTAGTGCGGCCGCCTGCTAAGCGGTTGCCCTGAGAAATCGGGGTCGTGGGTTCGAATCCCACTCCCTCCGCCAATGTTCATTTTATACTATTGAGCCGTTCTTTGAGGTAATCAATCATTTTCACCGGTGTAGGGTCAACTTGATTTAGCATTGCTAAATAATAGCTTGTCCAGTCACCAAGAAAGATAAGGCTCATCATTTGAGCTAGCTTACCTTTGCTCTGGCTATCGATAATCTCATGCTTGACTTTGGCTTTCTGTAAAATTTCACTGGTTATTCGATAGCGAGCCAGGATTCTGGGATGTAAGGATGGTGAGCGAAGCAAAATTATGTATACCTTACCTGCCATTTCTTTGGGGAATTCATAACCAACCACAGCATTATGATTGAGCTCAGAGAAAGTTTCATAAAAAGCCCAGGTTTTGCTATTTTCATTGAATTGTCCTTTCCAGCGTTGTGCTACGGGGGAAAGTATGCCCGCACCGTAAATGATTATCAGCTTGCCAAATAGTTTATGGACAAGCTGTTTAGCCGGATTATGTACTGTAGGTATGTCCTCGGCTAAGTTGTCTAAAAGTGCTTCAAGCGTTTGAACTGCTTCATCTAACCGGGCTGATTTACCTTCTATAAATCCCAACCTTGCAAGCAGCGATATTAAAGTGACAAAACTGTAACCCAAGGCAGCTCTGGGTTGACAAGCATAATCTATGGTGAAAACCGGGACCTGCGTTGCTTTTGCCAGGTCCTTTAATTTGCCACCAGTAGTGATAGCTATTTTGGGACAATCTATGTCCATAGCCTGGGTAAAGTTGGAGAGCGTTTCCTCGGTGTTTCCGGAATAGCTGGAGGCGATTACCAGAGTTCGGGAATTAACAAAAGCTGGCAGGGCGTAATCCCGATGGATGAAGATAATTGGTTTAGTTAGATTAGAGGCAAAGCTTTTAATCAATTCTCCACCGATAGCTGAGCCTCCCATGCCACAGATGATAATATTATCTATATTGGCGAAACTAGCCGGCAAAGTAATTTCGCTACTTTTCTGCCATGCTTCACGCAATTGCCAGGGCAGCTTACGGATATGCTCTCGCATTCCATCAGAGTCGTAATGTCGGTATATTTCTGGGTCGTCAAGGTCTATCATAATCCTGTTAGCCTCTTACCTTCTTGCAGTAATTTTCTTAATTTCTCAGGGCTTCCAGCCTCAGCATAGATGCGAACCAATGGCTCTGTGCCTGAAAATCTGATAAGTAGCCATGATCCGTCATCGAGAAGAAAGCGAAAACCGTCGGTGGTGTCTATCTTGCTTACTTTTGTGCCAGCTATAGTATTCCAAGAAACTGAAGCAAGCTGCTTCGAAATCGTTTGGCGCTTGCCTTCAGGGATGTGCAAGTCGATGCGGTCATAGTAGTGAGGGCCAACTTTACTGTAGAGGTAATTGAGCAGTTGGGAAGGTGTCTTGCCTGTTTTAGCCATGAAATCGAGGAAATAAAGCCCAGCCACGATAGCATCTCTTTCCGGAATATTTCCTCGAAAGCCATAGCCCCCGCTTTCCTCACCGCCAATCATTGCGTTCTTTTGTATCATTAGCGGAGCAACATATTTGAATCCCACGGGGGTCTCGTAGACAGAAACTCCGAAAATCTGCCCGAGGCGGGAAAGCATGGTGGTAGAGGTCAACGTCTTTACTATAGCACCTCGCTCACCACGGACTTCTAATAAATAAAGACATAGCAGGGCAAAGACCTGATGTTGATTTAAGAACGTTCCCTTCTCATCTATGATACCAATGCGGTCAGAATCTCCATCGGTAGCCAAGCCAACATCGGCTTTCTGTTTCACCACTAGCTGGGAAAGTGTGGTTAAATTTTTGGCGATAGGCTCGGGTTGTATACCTGGGAAAAAAGGATTTCTTTCACCGTGGATTTCAGTAATCTCCATGTTTTTGCCTTTGAGGATGGTCTCAAAATATCCTGCCCCAGCCCCGTACATGGAGTCAACAATCACGGTCAATTTCTGATGTCGCAGGTTTTCAACATCGATAAGATGTGGTAGATGCTCAAAGTAGATGGGGTGAGGGTCTAAATAATCTATTAATCCTTTCTTCAAGGCTTTATCCAGAGCAATTTTTTTAATTTTCTCATCATGGGCAACATAGGCAATTTCTTTTTCTATCTCGTTAATGACCTCGTTTGCGACACTGGCACCATCCTCCGACCTGCATTTGAGTCCATTCCACTCTCTTGGATTGTGGCTTGCGGTGATAATAATAGCCCCAGCAGCTTTAGTGGCGTTAGTAGCATAGCTTATCACAGGCGTAGGTGTTGGTTTAAGGCATAAATGGAGTTTAATGTCGTTGCCAGCAATCACTTCAGCAGCAGCGGAAGCAAAGTCTTCAGAGGCAAAACGGGTGTCATAGCCGATAATCAGTCCCTTTTGACTTAGTCCCTTTTTATTGAAATAATTAGCTATACCTTGAGAGCAAATACGAACATTGTTGAAGGTAAAGTCTTCGGCTATAATTCCCCTCCATCCATCTGTGCCAAATTTAATTGTGTTCTTCATATTTTTCTTGGGGCAGGGACTTGACAAAAAAATCTAATAGTGTTAGATTGAAAGGTTGCGTATGTTTTCCCTTTCCCTTCAATTTTGGTCAAGTCTAAATTCCCTCATTAAATATATTACAACACTTTGAATGCCTTAGGGTAACTTTTTTGATTTTATTTTAAGGAATAAAGATTATGGCTGTATTGTCCATACCTAAACATAGTTTAACAAAGTTTTTTGCTAAGCTTCCTGAGGTTGTCGAGATTCCTTCTCTTGTTCGGGTTCAGTTTGATTCGTTTTGTTGGTTTCAGGAAGAAGGCTTAAAGGAACTTTTTGAGGGGATTTCCCCTATTTTGGATTATACGCGTAATAAATTAGAGCTGCGTTTCACTGATTATGAGTTTCGTGAGCCACACCATTCTGTTGAGGAATGTCTTACGCAGGGCATGACTTATTCTTCTCCTCTTTATGTCACTGTTCAGCTAATAGTCAAGGAGACGGGAGAAATTAAACAACAGGAGTTATTCTTTGGTGACTTTCCGTTAATGACGAATAGAGGGACTTTTATTATTTCTGGAGTGGAAAGGGTAGTGGTAAGCCAATTGAGCCGCTTTCCTGGCGTTTATTTCACTTTACAGAGGGATCCTGCTAGCGGGCGTGAGTTATGTTTTGCCAAGCTTGTTGCCGAACATGGCTCTTGGCTCGATTTTGAGACTTCTGGCAGAGATGTTATCTCGGTGAGATTAGGCGGGAAGAGGAAAATGCTTGTCACCACTTTATTGCGTGCTATAGGCCTTGAAACCGACGAGGAGCTAATTAACCGATTCCGGGACGTAGATAATTCGCCTGACCATGCTTTTATTCGCTCCACAATAGAGCGGAATCCTTCGATTGTGACTAAAGGTGATGCCTTAGTTGATATCTACCGTAAATTTTCTTCTGGTGATCCTCCTAATCTCGATAGTGCTCAATCATTGCTGAATAACTTTTTGTTTAATCCACGGCGTTATAGCTTGGGAAAAATAGGTCGCTACAAGCTTAATAAGAAATTAGGGCTTAACATTTCTCAAGACCAGCTCGGTTTAACACCCGAAGATCTGGTGGGAGTAGTCCGTCAGATTATCTTGATCAATAAGCATGAAGATATCCCTGACGATATTGACCATCTTGGCAATCGGCGGGCACAAACAGTGGGTTTCTTGATACAGAGGCAATTTCAAGTTGGGTTGCTGCGTTTAGAGAGGGCTATTAAAGAACGGATGAGCATTCTTGGTCCCGAAGAGGCGACTCCAGCCTTGTTAATTAACATTCGCCCGTTAGTAGCTGCTATAAGGGAGTTCCTTGGCAGGTCTCAGCTATCTCAATTTATGGATCAAACTAATCCACTGGCTGAATTGACTCATAAGCGTCGCCTCTCAGCTATAGGTCCCGGTGGTTTATCACGGGAGCAAGCTGGCTTTGAAGTTCGGGATGTGCATCATTCGCATTATGGCCGGATTTGTCCTATAGAAACACCAGAGGGACCAAATATCGGGCTCATTGGATCGTTAGCTACCTACGCCTCAGTCAATAAGTACGGTTTCATAGAAACACCTTACCGTAAGGTTATTCATGAGGTTCCAAATATTGAAGATGAATTGTTGGGAAGAACAATCCGGGAGGATGTGAAAAACGATAGTGGCGAGGTTGTAATCCAAGCAGGGACATTGATTACTAAGGAAATCGCTGACAAGCT
Organism: Dehalococcoidia bacterium; assembly: GCA_034414555.1. Classification (GTDB taxonomy): domain Bacteria; phylum Chloroflexota; class Dehalococcoidia; order GIF9; family AB-539-J10; genus CG2-30-46-19. Next base: position 15,351 of record DAOUMA010000014.1, on the reverse strand, counting down.
TGCTTCTCTTCCCATGCAAACAATCAAAATAGCCCCCTTTGTTTCTGAGCAGATTGCTTACTTAGCCGCTGATGAAGAGGAGCAATATGCTATTGCTCCAGCTAATGCTCCTGTTAACAGCAGTAGTGAGTTTATCCAGCAAAGGGTCGAAGTTAAGAAAGGTGATAAATATTTTAATGAATCTGTTGACAAGGTAGATTTTATGGATGTCTCTCCCAAACAGATATTTGGCGTTGCTGCCTCGCTTATTCCATTTTTGGAGCACGACGATGCTAATCGCGCTCTAATGGGGTGCAACATGCAACGCCAAGCTGTGCCTTTGTTGTTTTCCCAGGCCCCCGTGGTAGCCACCGGTATGGAAAAAGAGGTGGCTAAATACAGTACGCAGGCAATATATTCTCCCTGTGATGGCGTAGTGACTTCAGCAACCAGTTCACAAATCATAATTAAGGATGAAGAAGACAAGGAGCACATTTATAAGTTGGATAAATTTGTTAGAACCAACCAAGGGACATGTGTTAACCAATGTCCCATAGTAAATAAAGGGGACAAGGTTAGAAAAGGGCAGCCACTTGTTAACAGCAGTGCAGTGGATGGAGAAGAGCTTGCCTTGGGGCAAAATGTTATTTGTGCCTTTATGAGCTGGAGAGGGTACAATTTTGAAGATGCCATCGTTATTAGTAAAAGATTAGTCACAGACGATGTTTTCACTTCTATCCATATAGAGAAATATGTGGTTGAGGCCCGTGACACGAAGCTTGGTCCTGAAGAAATTACCAGAGACATACCAAATGTAAGCGAAGAAAGCCTTAGCGAGCTTGATGAGCAGGGCATTATACGAATAGGGGCTGAAGTAAGCTCCAATGATATATTAGTGGGGAAGATTACCCCTAAGGGTGAAACCGAGCCTTCTGCGGAGGAGAAGTTATTACGAGCTATATTCGGCGAAAAGACACGTCTGGTGAAGGACAGTTCTCTCAGAGTAGCAGCTGGTGAGGGGGGAAAGATAATCGATGTAAAGGTATTCTCTCGTGATAGCCATGACGAAATGCCGATCGGAGTAAATAAGCTTATATGGGTATGGCTTGCTCAGAAACGTAAGGTATCAGTGGGCGATAAAATGTCAGGCAGGCACGGCAATAAAGGTGTTGTTTCAATTATATTGCCTGAGGAGGATATGCCTTACTTATCTGATGGTACACCTGTGGATATTGTCCTTAATCCTCTAGGCGTCCCATCTCGAATGAACCTAGGACAGGTTTTGGAAGCTCATTTAGGTTGGGTAGCGCGTGTCTTGGGCTTCAAAGCAATTAACCCCATCTTTGATGGAGCTGATATTACTGAGGTTGAAGATTATTTAGCTATGTCTTGGATAGCATGGCAAGCCGGCGCTGTCTCTCTATATCACGGTGGTTTAACTGATGGTGTAACTGATTTTGAGAAGATTGACGCTTGGCTCACTGCCCGAGGATTTAATGGGAAGGAGACAGAGGAAATGATGGATGGGAAACATAAAGGGAAGGCTAGAGAGGCTGCTCTTCGTTTATGGCTTGAGGATGTGGGCATAAATTCTCGGGATTTGAGCAAGGATGAATTAGAACAGAAAACACAGGAGGTTTACAAAGAGCGAAGACTTTGTCCACCTATCTTTGGAAAGATGGAACTTAGAGACGGGCGAACTGGGGAGACTTTTGACCAGCCTGTGACTGTTGGTGTTGTTTATATGATGAAATTGATACATCTTGTTTCAGATAAAGTGCATGCCCGCTCTACCGGGCCATATTCGCTTATTACCCAGCAACCACTGGGGGGAAAAGCTCGATTTGGCGGTCAGCGCTTTGGAGAAATGGAGGTGTGGGCTTTGGAGGGTCATGGTGCAGCTTCTACACTTCAGGAAATGCTTAGTATAAAATCGGATGACATTAATGGTCGCTCTAGAGCTTACGAAGCTATCGTTAAAGGTGAAGACATTCATCATCCTGGTGTTCCGGAGGCGTGTAAGGTATTGTTTATGGAGCTGCGTAGTTTAGGGCTTGCCGTGGAATTGCTTAGCGAAGGAAGGAGCCAGGCAAGCCTCTCTACAGTGGGTACTTCGGAAGATTCAAAACTGGAATAAGGATCGAGGTGTAACAGAAAATGTCTGATTTTGATGATTTTGATGCCATTAGGATAAGCCTCGCCTCGCCAGAACAGATCGGGAGTTGGTCTCATGGCGAAGTAACTAAGGCGGAGACCATAAATTACCGCACTTTGAAGCCGGAAAGGGACGGCTTATTTTGTGAAAAGATTTTTGGTCCTGTCAAAGACTACGAATGTCATTGTGGGCGGTACAAGAAGATACGTTACAAAGGTGTCGTCTGTGAGAAATGCGGTGTTGAGGTTGGTCCTTCTAGTATGCGAAGGGAACGCATGGGACATATCGAATTAGCGGCACCGGTTGCCCATATCTGGTTTACGAAGCTTGTGCCCAGCCCGATCAGTCTTCTCCTTGATGTCTCGCCTCGAAACTTGGAAGGAGTTATCTACTTTGCTCGATATATCGTTATTTCCGTTGATAAAGAAGCTCGTCAGAAGAAGAGTGAACAGATTGATGAAGATAAAGATCGGCGAATAGCCGAGCAAGAAAAAAAGGTGAACAAGCAGGTTGAGAAGTTACAAGCCAAATTGGAGGCTACTCCCCAAGACGAAGACATAATTGAAAAGATAAATCAGCTAAGGGCCAAATTTGAGGAAAGTAAGGTAGAGATTGAAGAGGAATGGAAAGCGAGGAGGGATGAAGTAAAAAGTCTGAAGCGATGCGAAATACTCACCGAGGAAGAATATCAGGAACTTGAGGATAAATATGGTGATATTCTACGAATTGGCACCGGCGCTGAAGCTATCTTAGAGATACTGAGAGGGATTGATATTGATAGTTTGCATGGGGAACTTCTTGAGGAATTGCAGAATGCCTCCGGGCAAAACCGTAGGAAGTTAAGCAAGCAGCTACAGCTAGTGGAAGACTTTAAACTTAGTGGGAATAAACCTGAATGGATGATTTTAACTGTACTTCCGGTACTGCCTCCGGCACTTCGTCCTGTAGTTCAACTGGATGGTGGGCGCTTTGTTATCAGTGATGTTAACGATCTTTATCGGCGCATCATCAATCGCAATAATCGTCTCCGTCGTCTCATAGCATTAGGTGCACCAGAGGTTATTATCCGTAACGAAAAGCGAATGCTACAGGAAGCTGTTGATGCTCTTATTGATAATGGAAGGAGGGGGCGTCCGGTCACTACTGGAACCAAGCATGTACTGAAATCTTTATCGGCTATGCTGAAAGGGAAGCAGGGTCGGTTTCGTCAAAATCTTTTGGGAAAGAGGGTGGATTATAGTGGACGTTCAGTAATTGTTGTTGGTCCGAATCTCAAGCTTCACCAATGCGGGTTGCCAAGGCGCATGGCTTTAGAGCTATTTAAACCTTTCGTGATGCATAAGCTTATCGAGATGGGCTATGCTAATAACTTAAAGATTGCTCGGACCCTGGTAGAAAATGGTGGTCCCGAAATTTGGGATTTACTCAACGAAGTAGTCAAAGAACGTCCAGTGTTACTCAATCGTGCACCTACACTACACCGGTTGAGCGTTCAAGCTTTCGAACCGGTGTTAATTGATGGTGATGCTATCCAAATTCACCCTTTGGTTTGCGCTGCCTTCAACGCTGATTTTGATGGTGACCAAATGGCAGTCCATATTCCTCTATCCAAATTAGCGGTCGAGGAAGCCAGGAAACTTATGCTTAGTACTAGTAATATGCTGCTGCCAAGTTGCGGTGAGCCAATAGTCGTGCCTAGTTTAGATATAGTCCTCGGGTGCTATTATCTCACTACGGTTAAGCCTAGAGCTAAAGGAACGGGGAAAGTATTCAGTAATCTTGAGGAAGCTAGGCTTGCTTATGAGTTAGGTTTTATTGAGCTTGGTGCCCAGATTACAGTACAAGATGAGCGCTCAGGGAAAATGGAGACCACTGTGGGGCGAATTTTATTTAACGATATTTTGCCTCCAGAGCTTCGTGCCTATGATAAGGTAATGGACAAGGCATCCTTAAAATCATTGGTATCTGATTGTATTCGCTTATTGGGTGAGGCGGCTACGGCTCCTATTCTTGATGACCTCAAACAATTGGGGTTTGACTACATTACGAAGTCAGGTATTTCTATTGCAATGGATGATATTAATGAACCTGCTAACAAGAGCAAGCTTCTTGAGGAGGCTGAGCAGCAAATTAGTGTTGTGGAGGAACAATTTAATCAAGGATTGATTACTGAGGAGGAGCGTTATGAGAATGCTGTTCAGACATGGATGAAAACTACTTATGAAATTACTGATAGTGTAGCGCAATCCCTGGAATCTTTTGGGGGGATCTATATGATGGCTGCCTCAGGAGCCAGGGGAAATATCTCTCAGATAACACAGATGGTAGGGATGCGTGGGTTAATGGCTGACCCGTCAGGGAGGATAATAGAATTTCCCATTAAGTCCAGTTTTCGTCATGGCTTATCACCTATGGAGTACTTTATTTCCACTCATGGTGCTCGTAAAGGATTAGCAGATACTGCCTTGAGAACATCAGACAGTGGTTATCTCACTAGACGTCTTGTGGATGTTGCCCAGGATGTCATTATAACTGAAGAAGATTGTGGTACTACTGAAGGAGTCTGGATATCAAAAGGAGTTGAAGAAGAATACCTGCCTCCATTTAACGAACGGATTATTGGTTATCTTGCTGCAAATAAGGTCGTTGAGCCTGGTACAGGGAAGGTTATCGTCGATCGCAATGAGGAAATTGATGAAGAAAAAGCTAGGGAGATCATTGAGGCTGACATTACTCAGGTATATGCAAGGTCTCCTCTTAGTTGTCATTCGCGGTTCGGTGTTTGTCGAAGGTGCTACGGTAGAGACTTAGCGAAAAGAAAGCTGGTGCAGCTTAACACAGCTGTCGGCATTATTGCTGCTCAAAGCATTGGTGAACCAGGTACCCAGCTTACCCTGCGAACTTTCCATACTGGAGGTGTGGTGGGTGTTGATATCACCAGTGGTTTGCCTCGTGTGGAAGAACTTCTTGAGGCGAGGACGCCAAAGCGTTGTGCTATCGTTTCTGAAATCGATGGCATGGCTGAAGTAGTTGCCAGTGGAGAAGGGGACCTGATTAAAGTAGTCAGTTCAGAGTTTTATCAGGACGAGTATCTATTCCCACCAGAGGCAAAATTAGCTGTTGAAGATGGACAGTTGATTGGTGCTGGCACTACTCTCTTTCATCCTGAGGTATCCTCGAGTGAAGCTGAAGAAGAATTGCCTGCAGTGAAATCAGAGGCTATAGTAGCAAAGACGGCAGGGCAAGTTGTAATTGAGGATGATCGTCTTTACATCAGGCATGGAGAGAAAGAAGAAAAGGAGTATTTTGTGCCACATGATTTACGTGTGCTCATTAAATCTGGTGACGAAGTGAAAGCAGGTGAACAGCTTACCGAGGGAACCGTCGACCCCCACAGCGTCTTGCGAGTTATGGGCAAGGAAGCAGTCCAGCATTATCTAATAAATGAGGTACAAAAAGTGTATCGCTCTCAAGGTGTGAACATACATGATAAGCACATTGCGGTCATTGCCCGTCAGATGTTGAGCAAAGTCAGGGTTATTTCTACTGGAGATACAGAGCTGTTGCCCGAGGAATTGATTGACCGATTTGATTATGAAGAAGTGAATGCGAAAGTACTGGCTGAGGGTGGTGAGCCAGCGATAGCAGAGGCAGTTCTTTTGGGAATAACCAGAGTTAGCTTGCATAAAGAGAGCTGGTTATCTGCTGCTTCTTTCCAGGAAACGGATCATGTCCTTCGCAATGCCGCGATAGAAGGCAAGATAGATAGGCTTTATGGATTAAAGGAAAACGTTATTCTTGGTAGGGTTATCCCGGCTGGTGTGTTAAATGACCAAGAAAGTATGGGTGGCTTGCAACTAGACACTGAGGCTTCATCCGGTGAGGAGGGAAATGAAGCATGAGGGTAGTTTCGGGCAAGCAAGTTTCTGAGGATGTGCCTATTGATTTAGGCCTTCGGCCTAAGCGCCTTGATGAATTTGTTGGTCAACAAGAAGTTAAGCAGAATTTAAGCATAGCCATTGCAGCAGCACAAAAAAGAGGCGAATCTCTGGACCATGTTTTGTTCTGTGGCCCTCCTGGATTGGGGAAAACCACCTTGGCACATATTATCGCTGCTGAGATGGGAGTTAACATTAAGGTAAGCTCAGGACCAGCCATAGAACGTCCTGGGGACTTAGCGGCTATTATTACTAGCTTACAGAGCGGTGACATTTTCTTTATTGATGAAATTCATCGGCTTAGCCATTTGGTGGAGGAAAAGCTTTACCCAGCGCTGGAGGATTTCGTTTTTGATATTTTTTTGGGTAAAGGTCCGGCAGCCCGAAGCTTGCGTTTGCACCTACCTTGCTTTACCTTAATCGGGGCTACAACACGCTTTGCCTTGCTAACTCCTCCTCTTCGTGACAGATTTGGAGCCACGTACCATCTTGACTTCTATGATGAATTAGCGATAAAGCTGATTCTAAAACGCACTGCTGCTTTTCTGAAGATACCTGCTACGGAGGAAGGGATAGAACAGATTGCTCAGCGTGCTCGAGGCACTCCCCGCGTAGCCAACCGTCTATTAAAAAGAGTACGAGACTACGCCCAGGTTATGGCTGACGGGGTGGTAACCAAGGAAATAGCTATTGAAGGACTTTCAAAACTGGGAGTGGATTCTATAGGGCTGGACGATGTAGATTGCAAAGTATTACGCACCCTAATTGATAAATTTGGTGGTGGTCCTGTGGGTTTAGAGACTATCGCTGCTTCCATTAGCGAGGATGCCGATACAATTATGGATGTTTATGAACCCTATCTTCTCCAGCTAGGATTCTTAGAGCGTACTCCTCGAGGCAGGGTGGTTACTAAGCTTGCTTACGAGCATCTAGGTTTACCTTGTCCAAAAACCCTCCAGGCACAAACAAGTTTATGGGAACAAGCCTAGCCCCTAGGGCAAGGTCACCTGTAGGACTAAAATAAGGGACTTAACTCAGCGTGGCTGGGGTTTCAATTGCACCCATGCTGGTGTGACTAAGATAAGAAGGGAAAGAATCAAAATAGTCCCGGCACCTAGGCCGATGTTTGCGCGATTTTCCAGAGCTAACGAAAATAATATCAGGCTCGCCGAAATCAGCAAAGCGACTGCTTTATGCCAGCGTTGTTTTGCCCTGATGAAAGCAATGGTTGCCAAAGCCAAAATGATGAAACTACCAGCTAATAACAATGTGTTTTCCTGAAGCTGTGCGCTAGTGGGTAAAAGTTGACCTCCAGTGCTTGAAGAGGTTAGCCAGATAAATACTACAAGGATGGGAACAAGCATAAGTAATGTATAAAGCCAGTCCCGATTTGTTGTTTGTCTTACTATATAAGCAACGATAAATAAAGCTAATGGGATATATACCAGTGCCGCTAACCAGGTCCATCCTAGAGGCAAATAGATTAAGAGAATACCAGTAACGATTACTGGCAGTAGATAGTATCCCAACCACGGGAAGAGCCATACTGGCTGGTTATGCCGCCAACCATAAATCACCACACAGGTTGTTGCTATTAATACCAGTAACAGGCAAATAGTGTTTTGCCAGTAGTAGGAAACAAGGAGCGTGGCTACTAAAAAATGTGGCAAGGCTGCAAAAAAAGCCTCCCACCAACTTCCCTGGTTATGTATTTCACATATTTCTTGCGCTATCGATTGAACCGAGCCGAATTTCAATGTGGCGATTCTCAGTGCCTCTTCTTCGTTAAGCCCGCCTTCTTTGAGCTCTTGGCTTGAATCTTCAAGGTGAGTAGAAATTTCTCGGATGGTCTCGTCTTTAGCCGCAGAATCGATCCTCAGATAGTTTTTGAGGTTCTCCAGGTAATTGGCTAATTTGTTTGTCATGGTGTACTAGCTTGTTTCGGCTTGTATAACTGCTTTAATCGCGGCAGAGAAATCCTCCCATAAGCTCAATTTCTGGGATAAGGCTTGGCGCCCCCTTTCTGTTATCTGATAATAGCGCCTTTCTTGTCCGGCGGGTGACTTTTCCCATTCACCATTGACAAGCTTTCCTTTCTCCAGGCGGTGTAATGCTGGGTAAAGAGTTCCTTCCTTGAACCGGAAATAGCCGTTGCTACGTCTATTCAGTTCTTTTATTATCTCGTAGCCGTACATAGGTTGAGAACTGATTAGGCAAAGAAGCAAGCACTCAGTGTTACCTTTAAGTAACTCACGTTTATAATCCATTGTTATGCCTCGTTTCCATAATCCTTAAGTATTTACCATACCATCGAAGAAAGCCTTTGTCAATCCGCTCAGTGACTCTCTGTGCCTGGAGCTATTGAAGGAGATGTGCTACACTTCTGGTAAATTAATCAACCATTTGAGTTAGAAGTGAAGGAAGTAATTATAGCCAGTGTTGTGCGGACACCTGTGGGTAATCTCGGTGGTTCTTTACGAACTATTCCGGCATATGATTTAGCTGCTCTGGTTCTCAACGAAGTGGTGAAGAGGGCTAATATAGCTCCGAACTTGGTTGACGAAGTAATCATGGCGCAGAATTACCAGAGTGGTGAATATGTAAATATTGCGCGGATGTCACTGCTTAAAGCTGGCTGGCCGGTGGAGGTGCCGGCATTTACCGTTGATCGTCGTTGCTGTGGTGGCTTTGATGCCGTTTGTCTGGCTGCGATGGCAATTCAAAGTGGCAATGCCGATATTGTGGTCGCTGGGGGTGTGGAGAGCATGAGCACGGCTGAATTTTACATAACAGGCGATATGAGGTGGGGATTGGGGGGAACCGGTGATATGCCTAAGGGTCATGGACACACCTTAATGTGGGGGATACCGCTGTACGACAGAATGCAACGTGGCAGGGTGATGTCTCAACCACAGGAGAGATTTGGCGTTTTGCCTACAATGATGTCCTGGGCTGAAACAGCAGCTAAGCAATACGGTATCAGTAGAGAGGATGTGGATAAGTGGGCTTTATTAAGCAATCAAAGGGCGTGCGCCGCTATGAAATCGGGGAGATTTAACGACGAAATCATTCCTGTACCAGTCCCACAACGTAAAGGCGAGCCAGTATTGTTTGCTAGAGATGAGCATCCCCGTGCTGATACCAGCCTGGAAGCGCTTTCTGGGTTAACAGCAGTTTTAAATGGTGTTTGTACTGCCGGTAATTCCTCTGGTGAAAATGATGGTGCTGCAGCGTGTGTGGCGATGTCAGCAGAGAAGGCTCGACAGATTGATGTGGCGCCAATGGCTTATCTTAAATCGTTTGCCTTTAGTGGTGCTGACCCCCGCTATACCTGGAAAGCAGTTCCTACCGCGGTAAATGAAGCGTTACAAAAAGCAGGGCTTGCTCTGGAACAAATTGACCTTATTGAGTTGCATGAAGCATTTGCGGCTCAAGTGTTGGCGAATTTTGCTGAGCTGGGAATAACTGAAAAGGACCGTGATAGGGTGAATGTTAATGGTTCTTGTATTGCTATTGGTCATCCACTAGGTTGTACTGGTACTAGAATCTTAACCACGCTGCTCTACGAGATGCGAAGGCGGAATGTAAGATACGGACTTGAGGCTATTTGTGGTGGGGGTGGAATGGGTGTTTGCGGTATTTTGGAAAGGAAGTGAGCCTCATTCTCTTTCATTATATCCTTCGTCAACAGGCAGGTTTGATTGCTGAGCAGCTTCCAGGGCAAGTTCATCGCAGCGGTTATTTTCGGCACTTTTAGCGTGTCCTTTAACCCATTTGAATTCAACTTGGTGATACTCATATAGCTGCAAAAGTTGCTCCCAGAGGTCGGGGTTCAATGCCTTCTCCTTTCTATTACGCCGCCAATTATTCTTACGCCATCTTTTCACCCATCCTTTTGTCATTGCCTTGACTAAATATTCGGAATCGCTATAGAGCGTTGCTTCGCACTTCTCTTTGAGCGCTTTTAACCCCACGATTGCCGCCATTATTTCCATGCGGTTGTTAGTAGTTTCGCGGTAGCCTCCGGATAATTCCTTTCTACGTCCTTTATATAATAGGACGACCCCATAACCACCAGGTCCAGGATTCCCCAGGCAAGCACCATCGGTGTAAATAGTTACACTCTTAAGTCGTTCCATGTAGGTGAAACTAATTATAACAGATAGTTGAGCAAGCTAGGATTTTGTTGTTATACTTATAACTCATGGTTGATTTGGACCACTGTCAACAAGCTCTGAATATATCCTTTAAGGATAAATCTTTATTGTTGCAAGCCTTGTCACATAGTTCTTACTTGAATGAAAACCAGGACTTCTCTTTGCCGAGCAATGAGCGGTTGGAGTTTATTGGTGATGCTGTGTTTGGACTTGTGATAGCTGAGAGGTTGTATAGTGAGTTTCCCCAGTTCGATGAAGGGTGGCTAACTACAATACGGGCTTATCTGGTTTGTCAGGATACTTTAGCTGAAGTAGCTTCTTCCCTCAAGCTTGGTGATTGGTTCTTAATGGGGAAGGGTGAGGATGCCAGCGGGGGAAGAAGAAAGCAAAGCAACCTGGCAAGCGGTCTGGAATCTTTGATTGGTGCTATATACCTTGACCAGGGGTTATCTCGGGCCAGGAAATTTATCTTCCAGCAGATTGAGCCCTTCCTGGAGAGGGTGAAGAGGGGGAAGGTTAGTCTTAACTATAAAGCGTTATTGCAGGAGTTTGTGCAGAGGGAGAAGATGCCACTGCCGGTTTACCGTGTAGTGCAGGTTATTGGGCCTGAGCATGATAAGCGATTTACTGTTGAGGTTATGATGGACGACAAGGTCATCGGCGTTGGCACAGGCAGAAGTAAGAAAGCTGCTGAGATGGAAGCATCACAATTAGCCTTGGCGAAAGTGAGGTGTAACCGTGGGTAGGCGAGATTTCAGGTGGAGAGAACGGAAGAAGCCAAAGAAAACGGTGAAGAAGCCTCAGGCGATACCGGAGATGTTGCCTCAGGTAGAAGTAGAGGTAATCAAGAAGAGGAAGAAAGAACGCGAGGAAGAGTAAGGGGTGACAGCTTACTTAAGCCTTTATCGCAGTGGCGAGCTGCATGACCGGGTAGAGGCTGCCCGGTCTTTGTTGCGAAGCTGTCGTGTGTGCCCTCGGCATTGTGGAGTAGACCGCCTGAATGGTGAGCTGGGCAAATGTCGCACTCCAGGAGAGGTAATGGTATCCAGCTATGGACCTCATTTTGGAGAGGAATCGCCGCTGGTGGGCAGGAATGGCTCGGGCACGATATTCTTTACCAATTGCAATTTGAGGTGTGTTTTTTGCCAGAATTATTCCATAAGCCAGCTAGGTGAGGGGGATAAGGTAAGCAAAGAGGAGCTGGCTTGCATGATGCTTTCCCTTCAAGACAAAGGCTGCCACAATATAAACCTGGTCTCGCCTACTCATGTAGTTCCCCAGATATTGGAAGCTTTCGAAATGGCGGTAAAGTCAGGTTTGCAGCTTCCTCTGGTGTATAACTCGGGTGGCTACGATTCTATAGAGACTTTGAGATTACTTGATGGTATCGTTGATATTTACATGCCTGACATGAAGTATAGCGATGAAAAAATGCTGAGAAGCTATCCGGGGTTGAAAATTATCCCTCAATAAACAGAGCGGCGGTAAAGGAAATGCACCGTCAGGTGGGTGACTTGCAAATCAACGAGGATGGGATAGCGCAACGGGGACTTCTGGTGCGACATTTGGTTTTGCCCCATGGGCTAGCGGGAACAAAGGAAGTGGTGAACTTCCTGGCCAATGAAGTTTCGCCTGATACCTATGTTAATATCATGGCTCAGTATCATCCCTGTCATAAAGCCTTTCAGTTTCCCAGCCTGTCGCGGCGAATATCCGCCGGTGAATTTCAGGAGGCGGTGACTCTAGCTCGTCAGGCTGGGTTGTGTCGGTTGGATGAGCCTCGTCCTTTGCTACTGAGGCTCTAAAGTGGAAAACATAGCTCATCTTTCCGCTAGAGTTTACGGTTATGTGCAGGGCGTTAACTTTCGCTATTTTGTCATCCGTGAAGCCACATATCTGGGTTTAACAGGCTATGTTTGCAACCTAACCGATGGTGCTGTGGAAGTTGAGGCTGAAGGGGATAAAAATCAATTGCAAGAGCTGGTGGAGCAACTAAAGGTAGGTCCCCATGGAGCTCGAGTAACAGAGGTGGAAACAAGCTGGTCAGACTACTCAGGGGAATTCGACAGCTTTGAAGTAAGATATTGAGGTTGTTTATTTGTCATTGCGAGGAGCGATAGCGGTTGCGAGGCGTAGCCGAAGCAAACTGGAGCATGAGATTCCTCGTTTCACTCGGAACAAGCTCCGCAATCTCATCAACCTCCCTCGCCGTTTAATTTAACCGGGGAAAAGTGGGCTAATTCACACAATCTGAGGTGGGACTTGACTCGTGCCGTTATTTTTTGCTACAATAATCGAGAAGGATAAGGAGGTAGGGCATGATAAGGATACAAGCCTGGTTATGCCGATGGGGATTTTCTGATCCAGGCTCTCCGCCAGCGTAGGAAGGCGTGGAGTCTGGTAAGTGAGTAACATGCGCTGGAGGGGAGCTTTGGGAAGCCCCGAGCTCTTCGCTGTAATATAAGGCTCTTATAGAGCAACGGCTACTCAGCCGAAAAGTGGAATGGGAGAGTAGGGGTGATGCTAGAATTGAATAGGAAGATTGGAGAGGAGCTTTAATGACTAAAGCTCCTCTTCTTAATGTGGGGAATGGTGGACTAACTCCACATTTCCCACCTGTCATTGCGGTGAGCCAAAGCCCTGAATGAAATGAAGGGGAAGCGCAGCAATCTCAGCAGCTCCCGCCTCTTAATTTACCTGAGAGGCTGTGCTAACTGACCCAATCTGACTTTTGTGCAATCGAAGTCACGCCGATGTTCCAGAATAGTGTCTCAGTCCAACCCGCCAGAATACTCGCGAAACCGTAAGCAAGACCACGGCTAGCACCACACCAACCAGCAGGGTTTCCCAGGTAAGGCGGCCAGTCAAGGCTTCAGCGGGCACTGTCGTGGCAAAAGCAACCGGTATGATAAAGGTAAGCCCATAACGTAGCCATCCCGGATACAGGCTCACCGGCCAACGACCGGCTTCGTACATACTCTGGAAGATCACGAGGATATTTTCCACCCGGACAAACCAAAAAGAAAGCGTGGCCAGAATCAGAAAGAAGCTGTAGATGATAACCGCACCAGCGATTAGCATCAGGATAAACATTCCCGCCTGCCATCCTCCCACCTTCTCACCCAACAGAATTAATGCGGTAGCCAGCACGGCCAGACCAAGCCCAATATCAATCAACCTCCAGATTTCTACCCGCTTGATACTGACGATGAGCTGCGCATCCTCAGGCTTGGTGAGCGTAAAATCGAGCGTCCCATCACGGACCGAGTCGATGAACTGCTCCATGCCCGGCTGAATCACCAGGCCAATCACTCCGCCAGTGAGAAAGTAGACGCCGACAAGCGCCAGGATTTCGTCAGGCCGCCAGCCGCCCAGAGTGTCGGTGTAGGAAAAAATCACGCCTAATCCGACCAGCGAGATAGCCAAGCTGAGAAGCGACTGGAATAGTTGCCAAAAGAAATTGACTCGGTAGGCCAGTTCACCCATGATACTGACCCGGAAAAACGCACCAAACAAGCGAAGGTATTTCATGCTCCCACCGCTGAATAGATTCGCACACCCGCACGCCACACGATTCGAAGTAGTACAAAGCCGGCGAGCAACCATGCGGCCTGGGCTCCCAAGCCTATCAGTGCCTGGGCGAGCGTAAGCCGACCTAGCAGGAGTTCCACTGGAAAGCCTATCATCCAGCGGAAGGGCAGAATATCACCCGCAACCCGAGCCGGAAAGGGAAGAAGTGCCAGCGGGGCAATCTGCCCCGAGAGAAACAGCATCAGGAGAAAGTAGGTCTGATTGATGGCGCTGACGCGCGTGGTCCAGAACGCCGCCAGTGCCAGGGTCCATTCTAAGAGAAACCGGACCGAGAAGGCAAGCAGCAATGCCGGGATGAATACCGCGACGGACCACAGTGTGGGAGAAAAGGAAGCATGGAAAACCAGCGCCAGTCCGGCGGCAATGAGTATCATTATAGGCAGTGTTATCAGTTTTGAGGACACATTATCGGCAATGTCCGAATGGATGGGGTGCACCGGCCTGAGCAGCGCAAAGGAAAGAGCTCCTTGTCGGACACGGTATTCGAAGTCGTACATTATCCAGGTGTAAGTGAACTGATTGACCAGCATCAGCAGGATAAAATAGGCCGCGAACTCCCTTGTGGTGTAACCACCGACGCTCCCACCGCTGCTGTTCGAGACTATCGACCATACGATAAGATAGACCAGTGGTTCAAGTACCTGCCCTATCATCCAGATGACCAGCGAGGCGCGGTACTGGAACATCGTAGCTAAGGTGGTTTTAAACTGCTGAAGGTATAACGCCGCCAGAGCTCTCACGGATTCCCCTGCGCAAAGACTCGCTCGATCACTTCCTCGATGGGAGGATCTTCAACCAGCAAGTCGACCACGGGCAAATCCGCCAGCAGCCGCTCAGTGACGTGGGCCGTTTCAGCTTTTGGGACTCGGAGGGTAAAGCAGCCGTCTGCGCAAGATATAACCTCACCGTAGGAATGCAAATCGGCCTGGTAGTCTCCTAGCTGCACTACGATGGTTTTGTGCTCCGTGAATTTCTGCACCAGGATCGAAAGGTCGCCATCGAAAAGGAGCCGGCCATGGTGGATGACAACGACGCGCCGGCAAAGCGCCTCGACATCGGCCATGTAGTGGCTGGTCAGCAGGACAGTCGCCCCAAAGCGGCGGTTGTACTCCGTGATAAAGGAGCGTATACGCCGTTGCATCGTCACATCAAGACCAATAGTCGGCTCATCCAGGAAGACCACGCTCGGACGGTGCAGGAGGGCTGCCGTGATTTCACACTTCATCCGTTCGCCCAGGGATAGGTTACGGACCGGTTTATAGAGAAGCGGCCCTAGTTCCAGAAGTTCAGTCAACTCGGCAAGCATGCGGCGGTAGTCCTCGGCCGAAATGCGATAGACGGCTCGGTTCAACTCGAATGAATGAAGAGCAGGAATATCCCACACCAGCTGGTTGCGCTGCCCCATCACCAGCGTAATTTGCCTTAAGAATGATTTCTCACGCTTCCACGGAACATAGCCGAGCACGGTCACTTCACCCGCCGAAGGATGTAACAGACCCGAAAGCATCTTGAGCGTGGTAGTCTTGCCAGC
>DAOUMA010000013.1:0-38071 GCA_034414555.1 Dehalococcoidia bacterium | reverse complement strand
TCGAGGGAGGCAGTCCTCCAAACGCTACCGGACAGGGACCTCACACTGTAACCTACAGCACTAACGGCACCTACAATGTCACCTTAACGGTGACTGGCAGATGCGGCTCTGATACCGAGACCAAGACTGACTTCATCACGGTAACGGCTCCGCCAGTTGCAGCCTTCAGTGCCACTCCCACCACTGGCTACGCTCCTTTAACGGTTAACTTCACTGACCTGTCCACAGGTAAAATTGATTCCTGGCTGTGGGACTTCGGTGACGGCAGCACCAACACCACACAGAACACCAGCCATCAATATAGCGCTATCGGCACTTACACCGTAACCCTGACGGTGAGCAATGCCTGTGGGAGCAATACTACCAGTCATCCAGTGACTGTTACTGCTGTACCTCCTCCTACTCCTGGCGGTGGCGGCGGAGGCGCAGCCACCTGTTATCTCGACATAGACATGCTGGGAAAGATAACCAGGGTGAGAATATCATGTACTACCAGCAGAACTCTCGAATCCAAGGTGGCACCTGACTTTAATAACACCAACTTCCTGGAGATTAACCTTGACACCCAGGTGCTTTGTGATGACCTTGGCAGAAGGCCAGAAGTACTAGTGATGAGATTGGCGAACGAAACACCACCAGTACCAGATGGCTCAGCGCTGGTCAGTCCGGTTTATAACTTTACCGGCAACTATACCTCAGTCTCTTCCAGCTATCCCAACACGCTAGCCTGCTGCTCCGGCGTTACCTTTGACCAGAATATCACACTAGTGTTGAACTATAACCCCGCTGAACTGCCCGCATCCGTTGCTTCACTGGCTGTGGCCTACTATGATTACGAACAGGGCATTTGGGTTGCTTTGTCGCCTGCCACGGGTCGCGTAGCTGCGATTGGTGAGGCAACCGGGCTGATAAATCACTTCAGCACAGTCGCCATAATAGCAAAAGTTACTCCCACTCCCACACCAGCCAGTTTTGTAACAAGTGCCTTAAGCATTAAGCAAAGCCCCCTGGTATGGAAAAACATATTCGTGGGAGTGACCGGAGAGGATGTTACCATCACTGCTAATGTAGCCAATAACGGTGGGCAAGAAGGCATTTATACTGCTGTGCTGAAGTTGAATGGGAAAACAGTGGCTACCAGAGGAGTGACACTGGCTGCAGGACAAAGCCAGCAGGTAAGCTTCACTCTGCCCGGAATGGATTATGGACAGTATAAGGTAGAAATCGGTGGATTGAGTGGAGAGTTCACGGTGTCACAAAGCATCAACTGGTGGCTCATCATTGGCATAATACTCGCTGTCGGCTTGATTACCTGGGCAGCCATTTGGTGGAGCAAAAGGAGGAAGAAGGCAACACAGAGTGAATAGCCCAGCTTTTTAGCTCGGGGTTATTCCACCTTCTTTTGATTATACTAAATAGCCTCACTGTCCCAAGGCAGTGAGGCTATTTTATTAAATCCAGCAGCTCCTGGTGGACCTTGCCATTGGAAAACAAAAGGTCGCTTGTTTGTAACTTCCAGGAATCTCCGTGAAAGTCGCTAACCCCACCACCAGCTTCCTGAATTAGCAAAACCCCCGGGGCAACATCCCAGGGCTCAATTTTGGTAGTGAAGTAAGCCTCTCCCCTGCTAGCAGCCACCCAGGCTATTTCCAGAGCAGCTGAGCCGAGTTTGCGCATATCCATAACATGGGGATAAACTCTACTTATAATCTTGCCTGTTTTTGACCGGTCTCTCTCCCCGCCTTCACAATAGAAAATATAGCTCTGGCTGAGATCGGTTATATCAGACACCCGGATTCTCCCTCCGTTCAAATAAGCGCCCTTGCCCTTTTCGGCAAAATAAAACTCATTGATTGCCGGGGCGTATATTGTCCCTAAAAGAAACTCACTTTTGTGCATTAAAGCTATACAGACGGAAAAGAAGGGGTTGAAGTTGGCAAAATTTCCCGTGCCATCGAGAGAATCTACGATCCAGAGCCAATCAGGGTCGCCTTGAATAAAGCCGCTTTCCTCGGTTAGCAAACTGTGATGGGGATAATGCCTTTTGATTTCAGCGATGATTAACCTATCTACATCCTTATCATATCTGACCGATGCTTCTTTAGCTGTGCTCCGCAAGCTAAATAAAGAGTAATCCTGCCGAAAATGCTTCATTAAGACATCGCCGGCCTTTCGGGCTAAATCCTCCGCCAAAATCTTCATTTACCCTGGTTATTTTATCACCCCTGCTCCAAACTGCAGCAAACACTTGTACTTGTCCACGTGATTAGTGATACTTCACTTTTTGTGTCATTGCGAGACGTAGTTTAAAAATGTAGTTGCCCAATTTATTGGGCAATTGCGCCTGATGAATCAGGCAACTACAAAATCCGAAGCTAGGCACACCCTCTTTCATCATTGCGAGACACGCCTCCGTGTCATTGCGAGGAGCTGTAGCGGTTGCGAGGCGGAGCCGAAGCAAACTCGGAGCAACAGATTCCTCATTTCACTCGGAACAAGCTCCGCAATCCCTGAGATTCTCCCTCCCCTGGCGGGAGGGAGTTAGAGGGAGGGGGAGATTCACCCTCACCTTATTCCTCTCCCGTCAAGGGAGAGGAGATTTATGTGAGATTGACATGCTTCGCTCGCAATGACAATAAAGGAGGGCTCGCAACGACATTCAGCTTTCAGTCATTAGCTAATTGCTGAGTGCTGACCGCTGACTACTGACTGCTTCTTCATTTTTGCTCTGTCATTTTGTATTTTGAGTTTTGAGTTTTGACTTTCTTTGAGGTGTCGCCCGTCTGTCTGAACCAGATTAAGTCTCCCGAATAAGGTAAGAGCAGGCAACGGTCAAGTTCACCCAGTTAAGCCCGATATAATCTCACCGGGGACGACTCACCTCAATCAGGCTACACTTTACTAGAATCAGGACACGAGCAGGCTGTTGTAAAAGCGTTGTTATTTTTTGAGGCTGTTGATAAAGTCATCAATGGACATAGCAGCCATGGTCATAGTTTGAAGTGTGCCCCTCGCCCCTAACGCAATTGCCACCCTGCACACTGCCGCAGCGTTGGGAGCTTCCACGATGTTCACGAAGTCATATGGACCAAGAAGAGCAAATTGGTTAATTATCCTGAGCCCCTGTGCTTCGACTTCCTTGCTGACCTCCCTGATTCTTTCCGGTTTATCCTTGATGGTCTTCCTTCCCTCATCAGTAAGAGTGGTCAACATCACAAATACAGCCATTCTTCACCTCCTTTTATTATTGAGGCTGTTTAATTTTGATTTTGCATTCGTTTTTAGGCATATTAGAGATGTTTCACCCCCAAATTTCTGTAGTTGCCTGATTCATCAGGCGCATTTGCCCAATAAATTGGGCAACTACATTTTTAAACACCCTCTTATTTTAAAAATTTGATGCCGAGCTAATCTCTATTTGCCTTTTTTACCGTAAAAATCAATTATAACATCCAAATCCAGCTAGCTCAATCTCTAAAACCGCTCTTTAGCTGGCGAAGATAACCTTCTATATAAGCCTTAACCTCGCTCGCAGGCTGATAAATGCCGAAGTGCCCTTCACATAATATATCGGCGTTGAGGTCAATGAGCTTTTGCAATGAGATAATCGCCTTCTCCGGTTCCCCTCCCCACATAGCACTATACGGCCCGTGTATATCCTGTCCGAAGAGAATCCTTTTACCACTTATCTCGGTATACAGGGCGATGCTTCCCCTGGTATGACCGGGAATATGGATAGCAGTGAACTCCTGCCTCCCGAAAACCAGCTTTTGTTCCGCTCCTTGCAGCTTAACATCCACCTGGCAAGGTTCATAATCCACCCCATACGCTTCAGCGCCAACCCCTTCACCGGTCTCAATAGCCTCAGCATCCAGGCTATGGGCTATTATTTTGACACCATACTTCTGTTTAAACTTAGCTAAGCTGCCAACATGGTCAATGTGGCAATGGGTAACAATTACTGTGGTTATCTTCTCTGGAATTAACCCTAAAGTGAGGATATTGTCCACTAACCTGTCGAAGCTCTGCCCGGCACCGCTGTCAATGAGGATTAGCTCTCCAACATCGATTAAGTAGACGCAGCAGTCATAGGGATGGGATACCTCGGCGCTGCCGATGAGGTATATATCCTGGTATATGCGAAAGGGCTTACCCATAATTTTATTCTCCGGAAATAGCTTTCTCCAGAAGCTCTCCTTCTCGAGCCTTCATTCTAGCCTCTTCCTCAGGCTTCTCGTGGTCATAGCCCAGAAGGTGAAGTATTCCATGGATAATCAGCAATGTTAGCTCTTGCTCCGTTGAATGCCCCTGCTCCTTAGCTTGTTCCACCGCTTTGGGATAAGAAATGATTACCTCCCCCAGATGGGTTACATCATCGGGAGGAGAAACAAAGTCAGCACCAGCCCCTTGTTGAGGAAGCATATAAAAGGCGAGCACATCCGTAGGTCCGTCTATGCCTCGATAATCTCGATTAAGCCTCTGCACCGTCTCAGAATCGGTGAAAACCAGGCCCATTTCGTATGGGGGTGTTATGCTTTCAGCTTCAAGAACTTCCCGAGCCCTGTTCCTTGCCCACTCCGCGTCAATGTGACTCTGGAATTTTTTCTCAATATGAATCCCGATTTCACCTTCCATTGATTGAACTCCCTAGCTGGCATCATAACAGGAGATTATTTGTTTTGTCACCTCACTCCCCACCCATTGGAGAAGGGTTATGAGACTCTCTCTGTCATTGCGAGGCATAGCCGAAACAATCTCGGGGAAGATGCAAGTTGCCACGCTCTGCTGAACAACGGCCTTTATATGTCCTTGAGTAATTAGTAAAATACCATCAATGGCAGTAACACCGCTCAGGAAGCAATATCTCAGAGTTAAGCAGAGGTATCCCGGGGCAATAGTTTTTTTCAACTGATTAGCGCTCAAACTATTGCTGGAATAGCACTCACGCTCTTTAACAGAAATCTGAAATTATAGCCGAGATTTAGTTTCTTCTCCTGCTTGCATTGAGTACGGTTATTCCGATAACTTGCCCTTTCTCGTATCTGATTATGACATCATCATCTGTGAGCTCGGAGTTGTCCGCATGGCATGGCTTTTTAAAGTTAATATATAAAACATCTGCTTCTTTATCATATGTAGTCCAAATTCTTGCATGTGGCATTTCCAGCAGCTCCGGTACAAGACCCAATGCCTTTTCTACCTCTATGACCCCCATATTTTTCGCCTCCTTGCCAACTGTTCTATCCGCCTCGTCAAGAACGCAGTAATCACAAACCCATCTTCTTTACCTAACTCCTTATATACTACCACAATATATTTGCCTTTTTCTATTTGCTTCACAGCTATATCCTCCCCTGCTTTACCAGCATAGATCGCCTCTGGCTGTTCCACCGCTTCGAGAACATCAAAATAGTAACCTGCCATTTCTGAATGCTCTTCCACAATGTGAAACCACCTCTCCTCCGATAGTCTGACAGGTACGTTATTCTTAGACCTCACCACGTGCATATTGCCGAAGGTATCGTAACAGACGATTCAATTCGTTTCAATGAAGTTTTTATAGTAAAATACCATCAATGGCAGTAACACCGCTGAGGAAGCAGTATCTCAGAGTTAAGCAGAGGTATCCCGGGGCAATAGTCTTTTTCCGGCTGGGGGATTTTTATGAGACGTTCGATGAGGATGCCAAACTTGCCTCTCGTGAGCTGGATATCGTTTTAACCTCCCGTGGAATGGGCAAAGGACAAAAAGTACCCATGGCAGGAATCCCCCACCACGCCATAGATAATTATCTTGCCAGGCTTATCAATCGAGGCTATAAGGTAGCCATCTGTGAGCAGCTCAGCCCTCCCGGCAAAGGATTGGTGGAAAGGGATGTCATTCGAGTAGTGACGCCAGGAACGGTAATTGAGCCTAACCTGCTTGAGTCCCGGGAAAACAACTACCTTGCCAGTTTAATCATCGAAGATGCAAAAGCCGGGATAGCTTATGTTGATATAACCACCAGCGATTTTGCCACCACTCAGCTTCCCGCCGATAGAGTTTCTCCGGAATTAGAGCGCCTGCATCCAAGAGAGGTCCTCATCCCTCAAAGCGCTGAAGGTTATCAGCAATTACCGTCCACGGTAACAAAGCTTGATGATTACTGGTTTGATTTAGAAATCGCCCAGCAAGCTTTGCGGGAGCATTTTGGTGTGGCTACCCTGGAAGGCTATGGCTGTGCTCATTTGCCTCTGGCGATAAAGGCCGGCGGCTCACTAATCCATTATGTTTCCGAAACTCAAAAAGAAGCTTTGCCCCAGCTAACCAGCCTTGCTACCTACTCTACAGATTCCTTTATGGCTCTTGATGGCCAGACATGCCGCAATCTGGAGCTTTTTCAAGGCGGCAGGTGGGGAGAGTCCGCCAATTCCTTGCTTTCGTTACTCGATATGACCCGGACCGCTATGGGAGGCAGATTACTCAAAAACTGGCTGGCTCAACCTCTTCTCGATATAGATAAGCTAAATCAACGGCAAGAAGCAGCCAGCTGGTTCTACAACGATGGCTTAACTCGCCAACAGACCGTGACCTTTCTGGGAGATATCGCCGACCTGGAGAGAGTAGTTAACCGGGTAAGAAGTGGCAAGGCAATGCCCAGGGAGGTGATAACATTGCGCACAAGCCTGGAAAAGGTAGCCCAGTTGAAGGCAACGCTCGATAGTTGCCCCAGCAAGCCAGTTGGCGAACTAAAACTATTCCCCGAGATTGTAGATTTAATTGACCGGGCCATTGTTGACGAACCCGGCGACCTTGACCACGGGAATGTGATTAAGGAAGGTTTTTCCGGCGAGTTAGATGAGCTTCGTCACAGTTCAACCAAGGCTAAACAATACTTAGCCAGCCTGGAGCAAAGGGAAAAACAACGCACCGGAATCAAATCCTTGAAAGTAGGATATAACAGAGTATTTGGCTATTACATCGAGGTATCCCGGGCAAATCTCAATCTGGTTCCCGATGACTATATCCGTAAGCAAACCCTTGCTGAAGCTGAAAGGTTCTTCACCCCCGAGCTAAAGGAGTATGAATCGCTAATTCTTACCTCACAGGAAAAGATAGCTTACCTGGAAACGGCTTTGTTTAACCAGGTTTGCCAGCAGATAGGCGCTGAAGGGGAACAGATTTTAACTACCGCAAGAGCTATCGCCCAAATTGATGTGTTTTCCTGCCTGGCTGAAGTGGCAGCATGCTACAACTACACCAGACCGGAGCTGACCAACGAGGATGTCATCGATATTAAAGAGGGACGCCACCCCATGGTAGAGAGAAGCTTGGGCAGCGATAATTTCATTCCCAACGATACCTATCTCCGCAATAGCGATAGCCAGCTAATCATACTCACTGGCCCGAATATGTCAGGAAAATCCACCTACCTTAAACAGGTAGCTTTGATTGTCCTGCTGGCACAAATTGGCAGCTTTGTTCCCGCTAAATCAGCCAAGGTCGGCATTGTCGACCGTATCTTTACCAGGATTGGAGCTCAGGAAGATTTAGCCGCAGGACAATCGACTTTTATGGTGGAAATGACCGAAACAGCAAACATTCTACATAACGCCACTCCGCGCTCCTTGCTTATCCTCGACGAAATTGGACGAGGCACAAGCACTTATGACGGACTCTCTATCGCCTGGGCAGTGGCAGAATACATCCATGGAGCACCAAAATTGGGGGCAAAGACTTTGTTTGCCACGCATTATCATGAATTAACAGAACTCGCCAATACCCTGCCCAGGGTAAAGAATTTTAATGTCGCCGTGGCTGAGGAAGGAGATAAGGTTATCTTCCGACACAAAATTATCCCCGGAGGCACTGATAGAAGCTACGGCATCCATGTAGCTCAGCTAGCTGGTTTGCCCAAATCGGTGACCAATCGTGCTCAGGATGTTTTGGCTAACCTGGAAAGCAGGAGCACTACCGGCAAAGGTAGGGTCCAACGGAGAGCAACAGTACCGCAACTCACACTTTTCCCCAAGGATTCTTTACTGGCTGATGAAATCTCCAGGCTCGACATTGATTCCCTGTCTCCTTTGGAAGCTATCACCAAGCTTTATGAACTAAAACGAATGGCGAAAGAGAAATAACGGGAATAATTTGCTATAATTTGGGGTTCAACTAATGGCTAAGGACTATTATCACATTTTAGGGGTTCCCCGAAACGCCTCAGATGAGCAGATTAAGAAAGCTTACCGAAAGCTGGCGATGCAATATCACCCTGACCGCAATCCGGACAAAGAGAAATGGGCAAATGAAAAATTCAAGGAGATAAACGAAGCTTACGCTGTCCTCGGCGACCCTCAAAAGAGAAAACAATACGACCAGTTCGGCACAGCAGGCGAAATCGGCGATATCTTTGGCAGCCCTTTCACCCGAACTACTTTCGAGGACTTGATGAAGGATTTTGGTGGTGCAGGGCTTGATTTCAGCTTTCTCGATGATATATTCGGCGACCGACTGAGAGGAACAGGATTCTCCTTTAGAATTTTTGGTAAGCGCGGCGGGACAAAATTTGAAGCCTGGCCGGGAGAGACAATTAACCTCGATGAAATACTCGGACAAACCAGAAAGCCTTACCGACAGAATGTCCGTTATCAACTCAACATTACCCCGAAGGAGGCTTCACAGGGAACAAGGAAAATTCTAACCAGGCACGGAAAAAGGGTAGAAGTCAAAATTCCTTCAGGCGTGAAAATGGGCAGCATGGTAAAACTGCGCAACGCCCGCCAGATAACCGATGGCGTACCCGGAGATATCTTAATTCAGGTCATAGTTAAGTAGGAGTAAAAGTGAATCAACAGCGAAAAGGCGACATTGACGCCTTTTTCAATCCTAAAAGCATCGCCACTATCGGTTCATTAAAAGGGGGGATAATCGGCGGTGCTTGCCTGATAGAGAACCTGCGCAATTTTGGTTTCCAAGGCAAGATATATCCCGTAAATCCCTCCTACGATGAAATCCTGGGACTGAAGGTTTACCACAGTGTAACAGAAGTCCCCGATGCTGTTGACCTGGCAGTCATTAGCACTCCGGCCAGAACTGTTCCGGCAATTATCAAGGAATGTGTCGAAAAGGGTGTGAAAGCTGCTGTTGTTGCCTCAGACGGCTTTGCCGAAAGGGATGAAGAAGGAGCCAAGCTCGAGCAAGAAATAGTTGATATCGCCAGACCTGCGGGAATGCGTATTATGGGACCAGATACAATTGGCACTACTAATACTAGAAGCGGTGCCACAACTAACCTGTATCAGGTAAATTACCATAAAATCCAAAAGGGTTCCATAGCTTTAGGTGGTCAGACAGGCCTTATCGGCTTTCAAGCATTTCCCTTTGAGGATTATCGCTATGGCATAAGTAAGATCTGCGATTATGGCAATAGATGCGACGTGGATGAAATAGACCTAATAGCATACCTCAAAGATGACCCCGATACCAAAGTAATCAGCCTTTACGTTGAGGAGCTAGCTGATGGTCCTCTTTTCCTGAAAGTAGCCAGAGAGACCTCTGCTAAGAAGCCTATCCTGATTTATAAAGCAGGGAAAGCAAAAGAAACCGAAAAGGCGGCAGCATTACACCACGGCTCTATAGTGGGTGAATATACAACTTATGCCTCGATATTCAAGGAAGCGGGAATTATCCCTCTCGCTACTTTTGGAGAGGTCTTCGAGCTTCCCAAAATCTTTGCCTATCAACCATTGCCTAAGGGGAATCGCATCGCCATACTCACTGTAAGCGGTGCTGGAGGAGTGGCAGCCGTGGATACCGCTATTGAATGCGGCCTATCCCTCGCTAAATTATCTCCCCCGACAGTAGAAAGACTATCGAGGATACATCCCACACTGAAGAGTAATCCCGTGGACTTGGGACCATCAGTAGTGGTAACTAACCCCCTCTTCTTGTTCAATGAAGT
Organism: Dehalococcoidia bacterium; assembly: GCA_034414555.1. Taxonomy (GTDB): domain Bacteria; phylum Chloroflexota; class Dehalococcoidia; order GIF9; family AB-539-J10; genus CG2-30-46-19. Next base: position 28,131 of record DAOUMA010000013.1, on the reverse strand, counting down.
GGTAGAAGCACTCGCCAATGATGAAAATATCGATTGCCTCATGGTTTATTTTTATGGTGCCCCGGATATGCCTTCAGAGTTCTACAGCGAACTATTGAGCAAATTCTCTGCTACAAAGCCAGTGGCTACCTGTGTTTATAGCATGGGGACGTTGGGGGTTGAACAAGCATCACGTATTATCGAGAGTTTAGGTTTCCCCGTTTTCTCGGATATTGAGACCTCGGTCCGGGCATTAGCAGCAATGGTAAAGTATCACCAGTGGCTTGACAAAACCGGGTCATGAAAGCATTAGTGCAGCGAGTCACCAATGCCTCGGTAACCGTGGGTAATAAAACGGTTGGAGAAATCGGGGAAGGCCTGGTTGTCCTTCTTGGCATAGCCAGAGATGATTCCCAGGAAGATGCTCGCTATCTCGCAGACAAAGTAGTTAACCTGCGCATCTTCTCCAATGAGGCGGGCAGATTTTCACTTTCGGCATTAGAGACAGGAAGAGAAATTTTAGTAGTCAGTCAATTCACCTTGTTGGCTGACACACGGAAAGGAAGACGCCCCGACTTTATTGAAGCAGCTTCACCCGATAAAGCTGAAGAACTTTATGAGTTCTTCGTTAAGCAGGTCCACTCCTTCGGGCTTAAGGTAGAAACGGGGATTTTTCAGGAACACATGTTGGTAAATATCCACAATGATGGACCGGTAACTCTGTTGCTGGAAAGCAAAAAAACAGTCAGCTAATGGCTGAAAACTGAAGGTCTAAATTGGGATTTGTTTAGTCCGTTAGCTAACGGATGAACCAGTACAATAAATTGACAGGATTCCAGTCGTATAGCATACTATGCAGCAAGCATGGTTCGTGAGGAAGACGAGGTGGGGAAATGTCAGCTCTCCGACATGTACCAAAAACTGAAAAGGTAGAAAAAATATAACTGGCGAAATGGCAAGAGTAATTGTTTCTACAGGGAGAGGGGGGGCTGGAAAATCAACCTTTGCTGCCATGATTAGCAAATACTTAGCTCCTCCTTTGCTACTGATCGATGTCGACCCTGACCAGAGCTTATCCGACATGCTTGGAGTAGATTTAGAAAAGGAAGGGGTGAGTACTGTTTCAAGCGTGGTTTCCGGTATCAAAAAGGTAGGTGGATTGAGTTCCCGGTTATATTTTGATGAAATAGAGGCTTCGCTTTACACGAATTGCATATACAAAAGCGAAAATCTTGATCTGGTCACTTTAGGAACAAAGTGGGTTGAGGGCTGTTATTGTCTTGAAGATAATTCACTTAAAGGGATAATTCCAAAACTGATCAGGAACTATGAAAGCGTAGTGATAGACTCACCAGCGGGATTAGAGCATCTGAATCGGAAAGTAGTATCACATATAAATGATCTGTTCGTGTTAATAGACCCTTCGTTAAAATCTACAAAGCATATAGAAAGGATGAAGCGTATCACTGAAGGGGTAAAGATAACCTATGATTGCTTCTATCTGATAGGAAACTATGAATTTAATGGAGAGGTGGAAAAGTGTCTCCAAAATCTAGGAGAGCACTATTTGGGGAAGATAGACTATGATGCTAATGTCAAGGATTATAATCTGAAAGGGAAGTCACTATGGGATTTACCGGAAGATTCGCCCGCTTGTTTATCGGTCAAAAACCTATTCAAAAGAATCCTGGAAATTGACAGAAACCACTTTCAGGTTAGACCGGAATTATTAACTTAAGCCTGTTAATGCACTTAAGTGATAATAAATATATAATAGAAAAGATGTGTAGGTTTGCTTGAAGGTTACGCGTGGTCAGGAGAATACTTAGAATTTCAAAGAAGGAGGTTTAAAAATGTGCCGGTATTGTTTGGAATACGGCGGTGGGACGAAGTGGTATCTCAATCCTGATAATTACCGCGATGAGCTTTACACCTCTGGAGCCCATGAAGCTACAGTAAAGATGCTAACCGGTGTGCAAAAAAATAGCTTTGAGGTAGGTGCTATGTCAATCGCTGATGAATCGTGCCCAGATTTGTACTATTCAGATAGCCTGAGCATAGCCCTGGAGCAAATGATCGGTCACGGTGGGCAAATCGTTCCTTTAGAAGATGCCCTCAAGATAATAGACCTCTGTAAGGGACCTTTCTTGCTGATGCACTGTTGCTGTCGCAGATATTTTGGCAAGACGGATGTCCTGCGCTGCCTCTATCTTTGGGGAGTTGAAACTGCCCTAAAAGAGAGACCCTGGGAGAAAGATTCAAAAGTTATCTCTAAGGAAGAAGCAAAAAAGTTCGAGAGAGAATGCGACAAAAAAGGATTTCTGCACTCAATTTGGCATGCCGCTGTTGATTCTGATGGAATTCCTCCTATAGTTATGTGTCACTGCACCGCCACTGATTGCATACCTACAAAGTCCAGGCTATCTTACGGAGTGGTAAATGCTCAGCGGAAGGGCGAATATGTGGCTGAGGTCAACCGTGCAAAGTGTAAGGAGGGATGCAAGGACTATCCGCTGTGCATGCAGCGCTGTCAGTTTGGGGCAATGAGATATTCTCCGGTAGAACGCATAATTTACGTTGACCCTCAAGCATGTTTTGGGTGCGGATTGTGCCGGCAGGCTTGTCCATATGGAGCAATAAAGCTGGTGGACCGGTCATCTTACCCCTCTCTGGTGGATAATTGGTGACCGGGAAAGTGAATCTGGATGAAAGGAGCAATTAAATGGAATATACACATATAACACCAAGACCGGTTATTCATGTAGATGAAGAGGTATGTGGAAACGCAATATTGTGCTTGAAGTGCGTGAAAGCTTGCTTAGAGGCAGGCCCAAATTGTATTGGATTTATAAACACTGAGCCTCCTCCAGTGGGAGAAAATGCCCCCAAAAGATTGGAGGATATACCACACAGAATATTTTCTTGTTACATGGTGAACTGCAACGGCTGTGGAAAGTGTGTTGAAGCTTGCCCCAAAGGGGCTCTCTCCCTGGAGATGCCTGAACCTCAACTGCCGGCAGCAAGAGTTCAGCGATCGGATATTGTCTTCTGTACCACCCTCAGGGATGGTACAAGAATATTCCCCCGAGATGAATTTTAGCAGCCACAATGACTCTGCAGGATAAAAAGGAGTTCAGGATAGTATATCCAGGCTGCAGAAAGCAGGAGATGCCGTGATTAAGGCAAAACAACTTCGGGTTGTCGCTGGAGCCTATTTATCCGGTATGGGCTATTACGTGGAAGTCTTGCCGGAGATACCGAATACCGACCTTAAGCCCGATGTGATAGGGATAAAGCCTAAGTTAGAGCAGGTCAAACTTCGCTTGGAAAACAAGGGAGGGGCACCAACTGGCTTCATACATTTACTGAGTGAGGATGAGTGGACGCCTACGGAGTCCATAGTGGAAAAGACCGGATTTAACGAAGATTTTGTCAAAGCTGTGCTGCGGGATAGCGAGGAGGACGGTTGGGTTAAAAGTAAAAATGAACCAGAAGGTAAGACCTTCTGGAAGATTGATGGCTACCGGCTACCTGCTGAAGAATGCGTGATGATGTGTTGTGGTCCTGAAGACTCTCTGGGGACATTAGACATCCTGGAGGGATTAAAGGGCTGTTTCAATAGAGGATATCTCATTTTCCCGTACCAGGTAGATGAGGAGTTCTTAAACAGGTGTTTTCAAAAGGATATAGGTGTTCTGGTCTTTGACGAAAGGATTGTCTGCTTCAGAGAAGTGGTGCCAGCCACACATCTTGCGATTAAAAATTTTAAGGACTACTCCACAATCTGCGAGAGGATGGTAGTTGATAACTATATCATCCGCACTGGTGAATATTTTTGATGACCTGGTTCACATAGATAGGTAGCGTCCCTGTGGGCAACAGGAAATGGGACTCTCTCGGCTAATATCTCATTGCGGCCTGATTTCCTCTTTTTGGAAGGGAGAGAGCTAAGGCAATAATAAAAGGTCGCATACAGCATCACGCCTATATCATAACAGCTATGAAAGCTAATCTGCTATTAACTTTCTGCAACTTGTTGCAATAAGGTTTGACACTGTGTTACTATTCCATTTTGATGAGCTGCGATAAGATTCTGCGAGAGAAAGGTTACCGCTTAACTCCACAGCGCATGCTGGTCATCGAAGCACTCCATAATGCCGATAACCACATCAGCGCTGAAGAAATTTTCGAGCAACTGCATGCCCGTTATCCTTACAGCAATATTTCCACCATCTACCGAACTCTGGAGCTAATGAAAAGGTTAAATTTAGTCACTGAAACTGACTTTGGAGAAGGGCGGGTTCGCTATCATGTTGCTGAAAAAGGGCACCACCATCATCTGGTCTGCCGCACCTGCGGCAAGACAATTGATTCAAACGAATCTATACTAAACCCGCTAAAAGGTACCTTGCTTCGAGATTACGATTTTGAAGCCGACCTGAGGCACTTAGCCATTCCCGGGGAGTGTGGTGAGTGCCGCAAGAAAAGGGAGCGATATTAGCGTGAGTGACATCCCGGAAAAGCTGCGTGTTTTGCTCGATTATTGGATTGAGCACAATCGTGAACATGAGCAGGAGTTCCGCGAGTGGGCTGATAAGATTGCCTTCTTATCCAACGAGGTAGCACAGCAGCTACGAGAAGCGGCTGGCAGAATGGCTGCCGCTTCCAACGACCTGGAAAAGGCGGAGCAAGCGTTAGCGAAGAATAAGGAGGAACATTAAGATGTGTCTAGCTAAAGTTTACGAAGTTACAGAAGACGGTGAGCCTATCATAGAAGACATCGCATACATGATTATTGAGGGCAACCGGGTGGAAATAGAGACGCTCTTCGGGGAAAAGAAAGTTTTTCAGGGCAAGGTGCGCGAGGTTGATTTCGTGAAGTCTAAGGTGGTACTTGACAAAGAGTAATTTTTTTGCCATGTTACTGCAACTAATTGCAACTGCACTTGATATTAAGAAGGAGGCGCTAAATGCATATACCTGATGGATATCTGTCGCCCCTAACCTGCGCAGTAATGTACGGTGTAAGCGCACCCTTGTGGGCAAGAGCGGTAGCGGTACTGAGGAAAGCCTTCACTCACAAGACTATACCGGTTCTCGCCATGCTGGCTGCCTTCTCCTTCCTGGTAATGATGTTCAATGTGCCTGTTCCAGGTGGAACAACAGCTCATGCGGTTGGCGGGACTCTTATTGCCATAATCCTGGGACCATGGGCGGCCCTTATTGGAGAATCGCTGGCTCTGATTGTCCAGGCTCTGTTCTTCGGGGACGGTGGTATCACAGCCATTGGGGCAAACTGTTTCAATATGGGATTTGTACTTCCTTTTGTAGGTTTCTTCATCTATAGGCTTATCACTCGTGGCTCTGCTTTCGGCTCCCGGCGGAGATGGATAGGAGCCGCCGTGGGAGGCTATATCGGAATAAATGTTGCTGCTGTGGTGGCCGCGATAGAGTTCGGAATCCAACCTTCCCTGTTTCACACTGCCAGTGGAGTTCCTCTTTACTGTCCTTATGACCTGTCCCAGGCAATTCCGGCCATGCTTATTGCTCATCTTGCCGTTGCCGGGCCAATTGAAGCCGCAATTACTGGCGGTGTGGTTGCTTACTTGGGCAAGCATCACCCGGAGATACTTAAGTTGAATCCTTATGAAAGGAGAGAAGGCGATGAAGTATAAGAAAGCTTTGATTGGTCTTATTGCTCTGGTTGTCCTTTGTCCTCTTGGTCTCCTCGCCAGCGGCACTGCCTGGGGAGAATGGGGTCTCAATGAAATGCAGGATATACTTGGCTACGTTCCCCAAGGACTCTCTAAGTTGGCTAGTATAAATCATATAGCCTTCCTGCCAGACTACTCGGTCCCTGCATTTGGAGAAAGTCTTGGTGGGCAAGCTGCCGGCTACTATATCTCAGCCATAGTTGGCATTATTATCGTCACTGCACTCGCTTTTGGCATCGGGAGGATTATTGCCAGGAAATAGCAGTTTTCTAGAGAGAAATATAGACAGTATTGGTTCTTGGCTACAAAGAACCCTCTTCCAGGAGGAAATAGCAAAGCAAAGGGGGTTTTTGCAATCTATCGACCCTCGAGTAAAGCTAGTGACATTGCTGGTGTTGTTAGTTTTCTCCATGTTAACTCACAACATATGGGTGCTTGCTTCCATCTATGGATGCTTACTTCTTCTGGCGGCATTTTCAAGAATAAACATAGTATTTTTTCTAAAAAGGGGCTGGGTATTCATCCCAATCTTCACGGCAGTTATAGCTATCCCGGCCCTTTTTATTACTAAAGGCGAGCCTCTCGTAACGTTTGGGGCACTCACAATCACAAGGCAAGGATTCTGGGGAGCTACCTTTCTCGTATCTCGTGTGGCTACCGCAGTATCCATTTCAGCTCTTTTAGTGCTTACTACTGAATGGCATAAACTACTCTTTGCCCTGAGGATTCTACGAGTGCCAGCACTTATTATCCTTACGCTCGCCATGAGCTATCGTTACATTTTTGTTCTGATTAAACTTTCCCGAGATTTCTTTCTAGCTCGCAAATCTCGCGTAATTGGCGAGGTTTCCTGGAAAAGCAATCTCCTCTTCCTAAGCAGAACCATTAGCATTATGTTTATCCGTGCACTGAAGCTAGGGGAGGATGTTTATCTTGCCATGATATCAAGGGGATTCGATGGAGAGGTAACATTAACAACTCAGCAACCCTTAAGGAGGATGGATTACGGTTGGATGTTAGGCATTTCAGCCGTAATAGGAGCTCTAGTATGGATAGGGTGATATTTAAATTAGAGAATGTTGACTTCGAGTATGAAGGGGATATTATTGGCGTCTCCAACATAAATTTGGAGATAGAAAAAGGTGACACCGTGGCTATTCTTGGTCCTAATGGCTCTGGAAAATCGACCTTGCTTAAGATACTCGATGGTTTATATCCCCTCAAAAAGGGAAAACTCTACGCTTTCGACGAAGAGATATCACAGAAGAGATTAAGAGATAAAGCTTTCAATAAGTTCTTTAGAAGAAACATCGCACTGCTTTTCCAGGACGCCGATGTGCAACTCTTCTGTCCTACAGTAGAGGATGAGATTGCTTTTGGCTTGCAGCAACTGGGGCTATCTCAAAAGGTAATAGAGGAAAAAGTTGAACGGGTGATGAGCTCTTTGAACATTCAAGAGTTGAGAGGGCGATATCCCTACTCCTTAAGTGGCGGGGAAAAGAAAAAGGTGGCCATAGCATCTATCCTTTCTCTTGATTCAGAGGTTTACCTGCTGGATGAGCCGACGGCTAACCTTGACCCACAGACCGAGGGTGTACTGATAAACCAAGTACTTTCACTTCAAAAGGAAGGTAAGACCTTGATTATAGCCACTCAGGATATGCTTCTGGCAGAACATGTGGCATATCATGTTCTTCTTATGGACCAGGATAAGAAAGCAATTGCCTTCGGGAATAAGGAGAGCATATTTTCAAACTTAGACCTATTTTACAAGCTCGGACTCCTTCATGGGCATCAGGCAATTCACGAGTTCACTCAATCGTATATCCATTCCCACAGGACATCGCAGGGAAGCTAGCCTAGCTAATAATTTCGGTAAGCTCCAGGCTAATGTCCAGGACTTTGACTGAATGGGTGAGGGCGCCTATCGAGATAAAATCAACGCCGGTTTCAGCTACAGCTCGAACTGTGTCGAGGGTAATTCCTCCCGAGGCTTCAACTAAGGCACGGCCATGGACTGCCTTTATTGCCTGCCTCATATCTTCGAGTCTCATGTTATCAAGCATGATGACATCCGCCCCAGCTTCAGCAGCTTCCAATGCTCCCTGTGGAGTGTTAACCTCCATCTCAACCTTTACCCCCACTGGGGCATTTTGTCGGGCCCTGGCGATAATTTCCTTGATGCTTAATCCTTCACTACGAAGCGCGGCAAGATGATTGTCCTTGATGAGAATGCCATCGCCTAAATGCATGCGGTGGTTTTTGCCACCGCCAACCCTGACAGCATATTTTTCCAGCAACCTTAAACCTGGGGTAGTTTTCCGGGTATCCATAATCCGCACTGGCAACCCTTCAACTGCCTTCACATAGCGATTTGTCTCCGTGGCAATGCCGCTGAGCCTCTGCAGGAAATTCAACACTGTTCTTTCCGCCTTAAGGATACTGGCTATCCTGCCCTCCACTGTGGCGATTACATCGCCCCTGCCAACTTTCGCTCCGTCTTTGAGCAAAGTCTTTACTTTTAATTCCGCGTCAACTCGGCGAAACACTTCCTCAGCTATCTCAGCCCCGGCCAAGATGCCTTCTTCCTTGGCTAAAATTGATGCTACGCCAATTTTTTCATCTGGTATCAGGGAATTAGTGGTAACATCGCCCTTGCCTAGGTCTTCCGCCAAAGCAAGGGCAATGACTTCTTCAACTTGCCTCCAAACTAACCCCATAACTTACCTCCTTTTAAAAGAGAAAATCCCGGAGCCAGAACGGAATTCAAACTTTCACAAGTTTGATACTTATTATAAACCCTATCCAAACCAACGGGCTCATGGGGGTGACTTTTGGCACCCCCATTTATCGCCTGCTATGGGGAATAGCCTATCTTTTGCTGCACCTCTGGACTGAAAGACTCCAAAACTGACTTATCACGTTCTGTAAGCGGTAAATTCCCTTTAAGTTTCAGATAGGCAATTAACTGAATTCTGACCGCACTGCGAGGTAGTACTTGTTCACCAGCAAGCACGATACCTTGCCACTGGCTCATATCACGACGCCACCTTCCATTGTCAGGATGACTCAGCGCAGTTTTGACAGTGTCCTTCCAATTAGCACCATGTTGCTTCATGGCGATCCCTACAAACTCACCTATAGAAGATAAGACCCCGGAATTCCAGTGGAGGTAGTTTGGACGCTCTTGAAGGATATTCATCTCGCCTTTTGCCACCTCCCCCCACTCAGGAAACTGTTGGGCAATAAATTCCCAAGCATCAACAAGGAAATCGACATATTTGTCCTCATTGTTATTTTCTTGGCTAAGCTCCTCCTGAAAAAGGTCCCCGTTCAAAGCTCCTTTAATCATGGGTTTAGTGGCCTGGTAAATGCCAGCCAGTGTGAAGACCTTACTAGGACTCTTAGCTACGGATATGTTCTCTACATCAACTCGGTCTTGGAATACAGGAATCTTATCAACCACCTTCTGCACCACGCGATTCACTATATCTCTGCGATCGAAGAAAACATCCAAGCTTTTGCTCGTCTTCTTCACAGTTCTGTTGAGGTCGGAGAATAATTGCTGGGCTGTCTCAATATCGAGATAGGGGAAGAGCACAACAGGAATGCTCTCGTTACGTAGGTCGGGATCGTTGCTGATGGCTTCCTTTATTGCTCCCAGACGATGTTGACCGTCTATGATTATTAGTGGGTCTCCTTGGTCAAGTGTCAGTTCCCCGATCATCCAAAATGGACTACCCTCAGGAGCATCTGGGTCAGCAGGCCGCCATCCAAGAGGCTTTTCAGTGCCGTTCTTGCCGTAGGTGCAAGTGAGCGCACTAAACCGATAGTCCTCAGGATTATTCAGAATGTAGCTAGCAATTTCTGCATATCTTTCTGGACGTGCCTTACGATTCTCGCGGAGTTTAGTAGGGAGGTTTGGGTCTGTTACCTCAATATATCTAGCCAGTTTACTGAAGGCCAAAGTGATCACGAAGAAATCGACTCCACCATGCCGACCTTTGAGCGCCGGCACTTTCATTACCTCACCAGTAGAGGCAGCAAAATCATGCAATTTTTCTGCCATGATATCATTTGTAGTCATTTTACACCCCTTTCCTTATTAGTATTTTTGACTGCACATCACAAAGTAAATGGACTACTTCATTGAACACCACCTCCTCCCCTAGATTGAGGCTCAAATCCGCTACTAGTAGCGAGGCGATAAGCCACAATCTCAATTGCCCGACGGAGCTGAAACCTAAGTAGCCGAGCAGCAACAATCCTCGTTGCTTCTCCCACTGAGAGGGACAAAACTCTTCTCTGTGTGGGAAAGTGTAAGCGAAGTGGACGCCATCCCCCTAGTTCAGTATCCCCAGGACTCTCACCGGGCGCCAGAGGTATAAACCTGATAGTCATTGGTTTCATGATATCCTCCTTATCTTCTTAGAAGTTTCCATATAAATTTCTCTTGATTAATAATCATAATATCATATGGATAATCGTTTGTCAATAGTTTTTTGGTAGATTTCTTGACTATACGTTAAAAATATCGAACTTCAGAAAAACCTGGGTATTTAACTTCTCGGTGTGTCCTGAAGCAGGCAAAGGCACCTAGACCACCCTAATGATCAGAGCTTATTCTGTTTACTCCTGAAAATTATATGTTTCTGCCACTCTGGCGAAGTTTCAGGAAAATCGGTGCGGAAATGAGCACCGCGGCTCTCCTCCCGGAACAATGCTGCCTCAGCCATAAGCCGGCCACATAATACCAGATTGCTTAGCTCATGAGAGACACGGTCAGCAGGCTGAGGTAAGGAGCGCTCCCAGGTAGCCAGTATGTTCGCCGCCTCAGTAAGACCTTTACCAGAACGAATAATCCCCACCTTATCCCACATCAACGATTGTAAGTTAGCCAGATTGAGCCGTAGTGCCTTGGACAATGGCTCACGGTCGGGGAGGAAGTAAGATTGCTTCGCTTCACTCGCAATGACAGAAGGATGAGATGTCTGAGTTCTTTGTACAGCTCTCCTGGCAAAAACCACCGATTCAAGCAGTGAATTTGATGCCAGCCTGTTGGCCCCATGAACGCCAGTGCAAGCTGCCTCCCCGATGGCAAATAAGCCCAAAATATTGGCTTCACCCCACTCATCCACCCTCACCCCTCCCATAAGATAGTGAGCTGCTGGAGTTACCGGTATGAGTTCCCTGGTGATGTCCAAACCATGTTGCCGACAGAAGCGATAGATATGTGGGAAGCGGGCAGTAATCAAACGAGCCGGCAAATGAGTAACATCTAAAAATACCTTGTCGCTGCCCGTCTTTCTCATTTCATAAACAATGCTCCGAGCCACTATATCCCTTGGCGCCAGTTCAGCCTCATCGGTGTAATCAGGCATAAAACGATAACCCTCGGCATTTTTGAGTATACCGCCCTCTCCCCTCACCGCCTCAGAAATGAGGAACGGAGCTACCCCGGGAAGATGAAGACTGGTGGGATGGAACTGGAAAAACTCCATATCGCTAATTTCAGCACCAGCCTTGAAAGCTAAGGCTATACCGTCACCGGTAACCACATCGGAGTTGGTGGTATATTTAAATAACTGACCTGCGCCACCAGTAGCTAAAATAAGAAATCGGCAACTATACTCCGCTATCATCCCTCTTCGGCAATCAAGAACCTTCACGCCTTTCACTCTCCCACCCTCAGTGATAATCTCGCTAACCAGGCAATGTTCTAAAACCTTGACTTTGTTGGACCGCACCTGCCGACTCAAGGTGACTTCGATATACTCACCAGTAGCATCCCCACCAGCATGGATGATGCGAGGGGCGCTATGAGCCGCCTCCATGCCTAAGCTAATTTCGCCATTCAGGGTATCAAAGGGAACTTGAAGTTTGATAAGGTCAGCAATACATTCCGCCGCCTCTTCGGTAAGAATATGAACTGCATTGGCATTACATAACCCGTCTCCAGCAGCCATGGTATCCCGGTAGTGAAGCTCAGGAGAGTCATTCTTACCTATGGCAACAGCAATGCCGCCTTGAGCATACTTGGTATTACAATCATCAATGCTACCCTTGGTCAAGACAAGCACGCTGCCCTGTTTGATAGCCAGTAATGAGGCGTAAAGCCCGGCAATGCCACTGCCCACTATTATGTAATCATAGTGCTGCATCTGTGTAATATCCCTTGGTTAACTGAGGTTTCTTAGCCATTCGATCAATCTGGATACGGAATTATCAAAGTTGTAGGCCCAACGTTCCTTGCCTTTTTGGCGTTCAATCTTAGGTTCTTCTCGAATTACAATAGCGTAAGAATCACAGATTTCCTTAAGCCTTTTAAGGACTTCTACATCAGGCAAAGCTGAATATAGCTCAAAAGTGAACAGTATGTATTTAGCCCCTGATGGTAGGAAATCCCTTCTTCGCTCAAAGGCATAAGCTAAACCACTGTTTGGGTTCCTAGAGCTGCCCTTTTTTTCTCCAAATATGTCAGTTGTATCTATCCAACTCTTTACCTCGAGTATTGCCTTTACTTGCTTTTTCCCCACAACCACTACATCGGTAAACCCCAAAAGGGGAACGCCTGAATAAATAATACCATCAATTTGGGGGCTCATCTTCTTAGTTTCGGTATCAAACACTAAACCACTCTTTATCCCAAATCCCAACGGTAAGAATTCCCTAATAAAATCTTTAGCTATACCTTCCAGCACTGTACCACCAACCTGAGTACTTTTCCGAGTCTCACTGAGTTCAAGCATTTGCCAAAGACTCCAGCTCTTTTTAGACAGCTCTTGGCATTTTGCTTCGCCCAAACTTCTATAAAGTTCTTCTTCCATTGTTATTCCCTCCTCCTTTTTAGCTAACAGCCAGCATCCTATCAATAGCCTTTTTAGCCCTCACCCTTATCTCCTCAGGAACAGTGACGATGTTTTTCCGTGCCTTCATTGTTTCAATCACCGTCTCCAGTGTGGTCTTCTTCATATCAGGGCAAATCAAGCTATTGGAGATAAGGTGAAATTCCTTATCGGGATTCTGCTTCCGCAAAGGATACAACATCCCTTCTTCAGTGCCAATGAGGAAAACTTTAGCCTTGCTTCTCCTGGCATAGCGGAGCATCTGGGAGGTGCTTAAAGCAGCGTCAGCCAGTTCGATAACCTCGGGGCGACATTCAGGATGAACCAGCACCTTAGCTTGAGGATAACGCTGCCTGGCTGCCTTGACTTCTTCCACACTGAGGTTATCATGGGTAGCACAAAAACCAGGGTAAAGAATCAGCTTTTTATCAGTCTTGGTAGAGACATAATGCCCCAGATTCTTGTCAGGGATGAACAGGATTTCCTCATCGGGGATTGCGTTTACCACCTCAACTCCATTAGCCGAAGTGCAACAAATATCGCTCTCCGCCTTAATCGCCGCTGTGGTATTAACATAAGCTACTACTGCAGCTACGGGATATCGCCCCTTCCATTCCCGTAAACTGTCAACATCTATGGTATCCGCCAGAGGACAGCCTGCATCACGATGTGATAATAGCACCATGGTGCCTGGATTCAGGATGGCTGCCGTTTCTGCCATAAAAAGAACGCCGCAAAAGACGATTACCTTCGCCTTGATGCCAACACATTTTCTTGCCAGCTCCAGAGAGTCACCAGTGAAGTCAGCGATATCCTGCACTTCAGGACGCTGATAATTATGAGCCACAATAATAGCGTTAAGCTCCCTCTTTAACTCCAGGACTTCTTCCTGAAGTTCCTTAAATCCGGACCCTGCTTTAGCAGTCATTTTTAGTTTCTATCACCGTTCTTTCCAAACCCAGTAATCTACAAATTTTCTTAGAGCTTTTGCCGCTCTGGCAGGCGAAGGGAAAACAGGTATCCCCTGGTTAACAATCTGCTTCCTTATATCAGCAATGGCATTCTATCTCCAGTTTCCCATATCAGAGAAATCAATTTCGCCCGTTTCTATAACGCAGATTACCGGCTTCCCTTCTTCGTTAATTGCTATGCTGCCATCCACGAAGTCCCTGGCTAGCGTTTCCCGCCATACATCCGTAGGGTAAAAGTCATCCTGGGTCAAGCCAACAACGAAAACATTAAACTCCTGCGCGGCAGCTATCATTTTCAGTAGACTCAAGGGTGGAATAAGTGACTTTTGAAGAATAGAGGCGTCCAGAGGATTCCTAATCCAATCCCAAAGCTCAGGGACTTCTTTTCGGAGTTTTTCCCTTGTTTTCCGGGAAAGTTCCGGAATATGAAAACCTTCCTCCTCCCACACATCACTCGAAACCACGCTTTTCCCACCTCCACCCCCAACTATAAGTACCTCCCTGCTTGCAATAGGCGGTAAAAAGGTAAAAATCACAGCCTGGTCTATCAGCTCCTGAAAATTAGCGACCAGGGTAATACCGTGCTGCTTTGATATCGTCCTCCAGATGTCCATAGAGCCTGCCAGTGATGCTGTATGAGAAAACACCAGCTTTTTCCCGGCCTCACCCCTTCCCGCCTTAAGTATTATCACGGGTTTCTTTGCTGTGGCATATGACAAAGCGCGGATAAATTCCTTCCCATCTTTAACGCCCTCAATATAGGCAGCAATTAGCTTCGTTTCGGTGTCATTAGCAAAATAGTATAATAACTCCGATTCATTTATATCCGCGGCATTGCCATAGCTTATTACCTTGCTGAAACGAACTCCCCTCAAAGCAGCATATCGGACAAATTCTCCGGCTCCCCCACCACTCTGAAAGAGTCCCCCAACAGAGCCAGCTTCTCTTGACAGGTCATGATTAAAGGAAAGCCCGACTTTGGGATAGTAAACACCCATGCAGTTCGGTCCTAAAATCCTGATGCCCAGGCTTTTAGCTTTTTGTAAGATTTCACGTTCAAGCCGTGTTTCCTTTTCCCTTCCCGTTTCGCTCATTATCCCTGTGAAAAGATGGACCAGCTTAACATTTTTGGCTTTACAATCTTCGAGAAGTTTCAACACCCTTTCAGCAGATACGCAGGAGATAACGTAGTCCACCTGTGACTCGGGGATGTCCCTGAGACTTGGATAAACCTTGAGCCCAAGAATCTCATCCAATTTCGGGTTTACCGGGTATATCCCGCCCTTAAAGCCATGGTCTATGAGGAAACGGGTAAAATTGTATCCCCCGGAGATGCCGTTTAAAGATGCCCCCACGATAGCAACAGAGCTTGGATGAAAAAGGACGTCAAGATTATCAAAATTATCAGGCATATTTGCCCTGTAATGCCCAGGGACTGGTCTTCTCGATGTTAACCTTTACCAGCTGCCCTGAACAATCAGCATCGTCCTGGAAAAAGACCAGTTTATTACTTTCAGTGCGCCCATACCATTTCCCCCTTTTATTGCCCTCCACCAGTACTTCCACTTCCTTTCCGATATAGCCAGAGTTTATCTCACCAGCTACCGATGCTTGAAGCTGCTCAACCTTCTTGAGCCTTTCTTTCTTGGTCTCTCGAGGGACATCATCTTCATATTTCCTCCAGGCAAGGGTGCCAGACCGTGGAGAGTAGGCTGCCACATGAACAACATCGAACCTTATTTCCGTTAGCAGCGAAAAAGTATGTTCAAACTGCTCCTCCGTTTCTCCAGGAAAGCCCACGATAACATCAGTGCTCAAAGAAACCTGAGGCAAGCGCTCTTTAATAGCACGGACGAGCTCGCGATATTGCTCAATAGTGTACCCCCGCCTCATCGCTTTCAATATGTCATCATCCCCCGATTGAACAGGCAGCTCCAGGTATTTACAGACCTTCTCTAATGAAGCTACCGCTTCAATAAGTTTTTGGCTCATATCCTTAGGGTGGTTTGTCAGAAAGCGAATTCTGGATAAGCCCTCGATTTCGCTCAGCCGGTATAGCAAATCGGTCAAATCTGGATGCCCCGGTAAGTCACGCCCATAGGAATCGACATTCTGCCCCAGCAAAGTTATTTCTTTGATGCCTCGCTTTGCCATTTCCTCAGCCTCACAGACTACCTCCTCCACAGGGCGGCTTATCTCCCTACCTCTACGGTAAGGAACAATGCAAAAAGAACAGAAATTGTTGCACCCTTGAATGATAGGGATATAGGCACACGGCGAGGAAGTTGAAGGTATTACCCGAAAGCTGTCGGCTGATAGCTGACCACTTTGGTCAACCGAGACGCCTTGCTCCTGTAGCCAGCTAAGGAAATCGGGATAAGCCCCGGGCCTGAACAAAAAATCAACATGGGGAAACCGCTTCTTCAAATCTTCAACATGGGAATCGACAAAGCAGCCAGTAACCAGAATGCGGATATCAGGATGTTCCCTCTTTAAACCTTTTAGCTGACCCAGCATTCCCAAAACTTTATCCTCGGCGCTTTGTCTCACCACACAGGTATTAAGCACTATTAAGTCGGCTTCTCGAGGCGATTTGACCTCATGATATCCCGCGGAATTCAGATAGCTAGCTATCCGCTGTGATTCCGCCTTATTCATCTGACAGCCTATGGTCCAGATAGAATAGCCTGACATAGCAATACCACCGCTACCTTTACGCCAACTTGCTGGTCAATCCTCCATCAATAACCAGAGTCTGACCGGTAACGTAAGATGAGGCGCCAGAGACCAGGTAAATAATGCCACCAACGATATCCTCAGGCTGACCATAGCGCCCCAGCGGGATACGCTCTAAAAATCCTCCTCCCTTCTCCTGTTCACCGGTATCTGGCTTCATACCCAATAACTGCAACAACCCTCCACTAGCTATAAACCCCGGGGCAATGGCATTTACCCTGATATTGTACGGCGCCAGGTCCATGGACAGTGTCTTGGTGAAATTAACAATCCCCGCCTTAGCTGCTCCGTAGGGAGCACACAGGGAGTAACTTGCAATTCCAGCTACTGAAGCGATACTGACGATGTTTCCTTCCTTCTGGTCAATCATTACCTTTGCCACCGCCTTGGAGCAGAGGAACACGCTCTTCAAGTTCTCACGAACAATGGCATCCCAGCCCCCTTCGCTTAAATCCATCGTGCCAGCGATGAAAGAGCCACCAGCGTTATTGACCAGAATGTCAATCCTGCCAAACTCAGCCATGCTCTTTTCCACCAAATTCGACACCTGGTCAGCAAGGCGAACATCAGTGGGCACCGCCAGAGATTTTCTCCCCTTAGCTCTAATCTCTCCAGCGGTGGCTTCAATGTCGCTTGCGGTCCGGGCAGAAACTACCACATCAGCTCCGGCATCAGCTAAACCCAGGGCTATGGCCTTGCCAATGCCTCGTCCCGCTCCAGTTACAATGGCTACCTTGCTATCCAGATTAAACAAAGATGAACTCATTTTTTAACCTCCCCTTAAGGTTTTTGGGCTGTTTAATTTTGATTTCTCGCTCAATTTTAGGCGTTTCAGAGAAGTTTTACCCAAAAGTTTCCGTAGTTGCCTGATTTATCAGGCACAACCGCCCAATGAATTGGGCAACTACATCCCTAAACAACCTGGTTTCCGTTATTATAGTTAAGATATATAATTCACCACAAGTTAAACGCTATGGGAACCAAAGACCAAGAAGGGCATCGAGAAAGGTTGCGACAGAAGTTCCTTAAGTCCGGGCTTAAGGGATTTCATGACTATGAAATTGTGGAATTGCTGCTAACTCTGGGAACGCCTCGCAAGGACTGTAAACAGCAGGCAAAGGAAGCTATAGAAAAATTCAAGAACTTGCGGGGAGTTTTGGCCGCTCCCCCGGAGGAATTAGAAGAGATTAAAGGAATCGGCCCAACCCATATCTTTATAATCAAGTTTATGCAGCAGCTAGGAGAGCAATTCCTCAAGGAGCAAATTCTGGATAAAGAATTTTTGCACTCCTCTCAGGAAGTCTCCAACTACCTTCGCCACTCGATGAGAGACCTTCCAAAAGAGACCTTTAAGGTCATGTTTCTCACGGCCCAAAACCAGATTATCGCCGTGGAAGACTTATTTGAAGGGACATTAACTGCCAGCGCAGTCTATTCCCGAGAAATCATAAAAAGTGCCATCAAGCATAACGCTGCCGCTTTAATCTTTGCCCATAATCACCCTTCCGGCAATCCCGAGCCCAGCGATAACGATAAGCAGATAACCAAGGATTTGGTCTTTGCCGCAAATATCATGCAGATAAAAGTGCTGGACCATATTATTGTCGGTGATAATTGCTATTTCAGCTTCGCCGATGAAGGACTGATTGAGAAATATGACCTGGATTTCCTGGGACTTAGAAAATGAGCAAATATCTAACCCCAAATTTGTGATTTAATATTGGAGAGTTACTGTGGAGCAATTAAGCCAGGGCGAAATTGAGTTTATCACTCAATGTTTGAAGGAAGGCAAGCCCCTGCCCGATAGCTACCGCTATATAATCCCCTTTGAGACAAAGAAGGAATATGAGCTTACCTAATTTGCCATTTACGCTTTAGCCATATGATAAACTAGATATGCAAACAGACGCATTAGCGAGGCGATGATGTATTTCTACGGAGACCTAGTCCAAAACGAGGAACTGAACAAAACTGCGAGACAGCGAAAGAGGAAATATCACGAATTAACTGTTTCTCAAACTGAGCGAGATTCTTATTTACAACAAGGATGGGAACTCAAACCGAAGCAACCGAAGAATAAGGCAAGGTTATCTAAAGAGAAGCAACCTGATGAATTGCTAGAAGACGAGGTTTGGTTACTTTTTTACAATATGGGGTTTACAGAAATGAATAAGGATAGAAACTTCAAAATACAGACTGGCCCAATTGAGAAACAGATTGATGTATTTGCTAAGGATGGAAACGGTGCATTTGTTGTGGAATGTAAAGGTAGCACTCAGGGGGCACAGATCTCACGGAAGGATATTCACGAAATTTCCAACTTGAAGAGGGACATTACCGATTCAATTAAAAAGAAATACGATGATAGGAATATTCGTGTTTCCTTCGTAATAGCAACACGAGGTATGCAATGGAGTGAAGCTAACGAGAACCTCGCTAAGAATAACGGAATCTTTGTATGGGAAGAGGCAGAGCTCAAATCTTACGGTGAACTTATCAAGCATTTAGGAGCGAGTGCAAAATTTCAAATTTATTCCATCTTATTCAAGAATAAGAAAATTCCAGACTTAAGGAGTATTAAAGTGCCTGCTATCCTCGGTGGCAGAGGAGATGCAAAGTACTATAGCTTTATTATTAAACCTGAAGAATTGCTTAAGGTTGCTTACGTGCATCGCAGAGAGAGTTCTCCCAGCGAAGTCACTGATTCATACCAGAGAATGGTAAGAAAATCTCGTTTAAAGAAAATCGATGAATTCATATCAAAGGGCGGGTATTTCCCAAACAATATCATCCTTAATTTCACCCGAAAACCAACTTTTCGTAGGTTTGAGAAAGAAAAACAGGTCGGAGATATAGTATGCGGAACACTTGAATTTCCTCCCTATTACGGAAGCGCTTGGGTAATTGACGGCCAGCATAGGCTATATGGATATGCAAATAACGAGAAGAGAATGAAGGATACCGTGCCTGTTCTCGCCTTCGAATCCCTACCCGTGAAAGATCAAGCCAAACTTTTTGTTGATATAAATGAGAAGCAAGTAGCGGTTACTCGTAACCTTCTTTGGGACTTATATCCAGACATTTACTATGGCTCTGGAGAGGAAGAGCACCAGATTGAACGAGCTATTTCATTGATAGTTAAACGACTGAACTCAGATAATGATTCGCCTCTTTGCAGTCACATTGTTATCCCAAGTGTGCTTTCCACCAAAGGCAGAGAGGTAACCAATCTGACAATGACAACGATATGCGACGGGATCAAAGAGAATAGACTGATTACAAAAAATGAGGCCTTACTTTACAAAGACGATTATGATTCGACAGCCAATTTTGCCTGTGAAAGGCTGAAAGCCTACTTTGATGTCATTAGCAAGTCTCTCCCAGAAGACTGGAAAAAGGGTGAGAGAGGACTACTTCGCTCAAATATCGGTATCCGCATACTTTTGATTATATTCAGGCAGCTTATACTCTATTTGAAACTTGGAGGGCAAGAAGGAATCTACAACAAGAAAGACCTGAGCAAATTCAAAGATGAGACAAACAAATTACTCAACCCTATGCTAACTAAGTTAAAGAATATGTCGGACGAACGCAGAAGCAGCATTAGGAAACAAGTTGGTAAGGGACCATTAACTGAAAACGCGAAACAAATGGCATGGTGCGTCAAAGAACAATTTGATGGATTTGGCCTCGAGTTGTTGCGAAATTGGGCGCCACCAAGGCCAAAGGAATTAAGCGACGAAGCTATTAGACAAAACTTAGAACACACGGAAATAAGTCTGAGGGACTTCATAGCTAGAGAATTGGAAAAACTTTATGGTGCACCATGGTGGCGCCAAGGTGTTCCCGAGGATATAAGGAACTACGCTAATAATCGCATAAGAGAAAGAGCGGAGGAAGAACCATGGCAAGAAGCTGCTCTGCGCCTTCTTCCTCCGCAGAAAAAGTTGGACTATATTGCTACTCCACATTTAAGAAAAATCATAGACTATAGCTCTAACTGGCAGCGATTTGAGCAGACATTTGTTAAAGATAAGGATTATGCACTAGCTCAATTTAAGTCTTTTGAAACCTTAAGAGACATTTATCAACACCACCGTGAAAAGGAATGCGATGAAGTTACCAAAAATCTTGGCTATTGGGGTATGAAGTGGATAAGGAAATGCATTGGCTTAGAAAAATAGAAGGGTAATAAGATGACGGAGCACACACAACTAGGTCCAAACCACGATTCACTTGTAGGGGCCAATATCCATGTAAGAAAACCAAAGAGAGTGCTACTTGTAGAACCAGCCTATAAAGTCAAATATCCTCCTCTTGGGCTGATGAAAATCTCGACTTATCACAAGCAACAAGGGGATGAAGTGAAGTTTTGGAAAGGCATGAATAAGGAACTTAGGGACCAAAAATGGGATGTTATTTACATTACTACTATGTTTACATTTCAGTGGAATATCACAATAAACACGATCAAATTCTATCAGCAAAATGAAGCTAATAAGAATATCAAAGTTGGCGGAATTCTTGCTTCCCTTTTGTATGACGATGTAATAGGGGAAACAGGCATAACGCCTCACTTTGGACTGTGGGAAGAAGTTGATAGATTAGCGCCAGATTATCACCTATTTGACGATATATATAATTATTATACCAATGACGCAAGTATTGGATATATGACCAAGGGATGCCCAAATCGTTGTCCATACTGTGCAGTGCCCAAATTGGAACCTGAATATATTCATTTTATACCTTTAGAGAAACAGATTGACCCTGATAAGAAAGACTTGCTGCTCCTCGATAACAATGTTTTAGCATCCTTAGAATTCCCAAAAATAATAGACGAAATAAAGAAATATGGGTTCTACAACGGAGCTAAGTTCAAAGGTAGACTTCGTTATGTTGACTTTAACCAAGGAGTAGATGCAAAACTACTCACAGAGGAAAAGATGGCGCTTTTGAGTGAGACAGCTATTAAGCCTTTGAGAATAGCTTTCGACCATATTGAACTCAAAAGACTATATATAGAGAAGATACGCCTTGCTCACAAATATGGAATTAAGCAATTATCCAACTTCATATTATTTAACTATAACGATACACCGGAAGACTTCTATAAAAGATTAAGAATAAACATTGAACTAAATGAGGAGTTGGGCTTAAGCATTTTCTCCTTCCCAATGAAATTTATTCCCCTAGATGCGAAGGATAGAAAGTATGTTAATAATCCTCATTGGACTAAGCAGCAATTGAGAGGCGTACAATGCATTTTAAATGCTACACATGGTGTAGTAGGTCCCAAAAGGCCATTTTTCAAAAGGGCTTTTGGAAGGGATGTAAATGAATTTAAATATATCATAGAGCAACCTGAAGAACATATTTTCCATCGAGAAAAGATGAAGCCATATAAGAGCTAAAACGGAAAGCTATGACCTATTCTTCCGAATGCGCGGGGGGGAGGTATCAGGATTTTACCTCGACGCTTGAAACAGATTTAGAGGGAGAGTAAGCCGATACCTCAGCTTCACTGATGAAGGACTGATTGAGAAATACGACCTGGATTTCCTGAGCTTAAGAAAATAAGGGACACTTGTTTAACCCGAATTAATGCCTTAAAAGGGACTTAAAAGGGAGGAAATATGCCAGAATTTGGTCTTAGTGAAGCTCAACTCATGTTTAAACAGAAGGCACAGGATTTTGCTGACCGGGTTTTAGCCCCTGGCGCTAAAGAGAGATGTAAACAGAATCAGTACCCCAGAAAAATTGTAGAGCAAATGGGGAAAGAAGGATTTCAAGGGCTATGGATTCCTGAAGATTACGGAGGGCAGCCTGGAGATGCCGTGATGCTCGGAATAACCGCTGAAGAGTTCGGTAAAGTAGACCATGCTGCCACATTATTTCCGCTGGAGGCATTCGGAGCTGCAGTAATAGTCGGGCGCTGTCACCCCGAGGTACAAAGAGAGTGGCTTCCCAGGATTGCTTGTGGAGAAGTTATCCCCTGTTTTGGTATAACTGAGCCTGAGTGCGGCTCTGATGCCACTGCACTCAGGACCAGAGCTGCCAGAGATGGTGATTATTACATACTTAATGGAGAGAAGACATCAATTACTCTCGGGATGCAAGGAGATTTGGCCGGTATATTTGCTACAGTAGACCCTGCTAAGAAAGCGAAGGGAATAACTTGCTTTGCTGTACCTTTAGACATTCCTGGAGTTTCAAGGACTTCCTTTGTTGATACCGGGTGGATTTCTCTGGACAGGTCTTCAGTGTTTCTTGATAACGTCCGTATCTCGTCCAAGTACAGAGCCGGTGAAGAAGGACAGGGCTTTCGATTAGCACTGGAAGATTTTGATATCTTCCGAGTTATGCTGGCTCTGTCGGCTCTGGGTATGGCGGAGGCTAGCCTCGATGAAGCATTCGATTATAGTAAAAGTCGGCATGCCTGGGGTAAGCCCATCCTCAAATTCGAAGGAGTATCCTTCAGGCTTGTAGAGAGTTTGACCAGAGTAGAAGCAGCTCGCTTGCTTTGTTACAAAGCCATGTGGCTGCATGACCAAGGTTTACCATTCGCTAAAGAGTCAGCAATGTCTAAATATCTGGGACCAGTTGTAGCCGTAGATGCTATCCACAATGCCTTTTTAACCCTTGGTCATGTGGGTTATAGCGCAGAATACCCCCTGGAGCAACGGTTACGAGATGCCTTGGGCTACGAATTTGCTGATGGCACTGCCGATATTATGAAGCTTAATATCCTCCGTATTGTGGCCGGGAGGGAATACCTTCCGTATGCCTGACGAAGACAAGATTATTAAAAACGTGGCAAGGGAAATATATGAGCGGCTGTTTATTTGTCATTACGAGGAGCGTTAGCGGTTGCGAGGCGTAGCCGAAGCAAACTGGAGCATGAGATTCCTCGTTTCACTCGGAACAGGCTCCGCAATCTCAGAGGTGGGCACGAGATTGCTATGCTCCGCTCGCAATGACAAGAGGGTGTTTAAAAATGTAGTTGCCCAATTTATTGGGCAAATGCGCCTGATGAATCAGGCAACTACAGAAATTTGGAGGTGAAACATCTTTAATATGCCTAAAAACGAACGCAAAATCAAAATTAAACAGCCTTAATGACAAAAAAGGAGGTGATGGTTAGATGACTTAATGTGTGCTTTTAGAGTGAACAAACAAAGGCAAAACCAGTAGACTTACGGGAGTCCAGGTAAATGTAACAGCTTTCTTGGAAAAGAGAAAAATAAATGAGGTGCCAGAAATGGAGCGATTTAAGGACAAAGTAGTAATAGTAACGGGTGCAGCTCAAGGTGTAGGAGAGGCAATAGCCAGGCGCCTTGCTCAAGAGCAAGCTGCCGTTGGCATCCTTGATATTCAGGTAGATAAGGCGAAGGCTGTCGCATCTGACATAGGATTAAGGAGTGGGAAAGCCATGGCTGTAGAAATGGATATCACAGATAGTAACTCCGTGAAACAGGCTGTCAAAGAAGTTGAACAAAGTTGGGGAAGGATTGATGTTCTGGTGAACAATGCCGGTTGGGATAAACTAATGTTGTTTATGGACCTACCTGAGGAACTCTGGGATAGAATAATAGCGATAAATCTAAGGGGGCCCATAACTGTTACCAGGGCGGTTCTCAATGGGATGAAGGAGCGTAACTACGGCCGGATAGTGAACATAGGCTCGGATGCTGGCAGGGTTGGCTCGACGGGTGAATCGGTCTACTCAGCCTGCAAGGGGGGTATAATCGCGTTTACAAAAACGCTTGCCCGAGAGCTTGTAAGGTATAACATTCTGGTAAATTGCATCTGTCCCGGACCAGCAGAAACCCCCCTTCTTGCCTCTATGGCTGAGGTGAACCCGAACCTGATTGATGCTTTGAAGAAAGCAATCCCTATGC
The DNA here is from genome assembly GCA_034414555.1 of Dehalococcoidia bacterium. Classification (GTDB taxonomy): domain Bacteria; phylum Chloroflexota; class Dehalococcoidia; order GIF9; family AB-539-J10; genus CG2-30-46-19. The sequence goes on along the minus strand of DAOUMA010000013.1, from coordinate 3,985 downwards.
GGCGGCTTGCAAAACCTGAGGATATAGCGGCCGCTGTTGCCTTCATCGCATCGGATGAGGCAGGTTATATTACCGGCCAAACCTTGAGTGTTAGCGGTGGGCTCACTATGGCATAAAGGGCTTTCTATAGATATAAACGGGAGGTGAAATTATGGAATACCGGGAAATTCTCTACGAGAAGAAGGATGGCACAGCAAGGATAACGATAAATCGGCCGAAGGTAATGAATGCCTGCAATAATGTCGCTGTTTATGAATTGACTCAGGCTTTCACGCAGGCGTGGAGTGATGATGAGGTTCGGGTGGTAGTATTCACAGGGGCAGGAGACAGGGCATTCTGCACTGGCGGCGATCAAAGCATACGCACAATTAAGGGTTATGAAAACACCATAGCCGCTTTGCCCATGGAGGTTGGTTGGCAGCAGGTTACCTGGTTGATTCATTTTATCCCGAAACCGGTAATTGCTCGGGTGAATGGCTACGCCATTGGGGGTGGGCATGTCTGGCAGGTTGCTTGTGACCTGGGCATAGCTTCTGAATCCGCTCGCTTTGGCCAGGCTGGGCCACGGGTGGGAAGTTTTGACCCCGGATTTGGCACCGGGGAGTTAATGCGAAATGTCGGCACAAAGAAAGCCAAAGAGATATGGTTCCTCACCAGGATATATTCTGCTCAAGAAGCCTTACAGATGGGATTAGTCAATGCGGTAGTGCCTCCGGATAAGCTGGACGAGGAAGTGGATAAATGGTGTGAGGAGTTACTGGCAAAGAGCTCAACCTCTCTAAAATTCCTGAAGTATGCCTTCAATGCCGAAACGGATGGAGTGACAGGAGTTACTTACCTCGGAGTTGCCGGTTTAGGCCTGTACTATAATACTGAGGAGGCAGCGGAAGGGGTGAAGGCATTCCAGGAGAAGAGAAAACCGCGGTTTGAGGACTATCGCAAGGTGGCGATTTAAGGTTCTTTGTTAACCTCACCCCTTAATCCCCCTCCCTTAACTGCACTCCCTTCCCTTAGTAAGGGAAGGGAGTCAGGGGATAGGTTGCTAAACAACATCGATTTAAGATTTGACCGGAAAAAAACAGCCATAATAGCAGGCAGATAGACCGCTCGGGAAAAAGCAGCACCGTATTCTCAAAGAGCGCGCTGCCAGGGATTTCCTGAGTCATCCTAGCGGCCCTATACCGTTGTTACAACTGTAGCTCCCTTATCAAAGAAAAGTTCAGCACCCGTCTTCACTGTCCACCATTTGCGATAGTTCCTGAACCTTCTACCATTGCCAGCTAATATCTAGAACAGAGAGCCTATAGATACGAAATCTTGCCCTACTTGGGAGCTACCGACTACTCTAATATGGACAGTCAGATCCTCAAAACACTGGGAGTCGAGCATATCCTTTAGCTTCGAAATCTTGTCATAATCCTCTCGTGCTTTCCTCGCACTGTCACTTTCAGTACACTCTATTAGTTTAATCTCTACCCCATTTCCCAGCAGTGAAAGCGATACAACGTCAACTTGATTTCGTTTTTCCTTATTATTTCCATCCGTGCTCAAAAAGACAGACGGTAAAACCCATTTCATTTTTGTATTTCTGTCTATGGATGTCAACTCAGCCAAATAGGCCAGTGCCTCAATAAGTTCCCCGTTGCCTCCTTGACTAATCGCGGTGTCATAAACTCTACTGATAACCGGACGCCATAGCGCTCGTAATCCCTTATCGCCTAAGAAGGGAAGTTCCATCAGACCCCGCACCATTCTTCTCCAAAATGTAGTTACCTCTTCACTTCTAAGTGTACGCCGTCGTTTATACAGTGGATGCTGTAATATTCGCCAAAAGCGCATAAACTGCGGTGGCAGTATGTCTTCCTCCTCCGTGTGTTTCTCCATGTATTTTGATAAAAGTGACTCCACCTCCCGAATAATCTTATTAAGTTCATCATTTTGCAGATGCTCAGTCAGCGCTTTAAGCGAAGACTCCACTGTCTCATAGCTATAACTTACCTTCCTGTTACCGAAGGCATATGAGAGAATATCCTGCCCCAGCTTTGCTGTAGTCTGCATGGGCCACCGCATGGTTCTTTGCAGATTAGATGCAACTGCCACAATTGGATAAAGCTTCTTGTTCCCTTCTAGAACATTCAGCATTATTCTGTACATGGGTCCGAATTCTTCTGATAATCCCTCCATGTTATAGACTGATACTGCTACTCCATACGTGTTAGGATATGTGAGTAAATCATTCAATTGTCCGCTTTTTAACCCAAGCAATTTTGCTTCTAGCTTAAAATCATTAGCTGATTTATACAGGTCTACCACAATGTCCCTCTTTATCGTGAAGATTGGGCCTCTTTTCGTTAAAGTAGCGATAAGACTATCGCCTAGCCCCTCAAGGTGCATGAGTGAATCATCGCTGCACTCAAGCAGTTCCTTAAGACTTATCGCACCTTGACACAATTTCTCTGCCAAAACTTTACTAAAGAGAGCTTCCATACAGGCAACGCTTGGATGCAAATACAGGGTGTCAATTAGGTAATTGTAAAGTTGGCTCAAAAGCCTGATATGCGGGGATTCTCCAAGTGCATCAAGCCCATCCGCCAGTGTGCTAAATACTTCCTTGCTCTCGATGGAGAATTTTGCAGCACCCGTGTGGTACAAATCCCTCTGCATATAGTCATACATTGAAATAACTTGGTAAAGCTGGTGTAGTTTGTGTTCAGGACAAATGCATCCACGAACAAGTGAATCTCTATCGCCAATTTTAACATCTTTAGGGAGCAACTTGATTTTATAAGCTGACAGTAAACCCCGTAGTGCATAGGGGTCGCAACCTTCAAGCATACGGTCCAGAGGTCGATTTCCATAATTTCCATAGGAATCACAGATACCTTTATTATCACAATGGGAACATATGCTACTTGCCGGCCTAACTAAATTCCTTAATTCTCCCCTGAAATTTGTTGAGACCTGCGCCGTTAACAACACCGCCGTCGCAGTCGCATGTGTACAAGGTAATTGTCCAATTCCTCCAAGTAAACATAGCCACTGAAGTTCCCTATTCTCTGATGTATTAATACCTTGCTGGAGTTGTTCGGCAACATGGTACATGCCTAAATAATGTTCCCATTTTGTGTGTGTCCCAGCGGGGAAGAAATGAAATACCAAACCTAAGCTTTTTATTCCTTTAAGCCTTAGTATTTCTTTTTGTAGTGCGGGATGAAGTATAGCTGAAGCGAAAGGCTCATCTATCCCAATACGCCCATAAAGGGGGTCAATAAACTGCTCGACTCTCACTACACATAATCCTTATATAATTAACTATTAACATACCTATTGTTACTTTGGATTAATTATAACAATAAATAGCCTTTAAAGGAATTATGAACTAGGGCAGCCCAGAGATGCCCAGCTCCCTCCAACAAGTAAGGCGAGGAGGATCCGAGCCTATCGCTATTATGATGCGGCCTTTGTAACACCGACAAATTGAACATCCCATCGCTTTGTTAACCCCACCACCTATAAGAGGCTTAAATCCCCTTTTTCAAAAGCCATGCTTTATTCTTCAAAGTGCCAAGGAGGGCAAATATCAGGATTTTACCTCCACACTTGAGGCATCCCCGTGGCATTTTCCCCTCCTTACTGGCCCTCGGGGGCACTCAGCATGGCACCAGTGCTAGCCGAGGTTACTAACCTGCAATATCTCCGAAGACAGGTTTTCGCTTCTCTGTTCAAGGGTGGAGGAATCCATTGGTCAAAGCGACTCTGGATTGGCCTGCTGCGCCAAAGCTGTGCCCAGAGGCAAAAGGACCAACCCCATCAGTGCCACTATAGCAAACAACACCACAGACAACCTCATTTTGTTAATTATAACACTAGCCCCCTTCCAATGGAAGGGGGCTAGTTGCATCCACCTCACTAGCTAACTCCAGCTAGGATATTCCCGGAAGTGAACCTCCTCCATAGCCTTAAAAATATCCATAGGCATCCCCCT
>DAOUMA010000012.1:0-32501 GCA_034414555.1 Dehalococcoidia bacterium | reverse complement strand
ATCAGCAGTCAGCGGCTAGCTAATGGCTGAAAGCTGATAGCTACTGAACCGAGTTTTGAATTTGGGTATTAGGATTTGTTTAGAGTTTAGTGCTTTGAGTTTAGGATTTAACCTGGGGATTGCTTCGGCACGTTGTGCCTCGCAATGACGAAAAAAGGGGGTGTGCCTCGCAATGACAAGGATGTTTTAGAAATGTAGTGCGAGGGGAGGCTCACCCTCACCTTAGTCCTCTCCCATCAAGGGAGAGGAATTTTGCAAGATTTTTGATATTGCTTAGAATTTAGTTCCTGGTATTTTGGTACCAGGCTGATTCATGCGCCTGACCTTGGGATTGCTTCGGCACGCTGTGCCTCGCAATGACAAAAAAGGGGGTGTGCCTCGCAATGACACTCCTCTCTGTCTTTGCGAGCCCCCTCGCTACCGCTCAGGGCAGGCTCCGGCATGGCAATTTCGGCGGTGTAAATCCGCTGCAAAGTGTTGTTCTCCCCAAAATTGCACTAAGGGTATTGCATAAATATGTTGAGGCTTGTTAGTATTATCTGAATGAAGCTGAGTAAGACGGCGCAGTGGATTTTGACCCTGGGGATATTGGTGGCGTTGCTAGTCGGGGTGGTGGCAGTTTATGGTAAACAGAGGGCAGCGCAAAGCGATTTAAACAGCGAGTTGACCCGGCTTAACCAGAATTTTGTCCAATATACCGCGCAAAAAGGGGACCTGCAGGGAAGACTCAGCAAGGCTAATTCTGACCTTTCCCAACTGGCTAAGGAATTCCATCTTCTTACTCAGTCAGTGGAGATAACTGGGGCTATATTTGAAGCTGCCGATAATTCCAATGTAGATATAGTTAATATTGGCTCCTCGACTCCGGTGAAAGAAGGGGGGGGAGCTGGTGTTTACGATGTTTTCTCCCTGAGTATTGACGCTAAAGGTGGGGTGGTAGCGTTGCTTAAATTCTGCGGGAAATTAAGCGAGACATTTCCGGATAGCGTCATAAGGACAGTGACAATCGGTGTGCCTGAAGGGGGGGAAGCGGCCACAATTAGCGTGGCTTTGACTGTTTATTGTTATGAAGGTTCATAGAATTATGGAGAAAAATGGCTAAAGAATACGCCACTTTGTATGTTGACGACGCGGCAATCTACGCGCTTCTTTCCCGAGGCAGACAGGTTCTAAAATGGGCTAGCTCGCCTCTGGAATCGGGGCTGGTGATACAGGGAGTAATTCAGGATGAGGATGCTGTGGCGGCTAAAGTAGCCGAGTTATGGCAATCTCTAGGGGTAAAGACAAAGAAGGTTATCGCCGGCATCAGTGGCATTGGTTACCTCTACCGTACAATTACTATTCCTGAGTTACCCAAAGAGCTGCTTCCTGAGGCGGTAGAGAGAGAAGCAAGCACCACGCTGGGTATTTCTAGTGAGGAAGTATATATCTCGTGGCAAATCATTAGCTCTGTTCCCGGCGAGCTAACTATTTATGTCGCTGCTTTGCCGCGAAGCTTGGTGGATACCCTGGTCTCCACTTTGCACAAGGCGGGGCTTGACCCTTATCTTGCTGACCTGAAGCCATTGTGTCTTGCCAGGACAGCTACTGAGACCACAGCCGTCATGGTTGATGTTCAACCTGGCAGTCTCGACATAGTTATACTGGTTAATAGTATGCCTGAAGTGGTGCGCAGTTTGCCTTTAACTCTGGAAGCCTCTTTGGAGGAGAATTTAGACACTATAGCTGAAGAGCTAAGCCGTAGCGTTATTTTCTACAACTCAGCTCATGCGGATAAACCCGTTGCCCCCACTGTTCCCATCTCAGTCTCTGGTGAACTTGCTGAGCGACAGGATGTCTGGGAACGCGTTGCTGGTGGGCAAAGGCGTCCGGTTCAGGTGATGCCTCTGCCCATGGCAGTTCCCGAGGGTTTCCCGTCAGCTCGATATCTCACCAATATTGGGCTGGCTCTTAAAGAGGTGCTTGCTACCGAGAAAGGTGCCATAGCTTATTCCTTGCTTAACTTCAATGTCATTCCCGAGGTTTATCTGCCTAAACCTCGCAAGCTGGCTGACATAATGTTTGTACCCACTATTATTGGTGGTCTTGCTTTGATAGCTATATTTGGTTTCTTCAGCGCCCTCATCTACGTTAACAATAATGCACTGGAAACTCAGATAGCCTCAGTAAACCAGAAAATGGCGGCACAGCAGGTTCGTGCCCAGGACATAATTGCCCTTAATCAACAGGTTAGTTCAGTGGAAGCGGTTAGAGATGCTCTAGTTGCAGACCTCGATGCTTTTAAGGCTGATAGGGATGAAATTAATGGTGAGCTTGGGACGGCAAATAGCTGTTTACCCGGCGGAGTGGACTTGGGGAGAATCAGCCTTACTAAGACGGGGGGGACCCCAGCGACGTACACCCTGGTAGTTGACGCTTCTGCTAACAGTGAGCAGGACATTCTCAGGTATGGCGAGAATTTGAGGGCAAGCGGGCGGTTTGACCTGGTAGTGATTACATCAGTGGGTAGTGGAGGGGGTGCAGGGTACACATATACAGCGACAATAACGCTGACCAAAGTTATTTAGCCTCTTTTTCGTTCCGGGCTTGCTAGTACTTGCATATTATCAGTTTGCCAAAACAACCGTTCATCCTAAGTCGTTTTGCTTTCTTAGCCGCTATATTCCAGTACAGATAGGCGGTAGCTGAAGAAAGCAAAGCTCAAAAATCAAAAAGCAAAATGACGGAGCAGAGTTTAAAAATGTAGTTGCCCAATTTATCGGCAAATGCGCCTGATGAATCAGGCAACTACAGAAATTTGGAGGTGAAACATCTCTAATATGCCTAAAAACGAACGCAAAATCAAAATTAAACACTCTCAAGATGAGGAAGGTTTTTACCTTTTATAATATCCCGCATAACTTCGTCTAAAAATCCCGCTAAATCCCCCTTTTCTAAAGGGGGATTTGATATTGTTCGGAATTTGGAGCTTCAACCTGGAGATTGCTTCGGCACTCTGTGCCTCGCAATGACAGGAGGGGGCGTGCCTCGCAACGACATGGGGTAATCATCGCTAATCACGTGAGCGGGTGCACTTTTATTTACAAAATCTTGCAAGCATGGTATAGTTGCCAAAAATGCAGACGTCCTATTACCATATTCCCATTGATGCTATTGCTTACTACGGGTATGATGAAATTGCAGCAAGATGGTAAGTGCAAGTTTGGGAGGTAAGAAATAAAAAGGAAAGTACCTTACGTAGCGATTGGGGCCTTGAACAGGTTCCTCGAGCGTATGAGGCAGACTAGTCTGCCTACAAAGGTAGATGCTGACCTACTGGTAGATTATGGCATATCCAGAGGCAATGTTTTTGCTTTGCTCAGCGCACTCAAGTTTCTGAATCTTATAGATGACAGAGGTGAGCCTACTTCGGATTTTAGCTCGCTTCAAACCATGGGGAAAGAATTCCAAGATAACCTGAAGCGGATAATTAAAACGGCATATGCGGAGCTATTCTCCAGGTTCGACCTCACCAAGGATAGCAGGGAGCATATCAGGAATTACTTTGCCCGGAATTACTCAGCGTCTCAGGCGGGGAAAGCTACAACTTTGTTTTACGGTCTGTGTAGTAAAGCTGGTATTCCGACTATTGAGGAAAAGGAGTTAAGGATTCCCAAGGCGAGGCCAGTCTCTGAAAAACCGAAGGGCAAGATAGAGACTACCGGGGAAGAGGAACAAAAGGGTGCTGAACCTCGCGAGAAGGAGCGCAAGGTTGAGGGTGAGCCTCGTATTGATATTCACATCCATTCCAGAGATTTTGCTTCAATGCAACCTAACCAGATACAAGTCTTCTTTAATGGCTTAAGCAAGGTTGTAAAGAAGAGAGAGAAGTCTGAAGAGGAAGAAAGTTAAAGCACTTCGGCTATTTCAACTACCAAGTTGCGCATTTTCCTTGGTTTATAGCCATACCTCTTAAACTAAAGTCCAGTATCTTTGGTTGGCATTGCTGCAATTTTACTATTTGCACAATTTTAGATATAGCAAGGTTTTCTGGTAGCAAGTCCAAAAGCAAAATATTCTGTCCTGATTGACCAGCGATGAGTTGTTTAATCGCTGTATCACATAATGCCCCTCTTGTGGAATTGCATTATTTATTTTTACAGACAATCAATAAATTTTTTGCAACTTTTGCAATTTTCTATTGACAAATTTTTCTGCTTGTGGTAGTTTTTAACTATTCGACTGAAAATTGCAAGATGGAGGTAAAGTGCAAAATATTGTTGATCTGGTAAGGACTGCTAAAGAGCAGGGTGCCTCTGATTTACATTTGGTGGTTAATTACCCTCCTTTTTTGAGGGTAAATGGTGACATCAAACCTATTCAGGAAGCAGAACGACTGTCTGCCGAGAGTGTTGAACGAGCACTTGAAGGGTTAGCCACACCAGAGCAGCTTGAGGAGTTTCATCACACTCTTGAGCTTGATTTCGGTGAAAGCTTGCCTCACCTGGGGAGAATTCGTTGCAATGCTGCTCGGCAGCGAGGCGCAATTAGCATGGCCATTCGATTATTACCTCCCCAGATTCCTACCATAGACGAACTGAATTTGCCTCAAACGTGTAAGGAACTGGCTATGTATCCCCGAGGGCTAGTGGTAATCTCAGGTCCTACTGGAGCTGGTAAGAGCACTACCCTGGCAGCTATGATAAATCACATCAACTTAAATACGGCAAGCCACATAGTTAGCATTGAGGACCCTATTGAGTATGTTCATGCTAATATGAACTCCGCCATCACTCAAAGGGAATTAGGCTCAGATACCCACTCCTTCGGTGAGGCTTTAAAGCACGTATTACGGCAAGACCCTGATGTTATCATGGTTGGGGAGATGAGGGATTTAGACACCGCTGCTGCAGTTCTCAGCATAGCTGAATCTGGGCATCTGGTGTTGACTACCGGGCATGCTACCAGTGCCTATCAGTGTATTGAGAGGGTTATAGACCTCTTCCCACCAGAGCAGAGGTATTTGGCTCAAATCAGGCTGGCTTCCTTGATAGTAGGTGTTCTGTGCCAGATTTTAGTGCCCCTGGCAGATGGCTCAGGAAGAACTCCTGCCGTGGAGGTAATGCTTGGTAATGTGGCAGTTAAGAATCTCATCAGAGAAGGAAAGATCTATCAGCTATCTAACGTTATCCGTACCAGCAGTCTGGAAGGTATGGAGACCCTGGACCAAGCGCTGGTCAGGCTTTATCTCCGGGGAATGATTACCCTTGAGTCTGTGGGAAGCTTTTGCAATGATAGAGAGGAAGTGGAACGGCTCATTGGTAAGGTGCCAGTTCTTGTTAATGCTGAATCACGTTCACGAGTCCGCGAAGCAAGCAGAGAAGCAAGCAGAGAAGCAAGCAGAGCTTCCTCCGTATAAATTTGCCTCTGCTCGATTATCCTGGTCCAGTCATTTAGCAAAAGATATTTAACGCTTCTGTGTTTACTGTGGTCTGAAAAGTATCAGAGGTTACCTGTCGCCGGTCATGGGAATGAGCACTCCTTTTTGACAAGCTTGTCTTGTCAATGCTATTATAAATTATAGAGTTAAATATGGTGACTTTATATCTCGGGGGACTCGGGGGGTGGTGATAGGTGGGAGACGCTGATAGTTGGTTTATAGTAGCCTTTATACTCTGTCTGTTATTTTCGGCTTTCTTTTCCAGCGCTGAGGCAGCTTTTCTTGCTCTGCCCAAACTCCGCATAAGATATCTGGCTGAAAATGGACGTAAGGGGGCTGAGCAGTTAGCCCGGATGGCTGAGAGCCCCGTGAAATTTCTGGCTACCGTTTTATTGGGGAATAACCTGCTAAATGTGGCTGCGGCTGCTCTGGGCACTGTTATGGCGGTGGCGACCTTCGGTCTGGTTCGTGGTCCAATTATCGCTACTATCGGGGTAACGGCATTGATTTTGATTTTTGCTGAGGTCGCTCCTAAGACTTTAGCAGTGCATCACGCTGAGCGGCTATCTTTGCTTTATGTTAATCCACTGAGGGTGATACAGTGGTGTCTTTACCCCTTTGTGTTGGCGTTAAGCCGCATTGGTTTGGGGTTTACCAGGGTAATAGCTCAGCCCGATGAAAGAAAGTTGACCAGCGAGGGAGAGATAAGGTCGGCAATAAATGTCGGACGGGTTGAGGGGGTGGTGGGACAGGATGAAGCGACGATGCTGCACAAGGTTTTTGAGTTTACTGACCGTCCGGTGAGCAAGGTGATGATTCCCAGGACGGAAATAGTCTGGGTGGAGCAAGGAACGAAGATTGGCGAAATTCTGGATATTTATGGTCAAACACCTTACAGCCGTTTTCCGGTGTATAAGGATAACACCGATAATGTGGTCGGCATTTTGTTTGTTAAGGACATACTTATGAAATTAAACAATGGCATTGTCGATAAGGAAGCGGTTATCGATGATTTAATACGCCCGGCTCACTTTGTGCCTGACAGCAAGCATCTCGGAAAACTTCTTACCGAGATGAGAAACGGAGGTTATCACGTGGTAATCGTGGTTGATGAATATGGTGGCGTAGCCGGAATGGTTACTCTAGGGGAGCTAACTGAAGAGATTATCGGTGATATTGGCGATGAGCTGGCCGAGGAAAAGAAGGAATTCGTGGTGACCGGGCATAACACTTTCCAGTTGGATGGCGGATTTCGAATTGAGGAAGCTAATCAGGAATTGGGACTGGATTTACCTGAGGGAGATTATGAGACTGTGGCTGGTTTTATTCTCAGCCATCTTGGCAGAATACCAAAGCAAGGTGAGCAGATGAAGTATCGCCAGCTGAAATTTGTTATCACCGAAATGCAAGGTGTGAAGATAGAGAGAATTGTGGTGACTAAGGAAGAGGAAAGTGTTCCCTGAGAATTCCGCAAATTCTTAGGGTTAACGGGGATGCAGTGCCTGCGGGTTAGATTTGGGCGTGGTGAAGAGGTTAAATTTATTGCTCATCTTGACATTGTGCGATTCTGGGAAAGAGCGTTTCGTAGAGCGGAAATCCCGTTAACCTATTCCCAGGGATTTACTCCACATCCCCGAATTTCACTGGCAGCACCTTTACCAGTAGGGGTAACCAGTGAATTCGAGCTTATGGATGTATGGCTGAAACAGTGGATGCCGCCAAAATCCTTTTTGATGAAGGTAACACAGCAGTTACCTCGCGGCTTTGAAATATTCGATGTTCTGGAAGTGGGGCTTCATCTACCTTCGCTGCAATCAGCCGTTACCTTCGCTGAATATCATGTCGGTATAAAAACAGAAAAAAAAGAGCGAGAGATACAGGACTCCTTAGATTCCCTGCTTCAAGCTAAACAATTGCCCTGGCAGCATTATAGAGGCAAAGAAGTGCGTCGGTATGATTTACGGGCGTTGATAGATAATCTCTGGCTTATTAGCTATCATTCTGACCCGGAACCCTTGGCTTCTCATGTCATTGCGGGCGAAGCGAATGGGTTCCCGAAAAATTCGCAGAATTTTTTGGGTGAAAAGCAATCTCATCTCGTTTCGGGTGAACTCCATGAGAAACCCCGGTGTGTTTTGGGGATGAAGTTGAGGTGTGATACTACAGGCAGCGGTCGTCCCGAGCAGGTGATTAGCGCCCTGTCTTTCCCCGATTATCCTGAATTTATCCACCGCACGGGGTTGATGTTGAAGAACAGCAATGAGTAAAACGGGTTTCCTAAAAATTTGGAGAATCTTCAGGGTAGGAGTGACCTTAGCGCAAACTTTCCTCGATGATGAACGTCAGCACAAAGCTCAGCAATACAGTAGATTGACGCGGAGATTATTGTTCATTGAGCTGGGGATAGGCGTCGCTTTGCTGCTATTTTTGCTTTTAAGTGATGTCTCAGCAAAGCTAGCTGGGTTTCTTGTCCTTTCCCCGCCGTTATCAGCGGCATTATACTTCCTCATTCTCGCATTTGGTCTGGGAGCAATAATAGCGCCTTTAGGCTATTATCAAGACTTTATCTTACCTCACCGCTTTGGGTTATCCCATCAAAAGTTAGCTAGCTGGCTAGCGGATAGAGCTAAAGCTTTGGCGTTAGGGTTATTGCTATCGGTGTGTTTGATTATAGCTACCTACTGGCTTATGGAGCATCTTGTCACGCTATGGTGGTTGGTAGCCTGGTTGATTGTGCTCTCAATCAGTCTCGTTCTCAGCTTGCTTGCTCCCACTGTTTTAATGTCGTTGTTTTTTAAATTGGAACCGTTACCGGCTGGCGAGTTAAAGCAAAGGCTAGCATCCTTAGCACAGCGAGCTGGGGTTGATATTAAAGATATATTTACCATAAATCTAAGCAGCAAGAGCACCACGGCTAACGCCATGCTCGGTGGACTTGGTAAAACGAGGCGGATTATCATCAGCGATACTATGCTCAAGGAGTATTCCCCTGAGGAAATAGCGGTAGCCCTGGCTCATGAGCTCGGGCATTACCTTCACCATGATATTATTAGACTTTTCTCAGTCCAGGCAGCGGCATTTTTACTGGCATTTTACCTGGCAAATCTCGCTCTGGTCGGCGGTGTGGCACTATTTTCTTACCACGGGATAAGCGATATCGCTGGGCTTCCCTGGTTGCTCATGGTTCTGGCAGCATTGTTTTTGATATTGCGCCCGCCGCTTAATTGGTATAGTCGGCACATTGAGGTGGCAGCGGATAAAACGGCGCTGGAGTTAAGCGACGACCCTGAAGGTTTCATTAGTCTAATGACTAAGCTCACTGACCAGAATTTGAGTGAAGCTGAACCTGTCCACTGGGAGAAGGTTTTATTTCGTGACCATCCTTCGTATAATGAGCGAGTAAAGTTAGCTCGCGAATACAAGCGTGTGCCTATTTGAGCTATGGGAAAGGTCAAGCTGGAATCCAGGGTATTAAACTTCATTGGCAAACATAGCTTAATTCCCACCGGGGAAACAGTGGTTGTCGGGGTATCCGGTGGTGCTGATTCGGTTTGCTTGCTTAATCTGCTTACAAAATGGCAGCAGAGGTTAGGAATGGAAGTTCATGCTGCTCATTTGAACCACCAGCTTCGAGGTGCTGAAGCTGAGGCAGATGCCCAGTATGTTGCCTATCTCGCTGGCTCTCTTGATATTCCAGTCACTATTGATGCGCGGGATGTAAATGCCTATCGTAGGGAGAGAAATTGCTCCCTTGAAGAAGCTGCTCGAGAGCTACGCTATGACTTCCTGGCAACGGTGGCTAGGAATGTTGGTAGCAGACTAATAGCGGTGGGTCATACCCGGGATGACCAGGTGGAGACAATTTTGCTCCATATTTTAAGAGGTGCGGGGACTGCCGGATTATGTGGTCTTAAACCTCGCTTGCCCCTGGTAGGTAGCATCTGGGTGATAAGACCTCTTCTTGAGGTTACCAGAGAGGAGACAACGAGCTATTGTCAGCAGCATCAACTTGAGCCTCGCAGCGATTCCTCCAATCTCTCTCTATCCTTTCTACGAAATCGTCTTCGCCTCGATCTGTTGCCCTTGCTCAGAAAATATAATCCCAGCATAGATAGAGCACTTCTTTGCCTTGCCGAAATTGCTGACGGCGATGTTTCCTTTATTGAACAACAAGCGTTGCAATTGTGGGATAGAGTGGCCCGTGAAGAGGGACGAGTTGTTTATCTTGACAAGGAAAAGGTTGCCGGCTCACCTGTAGCGCTGCAACGCCGGCTAATAAGGCTGGCGATAACCAGGATTCTGGGAAATGCCCGGGACATTGAGGCAAACCATGTCGAAGCGATAAGGAACTTGTTGACCAGTTCCAGGGGTAAGAGTGTTTCGCTGCCCCATGGTCTTACCTGTCACAGCGAAAGTAGTGAGATTATTATTGCTGGTGGAAGCCCTCCGAACTGACGAATTATAGTTAACCGCATACACCCCCTTCCCTTGCTAAGGGAAGGGGGTCAGGGATAGGGTGCTACACAATCTCTATAAAAATGCCTCAGATTGCTAAAGTCTCTTTGTTTATAACTTACGCATTACAACTTGGTTATTTTTTAGGGGCTAATAAGGCTTTTGCAGTGTCCACCACTTTCTTTACTGCCACGCCGAGCAGGCTTAAGCCGATTCCTAAAGCGATTAGAGGGATACCGAAGAGTAAAAATAGCGGGAGCGATGTAAAAAAAGCTATTATCCCGAATGCTATCCCGACAATCCCCAAAACTATGACGGTATAAAGTATAATGGACTCACGCATTTATGCACCTCCTAAAAATTTAGTATTATTAATTATAGCGGTAGGGATATACTTTTTCCAGAGGCCGAATTAAATTATCCCGTTTATTTGACTGAAATCATATTGATTAGTTAGTATTATGGTAGTAAAATAAGCGTTCGGATTCTTAGGGGGTGATGACATGATAGAAATGATAATTGATAGCATTCGGGTTAGCCTGATGAATAATCAACGTGTGGTGATTTTGAGGGAGAAGGGAACTAATTATTACTTACCTATCTGGATTGGTCCTGCTGAAGCAGATGCTATTGCGGTAAAGCTGCAAAATGTGGAACTACCTCGTCCGTTAACCCATGATTTGTTGCAAAGTGTAATTTCAACCTTAGGGGGAACGCTTAGCTACGTGGAGGTTAATGACCTCCAGAATGATACCTTCTATGCCAAACTCTACATCAGCGTCGATGGAGAGCAAAGGGAGGTTGATTCTCGCCCCAGCGATGCTATAGCTCTAGCGGTGAGAACTGGAGTGCCGATATACGTTGAGGAAGCAGTGCTGGATAAAGCTGGTATCAGGCTTGATGAAGAAACAGGTAAACCCGTTTCTGAAGGCAAATCGGGGAAAAAAGAAGGAGTCGATGAGCAGGAGATGAAAGGGCTCTCAGCGTTTAAGGATTTCATAAACACCCTTGATTTAGACGACTTTAAGAAACGTAAATCCTAGTTCACTGTGAATGGGGAGGCTTTGGTGAAGCAATGGCCAGCTGCGATACAGTTGCTCATTGTTGGCTTTTATGTTGCATTCAGCCTCTTAATACCCACCTTAATAGGCTTTTTTTGGCTGGGACCGAAGTTTGGGCACACGGTTTTATTTACCTTCATTGGCCTTGGCCTGGGCACCATAGTAATGATTTACGGAGTTTATCGTATGGTCAAGCCTTTCCTGGCAGATGCTAAAAAGGAAAAACTTCGTGGACCGGCGAAAATGCTTTCCAATGTGGCATCTTCAAAGCCGAAAAAGGATAAAGAACAAGAATAATGGCTAAAAGGAAGGTTTTAGGCTGCTCCTTAAATTTGGTAATTATTCTCGCCATCGTCCTTTTAATTTTAATAGTAGTTAGCTTCATCGGTGGCAGTGTGGGGGCATTGATAAAGGGTGGAGAACCATTGAGCATTCTTGCTGTTCAGCCCCCTCATCCTCAATTAGCCCCGGAGCATCCTTTCCCCAATCTTCCGATAACCAACACCATGATTACGGCCTGGATAAGCATCTTGGTGGTATTTGGCTTATTTTTTGCCGCCACGCGAAGAATGAAGCTTGTTCCCCGTGGTCTTCAGAACTTTGTGGAATTTATCTATGAAGCAGGGGCAAACTTCATTGAAGATGCTGCGGGTAAAAAGTATGGGAGATGGTTTTTCCCTGTTTGTGTCACCATCTTCTTGTTTGTCTTGGCTAATGCCTGGATTAATCTCATACCTGGTTTTGAGACCATCAAGGTGAATGGTGGGCCCCTGCTTCGCAATGCCAATACCGATATAAATGTGCCCTTAATGCTTGCCGTAGTCGCTTTTATCTCAGTAGAGTATTGGGGATTTAAGGCAAAGGGGGCACATTATTTGGAGACCTTTTTTAACTTTAAGCCATTGGGTTCTGGCTTGAAGCAGTTGTTTACCGGAAGGATTAAGGCTGGTTTTGCCGGCATCTTTAATGGTATAATAGTTGCCTTTGCTGGCATACTGGAGATACTTAGTCACTTTATCCGTATGGTCAGCTTTACCTTTCGTCTTTTTGGCAATATGACCGCCGGGGTGATATTAACCCTGATAATGATTTTCCTCGTCCCCTGGGTGGTTCCTTCGATATTTTACGGTCTGGAGGCATTCTTTGGCTTTGTCCAGGCGATGATATTTGGGGGGCTGACCTTGGGCTTTGCCTGTGCTGCGGTGATGGCTGAAGAATAAATAAAGTAGATACGAAATCCTAAGCAAATTTAAGTTTAGGATTTCGCTGAAAGGAGGTTAAACTGATGAATACTACATACATGGATGTAGCTAGAGTATTAGGTGCCGGTCTGGCTATAGGCCTGGGCGCCATTGGTCCGGGGATTGGCATCGGGCTACTTGGAATGGGTGCTATGAATGCCCTGGGGCGCAATCCCGAGGCAAGAGGACCAATAATGACCAATATGATTCTGGCTATCGCCTTTGCTGAGGCAGTGTCTATCTATGCCCTTATTGTGGCAATCCTGCTTATTTTCGTAGTCTAGTCAGATTCTAAGGAGTAAATAGAATATGGGTCTAGGGTTAGATTTACCGACTTTTATTGGTCAGCTTGTCAGCTTTCTTATCCTGCTTGGCTTGCTGGTTTATGTTGGCTATAAGCCAATTCGAAAAATGCTTGACGAGCGGGCGAACAGGATAAAGGAAAGCATGGAGCAGGCGGAGGCGACGAAGCAGGAATATGAGCAGGCTAAAGTGGCAGTGCAGGAGCAGATTGGCAAAGCACGTGAGGAGGGGCAGGCAATAATTAGCCAGGCTGCTCAAATTGGAGATAGGCTTAAAGAGGAAGCAAGGGGAGAAGCGAGGAAGGAAGCTCAGGCTCTTGTCGAACGAGCTCGCGTTGAGCTGGAGCGAGAGCGAGATAAAGTCATTGATGACTTGCGCCGCGAATTTGTGGATACCGCTATTTTGGCTGCGGAGAAAGTGATTAACGAAACGCTGGACAAAGAAAGACACAAAAAGCTTATTGAACAGGCGATGGAGGAAAGCACTACTTTCAAGGAAAATTGAAGTATAGCTCACAGCACTCAGCAGTTAGCTGATAGCTGAAAGCTGATAACCAGGTAGAGATGGCGAGAATAGCTTCTGGTAAACGGTATGCTCAAGCTGCCTTCGAGCTGGCAAGGGAGAAAAATGAGCTGGAAAGCTGGCAGGTTGACTTGAGGAAGATTGCTGAACTGAGCAGCGATGAAAGCCTTACGGATTTATTGGAGAACCCCAGGCTTCCTTTCCAGCTTAAAAGGGAGCTTCTTGGAACACGGCTGGGGGACATAAATGCCCTGGCGTTGAATCTTGCCTGCCTCCTGGTAGTTAAGGGCATATTAGGAATTGGCGGTGATATTTCGCGGGAATACGACCGTTTATTGGATGCTCATCGAGGCATTGAACACGCAGAGGTGGTTACTGCTTTATCCCTGGATGAGGAGGATAAACAGAGGCTTTCCAGTAAGCTTGGGGAGCTGGTCAGGCGTAAAGTCATCGTTGATGCTCGAGTCGACCCCGCTATAATTGGAGGATTTAAAGCTAAGGTTGACGATATGCTTATTGATGCAAGTGTGCGTAATAGGCTGGAATCCTTGAGAAAGAGCTTGGTGGGAGCTGGCCGGTAACGTTAAATGCTAAATACGAAATCCTAAGCACTAAACAAAATCAAATGACCAATGACAAAAATTCAAAACAAAACGGGTTTCGGTATTCGAAATTTAGGATTTAGAGCTTAGAATTAGGATTTTCAATGAGCGATAGCGGAGCTTCAGGGGAGGTAGCATGGCGACTAGAGGACAAGATATTGTTTCGGTAATTAAGGAGCAAATCGAGCATTTTGGTACTACTGTAACTGCAACGAATGTGGGCACGGTAGTGGAAGTCGGCGATGGCATCGCTCGAGTTCATGGTCTGAGCGCTGCGGGATACAATGAATTATTACAGTTTCCTCACGATATTATGGGATTGGCTCTTAATTTGGAGGAGGACAATGTTGGTGTTGTTGTCCTCGGTGACTGCAGCTTGCTCAAGGAAGGCGACGAAGTGAGGGCAACGGGGAGGGTGGTTGAGGTTCCTGTTGGTGATGCTCTTATTGGAAGGGTAATTGACCCATTGGGACATCCCCTTGATGATAAGGGGCCGGTCAACACAGATAAGACCCGCCCTGTGGAGAGGGTAGCGCCGAATGTGGTGCTCAGAAAGCCTGTGGATACGCCGGTGATGACTGGTATTAAGGCTATAGACAGCATGATTCCCATCGGGAGGGGGCAACGTGAGCTTATCATTGGCGACCGTTTTACCGGTAAATCAGCCATTCCAATTGACACCATAATTGCTCAGAAGGGTGGTGACCTCATTTGCATTTATGTGGCAATCGGGCAAAAAACATCCAAAGTAGCTCAGGTGGTAGCTACTCTGGAGAAGTATGGTGCTATGGAACATACTATCGTAGTAGCTGCTGATGCTTCTGACCCGGCACCATTACAATATCTTGCTCCTTATTCCGGTTGTGCTATAGGTGAGGAGTTTATGGAGCAAGGAAAAGATGCCTTGATTGTCTATGATGACCTTTACAAACATGCCTGGGCTTACCGGCAGATTTCTCTATTGTTGCGTCGCCCTCCAGGCAGGGAAGCTTACCCTGGTGATGTTTTCTATCTTCATAGCCGGCTTCTGGAAAGGGCAGCCAGGTTGGCCCCTGAGTATGGTGGCGGCTCCCTTACTGCTTTACCTATTATCGAAACTCAAGCCGGTGATATGTCAGCTTACATTCCTACGAATGTGATTTCCATTACCGATGGACAAATCTATCTTGAGCCGGATTTGTTCAATGCGGGCATTCGTCCCGCAGTAAATGTAGGATTGTCGGTATCTCGAGTCGGTGGCTCAGCGCAAAGAAAGGCAATGAGGCAGGTAGCTGGTAAGTTGAGGCTGGATCTAGCTCAGTTCCGCGAGCTTCAATCTTTTGCCCAGTTTGGTGCTGCTGACCTGGATAAAGCTACCAGAGACCAGTTGGAGCGTGGTCGCCGTATCACCGAGGTGCTAAAGCAGCCTCAATATTCACCTATGTCTTTGGGAAAACAGGTAATGATTCTCTATGCAGTGACCAATGGCTATCTTGACGATGTGCCCGTGGACAAAGTAATTGCCGGTGAAGAAAGTTTTCACCGATTCATGGAGGCTAACCATCCTGAGCTGGAACAGAAAATCAACGATGATAAGGAAATAAAGCCCGAAACTGAAGAAGCTTTGAAGACTGCAATACAGGAGTTCAAGGAAGGTGCCACATATTAAATGCACAGCACCGGTCCCACATGTCATTGCGAGCGAAGCGAAGCAATCCCAAGGTAACTAAATAGATTGCTTCGCCATCCCTCACTTTGTTCCGGATTCCTCGCAATGACAAAGTGGAATTGAGATTGTTTAGCAACTCATCCCCCTGACCCCTTCCCTTAGCAAGGGAATGGGGAGTGCAGGTAAGAGAGGGGTAAAACCCCTCTCTATAAATCTCTCCCCCCTCTCCTTTGAAGGAGAGGGGGATAAAGGGGGTGAGGTTAGTAAACACTCTCGAATTGTATTTTGCTTTTTATCATTGAATTTTGATATTGTTTAGGATTTAGAGTTTGGGATTTAGGATTTTTAATTGAGGGATAATGGCTAGCACTCAGGTTCTTCGTCGTCGCATCCGCAGTGTCCAGGGGACTCAGAAAATATGCAAGGCAATGGAGATGATTGCCACTGCCAAGATGAGGCGGGCGCAAGACCAGGCAATAACAGGGCGACCTTATGCTGAGAGAATAAGCCAGGTAGTCGCTGACCTTGCTATTCACTCACAAGTTGATGGAAAAGCTTATCCCTTACTGCAAAAGAGGGAGGTTAGCAAAATCGCGATAGTTCACATCACTACTGACCGTGGGCTATGTGGTGGCTTAAATGCCAACCTGAATCGCCTTGTAGCTAACTTCATTCTGGAGCAAACTGTTGCCGTTACTTTGATTACGGTGGGACGAAAGGGGAGGACCTTCATGCTTCGTAATGGGCAGGATATTCGTGCTGAGTTCACTGGCATCAGCGACCGTCCTACTTTACTGGAGACGCTGCCTATTTCCCGGGTGGTTATTGATGATTATGCCAGTGGTGACGTTGATAAGGTATACCTTGCTTATCCCCGCTTTGTCACCACCATGGTTCAGAGCCCGGTGATGGAGACATTGCTTCCCGTTGAGCCGACAGTGGTACCTCCAATACAAAGGGTGGAATATATTTACGAACCTGCCCCTGGCGCTGTTTTAGACCAGTTATTGCCCCGGTTTGTGGAGATGCAGGTATATCATGCCATACTTGAGCTTATCGCCTGTGAGCAGTCAGCACGGATGGTAGCCATGCGCAGCGCCAGCGATAATGCTAAAGAGCTTATTGAAGATTTAATCCTGACCCTGAATAAAGTGCGGCAGGAGACCATTACCAAGGAGATTTGTGATATCAGCGGCGGAGCGGAAGCTCTGGCTTAAGGAGGTTAATAAATGACAAGAAGCGAATGGTTCAGGGTCGCAATGACATTAACAGGCAGGAGGTAATACATGGCAAAGGGTAAAGTAGTCCAAATCATCGGCACAGTGGTTGATATGGAGTTCCCCCCTGATGAATTGCCGGCGATAAATAATGGCATAGAGATTCCCATGGATGGGGGCAAAGTTGTTGTTGAGGCTCAGCACCATGTTGGCAATAACTGGGTTCGTGGTGTTGCCTTAACTCCTACCGATGGTTTGGCGCGAGGAGCTGAGGCTATCGATATGGGAACTCCAATTACCGTGCCTGTGGGAAGAGCAACCCTGGGGAGGCTATTCAATGTTTTCGGTGAACCCTTGGATGGACTTGGTGAGGTGAAAGCGGAGCAGAGATATCCTATTCACCGCCCCCCACCTTCTCTAGAGGAACAGGAAGCAACTCCTCAAATGTTGGAGACGGGGCTCAAGGTTATGGACTTAATCACACCTTTCACCAGAGGGGGAAAGGTTGGGGCGTATGGTGGTGCTGGCGTAGGCAAGACGGTTATCATTATGGAGCTGATTCGTAACATCGCCACTGAGCACGGTGGTTTTTCCGTTTTTGCCGGTATAGGTGAAAGGTCACGTGAAGGCAATGACCTGTGGCTGGAGATGCAGCGGTCGGGGGTTATAGACCGGACCGTTCTTGTCTTTGGACAGATGAATGAAAGCCCTGGCGTTCGCTCTCGGGTAGGATTAACCGGGGTGACTATGGCGGAGTATTTCCGCGATGTTGAGGGGCAGGATGTCCTGTTGTTTATTGATAACATATATCGCTATGTTCTGGCCAATATGGAATTATCTGCCCTTCTCGGGCGCATGCCCTCAGCGGTGGGATACCAGCCGACATTGGGCACCGATGTTGGTGAGCTGGAGGAGAGGATTACCACTACCAAAAAGGGGGCAATCACCTCCTTTCAGGCTATTTATGTGCCTGCTGATGACTATACTGACCCCGGCATTGTGGCTACCTACGGTCATCTCGATGCTGTTGTTGCTTTGGAGCGTTCTATCGCTGAGTTGGGTATATACCCCGCTGTTGACCCCTTAACTTCAACATCGAGAATACTTGACCCCGCTATCGTCGGGGAGGAACACTATCAGGTGGCTCGAGGGGTACAACGGACATTACAGCGATATAAAGAGCTGCAGGATATCATCGCCATTTTGGGTATGGAGGAATTAAGCGAGGAGGATAAGCTTACCGTGCATCGTGCCCGCCGCATCCAGAGGTTCTGTTCTCAGCCGTTTCATGTCGCTGAGCAATTTACCGGCACCCCCGGTAAATATGTACCTGTTAAGGAAACAGTGCGCGGCTTCAAGGAAATTTTGGAAGGGAAGCATGATGACCTTCCTGAGGCTGCCTTCTGGCTGGTAGGCACTATTGACGAAGCGGTGGAAAAAGCTAAGAAGATGGGGAAAGAGTAGTGGCCACATTGAGGCTTGAAATTGTCACTGCGGAAAGAACAGTCTTCGCTGACGATGTTAGCGAGGTGGTAGCCTGGGGAATAGAGGGACAGCTGGGCATTTTACCTCATCATGCTCCTTTGATGACCATGCTTCAACCTGGAGACTTGCTTATCAAAAAGGATGATGAAGAACACTACCTGGCGATAAGCGGTGGCTTTCTTGAGGTGCGTCCTGATAAGGTGATTATTCTGGCAGATGCTTGTGAGCGTGCTGAAGAAATTGATATGGAGCGTGCCGAAGCTGCCAGACGCCGTGCTGAGGAAATCCTCAAGACTAGACCACCAGAAATGGATACCGCTGCCGCTGAAGCTGCTTTGCGGCGCTCGTTAGCACGAATAAAAGTGGCGGAAAGAAGACGCCGCAAGAAGGGAATATAAAAGCCGGGTTACATTATCTGTAACCTGACTCTGGTATTATCTTTGGCTGCTTTTACTCGAAGTAAAGTGCGTATTGCCTCAGCTACCCGACCTCCTCTGCCGATAACCCTACCTTTATCATCAGCAGCAACCTCCAGTTTAATCAATAAGCCCTCATCGCTATTCTCCTCGGTGATGGTGACATTATCTGGCTCAGCTACGATAGATTTGACGATATACTCTACTAATTCTTTCATTTTGTCTCCTTGTCACTCTCACCTTTTTCCTCTCCCTTCAAGGGAGAGGTTAGGTGAGGGTTCCCTTTTTGTGGCTCAAGTTTATCCATAATGCCTGAAATGCCTGATTTCCGAAGCAAGCTATAAACTGTGTTTGTAGGCTGAGCTCCCTGTTTAAGCCATTTCACCACTTTTTCCTGGTTGATATTTATAGTGGCCGGGTCGGTTAACGGGTTATAATGCCCGACAATCTCGATAAATCTTCCATCTCGTGGCGAGCGGCTATCGGCTACCACTATTCGATAAGATAGTTTGTGTTTAGCACCTACTCTACGTAATCTGATTTTGACCATTCAATCAACAGTATTATTATCTAAGCAATCATAGTTGTCAATGGCTTCATGGTCTTAGATTTGTCACCGCATGAAAATGGTTTATAATTCGCCAAGATGAAAATACATGAACTGCATCAGTGGGATGTGAGCCACGAACATGCTAAGGCATTGCAGGTCAGCCTGGCAAAAAAGGTGCTGACCGAGGATGATGGTGTTAATCCTCACCTGATTGCTGGCGTTGATATATCCTCGGTTGATTCTCGTGGTATAGCTCGGGGGGCGGTAGTGGTGTTAAATTACCCGGGACTCAATTTAGTGGAAGTGGAGACTGTGGAAAGGGAAGTCACTTTTCCTTATATACCGGGGTTATTATCCTTCCGGGAAGCTCCGTTAATATTAGCTGCTTATGAAGAATTATCCAGTGTTCCTGACCTGGTTCTGGTCGATGGGCAGGGGATTGCTCACCCGAGGAGGCTCGGGCTTGCCGCGCATTTAGGGCTTTTCCTCGATGTGCCCACCATAGGCTGTGCTAAATCTAGACTTTGTGGTGCTCATAAGCTTGTGGAGGAAAAGATTGGCTTCTATGCCCAGCTGGTTGATGATGGTCAGGTCATCGGGGCTGCCTTGAAAACCAAGCTTGGAACGAAACCGATATATGTTTCCGTAGGGCATAAGATTAGCCTTAGCTCAGCGATAAAATGGGTGCTCAATTGCTGTCGCGGCTATCGTCTTCCTGAGCCAACAAGGTTAGCTCATCTTGCTGCTGGAGGCAACTTAAGGATAGAGCCAGGTCAGCAAGGGAAGTTATTTGATTAACATTGGGGAGGAACAATGGAAGAACAGAAGGAAAAACTAGGTGCTCTGCTTCACCAAATCTCACAAATAATGGAGCATCTTTGACATCCCTGGCGAAGAAAAGGAAGTTGCTCGGATAGAGCAAGAATCGGCAAATCCTGACTTCTGGAATGATTCAGCCAGAGCGAGGGCAGTGATGCAGGAGCTGGGAGCGAAGAAGAATCTAATTCGTGTCTGGCGTGAGCTGGAAAAGAAAGTTTCTGACCTTTATGACCTCGTTTGCCTCGCTGAGGAGGAAGGTGACTCTTCGCTAAGTGAAGAGATAAACATGGGGGTGGAGGAAGTAACTTCGCAATTTGAGCAGATGGAAAATCAACTGGTTCTGAGTGGCGAATACGATGCCCACAATGCCATACTTGCCATTCACGCTGGTGCTGGCGGCACGGAATCGCAGGATTGGGCAAGTATGTTGCTCAGAATGTATTTGAGGTGGGCGGAAAGGCATGATTATCACGCTGAGACATTGGATATTTCCCATGGCGATGAAGCCGGCATTAAAAGTGCTATCTTGGGAATTAAAGGGGACTACGCTTATGGCTATCTCAAGTGTGAGCATGGGGTTCACAGATTGGTGCGACTTTCGCCCTTTGATGCTGACCATGCCCGGCATACCTCTTTTGTGTTGGTGGAGGTTCTTCCTGAAGCAGAGGAAGAGGTGGCTTTGTACATAAATCCTGGGGATTTGAAGGTGGAGACTTTCAGGTCGAGCGGTCCTGGTGGGCAGCATATGCAAAAGACAAGCAGCGCTGTCAGGGTAACTCACCTGCCCAGTGGGCTGACCGCGGTTTGCCAGAGTCAGCGCTCCCAGCATCAAAATAAAGAAAGTGCATTGAGAATCCTTTATGCGCGTCTCCTGGAAGTGGAGCGTGTAAAGAAAGATGAGGAGAAATTAAAGCTCAAGGGTGAGCGTATTGAGGCTGGGTGGGGAAATCAGATTCGGAGCTATGTCCTTCATCCTTACAAAATGGTGAAAGACCATCGCACCGGTTTCGAGGTTAGCAATGCTGAAGCAGTGCTCGATGGAGAGCTGGACGGGTTTATCAATGCCTACCTTCGCTCCAAAGTAGAGAAGAAATGATTAAGCGCATCGGTCTGGTAATCCTGACACTTTTGCTGTTACTGGTTTTCTCTCCTGTTAAAGCTGAAAGCGATATTTCGGTTCTGGATAGCAGCGTAACCATGGATTTCCCTTACTCCCTTGCGTTTAACCTTGAGGTGGAGAGCAATGCCGATATTGTTGATGCTCGGCTTCATTATCAGGTTGACATGATGAATTATGCTCGGGTTGTTAGCGAGGGCTGGGCTGAGTTTACTCCGGCAACAAGGGTGAAAACTAGCTGGGTATGGGATATGAGGAAGGCAAGCCTGCCTCCGGGGGCAAGGGTAACGTACTGGTGGACTATCAAGGATGCCGATGGTGAGGAGTTTCAAACATCCTCTGCTGTAGTTTGCTTTGAGGATGACCGCTATCAATGGCAAAGCTTGACTGATGGAGAAATAACTATTCTTTGGTATAACGGGGACGGTGAATTCGCCAGTGAGCTAATGAATGCCTGTCAGGAAGGACTTACCAGGTTAACCCAGGAATTTGGTGCTTATCTTGAAAGGCCTGTCATCGTTTACGTTTATGCCTCGTCACAGGAGTTGCAGGGAGCGATGATTTTCCCCCAGGAATGGACTGGGGGTGTTGCCTTTACTGAATTTGGCATCATCGCCATTGGCATTTCGCCAGATAACATTGATTGGGGGAAAGGAGCCTTAGTCCATGAGCTTACTCATTTAGTCGTTCACCAGATAGTTTTTAGTCCTTATGGCTCGCTGCCCGTGTGGCTTGATGAAGGGTTGGCAATGTACAACGAGGGTGAGCTTTCTCCTCAGTTAAAGTCTCGCCTGGAAGAAGCTATCTCTGAAGGCAATCTGATCTCGGTTCGCAGTTTATGCAGCCCATTTTCTGCTGACCCTGAAAAAGCCTATCTTTCCTATGCCGAGAGCTATAGTCTGGTGGAATACCTTTTGGACAACTATAGCGGAGATAACATGCTTGATTTGTTAACTTTAATTAAGCAGGGTAGCACCTACGATGAAGCTTTAATTGAGGCTTATGGTTTTGATATCGTTGGACTTGATACTCGCTGGCGAGAATCATTAGTGACTTCTCCAGTAATTGGAGCAAGCGAAATGAAGCAATCTCATCCTGCTTTAATCGCTGGATTATCATTATTAGGGGGTTGTGTAGCTTGAAGAATTTTGGGGAAAGAATTTGGCATCTTATATTATTATCTTTTCTAGTCTGTGCCTTATTCTTACCACAGGCTGGCTGTGTTAGCTCTCCACCTGCCACTGAGGATGTCCTCAACCTCTGGGATACCGGACCGATAACCCTTGACCCGGCGATTTCCAGTGAGATGTCCTCTCATATGTATGTGATGCAAATCTTCAGCGGGTTAGTCCGCCTCGATGATAAACTGGAGGTGGTGCCTGACATTGCTGAAAGTTGGGAAAAGAGTGAGGATGGCAAGACATTTACCTTTCATCTTCGCCAGGGAGTTAAATTTCACGATGGCAAAGAAGTTAAGGCGTCAGATTTCAAATATTCCTGGGAGCGAGCTTGTGACCCTAAAACTGGCTCCCAGACAGCAGCTACGTATTTAGGCGATATCGTTGGCGTAAATGATAAGCTTGCTGGCAAGGCAGAGGAAATTTCGGGAGTCAAGGTTATTGATGATTACACACTTCAGGTCACCATCGATGCTCCCAAAGCTTACTTCTTGTGCAAACTTACTTATCCCACCGCATTTGTAGTTGAACAGTCAAATGTGGAGTCGGGAAGCGACTGGTGGAGTCATCCAGTAGGCACCGGTCCATTCAAGTTGAAGGAATGGTCCCCGGGGCAGCTTCTGGTTCTGGAAAGAAATGAGCTTTATTATGGAGAATTAGCCAAAGTTAAGCAGGTTACCTTTCATATCCTCGCTGGGAATCCTATGTCGATGTATGAAGATGGTGAAATCGATGTTATGCCCGTTGGCACGGATTACATAGACCTGGTTGAAGATAAAGCCAGTCCATTTCACCAGCAGTTAACGGTAACTCCTGAGCTCAGCCTATATTACATTGGCTTCAATACCGAGGCACCACCTTTCGATGATGTTAATGTCCGCCGTGCCTTCTGCTATGCTGTGGACAAGGAACGCATCATTAAATCGATATTCCGAGACATGGTAAACAAGGCTGACGGTATATTGCCTCCGGGGATGCCAGGCTACAATGAGAATCTTACTGGGCTTGAATACAATGTAACCAAGGCTAATGAGTGTATCGCTGCCTCCAAATATGGCAACGTCTCCAATTTACCGCCGATTACCATCACCATAGGAGGCTATGGTGGTGGTATTCCTGATTACTTGGGGGCAATTATTCAAGAATGGCGGCAAAACCTGGGAGTTGAGGTTCAGGTAAGACAGCTGGAATCGGAGAAGTTTGTGTACCATCTAAGTGAGGAAAAGGATGAGATGTTTGCACTTGGCTGGGTAGCTGATTATCCTGACCCCCATAATTTCCTGGATAATTTGTTTCACACCGGAAGCGAGAATAACATCTTTGATTATCACAATCCTGAGCTGGATGCCTTACTTGACCAGGCTGGAATCGAGCAGAATAGCGAGACTCGTTTGACGATGTATCAGCAAGCCGAGCAGCAGATTGTCGATGAAGCACCCTGCCTGCCATTATGGTTTGGCAAAAATTATATTTTAGTTAAGCCTTATGTCAAAGATTATGAGCTCACCTCTCTAGGAATTCCTGACCTGGCCAAGGTCTATATTGAGCACTAGTGCACTTTATTTTTGCAATTCTACCAATAAGGCATGGCGCAGCTCAGCCAAATGCATATTCCTTTATTCCATCTTCTCTCCAGCTTTGATAGACTAGTGTGTTTCTATAATACTATTTGCTTTGCTAAGGGGATGTTTCACACCGAGCCTGAGATTACTGCTCATAACATAGTTATTCCAAAACGATAATGTGGCGTAACGAGGCAATCTCTGGACCCTTCGCTACTCTTTCGTTTGTAATGATGGTGAAAAGCTCGAGCACAGATTAGCAATGATATAGAATACGGGATGGGATATAATGAGCCTCACCAAGAAAGAACAGAAGTAGAAGAGATTTTCGGGGGCTGATTAAGTAGCCAGCGAAAACCATTGCTCAGAATGTGGAAGTGTAGCTTATAATTGTACATAAATCTAGATCATGCAAGGAGGTAAAAAAATGAAGGTGATAGCGTTAGGAGGTGCTGGGCATATAGGAGCTTGTGGGGTTCGTGAACTGGTCAAGCGGGCACCTGATATTGAGGTAGTCATCGCTGATAAGAACCTTGAGGCGGCCAGCAAGCTTGCTGGTGAAGTAGGTGGCAAAACATCGGTAAGGTCAGTGGATGCCAGCGAGCATGAAAGCCTTGTTGATGTGATGAAGGATGCCGATGTTGTATTGAACACGCTTGGGCCATTCTATGTCTTTGGTGAAAGGGTGGTAAGGGCTGCTATAGAGGCAAAAACAAATCTGGTGGATATATGCGATGACTGGGATGCCACGCAAAGCTGCCTTAATCTGGATGACGAAGCTAAGCAGGCAGGTGTTGCCATTATAATAGGTTTGGGAGCATCGCCAGGGATAATGAATGTAATGGCCAGGTATGGTGCCGACAAGCTGGATAGAGTGGATGAAATTCACACATCCTGGGCACAGACTGGGGTGGATCCCACAGAGGGACCGGCAATTGTCGACCATTATTTCCATGCTATTACAGGAAAGGTGCTGACTTACCGTGATGGTAAGTGGTTAGAAATCACGGCAAACTCAGAGCCAGAAATGGTTGAATTCGTTCCCCCGGTAGGCAGATTTGAGGTTTGCCATGTCGGGCATCCTGAGCCGATAACCATCCCGAGATACATAAAAGGGGTAAGGATGGTATGCAATAAAGGCGGTATCTGGCCTGATATGTTTGCTGAGGCGGCAAGATACTTTGCTAGGGCTGGTTTTACCAGCCTCAAAGAGGTTACCATAGGTGGGATTTCGATGTCTGCTAGAAGTATTCTGACCAGCTTAGTTTTAAAGATACCTGAGTTAGCTGCTCCAGATGAGCTAGAGGCTATAATAAGCGAGGTTGGGCAGTATGGAAATTTTGGGCTCACCGGGCTAGCGATCAGGACTGAGGTCAAGGGGGAGAGGCAGGGTAAACCTATCCGATATGTTTATGGTTGTGGTGCTGCTGCAGACTTAATTACCATGTTGCCTGCGGTGCTGGGAGTCTTAATGTTTACCCGGGGACAGATTAAAGGTGAGGGTGTTTTTGCTCCCGAAGGCATCGTTGACTCCAAGACGTTTTTACAGGAACTTACCAGGGATATACCGGTATGGGAAACTGAAGAGACTGTCATGTCATCATAATACCTGTCTGGCTGCTTTTGGGAGACTTTTTGAGAGGGAAAGATGAATTGTGTTGGCATTGATATGGTAGAGATAGAGCGTGTTGAAGCGGCTGTGAAGAAGTGGGGAGAGAGATTTCTCCGTAGAATTTACACTGAATCTGAGCTTATAATTTGTGGAGGTAGTGCTTCATCTTTGTCCTGCCGATTCGCTGGCAAGGAGGCGGTGATGAAGGCGTTGGGTACCGGTGTCAAAGGGGTTGGGTGGCGGGAAGTTGAAATCCTTGCTGATAATCGTGGCAAGCCTGTGGTGCAACTTTACGGTCGGGCTAAAAACAGAGCAGCAGAATTAGACTTGAAAGAATTCTCCATTAGCCTTTCCGATACCAGGCAATTTGCCCTTGCTGTAGCTATAGGAAGCTAATATTTAAGTCATCTTTTAGCAAGTTTCTCCTAGGTGTAGGGCTTCTGATTTCGCTTGCTTCACCCAAAATTATGACCCCGTTTTTTCATCACCACCACCTTGTAAGTCTAACACTCCCGATAATAGCCAAAACCCCGATAACAATCAGGAAGGTCGCTACTAAGTAGCTAAGAAGGTTGGGAAAGATAAAAATCAAGATGCCGAAAAGAAGACACACAATGCCTATGAAAATTGACGGGCGCATAAGAATCATTGGTCGCATATTCACCTCCTTCATTCATTATATCAATTAGCTTATCAATTGAAGCGTGCTTCTGCTATAATTGGTGGCGATATGTTAGCGAAGGTAACGAGTTGTGCTGTGGTTGGTCTGGAGGGAGCCATAGTTGAGGTGGAGGTTGACATATCATCTGGATTGCCTTCGTTTACGATTGTGGGCTTGCCTGATAAGGCTGTTCAAGAAGCCAGAGAAAGGGTGAGAGCAGCGATCAAGAATTCAGGATATACTTTTCCTAATCGCCGCATCACCGTGAACCTGGCACCAGCAGATTTGAAAAAGGAAGGTCCTGCCTATGATTTACCTATAGCTGTAGGCATTTTGTTAAGCTCGGCGCAGATAGATGCTGACCTATCCCATACTCTGTTTGTCGGTGAGCTATCTCTGGATGGTAAATTACGCCATACACATGGCATATTGCCCATGGTAGCTTTAGCCAGAGATAAAGGCTTATCTAGTGTTTTTCTGCCTCTTGACGATGTCAAAGAGGCTTCTCTGGTGGATGAGCTTCATTTATTTCCTGCAGAATCCCTAGTCCAACTTGCTGCCCATCTTAAAGGTGAAATGCCGATAGCGGAGTATCATCGCGACAGGAAGTGGGAGGAAGAAGTTCGCGAGCGTTATCCCTTCGATCTTAGCGATATCAAAGGACAAGAGCATGCCAAAAGGGCATTAGAGGTAGCTGCTGCAGGGAGACATAACATACTCATGGTGGGACCGCCGGGAAGCGGTAAGACGATGCTTGCCCGTTCTCTGCCCTCTATACTTCCCTCGCTTACTATGGATGAAGCCATAGAGGTGACTAAGATTTATAGCGTTAGCGGGTTATTACCGCAAGACGTTCCCCTCATGGTGGAGCGTCCTTTCCGCTGTCCACATTATACTATCTCCCATGCCGGTTTGGTAGGTGGTGGACAATGGCCACGCCCTGGAGAGATAAGCCTCAGTCATCGTGGGGTTCTCTTTCTGGACGAATTCCCCGAATTTGGACATGCTACTCTGGAATCATTGCGACAGCCTATGGAGGACCGAGTAATCACGGTCAGCCGAGCTCAAGGCAGTGTCACCTTTCCAGCCAGTTTTATGCTGGTGGCAGCGATGAATCCTTGTCCCTGTGGTTATTATGGCGACCCATTCAAGGAATGCAAATGCTCTTCAGGAGAAATTTCCCGGTATCACAAAAGGATAAGCGGGCCGTTGATCGATCGCATTGACATCTTTGTGGATGTTCCTCACATTGATTATGAAAAGCTCACCGATGAGAGACCAGTGGAAGGCTCACAAAAAGTCAGGGGAAGGGTAAGGGCAGCTCATCAAATTCAGCTGGAGCGATTTAAGGAGACAAGACTAAGATGTAACGCTGATATGAGACCAGCAGAGGTGAAGCAATTCTGCATTGTGGAGCCCGCGGCACAAAGCTTACTTCGTGCTGCTATGAAGCAGCTTCATCTTACCGCCCGTACCTTTCACCGCATCCTCAAGGTTTCCCGCACTATTGCTGATCTTGAAGGCAGTGACATCATCAAAACTTCTCACCTTGCTGAAGCCTTACAATATCGCCACAAGGAAATAGTCTAGGTGTATAGCACAAGCCAGAGAACACCACCGGCGAGGGCGAGGAGTATACCAAGCAAAAGAGCCACCCTGCCGCCTATTTGCCAGGCATTCAGCCAGGTGCGCTCAGGCTCGTGGGTTAGAAATTCCTTTAAGTCCCTTTGAGCGGATTTGGAATTGTAATAGGTTTTTAGCTCTTTTCTATTCCAGAGCAAAAAGGTAACCCCTAACGCAATGAAGAAGATCCCCATTGCCAGGATAGCCTGGCAGGTGGCAAGTGTCATATTCATTTAAATTCCACAGAGGCGCCTACAGCCTCTAACTTTTGCTTTATTGCGTCTGCCTCTTCCTTGGAGACACTTTCTTTCACTGTCTGCGGTGCAGCTTCAACTAGGTCCTTAGCTTGCTTCAGTCCTAGACTAGTTAATTCACGTACCGCCTTAATGACCTCAATTTTCTTATCCCCAACGCTCTTTAACACAACTGTGAACTCTGTTTTTTCTTCTGCGGAAGGTCCTTCTGCAGGTTGTGCTGGGGCAGCTGCTGTTGGTACAGCTCCTACAGCTACAGGAGCAGCGCTGATTCCTAATTCATTTTCCAGCGATTTCACCAAATCAGCTAAGTCCACCACTGTCATATCTTTAATAGCAGAGATGATCTCCTCCTTGGTTATCCCTTTCGCTTGTTTTTTCTCTTTTGAAGGTTTTGTCTTCTCCTTTTTCTCCTCGGTTGTTTCTTCTGTTGCCATGTTTACCTCCTTCTTTATGTACTAATTTCTTGAATTCTACTGTGTAATACGAGCGATAACCTTTGTAGCGGGGCACTAAGGATGTTGTTCAGATTTAGCACAGGGGCTTGCATTTGCCCGATTAACTTAGCGATGAGGACTTCTCGGGGTGGCAAGTTGGCTAAGTCCATAATCTCGATGGCAGCAAGCACTCGCTCTCCCAACACCCCTCCTCTGAGTGTTACCGATAACTCGGCTGATTTAATGTGCTGGTTAAGAGCTTTTACCGGCGCTAATATGTCGTCGTAGCCAAATGCCAATGCAATAGGACCGTCAATAAGGCTAGATACCTCTGCCTTTCCAGTTTTTTCTAGAGCAAAGCGAAACAGGGTATTCTTAACCACATGGTATTCAACTCCGGTGTCTGCCAAAGTTTTACGCAAATCGTTCATTTGCTTTGCCGTAGCACCTTGATAATTGGTTATGACCACCATAGTGCTGCGAGACAAATTCTCGGCTAATTTGTTAACTATCTGTTCTTTTTTTTCTCTTAACATATCTCCCTCTTAAAAATAAAAACCCGTGCCAATGACGGGTAAATTTTTAAATTTATGCCTCAGCAGGAGCTTCCTTACTTTGCTCAGGCAGCTTTAAACCCAAAGGGTACCCGCACTCATTGGCGATATTACATTATAGCAAAATTATTTAGCTAAAGCCAGTGTCGTAGCGAGGTCTAATTTGACACCTGGTCCCATGCTAGTGCAAAGTGACATGGTTTTAATATATTGTCCTTTTACACCGCTGGGTTTTGCTTTCAAAACAGCTTCCACTATCGCTTCCAAATTTTCAAGGAGCTTATCTCTATCGAGGCTGACCTTACCTACGGGCAGGTGAATAATCGCTGTTCTATCAAGGCGGAATTCCACCTTGCCTTTTCGGGCTTCGTCTATGGCGCGAGGTAAATCCTGGGGGGGCACCACGGTGCCTGATTTAGGATTGGGCATTAAGCCACGCCGACCCAGGATACGGCCAAGTTTAGCCACTTTAGGCATCATGTCAGGGGCAGCTATAGATACATCAAAGTCAAGCCAGCCATCCTCGATTTTCTTGATAAGGTCATCAGCTCCAACATAATCAGCACCAGCTTCCGTGGCTATCTTCTCCGCTTCGCCTTGAGCAAATACAAGCACCCGCACCACTTTGCCTAGACCATTGGGTAGCAAAGCGACCCCCCTTACTTGCTGGTCGGAGGCACGCGGATTAATTCCCATCCTCATGTGAAGCTCAACTGTCTCGTCAAATTTAGCATAATGGGCTTTTTGAGCTAGCTCAATAGCCTCCTCAGGAGGATATTTTCTCGATTTATCTATAAGGTTAGCAGCTTGCTGATATTTTTTGCCGTGTTGTGCCATTATTCTACCTCGATACCCATGCTACGAGCTGTGCCAGCAATAATCTTCGCTGCCTTCTCGACATCAGTAGTATTGAAATCCTTCATTTTAGTCCTGGCAATTTCATAGACTTTATCTTTACTCAACTTGCCAACTGACTCTATGCTTGGATTACCGCTTCCCTTTTCTATCCCTAGAGCACGTCGTAACAAATCAGAAGCAGGTGGCATTTTAGTAGTAAAGCTGAAGGATCTATCGGCATATACAGTTATTTCGGCAGGGATAATAAATCCTTCTTGGGAAGCAGTTCGCTCATTATATTCCTTACAAAAAGCCATGATGTTAACGCCGTGCTGTCCTAGTGCAGGTCCTATCGGTGGTGCTGGTGTAGCCTTACCCCCCGGTATCTGTAACTTGATAATCGTCTTTACTTTCTTCGCCATGCTATATTTTTTCCACTCCTAAAAGGTCTAATTCCACCTGTGTTTCTCTGCCAAACAGTGATAACAATACTGTCACCTTCCCCTTGCTCAGGTTAATCTCGTCCACCTTACCAATGAAATCGATAAATGGGCCATCAGTTACACGAACGCTCTCCCCTTTCTTAAAAGTTGTTTTAACTTCGGAAGGGGTTTCTTCCATTCGCTGTAGAATACGCTCTGTCTCTTCTGGAGCTAATGGCACTGGCTTAGCACCGGTGCTAACAAAGCCAACAACACCAGGCGTATTGCGCACTATGTCCCAGCTATGCTCATTGAGTTCCATACGAACCATTATGTAGCCGGGAAAGGCTTTTCTATTTATAGTCCGGCGTTTTCCTCCTTTAATCTCAATCTCCTTGGTTGTCGGTATGACTACTTCAAGCACCTCACCTCCAATATCCATATATTTAATGCGCTGCTCCAGATTTCTTCTTGCTTGCTCCTCATGTCCTGAAGAGACATACAGTAAATACCATTGTCCGTCTGGCATCATCTGCTAACTCCCCATAACTAAAGCGGTGAATAATTTAGTGAAGCCGTAATCCAGAATGCCCAGAATAGCGCCTATAAGAATGCAGAGAACAAGAACGATAGCACTCAGTCTGAGAAGTTCTTGTCTTGTTGGCCAGTGTGCTTTCCTTAGCTCTGCTATTGCTTCAGTAAAGAAGCTGAGTCTCGATTTCTTCTTGGGCATAAATTATTTTGTCTCTCGATGAAGTGTATGGACGCGACAACTGGGGCAATACTTCTTCAATTCCAGCCGCTGTGAATCATTCCCCTTATTCTTAGAGGAGGTGTATGTTATTTGCTGGCATTGAGTGCATGCTAGATAGATAATTTTGCGCTGTTCCCCCTTCTTAGCCATGCTTATTTGCCAACCCCGGTGAACACGCCGGCACCCACCGTTTTACCACCCTCCCTGATGGCAAACCGCAATCCTTCTTCCATAGCCACAGGATAAATTGTATTAATCTTCATGTGAGTTAGGCTATCGCCAGGCATAGCCATCTCCACACCTCCAGGAAGGGTTACAACCCCGGTGACATCCATCGTCCTGATAAAAAACTGCGGCTTGTAGCCTGTGAAAAAGGGGGTATGCCTTCCTCCTTCTTCCTTGGTCAAAATATACACCTCGGCCTCAGCCTCTGAGCGAGGCTTTGTTGTCCCTGGTGCTGCCAGAACTTGACCTCTCATCACTTCGTCTCGCTCTGTCCCCCGTAACAGACAGCCAATGGCATCACCGGGTTCAGCTAGTTCAACTGACTTATGGAACATCTCCACGCCGGTAACCACTGTTTTCTGCGTTTCCTTAATACCCACTATTTCCACCTCGTCGCCGACTTTGATAGTGCCTCGCTCTACCCTGCCAGTGACCACGGTGCCACGTCCTTTGATGCTAAATATGTCCTCTATCGGCATCACGAAAGGCTTGTCTTTTTCTCTTGCCGGCATAGGAATGTATTCATCTATGGTATCTATTAACTTCCATATCCCACCACACCAGGGACACTCCCTCTTGCCGCATCCGCACTCCAAAGCCTTAAGAGCACTTACTCGAATGATGGGGATTTCATCTCCCGGAAAGCCATATTTCTTCAATAAATCCCTGACCTCCACTTCAACCAAATCCAGCAATTCAGGGTCCTCCATAAGGTCTATCTTGTTAAGAGCAACCATCATGCTGGGGACTTCCACCTGGCGGGCTAGGAGGATATGTTCTCTTGTCTGAGGCATCGGACCATCATCAGCAGCCACTACCAGGATTGCCCCATCCATTTGAGCTGCGCCGGTTATCATATTTTTGATGTAGTCGGCATGCCCAGGGCAATCAACATGACAGTAATGTCTCTTAGCAGTCTCATATTCAATATGGGAAATAGCTATGGTTAACCCTCTGGCTTTCTCCTCAGGGGCATTATCTATTGACTCGAAAGGGCGAAATTCAGTGTCCCCTATCCCCGCTTTGGATAATATCAGGGTTATCGCTGAAGTCAGCGTGGTTTTCCCATGGTCAACATGCCCTATGGTGCCAACATTGATGTGGGGTTTGGTCCGTTCATAAACTTTCTTTGCCATTTCTATTAACCTCCTTCGTCCTTAAAAGCCCACAACCAGATTCGAACTGGTGACCCCGTTCTTACCAAGAACGTGCTCTACCTACTGAGCTATGTGGGCATTATATCACTAATTTATATGGCGGGGGTAGGATTTGAACCTACGTAGCCCTTACGGGCGGCAATTTTACAGACTGCTCCGATTAACCACTCCGGCACCCCGCCTTTCCTCGCTACTTTATCATAATCAGGCTAAAAAAGCTAACCCAAGCCCGAGAGGGGAGTCGAACCCACTAACCTACCGATTACAAGTCGGTTGCGCTACCCTTGCGCTACTCGGGCAACCTTTGGTTAATGATATAAAGGGGGTAAGTGTAATGTCAAGATTCGAGTGTATTTACTACTATCTAATA
>DAOUMA010000011.1:0-23990 GCA_034414555.1 Dehalococcoidia bacterium | reverse complement strand
TAACACTTCAGTAGCTGTTTCCGTTAACATAACTGGAATGCCTGCTGGAAACTACACTGCCAATATCACCATTACCGCCGCCGGGGCGAACAACACTCCACAGGTCGTTCCGGTGGGCCTGCATATCGTGCCACCACCGGCGATATCCTTCAGCCCGTTAAACCTGAGCTTCAGTGCTGTTGCCGGCGGCGCAAACCCGTCAAATGGGACGCTGGAGGTATGGAACTCGGGTGGGGGGACAATCAACTGGTCACTGAGCAATGATGCTAGCTGGCTCAGCGAAATACCGGAAAATGGTACCTCCAGCGGTGAGCATAATAATGTGACGGTAGCGGTGAATATAACCGGTATGTCTGCCGGGGATTATTCCGCCAATATCACCATAGCGGCCATGGGGGCGAACAACACTCCACAGGTCGTTCCGGTGAGCCTGCATATCAGCCCACCGGCGATATCCTTCAGCCCGTTAAACCTGAGCTTCAGCGCTGTTGCCGGCGGCGCAAACCCAGGAAACCAGACGCTGGAGATATGGAACTCGGGTGGAGGGACGCTCAACTGGACGCTAAGTGATGACGCTGACTGGCTCAGCGAAGCCCCGATAAGTGGCAACTCCACAGGTCCAAGCGATAACACTTCAATAGCTGTTTCCGTTAACATAACAAATACGACCGCCGGGTATTATTCCGCCAACATCACCATAAACGCCGCCGGGGCGAACAACACTCCACAGGTCGTTCCGGTGAGCCTGCATATTAGCTCACCGGGCGGTGGTGCAATCGGAGGTGGTGGAGGCGGAGGTGGAGGTGGTGGCTATTATCTCGACATAGACATGCTGGGGAAGATAACCAGGGTGAAAATCTTATATGCTACTGGCACAATTCTCCAAGACGTCATGGTATCTGACTTTAATAACACCAGCTTCCTGGGGATTGACCGTGACACCAAGGTGATTTGTGATGACACTAACAAAGCGCCAACAGAGCTGGTGATGAGTGTGGCAAATCAATCACCGCCGGCGCCGGATGGCTCAGTAATAATCGGTCCAGTTTATAACTTTAGCGGCAACTATACTTTAAACTCTTGCGGCCATCGCAACACGCCACATTGCTGCTCCGGTGTTACCTTTGACCAGAATATCACAATAGTGTTGAACTATAACCCCAGTGAGCTGCCGGAATCTACTGCTTCGGTGGCTGTTGCTTACTATGATACTGAACAGGGCAGTTGGGTTAGTTTGCCAACTGAAATAGGTCGTGTAGCTGAGATTGGTAAGGCAACCGGTCTGATAAACCACTGCAGCGCAGTCGCCATAATAGCAAAACTTGCTCCCCCTTCCGCACCGGCCAGTTTTGTGACAAGCGCCTTAAACATTGAGCAAAGCCCCCTGGTATGGAAAAACATGTTCGTGGGAGTGACCGGAGAGGATGTTACCATCACTGCTAATGTAGCCAATAATGGTGGGCAAGAAGGCATTTACACTGCTGTGCTGAAGTTGAATGGGAAAACAGTGGCTACCAGAGGAGTGACACTGGCTGCCGGACAAAGCCAGCAGGTAAGCTTCACTGTGTCCGGAATGGATTATGGACAGTATAAGGTAGAAGACGCTGGATTGAGCGGAGAGTTCACGGTGTCACGCAGCATCGACTGGTGGTCTATCATTGGCATAATAGCCGCTGTTGGCTTGATTACCTGGGGAGCGATTTGGGGTATAAGAAGGAGAAAGCCAGCACAGTCGACACAGCCAGCACAGCCAATACAGAGTGAATAACCACGCTCCTGGCCTGGTTATTTCTCGGCAGCACCATCATCGGTCAGCCAATACTGCTGGACGATAGTAACCGGTACGATCGTCGCCGGTATTTTGGTTTACTTCCTGCGGTGGCGCAGGAGAGCGAAGGCACAGATTGTTTAGCGGTATGTCCCCCTCCTTTGAATAGGGCAGAGAGTTGCCATTGTCCTCGCATAACTGTGTATAATATCCCCACCTTTATTCTCGATGGCAAGCATGGTATAATAGATATTTCGTTTCCCACGCTGGGTATTTACTTTTGTGGTGGGTTTTCATTATTATATATGGAATGAGTCAAAGGTGGGGATATTATCCTGGGGTGGGGACTTGAGATTGCCACGCCTTCGGCTCGCAATGACAGAAAAAAAAGGTTGCGATGATACCTCCTCTGTCATTGCGAGGCACATCGTGCCGAAGCAACCTAGGGAAGGGATTGCCACGCCTTCGGCTCGCAATGACCGAGAAAAAACGCTCGCAATGACAAATAAAAAAGGGTGCAATGAGGAACAAAAAAGGTTGCGATGACAATAGAGATGGAGTGCAATGATAACAAAGGGGGCGGTTAAATGAAGTTATTGCCGCGGCTAATTATTGCTTTGCTCATCTGCCTTATAGCAATCCCGGTTCTTGCTATCCCGGAGCAGGTTCAGGCTGCTGTCCATATTGATGTTTCATCCAGCTCGGGTTATGTGGGAGACAGGGTGACTGTCTATGGCTCTAACTTTACTACTTTTAGTACCGTGGATATTTATTATTGTTTTGACGTTGTTTCTGGTTCTTCTAACTGCAAGCTGCAAGGGTCAGCCGATACTGATAATGGCAGTTTTAGATATTCCTTTTATATTCCTGATAGCTGCAACGGCACGCATTATATCCGTGCTTACGATGCTAGCTCAAACTATGCTCAAGCTTATTTCACCGTGAAGCCAAAGATAGAGATAACCTATCCCAGCTCAGCCGAAGGTTATGTGGGGGACAACGTTACGGTAACCGGCACGGGATTTGTGGAAAGCGAGGCGGGTATCACGATAAAATATGATGATGCTGAGGTGACGCAAACTGAGGCCGCGGGAACTGACCAGTATGGCACTTGGACGGCAAAATTTATTATTCCCGAATCTGTCAAGGGGGAGCACGATATAGACGCTAAAGGTGACGATACTGCTTACGGTGATGTTGCTGCGGTCACGTTCACCGTAAATCCGAAGATAAGCTTGAATCCGACATCGGGCTCTGTGGGGGATATCGTCACGGTAAACGGCACGGGATTTCAAGCGGAAGAGGCGAATATTAATATAAAGTATAATGATGAGTTGGTGGAGCAGATTGAGGCAGCGGAAACCGACGAATATGGCAGCTGGAACGCCACTTTTGAGGTGCCGCCTGGTGTTAAAGGAAGCTACACGGTAGATGCCTCAGGTAAATATACCACGTATACCGAAGTTGCTGGCGTTACCTTCAAAGTAGCTCCAGGGGTAAAATTGACGCCGGCAACCAGTTCCACCTCTCCAGGCTATGTGGGGCAGACTATAGGTGTGACCGGCGGCGGCTTTGACCCTGGTATCTCGATAACGATTGTTTATGGAAATCAGACCGCTAGTGCTACTACCACCACAGAAGGCAATTTTCCGGCTACCGGGAGCATTACTTTTGAGGCTAAGGGAACTCATGGTGAACAGGAGGTGGTCGTGAAGGATAACCTGGACCATGTTTTAGCCAATACCACCTTCTTTATGGAGGAGAATCCGCCAGCGGCTCCGGAGCCCCTCTCGCCGGCAAACGGCACTGGAGTTGGCTTTGTGGGCAAGGTAGCTCCGACATTTAAATGGTCGAATGTAACTGACCCAAGTGGCATCGCCAGCTACGACTTGCAGATATCCACCAATAGCACAGATTTCACTGCTCCAATAGTTTCTCTCTCCATTCCCAGCGAGAATGTTACCTCCGTTGATAACACCATTGCTTATGCCCTGCCTAAGGAATATGCTTTGTCCTACGGCACCTACTATTGGAAACTGAGGGCTGTAGACGGCGCCGGGAATGAAGGAGGCTGGACCACTATCCAGTCTTTCCATACTGGTCATTTGCCATTATGGGCATTTATTGTTATTATAGGTTTAGCAGTGGTGGGTATTGGCGTCTTGGTTTACTTTTTCCTGATAAAGCCACGGCGTTCTTTTTTTTATAATTACCCTGCAGAATAGGAGGTGAGAGTATGAAACTAACAGTCATTGGGGTAGGGCAATGCGGTTGTCGGATTGCTGACCAGTTTGGCCGGCTAAATATCAAGGCAGGGACGGAACGCAAGGCAGTTATTGCTCCACATGTCCTGGCGGTGAATACTGACCAGGCTGACCTTACGGGGTTGCAGTATATTAAAAATGATTACCTGCATCGCATACTTATCGGCGTGCGTCAGACAGTAGGTCACGGTGTTGGCAAGATTAACGAGCTTGGCGCCCAGCTGGCTAAGATGGATGGCGATAAGGTGATGGATGCAATAAGGGCGGAGCCAAAGTTTTATGAAACTCATGCCTTTATGATTGTCGCCGGTGCTGCTGGTGGCACCGGCTCGGGAGGGATACCGGTGATTGCCAAGATGATTAAGGAGCGATATCTCAGCAAGCCCGTTTTTGCCCTTGCTGTCCTTCCTTTTGAGCATGAGCAGTCAACTGAAGTTCGGAGCGTTTATAATACTGCTACCTGCCTTAAGTCACTCTACGATATTGTGGATGCTGTTTTCCTGGCGGATAACCAGAGATATGTCCGGAAGGACATGAGTCTGATAAATAATATCGACAAGATAAACCGGCAAATCGTTGAGCCTTTTTACGATTTGTTATGTGCTGGTGAGGTAACTAAAGGAAGATATGTGGGCTCAAGGACGGTAGATGGCGGTGATATGATTGCCTCTATTGAAGGGTGGACCACCTTTGGTGTCGGCAGGACTTTGCTTCCCAGTTTTCGCTTGCCCTGGGAGGTAAATAAGAAGAAGTTTCGTGATAAGGCTTTGGAAAGCTTCAGAGGAACGCAGGCTATGGATGCTACTTTGAGCGAACTTTCCATCGATTGCGACCCCAAGGATGCTGGCAAAGCCCTGTACATTATCGCCGGGCCGGGCAGGGAGATGAACATAGATATGGTGAAGAACATTGCCGGCTACGTTAAAGAGCTTGCGCCGAAGGCCACAATAAGGGGAGGCGATTTCCCTGGTGAGAAGAAGTTCATTGATGTTGCCGTGATGTTCTCTCAGCTATCCTTTGTGCCCCGGGTGAAGGATTTTTATGAGCAAGCTACGGTTTACGCTGCGGGACATGAAGGGCAATTAATGGAGACCAGGAAAAGAATAGAGGAATTAAACGTTTTGAGCAAGGATTTACCCAACCTGCTGGGTGTCTAATCTCTGTTTGAGCCTTTAGCGTAGCGAATTTGAAAATTCCGGGCAGCGATTACCAGCAAGGCAAGGCTCATTAGAAAATCGTCGTGTCCCTGCCAGGATGGGACATAGAAGTTTACCGTCTGATTTGGTCGATATTCTGCCTTTGCTCTCTCCAGTTGAAACATCGTCTCCTGATATTCTTTAGAACCGTCCTGCTGGTATAGCTTTATTCGGTTTGAATTTACACAGGATAATAGCTCGAATCCCAGCTCGGATTTGCTCTTCTGGGTGAAGGTGAATGGAATCACCCTGCTACCCAGCTCCTTCCTTAAAAAACTGGCTACAGGCTGACCAATGCCGGTAGCATCGATGGCAATACGGTGGCAATTCCAGATGTTCTTTAGAATTTGTACCATCTGGGGATATAGCTGGCTATGGGCTATTCCCGTCCATTGATATTGTTCCACTATCCTCAATGCCGGCAACTTGTTAGCCATATCTACCTGAGCGATGGTGATAACGGTGGAATCCTGGCTCCTTTCCTCGTCATTGTCAGCCCTTTGAAGCAATGACATTTCCGGCGTAGCTTCTCCAGCCAGGTCCACACCGGCGATATAGAGGGCTCCTGCTTTATCGGGGGAGCGTAGCCTTTGATGGCTTCCTATCATCTGGGCTATTTGGTTTTGGGATAGAAATCCTCCGCCGGCTTTAAGGGGTAATAAGGCGTATTGAGTCCTGAATAGGGGATGGTCCTCGCCAAGCCTTTCCTTCTCCTGAATAACATATCTGCTGTAATCCTGGTTGTATCTGGCTATTTCCTGCCAGTCATACCTGAAGTGGCGTTTTATTCCGTCTATTTTTTCCAGCTCCAGGTTATTCTGCTTTATCTCCTCCAGCAAGGTGCTGTCATCCCAGGTTGTGCCATAATGGATGCAGGTGACATTGGTGGATGAACCCATAGGGCGAAACTCCTTGTTGTATTTTTCCTTTGAGACGTCCTGTGATTCATCGATTTCTAACAGGATATCAGCGGTATGCCCCACAACTGAAGATGATTCCTCCGCCGATAAGAATATTGCCCTGGCTTCACCTAGCTGGATGATGTATCCCATTTGTGAGCGGTATAGTCCATCGAAGCCAAAGTCATCAAGCCTGTCCTTTAACCGGGCCATGGAGATTATCGTCTGGGGCTTAAAGGTAGGGGAGCATTTAATCAGGTTTCCGCCCCGAGCCATGTAAATGGTGAGCAAAAGCAACTCCAGATGGGCTGATAATTCGTTTTTGCCTCCTTGCCGGGCTATCTCCACTGAAACGGTCAAGCCTCTATGGTTCTGGATGGAGTCGAGCACTGTTTTGGCTACTTCTTGCTGGTAGGGCCTTAATTTCATTCCATTTGTCGTTGCGAGCCGAAGGCATGGCAATCCCAGCATAAATCCCCTCTCCCTTGACGGGAGAGGGGAGGGAGAGGGTGAAGGATGCTACAGTTTCTTCATCCCAACGTTTATCCCCAGGGGTAAAGCAATCTCGGTGAGCACCCTGGCAATGGCTTCCTTAAGCGAGTTCTTTTGCTCCTTGCTGATCTGGTATCTGATTTTGACCAATCTAGCGATGGTGTTGGCTGCCTTAAGGTGGAGGTCGATTCGCTCTGGCTGCTCCTTCGCTAGTTCCCTGAGTTTAAGCCTGAGTAAGGCAATCTCATCGTCGACACCTTGTATGTGGTAGGCTTCGTCAAGCTCTAGCTTCTCGGCTTCCTGTAATGCTTTGGAGTAAAATCCACGGTGGTTACCATTACGGTTTCTTTTGGCTGTTCTTTGTGACATGACAGTTTCGTAATTTCCTGGGGTTTGACGAATCCCTGGTTTTCTCCTGACTCGCCTTTATCAAGCCATAGATAAGGACATGGGCAGCGAGATTATAATCCTGCTTCTCCAATGCTATTTTTAATAGCTTCATGCGGGCTATTTTAGCACTTGCGTTCTAGGAAAGCAACAGGATTTTGACGGCGAGTGTTTACTAACCTATCTCCCTGCCCCCCCTTCCCTTCTAAGGGAAGGGGAGTGTAGGCAAGAGAGGGGTTTCACCCCTCTCTATAAATCTCTTCCCCCTCTCCTTTGAAG
Source organism: Dehalococcoidia bacterium (assembly GCA_034414555.1). Taxonomy (GTDB): domain Bacteria; phylum Chloroflexota; class Dehalococcoidia; order GIF9; family AB-539-J10; genus CG2-30-46-19. The sequence continues at coordinate 16,705 of DAOUMA010000011.1, read as the reverse complement.
GAGAGGGGGATAAAGGGGGTGAGGTTAGTAAATACTCTCTTTTGGCACCTTTTATGACGCTAGCCTGCCCTGCCAAATTCCTTTTCCAGTTGATATGATGTTAGCTGAATCATGGTTGGTCTGCCATGAGGGCAGGTGCGCGGTTGATTTGCTTGTTCTAGCTGCCGTATAAGGGCAAGCATTTCCTCATTACTTAGCTGTTGTCCCGCCCTGATGGCGCTATGGCAGGCAAGCGATTGAGCTATTTTCTGCTCCCATGAAGTTACCTCATCTTTGCTACCAAGGTCACTGAGTACCGCGCTCATTACCTCGTTAAGGTTTGCTCTGGTGGCTAATGTCGGTATGGTTCGTATTAGATAGCTCTTATCACCGAATGGCTCGATGTCAAAGCCAAATTGAGCCAGCGTATCTTTATTGGCCCTGAGTATTTCCTCCTCCCGGGGATTAAGCTCTATGGTTACTGGCTCGAGTAATCCTTGAACCTCGACCTCCTGTCTCGACCATTGGGCTAATACTCTTTCATAAAGTATCCGCTCATGTGCGGCATGCTGGTCGATAAGGTAAAGTCCTTCAGGACCTTCAGCAATGATATATGTGTTGCTTAGTTGTCCGATGACGCGCAAGATGGGCAGGCTCAGAGTGGGTAAGGGAGCAGTAAATGTCGGTTCTTTATCGCTCACCATGGTGAAGCTTCGTTGCTGATATGCCCTGACCATCGTCGGCATAGCTATCGGTTTTGCCATAGATGCTTTGCTTAATGCTTCCCTTATTGCTTTCTTTACGGTAGCGAACATAACTTGTTCATTGTGGAACTTAACCTGGGCTTTGGTGGGGTGAACATTGACGTCGAGCTCACTGCCTGGCAGTGATAGATTGAGTATTACTATGGGATGCCTGCCTTCCATCAGTAAGCCATGGTAGGCTTCTTCAGCCGCCCTGGTTAATAACGGACTGTGTATCCAGCGGCGGTTTACGAAGAAGGTGAGATAGCTGCGATTGGTTCGATTTAGTGATGGTGGGCTGACCAGCCCGTCAACTCTGGCAAAGGCACTCTCTTCCTCCACCCCCAGCATCCTTTGAGCAACCTCTAATCCATATATTTGGCTGACGACGTTCCGTAAACTTCCATCGCCCTGGGTGGATAAGTTATTGCGTTTGTCGGTAATCAAGCTGAACCTGACTTCAGGGAAGGCGAGGGCATATTGATTTACCAGATAGGCAATATGGCTGTTTTCCGTAGCTGCTGATTTGAGGAACTTGAGGCGTGCCGGCAGATAACGAAACAAGCGGCGTGTCACCACAGTTGTCCCCTGTTGTCTGGGGCGACTTTCCCGGCTAACTATCTCTCCCTTTTTCAAACATATGTAGCTACCGATTGCCTCTGAAGGTGCTCTGGTGAGGATTTCCACTTCAGCTACAGCAGCTATGCTGGGTAATGCTTCACCACGAAAGCCCAGACTGGAGATTTTCTCTAAATCGTCTAAATTGCTGATCTTGCTCGTGGCATACCTGTGAAAGGCAAGCTCTACTTCCGACGCCAAGATACCCGCCCCATTATCGCTCACTTTAATTAGCTCTATTCCACCGCCTTGAGCTTCTACGGCAATCTGACTGGCTCCAGCATCGAGGGAATTCTCAATAAGCTCCTTGACCACCGAAGCCGGCCTCTCAATCACCTCTCCAGCAGCTATCTTGGAGACTACCTCTGGAGTCAGAACTTTAATCGGCATTGTCTAAATCTTACACGGTTTCGTGTATTAAGTCAATAGTTTGGCTCGATTTTCCCTAACGGAGCGAGGCTGAGCAAAAGCTTTTTAATTCCCACTCGTTCAAAGGATACGGTTATTTCGTGGTCACCTCTAATCGGCAGGCAATCGACCACAATCCCGCTGCCAAACCTATCATGATAAACATAATCCCCGATGGTTAACTCCGCTGGTTTCTCCGCATTGACCTTCTGTGGCGCAGTTTCCCCCTCCCCCAATCCCCTGGTGGTTACCAGTTGCGGTGGGATATCCTCCAGGAAGCGTGAAGGTGGGTTTGTTATACCCCTGCCAAACAGGCTGCGACGATAGCTGCGAAGAAGATAGACGTGCTTCTTGGCTCTGGTTATCCCAACATAGCACAAACGACGCTCTTCCTCCATCTCCTCAGGGTCATCAAAGGATTTTCGGTGCGGTAAAACACCTTCTTCCATTCCAGCGATGAAGACTACCGGGAATTCCAGCCCCTTTGCCTGGTGCAGCGTAATCAGCGTCACGGCATCAATAGTTCCATCCAGCTCATCTGTGTCTGACACCAGGCTCACTTTCTCCAGGAAGGCATCCAGAGCATCCTCAGGGGAAGGTCCGTAATACTCTGAGGCAACGTTCCTCAACTCCATGATATTCTCCCACCGTTCCTCCCCATGTTCCTTATTCAGGATGTGTTCCCGGTATTCTGTGCTCTCCAGTATCTCATCCAGTAGTTCACCGGGATATAACTTGTGACTTTTGTCAATAAGGTCATCGATAACGGCGGAGAATCTGGTAACTGCGGGCAGGATACGTGGTGGGAAAGCTTTCTCGCTTACCATGCGTTTTAAGGCATGGTAAAGTGGGATGTCGTCGCTTCTTGTCCTGGCCTGGAGGTGAGCAACTGTGCCTTGCCCGATGCCGCGTCCGGGAACATTTATGATGCGGAGCAGGCTTAAATTGTCATGGGAATTGCGAATTAATCTGAGGTAAGCCAGGGCATCCCTGATTTCCTGCCGTTGATAGAAGCGTGTGCCACCGATGAGTCTGTAGGGCATCCCATAGCGAACAAAGCTTTCCTCCAGCGCTCTTGACTGGGCATTAACTCGATACATCACGGCAAAGTCCTTGAGCGATAGCTCTTCCTGGGTAACCAGCCGTTCTATCTCGCTGACCACAAACTGGGATTCCTCGTCCTCGGTATAGCTTTCCACGATGTTTATCAGGCTGCCCACTTCGTTTTCCGTCCATAATTCTTTAGGTTTGCGGTTTACATTTTGTGAGATGATGTCTGAAGCTGCCTGGAGGATATTCTTGGTGGAGCGGTAGTTTTGCTCCAGAATAACCACTTTGGCGTCAGGGTAATCTTTTTCAAAAGACAGAATATTGCGCAGGTCAGCAAATCTCCAGGAGTAAATGGACTGGTCTGGGTCACCAACCACGCAGATGTTTTTATATTTCCCGGCCAGCTGCTTTATCAGGGTGTACTGTGCCAGATTGGTATCCTGGAATTCATCCACCAGGATGTGAACATAGCGGGATTGGTATCTGCTCAAGACGGCGGGATGGTTTTCAAATAGCTGCACCGTCCTCATCAGCAGGTCATCGAAATCCAGCGCCTCGCTTTTGTTCAATAAGCCTTGATACTGCTCATAGACCCTTTGAACTATTTCTTCAAAGTAGCTGTTTACTCGCTCTGAGTATTGTTGCGGGTTGAGAAGTCGGCTCTTGGCGGAGCTAATCATCGATTGTATTGCATGAGGCGAATACTGTTTGGGGTCGAGATTTATCTCCTGAAGGCTCTGCTTTATGGCATTTAATTGGTCCTCGGCATCGTAGATGGCGAATCTGGGATTAAGCCCGATAGCCCCGGCTTCTCGCCGCAAAGTTCGGGCACAGATGGCGTGAAATGTTCCCAGGGTCAATGCCTCGCTTGTTTGTCCTAGCAGTTGCCCCAATCTCTCTTCCATTTCACGAGCGGCTTTGTTGGTGAATGTGACCGCCATGATGTTGTGAGGTTTTACTCCACAAACTTTGACCAGGTAAGCCACTCGATGCGTGATTACCCTGGTTTTGCCGCTGCCCGGACCGGCTAAAATGAGCATCGGTCCTTCAGGGGTTTCCGCTGCTTCCCTCTGGGCAGGATTGAGCATAGCTAGAATGTCCATGTGGGTGGATAAACATTATACCTCAACGGGGCGAGATTGTTTAGCAACCTATCCCTGCCCCTTCCCTTAGCAAGGGAAGGGGAGTGTAAGTAAGAGAGGAGTGAAACCCCTCTCTATAAATCTCTTCCCCCTCTCCTTGCAAAGGAGAGGGGGATTAAGGGGATGAGGTTAATGAACAATCTCTCTGATATAAGATATAATATGTCTTTTGTGTTAGCCTTGTTTCGTATAAGGAGGTGCGATGACCCAGCTTACCCATTTATTTGCCCCCATCAAGGTAGGCAATGTAGAGCTCAAAAACAGGATGGTGATGCTTGCCATAGGAACGGGTTATCCTGAGCCCGATGGCACAGTGGCTTCCCGCCTGGTTGACTTTTATGTTGAGCGGGCTAGAGGAGGCGTGGGGCTCATCATCATCCCGTTTATTCCCTTTGATATGGCGAGTCCCGTCATTCCCGGACTCTATGATGACCGATTCGTCCCTGGCGCCCGCAAGCTGACTGATGCAGTTCATATTTATGGAGCGAAGATAGCTCCGCAACTTCTGGGACAGTATTTCTGGGTGAACAAAGAAAATGGCTCTTTTGAGTTTATCGCCCCTTCACCGGTGTTCAATAAGATGATTGGCACTACCCCCAGGGCTCTCACTGTGAAGGAGATTCACCGGCTTGTCGCCGAGTATGGTGAAGCAGGTAGCAGGGCGCGAGAAGCTGGGTTCGATGCTGTTGAGCTGCATCTGGGAATAGGATACTTATTAAATCGTTTTATATCCCCCTGCACCAATAAAAGGAGTGATGAATATGGCGGCAATCTGGAGAACAGAATGCGATTTCCTCTGGAAATCATTGCCCGAATACATGAAAGAGCTGGCGAGGATTACCCTATCATCTGCCGTGTTTCCGCCGAAGAATTTATGGCAGGGGGACATACCATCGACGATTCCAAGAAGGTAGCCACTATTCTTGAGGCAGCAGGTGTTCAGGCTATAGATGTGGAGGCTGGGTGGCATGAGTGTCCTGAGCCTCTGGTGGTGATGTCTGTGCCCCGCGGTGCCTTTGTTTATCTTGCTGAGGAGATTAAAAAGGTGGTCAATGTTCCCGTGGTAGCTGCTTACCGCATTAATAACCCTGAGCTGGCGGAGGAGATTTTGGTTCAGGGTAAAGCTGACCTTATTGGTCTGGGACGGGCATTGCTTGCCGACCCTGAATTTCCCAACAAGACAAAGGAAGGCCGCAGTGATGAGATTCGCCTTTGTATCGCTTGCAGCAATTGTCTTGATAATCTTCTTACGGGATATAAAACTGGAGCATCATTACCGGCATTTTGTTCCCTGAATCCCCGCATGGGGAAAGAGGCGGAATATGCCATTGCGCCGGCAAAGAAGGGCAAGAGGGTGTTCATCGTTGGGGGTGGTCCTGGCGGCATGGAGGCAGCCATAATAGCAGCCTTGAGAGGTCATCAGGTTACCCTTTATGAAAAGAGTGGGGAACTTGGTGGTCAGCTCCGTGTGGCTTGCTTGCCTCCTTATAAGGATGAGCTTAATTGCTTAATCAAAAGCATGGCTACCCAGGTGAAAAAGGCCGGGGTGGAAGTCAGGCTTAATGCCGAAGTTACCCCGAAGATGGTGGAAACGGAGAAGCCCGATGTGGTGATTCTGGCTACCGGGGCTGCACCGCTCATCCCCAATATACCTGGAGTGGAGCAAGACAATGTGGTTACTGCCGTTGATGTGCTCACTCGTCGCAAGGCGGTAGGTAAAGCAGCAGTCGTTATCGGTGGCGGCATGGTTGGTTGCGAAACTGCCGAGTTTCTGGCTAAGCGTGGCAAGAGGGTGACCATTGTGGAGATGCTTCCTAAAGTCGGGAGCGATTATGGAGCGACCTATCGGCACGTCGTGCTCAAGAGGCTGAGGGAGGCTGGCATCAGGATGGAAACCAATGCCACCGTGGAGAAGATAACTGATAAAGGTGTAAGGGCTAAGAGGGATGGTGCCTCCGAGTTCTTCCCGGGGGATACCGTGGTGCTCGCGGTAGGTTTTACACCGAACAAAGGACTTGGTGAGAGATTGAAGGGGAAGGTCCCGACATTATATTCTATCGGGGACTGTATTGAGCCGCGCAGGATAAGGGAGGCTATTGAGGAAGGATTTCGTCTCGGCAGGGAGATTTAGCCGTTATTGTGCTTTCTACTCGGTCTAGATTGCTTCGTCGCTGGCGCTCCTCGCAATGACACAGAAAGGCTGGGCGTGGCAATCCTTATTGAATCATGTCCACCATCATATAGTCTTTCAGCGCCTCAGGCACCTTGATAGTGCCATCAGCCTGCTGGTAGTTCTCCATCACGGCGATAAAAAGGCGGGGCAGGGCCAACCCTGAGCCATTCAAGGTATGAACGAACTGGGGTTTGCCACTACCTTCGGGTCGGTAACGAATATTTGCCCTCCTCGCCTGGAAATCGGAACAATTGCTGCATGAGCTAACCTCAAGCCACTCGCCACACCCTGGAGTCCATATATCGATATCATATGTCTTGCAGGCGGCAAAGCCAAGGTCGCCAGTGCATAGCTGCCTCACCCGATAGGGCATCTCTAGCTCCTGGCATACTTCCTCGGCATCATTTACCAGCTTCTCTAATTCCTCATCGGATTTCTCAGGCTCGGTAAGCTTATAAAGTTCCACCTTATCAAACTGATGTCCTCTCTTGATTCCCCTGGTGTCCTTGCCTGCCGACATCTTCTCTCTGCGGAAGCAGGCGGAATAAGCGACATAATATAAAGGCAGCGTTGAGGCATCCAGTATCTCATCGCGGTGCAGATTGGTCAATGGCACCTCAGCGGTGGGTATGAACCAGAAGTCGTCCTGTTCATCGTGGTACAGGTTATCGCTGAATTTGGGCAGATTCCCCGAGCCTACCATACATTCCCTTTTGACCATGAATGGAGGATATATCTCCTTATACCCATGCTTGTTTATGTGTAAATCAAGCATGAAGGAAATAAGCGCCCGCTGGAGCTTTGCTCCCAACCCTTTAAGGATATAGAACCGTGTCCCCGATAGCTTGACCCCGGTGGGAATGTCCAGTATTCCCAACTTTTCCCCCAGTTCCCAGTGAGGCAATGGCTTAAATGAAAAGCTCTTTGGCTCTCCCCAGCTACGCACGGTGACGTTGCCGCTCTCATCCTTCCCCAGAGGCACACTGGCGTGGGGGATGTTGGGCAGCTCCAACAACAGGGCATCTAGCTTGCTTTTAGTCTGGTTAACCTCCTGCTGTAGCGAGGAGATTTCGTCACCTATTTGCCGCATCCCGGCGATGAGCTCCTGCTTATCTCCGCCTCCCTTGCCTATTTGCTTGCTCATCTGGTTGTGTTTTGCCCTCAGTTCCTCCAGTTGCTGCAGCAAATTGCGGTGCTGTGTATCCAGTCCTACCACGGAATCGAGGTCAAAGGTGATTCCCCTGTGCTCCAGAGCCTTGCGAACAAGCTCAGGACTCTCCCGAATAACTTTGATATCAAGCATCTTATTTTGTCTTCAATTGGGGGAACAGGATAACCTCTCTTATTGAGCTTTGCCCGGTGAGCAGCATCACCAGGCGGTCGATACCTATCCCCAGCCCACCGGTTGGCGGCATCCCATACTCCAGAGCCTCCAGAAAATCCTCATCAGCTACCTCAACCTCCTCATTTCCGACCTTTTCTCTCATCCGTTGCTTAAACCTCTCCCTCTGGTCTATCGGGTCGTTCAATTCAGTGAAGGCGTTGGCAATCTCCATCCCGTTGATAAATCCCTCAAACCGCTCCACCAGGCGCTCGTTCCCTCGCTTTCTTTTCGCCAGTGGTGACATCTCTACTGGGTAGTCAATAAGGAAGGTTGGCTGGACGAGGTTTGGCTCAACAAAGGTAGAGATGAGCTCATCAATAAGCTTTCCCCTCCCCTTGTTCGGGTCAACCTCCATTCCCTTCTCCTCCATCTTCGCCCCTAGCGAAGTGGCATCGGGATAATCCTCAAAGTCTATCTCACAGTAATTTTTAATGGCATCACGCAGGTAAACTCTTTGCCATGGTGGAGCAAGGTTGATGGTATTCCCATTAATGCTGATTTTAGTATCGCCAAGAACCTCCCGGGCAACATCGCTGACCATCTCCTCTACCAGGCTCATCATATCGTTGTAATCGCTGTATGCCTGGTAGCACTCAAGGAGGGTGAATTCGGGGTTATGCTTTACCGAGATGCCTTCATTGCGGAAGACACGTCCTACCTCGTAGACCTTATCGAATCCGCCCACTATTAACCTTTTAAGGTGCAGCTCCAGTGCGATACGAAGGTAAAAATCATTATCCAGGACATTATAATGTGTGATGAAGGGTATTGCTGTTGCCCCTCCTGCCTCAGGTTGCAGCACCGGCGTTTCAACCTCTACAAAACCATGACTGTCTAGGAAATTCCTTATCGCGGTGATGATTTTGCTGCGCAATATGAACATATTCCTCGTTTCCTCGTTGGAGATGAGGTCGAGATAACGCTTGCGGTATCGCTTCTCCACATCAGCCAGTCCATGCCATTTCTCAGGCAGCGGGCGGAGGGATTTACACAACATGGTGAAGTGGGATACCTCAAGGGTGATTTCCCCCGCCTTTGTCCTGAAAAGCCTCCCTTCAGCTCCAATGATGTCGCCGATGTCAATTTCATCCAGCAGTTCAAACTCCTCCTTGCCAAGGAGGTCATAGCGGAAGCAAAGCTGTATTTTCCCCGAGCCATCGCGAATATCGGCAAAGACCATCTTCCCCATGGAGCGCCGTGCCATAATGCGCCCGGCAAGGGAAATGCTCTCCGTTTTTCCCCCTTGCTCAAACAGCGCCACTGCCTCCTTTATAGCGTGGCTAGGATGATAACAGTGAGGATAAGGGTTTATTCCCTTTCCTCTAATCCTGTTCAGACTCTCCAGCTTCTGACTGGTTATCCTCTCCAATCTCGAACTCATTATATTTAACCCTCAAAATCTCCCTGGCTTGTTCGACAAACCTCTCGGGAACCATTATCTTTACCATTCCCAGCCCGTCAACGGTTAATCCAAACACCAGGCTGGAGCTATCATAGCTCAGTAAAACGGGAATTCCTTCGTTCTCCAATCGTCCCTTGATTATCTGCGCCTCTATTTGCCGGGCATTATAGATAGCAACCAGCTTTTCCTTTTCCGCCATATTGCTATTGTAACAGAAACATGCCCTGAAGTGGTTCTTTCAGGCATTCCGCGGGAAATATTGGCTCTTTGGCAAGCTACCCAAAATTGAGTATAACCTCCACGTATTTGAGAGAAAGGAGAGGTTTTTAGCATGACCACGATCAAAACGAAATGCCAACAGCTTCAACTGGAATTCCTTTTCGAGCATTAGAGTTTAGAGATGTGCGCCTCTATATTTTCAGCGCCGCCTTTATTTCTTTAGATGTGCTGGTGCTTGCCGCTCTCTTATCCTCCTGGGAGAACTCGACCCTCTTCTGTATGTGTGGTCGGTTATCGGGCTAGGTTGGCATGGATAGTGTAATAGGGTCAAATCTTTTATATTGACAATCTCTTTTCAATCGTTTCTATGAGTAAAGAAAGATTTCTTACCTTTCTTAAGTTTTCTTTTGGTTTTTGCTAACCCGTGTAGAATTTGCGTGCTTGACTTGGTCTGTAATTCACGATAGACCAAAAAATTTGTGAGCCATTTATTCTAATACAGTGTATATTAATGTACAATGTATATTGATGTATGCTAATAAAAGGGAAGGTTTGCTATGACAGATTACGACGTTACCATCATCGGGGCAGGGAATGGAGGGCTAACTGCTGCAGCCACCTTGGCAAAAGCTGGGCTTAAGGTCTTACTCTTAGAAAGGCACAATGTCCCTGGGGGATGCGCAACGAGTTTTTGCCGGGGAAGGTTTGAATTTGAGGTCGCACTTCATCAGTTAAGTGGCATGGGCACTGAAGAAAAGCCCGGGCCATTGCGTGTTCTCTTACAGGATCTCGGGGTTACTAAAAAGATTAAGTTTGTGGAGATGGAGCATCTCTATCGGGTGACCTTCCTCAACATGCTTGATATAACCCTAAAAGCAGATCGCTCTGAGGTGGTTAAAGAACTCCAACACAGATTCCCTTCAGAAAAGGCAGCTATAGTGAAGTTCTTTGACCTTGTTTATGCTTTCAGCATTCAGATGATAGGAGTAGTCCACATGGGAGATCCAGAGGCATCTAAAGAGAAATATCCTCTCTATTTTAAATATGCCCTTAAGAGCTCTCAGGAGGTACTGGATGAATTTTTTGACGATCCTTTGCTTAAGGCAGTAGTTGCTACATACTGGGGATATATGGGTCTGCCGCCCAGGCTGTTATCATTCAATAATCTGGCACTACTATTATTTATATACACCGAATTCAAACCCTTCCATATAAAGGGAGGATCTCAGGCCTTGTCTAATGCCCTTGTCGACACATTTTTGGAAAATGGGGGAGAGGTCAGGTTCAATTGTGGTGCAAAGAAGATAGTGATTGGAGATAGCAAGGTGCAAGGAGTAATTACAGACGATGGTGACGAGATCAGAACCCGCTGGGTTGTTTCTAATGCCGGCCTGCTTACTACTTACATTGATCTCATTGACAGGGAACATGTGCCAGAGGAGCAGCTTAAGATATTAGCAGGGAGAACAATTGGTACATCTTTCTTTACCATCTTTGCCGGCCTGGATTGTGAGCCATCTAAGGTAGGTATAACGGAGACAACAAACTTCATATCCTCTTCTATTGACTTCGATAAGGGCTTTTCGCTGACCAAGACTCTGGAGACCCCACAGACGGTGTTACTTACGTGCTATGATGTCTCTGATCCTGATTTTTCACCTCCTGGGACATGTCAGACAGCTATTGTTACCCTACAATATGCTCAGCCCTGGCTACACATCCCTCCTTCACAATATGCCGACATGAAATACCAATATGCTGAGGGCATGCTTGATCTTGTAGAGAGCCTATTTCCTGATTTTAGAAATCATATTGAAGAGATTGAGGTAGCTTCCCCGCTTACTCATATGCGGTTCTTAGGACACTTAGGAGGGACGGCATATGGTTTTGATCAATATGAGAAGGATTCCAGGCTCTTTATATCTCCTGGACCTTCCATAAAAGGCCTTTACTTTGCAGGTGCGGGGGTGGCAGGTGGGGGATTTCAGCCTACCCTGATGTCAGGTGAGTCAGCTGCAAGGCAAATCTTGAAAGAGTTTGGAAGTGGGTGAAGGAGGAATACTTATGATGACGGATGATTACAAAAAAGATATTGAGGGTTATGCTGAGGTTCAAAAGGAGATAGAGACCTGTCGAAAATATGGCATTGACTATACTACTGAGAAAGGGAAGCTTGCCCAGATTATAAATAGAATCCATCCCCCCAAATTAAGGCTTAAGGTATCTGAGATCAGAGAAGAGAGTCCCTCCACTACTACTTTTAGATTAGTTTCTCAGGATAACTATCTACCACCCTTCCAGGCTGGGCAGTACATTAGTCTTTCTGTAGAGATAGGTAGGGTAAGAACCAGCAGGCCATATAGTATCTCTTCTCCTCCTAACCAGATTGGTTTTTATGATATAACTGTACGAAGGGTAGAAAATGGCTTTGTTTCTAGCTACCTCCTTGATAAGGTCAAGGTAGGGGATACATTTGAGACCAGTTCTCCTTTAGGGGATTTTTACTATAATCCACTATTCCATGGCAACGATCTGGTCTTTTTAGCTGGTGGCAGTGGTATCACCCCCTTCATGAGTATGATAAGGGAGGTGACAGACCGGGGACTGAAAAGAAAGCTCCACCTTATTTATGGAAGTCAATTCTTGGATGATGTGATATTCCATGAGGAGCTCACTTATAGAGAAAAATATCATGATAATTTCACATATACCCTTGTAATATCTAATCCTCCCCGGGGCTACAAGGGCCCTAGAGGTTTTATCACAGCAGACCTTATTAGAGATACAGTAGACGATATAGTCTCAAAGACATTTTATATTTGTGGCCCTGAAGAGATGTATGACTTTTGCCTGCCGGAACTGGAGAAGGTTGAGATTCCAAAAAGAAAGATCAGGAAAGAGCTGATTGGTCCTCCCAAGGATGTCTCAAAGGATCCGGGGTGGCCTAAGGATGTCAGCCCTGATGCAGAATTTAGAGTGAAGGTTATTGGCAAGAAAGTAATTGCAGCTAGGGCAGGAGAGCCTCTTATCATCTCCTTGGAGCGAGGTGGTATAGGCATAGCTGCTCCTTGCAGGTCTGGTGCATGCAGTCTATGTCGGATAAAGCTTTTAAGAGGTAAGGTCTTCCAACCCAAAGATGTACTTTTAAGAAAATCCGACCGGCAATTTGGCTATATTCATGCATGTTCGGCCTATCCCCTTGAACGTCTGGAGATCATGCTATAAAGTCGGGGTCGGCAGGATTAAGAATTGGAGGAATAAGGGGTAAGTGAAAATTGTCTCAATGCCCTCCCAGCGAGTAGCTCTCTTCCCGCGGGGAATGTCAACCCTTTGACGTGCTACCAGTTCTTGTGTGATAGCATAATTACAAAATTCCTGCCAGGTGTGATGTATATGCCAACCGTAGTAGTAGAGGATATTAAAGATAGCATCTACCACTCAATATCCAACATTTTCGATGCATTTGGTGGTGCAGAGGGTTTAGTAAAAGACAAGAAGGTATTCCTAAAAATAAATGGCATTGACTTCAGAAAGCAATGTTATACCTCTCCCGAGGTTATATCCGCGGCAATCGATGTGATGACCGATGCCGGGGCAAACAAAATCTATGTGATGGAAAACTCAACCCAGGGAATATAACCCGGCTCATTTTTAAGGTGACTGGCATAGATAGAACCATAACGGAAAGAGGTGCAAAACCGATATATCTTGACGAACAGAAGCCTGTTGAAGTCTCTATTGGAGGGAGTAAAATAAAATTCCCTAAGATCCTCTACGATAACCTTATCGTAAACAGAAAGGATAATTTCTACCTATCGATTCCAAAGTTTAAAACACACAGCATGGCTGCGGTAACACTTGGCGTTAAATGTCAAATGGGTTTTCTATACCACAGGGATCGCCCCACGAAGCATAATTTCGATTTGCATCAGTTTATCGCGGATATCTATGCATTTATAAAGCCCGATTTCACGATTATCGACGGGATAAATGCGATTATACATGGGCATTACCCGCTCGAGAAGAAACTTGACCAATATCTTGTCCCTTTGAACATATTAATTGGTGGAGACGACACGATTGCCGTCGATACGGTGGGGGCAAAGATACTCGGATATGATATAGATGAGGTAAAGCACCTGAAAATTGTATCGGATGCTGGACTTGGCTGTGGAGATTTATCCAAGATTCAGATAAAGGGGGATATTTCCCGGTATAAAACAAAGTATTCCTGTGATATCATCGGAGATTTCCCTGAGGATGTCAAAATTGTCGAAGGAAAGGAAAGGGCATGCATAGAGGGATGTAAAAATAATACCTTGATGGTGCTTGAGATGCTCTATATAGACTATGGTGGTCACGGCCCGTTTAACATCGTATATGGAAAGGGAATCGATAAAAAACAACTTGATAATCTTAATGATGGCCCTATTTTAGTTGTTGGTCCGTGTGCCGTTGCGGAAGTCGGTGGTTATCTGTCTGAAAAATATCCCGGCAGGAAAATCGTCATGGTTAATTTTCATAACGCTCTGGCATCCGTCACAGGTACGTTGATGAAGTTTATGAAAATAAAATCGATGGACGTTGTGCCGATGAATCCTATTTCTACATTTCTGGTGTTCTTAAATGCCAAAATGCACGGCACGACTGCACAAACACCCCCTATCATATAAATCGTATAAAAAGCAAGAAAATCTTATGCCGTTAGGTATACTCTGGCTTAAATATTTAATTTCTGTTTCACCACACTTTTAGTTTTCCCCACAACCAGGTTTGACCCGTTTCCCTGCTTAGTTACTTGTTCTAGAGGAATGCTCAATTCTCTTGCGAGGATTGCTGCTACCCTGGGGCCACAGAATCCACCCTGGCATCTTCCCATGCCGCAACGAGTTCTGTATTTGATGCCATCCACAGTATGGGCTCCGCGTTTGGTAGCAGTGACTATTTCGCCTTCGGTTACATGCTCGCACCTACAAACGATTAGGCCATATGTTGGGTCTTTAGCAATGAGCGCATTTCTTTCTTCGAGGGAAAGGTCTATAAACCTTATTGGTTTTTCTCTGATGGGGTCAAATTCCTTTCTGGGCTTCAATTCGAGGCCTTCATCTTTCAATATCTGTATTACGAGTTCTGCAATCGCTGGTGCAGCGGTTAATCCTGGAGATTTAATTCCCGCAACGTTTATAAATCCTGTTACATTTTTATAAGAGCGAATAATAAAATCCCCGGTATTTGATGTTGCTCTCAAGCCGGCAAAATTCTGTATCGTCGATGCCTTTGGAAGATCGGGGACCAATCTAGAAGCGGCTTCCAATACTTCATTTAACCCTTCGTTCGTGGTCGCATTTCTGTCTTTAGCGTACTTGTATTTTATATCCAAATCCTGTGCATTAGGACCTATCATGGTATTTCCCTCGATTGTTTTAGTCACCAGTATGCCCTTGCTGACTGATGTAGGCATTGGAAATACCGGGCGACTGACCAAAGAGCCGATTTTTTTATCGAAGATGAAATATTCACCTTTTCTGGGATATATATAAAAGTCATCTATTCCCACCATTCTTGATATGTCATCGGCATAAAGTCCAGCCGCGTTGACCACGAATTTTGTTCTTATTTTGCCTTGGGTAGTTATCACGCGCTTGACACTATTATTCTCCCTTTCTATTCCCTTAACTTCGGCTTCTAGCAAAGGTGTAACGCCATTATGAATCGCATTTTCACAGAGAGCGATGGTTATTTCGTAAGGTGAAATTATCCCCGCAGTTGGAGCATAAAGTGCCTCAAGGGCATTTTTGGTTAAATTTGGCTCCATCTCGCGCAATTCATCTTTTTCAATAATTTTTAGACCCGGCACTCCATTTGTTATTCCTCTCTGTCTGAGTTCTTCCAAGTTCCTTAAATCTTCATTATTTAATGCAACCACCAAGGAGCCATTGCGTTCAAATTCAACGCCTAACTCCGTGGAGAGCCTTTCATACCGGGCATTACCTGTTACACAAAGCCTCGATTTCAACGTCCCCGGTAGATCGCTGTATCCTGCATGTATAGTGCCGGTATTTGCTTTGCTTGCAGCAAAGCAAAAGTCGGCCTCTTTCTCAACCAGGATTATATCCAGAGCATATCTCGATAATTCCCGTGCCACGGCGGCACCGGTAATGCCAGCGCCAATTACTACAACATCTGCATTCATGCTTATTACCTATCGAGCCAATCCCTGGTACGCTCAACGGCTTTCCGCCATCCTTTGTATCCTTGCTCTCTTTTCTGTTCATCCCATTTCGGCTCGAATTTTTTGTCTATTCTCCGGTTCTTCTTGAGTTCATCCAGGTTATCCCATAACCCGGTAGCAAGCCCCGCACAATAAGCGGAACCGAGTGCCGAAGTCTCTTCGACTGAAGGTCTAATGCAGGTAACACCAAGTATGTCGGATTGTAACTGCATCAAAAAATTGTTCTTACTGGCACCGCCATCGACCTTCAAGGCGGTGAGCTTAATGCCAGAATCCGCATACATGGCATTCACTACGTCTTTTGTCTGATAACAAATGGATTCCAAAGTCGCTCTCACGATGTGTTCTTTTGTTATAAATCTGGTCAGACCAACGATAACGCCTCTGGCATACATATCCCAATAAGGTGCAAATAACCCGGAAAAAGCAGGGACAAAGTATATCCCCCCGGCGTCTTCGACAGACTGTGCAATTTTCTCCGTTTCTGAAGCGCTCTTAATCAAGCCTAAATTGTTGCGCAACCACTGGACGGCTGCGCCGGTTATAGCGATTGAACCTTCCAGGGCATAGGTTGCCTTACCTTCTTCCAATCCGTAAGCAACGGTAGTGAGGAGGCCGCTCTTTGATTCCACCGGCGTCGTTCCAGTATTCTGCACAAGAAAACAACCCGTACCATAGGTATTTTTCGTTTCACCAATTTCAAAGCACGTTTGACCAAACAATGCCCCCTGCTGGTCACCAAGATCGCCACATACCGGGATTGCAGCGCCAAATGGCCCTTCTTTCTTGGTATAACCGTAGATATTCTTGTCACTGGATGGCCTGATATCGGGTATCATCCCTCTGGGAATATTCAGTTCCTTCAAAAGTTCATCATCCCAGTCCAGAGTTTTCAGATTCATTAGCATCGTCCTTGAAGCATTGGTGTAATCCGTAACATGGGCGCCGCCATCGGGTCCACCGGTCAGGTTCCAGATTATCCATGTATCTATGTTGCCAAACACGGCGTCGCCACCCCCGGTTTTTTTCTTTGCCCCCGGTACGTTCTCCAATAGCCATTTTATTTTTGGTCCGGAGAAATATGTGTTTATAACAAGCCCGGTTTTATCTCTGACGATTTTTTCCAGTCCTTTATCTGCCATCGCCTGGCATATCTCACGTGTTCTGGTATCCTGCCACACCAAGGCATTATATAAAGGTTTACCGGTGTGAGGGTCCCAAACTATTGTAGTCTCTCTCTGATTCGTTATACCTATGCCAGCTATTTCATCGGGTTTGATTTCTTTGGGTAGCAAAGCACTTTTTATCACACGCTTCGTTTTCTCCCAGATTTCCAACGGGTCATGCTCAACCCA
>DAOUMA010000010.1:0-111814 GCA_034414555.1 Dehalococcoidia bacterium | reverse complement strand
CCCCTAACTCTGACTGATATAGTCTGGAACAAGTATCCGTATACATGTCCGGCCTGTTTTCTAAGACTGACCAAAGAGAACAAGCAAAACAATGCTTGGAAACATAGTTGTGAGTGTCTGCTGAGTACTGGTAAAGTGGAAGGAAGAACCGATGATGAAAAGGCTGAGACAGAGGACTTGCTTCGAAAGTTCGCTACTCAGCACGCGGTTGATAAAGTTTCGACATTGGGCGGGTTGGAGGGAATGTTTGCTACTATCTATCAGGCAAACTATGAGACCCTTTCGCTTGAACCTATTGCGTTTCATCTATTGGAAGAGGTTGGAGAAGTATCTGATGCTTTAATTAGACTTTATTCGTATAATCTTAGATCGACACCAAAGCCCGTTCAATTCTATCCCATTAGGCAGCTACATTTGGAAAGCGAGATTGCAGATGTAGTCTCGTGGATTTTTGCAGTTTCAATAAAGCTTAGGCTCCTTTACCAAGTGTATGATAAATTACCAGAAGTTGGGCTTGGTGCTTTTCAAACTCCCCCAACTCCCCGAGCACCACAAATTATTTCGCCAAACATATTGTGGAATCAGTACGGAGATAAGAATACTGGGCTATTATACTGCCCCACCTGTGGTAAGTCACAATGCGATTGCAAACTTCGCTTTTACAAAACCGCGGAAGCAACCAAGTCTCTTATTAAAGGATAGCCGATTGGCTCTGACTTAGGGCGACCTTGAGCCAAAGCTAAACTCTACATTGTTTATAAGTTTAAGAAATACAAGAAGCTTTACATAAGGTTTTGCACGGCCCTACTTAGCAAGGGAAGGGGGAGTGTAGGTAGGAGAGGGGTGAAACCCCTCTCTATAAATCTCTTCCCCCCTCCTTTGAAGGAGAGGGGGATAAAGGGGTGAGGTTAGTAAACACTCTCGGAAATATTGTAAAGCATGACAAAATTCCCTTGTTTTTCTAGAACTACAGTGCTAATATTTCGGCATGATAACGGACCACCTTTCTGTCATTGCGAGGCACGCCCCCTCTGTCATTGCGAGGAGCATCAGCGACGAAGCAATCTCGGAGTCAGCTTCCTCGTTTCACTCGGAACAAGCTCCGCAATCTCACACACCGCCGGGATTGCCACGTTTCGTTCGCAATGACAACTGTGAAAATGAAAGGAAAAAACATGTAGTTGCCCAATTTATTGGGCAATTGCGCCTGATAAATCAGGCAACTACAAAATGCGGAGGCGAAGGGCTCGCAATGACTCCCTTGTGTCATTGCGAGGGAATCCCAAACGAAGTGAGGGATGACGAAGCAATCTCGGAGCAATTTGAGGACAGATTGACAAGAGGCGAAGGGCTCGCAATGACTCCCTTGTGTCATTGCGAGGAAATCCCGAACGAAGTGAGGGATGACGAAGCAATCTCGGAGCAATTTGAGGACAGAATGACAGAAAACGAAAGACTCGTCACGGAACCACAAAGCATCTGGAATTTATTGCCCGAGGATTTCCCCTATGAAGACGAAGGCTGTGAGCTATGGCCGCATTGCCTTGACTGTCCTTTCCCCTGTTGCATCAAGGAAGAGCCCTGGGGAAAGGAGAAATTCCTGAAGACCCAGAGGGCGAGGCGGATGATGGCGCTGAAGCGGGAGGGGAAAAGCAATGAAGAAATTGCCCGAATATTCAGGGTTAGCGTGAGAACGGTGCAGAGATGGCTGAAGGTGGTCGAGAAATGAGATTGCCACATCTTGGCCCTTCGCTACGCTCAGGGTTTCAGCTCACCGCAATGACGCGTAAAAAAGGCTGCAATGCCCCCGTTTTTGTCATTGTGAGGCACTCCCCCTCTGTCATTGCGAGGCACTCCCCCTCTGTCATTGCGAGGAGCATTAGCGACGAAGCAATCTCCAAGCTAAATCCTAAACTCAAAACACTAAATCCGAAACAAATCCTGATATCTATAGTTGACCACAAAAATTTTGCGTGCTTTTTCAGGAGTGTCAAATCCCCCTTAGTCCCCCTTTTCTAAAGGGGGACTTAGAGGGATTGGGAATTTCGTCAAGTGGGAGGCTTACGAGATGAATGAATTTAACCCATCGCAGCTAGCCCGAATGGATACCGCCAGGATGGCAGAGTACCGCACCAACCTTGACTTCTATAACGGCAAACAATGGCAGCAGACATCACGCAACCGCCAGCTCGTATTTAATTATGCCAAGGTGGCCATCGATAAGGTGACCAGCTATTTAATGCAGGGACTCACCTTTGCCTGCTATCCCACCGAGAACACCGACGAGCTTAAAGCCCGGGTAGCCCGAGCCGAGCAGCTCCTCCGGGACGTCTATCAACAGAACAACCTCCAGCAGCTCGATTGGGAGACGGAGATCGACGCCGCTATCCTGGGAGATGGCTGCTATAAGGTTATCTGGGACAGCGATGAGAAGCGTATCAAAGTCACCGCCCCCGATGTCTCCGGCATTTACGCCTGGTGGCTCGGTGATGATATGTCCCGTGTGTGGAGAGTAGCTTCGAGATATACCCTCACCCAGGATGAAGTCAGCTTGCTGTATAGCAGAGCCATCACCAGGAAGGCAGCCACCATAACCGAAGTATGGACGGTAAAGGACTTCGAGCTTTTCCTGGATAACGACCGCATAGAGTCAAAGCCGAATCCCTACGGCTTCATCCCGTTCATCATCTTCCCCAACCTCCGTGAGCCCAAGAAGTTCTGGGGTACCTCCGATATCCCCTCGGTCATCCAGCCGCAGCGGGAGCTCAACAGGGCCCTGAGCCAGTTATCGAGAATACTCGAGCTGTCCGGCAACCCCATTGCTGTCCTGGAGAACGTCGGCTCGGCAGAGGATATCAAGGTGCAGCCGGGGGCGGTATGGACCATACCCGAGGACGCCAAAGCTTATCTGTTAGATTTGCTCCAGGGCGGAGGCATCAGGCTGCACATCGATTACATCGACTTGATTTATCGCTGCCTTCACGATGTCTCCGAATGTCCCCGGGCAGCCTATGGCGGCACCGAGAGGGATCTGTCGGGAACAGCCATGCAGATTGAATTAGGCAGCCTTATTCAGAAGGTGACCCGTAAAAGGACGATTCGCACCAACGCCTACCACCAGAGGACCGGGATGATACTGCGATTGGCAGCCAGGTACATGAACGAGAATTTTGACGGAATCACCCACCGGGTCGTGTGGGGGGGAATACTCCCCCAGGATACTCAGCGCCAGGCTCAGAACGAGCAGCTGCTTGTCCAGGCCGGAGTCCACAGCAGGAGAACGGCTATGGACGAGATGGGCATCATGGACCCGGAGGAGGAATTCACCAGGTGGTTAGAGGAGAGGGAGAGAATCCTGACAATGAATCAGGAGTTTAAGGCTGCGTCCACACGTGGCGGAGCGAGAGAGAGAGAGCGACAGCCGCGGAGATGGAAGTGCCTGAATAATAGCTGTAGTTGCCCGATTTATCGGGCTTAAAGGAGGACAAATGTCTAAAGTAAAAGAATCGGTATCAAAGCAAATCACCAAAGAGGGCCTTCCCAAAGAAGCCTTCGCCATCGTCGGAGACCCCGACAACCCCGAGACCTGGAAGCTGCCCCATCATACCAAGGCCATCTTCAGGAGCCTCCAGGGCCGGCTCGATATCGAGAAGACCGTCGATTGGGACCGAATGCCCGCAGCGGTTGCCAGCCTGAGTAGAGGGGGATATCGTGGGGAGAGGGTCCAGGCCGACCCCGAGGATATCATCCAGGCAGCCCGGCATTTAGCCCGGCATTATGAAAAGGCTAAAAAGCCCGTCCCCGATACCCTGGGCGCCCTGATATAAAGCAATTAACTCCCCCTTTAGAAAAGGGGGATTAAGGGGGATTTGACAATGAAGGATTCCAATGAGTCTTCGACTCCCACCGATGATAAGGCAATCAAGGACTCTAAAGCCTGGACCCGCCAGTTCATCGCCTGTGCCTGCATTATCGCCATCATCGCTTACTCGGGCTTTGCCCTCTTCGGCAGCGTTGACCTGGATGTCTTCTGGCGTGTCTTTACCGCTTTGAATGTCTATGTCGGCTGGTTCTTCATCAGCCGTGAGGTTGAGAAGAGCAAATGAAATTCAAGAAAACAACCCCGATTCACTATCTATGTGGTATTATCACTGTTCTCTCTGGCGTGCTCATTACCGGCTGGCTGGCTGCTCTCTGCTTTGTCTCATTCCTTGCTATCGAAATCTGGACGAAGAAGGAATGGAAAGAGTCTCAAAATGATTTCTGGGAGTATGTTGCTGCTATCTTTGTAACCGTTGCCTGTCTCATCATCGCCAGGCTCATTCAGGTGGTGTTCTTCTGATGCCATCCCGAGGAGTTTTCTGTCATTGCGAGGCCTTTTTTTATTGTCATTGCGAGGAGCGTAGCGACGTGGCAATCTTATGAAAACTCTATCCTCCACCTTACTGGCCGCTCAGAAGAAGCCCGACCGCCTTCCCTACGTCGAGGCGAAGGTCTATGACTTCGACCAGGGCATCAAGAGGCTATCCTGGACCAGGCTATACACTGGCACAGAACCCGATAACCACCACGGCATCGCCTTCGACGGCCAGGGCAGCATGCACCGCATCAGAGCGGCAGCCGGCAATATCCTTTATCGCCAGAAAGTCAGCACTCCAGGCCCGAGCTCAGATTACTCCGTGTGGACTCAGCTCGCAGCCGACTGTTACGGTCCCTGTGCCATCGCCGCTTATGGCGCCAAAATCTACATCTTCTACCGCACCATTGGAAACGTCCTCTGGAAGTATTATAGCCACGATTATGGAGCTACCTGGTCGAATGCTCAGCTTGCCGCCTATACCGACGTCCTCTCCATGGCCGCCTGCTGGTGGGGAACAACCGCCAATGTTGTTTGCTTTGCCTTCAAAGCCGGGCAGCAGAATGGCATCGTTATCGACACCACCACCCAGGCTACCACCGAGCACACCTGGCTGGGCAGCTCCCTTCATCCCTGGGGCGATAACTTTGGAGCCGGCTGCTACTACACCCCGGACCACATCGACCTGGTAGTTGCCGCCTGGGAGTCCGGAGTCCCCTATAACCTCTACGGCCTTTATCGCCAGCAGTTCGATAATACCTATACCTTCACCGATGTCGACCCGTTCATCACCGCACCGGAAGGTGAGGGCATCACCTATGAGTTCCCCGATTGCCACTTGCCCGCTGCAGCACAGGATTATGAGAATACCCTTATTGTCGGCGTGGAGAAGTTCACCGGCACGACAGCCTACACCATGCCGTTAATCTGTCATTCTGTCAGAGGTTCCGACTTCTACAGCATGGCCTTCACCGAGCCAAAGCCCTTCCTGGATATCAGTAGTGCTTATGGCTTACGGCTCCAGAGCACCGACTCTCATTACTGGCTCGAGCGTCCTGATGGAGTATGGAGAGCTCCTAGGGCTTTAGCCACCCCGCTGGACCTCACCCCTGATATTATCTCCCTGAAAGCTGATAGCTCACAGCTGACAGCTCTCAGTATCGAGCTCGACAACTCCCGCGCCCAATATGCCACCCCGCCCGAAAAGCGAAGCGAAGTGGTCCTTAAATTGGGCTATAAGACTTCCCTGGGAAACGAAGCGGTGGAGGTGGGGAGGTACTGGCTCGATTCCTGGGAGTATTCCTCCAGTCCCAACATGTCAATCCTCAAGCTTTTCTGCCTCGATGGCCAGGGACTCGCCGGCAAGTGGTCCTCACGATTTCTTATGCGCTGGCCCGCAAACAAGACGGTGTGGGAGATCATCCAGGAGATTATTTGCCGCTGGGGCATCAACCTCACCATGCCTGCCGGCATTCCCTACAGCTCGGCGTCTCAGAACCTCTATCCCGACTTCACCCTCCAGCCAGGAACAACAGGGGATTCAGCGTTAAGACGCATTCTTTCCTTCATCCCCGATTCCCTGGTATTTGCCGGCAACGAGGCCTACCTCAAAGACCTCAGGGCCGATGAGAGCAGTTGCTATATTTATGGAGCAGACCACGTCATTCTTAGTGGTGAGTACCGCCAGGCCATTCCTTTAACCCGGGCCAGAGCCATCGGCAGAGCAGCGGATGAATCCCGTATCGTCGAGGACGCCTTCGATTGGACAAACCTCCAGCTCGGCATCGATATCTTCGACCAGGACTACGACTCCAACCTCCAGTCAGCCGCCCGGGCCCAGGAGAGGGCCGACGCCATCCTCCGAAAAGCGTCATTGCGAGCGGAGCGTGGCAATCTCGTCATCCCCGTCAACGTCGGCCAGGAGCTCTACGACGTCGTCACCGTCACCGACAAGAGGTGCGGTATAACCAGCAAGAAGTACCGGGTAATGGACATCGATGCGCAATACAGCCTTCGTCAGTGGCTCTACGAGCAGAGGTTCACCCTTGGAGCTCCCTAAATACTGTAACACAAAACTCTAAATCCTAAATTCGAGATATTACACAATGTCGAAAACTCAAAAGTCAAAGTGCAAAATGACAAAACAAAGTTTAAATTAGAATTTTCCTTTGTATAACTCTTGCTTAAGGGCATCAAGCTGTTGCTCCAATGGCCTCTTAACCCTTTGCCAATTCTGTTGCCATTGCGGACTAGCTTCGATATTTATCTCGCCTACTGCCGAGCCCGAAATCCTCAACTGATGCAACACTTCCTTTGTCCTGGTTTCCACTTCCTTCTTTATCGCCTTTCCAGCCTGGTGATATTCCGTCAACAGGTCTATTACCCTTCCGATGAGTGGCTGCGATTTTGGCTTCATATCCACTATCCCCTGAGCTGCTTTCGCTGCCCTGGTCTGGCTGTCAAAAGTGATAGCCTCAGTTAGTACGCCAAATAACGCTAATTCAATTAACTTCTTTTCCTCCCCAGAATATTTATCAAGCATGGTAGCTATATCCTGAGTTTCCGAAGAGTTAAGGTATTTCTGGGCTATTCCGGCAGCGATTTGACGGCACTCTTGCTCTTCTTGTTGCTTTTGTTCCTCAGCAGAAAGCTTGCCCAGCCTGTTAGCCCTCTCCTGAGCAATTTCCCAAGCGCTTTTTATATCAGCCATAGAGCCTCTCGATTTGGAAACAGCAGACATTCTAGTTTATAATGTAAGCTAAGGTCAAACAGGGAAGGAAATCATGATAAGGGAAAAACCGTGGCTTGAGGAATATAAGGTATTTGGTCTTCCCCAAACGCTCAAGCCTTACCCCCAAAAGCCAGTTTTCTGGTTTGTAGATGAGGCTGCCAGGAAGTACCGGAAGATGGGGCTGGTGCAGTTGGGACTGGAGATGCGGTATCCTGAGGTAAAGGACAAAGCCGAGCGCCTGGCGAATGCCCTGGCAAGCATGGGCGTGAAAAAAGGCGACAGGGTAGCTACCATGCTGCCCACATCCATCCAGTTCATCATCGCTGATTATGGCATTTCCAAGGCAGGGGCAGTTCACATGCCATCGAGCTTCCTGGAATCAATTGACATTCTGGAGCATAAATTCACTCAGGGAACACCTAAAGTGCTTATCTGTCTTAAGGATTATCTGGATATAGTTGAGCAGCTCAGGGAAAGGTTGACCGCAAAACACCAAGTTAAGGTGGAACATATCATCGTCAGTCAGTTGGAAGACTATTCCGCAAATCCCCCTTCAGGCCACGAGACGATAGAAAGTGTGGCGTGGCTCACGGAGGTAATTGCAAGCCATCCCCCCATCTCCCCAGAAGTGGATTTCGATGTCGACCACGACCTGGAGACCCTTCTGTTCACCGGAGGCACCACAGGTCTGCCCAAAGGTTGTATGCTCACTCACAAGAATATCCTCACCAACGCCATCCAGAATGGTCATATTTACGGTCCCAGTGGTGATATCCTGAGAGGGGCAAGCGCCATGCTGCTCGGGCTTCCTTTGTTCCATGTCTATGGCCACTGTATAATGCACACCATGACCTACATTGGAGCGATGCAGCTTTTGGTTCCCGACCCTCGTGACACCCATTCCATGGTGGAGTTAATCAAGGAACATTATCCCGCTATGCAGATCGGCGTTCCCACACAGTTCATGAAGCTAGCTGAGGAGGAGATGAAGGGGATAGGAATACTAGGTATATCTGGCTCAGCGGCGTTGCCTCCTGAAGCCCAGGAGAAATTTGAGCAGAAAAGCGGCGGGGGAGTGATGGAGGGATATGGGCTAAGTGAACTTTCCCCGGTGACACACCTCAACCTATCCCTGCTTCTGAGACTCTTTGGTGGAAGGGCACAGTTGAAGCGACGCAGCAAGCTATTGCGACTCCCCGGTATGGTTCCCATGGCTAACCGCTTAGTCAGAACGTTGGGATATAAGAATCTTGGAAAACTGTGGTATAAAGCTATTTCCCGGCTAATGAATCGCTCCCGTAAAGATGCTTCAGCAAGAAGCCGCGAGAAAAGAGCAACAATTGGTATTCCCTTCCCCGACACAGAGGTGAAAATCGTTGATGTTGATACTGGCAGAACACTTCTCTTAGATGAAGTCGTCAAAGAAGGCAAAACCGGGGAAATGTGTCTCAGCGGACCACAGAGAATGCTGGGCTACTGGCCCAACCCGGGCAGTGGACTTGATGAGGAGGGCTATGTTCACACTGGCGATGTGGTCAGAGTTGATGACAGGGGATATTTCTACATCGTGGACAGGACAAAGGATATGGCGAATATTTCAGGCTATAAGGTATATACCAGGGAGCTGGATGACATCCTCTATACTCACCCAGCGACCGAGATGGCCGCTGCTGTGGGCGTTCCGGACCCCGAGAGACCGGGAAGCGAGAGGGTAGCTATATTCATCCAGTTGCGTCCTGAATATAGGGGAAAGGTGAAGGAGGAGAAATTCACCGAATATCTCAGGGAAAAGGTTGCTAAATATGCCGTCCCCAAATATGTCCGTTTCCTGGATACCATGCCGCTGACCGAGGTTCAAAAAGTGAACAAGAAATATCTCAGGGAAAATGCCAAGGAGCTGTTAGGGCTTCCATGATGAAAAGTAGTAAATGTTTGGAACTTAGAATTTGTTTAGGATTTAGAGTTTAGAAATTAGGATTTAATAGTTATGGTTTATCATCGTTCTTTACGATTAGCAGAGAACTTTTATTGCTATATCTGGCAAGGAATGGGGAACAATTGCAACGCCAGCCTCTGGTGCCATGTTTTGCGAGGAAAGCGACCTCATGTACTGGTTGACCCAGGGCATATCCACGATGAGGTTGGTGAAGCTTGCCTCGATTCGCTAACTGAGGCAATGAACAAAGACGGGCTGAACATCGAGGATGTGGGGTTGATAATCGTCACTCACAGCCACCCGGACCATTTTGAAGCTGCAGCTACTGTCGCTGAAAAGAATAACGCCCTGGTCACTCTATCCAAGGAGGAAGATGATTTCTACCACGGCATAGGAAACAGGCTTTACGGAGCTTTTGGCGCCAAGCTTCCACATACCAGCCCATTTTTCCACCTCAAAGAAGGTGATTTAACCCTGGGAACGAGTAACAAGGTCAACATTCAGGTCTTACTTACCCCGGGACACTCCCCGGGGTCTATCTCACTTTACTGGAAGGAGGAAAAGGTATTAATAAGCGGCGATGTGGTTTTCTGGAGCAGCATTGGCAGGACAGACCTTCCCGGAGGCAGCCCTTCCCAGTTGCGAAGCAGCATTGACAAATTATCACAACTTGATGTGGAATACTTAATTCCCGGTCACAGCACTGAGCCGGGCAAGATAATCGCGGGAAAGCAGAAGGTGACGCAAAATTTCCAGATGGTCAAGATGTTTGTGTAACGAAAGAGATGAATGTAGACGCGAGAATTAAATATGCTATAGAACACACCAAAGTAATCAGGTTTCCACGGCAAAGTTTGGCTACCTTTGGCAACACTATTATTTACTACTATGTGGTAACTGAGTTAACTGAGAACGTCAATGTAGTGAGAGAGGGGAACGTAATTGCTCAAAGGCCAAGGATAGTTACCCCTTATTACTTGACCAGATTGGAAGGGTTTAGCGAGCAAGCTTGCAAATATTTCCAGGCTATGTCAGAGAAGTTTCCCGATGAACCGGGCATCTTCTATCGATATAAAAATGAACCCAAAGAGATGAACATTGTTTCTGAAACTATAGCGAAGCTAATAAATAAGCTAAATGAAAGAATAGAGGAGGGAAATAACCCATTGAGCACCATAATTAAAGGAATAGAAGAGCTATGGGATGTATCCTTGATGATATTTATCTATGAGCTAACAAGAAAGTCAATATACGACAACGTTATTGATTTTCAAAGGAGAGGCTCCCTGGATATAGATTCCACCGGAGTTCCTAAGGATGCTCGAATTTTTATTGAAGAACTTTTTGAACTGGTAAGCAAAGACATCTCTCGAGCTCCTGAGCTGATCACCGAGCTGAATAGATGGGGGGTATTCGAGGAATATCAGGACAGGTTCTTCGCCTTGTTCCAAAAATAATGCCTTATCTTGTCAAAAAAAGTTGTTCATGCTACATTAGATAACCCTTATGACAGAAAATGCTGTGGTAAAGGAACTCTTAGAGGCAGGGGCTCACTTTGGGCACTTGACCAGCGCCTGGCATCCCAGGATGAAGGACTATATTTTCACTCAGCGCAATGGTATCCATATCATCGACCTGGAGAAAACAGCCGGGATGTTGGAGCAAGCCTGTGCCTTCGTTAGGGAGTTAATCGCCAATGGGCAGACTATCCTCTTCGTAGGCACCAAGAAACAAGCTCAACAAATAATAGAGGAAGAGGCAAGCAGATGCGGTATGTGCTATGTCAACCAGAGATGGATTGGCGGGGTGTTGACTAACTTCAATACGATACAATCTCGGATTAATTACCTGGTTGACTTGGAAGACCGCCAAATAAAGGGGGAAT
This sequence comes from Dehalococcoidia bacterium, assembly GCA_034414555.1. Lineage (GTDB taxonomy): Bacteria > Chloroflexota > Dehalococcoidia > GIF9 > AB-539-J10 > CG2-30-46-19. The sequence goes on along the minus strand of DAOUMA010000010.1, from coordinate 100,905 downwards.
TGGAGCATTTATTAAAGAAGGAAAAAACAAAGATAGAAAAGAAAATATCCCGCCTGAATATCAAGATAGGCGGCTTTAAGGAAATGAATGCCTTGCCCGGAGCCCTATTTATCGTGGACATAATCAAGGATAAAATTGCCCTTTTCGAGGCTAAAAAGCTTGATATACCTGTGGTTGCCATAGTAGATACCAATTGCAACCCTGAGGAAGTTGATTATCCTATCCCTGCTAATGACGATGCTGTTAAGGCACTTAGGTTGATTTGTAGCAGAATAGCCAACGCAGTGCTCGAAGGAAAGCAAATAAGGGAGCAGGAACAACTGAAAATGGTCAATGTAGAAGGACAAGAGGTGGAGGGGGGTGTTGAACTCTTAGCTTCTTACTCATTCAGTCCTGATGAAGAACAACCAGCGGAATCAACAGAGGAACAGGCAAGAGAACAGCCAGAGAAGCCAGTAGAGGAACAAGCAGGAGAACAGCCAGAGGAATAACCACATGAAAATCCCGACCGAATCGATAAAAGAACTGAGAAGCAGGACAGGCGCTGGAATGCTAGAGTGTCAAAAGGCATTACTTCAAGCAGATGGAGACATAGAAAAGGCGGTCGAGATTTTACGGCGTCATGGATTATCGGTAGCGCAGAAAAAAATGGAGCGTATCACTAAAGAAGGGATAATCGAAGCTTACGTCCACCACACTGGCAAGATAGGGGCACTGGTAGAATTAAACTGCGAATCTGATTTTGTAGCTCGCACCGATGAGTTTAGACAACTTGCTCGTGATATAGCTATGCAAATCGCTGCCACCTCCCCACAATTCATCACCGCTAAGGAAATCCCTAAGAAAGAAGAATTTGACCCACAAACAGATTGCCTGCTTAATCAGCCATTCATCAAAGAACCTTCAAGAAGCGTGCAGGAAATTATCAACCAGACCATTGCCAAAGTAGGCGAGAATATAAAGGTATCAAGATTCACTAGATTCGAGATTGGCATTACTAATCCTTAATAATAGTAGAGGCGCAAACAATGAGGGAGGTAATCGCTGAACTAAGCACTAAAATGCAAAAAATTGTCGATACTCTGGCTCGTGAGTTTGCCACTATCCGCACTGGACGAGCCAACCCAGCATTACTGGATAACGTAATGGTTGAGTACCAGGGTGAATCTCTTCCCTTAATTCAATTGGCTAATATAACTACCCCTGAGGTCAATCTTATCGTTATCCAACCATGGGACCGTTCTTCCCTAAAAGCGATTGAAAAAGCAATACTTAAATCCAATCTCGGTGCTACCCCTTCAAGCGATGGCAATTTAATTCGGATAGCTATCCCGCCACTGAGCGAGGAGCGTCGTGCTGAGTTAGCCAAATTGTTAGCTAGCAAGGTAGAGAATCACCGAGTGATGATACGCAATGTAAGGCGGGATAGCATCGCAAAACTGAAGAAAATGGAAAAGGATAAGGAAATATCGGAGGATGAGCTTAAAAGTGCTACCAAACAAGTGGAGCAGGTCACCGAGGCCTTTATAAGCAAAGTAAACCAACTGGGCGAGGACAAGGAAAAGGAAATAAAGGAAATATAAATAAAGGATACTCACCCCTGTTTATTATATGCCGAAGGCGTGGCAATCCCAGGAAAGCAAAATTCTAAATACTAAATCCAAAACACTAACTAACGCCAAAAACTCAAAAGGCAAAGAGCCAAATGATAAAGCAAAGTTTAAATTTAAAGATGAAGGTTTTGGCATTTTGAATTGTAATTTTTATTCTTTATCCGTGATTTTTGAGTTCGTTTAGGATTTAGGCATGCTTAAACAAAGAATTATCACTGCAGCGATACTCTTGCCAGTTATCCTCCTCGCTGTCTGGTTTGGCCACCCCTGGTTGTTCAGCCTTTTCATCGCCGCAGCATCAGTAATAGGCACTTTAGAGTTCTACCGCATGGTGTCTAATTCAGGCAAAGGATACCCTCTAACTTACTTTGGATTATTATGGGCGGTAGCATTCACTTTAAGCCCGTTGAGTTTTTATTACCGCGATATAAATCTTCTGCCCGCTATCATGGCCACAGCGGTAATAATTTCCTTGGCGTGGATATTGATTCGTTCATCACGAGAAACAGCATTTCAAAATTGGGCCTGGACCGTAGCCGGCGTTCTATACGTAGGATGGATGCTCAGCTATTGGCTCAACCTAAATTTATTACCAGATGGACGGAATTGGGTTTATCTTGCTTTATTCACCACATTTGCCAATGACACCGGTGCCTACTTCATTGGAAGAAAATGGGGCAGGCATAAACTAGCCCCGGTGATAAGCCCGGGCAAGACCTGGGAAGGGGCAATAGGTGGCTTGCTAAGCAGCGTCGCTGGTGCTGTTGCAGTGTTCCTGTTCCTCAACTTATTTTCTACTTTTTCTCTGCCCTACTGGCAGATTATTCTTCTTACCTGCCTCGTTAGCCTGTTTGCCCAAGTTGGTGACTTGGTGGAATCCTTGCTCAAACGCAACCTGGGAGCGAAGGAGTCCGGTAAATTATTGCCTGGTCATGGCGGAGTCCTCGACCGTTTCGACAGCCTTATCTTCGTCGCCCCAATAGTATATTATTATGTAGTATGGCTAGTGGGGTAAAGAGAATTGCCATTTTAGGCTCAACAGGCTCTATAGGCCAGCAAGCACTGGACATAATCCGCGCTTTTCCCGCCAGATTCCAGGTGAGCGGTCTGGCAGCAGGCAAAAATATTAAGCTCCTTACACAGCAACTTGAGGAATTTAAGCCCGAGATGTTTTTTTGCTCTATTGAATCTGATTTCAGCTATCAAGGGAAGTTCATGCCCATGGAGGAAATGGTAAGCCAGGAGAATATTGACCTTGTTGTCATAGCCACATCGGGCAAAGTCGGATTATTCCCCACTATAGCTGCTTTGCAGGCAGGCAAGACGGTTGCCTTAGCAAACAAGGAGGTACTGGTAGTGGCCGGTGACATTGTTACCGCGGAAGCTAATCACCACGGTGTTCACATCCTGTCTATTGATAGTGAGCACAGCGCCATCTGGCAATGTCTGCTCGGAGAGAAAACTAAACCTCATCGTCTTTTCCTCACTGCCTCAGGAGGACCATTTTACCGCTACCCACAGTCAAAGCTGGACCAGGTAACTGTGGAGCAAGCCCTTCATCACCCTGTCTGGAAAATGGGTAAAAAAGTGACCATCGATTCAGCAACGCTCCTGAACAAAGGGCTTGAGGTCATTGAGGCACGCTATCTTTTTGCCATTCCCCTGGAGAGAATCGAGATATTAATCCACCCACAGAGCATCATTCATTCTATTGTTGAGTTCGTCGATGGCTCACTGAAAGCACAGCTCGGCTTCCCTGACATGCGCCTGCCAATTCAATATGCCCTTTGTTACCCTGAACGATTGCCCAATCCCGACCTGCCCCGCCTCGATTTAAGCCGAAGGAAAGTTTTGACCTTCAAGCCGGTAGATTATGCTCAATTTCCCTGCCTTAAACTGTCATTAGATGCTGCCAAATCAGGAGGAACTTATCCTGCAGTGCTCTGCGCCGCCGATGAAGTAGCGGTGGAGCTTTTCCTCCAGGGAAAAACCAAGTTCACCGATATCGCCACAATAGTAAGTAAGGCATTGGAGCAGCATCAAAACATTGCTCAGCCATCAATAGAGGAAATCCTCGCTGTCGATGAGCAAACAAGAGAAACAACATTACAAATAGCTTCTCAGGTAAGTTTATGTTAACCATCGCATTAACCATAGTCATCTTCATCGCCATGCTGGCAGTGCTCATATTGAGCCACGAATTCGGACACTTTATTGTCGCCAAGCGCAGCGATGTAAAGGTGGAGGAGTTTGGCATAGGCTTCCCCCCAAAGATAGCAAGCATCAAAAGAGGGGAAACAGTATATTCATTAAATCTCATCCCCTTGGGCGGGTTCGTCAAGCTACTGGGAGAAGAAGACCCCACAGAGCCCCATAGCTTCGCCAGCAGAAGCATTGGCACCAGAGCGCTTATCCTCGCCGCCGGATCTTTGATGAATTTGGTTCTCCCAATAATTCTCTTCTCCACTGCTTTCATGATTCCCCAGAACGTTTTGATGGAACAAGTTCAAGTGCAACAGGTAGCTTCAGGCTCACCAGCGGCAGAAGCGGGGATAGAACAGGGAGACATTATCCTGGCAATAAATGGTCATAACATTAACAATCGTGGGGACCTAGACTATTATGTGCAACTCTCCCTCGGTTCAGAAACGACTCTGCTACTAAATAAGGCTGCCGATGGCGAGCAGGAAGTCACCTTGGTGCCAAGGTGGGCGCCGCCTAAGGGCGAAGGCGCTCTGGGAATTAACGTTACTGCTGCCCCAGGCAGCCAGCAAATAGTTCGCCAATCTTATTCTCCCTGGACGGCAACTGCGCTGGGAACACAGCGCTGCGTGGAAATCCTTATCCTGTTCAGGAATACCATACGGAGCTGGATTATCGGGGCTACAACTCCCCAGGTAGCCGGACCGGTAGGCATTTACCAGATGACCAGCCAGGTGGCTGAAGCAGGACTCATACCTCTAATTGTGTTCACCGCTCTTATCAGCTTGAACTTAGGGATAATTAACCTGCTCCCACTCCCCGCCCTGGATGGCGGCAGACTTGTGTTCCTCGTCGTGGAATTGGCGCGGCGAGGCAAACGAGTATCAACCAGGGTGGAACACTTAGTTAATACCATTGGCTTCGCCGTGCTTATTCTGATAATGTGCGTAGTTACTTATTTTGATATTGCCCGCATTATCGGTGGAGGAAGCTTATTTATATTTAAATGATACCACGAAGGGCTTCCAGAAAATTAAAAATTGGCAGCGTCACTGTAGGTGGCAATGCACCCATCGCTGTTCAGTCAATGACCAAAACTGACACCCGAGATGTTAACGCCACCGTAAATCAGGTTAAAGAGTTACAGGAATGCGGCTGCGAAATAGTGCGTATCGCAGTTCCTGACAAGCAGGCAGCAGGAAGCATCCCTGTCATAAAAAAGAATACCTCAATGCCAATCATCGCTGACATCCACTTCGATTATCGCTTAGCTCTGGCTTCTCTGCAGGCTGGCGTTGATGGCATTCGCCTTAATCCCGGCAATATTGGTGATAGGAAACAAATTGCTAAAATAGTCTCTGCCGCTAAAGAGAGAGAAATTCCCATCCGCATCGGGGTAAATGCCGGCAGCCTGCCTCCAAATTTTGAGCCCGAACTTCCCTTAGCCCAGCGAATGGTTGATATTGCTCTGGAGCAAATAAGGCTTATGGAAGATATGGATTTCGACTTAATCAAGGTTTCCCTTAAAGCCTTCGATGTGCCCACCACAGTTCAGGCATATCAGATGCTCGCCGATAAAATCCCTTATCCCTTGCATTTAGGCATCACTGAGGCAGGACTCCTCCATGAAGGAGCAATACGCAGCGCCATAGGCATTGGCATACTCCTTTACCAGGGTATCGGTGATACCATTCGTGTTTCGCTGAGCGCACATCCCTGTCAGGAAGTATCAGCAGGATATGAAATCTTAAAAAGCCTCGGGCTTCGCCAGCGAGGTGCCACCTTGATAAGCTGTCCTTCCTGCGGACGAGCCGAAGTTGATATCATTTCTCTGGCTGAAGCGGTAAATAAACGTCTCCAAAAGGTAACCAATCCTATCAAAGTGGCAATTATGGGATGCGTGGTCAATGGACCTGGAGAAGCCAAAGATGCCGATGTCGGCATTGCGGGAGGTAAGGGTAAAGGCGCTATATTCCGAAAGGGCAAAGTAGTAAGAACTGTGCCTGAGGAAAATTTCCTTCAAGCTTTGATGGAGGAAATAAAGCAAATAATATAAATAAAGGAGGAAAAATGTTTTGCAGAAATTGTGGCAAGGAACTGATAGGAACACCGGAAATCTGTCCTAATTGCGGAGCTAGACCAATGAGTGGCACAAGCTTTTGTCCTAATTGTGGTGCTCAAACAACTCCATTAGCTGAAATATGTATGAAATGCGGTGCAAGGATAAAAGAAACAATCGTAAAACACTATCCCATAGGTATTGAGATAGAGCGCCCAGAAAAGCTATCTCGGTTGACCACCTTTTTCAGGTACTTTATGGCAATCCCCCATTATATATGCTTATATGGCATAGGCATTGCCGCTGCTGTTGTCATTTTTATCTCCTGGTGGGCAATTTTATTCACCGCTAGATATCCCAAATGGGCATTCGACTTTGTTAGCGGCTATCTTCGCTGGTATACCAGAGTAGGTGGCTATTCTCTTCTACTAACTGATAAATATCCACCATTTAGCCTCCATTAAGAAGCTTTTTAAGGAGGGATTGAATGGAGTTCCTTGGAGAAAAGATAAGGATATCCAAGCCAAATAATCCCGGAAAATTTATTGAGCTAGAGGCGATAGTGAACAGATAAGAAATGCGTTTCTCTAAGCTTTTTGGCAAAACTTTACGGCAGGCGCCAGCAGAGGCGGAAAACATAAGCCATCAGTTGCTGCTCCGAGCTGGCATGATTGCCCAGGAGGCTGCTGGTATTTATTCCTACTTGCCTTCAGGCTGGCGAGTGCTCCGGAAAATAGAGAACATAATCAGGGAGGAAATGGATAACGCCGGAGGGCAAGAGCTGATGCTTCCCATATTGCAGCCGTTCGAGCTGTGGCAACAGTCAGGGCGATATGTTTCCTTCGGACAAACAATGTTCACCCTGACCGACCGCAAGGAACACAAGCTGGCTTTAGGCCCCACACATGAGGAGGTTATCGCTGACCTCGCCCGCAGGTACGTACAAAGCTACCGCGACCTTCCTCTCCTCGTTTACCAGATACAAGCCAAGTTTCGCGATGAACCTCGTCCACGTGGTGGTTTGCTGCGAGTGCGTGAATTTATCATGAAAGACCTCTATAGCTTCGATGCCGATGAAGCCGGGCTCGATGAAAGTTATCGCAAAATGAGCCAGGCTTATCAAAACATCTATGCTCGCTGTGGTCTTTCCACCTCAATGGTGGAAGCCGATAGCGGTGCCATAGGCGGCAAGGAGTCCCATGAATTTATGGTTATCTCCGAAACAGGCGAGGACGAAATGGTCTTCTGCCCCCACTGTGGCTACTCCGCCAATGTGGAAAAGGCTCAAATCGCTAAAGATGTCATTGCGAGCGAAGCACAGCAATCTCTTCCCCTGGAGGAAATCGCCACCACGGAGCAAAAAACAATCGAAGAGGTCGCCAACTTCCTGGGAGTGCCACAAGAACAAACACTTAAAGCGGTATTTTATATCGCCGATAGGAAATTCGTCTTCGTGGTTATTCGAGGCGACCTCGAGGTAAACGAAACAAAGCTAAAAAATACCCTGAAGTGTAACGAGCTTCACATCGCTGCCGAAAGCGAGGTGGCTGAGGCAGGCATAGTGGCTGGCTTCGCCTCACCAATAGGTACAAAGGGAGTGAAGGTTGTTGCCGACGACTCCATAACTCTGGGCTCTAACTTCATCGCTGGCGCTAATAAGGCAGGATACCATTTTAGGAACGTTAACTATCCCAGGGACTTCCAGGCTGACATCATCGCTGACATTGCTTTGGCTCACCAGGGCGATAAATGTCCTGAATGCGGCGGTAAGTTGTCCTCAGCACGAGGCATTGAGGTAGGACACATATTCAAATTAGGCACCTTCATCAGTGAAAAATTAGGGGCTTCTTTCCTTGGTCAAGACGGTGTGTCCCGACCCGCCGTAATGGGATGCTATGGCATCGGTCTGGGAAGGTTGCTGGCAGCAATAGTGGAACAGAATCATGATGATAACGGAATTATCTGGCCGCTCTCGGTAGCCCCTTATCCGGTTTACCTCTGCCCTCTTTACCGGGATAATCCTGCGGTCGCCTCTGCTGCCGAAAATGTCTATCAGGAGCTGGAAAACGCTGACATAGAGGTATTATTCGATGACCGCGACGAATCTCCAGGAGTTAAGTTCAACGATGCCGACTTACTGGGACTCCCACTGCGACTGACATTTTCCCTCCGCACCTTGCAGAGCCAGAGCATCGAAGCCAAATGGCGCAACAAGAAGGAAACTAGACTACTTCCTTTAGAAAACCTGGCTGCCGAGATAAATGAACTGCTAACATCAGCCTCTCAAAGTAGCGCCTAATTCCTGATTTAGCCTATTAAGCATCTTTTGTTGAATTTCGTCGACCTCTTCATCAGTCAAAGTATGGTCAGGCGATTGATACACAATCCTTATGGCAAAGGACTTCTTGCCTTGAGGTATCTGCTCACCGGCGTAAAGGTCAAATAACGTAACCTCGGTCACTAGGGGAAAGTTCCTGATTATGCTTTCCACCTGTCGATAACTTATTTGCTCATCCACCACCAGGGCAATATCCCTGGAGACAGCAGGGAATCGATAAATAGGAGTGTATCTCTTCTCCCTAATGGGCTTGGTAAGCAGCCTTTCCAGGTCAATCTCGATAAGGCAAACTGTCTCGGAAAGCTCAAAGTCCTGTGCCACCCTAGGATGCAAAACGCCCAAGACGCCTATGCTGTCGCCGCCACTGATTATCTCAGCGCTCTCAGCGGGGGACAAATTCTGGTCACTTCCAGGTTTAAATTCTGTGGCTATCCCCAGTACTCGCAATAGGTTTTCCGCTACCCCTTTAGCATCGAAGAAATCAAGTTCGCCCTTTTCGCCTCTCCACGATAAATCCGACTTAGCACCACTGAGCACGGCACACAGCATTTCCTTTTCTTGAGGAAGCTCATTCCCCCTTGGCAAGAACACCTTGCCAATTTCAAATATCCTTATGCCGTCTTCATCAACCTTTTGGTTATGCGCTAAAGTGGTCAGCAACCCAGCACGCAAATTAGGTCGCAGGTATTCTTGCTCTTTTGTCATTGGATTAGCCACTTTCAAAGGCTCAGACCCCAGCTCAGGTGAAAGCTTCTGCAACTTCTCTAAACTAGTCAAGGAATAGGTCAATACTTCCTGAAAGCCGAGACCAACCATAATTTTTCGTATTTTCTCCCTTAGTTTGAGCCTCGGTTTTGGTTCTTGCTCTGGCAAAGTAGAGCTAAGCATAGTAGTCGGGATTTTGTCATAGCCGATAATGCGAACTACTTCTTCCACCAGGTCAGCAACACAGCTAATATCACTACGCCAATAAGGAGTAGTTACCGAAATTTGTGGAGATTGCTTCGCTTCGCTCGCAATGACATTTTGCGAGCACTCAAAGCCCAGGGAAGTTAACACCCTGATTATCTCATCAATACCTACCTCCAAGCCTGCTAATCGTTTCACCTCCTCAGTGGAAATGAGTATTCCTTCTGGTTTCATCTTCCCGGGATAAACATCGACTACGCCTTTTACCACCTTGCCATTGGCAAGCTCCTGAAACAACCGCGTAGCCCGTTTCAATGCCACCAGTGGCAATTCTCGACTCAGTCCCTTTTCAAAACGAAGCGATGCTTCACTGTTTAGTTGAAAACGTCTTGCCCCACGGCGAATAGTTGCCCGGGCAAAATTAGCTGACTCAAGTAAAATAGCAGTAGTCTCATCAGTAACCTCACTCTCCAATCCGCCCATAATGCCCGCAATCGCAACAGGCTTTTCCCCATCAGCGATAACCAAAACATCCTCATCAAGTGCTCGCTCCACCTCGTCTAAAGTGGTCATTGCCTCACCCTTTTCAGCTCGGCGAACGATTATCTTTTGCCCCTTGAGCTTATGATAATCGAAGGCATGGAGAGGCTGACCATGTTCCAGCATGACATAATTGGTGATATCCACAACATTATTTATGGGACGCATGCCATAGCTTTTCAGCCGCTGTTGAAGCCATGCCGGTGAGGAAGATATGGCGACTCCGGTAATCAAGCTGGCACAATAGCGAGGACATAAGTCTGGAGACGCTATGTTAACAGAGACAAGAGCATCTATTGATTGCTCCTCTTCTTCGTAGTCACTTTTAGGCGAACGAACTTCCTGTCCGGTAAGGGCAGCAACTTCCCTGGCAATGCCAATCACGCACAGGCAATCAGGACGATTGGGAGTTACCTCTAAATCGAAAATGGTATCGCCCAGATATTCACTAAGAGGCATGCCTATAGGCGCTTCTGAGGGCAAAACCATTATCCCCTCATGGCTATCGGAAATCCCCAGTTCTTTTTCGGAACAAACCATGCCCTCGGAGAGAATACCTCGAATTTTAGCTGACTCTAGCCTCACTACCTCACCGGTATGACCATCTATAAGCCGAGCCCCTACATGAGCAAAAGGTACTTTTTGCCCTACAGCAATATTGGGAGCACCACAAACCACGGTAAGTTGTTGCCCGCTCAGGCTTACCGTAGCCAGCTTTAAACGGTCAGCATTGGGATGGGGATTTACTGCTAACACCTCCCCGACCACCATATTTCCCCAGCCACCCATAGTGTTTACCGCCTTGACCTCAATGCCAGCCATGGTTAACCTCTCGGCTAACTCTTTGGGAGCAAGCTTCAGGTCAACATAATCTCCTAGCCACTTGAGCGAAATCTTCATCTTCCCCTAGAACTGCTTTAAGAACCTGAGGTCGTTCCCATAAAAAAGGCGAATGTCATCGATGCCATAGCGGAGCATAGGCATACGCTCCACCCCCATACCAAAGGCAAAACCACTATAAACTTCAGGGTCAATATCACCACGCCTGAGCACATCAGGATGCACCATGCCAGCACCAAGAATTTCAACCCACCCGGTATAGCCACATACCCGACAGCCAGCACCATGGCAAGCTAAACATTCAATAGCTACCTCAGCACCAGGCTCGACAAAGGGAAAATAATCACACCGAAAGCGAACCTTCCTCTCCTCGCCAAAAAGACAGCGACAGAACTCAAACAATGTCCCTTTCAAATCAGCCATGGTGATATTTTTATCTATGGCTAACCCTTCAACTTGATAAAACATTGATTCATGAGTAGCATCAGTTGCTTCATATCTATAACATCGCCCGGGCACTATTACCCTTATCGGAGGCTGCTTTTCTTCCATAACCCTGATCTGTGCGGGTGAAGTGTGAGTGCGTAAAAGTCTCGCTTTGCCACCCCCCACCTCAGCATCCACCCATAATGTGGCAAACATATCTCTCGCCGGATGCTCCTGAGGAATATTCAACGCTTCAAAATTGTAGTAATCCCATTCCACATCAGGACCCTCAACCACCTGGAACCCCATGCCTTTAAAAATATCGCAAACCTCGTCTAGCGTTTGCGTGATGGGGTGAAGCCGACCCACTGAGGGAGGCTGACCGGGCAAGGTGACGTCTAACTTCTTATATTCCAAAGAGGAAGCAATTCGGGCTTCCTCTAAAATCTTTTCCCGTTCGGCGAGACTTAATTCCAGAATATTCTTAACTTCATTACCTCGAACACCTGCTTTTCGCCGCTCCTCCAATGGCAAGGTAGCCAAAGACCTCAGAATGCGAGTTAGCTTGCTTTTCCTGCCCAGGTAACGAGCCTTCCATAACTGGAGTTCCTTGGAGTCATTTACCTTTTCCAGCTCTTCAGAAGCTTGTTTTTGAATTTGTTCCAGTTGCTGTAGCACTGCTTTAGTAGGCAATGTCATTGCGAGCGGAGCGAAGCAATCCCTTTTATTGAATCCACCAATTTGGCAAAATCTTCAGGGCTTCTAACTGCCATATCTGCCAACACCTTCCTGTTTAGCCCCGTATTCGCCTTTTTCAACAAACCAATAAATTGACCGTATGAAAGCCCATTGGCACGCGCTGCAGCATTAATGCGAATAATCCATAACCTCCTGAAATCGCCCTTCCGCTCACGACGATGCTGATAGCTATAATATAAAGAGTGAAGCATCGCTTCATGAGCCCGACGATACAGGGTATGTCTGGTAGCTCGCTGCCCCTTGGTCAGCTGGAGCACCTTTTTATGCCGTCTGTGAGTAACCTTCCCGCTTCTAGCTCGTGGCAAATTTCCTCCTTACCTTATATAATGCTTCACCTTCTTCTTTCAGTAATAAAATAAACTGCCAATAATGCAATCCCCACCAATAGAAAAAATAAACCAGCAATGCCCCATTGTTTAGGTACATGGAAAGCACAATAGCTGATTAGCCCGGCTATTCCAAGTCCACTCACTACTGCTCCGATAAACAATAACCTCGGTTCCATAATCCCTCCTGATTACCTGTAAGGCAATAGCCTTTTAATACGCTTCTGGTCTGCATGAGATACCGGTAACATTTCATCATAAAGTCGTTTGGTTCTAGGAGCTTTTCTCCGCCTAAAGTGGCTTTTGCCACATTTGGTGCGCATAATCTTACCACTGCCAGTTACCTGGAAACGACTTTTTGCCCCTTTATGCGTTTTGAGCTTTGGCATTTGATTTCACCTCTTTAGATTTTTCTCGGGAGACGGGGGCAAGAACAGCAAACATATTCCTGGCTTCCCCGGTAGACCAGTTGCTCACCACGGCCACATCCTTTAAAGATTCGGTTAACTTCTGGAGCACTTTCATCCCCATCTCAGGATAAATCCTCTCACGTCCTCTGAATCTCACCCTGACCTTCACTTTATTACCTTCCATTAACAACTTCCTGGTTATCTTAATCTTTCCCTGCAAATCATGCTCTTCTATCTTCGGTCTCAGCCGAACTTCTCTGAGTAACCCGACCCTTTGGCCTTTCTTTGCTCTGCGTTCTTTCTTAGTTTGCTCATATTTATACTTCCCATAGTCAAGAAGCTTACACACTGGCGGACTCACCGTCGGTGCCACCTCCACTAAATCAAGCTCATGCTCTCGAGCAATCTGCATCGCCCGGGATAATGGCATTACTCCTAATTGCTCCCCCTCCTCACCAATGAGACGAATATTGCTGGCTCTGATTTGCAGATTAACCCGTAATCGTTTAACTATGCCTCATTACCTCCAGTGCGATTCACCTATAAGCTTTGATATCCGCCTTTATTATCGCTTTTACCTCCGAGAGAGACTTCTGCCCGGCATCCTGTCCATTTCTTAACCGAAGCGACACACCAGTTGAAGCTACCTCCTCATCACCAACCACAATCATATAGGGAACCTTCTCCAATTGCGCTTCTCTTATTTTCAAGTTCATCCTTTCTACACGGTCATCAACCTCGCTGCGAATCCCCTCTTCCTCAAGTTCGCTCCCTATTTGATGAGCATAATCATTATGGCGGTCCGCTATGGGAATTATCGTCGCCTGCACTGGTGAAAGCCACACCGGAAAAGCACCACCATAATGCTCAATAAGACACGCCAAAAATCGCTCCATACTGCCCAACACTGTGCGATGTATCATTATTGTTTGATATTCCTTACCATCCTCACCAATGTAGCAAACATTAAACCGCAGTGGCAAGTTAAAATCAACCTGTATCGTAGGACCTTGCCAGGCATGTCCCACAGCATCCCGGAGCTTAATATCTATCTTAGGACCATAAAAAACACCTTCACCAGGGTCTACCTTGTACGGCAATTCAAGTCCCTCCAGTACATGCCTTAAGGACTCGGTAGCTTTATCCCACATCTCCACCGTTCCAGTATATTTTTCAGGCTTCGTAGATAATAGCAGGTCATATTCCTTAAAGCCAAAGGTGGACATCATAAATTGCGCCAGTTTGACCACGCCAGCTACCTCTTCCTCAATCTGGTCAGGACGACAGAAAATGTGGGCATCGTCCTGAGTGAAACCCCTTACTCGGGCTAGCCCATACAGGACACCGGCTCTCTCATAGCGATATACCGTGCCCAACTCAGCATATCTCAACGGCAAATGGCGATAGCTGCGTATTCGGCTGTTGTAAATCAGAATATGTCCCAAACAGTTCATCGGCTTTATGATGTATTGCTGCCCTTCAACCTCCATCGGTGAATACAGGTAATCACGGTAGAATTCCCAGTGCCCGCTTTGCTTCCACAAATCCAGCTTGGCAATATGAGGGGTGTAAACAATCTCATAACCTCGTTTGATATGTTCTCTCTTCCAGAAATCTTCTATTACTCCCCGTATCACGGCGCCTTTAGGATGCCAGCAGATGAGTCCTGGTCCAATTTCCTCATGTATGCTAAAAAGGTCGAGCTCCCTTCCCAGCCTTCGGTGGTCTCTCCTCATCGCTTCAGCCTGGCGAGCCAGGTAATCCGCAAGCTCCGCTTCACTCTCGAAAGCTACACCGTAAATTCTCTGCAACATAGGGCGCTTTTCGTCGCCCCGCCAGTAAGCTCCCGCTATATGAGTAAGCTTGAACGCTTTTATCTCCCCCGTAGAAGCAACATGGGGACCACGGCATAAATCGGTAAACGAACCCTGGTTATAAATACTCACTTTTTCGTCAGGAATCTCATCGATAAGCTCCAGCTTATAAGGCTGCCTGGCAAAAATCTTGCGTGCCTCCTCCTTACTTACCTCTTCCTTGATAAATGGCACATCCTGGACAATGATTGCCCTCATCCCATCCTCGATAACAGGTAAGTCTTCAGGAGTCAACGAACGTGGCAAATCGAAATCGTAGTAAAAGCCGTCCTCAATAGATGGTCCAATGCCAAATTTAGCCTCCGGAAAAAGAGACTCGACTGCCTCAGCCAGAACATGAGCGGCTGAGTGCCGCATCCTCTCCAGCCAGTCACTTGGCTTTTTGTTTAAACTCTCGCTTTTCATCCAAACTAAATAAAAAACCTTGCCAAAGAGGGAAGGATAGCAGAAAAAAGAATTTCCTTAAAGACTTGTCGACCGATTTACTCCCACTAAATACAAATGGTGGGCGATACTGGACTTGAACCAGTGACCTCTGCGATGTCAACGCAGCGCTCTAACCACTGAGCTAACCGCCCAACACGGCAATTGTAGCAACTACCCTCCTTCTTGGTCAACTTCAATCAGTCTCTGTCCCGCCAAAAAGGCTTCCTTGAGCGCTGTAGAATGGTTAACTATATCCCCTTTCTTATCTATCCCTGAGAACAGCAACTCACCACCGTAAGCTACATCCAATGTGGCAAACCAACTTCTAACTGTAGCTATAGCAGGCTGGAATAAATTAGAAGACATGCCACTGCCCACCGAGATAAACAGTCCCTTACGTTTCCCCCTATAATTGAGAGCCACAGGAAGCTTAAGAACATACTTAATCACCCATAATGCCTGGCACCTGTCTATCATCGCCTTTGTTTGCGCTGTTACTCCCATGAAGAATATCGGGGATGCGAGGATTATAAAGTCGCTTCTCCTCAATTCCACCGACAGCCATGGCATATCATCTTCTATGGCACACCTGCCTTCTGCTAAACATTGGTCACAATGACGACAGGGAGATATACTCAGCTCGCTTAAACAGACCGTTTTTGTTCGAGCCCCTTTGGCAGCAGCACCATGCAGCGCTTGCTGTAACAGAAGGTCAGTGTTACCGTTACGACGTGGACTGCCCGCTATACCAAGAAGGTAAGGAGAGAAAGTCGCCATCAAAAATATAAAATCTAAACTCTAAGCACTAAATCCTAAACAAAATTTAATATCTAAATTCAAAGCTCAAAACTGTTTTGATCATTGGGATTTTGAACATTTGTTATTGTTTAGAGTTTCGGATTTAGGATTTAGAATTTTGCCTTCTGCTCTATTTCCGTCTACTGGTTATCTCATCTTTTATGAAAGTCACCAATTCACTTGTTTTTGTGCCCGGACCAAAAACCGCCTTTACCCCAATTTGCTGTAATGGAGACACATCCTCATCAGGTATTATGCCACCAGCGATGACCAGAACATCCCCCTTCCCTTCCTTTTTAAGACCTTCCATTACTGGCGGGAAAAGTTCTAAATGAGCACCAGATAAAATGCTCAAACCAACAACGTCCACATCCTCCTGAACTGCTGTCCTCACAATCATCTCCGGTGACTGTCGGATGCCGGTGTAAATTACCTCCATACCGGCATCGCGTAATGCTCTGGCGACTACCTTAGCACCACGGTCATGTCCATCAAGTCCTGGCTTGGCAACCAGCACACGAATTCTAGTCTTGCCCGGCATAGCTGACCCCTCAATACTTCTGGCAAAGCTCAACAAGGACGCCTTTGGTCGACTTAGGGTGAATAAAGGCAACCATGCCTTCTACACCGCGGCGCGCTTTCCGGTCAATCAAGCTAACCCCATTCCCGGAAAGGAAATCAAGTGCTTGTTCAACATTATCAACCTCAAGGCATACGTGATGCACCCCCTCCCCCCTCTTCTCCAGAATCTTCTCCATGTTACCGCCTGGAAGCGGCTCCAGAATCTCAAGCTTAGCATCACCACCTGTATCAAGCATGGCTGTCTTCACTCCCTGCTCAGGAATAACTTTAACCTCGCTTGCTGTTGCGCCAAACAATTTCTGGTAAAGCTTGATGGTTTCATCTAAGTTACCTACTAAAATAGCTACGTGCCCAATTCCTCTAACCACCTTCCCTCCCATTAGAAAAATAAAAATTCCCTTTGAACCCCGAAAACATTGCGTAACACATCACATATCTCCCCTATGGTGGCATAAGCTTCCACACATTCGATAATCGGGGGCATGGTATTTCCTTTGCCCCGCGCTACTTCCTCCAACCTATTCAAAGTTTGTTTTGCTTTGCCATTATCCCTTTCCTTCTTAAGCTTTGCCAACCTTCCTTTTTGCTTCGCCTCTGTCTCCGGCTTGACCCTCAGCGTGCTGGCTATCTTAGATTCCCCGGTGACAAAGTCATTCACCCCCACTATTTTTTGCTTTCCCTCTTCCACCATCTTTTGATATTTATAGGAAGATTGTTGAATTTCCCTTTGCTGATATCCTTGCTCGATAGCCGCTACAGCACCTCCAAAGTCATCGATTTTAGCAATGTAATCAACGGCTTGTTTCTCCAGTTTATTGGTAAGAGATTCCAGGTAATAGGAGCCACCAGCAGGGTCAACAACATCGGCAACGCCATTTTCATAAGCCAGCAATTGCTGTGTTCGCACCGCAATGGTCACCGCTTCTTCCGAAGGCGTCCAGTAAGCTTCGTCAAAGGAATTAGTATGCAATGATTGTGTGCCTCCCAATATCGCTGACAGAGCCTCGATGGCAGTCCTGACAATATTATTATATGGTTGTTGTGCCGTAAGGGTGCATCCCGCGGTTTGGGTATGGAAGCGGAGCATCCAGGAACGCTGGTCTTTAGCCCTGAATCTCCCCTTCATTATCCTCGCCCAGAGACGACGAGCCGCCCTGAATTTGGCAATCTCCTCAAAGAAATTAAGGTGGCTATCGAAGAAGAAAGAGACCCGCGGGGCAAAGGCATCTACATCCAGTCCGTTATCAATAGCTGCCTGCACATAGGCAATGCCATTAGCTAACGTAAAACCAACCTCCTGAGCAGCAGTGCATCCCGCTTCCCTCATATGGTAACCACTAACGCTGATAGTGTTCCAGCGAGGAACATTTTCAGCACAGTAAGCGAATATGTCTGTAGTCAATCTCATTGAAGGACGTGGGGGAAAGATATATGTTCCCCGAGCGACATATTCTTTGAGCACATCGTTTTGAATAGTACCATTCAATTTAGCTGCCTCAACACCTTGTCTCCTTCCCAGAACTAAATACATGGCAAGCAAAATAGAAGCGGTAGAATTTATAGTCATCGAAGTGCTGACCTTATCTAAGGGAATGCCTTGAAACAGGACCTCCATATCCTGCAAGCTGTCTATCGCCACACCCACCTTGCCAACTTCCCCTCTAGCCAGGGGGTGATCTGAATCGTATCCAATTTGTGTGGGCAAATCGAAGGCAACGCTCAACCCGGTTTGACCCTGGCTCAAGAGGTAGTGATACCTCTGGTTAGTCTCCTCAGCAGTTCCGAATCCAGCATACTGGCGTATTGTCCATATCCTGCCGCGATACATATTAGGCTGGACACCACGAGTAAAAGGATATTCCCCAGGATATCCTAACTCCTGAGCGTAATGAATATCAGCTACATCTTCAGGACAATATAGAGCGTCTAGCTCTATGCCTGAGCTGTTCTCGAATTTATCCTGTCGCTCAGTATGCTTCTTCAGCAACGGAGCTAATATACTCTCACGCCATCCCGACTTGCTGTTGCTGGCCACAACTATCCCTTACCGAATTTATTTCTTCTCAGAGCTACCTCGGCTCAGAAATGGTGCCACCATATCTATCGGCAAGGGGAACAGTATAGTGTTTGTCCTTTCTGTAGCAATACTGGCTAATGTCTGCAGATAGCGAAGCTGTAACGCTATTGGTTGAGTGGAGATGACCTTTGCCGCCCCGGCCAGTTTCTCCGCTGCTTGGTATTCACCTTCAGCATGAACAACCTTGGCTCTCCTTTCCCTTTCCGCCTCAGCCTGTGCTGCCATTGCCCGCTTCATTGTATCTGGCATCTCCACATCCTTAACCTCAACCATGCTTACCTTTATCCCCCAGGGATTCGTCCCCTCATCTACCACCGCTTGTATCTTCTCATTGAGCTTGTCTCGCTGGGCTAACAACTCATCCATTTCGGATTGCCCCACCACATTTCTCAAGGTAGTGGTAGCAAGCAGCGAAGTTGCCTTGATGTAATCAAGCACTTTCAGCACTGCATCCGAAGCATCGACGACACGAAAGTAAATCACCGCATCAACTTTAACCGTAACGTTATCCCTGGTGATGCATTCTTGTGCCGGAACATCCATGGTGATTACCCGAAGGTCAACCCTCATCATCCGCTCAATGAACGGGATAAGGAAAACAAGCCCCGGACCTCTGAGACCAACAAACCTCCCCAGGCGAAAAACTGCTCCTCGTTCATATTCTTGAACAACTCTGATAGCTGCTGATAGCAGTATTATCACTACTATAGCGATGATAAAATAAATAAGCAACGACATATTATTCTCCCTCCTTTTGTTTAGATTTTTTGGCCACCAATAATCGCAACCCCTCAACCTTGGTTATTATCACCTCCTCGCCAGGTTCTATTTTACCTCCTTCGCTTACCGCTGCCCATATCTCCCCCTCAGCCCGAACTGTGCCTTTCGGGTTAAGCGATGTCTGCGCCACTGCTATTTTACCCACCATATCTTCAACACCAGCGGTAAGCTTTCGCCTTTGTCCCTGAATGATAGCATAGATAACAGCGATAATGACGGCTACACCAAAGATTATGCCGATAATAACTGGACCACTCATCTATCTACCTGCCAGTTTACTCCTTCCTTAATTTCTTGACCACCCACAATTTTAAGCCTTCCACCTTGGTTATCACCACCTCCTCCCCCCGCTCCACCCTTTCCCCTTCAGTGGCAGCAGTCCACAGCTCCCCTTTAGCTAAAACTGTCCCTTCAGGACCCAGGGGTCTTCTGGCTACTGCTATCTCGCCAATCATACCCTCAGCACCGGTCACCTTACGTCGCTGTTGCCCCCGAATAATAGCACCAATGACAAAGATAAGAAAGCAGGCAACCGCAGTGGTTACCCCGGCGATTAGCCCACGATTTACCTCCATCGCTGGTGAGCTATAGGTATGACTGAATAGAATCAACGACCCAATAACTAATGAGACTATGCCTCCGGCAGCGAGCGCACCATGGCTGGTAATGAAAAGTTCCGCCACAAAAAGCCCCATGGCAAGCAAGATGAAAAACACCCCTCCCCAATAAGCATTGAGCACGCCTAAAGAGTAAAACGCCAGAATCAAGCTAATACCACCAGCCACTCCGGGGAAAATCATCCCCGGATTGGAGAACTCGGTAATTAGCCCTATCGTGGCTAGAGTGAGCAAAATGTAAGCGATGTTCGGGTCGCTGATGACCTGCAGGAATCTCTCCACAGCGTTCATCTCATTCCTCACCACCTCACAGCCAGTGGTATTAATGGTAACTTTTTCACCGCTGGCTAAAGTGACCTCCCGGCCATTTATCTGAGAAATAAGACTTTCCAGACTATCAGCTCGCAGGTCAATGAGATTGCACTCCAACGCTTCATCATCCCGGAATGATTTGCTCTCGGTCACCGCCAGACTTGCCTCACTAGAATTGCGACCCCGCTCCATGGCGATGGTCTCAATCCACTTAGCGGAGAACGCAGTTATCTTCTGCATTTCCACATCTGATATCTGCTGCCCTCCACCACTCACCGGATGAGCAGCGCCAATGGTAGTTCCCGGCGCCATTGCTGCTATGTGGGCAGAGAGGGTAATGAACGTCCCCGCAGAAGCTGCCCAGGCACCTTTAGGTGAAACATAGACCACTACAGGCACATCAGCATTCATAATTCTGGTAACTATCTTGTCCGTCGAATCAAGAAGCCCTCCCGGTGTGTTTAGCTCAATGATACAAGCAGCGTCGCCACGCTCCTCCGCCTGGCTGATGCCCCTATTGATATAGTCATATACCGCAGGAACTATGGTGCCTTCTACATCGAGAACCTGAACCTCGGGGGTGGCAGCGCTAACCGTACCACCCCACACAAGCCCCACTACTGGAATTACCAGCAGCGCCAGAAAAACAATCCTGAAAAAAGTTTTAACCATTAGCAACTTGATTATAAGCAAAGCCCACCAAACTATCAAATTACCGGTTAAGAGAGTGTTTACTAACCTCACCCCCTTTATCCCCTTCCCCGTTAAAGGAGAGGGGGAAGAGATTTATAGAGAGGGGTTCACCCTCTCTTACCTACACTCCCCCTTCCCTTGCTAAGGGAAGGGGGTCTAGGGGGATAGGTTGCTAAACAACCTCCAGAACCCCGATATTTTCCCCGCCTCAATGCAAAATCAGAATTAAACAGCCTTATAAAGTTAAGGAAGGAGTGCTACTTATTTTAAATGGCTCAACAATATGATATATTTGTAATAATAAAAATAGAAAGGACATAATGAGATGGAGCTATTTGACAAATCTGACAAAGAACAAGCCGAAGGGGAAAGCGAGATACTCTCTTACCTGAAGGAAGGAACGGAATTTGAAGCCCAAATGATCGAGCACCGCAACGAATTGCTATTCAAGTTGTCCACTGAAATAGAAAATACCGAGGGCAACCTGAAAAAAGCGGAGCAACTGGTAGATAAACTTAAGAAACATCTAAAACAGCTGCAGGAATTGCAACGAGTCCTCTCTAAATAATTTTCGACAAACCCTCATGTCATACTCAGAAGTAAGGGTTCGCTTCGCACCCAGCCCCACAGGCTATCCTCATCTGGGCAACATCAGAACTGCTCTATTCAATTGGCTCTTCGCCAGACATCACGGTGGCAAATTCATCTTACGCATCGAGGACACCGATGTCGCTCGAAGGGCGGCTGGAGCAGTGGAAAACATCACCGAAAGCTTGAAGTGGCTCGGGCTGGACTGGGATGAAGGTCCCTATTTTCAATCACAACGATTGCCTTTGTATCAAGAAATAGCTCATAAATTGGTTGACCAGGAACATGCTTATTTATGCTACTGCTCTCCACAGAGGCTGGAGGAAATGCGTCAAGAGCAAATGAGGAGAAAACAGCCACCGAAATATGACCGACGCTGCCGGGAGCTGACGGAGCAGCAAAGGGCTCAACTTGAGACGAGTGGCATCACTCCGGTAGTCCGCTTCAAAACTCCTCTGGAGGGAGAAACTTCATTCCATGACCTGATTCGAGCAAAGGTGACTTTCCAAAATGATACTCTGGATGACTTCATCCTGCTCAAGTCAGACGGCTACCCTACTTACCACCTCGCCAACGTCGTGGACGATCACCTGATGGTTATCTCTCATGTCCTTCGTGCCGATGAGTGGCTCTCCAGTACCCCCCGCCACATATTGCTGTATCAGGTGCTCGATTGGCAGCCACCGCAGTTCGCTCACCTGCCAATGATATTAGGACCTGATAAGGCTAAACTCTCCAAAAGACATGGCGCCACCAACATCATTGATTATCAAAGGCAGGGTTACCTCCCCGAGGCGATGCTCAATTTCCTCTCCCTCCTCGGTTGGTCGCTTGATGATAAGACCGAGCTCTTGTCCCGGGAAGAACTGGTAAAACATTTCTCCCTGGAAAGGGTGGGAAAAACGGCGGCAATTTTTAATAAAGATAAACTGGACTGGATGAATGGAGTTTACCTTCGTCAGCTCACTCCGGAGCAATTTGCTTCACAGTCAACCCCATTCTTACAACGAGATTTGCCATCTTCAGTAAAGCGCCCGCTGGATGACCGCTATATCTCTACCATAACGCCTTTGATTCAAGAGCGCGCCAGAACGCTTGGTGATGTGCCTCACCTCGCTGATTTCTTCTTTCTCGATGAGCTGGAGTATGACCAGAGCCTTCTAATCAAAGGAACGGATACCGCTTCAGCCACCGAAGTCATAGAAACCAGCCTGGAGAGACTGAAGCCTCTGGAAGCCTGGAACGTCACCTCCCTGGAAGATATCCTTCGTCCCCTGGCTGCTGAGCTCGGGCTGACCACGAGTAAATTCTTCGGACTGCTGCGAGTGGCAATTACGGGACGCACCGCATCACCCCCGCTATTCCAGACCATGGCGGCGCTGGGCAAAGAAAGGTGCCTGAAACGCCTCAATAAAGCGCTACAAGAAATAAATCCTAAACCCTAAATACTAAATCCTAAACAATGAACGAAACACGAAATTCAAAACAATATGACCTAGAAGAACGGACTTTCAGGTTTAGCAAAGAGGCAATCACTTTTGTAAAAAACCTCCCAAAAAGTATCCCTACTCCGGAAATAGCAAAACAACTCCTCAGGTCCGCTAGCTCTATTGGAGCAAATTACATAGAAGCAAACGAATCCTTAAGCAAGAAGGATTTCTTTATGAGGGTCAAGATTTGCCGTAAGGAAGCTAAAGAAACCATTTATTGGCTAAAACTTGTGGAACCCCAGAAGGAAGAGGAACATAAAAGGGAATGGCTAATCGGAGAGGCAACCGAACTTATGAAAATCTTTGGCTCAATAATCGAGAAGGCAAAATGAATTTTGGCGTTTGGATTTAGAGTTTTGAATTTGTTTAGGGTTTAGAGCTTAGAATTTAGGATTTGTTTAGAATTTAGTGCTTTTCTTAATTAGTGCACAAATATTGCGGGAGAAGTTCTTCACCGGGAAGCGATACGATTTCTCAGGCGATATGATGACAATTTCAAAGCCAACTTTAACCAGTAACTTCTCAAACTCTCCGTAGCTGAAAAGGTGATAATAACGGTAAACAGTCTTCCCTCCTACCCTCCACGGCACTCTCGCCTCTTTATACCTCAGCCAGAACCTTGGCTGTCCCCAATTCCATACCGTCAGGAAAGCCTCGCCCCCGGGCTTTAATACCCGCTTTAATTCCTGCAGGGCTGCTTCCCTCTCCCCTTTTCCTTCAACGTGATGATATGTAGCTACCGCCACAGCATAATCAAACGTTTCATTTCCAAAGGGCAGGGAAACAGCATCAGCCATGACCAGGTTTGCCTTAAATTGCAATTTCGCTGAGAACCGCTGTGCCTGCTTAAGCATCTCCGCCGAGAAATCCACCCCCCAGAGCTCAAATTCCCCTTTAAAAGGCAAAAAATCAGCTCCGTGAGCACAACCCACATTTAATAGCCGCCCACTACGCCACCTTTGAGCCAGCTCCTCCAGTTCACCCCTTAACCGAGGCCAGTGCCTCACCCGATACCAGCTCTCCGCTATCTGGTCGAAAACCTCCCGGCTCATATCACCTTATTTTATCACCTCTCCCGCTTTTGTCATTACGAGGCACGCTCCCTGCTGTCATTGCGAAGGATAGTTTAAAAATGTAGTTGCCCAATAAATTGGGCAATTGTGCCTGATGAATCAGGCAACTACAAAATACAGCGACGAAGCAATCTCAAAGCGAGATTCCTCGCTTTCGCTCGGAACAAGGATTGCCACGCCT
This sequence comes from Dehalococcoidia bacterium, assembly GCA_034414555.1. Classification (GTDB taxonomy): domain Bacteria; phylum Chloroflexota; class Dehalococcoidia; order GIF9; family AB-539-J10; genus CG2-30-46-19. The sequence continues at coordinate 76,992 of DAOUMA010000010.1, read as the reverse complement.
TCGGCTCGCAATGACCGGGAAAAGAGTCATTAATGCCGCTGAAACAAAAAGGGCACTGTAAATTCACCCTCACCTAGCCTCTCCCTTCAAGGGAGAGGTATAAAGTTCTCCCTCCCCTTGCGGGAGGGAGTTAGAGGGAGGGGGAAGACACTCACCCTGGCCCTCTCCTGTCGAGGGAGAGGGAGCTAATGAGATTGCCACGCCTTCGGCTCGCAATGACAAGAAAAAGGGGAAAACTCTAAACCCCAAATCCGAAATACTAAACAATGTAAAAGAGCAGTCAGTATAAAGCTGAAGGCTGATAGCTACTAAATTGAGTTTTGAATTTAGGTACTAGAATTTCTTATTTGTATTTTGGATTTCTGTTCAGCTATTCCTTGCTTACAGAAACCAACCCTTTCTTTATCGCCACCACCACCGCCTGTGTGCGTGCATTCACATTGAGCTTGCGCAATATCGAGGTGATATGATTCTTCACCGTCTGCTCGCTGACGTCTAATTCATTAGCAATTTGCTTGTTAAGATAGCCTTTAGCCATATACCCCAGTATTTCCATTTCCCTCTGGGTAAGCGGCGAAGTGAACTCAGCTATCTCCTTTTCCCGGGAAAGCTCCTGGAACTGTTGCAATATCCGTTTCGCCACCTCAGGACGCTCAGTAAGTCCTCCATCTATGGGGTGCTCACCACTGGCACATCGCTTGATAACCTTAGCTATCTCATCAGCACTGGCTTCCTTGCTCAGGTAAGCTGACGCTTGAGACTTGATTGCCTCGAAGAATTGCTCATCGTCAATCTGTGGAGTAAGCACAATAACCGCCGTACTGGCTAACAATTTCTTTATCTTGCGACATAACTTCAACCCGTTAAGCGAAGGATAATCAACATCCACAAGCACTACATCCGGAGTCAAAGTTTCCATGATGGGCATCACCTCTTCATCAACAACACCCTGCTCCCCAACAACATCTATACCAGCCACCCTGGAAAGGCCAGCACGTATCCCCTGCCGAAACATCGGCTGACGGTCAATAACAACTACTTTTATTTTCTCCATTTTCTTTCTCCATTCAGCTTAAGCTTACCTCAAAATAAACCAAAATGCCACTTCAATCCCATATACCAGTTGAGTATATCATATCCCCAAATCAAGGTAACCATGGTGGCTACTGATAAAAACGGACCAAAGGGGATGGGGCTTTTCCTTCCCTTCTTTCTGGCTGCCATTAAAATTGCCCCGATTATCGCCCCAAGACCAGCTCCCAGCACTATTGCCGCCAATACCATGGGAAAACCGGTGGCCAGCCCAATTAATCCCGCCAGTTTCACATCCCCCCAGCCCATTCCCCCACGAGATGCCACCGCCAACACAAAAAAGAACAAAAAGCCAACCCCACCCCCCATAGCAATATTGGCGATGCCAGCCACAGGCCATTGAAAAAGCTCAGATTGAGGAAGCTCAAGTTGAATCTCCAGCACTGAAAGAATAAACGCAATTGCCATCGCAGGGTAAACTACCTTGTTAAGGATAACCCCCTTTTCCAGGTCAACCATGAATACAATAGTGAACAGGGCAGCGTAGAAAATCATTGCCCCCAGTTCGGGCGACAATCCATACTTCCAGCACAGAAAGGCGCATATCGCACCGCTGGCCAGCTCCACAAAGAAAAGCTTCCTCGGAATGCTCGCTCCACAATAGCGGCATTTCCCCCTGAGCCATAAATAGCTGAATAATGGCACTAAATCCCTGGCTGTCAGCCGATGCCCGCAGGCTTCACAATGGGAAGGCGGATTTACGATGGACTCATTTCGGGGCAACCTATCGATACATACATTGAGAAAGCTGCCTATCCCCAGCCCGAGCAAGAAAAAAAGAAATATCAGAAAAGCTTCCATCAAAGCCAATTGTTACCGCTTTCATTCCCCAAGTCAATACCGGGAAAGCAACACTCCAGATACTAAACAATATGAAAAAACAGTCAGTAATCAGCAGTCGGCGGTTAACCAATGGCTGAAGGCTGAAAGCTGATGGCTAAAAGCTATTGAACTGTCATTTTGACTTTTGATTTTTGATATTGTTTAGAATTTCAACTCTGAGATTGTTTCGTCGCTAGCGCTCCGCGCAGCGGCAAGAGGAAAACGTCTTTGCGGCTCCTTGTTGTCATTGCGAGCCGAAGGCGTGGCAATCTCATTAGCTCCCTCTCCCTTGACGGGAGAATATTTTCTACATTCCCTCTCCCTTGACGGGAGAGGGCCAGGGTGAGGGTGCAATTCCCCGACCGTCCTGTTACCATATTCCTATTGACGCTGTAACCCACCATACGTATGATTATGCTATATAGCAATAACTAACATAAGGAGGTGTTGTTTGCGGACATAGTAATATGGCAAAAACAGTGGTGAGGCTTGACCTCGCCACTCATAAGTGGTTAAATAAAAAATATCAAATATCAAAGAAAGGAGGTGAATAGGTGAAAGCATTGAAAGGACTAATGAAGAAGGTGCGTAAAGGCGAAGGCGGTTTTACCCTGATTGAGCTGTTGATTGTGATTATCATCCTCGGTATCCTTGCCGCCGTGGTGGCGTTTAACGTCGGTGGCTTCCTCGGCGCAGGGACTTGCTCGACCGCCAAGACCGAGGCAAGCAGTGTACAAACCGCCGTTATCGCCGGCATGGCTAACAACAGCATCGGCCAACTAGATAGCGGCGGTAACATAACTGCGGGCACACTGACCCTGACCATAAGCGGACAGGGCAAGAACTTTACCCTGGAGACCTACCTGAAGCTGCCGACCCATGGTAACTGGACCTGGGATACTAGCGGCGTAGTTACTGACGGCACCTACTCCGGTGGCGGTAAAACCGCAATCTTGACGAATGGCCTCTGGAGCGGGAGCGCCTGTCCATAAAAATTTCCGCACCTCCAAGAAGCCCGGCGGCTAAAACCGCTGGGCTTTTTTTATTTGCTCCCCAAGGCTCCTTTTGACACTGCTCGTCAACCATATTACAATTGAATGGTGGAAGTATAGTTATGCTAACAGAGTATATAGACAAAGCTATGACCCTGGCGGTGTATGACAAATTTGAAGATGGAACTTATTGTGGTAAGATTTCCGAGTGTTTAGGAGTAATCGCCTTTGGTAAAAGTCTTTATCAATGCCAAACCGAGCTGAGAGCAGTTCTCGAAGGCTGGTTATTAGTCAAAATAAGGCACGGTGACCAACTACCCATCATAGACGAAGTCGACCTGAATAAAGGAATACCCACACTCAATACGAGCAATCTATATGATAGCAGCTACATTAGCTAGTATTTAGGTTTCAGTCCGGCTTCCTTACACAATAAATTAGCTGTTATTCTATCAAACGAGCGATGTCTCTTAACGGGTATGGTTTTTGGACCGTTTGTGTAAATAGAATGCTTACCACCTTCCCGCAGCAAATAAAAGCCATTTTCCTCGAGGTACCTTACCAAATCACGACGCTTTACCGACACCTTATGCTTCTACCGGCAGTTGCTCAAGAAGCCCCCCGCCAAGTGGAATTTCTTTACCCTGTTGTTGATATGCCAATACCATTTCATGTAAAGCATCTTTGAGCATTTCCCTACATTCCTCTATAGTTTTCCCTTCCGTAATTACCTCAGGCCACTCAACCAACTGACCTAAATAGCCAGAGCTTGTCTTTGTGTATTTCGCAGTATAATTCCTTAGCATGTTATTACCTCCACCAATATTATTATACCACCTCAGCTATACACCAGTATCACCCGTGGAGTGGGCTCTTCCTCGGGGAGCTCCTCCCCGTTCCTCATCCTCTCCTCCAGGCATTTCTCCACTGACTGCCGGGTGTTACCCAGACATTCATCAAAGGTCTTGCCCTCGCCTTGCGCTTCAGGAACAAAAGGACAGCTCCCGACATAGTGATAGGAGGTCCTCTGCCTGATGATAATGCTATAGAGCATAAGCGGGCTAATTATACCAAAACCAGAAGTTTAACCGCTGAGCACCAACCCTAAAGTCAAAAATCAACGATAAAAAGTCAAAATGACAAATTAACCCCCTGTCATTGCGAAGCATAGTTTAAAAATGTAGTTGCCCAATTTATTGGGCAATTGTGCCTGATGAATCAGGCAACTACAAAATACGGCGACGAAGCAATCCCACCCCGCCGGGATTGCCACGCTTCGCTCGCAATGACACCCGGCAGGGAAACTCTAAGCTCTAAATCATAAACTAATCCCAATATCTAAATTCAAAACTCAATTTAGTAGCCTTCGGCTGACTGCTCTTCTCCTTGACTTCGCCCGTTTCTAGCGGTATATTCTGCCCTAATATGCCCGAATTCAAGAAGCTGGAGCAAGTCTATGGATTTGATGAGGTCGCCCTCGTCCCCGGAGATGTAACAGTTAATCCCGACCAGACCGATATCGCGTTCAAACTGGGAGAGCTGACTTTTGCCATTCCCATTTTAGCCTCGGCTATGGACGGTGTGGTTGACCCATCCTTTGCCATTAAATACAGCAAGCTCGGGGGACTGGCAGTGCTCAACCTCGAGGGAATCCAGACAAGATATGAAAATCCCGAGGAAATACTCGCCCAAATTACCGGGGCTCCAGAAAACGAGACCACTGCTTTGCTTCAGAAAATCTATTCCGAGCCCATCAAGGAAAGGCTCATCGGAGAACGTATTGAGACGGTTAAAAAAGCGGGCGCTGTCTGTGCGGTGTCGCTCACACCAGCAAACACTAAAAAATTATCTCCCATAGCTAAGGAGGCGGGAATCGATGTGCTGGTGGTGCAATCAACGGTAACCACCGCCCGTCATATCTCCAAGAGCTATAAAGGACTTATATTGTCCGAGCTGTGCCAGGCGATGTCGTTACCCGTCATCGTGGGCAATTGCTGCAGCTACTCTGCTGCTCTTGAGTTGCTGAGGACGGGTATCGATGCCATCCTGGTGGGCGTCGGTCCTGGCGCTGCCTGCACCACCAGGGAAGTCATCGGCGTTGGGATGCCCCAGGTAACCGCCACTATAGAGTGCGCCGCCGCTAGAAAAGCCTACACCAAGGAAAGTGGCAAATATGTGGCAGTGATAACCGATGGAGGTATCCGCACTGGAGGTGACCTATGTAAAGCATTTGCCTCCGGCGCCGATGCAGTCATGATTGGTTCCCCCTTTGCCCAGGCCAGGGAAGCACCGGGTAGAGGCTACCACTGGGGTATGTCCCATTCCCACCCATCGCTACCCCGGGGAACAAGAGTCAAGGTAGGAACCAAAACAACCCTGAAGCAAATTCTGTTCGGTCCCACCTCGGTCACCGATGGCACCCAGAACCTGGTAGGCGCCTTACGCACTGGAATGGGAGTCTGCGGCGCCAGAACGATAAGTGAGATGCATAACACCAGAATGGTCATCGCCCCATCGATAAAGACTGAGGGGAAATACTTCCAGGCCACACAGCTTGTCCCCTGAGATTGCCTCGCCGGGTAAAGGGTCTCTTTGACACTGTTCAGCGACTATATTAGAATTGAGGGTAAGGGAGTAGGGATGCTAACAAAATACATTGAGCGGGCAATGAGGAAAGCGAAATACGAAATCCTTCCTGATGACAATACATTTTATGGATACATCCCCGGGTTTGATGGTGTTTACGCCAATGCCAAGGATTTAGGGACATGCCAGAGTGAACTGAGAGAAGTCTTGGAGGAATGGATTTTGCTTAGTGTCTCTCGCCACTTGCCACTGCCAATTGTCGACGGAATCAGCTTAGTAATAGAGGAAGCCGTTTAGTGCCCTGGCTTGGTCCAATAAAGAGGGAAGAACTAGTTCGCTATTTACGAGTTTTAGGTTTTGAAGGTCCTTATTCTGGCAAAAAACCCCAGTTTATGCTGAAAGGTGTGGTTCGCTTACGAATCCCTAATCCACATCAGAGGGACATCGGGAAGGAGTTGCTCTCCAGGATTCTCAAACAAGCGGGAATAGATAGGGAAACCTGGGAAAAGCTATGACTGCGATTACAAATTAGATAAACCGTAGATTAGAAACCATACTCCGAAGCCAAGCAAAATCAGGGCACAAACACTGAACACAATCCGCGGCACCCTCCCTGTCCACCACTTTCGCGACTTAAACGTGCCCACGGAAAGAAACTCGCTCCATATTAAATCGCAAGGCCAGTGCACCACAGCAAGAAGAACAACTCCGATGACTCCAAACAGGGCAGCACCAGTTATCAATGCCGCACCTATGGTGATCCACCATACATAGAAGGCAGGATTAGTCGCCGTGACCACAATACCGGTGACTATAGAGTTGCGAGGCAGACCACCCATTTCGCCAGGAGCATCACTGGCAGTGCGAAACATTCGGAAACCAAGGTAAAACAACGCCACTCCCCCAGCAATATAGATGATACTTACCACCAACGGTAAACCAAGGAAATGCCACACCCCCAGATAAATTGCTGCGATGAGTGGCAGCTCGATTACGCCATGCCCTACAGCAATCAAGGCTCCGGCATTTTTGCTACCATAGCCCTTGGCTATGGTAGCGGCGGTCATCGGACCGGGAAGCATCACCCCGGTAAGCGAAATCCCAGCCACAGATAGTAAAAATAACCCCAGGCTTGTCTCCATAATTCACCATGTTAAACTTTGAGTCATGCCACACCTGTTTTGTCATTGCGAGGAGCGCTAGCGACGAAGCAATCTTCTTTCCCGGGATTGCTTCGCTTCGCTCGCAATGACACTGAAAAGGCGGGCAATGCCAAACATGCACGTAATGGCATGCCGCTAGATTTCTTCCTCTTCCACTTCCCCTTCTTCCTCAACAGGCATACCACCATAATGAGGAAGTGCCACACCAATTTCCCCTCTTTCCCGCTTTCTTCGCTGAGGCAGATCAGCAATCACCTCCTGCAATCTCGAAAGCTGCTCAGGTGGTTGTCCTGGAGAAGCAACTATGCCATCTATGCCCGCTTCCCACAGACCGTTAATTTCAGACCTGGTCACCGACGGAGCTACCTCCATTAACAGCGGCTTGGTCATTAAAGCGCCGAAACGGCGACAAAAGAGCAGGTGTTCAATAGTGATAGTTGGCTCCCGATTAACGAGAAGCACGCCATCGATTTCAAGCTCGCCAATGGGTCTGATTAAATCGTATCCCAAGGACATCTCTATAGCGAGAAACTTCCCCAGTTCCTTTGTTTCCAGTGCTCCTATCGGCATCTTCATATCAAAAACGATGAAGTCGCCACCCGAGGCATCAATTTCAGCCACCTCAAGGTTGCTTTTTTCACCGAGAAATACGCCAACTGGAGTATTCCCCATAGCTTCAGCTATTTGCCTCAGCTTACCACCCTCTCCGGTCTCAAATATCAGCCCAGCATCTATGCTACTGGCTATCGCCTCAGCTTCCTTGATATCCTTACCTTTCATGCCCGCGATAAGCAACATCGTCGGCGTTGTTGATTTAGCGCTAGCCGGACGAAACCCCATTTGGGGAGAAGGCTTAGAAAAACGGCCCAACTTATCAACCAGGTTACTCATTTCACCTCCAAGCCAGCGGTCGGATTCGAACCGACGACCAGCGGTTTACGAAACCGCTGCTCTACCTCTGAGCTACGCTGGCATATTCCGTTTAATTATAGCTAAAAAATGGAGGCAAGGATAGTGCTGTCAAACCTCTACTGATTACCGACCGCTTCTTCATTTTTGCTCTGTCTTATTGCCTTTTGAGTTTTGCTTTTCCGGGATTGTCCCGCCTTCAGCTTGCAACGGCTCCCCTTTATTGTCAGTGCGAAGAGTAGTTTAAAAATGTAGTTGCCCAATTTATTGGGCAATTGTGCCTGATGAATCAGGCAACTACAAAATTCGGAGGCGAAGGGCTTGCAATGACCCCTCTTTTGTCATTGCGAGGAATCCCGAACGAAGTGAGGGATGACGAAGCAATCTCAGAGCGAGATTCCTCGCTTTCGCTCGGAACAAAGATTGCCACGCTTCGCTCGCAATGACAAGGAAGTATTTCTTAGTGTTATAAACATATAATGTGTCGCCCATCTATCTGAACCAGAGCAGTAACGAGATTGTCTCGCCTTTGGCTCGCCATGACATGTAGAGAAGGGACTCTTGACAGCCTCCTTTGAGATATAAGATGATGAAGCAGAAATTTGAAACCAAAATTAATTGCCATAGATGGTCCGGTAGCAGCGGGCAAGAGCAGCGTAGGACTTTTGCTTGCTGAAAGATTAGGCTATCTTTTCTTTGACACTGGTATCATGTATCGCGCTTTTACCGGGAAAGCAATCAAATTGGGTATCCCGCTGGAAGACCCAGATAAGCTTTCCAGATTAGCAGGAGCAACTAGGTTTGACTTTGTTCCCAACAATAGGCGGTGCTTTTCTTTGCTCATTGATAGCGACGATGTCTCCACTGAGCTAAACCGCCCTGAGGTGAATGAAGAGGTTGCCATAGTAGCAAAGGTAGCCGGGGTGCGCCAGGCAATGGTGGCAGCACAAAGAATGGTAGCTCAGCGGGGCAAAATAATAATGGCGGGAAGGGATATCGGCACCGTAGTCCTACCACAAGCTGAGTTAAAGATCTTTCTTACCGCCTCGCTCGAACAGAGAGCTCTGCGGCGCTACAAGGAACTATCCCAGAAAGGGGAAAAAATAAATTATGACCTTGTGCTTGCCGGCCTGAAGAAGCGAGACGAAGCTGACCTCACTCGCTCTATCTCCCCGCTTAAACCCGCCAGCGATGCCAGGGTTATCGATACCGAAAACCTCACCCTGGAACAAGTAGTTGATAAAATATACGCCTTAGCAGTAGAACAGTGACCTTATCTCAAAAGATTGTAGTAACTATCGTTAAGCCGTTATACCATATTTTCCTCTCCTGGGAAGTTAGAGGAAGGAAAAATGTGCCTTCATCGGGGCCGCTTATCGTGGTCGCCAACCACGTGCATGTCATTGATGGTGAATTGCTGTTGTTCGGCGTCTCGCGGTGGATAACTTTTATAGCTAAAGAACCGCTGTTTCACTATCCTGTGCTGGGAGCTCTCCTTCGCTGGGCGCAAACTCTGATGGTGTCCCGCCAAAGGACACTGAGCGATATCAAAGGATTGCTCCAACAGGTTGAACAAACGCTGAACCAAGGCTCGGTTATCGGGATATTCCCTGAAGGGAAAAGAAGCCACCAGGGAAAACTCCAGGCCGGCAAACCTGGACTTGCCGTGCTTGCTTCACGAATGCACATCCCTATCCTTCCGGTAGGCATCAGTGGCACGGATAAGATTCATGGTATAAGCTGGCTCTGGAAGCGTCCTCATATAGTCATTAATATCGGGAAACCTTTCTATCTCCCCAAAGCCAATGGCAGGCTAACCAAGCCACAGAGGAAAGCGTTAGCCGATTTGATGATGCACGAAATAGCTGCCCTCCTCCCTCCCGAATATCAAGGTGTCTATGCCAAACATGGAGATTGAGGTAGCTCAGGAAATCGGGCTGTGCTTTGGCGTCAGACGGGCAATAACGCTATTGACTGAAGCTGCAAGCAAATATGGGAAGGTAGAAATACTGGGGCCTGTGGCACACAACCAACGATTAGTGCAACAGCTAGATAAAGCAGGGGTAAAGATGGTGGCTGATTTAGAGGACGTAAGAGGAGAAGTCATCGCCATTCCCACTCACGGAGTAGGTCCGAATGTGCTATCGAAACTGGAAGCTCCCAGGCTCAACATCATTGATGTCACCTGTCCCATAGTCAAAAGAGCTCAATCGGCGGCTACTAAACTAGCCCGGGCTGACTTTACCGTCATTATCTTCGGAGAGGCAGAACATTCCGAAGTCAAAGGGCTCTTGGGCTGGACAATGGGAAAGGGGATGGCTGCCCTCAGCGTGAATCAGATTATCAGCCAGGTCAATGTCATTGCGAGCGAAGCGAAGCAGTCTCTATTATCATCCCGCCTCGGCATCATCTCTCAGACCACTCAAAATAAAACCTCATTTACCAATTTTGTCAATCAAGTTATCACCACCTTCGTCCCGAAAACCAGTGAGATAAGCATCATCAACACACTGTGCCAGGCAATACAGACACGGCTGGAAGCAGCGATAAAGTTAGCTCAAAAAAGCCAGCTCATCATAGTAATAGGAGGACGCAACAGTGCTAATACCAAACGACTTGCCGAAGCTTGCTCCGCCATCGTGGAAACTCACCCAGTAGAAACAGCGGAGGAGATACAGAAATCATGGCTCACCGGCAAGCACCACATTGGCATTACCGCTGGAGCATCCACTCCTGATGAAGCGATACAGGAAGTAATAGCAAAACTAAATTCCTTAGCTTAGTGTTCAACCATCATGCCTGGTTCCTGGTCTATATTGCCATTGCGAGCCCCTCGCCTCCGAATTTTGTAGTTGCCTGATGAATCAGGCACAATTGCCCAATAAATTGGGCAACTACATTTTTAAACTACGCTTCGGAATGATACCCAGCACAGGGGCTTAGCCAAGCTGGTCAGCTAACTTCCGGCCACCAAGGAGATGCAGGTGAAGATGAGGAACTACCTGCCCTCCTTCAGGCCCAGAATTTATCGCCAGGCGATAGCCTTTCTCAGCAATTCCTTCCTTTTCAGCCAGCTTCTTAGCTAACAATACAAGGCGTCCAATGAGCCCTTCCTGCCATTCACCAACCTCGGCTAAAGACGAAATGTGAGCTTTAGGGATGATAACTATATGAACCGGCGCCATGGGATGAATGTCCCTGAAGGCAAGAAAATCTTTATCCTGGTAGACAATATCGCCAGGTATTTTGCCACCAACGATATCACAAAAGACGCATTTCTCCATCCTGTTAACCAACTACTCCTTCCTTCTTCAATTTGTCAATCTCCTCCTTGCGGTAGCCCAAGCTTGCCAGTACTTCGTCGGTATGCTCTCCAAGAAGAGGAGATAAGTTCCTCACTTTCCCCGGCGTATCTGATAGCCTGGGCACTATGCCCAGTTGCCTGACCTTGCCTAAAGTGGGATGCTCCACCTCTATCATCATCTGGCGATGAATTACCTGTGGGTCAGAAAAAACCTCGTCCAGCGTATAAACTTTCCCCACAGGAATATCCTTTTCAGTCAGCAACTCAAACCATTCATCTCTGGTCTTGGTCAAAAAAGTCTGTTCCAGGAAAGAGCGTATCTCATCCCATTTTTTATCCTGCAATTTGCTGATAGTATGGGTGACAGAGAAATGGTAAGGGGCATAATCCTCCCTGCCAAATAATTCACAAAGGCTTTTCCAGAAATGAGGCTCAATACAGCCAATGGTGACATATTTGCCATCCTTGGTTTCATATACCCCGTAATAAGGGTAGGCGCCGTGAAGCGCCGTTTCCCCCCGCTTGGTAACCAATCCGGCGAGGAAATAGCCTACAGTAAACTCACCCAGAAGCGACAATGCTCCATCCATATAGGCTACATCTATATATTGCCCCTTGTCCGTTTTATTTCTGGCGAGCAAACCCAACAGAATACCGATGACTCCAAATAAAGACGCCCCAGCAAGGTCAGCGATTAGATTCATTGGAACCGCCGGGGGAGCCCCTGGCGGACCCATCAAGCCAAGAACCCCGGCCAGAGAGATATAGTTAATGTCATGCCCCGAGAAATTACAATAAGGACCATCCTGACCATATCCACTAAGTGAACAATATACTATCTTGGGATTCAGCTTGCTGATAGTCTCATAATCTACCCCCAACCGCTTGACCACCCCGGGCCGGTAACCCTCAATAATAACGTCTGCTTGTTGTGCCAAACGGTAGAATATTTCACGTCCTTTATCTGACCTGAGATTGAGCCCAATGCTTTTCTTATTGCGATTATAAGCAAAGTAAGCCGCCTCAGCCCTTCTCTCCTCCCCTTTCGGGGAAGGTCCCCCTCCAGCAAGAGGGGAAGGGGTGGGCATCTCAACCTTAATCACTTCAGCACCAAAGTCTCCCAGTATCATGGTGCAAAAAGCACCGGGCACAAGCCCTGATAAATCAAGAATCTTAATTCCTTCCAAGGCTAACATCGTTCCTCCTGCTATTTTGATTGCTTCCTTTGATTTACATATTCTTTGGCTTTTTTATAATCTGATAACTTACTATAATATCATGCGAGGTAATACATTTTGACAATTGCCCTCCAGAAATAAAGATGAAAAATAACGATCAAAAAATCACAGAAACGGTCAAAAAAATCGCAACAAAGAAAGGATTCCCCAATATTGAGATTTCCACAACAGAGGGAATCGTGCATCTTGGTGGGCAGGTTAATTCATGGAACGAAGTTATTGAGGTAGGACATGCTGTGGGCGAACTAAAGGAAGTCCAAGAGGTAGTAAATGACATTACCGCCAAGGAAATTGAGGGGAAAAAGCAAGAAGGAAAAAGAGAAGGGGAAAGATTAACGAAACCCAAGTTCTACAACCCACGCCTCCCAGAAAGAGCAGACGTAGTTATAATTGGTGGCGGTGTAATAGGTTGTTTCATCGCCAGGGAACTCTCACGTTATAAGTTGGATATTGTCCTTCTAGAAAAAGAATGGGATATTGGATGCGGGGCATCCAAAGCAAACAACGCCCAGGTTCACACTGGAATAGCTGAACACTCTGGTACGTTAAAGAAGGAATTATGTGCCAGGGGGTGGCCCAAATTCACTGAGATATCCAGAGAACTCGATGTTCCATATAAGAAAAATGGACTATTGGTCTTACTGACAAAGGATACTCTTTCACGAAAGATTCCTTCTTTTATTACGGATTTCATCTTGAAGTATGTGTTCCCACTTATTATCGTGAGAAAAGGAAAGGAGGTAGGTGATAAACCTCTAGTTATAAGAGGGGATGAATTATTTAAGATGGAGCCAAACCTAACGGATAGGGCTCTTGCAGGAATCCTGCTGCCCAATTACGGGGTTACTTGCCCTTTCAGGATAACTATCGCCGCGGCTGAAAATGCAATCCAAAATGGGGGCAAAGTTTTGCTGGACACAGAAGCAACAGATATCCAGATTGAAGATGGAAGGCTAAAAAGTGTAGTAACCACCAGGGGGAAAATCGAAACCCCGTTTGTCATTAACGCAGCGGGGTTATTCGCGGACGAAGTTGCGGAAATGGTTGGAGCAAGAGACTTCACCATCCACCCGAGAAAGGGAGTTACCCTCTTGTTCGACAAAGGAATGGAGGGATACGTCAATCATCAAGTGAGTGAACAGAGATTGCCTCGGAACCCCTATACGAAAGGCGGTGCAGTGATGATAACGGTGGACGGAAACATAAACTGGGGACCTACTGCTGTTGAGGTTCCAGATAAAGAAGATAAATCTATTACCGGTGAAGAAATTGCAGAAATGTTTGACGAATACGGCTCCACTTTCCCCAATTTCCCAAAGAAGTCAGTGATTACATACTTTGCCGGTGTAAGAGCAGCGACCTACAAGGAAGATTTCTTTATCAAAGCATCGAGGAAAGTTCACGGATTTGTGAGTGTTGCCGGAATTCAATCCCCTGGTTTAGCCGCTGCACCAGCAATTGCAGAAATGACGATAAATATCCTGAAAGAGACAGGTTTAAAATTGGAACAGAAAGAGGACTTTAATCCCATACGCAAAGCACCGCCTGATTTTGATAAGTTGAGCACAGAAAATAAAAAGAGTTTGATAGCAAAGAATCCACTTTATGGACATGTTATTTGCAGGTGCGAGCATATAACTGAAGGAGAAATAGTTGATGCAATTCATTCCCTGGTTCCTGCTTTAACTATTGATGCGATTAAACGAAGAACTAGAGCAGGCATGGGTAGATGCCAGGGTGGATTCTGTGGTCCCCGGGTGGCATCAATCCTGGCTAGAGAATTGGTTATTCCTGTAGAGGAAGTAACGAAAAGCGGGGCTGGTTCAAGCCTGTTTATAGGAAAAACTAAAAGTTTATTAGAAGAGAAAGTAAATGCTTGAAGTTGACCTGGGTGTGATTGGTGGCGGTCCTGCAGGATTGGCCTCTGCAATAAGTGCTTATAAAGAAGGTATCAACGATGTTCTAATAATCGAAAGAGATATGGAATTGGGAGGAATACTTCCCCAATGCATTCACGATGGCTTTGGAAATTTTATCTTCGGTGAAATGCTAACTGGTCCAGAATATGCACAGCGTTACATAGATGAATTAAAGAAAACTGCAATTAAAGTTAAGTTAAACACGATGGTTCTCGAAGTAAATTCAAATAAGAGAATAATCGCAGCTAATCCAGAAGATGGATTATTGGAAATAGAAGCAAAGGCGATTATTCTCGGCATGGGGTGCAGAGAAAGGACAAGGGCAAACATTTTGATTCCTGGAGATAGACCGGCAGGAATTTACACCGCTGGAGTTACTCAGCGATACATGAACATCGAAGGCATCATGCCTGGTAGAAAAATAGTTATCCTTGGTTCTGGGGACATAGGATTAATTATGGCCAGAAGGTTTACCTTGGAAGGTGCAGAAGTAGAAGGTGTATACGAAATCATGCCAAATCCTGGGGGATTAACTAGAAATGTGGTTCAATGTCTGGAAGATTACAATATACCACTTTACCTCTCTCATACCATCACCAATATCAAAGGCAGAAGCAGAGTAGAAGGAGTAACTGTAGCGAAAGTTAATTCAGAGATGCAGCCAATAAAGGAGACAGAGAGGTTTATTCCCTGCGATACCGTGGTTCTATCTGTCGGTTTAATTCCAGAAAATGAACTTTCCCAAAAAGCAGAAGTCGAGATGGATTGGAGAACGAGTGGGCCTATCGTAGACGAGCGAATGGAAACATCTGTCCCAGGTATCTTTGCCTGTGGAAACGTGGTTCATGTGCATGATTTAGTAGATGATGTTTCTGAATCCGCGAAAGCAACTGGGAAAGGGGCAGCAGAATATATCACTGGAAAAGTAAATAGAAGAAAAATTCCTATAACTGTAAAGAATGGAAGAAATGTCAGCTATGTCATCCCACAAATTATTCGTGGAGAGAAGTTTGACGAAAGCATCAAATTATACTTACGTGTTAAAGAAACAGAGAGAAATGTGAGAGTCATTGCTTCATCCGGTGAAGAAAAAATCTTTGCTCAAAAAGAAAGAGCCGTTAGGCCACCTGAAATGATTAAATTAAATCTTTCTCCAAATGTTTTGAATAAAATTACTGGAAATGAACTAATAATTGAGGTGGAAAAAGATGAAAAGAAGTCATAATTTTACCTGTATCCAATGTCCACTGAGTTGTCAGATAGAGTTAATTGAAGAAGAGGGAAAAATCCTAGAAGTGAAAGATAATTTATGTAAACTAGGGGAAGAATATGCTATTGCCGAGTTCACCAACCCAGTTAGAATTCTGACCACCACAGCTTATATCCAAAGAGGCATATTGCCAATGTTGCCCATAAGAAGCGAAAAACCAATACCCAAAAATTTGATGATGCAATGCATGAAAGAACTGGCTAAAATTAGAGTAACAGCACCTATCAAATGTGGAGATATAGTTTGTGAAAATATCTTAAATACCGGGATAAACATAATTGCTTCCCGAGATTTACCAAGGAGGGAATAAGATGGAAAAATATATAATCGCCCATGATTTAGGGACAACCAACAATAAGGCAGTGCTTGTTACTACAGATGGCAGGGTAGTTGATTCTGTGAGACAAAATTATCCCTCAGGCATCATTATGCCTGAAGCAGGCTATGCGGAACAGGTCCCTGATGAATGGTGGGATGCAGTTGCCTCGACGACAAAAAACCTTCTCCAAAAGACTCAGGTTAACCTCGATGATATTGTCGGAATGACGTTTGCCACCCAGATGCAAGGCTTTACGCCAGTAACGAAGGACGGTAAGCCTCTTACTAATAGTTATATATGGATAGATGCCAGGGGAGCCAGGTTAGCTAAAGAAAGGCTATTTAAAGGGCTAATAAAGTTTAAAGGCTATCCCCCACTCAAGATTTTGAATTTCCTGCGAATAACAGGCGGAGCACCCAGCGTCACCAGCGGTAAGGACCAAATTCCGAAGATTTACTGGCTGGAGGAGAACCTGCCTGAGATATACAAAAATTGTTACAAATTTCTTGATGTAAAGGATTATATAATCTTCAAGCTGACAGGTAAGATGGTCACATCCACAGACCTTGCGGTAGTATGGTGGCTCCTCGACACCAGGAAGAACAGCCCTCACTATAATCATTGGTCTCAGAAGCTCTGTAACATGGCTGGTATCCCTATGGAAAAGCTTGCTGAAGTCCAAAGCCCTACTTTTATTGTTGGCGGCCTGACGGAAGAGGCAGCAAAAAAGACAGGTTTAAAACAGGGGACGCCGATAATAAACGGAGCAGGCGATATGACCTGTGCCGCGGTTGGTTCAGGGGCAATGCATGACGGGGAACTCCATATCAATCTGGGTACATCGGGCTGGATAGGAGGCCACGTAACAAAGCGGAAGATTGATATTGCACACTACACTGGTTGCGTAGGAAGCGCCTATCCCGAAAAATATTATCTTGTCATGGGACATCAGGAACTATCTGCTGGGACATTCGAATGGCTGATTAGAGAACTGCTCTATCCCAAAGAGGTGCTATGGAAGCAGACAGATGTGGAAACGGGAACACCACCATATGCTCTTTTTGAACAAGAAGCGAGTAAGATTCCCCCGGGGTCTAATGGGCTAATATTTACTCCCTGGCTCTTTGGTGAGCGTTGTCCTCTTGATGATGATACAGTGAGGGGCGGCCTGCACAACTTAAGCCTTGATCATTCTCGAGGTCATATAATCCGCGCTGTCTATGAAGGAATAGCTTTTAATCTGAAATGGGCTTTATCTACAGTCGAGAACTTGTATTCTAAGGTCAATGAATTACGGATAATCGGCGGTGGGGCGACGAATGACCTCTGGTGTCAAATTATAGCTGATGTAATGGACCGGAAAATACAAAGAGTCGAAGATGTGCAAACGGCAGGGGCAAGGGGAGCTGCCATGCTTGGCAGCTTCGCTCTGGGTTATATAAAAAACTTCGACGATATAGGAAAATATATAAAGGTTGAAAGGACATTTAGCCCCAACACTAGAAACAGAGCAGTTTACGATAAGCTTTTCGATAAGTTCAAGGATGTTTATAAACTCAACAAGAAATGGTATAAATCCTTAAATAGCTAAAGTTACTTCGTTTCCAAAACCGTAGGAATACATCAACAAATATGCGCACAGGCTATTGACGAAGCTAAAAAAATATGTTATGCTTAAAAATTGCCACCGACAAGTATAGCGGTGAGCCTAAATACAATAAAGTTTGGCGTTAGCCGCTCGGATCGGCAGTGACCGGGACGGTAAGAAAAGGTATAAAAGGCCCTCTTGGTGTTGCCAGGAGGGTTTTTTTATTAGCGATGTATAACAGCATAACGGATGTCTCCGGAATCAAGGCAGGACACTATACCGATAAAGAAGGGATGACCGGTTGCACCGTCATTCTCTGCGAAAAAGGAGCGGTGGCCGGTGTCGATGTTAGTGGCTCAGCCCCAGGAACAAGGGAGACCGATGTCCTTCGCCCCGGAAATCTGGTGGAAAAAATCCACGCCATTCTTCTCAGCGGAGGCAGTGCCTTTGGCCTACAGGCAGCTGGCGGCGTTATGAAGTATCTTGAAGAGCGCGGAATCGGTCATCAGACCGTTGCTGGCAAGGTTCCCATAGTTCCCGCAGCTATTATTTACGATTTAGTAGTAGGTGACCCAAAAGCGAGACCCGATGCTGCTCAGGGCTATCAAGCTTGCCTCGCTGCCACTGACGGAGAAGTTCCTGAAGGATGCGTCGGTGCAGGAACTGGAGCAGCGGTGGGAAAGATTCTCGGCATAGATAAAGCTACCAAAAGTGGCCTGGGAACCGCCAGTCAGAAAGTAGGCGGTGACGTCATCGTGGCTGCCCTGGCAGTGGAAAATGCCTTTGGAGACGTTATCCACCCCAAAACAGGAAAAATCATTGCTGGCCCTCATCGTTCTGATGGAGACGGTTTTTGGAGCACTTCAGAATTGTTGAAAGGTGAGCAATTCAAAAGAGCAAGCTACTTGTCCAACACTACAATCGCTGTAGTAGCTACAAACGCTCAGCTTGACAAAGCACAGGCGAACAAGCTAGCACAAATGGCAGGAGCGGGCATAGCCCGCACTGTTGACCCTTACCTTACTATGTTTGATGGCGATGTAATTTTTGTCCTTTCCCTAGGAGAAAAGAAATGTGACCTCACCTTACTGGGCATAGTAGCCACTGAGGTGATGTCCACCGCAATAGTTAGGGCAATAACTAAATCCAAAACAATGGCAGGCATATCCGCCAGCAAGGTAGCAACAGCATGCTAAAGATTGGCTTTATTGGCGCAGGGACAGTAGGAACAGCCCTGGCAACAAGGCTTTCCCAGAAGGAGTGCAGAATAGTTGCGGTATCCAGTCGGAACTTAACCTCAGCAGAGAGGCTGGCTAGTTCCTTACCTCATTGCCATCCCTGCTCATCGCCACAGGAGGCAGCTGATGCCGCTGAGTTAATCTTTATCACCACCCCTGACGATGCCATTGCCAGGGTAGCCAGTGAGGTTCACTGGCATCCCGGGAAAAGCGTGGTGCATTGCAGTGGCGTCCACTCCATTGACATCCTCAAGCCAGCCAAGCAGGCAGGCGCTAATATCGGCTCCTTCCACCCACTACAAACTTTCGCTAGTATTAAACAAGCTGTGGAAAACCTCCCTGGCTCCACTTTCGCCCTTGAAGCTGAGGAACCTCTGCTATCAACGCTAAAAAAATTGGCTTCCTTCCTGGATGGCGCCTGGATAGAACTTAAGCCCGGAGACAAGGTAATTTATCATGCCGCAGCCGTCTTTGCCTGTAACTATATGGTAACTTTGGTCAAGCTAGCTACAGATTTATGGCAAACCCTTGGAGTGCCCCCGGAGAAGGCAACCAAAGCTCTCATCCCTTTGTTACAAGGCACAGTGAACAACATTGATAACATCGGTTTACCAGATTGCCTCACCGGACCTGTATCCCGTGGCGATCTGGCCACCATAAGTAAACATCTAACTGCGCTTAAAGCTAATAATCCCTCGCTGCTCACTACTTATAAAGAGTTAGGGCTCCACACTATTCCCATCGCTTTAAAGAAAGGAAAAATCGATGCATATAAAGCTGAGGAACTAAAGGCTCTGTTTACGAATAATGTCGGGAGGTAGCCAATGAGAACTATGTTGAAAGGTAAAATCCACCATGCTCGGGTTACCCAGGTCGATGTCGATTATGAAGGCAGCATTACCATAGACAAATCCCTCATGGAGGCAAGTGACACCCTCCCTTATGAGCAGGTAGAGGTGCTTGACATCAATAATGGCGCCCGGTTTAGCACTTATGCCATTGAAGCTGAGCCAGGCTCAGGAGCAATTTGCATTAATGGCGCCGCTGCCAGGCTTGCCGCTAAAGGAGACATCGTTATTATCCTCTCCTATTGCCATGTCCCTGATGATGAAGCGATAAATGTGATTCCAAAGATGGTTTATGTGGATGAAAATAACAGGATTGTGGAGACGAAAGGGAAAGAATGGGTGGAAGACCTGTTAACTATGAAATAAAAGGAGTGAGACAATGCGGATTACCATAGATGAAATAAAGGCAATGAAGCAAAGGAAGGAAAAAATACCCATGCTTACCGCCTATGATTACATAACCGCCAAAATCATTGACGGGGTCGGTGTGCCTTTAATACTCGTGGGAGACAGCCTGGGAATGGTAATGCTGGGCTATGATTCCACTATCCCGGTCACAATGGACGAGATGATTCATCACACCAAAGCTGTGGTCAAGGGCGCTAACAAGGCCTTGATAGTAGGCGATATGCCCTTTATGACCTACCACACTGATATCTCAGATGCTCTGTACAACGCGGGAAGATTTATCCAGGAAGGTGGAGCACAGGCGGTCAAGCTTGAAGGTGGTGAAGTTGTTGCCGAAACAGTGAAACGCCTTATCAATTGTGGCATACCGGTTATGGGTCATATCGGGCTTACACCACAGTCAGTATATCAACTTAGTGGCTACAAAGTGCAAGGGCAAACTGCCGAGACAGCCAAAAGGTTGCTTGAAGATGCTCAAATATTACAGCAAGCTGGTGCCTTCTCAGTTGTTTTGGAATGCGTGCCGGCGGCACTTTCTAAATTGCTCACCAAGAAGCTGTCCATCCCTACCATCGGCATCGGTGCCGGTCCTGATTGTGACGGTCAGGTTCAGGTAGTGAGCGACATGCTTGGACTTTATACCGACATTGTTCCCAAACATGCTAAACAATATGCCAGGCTGGCTGAAGAGATAAAGAACGCTGTCACTGCCTATGTAACCGAGGTTAAGTCCAATGCATTCCCCACCATGAAGCACAGCTACACTATGGACGAAAGCATTCTCGAATCTCTCAAGGGGTAAACTGCCATTGCCCATTAGTTAACGGAGTGATTTTTTATGTTAGGAAGTATGTCATTGTGACCCTCTTTTATGTATGTCATTTCGAGCAAAGCGAAGCAATCTCTTTAGATTCCCTCTTCCTTGATGGGAGAGGGTGAAGGTGAAAACGCCAGTAATAAACACAATCGCCGAAATGAGGAAACTAAGACGCCAGCTCAGCGAGCCTGTTGGCTTTGTGCCCACCATGGGCTATTTCCACGAAGGTCACTTAAGCCTGGTAAGACAGGCGAGGAAGGAAAACCCCACGGTTGTGGTCAGCATCTTCGTAAACCCCACCCAGTTTGGACCAGACGAGGATTTTCAGGATTACCCTCGAGACCTCAATCGCGACCTTGAACTACTGGAAAGGGAGAAGGTAGATATCGTCTTCGTGCCGTCGGAGGAGGAGATGTATCCCCGGGGTTTTAATAGCTGGGTAGATGTAGAGAAGGTAACCGAAAAGCTTGAAGGAGCCTCTCGTCCGGGACATTTCCGTGGAGTAGCCACAGTTTGCGCCAAGCTATTCAACATCATCCAGCCCACCAGAGCCTATTTCGGGCAGAAGGATGCCCAGCAGGCGGTGGTCATTAAGAAAATGGTTGCTGATTTAAATATGAACCTGGAAATCATAATTGTGCCCACAGTTAGGGAAAGCAACGGACTGGCCATGAGCAGCCGCAATACCTATCTGAACCCTGAAGAACGACAGGCAGCCACAGTTCTATTTAAGGCACTCTCTCTCGCCAGGGAATTGTGGCAAGGCGGTGAAAAAGATGCTGCTAAAATTCGCCACCAGATGACCTCAATGATTCAGAAGGAGCCATTAGCCAAAATCGACTATGTCAGCATCGCCGACGCCAATACCCTGGAGGAGTTAAAAAAAATCGACCGCCCAGCGATAGTCTTCCTGGCAGTCAGAATAGGCAAAACGAGACTGATAGATAATGTGATTCTGGGGTAAATGTCATTCCTTGACTAACACCAAGAAGCCTACCATCGCCAGGAAAGCCATGATGGCGCCGAAGAAAAATGGTGCTGCGGGGTTAACCACCTGCCACAAGCAGCCGGCAATAAGGCTTGCCGGAAGCAAAGTAACTCCCACGATGCCGTGAAATAGACCATAAGCCGTCCCCCTTTTCTCCTCGGGAACTAAATCGGCTACAAAGGCACGGGCTACTCCCTCAGCTAAGCCGTAATAAACACCATAAAATCCGAATAATAGCCATACCTGCCACGAAACGGAAGCCACGGCGAAGCCAAGGTAAACCAGAGTGTAAATCAGCCAGCCCAAGAGGATGATGCGCCTCCTTCCCAGCTTATCGGACAACATCCCCGCCGGCGTGGATAAGGAAGCATAAACGAAATTGAACAGCACCAGCATCAAAAGTATAGTAAGAACAGGATTGCCCAGGTTCTGGGCTCGAAGAATGAGGAAAGCATCGCTGGAGTTGCCCAGTGTGAATAAGAAGATAATGCCCAGGAAAATCCAGAACCGTTTATCTAACCCGAATGTAAGTTTCCTCATTCTACCTATAGGAGGGGAGCTTTGTGGTGCTGGACTTTTCGCTGGCTCTTTAATGAAGAAAAAGATAAACAAAGCTATCACAGCAGGGATAATGCCAATTAAAACCAATTGCTGGTAGGTAGCTCGACTGAGCTCCAGACTTCCACCTTGCCATAAGAAGACCACTACTGCTGCGGAAATAATGCCCACCATTGCGCCGAAGGTATCCATGGCGCGGTGAAGTCCGAAAGCCTTGCCCCTCTGCCCTGAAGTTACTGAATCTGCTACTAAAGCATCCCGAGGAGCAGTTCGAACACCCTTGCCCATCCTGTCGCAAAACCGTACACCAAGCACCATCCCCCAGGTCGAGGCAATATACATGAGCGGCTTGACAGCAGTGGATAATCCGTAGCCAAGAATAGTTAGCTCTTTCCTTTTTCCCAATCTATCGCTGAGCCAGCCGCTGAGGATTCTAAACAGAGAGGCAGTGGCATCAGCCACTCCTTCAATTAGACCAATGACCGTGGTCGCCACCCCCAGCACATTGAGCAGAAACAAAGGGAGGAGGGTGAAAATCATCTCACTGCTGACATCGGTGAGGAAACTGACCAATCCCAGGAAGAATACGTTGGAGTTGAGTCCAAAAATTTGCTTTGATTTCACGGAAGTGGTATTATGATAATACAGCACTACCAAAATAAGAATAGTTTACTTATTTGACACCACAATAGTGGTGTGGTATAGTGTTGTGTTTGAATAATTCTAGTTTGCACCTTAAAAACTGAATAGGTTTTGTGTTCATCCTGACGCAGGTCAAGGAAGAAAGAGCGTAAGGTGGATGCCTTGGCATCAACAGCCGAAGAAGGGCGCGACAAGACTGCGAAAAGCCTCAGGGAGCTGTCTAGCAAGCTTAGCTGGGGATTCCCGAATGGGGTAACCCGCTCAGGTAAAACTTGAGCACTCGCATTCAGCGAGGGGGAACCGGGCGAACTGAAACATCTAAGTAACCCGAGGAAAAGAAATCAAAGAGATTCTCTTAGTAGCGGCGAGCGAACGGGGAAAAGCCCAAACCAATGCAGCTTAGTAGTCCTGAAACTTATGCTGTTTTGGTGTTGTAAGACACAAGAGATGGATTTCAGGGTCCATCACAAAGTTACCAAATTCTATCCTAGCCAAATGTTTCTGGAAAGGGCAACCATAGAGGGTAAGAGTCCCGTAGGTTAAAGGATGGAATCTTTGCTTGTGTTCTTGAGTACCACGGGACACGTGGAATCCCGTGGGAAGCTGGGGGGACCACTTTCCAAGGCTAAATACTGTTGATGACCGATAGTGAACCAGTACCGTGAGGGAAAGGTGAAAAGCACCCCGGGAGGGGAGTGAAATAGAACCTGAAACCTTATGCTTACAAGCAGTCAGAGGTTTGTTTCGGCAAACTAATGGCGTGCCTATTGAAGAATGAACCGACGACTTGTTCTATGTGGCTAGGTTAAGCAACTTGCGTTGCGGAGCCAAAGCGAAAGCAAGTCCGAATAGGGCGTAGCTCGGTTCGCCGAGCAGGTCGCATGGAGCAGACCCGAAACCGGGTGATCTAACCATGGCCAGAGTGAAGCTCAAGTAAGATTGAGTGGAGGCTCGAACCTGTGAATGAGGCAAAATTCTAGGATGAGCTGTGGTTAGTGCAGGTGAAATGCCAATCGAACTCGGAAATAGCTGGTTCTCCCCGAAATGCATTTAGGTGCAGCCTCAGGAAGTAATTTATGGAGGTAGAGCTCTGGATAAGCCAGGGACCGTGAGGTTACCGAACTTAACCAAACTGCGAATGCCATAAATGTAATCCTGGGAGTGAGACTACGGAGGATAAGCCCCGTGGTCGAAAGGGAAACAGCCCAGACCATCAGCTAAGGTCCCTAAAAGCAAGCTAAGTGGGAAAGGAAGTGGTGTTGCACAAACAGCCAGGAGGTTGGCTCAGAAGCAGCCATCCTTTAAAGAGTGCGTAACAGCTCACTGGTCGAGTAATGCTGCGCCGACAATATAACGGGGCTTAAGTTTGCTACCGAAGCTATGGGCTTCCTGATTTTATTAGGGAGCGGTAGGGGAGCGTTGTCATGGCTGAGAAGCTTTGATGCAAGTCAAGGTGGAGTAGTGACAAGTGAGAATGTCGGTATGAGTAGCGTAAAGGTATGTGAAAACCATACCCACCGTAAACCTGAGGTTTCCTATGCAACGTCAATCGACGTAGGGTTAGCCAGGCCTAAGCCAAACCCTAATGGGGTAGGCGATGGACAATGGGTTAATATTCCCATGCTACTTAGTTTTTGTTTTAAGGCAAAGGGGGGACCCAGGAAGGTAGGCTGAGCATGTCTATTGGACATGATGTGTTCCCAACTCAAGGTGCATCAGGGCAGGCAAATCCACTCTGATATTAAGCTGAGAGGAGGGAGAAATTGAGGGGAAACCCGAGATAATTCAGTTGATCCTACACTGGCAAGAAAAACCTCGTTGCTAAAAAGCTAGGTACCTGTACCGCAAACCGCCACTGGTAGGTTGGGGTAAAAGTCCCAAGGTGTTCGAGAGAACCCTCGTTAAGGAACTCGGCAATTTGACCCCGTAACTTCGGGAGAAGGGGGCCCACCTGTAAAGGTGGGGGCACAAAATTGGCCCAAGCGACTGTTTAACAATAACACAGGTCCCTGCTAAAGCGAAAAAGCTGAAATATAGGGGCTGATACCTGCCCGGTGCTAGAAGGTTAAGGAGAGAGGTTAGAGCATTAGCTCAAAGCTTTGAACTGAAGCCCTAGTGAACGGCGGCCGTAACTATAACGGTCCTAAGGTAGCGAAATCCCTTGTCGGGTAAGTTCCGACCCGCACGAATGATGTAACGACTTGGGCACTGTCTCAACGAGGGACTCGGCGAAATTGAAATGGGGGTGAAGATGCCCTTTACCCGCGACAGGACAAAAAGACCCTGGCAGCTTTACTATAGCTTGGCATTGAGCTTAGATTGAGCATGTGTAGAATAGGTGGGAGGCTTAGAAGCCGGAGCGTCAGCTTCGGTGGAGCCACCGTTGAAATACCACTCTTGTTCAATTTTGGTTCTAACTCATCGCAAGACGAGGACAGTGTCTGGTGGGTAGTTTGACTGGGGCGGTTGCCTCCTAAAAGGTAACGGAGGCGTCCAAAGGTTCCCTCAACACGGATGGAAACCGTGTGCGGAGTGCATTGACATAAGGGAGCTTGACTGCGAGACCTACAAGTCGAACAGAGACGAAAGTCGGGCAAAGTGATCCCACGGCACTGTGTGGAAGGGCCGTGGCTTATCGGATAAAAGCTACGCCAGGGATAACAGGCTTATCTTGCCCAAGAGTTCATATCGACGGCAAGGTTTGGCACCTCGATGTCGGCCCGTCGCATCCTGGGGCTGTAGTCGGTCCCAAGGGTTAGGCTGTTCGCCTATTAAAGCGGCACGCGAGCTGGGTTCAAACCGTCGTGAGACAGGTTGGTCTCTATCCGTCGTGGGCGTTGGAGATTTGAGGGGAGCTGTCCTTAGTACGAGAGGATTAGGATGGACAGACCTCTGGTGTGCCAGTTGTTCCGCCAGGGGCAATGCTGGGTAGCCATGTCTGGAAGGGATAAACGCTGAAAGCATCTCAAGTGCGAAGCCCTCCCCAAGATGAGATCTCCCACCGGGAAATGGCGTCCATTAGAGTTTACTTTGATGGATGCTTAACCGGGAAAGGCCGCAAGTAGACTACTTGCTTGATAGGCGGCATGTGTAAGCGGAGTAATCCGTTGAGCTAAGCCGTACTAATGGCCGAGTCCTTGACCTGAGTCAGGTTGAACACAAAACCTGTCAGTTTCCCTAAAAATCGGCGGCTTTTGTGTGTCATTATCGCGGGGTGGAGCAGTGGTAGCTCGTCGGGCCCATAACCCGAAGGTCGTTGGTTCAAATCCAACCCCCGCCACCAAAGAAATTTGGAAAGGCAGGTCAAGTTGACCTGCCTTTTTGTTTGTATTTTGGTATTGAGCATATCATGAGGCTTGGTGGCTGGAGAGCCTTGACATGGCACTGAGGTAACCCGGTCTGCTAAGTTCGAGGATAGCTGGCAGTCCCATCATGGGCCTGGCAAATTTCGCGGGTTACCAGTCCCTCTCCGCTATCCTCCAGGCCGTATCATACGCCTACCAAACTCTTTGGAAACGCTATAACTATGAAGTTTTTATTTACGTTCATCAAGGGAACAGTATGGAGCAGTTTATCCTTCGGCAGAGCGTAGACTTTGCCATTGGTGACGGGTATAAACCCTAATTTTACATCGGCGCCCATAAAATCCGTAAATCTGCTGTCTTTCGGGATATAAACCTCCCCTTCTATCCTATATTGTTGCGTGTAAATTACAGCCTCTATCTTGTTCTTCTCTACCCTCAATGCCATAGCTGACCTCCTTCATTGGACACAGTTACCATGGTTATTATACCACCAGCAGAATCATCCGAAAGCTACTCTCCAAATCCACCTAGCTCAGCTACTCACTTAGCAAGAATGCCGTCCGCCAAGTTATCCCTGGTTTGAATTGTTCCCTATCCCTATTATACCTCCAACCAGCCTCAAATAGAAGACCATCTCGCGGGTAGGAGAGCACTGAGGGAGGTATCCCCGAGTGGAATTCGTTGTTTATCGGTAGATAGACTCACACAAACGCAGCCTCGGTTTTGCCAAACGTTCGCTGTGCAGGCCGTGCCATTATCCCAAAAACGGGTAACTCGAGGAGCTATATCTAGCTGGTCTTGTCCTGTTTATGCTACACTAAATAAAAACATAAAAGGGGGTAACCATGGAAACAAAACCCTGGCATCGTCACTATGATTACAATGTTCCTACTACAATCCGCTATCCCCGGGTGCCTGCTCAGGATATCCTTCAGATCTCAGCTGGTACACATCCAGACAAAGCAGCTCTGAACTTTTACGGTACTGAGATGACCTTCTGGGAGCTGCGCCAGCAGGCTTTGCGCATGGCCAATGCTCTTGGTACCCTGGGAGTACAGAAAGGAGAAAGGGTAGGGCTTCATCTGCCTAATTGCCCCCAGTATGTCATCGCTTATTTGGCTACTCTATCCCTGGGAGCTATTGCGGTGAATCTAAACGCCATGTATACCGCTGACGAACTCAAACCCATAATCAAAAATACCGGGATGACGACCCTATTTACCTTTGATTTGGTCCTCCCGACGATTCGGACCGTTTGTCAAGAGGTGGACATCCCCCGGATAGTGGTCACTAGAGTAACCGATTACATAAAGGGGATGGGGGTGAGCACCCCTAAAGACCTGGAGTTGGAGGAGGGTTGGCATCATTTTTCCACACTCATGGATAACTGTTCTGACACGAGAGTCCCACGAGTCCAGATAGCCCCGGACGACCCTGCCCTTATTCAGTTTACTGGAGGAACTACCGGGATTCCCAAGGGGGCAGTGCTCACCCACGCCAACATAGTAGCTGCCACCTTACAGTGCTCCCTATGGGGCAATCCCACTATGACTCTTATCTCTCCAGAGAGACGTTCCGTGCTGGCGGTGCTGCCCTATTTCCATGTGTACGGAAACATCGTAGCAATGAACTGGGCCATGGCTAATTGTGCTACCCAGATACTGGTCCCTCGATTTGATCTAGATGAGCTGATGGGGCTCCTGGCCAATTTTAATGAAATCACCTTTTTCCCCACTGTGCCCACACTGATCACCGCCCTCGTCAACCACCCCAAGGCCCCAGAGTTAAACCTAGCAAAGAAGCTGGGTTTGTTGAACTCGGGAGCAGCGCCTATGCCTGTGGAGCTTATCCAGCAGGTTCGCGACATGGGCATCTTCTTCAGCGAGGGATACGGGCTGAGTGAGTCTACCTCTTTAGGGATTTCCAATCCAGTACTGGGTCTCAAGAAGGTCGGCGGCATCGGGGTCCCCTTCCCTGATAATGATGTTCGTTTGGTGGATGTAGACAAAGGAGTGGAAGATGTGCCGCAGGGAGAGCCTGGTGAGATCATAATGAAGGGACCCCTGATCATGAAGGAATACTGGAACAACCCCGAGGAAACAGCGAATCAACTTAGAGATGGATGGCTCTATACCGGAGACATCGCCACGGAGGACGAGGAAGGTTATATTTTCATAGTGGATCGCAAGAAGGACATGATTATCGCCGGCGGATTCAACATCTATCCCAGAGAGATCGATGAGGTGCTCTATCAGCACCCCAAGGTTATGGATGCAGTGGCTGTAGGCATACCCCACAAATACAGAGGGGAGACAATTAAGGCCTATATCGTTCTAAAACCGGGTGAGACAGCCACGGAAGACGAGATTATGGACTTCTGCAAACAAAAATTAGCGGCATACAAAACTCCAAAGAGTGTAGAGTTCAGGGATTCGCTTCCTAAGTCAATCATAGGGAAGGTCCTTCGTAAGATTCTCAGAGAGGAGGAAGCGCAAAAGCAGAAAGGTAGCACATCTTGATTGAGCACGCGGGCGATGAGAACCTGACGAATGTTTCGCCTCTAGCCAAAATGTGGCTCTAGACATCCAGAGTGCTAGCAAATTTCCCTTTCGACAGTGTATACTTAAAGAGATAATTTGGAGGAATATGGAAGATAGAGTCGCCGTTTTCATAGATGGAAGTAATTTGTATCATGCGTTACAGAACAACTTTAAGCGCCATGACCTCAACTTCGCCGAGTTTTCCCATAAGCTTTGTGGTACAAGACAGCTATCCCGTGTTTATTATTACAATGTGCTCCAGGACCCAAACCATTGGCCTGATGCCTATCGAGAACAGCAGGAATTTCTCGATAGCTTGAGGAAGACTCCTTACCTCGAAGTTCGCCTGGGCACCACTAAGCTATCTCAGGGCGTCCCTGTGGAAAAGGGCATAGATATCATGTTAGCTACGGATTTGCTCCGCTTCGCCTGGAACGGACTCTATGACGTGGCAGTGCTGGTCAGCGGAGACTCCGATTTTGCTTATGTTCTTCAAGCAGCGAAGGACATTGGCAGGCATGTTGAGGTAGCCTATTTCGAAAGAAGTATATCTAAAGACCTTCTTAATGTCGCCGATTATGCCCATATCCTCAACCGAACTTTCTTCAAGGGCCTGTGGATAGGAAAACGCCGCATCCCATACAGAAGAGCAACATAGGCAGCAGGCAAAAAACTCCAGGAAAGCTTAGCACTGGAATAAGGAGTTCAAATCTAACGCCACCACCCAGAATAGAGTAAAGCTTATTTCTTTTGCTTCTTCTTTTATTTCTTATCCGTGTCCTATTTACCCCTTCGCTCTCTTGGATACGGCGTCCTTATATATCCTTGCCAGGCTCTTGCCGTGCTTGGGCATCCTCGCCTTTTCTTTTGCCCGGCGCTTCTCCCTTCGTTCCTGCTTGGATTCCCTCATGTCTCACCACTTAACCTCGTATGAGCCGAGAATGAAATCTAAGTCCGCTTGAAGAGCTGAGATACTTTCCGGGGAGAGAAGCCTTTCATCCAGATCAACCATCAGCTTTGTTTCGCCCTCTGGCGAGCCGATAATGTGGGCACTGCCGCATTCTTCCTCTTTCACCTTGAATGCCATGGTAACCCGGGCTTGTGTCGCACCACTGGGAAGACCGTAGGTCTGCACCTTCGCTTCTTCCACCATAATCCCCCGCTTTTGAACCGTATCCCGCACCTCATCACGAAGCATCTCAGGGTTTATTCCCTGATAGGTTTTCTTGATTTGAACAGCCATTTTACCTCCTACATTGTTATTATACCGCAATTCTACTGTTTATCTGTTATAATATATAGCCATTATGAAAAGAGAGCTTATGAAAATCCTGGCGTGTCCAGTATGCAAGGGGGATTTGGAGCTTACTGTGGAGAAAGAAGAGGATGAGGAAATAATTACCGGCTCCCTGTACTGTCCCAAATGCCAGCATCCCTATCCCATCGTGGACACAATCCCCAACCTGCTGCCCCCGGAATTTAACGAACAGAAAAAATAATTCACGGACTATAGACCACGCCGCTCGTGGGTGATTCCCAAACCTCCACACACGCCAATGTAGCTGGTGCCCCCGAAAGACGCGGCTTAAGCTCATCATATATCGTAGCAGCAATGTTCTCGCAGGAAGGCTCAATCTTGGTGAATGGGGATACATCGTTGAGGCAGGTATGGTCAAAGCGAGCCAGGATCTCCCTGAGATAACTCTTTATGTGAGCAAAGTCATAGGCTAAACCGCTGTCATCAAGTTCCCTAGCTTGGAGGCGAGCTATCACTTTAAATCGATGCCCATGTAGATTTTCACACTTACCGCGATACTTTCGCAGGTAGTGTGCGGCATCAAAGTGTTCTTCTACGAATAGTTGGTACATTTAATCTCCCGATGTCCATTTTTGCACACCTTCTCGCCCTTCCACAACCCCAGCCAGTTCACTAATTTTCCGGTCCAGTTCAGGATGAATCAACTGTGGAGCAATTTCAGCTAATGGTATAAGCACAAAGGCTCTTTTCGCCAGCCGGGGATGCGGTATAGTCAATTCATCCTTTTTGATAACCTCACGGTCATAAAAGAGGATATCTATATCTATAAGGCGCGGTGAGTTGGAGAAACCTCGCACCCGGCCCATTTCTGCCTCAATATCCTTGGCAAAGCGAAGTAGCTCCCAGGGGCTCAAGACAGTGCTGATTTGGCATGCCATATTAAGAAACAGTGGTTGCTCTTGATAACCTACTGGCTCAGTTTCATAAACGGAGGAAACCCTTTCAATATTTACCTTCTGAGAAAGCAATGCCACAGCCTTGTTCAAGTTCGCCATCCTATTTCCCAGGTTTGAGCCAAGACAAAGATAAGCAACAGCCAATTTACCGCCACCCTCTAACAATGGCATCGCTCATCTTACAAACGCGCGCCATCTCCTTGACATCATGCACCCTAACCATATCAACACCCTTGGCGATGCCGAGAGCTATAGTAGCCGCTGTTCCCTCCAAACGTCGGTCAGCAGGGGGGACAAATGCCATCCTTCCTAACCTTTTTTCCGGAGTCAAGTCAACCACCCACCCTATTACCGATTTACGGGAACTACCTAAAAGGATTGGACTGCCCAGCGTCTTAAGTTCTTCCAGTCGCTGTAGAATCTCCAGATTCTGTTCCTGTGTCTTGCCGAAACCGATGCCGGGGTCAACGATGATATTCTCGCGAGGCATGCCTGCAGAGAGAGCTTGCTCAATACCTTTCCGCAAATCAGCGATAACCACGGAGATAATATCGGGAAAGATAACATCGTGGTGAAGTGAAATATCCCGCTGATTGCTCATCAGAATCATTGGTATTTTCCTCTGTGCTGCTAACTCAGCCAGTCGGGGCTCCTTCTTCAATCCCCAGATATCATTTATCATGTTGGCACCAACATCCAGTGCTTCACGAGCTACCTCGAGCTTATAAGTATCAATGCTTAACGGTATTGATATCTCCTTGCGCAGCTTTTCCAGGACAGGGATTACGCGGCGTAATTCTTCATCAACCGAAAGAAGAGCAGCACTGGGCCGAGTGGATTCTCCGCCTACATCAATTATGTCAGCCCCGTCAGCAACTAACTGCCTCGCCTTAGGTAAGGCGACGTCCCCGTTTTCCAATCCATCCCCGGAGAAGGAGTCTGGAGAAAGATTTATAATCCCCATGATATAGGTCCGCCTACCCCAATAAAAGGTAGCTTCACCACAATGAGTGAAGGCAGTCTCCATTGGCTTATTATGCTGCTCAGTCATCCTGTTGATTATAGCAAAAGAAGCAATTAAAATAGCACAATAACTGAACTAAATAAATCATCAAGGAAAGACAACCATGGATATCGAACAAAAGTTGGCGCAATTAAACGAGCTAAGAGAGAAGGCAAGACAGGGAGGCGGAGCCAAACGCATTGAAGCACAGCACAGCAAAGGAAAGTTGACCGCCAGGGAACGACTTGACCTTCTTTTTGATGAGGGAAGCTTCGAGGAAATAGACCCTTTTGTGACCCACCGGTGCACCGATTTTGGCATGGCAGAGCAGAAATTCCCCGGCGATTCAGTAATCACCGGCTATGGAAAGGTTGCTGGACGTCTTGTCTTTGCTTTCTCCCAGGATTTCACCGTTCTCGGCGGCTCATTGTCAGAAGTAGCTTCCAATAAAATTTGCAAGGCGATGGACTTAGCTGCCACCACCGGCGTACCTTTTGTGGGCATACTTGACTCAGGAGGAGCCCGCATTCAGGAAGGAGCGGATAGCCTTAAAGCCTATGGTGAAATCTTCACCCGTAACACTATATATTCCGGCACTATCCCCCAGATTTCAGTGATAGTTGGGCCCACTGCAGGAGGTGCGGTGTACTCACCAGCAATAACTGATTTCGTATTTATGGTCAAGGGAATAGGACAAAGCTACATCACTGGACCCGAGGTGGTCAAAACGGTAACTGGAGAAGAAATCAGCCTGGAGGAACTGGGCGGCGCTATGGTAAACGCTACCAAAAGCGGGAATGCCCACTTCGCCGTTGATACTGAACAGGAATGTTTTCAACTTGTGCGTAAATTGCTGAGCTTCCTCCCCCAAAGCTACCAAGGACCCCCTCCATTTGAAGATACCGAAGATAACCCTCATCGCACCGACGAAGAATTACTCCATATTGTGCCTGATAGCCCCACCAAGCCCTATGATATGAACCAAGTGATAACAAAAGTGGTGGACAACGGCGACTTTCTGGAAGTTCACCACAGATTTGCTCGCAACTTAATTGTCGG
Organism: Dehalococcoidia bacterium; assembly: GCA_034414555.1. Taxonomy (GTDB): domain Bacteria; phylum Chloroflexota; class Dehalococcoidia; order GIF9; family AB-539-J10; genus CG2-30-46-19. The sequence continues at coordinate 44,170 of DAOUMA010000010.1, read as the reverse complement.
CTTTGCCCGGATGGACGGATATAGCGTAGGCATTCTAGCTCAGCAGCCACTTCATCTAGCCGGTGTCCTCGATATTGATGCCTCGGATAAGGCGTCGAGATTTGTCCGCTTTTGCGATTGCTTCAACATCCCACTGGTTACCTTCGTTGATGTGCCCGGATACATGCCCGGAACAGACCAGGAATTCCGAGGCATCATCAGGCATGGAGCCAAGCTCCTTTTCGCTTATTCCGAGGCAACTGTGCCTAAGATAAGCGTAATTACCCGTAAAGCATACGGAGGAGCTTATGTGGCGATGAGCAGCAAAGGACTGCGGGGAGACATCTGTTACGCCTGGCCCACGGCAGAAATCGCTGTTATGGGACCCGAAGGAGCAACCAACATCGTTTATCGTGCTGAGATAGCTAAATCAGAAAAACCCGAGGAAACGAGGGAAAAATTGATTCAGGAGTACCGGGATAAATTTGCTAATCCTTATGTAGCCGCTGGCAGAGGCTATATCGATGATGTCATTGACCCTCGAGAAACGCGCCCAAAGATAATCAAAGCCCTAGAAATGCTCAAGGATAAAAAGGTTACCAATCCACCAAAAAAACATAGCAATATCCCTTTGTAATTGATGGGGAAAACTTTAGCCGAAAAAATCCTGCGAGATAAATCGCAGACCGACGCTATGGCAGGCAATATTGTCCTTGCCACCATAGACCTGGTGTTCGTTCAGGATACCACAGGACCCCTGGCAATAAAGCAATTTGAGGATAGTGGCTTTGCAGCTATAGCCGAACCAGAAAAGGTAGCGATTTTCCTTGACCATGCTGCTCCCAGTCCTAGCCAGCAGACCTCCAACGACCATATCCTTCTGCGTCACTTCGCCAAGAAAACAAATTGCTATATTTATGATGTCGGGAACGGCATATGCCACCAGTTAGTGGCGGAACTTTTCGCCAATCCCGGTGACATTATTGTTGGCGCTGATTCTCACACCGTTACCGCAGGTGCCTTATGCGCTTTTGCCACTGGCATGGGGTCCACCGACATAGCTATAGCCATGGCACTGGGCAAAACCTGGTTCCGCGTGCCAGAAACTTTCCTGATTAACCTCGTTGGTTCCTTCCCCCAACTGGTTTACGCCAAAGACCTGATTCTATACCTCATTGGCCAGCTTGGGGCTGATGGCGCTACCTATAAAGCTCTGGAATTTGGTGGTGAATCCTTAGCTCACCTGACAATGTCCGAGCGCCTCACCATAGCTAACATGGCTGTAGAAGCGGGCGCTAAAGTGGGCCTATTCCCCAGCGATGAAATCACCCGGGGCTTTCTCTCCTCACAGGGACGCAGCGCTAGCTATAAACCACTTTATCCCGACGCCGATGCCAATTATGAGCGAATCATGTCCATAAATCTCTCCCAACTTGAGCCGATGGTTTCCTTCCCCCACTCTGTGGACAATGTCCGCTCTGCCCGCGACGCAAAAGGAATCAAAATCCAGCAGGTATTCATCGGCACCTGCACCAATGGACGTCTTGAAGATTTAGCCGTTGCTGCCAGTATTCTCCAGGGCAAGAGGAGATATCCCGATACCAGGCTCCTCATCGCCCCGGCTTCACGGCAGGTGCTCCTACAAGCTATAGAGAAAGGCTATATTCACAGCTTGGTCGAAGCTGGAGCAGTTATTCTCCCTCCGGGCTGTGCTGCTTGCCTTGGTTTACACCAGGGTGTATTAGGCAATGGAGAGGCTTGCCTTTCCACTGCCAACCGCAACTTTAAGGGGCGAATGGGCAATCCCAAAGCTATGCTATACTTAGCTAGCCCGGCTACCGCTGCTGCCTCAGCTATCACGGGCGAAATTACCGACCCCAGGGAGGTTATGACATAGAGCTATTAGCTGAGAGCCTTCAGATATATAATCTCCCTCCCTTGAAGGGAGAGAATTAAGGTGAGGGTGAAAATGCCTGAAACAGTGCTCAAGGGAAAAGCTATCAAGCTAGGGGACAATGTCTCCACAGACGACATTATCCCCGGCAGATTTGCCCACCTGAGGAGCAACCTACCTGAGCTTTCCAAACATATCTTTGAAGACCTCGTTCCCGATTTTGCCTCCAGGGTGCGTCAGGGCGATTTCCTGGTGGGCGGCGGGAATTTTGGCTTGGGTTCCAGCCGGGAACATGCCCCTCTGGTAATCAAAATGTCGGAAATAGCTGCCATTCTGGCTAAATCGGCAGCTCGCATTTTTTTCAGAAACGCTATCAACCAAGGCTTACCGGTATTGCTCTGCGATACCGACAAGATTAACGATGGAGACCAGCTTGAGATAAACTTAACCGAAGGAGTGATAACTAATCTGACTTCCAATAGTAGACTTACCTCGACCAAAATACCGCCATTGATGCTCGCCATACTTAAGGAAGGAGGGCTCATCCCTTATATTAAAAAACATAAGGATTTTGAACTTTAGTGAACGTCATTCTGAGCTACACTCCCTCTCCCTGGACGGGAGAGGATTAAGGTGAGGGTGAAGATCATGCAACGCAGAGTAACTTTCATCCCCGGCGACGGAATAGGGCCCGAAGTAGCCGAGGCCACTCGAAGGGTATTAGAGGCAACGGGAGTCCAATTCCAGTGGGATGTCGTCACTATAGGCTCCAAGGCCCAGGAATTGTTCGGCACGCCGCTTCCTGATGCTGCTCTGGATTCAATAAGGAAAAATAAAGTTGCCCTAAAAGGTCCGGTGACCACCCCCATCGGCAGCGGGTTTAGAAGCGTTAATGTCGCCCTGCGCAAGAAATTAGACCTTTACGCCTGCCTTCGCCCATATAAAATCTACCCTGGCATACCTACACCGTTTAAAGATGTAGATATAGTGGTGGTCAGGGAAAATACCGAAGACCTCTACTCAGGGATAGAATTTGCCAAGGATAGTCAGCAGACCGCGGAGTTACTGGATTTCGTCTCCAAAGCCACCGGAGACAAAATAAAGAAAGACTCTGCAGTGAGTTTGAAGGTCATATCTCAGACAGCAAGCAGGCGAATTGCTAAATTTGCCTTCGACTACGCTATAAAAAATAACAGAAAAAAGGTAACCGCTATTCACAAGGCTAATATACTGAAGTTCTCCGACGGTCTTTTCCTCGATTCCGCTCGCCAGATAGCCAAGGAATATCCCGACATTGAGTTTAACGACATGGTTTTAGATACAACCTGTATGGAGTTAGTGCGAAAACCGTGGCAATTTGATGTTCTGGTGCTGCCTAATTTTTATGGAGATTTTATCTCCGAGCTCTGTGCCGGGCTAGTCGGCAGTATGGGGGTAGCCCCGGGGGCTAATATCGGGGATGATATCGCTGTCTTTGAGCCTACCCATGGCAGCGCCCCCAGGTATGCCGGGAAAAATAAGGTAAACCCTATGGCGATGATGCTCTCTGGAGTGATGATGCTTCGCTATCTCGGGGAAAGAGATGCCGCCGATAACCTGGAAAATGCAATTGCCGCTGTCATTGCCGAAGGCAAGAGCCTGACATATGACTTAAAGCCCGATAATCCTGTAGGCACCATCCAGGTAGCCGATGCCGTCATAGAGAAGCTGAAATAAGTCTTTTGCATTATTAGGATTCGGTGAGAAACTCCAAAATGGTGTGAAGCACCTCCTCCGTCTCTTCTATAAGTCCGTGGGCTGAATTCTCGAAGGAGACAAGTCTGGCCTTGGGTATGGCTTTACCCAGGATTGGACCATTTTCTGGAGGTATGAGAATATCTCGTTTACCATACAATACCAGAGTGGGTACCTTGATTTGAGACAGCCTGTCATACGTATCGAAATTCATTATTGCGTTCACTTGACGCATTAAGGCTTCATTTGAAATTGGGTTCTTGGTGATTTGCTGCATTATCAGTTCTTCCGCGCCAGGGTTATTTTTGATGAACTCCTCGGTGAAAAGAAGTGGAATGGTCATTCTGGCCACTTCTTCTGCAGACACAGTACCTCTATCAGGTGTGAGCGCTTTCTGTGCTTCCTGAGATGGTTGAACTGACTTCGCACCTCCACAGAAGGTGGAACACAGGACAAGCTTTTTTACCTTCTCAGGATAGTTAAGGACAAGCTCTTGAGCTATCATCCCTCCCATTGATATTCCAAGCACATTAGCACGTGGGATTCCCAGGGCATTCATCAAACCTGCGGTATCATCGGCAAACAATTTGATAGAATATTCCCTGTCAGATATGTCGGTGCGTCCCGCTCCTCTGTTATCGAATGCGATTACCTTAAATTTCCCGGAGAGCGTTTGAATCCAGCGAGGGTCCCACCAGCTTGTGTTTCCGGTGAACCCCATGACCATTATCAACGGAAACCCCTCGCCATGCACTTCATAGAACATCTGGATATCATTTACCTTCACCTTCGGCATTGCCAAAACTTCCTCTCCTAACTACTATTCTCGCTGCAGGAGAAAAGTGAGTAAAGCAGCGATGCTCTTAGCATCACAAATCTCGCCTGAAGTGATAAGCTGAGTAATCTTGCTTATGGGAACTCGCACCACCTCTATTCCTTCGCTGTCTTCAGCTATAAGGCGGCTGGGAACAAGGTCGGTAGCCAGATAGCAGTGTAGATACTCCGTGCCATAGCCAGGAACAGAATAAAAACCACCGAGCTCCTCTATTTTCTGGGGGAAATAGCCGATTTCTTCCTGTAACTCACGGCGGACACAGTCAATGGGCTCCTCATTGAGGTCAATGCCTCCCGCGGGTATCTCCAGCAAGAACTTGCCCACTGGATAGCGATACTGGCGAACTAAAAGCACGTTATCCTGGTCATCAACCACAACCACTGCCACGCAGTTGCTGTGCTCCACTACCTCCCTTGTAGTCGTCATTCCGTTTGATTTTTCCACGGTATCCATCCTCAAACTCACCGCCCTACCCCGATAGAGCTGTTGGCTAGATAGTTTTTTTTCCGGCATCACCATAACTTTCCCTCCTCATTGTCATTGCGAACTCCTTTTTTGCTGCCATTGCGAGCCCCTTTTTACTGTCATTGCGAGTGAAGCGTGGCAATCCTTGTTCCGGGCGAAAGCAAGGAATGCCGTTCCCGGTTTGCTTCGGCTGTGCCTCGCAACCGCAAAGCTCCTTGCAATGACATTACACGTGGTAAATAAGGGCTACCTCATCGCAATCAGGAAACTTGGGGCAGCGGTAACACTCTCCCCACACCTTACGGGGCAACTCCGCCTTGTCAACTAATTTAAACCCATGTTTCTCAAAGAAAGCTGGCTCACGAGTAAGGCAAAAAACAGTGGGGATGCCCAGAGCCTTAGCCTCATCAAGGCAAGCCTGGACAAGCGAAGAGCCAATCCTTTGGCTTTGATTTTTCTCATCAACAGCCAAAGACCTGATTTCAGCTAAATCAAGCCAACTGATATGTAGCGCTGCGCAGGCGACAACTTCTCCTTCGTTCCGGACCACAAAGAAATCTCTAATGTTTTCATATATCTCGCTTAGGGCACGAGGCAATATATCACCTTTATCAGCAAAACGATTAATCATTCGACGTATTGAATCAGCATCGCCTACTTTTGCGTTGTCAACTTTCATGTTATCCTTTCCCCTTCAATTTCTGCCATAACGAGCGGTAAAAATAGCTTGGCGGGTGAACCCTCAAGAAGCGAGTGGTATATTGGCTAAGCTTCACCGTAACAGTTTGCTCCTCCTTCAGGGATAAATTAACCTGCCCATCAAGGCTAAGCACGGTTTCTCCTTTATCAGCAACGCTTAGCTCAACTACGCTCTGTGGCGATAAAACTAAAGCACGATCTAAGCCAAGGTGGCAGGATATCGGCATGAGGATGATTTGATTAGATTGAGGATAAAGAATCGGACCTCCCACTGCCAGGCAATAGCCAGTGCTCCCGGTAGCTGAAGCAACAACAACACCATCGGCTCGATATGTGGTTAGTTCCTCACCATCAATTTTCGCTCTTACCTGAATCAACCGTGCAATAGGGCTTCGCAGCACAACGTCATTCAGGACATGAAAACTTTTCCCGCCAACCTCAGCTTTAAGCATAGCCCTATCATCAAACCAACCTTCGCCATTAATTACATCAGGCAGCTTAGACAAAGCTTCGTCAGCATCTAGCTCGGTAATAAATCCCAGCTGGCCCAAATTTATCCCCATCAATGGCACTGACAGAGGAACAATAGCCCGTGCCGCATGAAGGATAGTGCCGTCGCCACCAATGCTGAGTATTAAATCTGAGCCTGCTATTTGAGCCCTGGCTTCATCTTCGTCCCCGGCAGAACAATGCCAGCAGGAAATTTTCTTGGTGGATAACATCTTTTCCAGCTCACCAACTAAAACTCGAGCTTTCTCAAGCTTGGGATGATATAAAATACCTATCCTCTTCATAGGCAAATCAACTGTAACATCGCCAAATTTTAGCGTCAACTTTTTACTATCATTGCGAAACCTACGTTGAGATTAGTAAACACTCTCGTTATTTGTCATATCACCTTTTAATAGTTTAAAATACACTTTGTTCAAATGGGTACTTTTGAAGATTTCGTCGATATAATCAGAAAGACAGAAGCGATGCAGGCGCTTCTCAAGAGTCTGACAGAGGAACCGATGAAGTTGCTAACCAGCATTTGTGAAGAATATGAAAGCACCAATAAACCCGTCCCTGACCATCATCTCTTTTTAGCAGGACAAGTTGGGGAGACAGCGGTGAAAGTGCTTCTATCGGCAAACATGGTCACCCGGGAAACTGGAGAATTCTCTCTCTATACCTACAAACCTACCGCGCTGGGTCTCAAGTATCATAAAAAATTGCAGGCCGAGCAAAGACGCCCTAAAGAGCAACCAGAAGTTGTATAGCCTCGTTGATACCCACGCCCACCTGGACGAATTGGAAAATCTCCAACAATCACTTGATGATGCTCGCCGAAATGGCGTCATTGCCATAGTAGCTGTCGGCTCGGATTATCACTCAAATATAAAAACTCTGGAGATTTCCCATGAGTATTCTTCCTTCGTCTTTCCCGCACTGGGATTGCACCCCTGGCAATTAGGCGAGCTCAGCCCCTCCCAAATCAATGATGAATTGGAATTCATTGAGCAAAATATTGCCAGTGCAATTGCCATCGGTGAAATAGGCTTGGACTACCATAAAAGAGTGGTGAAAAGAGCATCCAAGGAATTTCAAAAAGAGGTTTTAGCACGCCTTTTGGAGCTAGCTAAAAAATATCATAAGCCGGTGAGCCTTCATACCAGATATGCCTGGAGAGATACACTACAATTAGTTCAGGATGCTGGCGTGGCTAAAGCTGTTTTTCACTGGTTTACTGGATTTTCCAGCGTCCTCAGGGATATAATTAACGCTGGCTATTTTATCTCCGTTACTCCTGCTGTTGAATACCATGAGGAGCACAGGAGAGCGGCTAAGGAAACACCAATGGATAAGTTGCTCCTGGAAACCGACTGCCCGGTGTATTACGGCCGGGAAACAAAATATCGCTCCGTCCCTGCCGATGTAACCAGAAGTTTAGGTGCCGTAGCTCAGCTCAAGGGTGTTGACGAGGCTGCAGTGGCTGAGTATACTACCAGGAATGCCATAGAGTTATTTCCCCTGGAAAATGTCATTGCGGGCGAAGCGAAAAAATCTTAATTGAGGAGAAGGAATAATGACACAAGCGATAAACGGCGAAGCTGACTTTCAAAAAAATGTTTTGCAAGCAAAAGTGCCGGTATTAGTGGACTTCTGGGCAGAATGGTGTGCCCCTTGCCTCGCTGCTGCTCCTATTCTGGAAGAGCTAGCCAAGGAATATCAGGGAAAAATAAACTTTGCCAAACTCAATGTGGATGGAAATAGCTCCATCGCTGCCAATTATGGCATCGCCGCCATCCCCACCATGCTCGTTTTCCAGAATGGTCAGCCGGTGCAACAAATCGTGGGCTTGAGGCAAAAAAGAGAACTCAAAGAGATAATAGACGCTATCCTGAAAAGCACTAAGTAAACAGCCCACTGAGGAAGTCAAATTCCTTCGGGAGTAACGCCAGCAGCAATGGAAACCGTGCCATCAAAAATCCTGCCAGAGCAGACTGAGATATAGTCTCTACCGAGCCGGGCAAATACTTGCTCACGATGGCAAGCACAGCGGCAACCAGGAGCAAACCTATTCCGACTCCCAGGATGCCACCAATAAGCCTATCCAGCCAGCCAAGCAGGGTGATATGAACCAGCTTGGCTACAACCCAGCCGATTACGCCAGCCACAATCATGGTGGCTATCAAAATAATAGCGTAGGCAGCTATTCCTGCCCAGCTAGCTCCACCGGGAGAAAGCACTGCAGCAAATGGCTGATAATAACGTCCTGCTAGGACTATACCTACTACTAGCCCAGCAATGCCAAATGCTGTCCTGATAGCTCCCCACCATAGGCCCAGGAGGCCAAATAAGGCAGCAACAGCTATAATGACTATATCAACCCAGTTCATCGCTTAGATTTTAACAGCATTCAAGGCGAGTGTGCTATACCTACGAAACGCGCGTATGCTCCTTTAGATATATTGCCTACCACCCCGAGTGTATTCAAAGCCGCTGAAGACCAGATTTGGACGAGGGCATGAGCCCAAATCCTAAAGACGCTGTTAGGCGAAAGTGACAGGCTTGCTCCATTCAACACATCATGTCAATCTTTTCAACACCGCCTTTTGAATTACAGAAAATCGGTCTTTAACTCCAAAGGCCTTATACAGACTTTCCGTTAGAGAACCCTGTGGATAGTTTGTTTTCTCCTGTATTGCCATAAGCTCTGTCACTACAAGTAAAAACTCTACAGTGAATTCTCCGACTTTATCTAAGTCTTTAAATGGTTCGATATGCTCTGGTTTGAAAAACTGGAGAGTTGGCGGAAATGAATCTATGGGTTTTATTTGGCTGAGCATTGTTAAGATATGGTCTTTCAGCTTCAAGGTTAACGAAGGGTTATGAGCATACTTAACATACATCTCTACAATTAAGTGAACATGTGCCGGTGTGCGCTCCCTTTTATTTGGCTCTCTGAATCTTACCCCCGATATTACCTTCTTCACCAGAAATTTCTGTCATCAATCCTGATATTTCGTTCAAAACCCACTTGCGACCACACTCACAATCTCCTCGATATTCATTCTGATACTGACCTCCGTAGACTTCGAGCTCAACTTCTTTTCCACACATACATTTAATTGTCATTTTAGATTTCATAATTGCCTCCACCTTTCAATGATACCAAATTCCTCCCTCTGGTCATTATGAACCAACGCAGAGTTATATAATGCTTCTAACTCTTTATAAAGCTTAAATAGAAATCTATCTCTAAAACTCCTAAATGGCGTCTGATTAACATATCTATTAAATAAATCTCTCTCTTGTGTGCTTGGTCCAACAATAAAAAATCTCGTAGGGTATCTCCTTGGTATCTTTAACAGCCTGTCTAAACCAGATTTTACTCTTGTTGTTTCTTCTACTTCAAAAGCATAGATAGGGAATAATCCATAATCATCTTCATCAAACCATAAAATGTCTATTTCTCTAATTTTTGATAAATTCGGGCCTCTGAAAATATCAGTGCAGTCAGATACACTCACAAAGTCTCTTAACGGTTTATCCTGGAAACTTCTAATAGTCTGGTCGTGTGGGGGTGTATAAGTTTCATATCCGTAGATTCTCCCAAGTGTAACCAACATACCCTGAGCAATTCCGTGATCAATCTCTGGTTTTTCAGTAAAACTTTGCGATTCAGGTTTTATTAAAACTTCTTCCACAAGTTTGTAAATACCGCTTCTTTCGGGTGGCACTGGTTCAAAAATCTTATACTGCCTTACAACTCGCCTAATGGTATCCTGCCAAGTTGGATTGGTCTTAGTTTTGGGGTGACCTTCTACGATTTTATTAATCTCGGATAAATGACCTTGTCCACCTAATTCTAATAGGGCGTCTCTTACTACATCTTTCCAAGTTAATTTCTCTTCTTCCATGATAAATCACCTTCTTTAGAATCAGTATAATGAAGAATGTTTGCATATGGAGGATGAGCACAGATTAGATCAATGGAGTCATCTTCTATAAAAGATAACTCTCTAGCATCGCCAACTGACAACTCAGGCTCATAAATTTGAAGGCGCTTTTCCCCATCAGTAAATGTGAGTTGTTGCGACAGCACATTAAAATCTACATTCCTTTTTGCCAACTCAATAGCTTTATCATTTATGTCAAAGGCTATGCCCTTTCTGCCCAAAAGTTTACATTCTACAGCAGTTGTTCCAGCACCACAGAAATAATCTAAAACCAATTCGCCGGCGTTTGAATATTTGAGAATCACGTTCCGAGGGATATACGGCGACCAGTTCCCCCTGTATTCTCCACTATGAGTTGCCCAATTACCTCTCTGCTTAAAACTCCAAATAGTGGTTTGCTCCTCTTTAAAGTCTTTCGGGTAAAGCGTTTTTACTTTTTTAGAAACCTTAAAAGAACTAATGTTGACGCCTTGTGACCTGGTAATAAGCCTCTCAATATATCTAAATGTAACTCCATATCGTTGCCCAATTTCTATGTCAGGGGTTCCTCTTGCCTTTTCCTGCAAGATTGCCTTCTGGAGTTCTTTTTCAGTTTTGAAATTTACTTTTTGATTGCTCACTATATCTTCTTTTTGTTGAGCTTACTGCTTCGCCTGATTCCGCTATATGCGAACTTATTTCCCATGTTTTCTGCCAACCCTATTATATCAAAAAGCCTCCCGCCGAGGCTTCGCTAGCTCTCGCTGCATTCATTTTTAACAGCATTCAAGGCGAGTGTGCTATACCTGCGAAACGCGCACAGACATTGTATATCCCATCAGGATGGTAAATCATATCTATGCACGAAGAGCAGCTCGGACCAGGTTTTCAGAAGAAAATTGTCCATCTGTAAGGCCAGCAAGAGAACTTTCCCTCCCGAAAATTTCATCCCGAATAGCAACAATCGAGAGACCTTTTTTCTCAAGCTGCTTTGCTCTTCGAGACAAGTCCTGGAAGTACTCTATACATGTTCGAAGGGCCTTACGGCCATCCTGTACCACATCGCCCATGGAGGTAAATAGAATAAGCCTGTCGGTCTGGAGAGCAATGAGCTTTTTCATTGACCTTGTAATGCCCGCGATATCCTCCTCTGGTCGGATAACCCTTGGCTTTTCTGAAATAAAAAGGTCTCCCGAAAAGCACCACCCTTTTTCAGGTTCTATTAACGCCACGTGTCCATTGCAATGCCCGGGAGTCTCTACCACGTCAAAATGGAAACGACCAGTTTCTATCTTTTCGGGCAAGCAATCCACTTCAGTGGGTTCTGGATAACCCCAAACCATCTCCTGATATGGGTATAACTTGGGAATTTGGTTGATAAGAGGAACCGATTCACGAGGTGCAAATATTTCGATGCCAAATTTCTGCTTCAGAAGATAGTTGGCAGCGATATGGTCTTCATGATAATGCGTATTTACGGCGAACTTGAGATTTTGCCCCTCCAGAAACTTCACCAACTCCTCAGCGGTATATTTACAGCCAGTATCAATGAGTAGCCCGTCAACAAGGTACGCCGCAACCCAGTAAAGCGGTTTCCCTTCAAACTCACGGCTCATCTTAATTTGAACAACTTCCTCAAACTGGTTGACCTCAATCATGCTACTTCTCTCCCCAACTTTTAGTCTTACCCGACAACAGCAGCATGGCAGATAACCTCAATATATACGAACTTATTATTTTCTGCATTCTCTGTCAGCCTCTACTTTATCGAAAGTCTCGTTTCGCTAAATCTCGCCGCATTCGTCCCTGTAGGAACAGTAGCGGCACATCCATGAAGGGCAGCGGGGAAGCTGGGCTGGCGATGTTGCCTTCTCCAGAAGTTCTATGCGCCGTATCGCCTCAGCCTTTATGGCACCCAGGTTCCTGAAGGAAACATCGTAGACCATCATCTTGGCATTCTCATCACTGACATTGGCATAGTAAAGAAATAGCCTGCCTTTAGGGCGGTCTATTAGCGCACAATCAAAGCCCAGGCGATAAAAATAATGAGGAAATGCTGAAGGTAACCGCCCCCGTTCCACAAGTGATTGAAATTTAGAGATTCGCACCATTGTGGGCAAACCCTGGCGAAGTCGAACTAAATCGCTGAGCGAAGCATATTGGACCGGGGTATTTTCCACCTCCCCGGGAGAACCAAATTGAATCGCCCCCTTAAGGGCCCCCGCAAAGCCCATCTCATCCATAGAGCGGAGAGATTCTCCCTTTTCCTCTGCCAATTCATCATCCGAGATAGCTTCCTGCGATTTGCGCCGCTCGAAATATGCCTTCCTAGGAAAGACGAGAGCGTTAGTGCGAAGTTGCTGGGATGGCTTTGGCTTGCCAAGCATGTCCAGCAGTCGCTGGCGGGTAACCTCATCAACTTGAACCTTTCCGGCTAACTCAGCAATTTTGTGTGATGAGGACACCGAGCTGGTGCTGCAATCACACACTGCGGAATAGTCACATCCTCTGCCAAACCAGGCACAAACCGGCAAGTTGCTGGGGTCGTTAGCAATAAGTGCCTGCAGCAACAGGTCTCGCCGGCAATGCATCTCTTCCCGAACCGCTTCCAGGTCGGGAAAAGCGACATGATAGGCGGTAAGGGGAACCGTACCCGATTCCTCCACGCCCTGCCGTTCATAAATGACAATTTCACCCTCACCAACATTGACCATGGCACAATACATGCCCACCTGTTCAATATAAGTCGGCCTTTGCTGAAGTAGGCTCTTTCCCTTCGCCAGGGGTGAAGTTGTCTTAACTTCCACCGGGACATTTTCATAGATGTCAATCTTGCCCACTATGCCTTCGGCCTCCACAAATTGCTCCAGATACTCCTCGCGGGACACGGCAAAACCAAAAATCTTGTGAAACCCCGTGCCAGCCCACATAAGCTGCTGTTTCTCCAGAGGAGGGGTGATTTCAGGATGCTTCCTGCGAAAGTAAGCCTGCTTCAGATTGGTCAGATCTGTCACCGTAACACGATATGGCGGACGCCGACTCCTCAACTTCTCCATCACGGCATCCTTTACCGACCTGTTAGCCTCGATGTGGGATACATAAGGTGCGATATTAAAATCAGGCATCTTGCTGTTACCTTTTATTATAAGGTTTTATAAGAATAACTTCACTAGTCATTGCGAGGGGCAGGCGGAGAAAACTGGAAACGGGCTTTTGCTTTGCATCACATAAAGCCCTATTGCCAAAAACCGTTTTTTGCCATATATTTGATAATGCATTAGATATTTTTCGGGGGTTGAGGATAATGCTATTTTTTGCGCGAAGGATTTTAGTAGTTCTTTTCGGTGATGTAGCCCTGTCTGACAGAATAGGAGTTGCCCAAAGTCTAAATAAGTCTACAAAAAACCTATTTAACGGGGGGCCGGCTATTTTACCGATACCTGACGATGCTCCTCTTGAAATTCCACGCATTATTCTTAGAAGTAAAGACGAGAACTTCGTTTGCCATGTGAGTCCTAAAAGCCTTGAGTTTTCTTTAAAACAAAAGAGGGGTGAAAACAAGAGACTTAAAGAAATACAAGATGATTTTTTGAGTCAGCTTGCTGATCTTGCTAGGGTTGTAAAGACAGAACTTAGAGTGAAAGTTGAGCGTTTAGGGGTTGTTATAAATTCAGCTATGTTTCTAGAAGAGCCCTCCACGGACTTCTTGATAAAAAGATTCTTGAAAGAGGGAATAGTTATAGATCCACGTGAGGTTAATTTGAGTTTTCTGCACAAATTTGCTCTCGGAGGGTTTAAAGTAAATAGATGGCAGAGATTCAGTTGTGTTAGCCCTAAAGATGAAGGTACTTTAGAAGGAGCCAAAGTCTTACATATTGAGACAGACGTAAATACAGTGCCTGAAATAAAATATGACTTTAGCGCAGAGGCAATTCCATCTTTTTGCTCTCAAGTTTTCACTTTTACGGAAAGTGATTTAGAGTCTTTATTTGCAAAGGAGGATTAAGCATGTGTGCTCTTGCTTCTACATCTAATGTTACTGAATTCTACACGCCGTGGAGGCTAAAGCGAAAAGATGTGGAGAATACAATCTTTAAAATATTTTCTGAGGCTTCGTTGGATGCCTTTAGGGAAGTTACTACTGGCAAGGAGGTTACTCAATATCTCAGAGATGAAAAAGTTAGTCAATGTTCTAAAGCTATCGATTTACTGGATCGCCAGCTTATGACTACCTTGGAAGCTATGTGGGAAGAGGTTTTTTCTCTGAACTCTGGTGCACTTATTAGATGGGTTGATCTCTCAACGAAAGGCGAGGAAGAGAGTAGTGAATTTCGCATAGAACGGAAGATTATAGGCACTTTCGAAGGAATAGGACAGGTATTTTCGATTTATGCTGATGAATACCTGCAGAGAAAAAGATTCCTTATATTAACAACGAATGAAAAGTATGATGATGAATTAATGGACCGGCTTCTCGTTGCTGAAAGAGAAGTTCGATTGCAATTCAAGGATGTTCCTCTTTCCTTTGAATATATTCCCAGGCTCATTGAGTCTTTGGACCAAATATTCAATCCAAATGTGCGGCTGATTTGGTCAAGGAATCTAGATGGCGTCTCTACAGGCTCATTTACGACAAGCACGACATAATGAAAGTCTAGCTCGGCAACTGTTAGCCAGCTTGGAATATAAGGATTGGATTATAACTGTAATCTTTTACGCTACTATCCATTATGTGGAAGCTGCTTTCTTCCAAAATCCTGAAATTGTACATACTGAAACTAGCATCACTCCTAACTACCCAGGGGGCTATTATGGCTATAGAAGTGATATGATTTTGCAATATCACTCTCCTGAAGTCTACCAATCTTATCATAAACTCTACCAACAAAGTAGGATTGCCAGATACCTTTGTTTCCCGATGGAGAGGAGATTTCTTGAGGAGCCGGTTCAGGAATATTTTAGCGATGATGATGTGGAGGGCTTTTTTCAAAAAGAGTTAGCAACTATTCGGCAATCCTTAGACTTTTAAGCTTACACCTCAAATCAATATTCGTTTTACTGCCATGCTTTCAGGCGCTTGAAAGCCTCCAGCTTTTCTCTATCGCCAATTTTGGCTTTGTCTAAAGCCTGAGCTAGAAACTGGATGCTGCTATCGTAAGTTTTCCGGTCTACAGGGTAAGGATGACCATCCTTGCCACCGTGGGCGAAGCTATAGCTTGCCGGGTCACGCAGACTGACCGGCGTATCATAAATTAATTCCGAAATAAGGCTCAAGGCACGAAGTGTCTTTGCTCCTACGCCTTCAAGCCCGAGCAGCGATTCGAAATCCTGCGGCTGGCGCTCGTAAGCAATGGTGAAAATCTTACCCAGCCTGTCAGGGTGGATGTCCTCCAGTGTGATGTAAGGTCGCCGGGGCAGGTCCAAGGTCTTCAACCTGCTTAGCTGGGTCACAATTTTATCTGGTTTCTCCTCGGTGGCAACCTGAGCGATGACATCTCTTGCCTTTGTGCTCTCTGAAGCCACCAGATTCAACGCCTCTCCTCTAGCCTGAGAGCAAATAGCAGACTGAGGCTCGCAAACAAAGTCGGTAACCTTCTCCCCCAGCCAGTGATACCTCCGGGCATAGCGGTTAACTTCGTTCATCCCCTGCTGAACAACTGCCCAGGAGCCATCTTTGGTAAAGAAAAAAGTATGGTGGTAGAGCTGGTAGCCATCCTGAAGGGCTGAGCTGTCCACTTTGGCTGACATTCGGCTGGCATAAACCAGGGGCGATGGACTTACCTTTAACAGATGCCCGAAGCCCTCTATCTCTGCCGGGGTCTTTCGAGAAGTCCTCCCTTTACCGCCGGCAACGAATAAGCCCAAATCCTTCTCCAATCCCCTCATCCCTTCCTTCAATGCTCCGCAAACCGTGGTGGTAACTCCGCTGGAATGCCAATCATAGCCCAGAACACAGCCAAGGGCTTGAAACCAGAAGGGGTTGGAAAGACGGCGAAGCATTTCCTCAGCACCAAACTCATCAACGATGACAATGGTAATCTCCCGAGCAAGCTGAGACATCCGTCCAAAGAGCCACGGAGGCACCTTGCCATAATGGAGAGGCAGATTGGCAACACCGGTCCTTTGTGCTGGGGTAGGCATTTCCAAGGATATTATATAAGGTAAGTATACCTTGAACGCAAGGGAGGGTTATAAGGGAAAGGAGGAATGTCCAATGTTAGATTATACACTTACCGATGGCGAAGTATGCCTTCTCGATTGTCTGCACAATGCCAGACACGAGTTGCGACAACTGATGCAACGTTGGGATGACAGACTTACCCTCGAAAACCTGTCCTTTGTCGAAAAGTACATCGAAGGAAGGCTGTCCTTGATTTGTGATATTGAGATTAGAGGAAGTCGATACCATATTCAGTTTTCCGCCCTCTCCTACAGTAATGCATCTAAACTCAAAGCGATTATGTCTATCGTCTTCGGCACTTACCCCGATAAGACGAGTTACGGAGGCAACGGGAATCAGCAGTTTATGTTTGTCCACGATGTCGAGTGCGTGAAGGGCACACAGGGAGTCATTCCCTCCCTTGTACGGCTTTATCGTATCGACGATAAGGTCGATGATGGCACGGGGCGCAATCTTTATTTTTCTGCCATTGATGGCTTTTATAAGTTTATCCCGTGTGTCCCTAAAAAGGAATCCCGTCCCCTCGTTCGGTATTTCTCCAGCCATAGTAACAATCTCGCAAGCCATCAAGTCCAAGGCAGCACGCAAGTTGTGGATTGCATCGCCAACAATCAAGGAAACCTCGCAGGGCATCTCCTTGATAGCCTCGAACTTAAGGACATTCTGTCCGTCCTTCGGGTCTTTCTCGATGTAAAGACGGTAGAAGTCAGTCTTGAGAAAAGTCAAGAGAATACGTTGAAGCTCATCGATGTGCTGGTTGGCCCGTTTGACCTTTAACTTTGAACCAATGAACATCGAGTCCATATGCTGCTACCTCTAGAATGATTACTTGTTGTCAAGGGATACTTACCTTATATAATAACATTTAATGAAGGTTATAAACGGCGGGGCAAAGTCAGGGAGCGGCACCATAGTCCGCTATTCTGTAGCACTGGCTAGCCTGCTGGCTACAGAAATTAAAATACAAAATATCAGGCAGCGGAGGGATAAGCCGGGACTGAGGGCGCAACACCTTAAAGTTATCCAAGCCTGTGCGGAGTTATGTAGCGGCGTGGTGGAGAACGCCGCAGTGGGCTCTAAAGAGATAACTTATATCCCGAAGGAAAGATTTAACGGTGGGGAATATGAGTGGGATATAGGAACAGCAGGGTCAACCACTATGTTTGCCCAGGCTCTGTTGCCTCTGGCCTGCTTTGCCGAAAAGCCCTCCAAATTCAGGCTCGAAGGAGGGCTATTTCAGGATTTCGCCCCCTCAGCCTACCATATGAAGTTCGTTCTTCTTCCATTGCTCAAAAAAATGGGTATCCAGGCAGAACTGGAGATAATTCGCCCTGGCTATGTACCCAAAGGCAAAGGCATTATCGAAATCGAAGTTGAGCCGGTAGAGAAATTACAGCCCTTCAACCTTATTTAACAAGGCAAAATTACCAGCATTAACGGAATCGCCCTCTCCTCACATCTGGAGGAGAAAAAAGTAAGCCAGAGGATGGCCCAGGAGTGCCGAAAAATATTAAGCTCTCAGGGGTATGAAGTGGAAATCACGGAAATTTATGACAAAAGTTCGCTTCAGGAGGGTGCTGCCCTGGCAATATATGCCGCTACAAGCTCTGGCAGCGTAATTGGCTCAGATAGGGCGGGAAGGCCGGGAAGAAGGTCGGAATCCATAGGAAGATATGTGGCTCAAAATTTCATAGAGGATGTTAACACTGGTGCCACAGTTGATAGATATATTGCCGACCAGCTTATAATTTATGCTGGATTAGCTGAGGGAATTAGTCGTTATTCAATTCCCAGAATTACCGAACATATTGAGACAAACCTCTGGCTGATTGAGGAATTCCTCGGTGCCAGGACAAAAATTAGTGATAATCTTATAATAGAAATAGAAGGAACTGGCTTTTGATGGAGGAACTGATTAAACGTGCCGCAAGTGACTTAGTGCAAAGCAACTATGCTATTGCGTTAACCGGTGCCGGTATGTCCACTGAGTCAGGAATAGCTGATTTTAGAGGGCCGGAAGGAATCTGGACCAAACATCCCGAGGCGGAAAGAAGAGCTTATCAGACCTATGAGAAGTTCCAGGCAAATCCAAAGGAATATTGGGAAGAAAGATTGAGCAGCCGCTCTTTATTCGGAGACCTAAGAAAAGTGGCACCAAATCCCGGCCATTACGCTTTAGCTGAATTAGAAAAGATGGGAATTTTAAAATGTGTGATTACTCAAAACATTGATAATTTGCATGCACGGGCAGGAAACAAGAGCGTCCTGGATTATCATGGCAACGCGTTCAAACTCAGGTGTGTTTCCTGCAATGCTAGATATGATTTGGAAGAATATGATTTGCAAAAGCTAAGAGACGAGGGTAGATTTCCGCCCCTTTGCAAGAAGTGTGGCGGAGTAGTAAAGGATGATGTCGTCCATTTTAGAGAGCCAATACCTTTAGATATCGCAGAGGAGTCGGAGGAAGAAGCGCTAAAATGCGACACGATGCTTATCTGTGGGACATCGGCAGTGGTCTATCCCTTTGCTAATCTACCGCTGATAGCAAGATTCCGCTCTGGAACGTTACCTCCAGAACTTTATGGCACCGGTTACAGAACCATTGTGAAAATAATTGAGGTGAATGCAGAGCCAACACCGCTTACTCAGGAGGGCATCTCAGATTACCTCATCCAGGGAAAGACCGGCGAGATATTGCCGCAGATAGTGGAACAGGTAAAGAAAGCTTCCTAGACGCAACAACTTCCTGCCGATAAGCTCCCAGGTAACGATAACCGCTTTTTCAACATTTGTGCTATGATTTAGCTATGGCAGATGTGGTTGAATCACAAAATATCATACTTGAGAAGAACGAAGGAATTGCCAAGATAACCTTGAACCGCCCTGGTGTTATGAATGCCTTGAATGATGCAATCATTGATGAATTATGGGTAGCCACTGAGGATGTGCGAGTTGACCGTGACATAAAGGTAGTTGTCATAACTGGTGCTGGCAAGACATTCTGCACTGGATTGGACCTCAACTATGCTGAGGGACTGGCGGAAGGGCCTATGCTGGAAGTTGGCACGCTTCTGCGCAAGATGCAAGCGGCTTTCAGATTGGAACGGCTGGAAAAGCCGGTAATAGCAGCGATAAATGGCTCTGCCTCGGCGGAAGGATGTGACCTTGCCTTAGCCTGTGACTTCCGCTTAGCTTCGGAAAACGCACGACTTGGAATGACATATACCCAATTAGGCTTAGTCCCCGACGCTGGTGGGGCATGCCGGTTAATCCAACTGGTTGGTTTATCTAAAGCGAAGGAGCTTATTTTCTTCGGTGAGCCGATAAACGCAGAAGAAGCCCTACAGATAGGCATGATAGATAAAGTGGTCCCTGATCAGGATTTAGACACTGCTGCCCTTGAGCTGGCAAGAAGGTTAGCAATGAAATCACCTGAGGCTCTGGGATTAGCCAAGAGAGCGATAAATACTTCGCTTGAGGTTAGTCTACAAGCAACCATGGACTTTGATTTGCGTGCTCAAAGCAGACGCTTTCAATCAGAAGATGCCCGTGAAGCTATAAAGGCTAGAATTCAGGAACTGAAAGCAGCCCCTAAAATCGAGTAACGGTATCCTGTGGCAAAAGGTTGTAGCTAACAAGAGCAGGGGGAATTTTAAACAGAATCTCAAACCGTCATAGAGTTTACAAAGTTCACGTCTCGACACTTTCGCTTGATATATTTTCAATGCCTGGTTCTTGCCTTGGCCTTCGCCACCTCAGCCACAGAGCAGGTATCAGCACTGCTGCAGCTAATACCGAGCAATAGATTTCAAGCGGCACCACGGTCATTACCCTGGCAGCAAACAATACCGCACTATAGTCCAGTACGATATGCAGCAATGCCACCAAGAGGTAGAATTGCCAGCCCTTGCCCTTATTCCAGCCGTAGATTGCCAAGGCAGTAGCTGCAGTGTGGAAGCCAACGGCGCTAAATCTTTCCCAGAACGGAAGGAGCGCCTGCCATCCCTGGAGCTGCACTGTAGCCCAAGTGAACCCCGAAGCAAAGACGGTATTAAGAACCCAAACTGCTTCGAAGATGCCAAAACCAGCTCCGGCTACTGCGCCGAGGATAAGTGCGTCTCGATTTGAAATGGGTTTCTTACGCTCCATATAGACGAGTGCTGGTACTAGCTTCAGCCCTTCTTGGACAAGCCCGGTAAATAGTAACGCCGGTATTCCAAAAAACAGCACATGTTCCTGCAATGTTGCCTGGTCCCAGAAGTGAAGTAGTGCCAGATTTACTCCGACTTGCAACGGAGCTTGAACAAAGGCAATGGTGGGACCAAAAAGGATAGCTCCACCTGCTAGAACCGCCCAGAGCCAGGGTCTCTTATGAATTGGCGGTGCAAAGGCCCCAAGCCAGATAGCGCCCAGCGCAAGGGCAATCCCAATGCCCCAGCCAGTGGGATTGCTATAGAAGGATACAAATAGGTGCCATATATTTCCCCACATCGGTTATCTCCTTTTAAGCTATCCCTTTATCTCCTGCAGCAAAATGATGCTCTGACCGTTGTCATACTTTACCAGATAATTAGGGCTATCTATACTGTACCACATATATATCTTCTGCCCAGCTGCGCTGAGCTCGAGCTTCCAGCAATCGAAAAGTTCTGCTGGGATTTCAACTTGCTCTTTCCCAATTACGGTTATAGTTGCTGCAGGCTTTTGGGCAGCCGAGGCAACAACGTTGGTATAGGTGGCTTGATAGCCTTCCTCAAAGGGAATCGCCCGGAATAAGAATAGTACTTCATCGTTATCATAGGCATCCTCAGGAACGTCTATATCAGCCGTCTGGTTTCCCTCGGGGGTTTCAGCTTCTATCTTGAGCTTGTTATCGGTGTAGGTAGTATTGATTCTAATTTCGCCCTGTGAGCTAAGTATAGTTTGCTGCTCGGAAATAGGCTTAAGGTCATCGCTTGTTACCTTGATAGAGCCAGTTTGCTTTACCTCCCCTACTTCCCAATGCTGCCCCAGAATATAGCTCTCCCCTTCCTTAGCAACGGTTAAATTGCCACTACCTATCATATTTTCTTCCTGGTCCTGGATAATATAGCTTATCTCTTCTTCATCAGGCCAGGGGATTGCAGAAATTGTTATAGCCTGCCTTGGAGCAGGAGCACAACCTATCAAAATAAAACAAAGGGTAAACGCTATAGCTAACGGCATCAGCAATCTTTTCATTTTTCTCTCCTCCCTTTGTTTATGCCGTAGATATTCAAAGAAATGAACTTGAGTTCCTGGAGACATCTGCTACCTCACATCACCCTCCTCAGTCTAGGATTTGGGGTGATGCCGGGCATTCTGCCTCTCTTAGCGATAGGTTTGCCCTCTACCTCGTGGAGGTCAGCGGTGAAATCAATCGGACTGGCATCGCTGATGTAGCTACCCACGGCGAAGATGTCAACGGGGGCTCCTTCGTTTACAAAATACCTGATGCGCTCCAGGTTAAGTCCACCACTGACCACAATTTTCACCTCTTTAAATCCCTCAAGGTCCAGCCAGGCTCTTACTTCCTTAACCAAATCGGCGGTGACCCTGCCTCTTTCCGAGGGAGTATCTAATCTTACACCCTGCAACCTTCCTTGCATTGCCTTGGCGACAGTCACGCTTTCTCTAACCTCGTCCTCAAAAGTGTCTACCAGGGCAATCCGGGGCACTTCAGGGGGCATATGCTTATCAAAGGCAAGCGTAGCCTCAGCGGTGCTTCCCAGAATAATGATGAGCGCATGAGGTATAGTTCCTGTAGGTTGGATGCCAGCAAGTTTTGCCCCACTTGTGCTGGCACAACCAGTGCAGCCTCCCACGATAGCGGAATACTCCATAACGCCAACTACTGAAGGATGGACATGACGAGCACCAAAGCTAATCACCGGAATGCTCCGGGCAGCATCAACACACTCTCGAGCAGCGGTGGCCCAGCCACTGCAATGAGCAAGAATCCCGAGATAGGTAGTCTCGTAAGTTCCGTAGCTCTGGTAAGGAGCTTTTATCCGCAGGACTACTTCTTTTCGGTCAAAGGATTCGCCTTCAGATAACGCCCAGACTTCACGACTATCCTCAGGAAGCACCTTATCTAACAGAGTTTTAACTTCTTCTATGCCGCAAAGAATACCAGGCCCCCTCGGGAACACCTCCATAGTGGCTATAGGGTTTGTTTTCTCTTTTTTAAGTATTTCCACCGTGCGTGGGAAGTAAATATCGGCGGTTTCACCACTCAACCAGGAATCGGGGATTTCGAAATGAGGCTGGGGCACCTTGATTGTCGGTCTGACTAATTTAGCTCCAAGCACCTTCTCCATGTGCTCCAAAGCAAAGAAGTGCGCCTTATCATCAAAAGAGGCAACGCAATCAACAGGAACTTCAACTTCATACCCTCTGTTTCGGGCTTCAGCCACGGTGTGCATCACACAGATGTCAGTGCAGACACCACAAACAACGACAACTTCGGGACTAAGCTTCTTCAACTTCCCCTCCAATGATGTATCATAAAAAGCGTCAAAGTGCCTCTTAGGTATTATTTCCCCGTGATATTCGGAAAGCTCAGGAATAAGCTCAGCCTCAGGCGTTCCTTCAATGCAGTGAGGAGGAAACATTGTGAATTCTGGATCGTCGGGCTTATGGTGGTCACAGGGATAAAAGACCTTCGCCCCTTGTTTCAGCTCCTTTTCCAGAAGTTTCTGGATATTAGGGATGATATTCCGAGCTCTGGCACCGCAATAGAGAGGATGCCCTTCCTCCAAAAAACCGCGAACCATATCTATTACTAATATCGCCTTAGCCATAACCTTGTCTTAAAACGCCTCCAAATTTTCCACGGTAAAAGCTCGGTGTGCCCGATAAAGGTGATTAAACTCACTAGTAGCCTGGGCGCTCCACCTCATAATGTTCCTTCAGGAAAGAAATATACTCCTCAAGCAAGGAAGCCGCCTTCCCATCGTTACCATTTTTTAGAGCCTCCGCAGCATCCTGCAGAATGCCGATTTCGATTTCTATCTGTCCTGTTATACCACAAAGTCCTCCAGCACAGGAACCGAGATCAGCTCGCCATAAATGAGACTGCTTTACCTCTATCATGTGCTCTATATCGGTAAGGCATTCCCCTTTCTTTGCAGGGTTAGCTAGCTTTTGCTTGATATCCATCGCCTTTTCCATAGCTTCTTTGCTTATCATAAACATTTTAATTCACCTTCACCTAACTTTTAAATCCTAAACAAATTCAAATTCCTAAAGTTTAGGATTTAGAGCTTAGGATTTCGTGTTTGTCCATGTCAATGTCTGAAATGGCGCACGCCGGTAAACGCCATAGCAACATTATACTTGTTAGCCAATTCGATTACTTCTTTATCCCTTACTGAGCCACCAGGCTGAATAATAGCGGTAACTCCTCCCTGGATTGCCAATTCAGGACCATCCGTGAATGGGAAAAGGGCATCAGAAGCAAGGACACTTCCCCTGGCTCTATCACCAGCTCTTTTCATAGCCAGCTCAACGCTCACCACACGGCTTGGTTGTCCGGTTCCCATTCCCAATAGTGTTTTGTCCTTAGCAACAACTATGGCATTGGATTTTATCCCCTTTACCGCCTTCCAGGCAAAGAACAAATCGGATAATTCCTTCTCCGTTGGTTGACGATTGGTAACTGTGCGGGGTTGGAATTCCTCCTCAGCCAGGAAATCCATCGTTTGGACGAGGAAGCTGCCACCGACATAGCGGAAATCAAGCTGTTTCTGGTTCGTTTCCAACATGGGCACTTTAACCAGACGCAAGCTCTTTTTTCGTCCCAGTAACTCCAGCACTTCCGCAGCGTAATCTGGAGCCAGTATAGCATCATAATGAGTCTTGTTTATCTCCTCGGCAGTGGCTAAATCTATAGTTCGATTGGCAGCGACCACACCACCAAAGGCAGCCAGAGGGTCTCCAGATAAAGCCCTTCGATAAGCTTCAGCTAAATCATCGTGGCTGGCAAGTCCACAAGAGTTGGTGTGCTTCATCACAGCTACAGTGGGGTCAGAGAAGTTCCCAAGTATATTCAAGGCAGCATCGAAATCGAGCAAATTATTGAACGAAACTTCAGGGCCGCTAAGATGCTCTAAAAAGGCTAACCCCCCCTGCCCATGTTTTACATCCTGCGTGGTATAGAAAACAGCCTTCTGGTGTGGGTTTTCGCCATAACGAAGCTGGTAAGCTTTCTTCAAGGCGATGGTCATCTGCTCAGGAAAAGTTTCTTCACCAAGGTATTGAGCAATGGCAGTATCGTAGATAGCGACATGTTGAAAGGCTTTTTGAGCCAGTCGCTTCCGTTCCGTTAAATCTACACTGCCCTGACGTAGCCTGGATAAAACGGGTTCATAATCCTCGGGGTCAACTATCACCAGGACGAAGGGAAAATTTTTGGCTGCCGAGCGAATCATAGTTGGGCCACCAATATCAATATTCTCCAGCGCCTCGTCCAAAGAAACATCACCACGGGCTACCGTCTCAACGAAGGGATATAAATTTACCACCACAATATCAATGGTCTCGATTTGGTTCTCAGCTAATTCCGCCAGATGCTGAGGCAGGTCACGCCTGGCGAGAATTCCGCCGTGAACTGCAGGATGCAAAGTTTTCACTCTACCATCAAGGATTTCAGGAAAACCAGTAAGCTCGGAAATACCATGAACCTTTATTCCGGCAGCCTCCAGTGATTTCTTCGTCCCCCCGGTGCTGAATATTTCAATACCCAGTTCTTGCAAGCCTCGGGCGAAGTCAGCTATCCTTGCCTTATCTGAAACACTAATTACGGCGCGCATAGACCCTCCTTCAATTTATCCTTATCCTTTCTTCGCTCACTGCGTTACCTATTTCACCAATGACTTTAGCCTGGGGCAAAGCTTCGATAATTTTCGGTGCGTCCTGGCTGGCACAGATAACCACCATCCCTATCCCCATATTAAATACCCGATACATCTCCGCTTCGTCGACATTCCCTCGCTGTTGAATAAGTTTGAAAATAGCAGGTATATCCCAGGAACTTTTATGAATATGGGCAGCAAGACCTTCGGGCAAGATGCGAGGTATATTCCCCTCAAATCCACCACCGGTAATATGAGCCAGCCCTTTAATCAGGGGCAGAGTTGGCTTGAGTTCATGGTAGTAACAGCGATGCGGCACCAATAACTCCTCTCCTAGTGTTTTCCCTAACTGAGGATAAAATGTATGTAAACAGGATGAGTCATCATCTATTCCAAAGACCCGCCGCACTAACGAATAGCCATTGGTATGTAATCCAGATGAAGGCAAACCAAGTATTATGTCACCTGAAGTTATAGAGCTGCCATCAATGATATTCCTCTTTTCTACCACTCCGATAATAAAGCCCACTAAATCATAGCTACCTTGGGTATAGATACCCGGCATTTCAGCGGTTTCACCACCAACGAGAGAGCAGTTAACTTCCCTACAGGCACGACCTATGCCAGTAACAACGCTTTTCACCTGTTCAGGGCGAAGCTTATCCATAGCGATATAATCCAAGAAGAAAAGTGGGGAAGCGCCACAACAAAGAATATCGTTAACACAATGGTTGACGATATCAATGCCTATAGTGTCATTTTTAGCGAATAAGGAGGCGATTTTGAGTTTAGTGCCCACCCCATCAACACTGGAGACCAATATAGGCTCTTCACATCCTTTGAGCTGGAACATGCTACCGAAGGAGCCGAAATTCAACACGCCAGATTGGAAGGTAGCTCTAGCTTCTTGGGCAATGAATTTTTTTATCTTATTAGCTGCCCTGATATTGACCCCAGCGAGAACATAGCTTTGTTTATTTCTGGCTTGCAATCATTTCCTCTTCGGGCTTCGCTTCTAAGGCAAGCTTATCCATGCCCATTTGCACCGGGACAGGATATTCACCGGTAAAGCAAGCAAGGCAGAAGATATCCCTGGGCAGGGCAACCGCTTTAATTAAGCCATCAAGGCTGAGATAGCCGAGAGAATCGGCACCAAGATAATCCCTGATTTCAGGGATACTCTTTTGAGCTGCGATAAGCTCCCACTCCCTGGCCATGTCCACCCCTAAAAAGCAAGGATGGCGGATAGGAGGAGCACAAATACGAAGGTGAATCTCCCTGGCACCAGCTTTTCTAAGCAAACTAACCACGTGTGGGGTGGTAGTGCCACGCACAATGCTATCATCAACAACAACCAGACGTTTCCCGCTAATAATCTCAGCAAGAGGATTGAATTTTAGCTGAACTCCGAGTTCCCGTAATCTTTGGTCAGGTTCAATGAAAGTACGCCCTACATAACGGTTTTTCATTACTCCTTCACAAAATGGGATACCTGAAGCATTAGCGTAGCCACTGCCAGCAGCGGTAGCAGAATCGGGCACACCCATGACAAGGTCAGCATCAACGGGATACTCCTGAGCTAGTATCTCGCCCATGGCTTGCCTTGCTTTGTAGAGCAACCTGCCTTCAATGATGCTGTCGGGACGAGCAAAATAAATATACTCGAAGATACATATCGCCTTTTTGCTGCTTTCTTTCCTGAAGCTTTTCACCCCATCTCGGTCAATAATCACAATCTCACCAGGTTCTATGTCCCTCAAAAATTGCGCCCCTATATGGTCTAAAGCGCAACTCTCTGAGGCAATGACCCAGCCACCATCAATAGTTCCTAAACAAAGAGGGCGCACGCCCATAGGGTCACGAACTCCCATAAGGATATCCGGAGTCATAATCGTTAAAGAATAAGCTCCTTGAAGACGTGCCATAGCATACTTGAGCTTTTCCTCCCAGTTATTGCCCGGGGAGGCTAAAATCAAGTTGGCAATCACCTCAGAATCGGTGGAAGTATCAAAACTATAGCCACTACTTTGAAGTTCATCACGGAGAGGCTTAGCATTAAGGATATTGCCATTATGCGCTAAAACAAGTGTTAATTTCCCTGCTCTTGCAACAACAGGTTGAGCATTGGCAGGTTGGCTTGAACCAGTGGTGGAATAGCGGTTATGCCCGATGCCAATATACCCTTTAAGTCGGACGAGGTCATCTTCGGTGAAGGCTTGGGAAACCAGCCCCATTTTCTTATGGATCATTATTTCGTGTCCATCGCTAACAGCGATGCCAGCGCTTTCCTGTCCCCGATGCTGAAGAGCAAAAAGAGCGAAAAAGATAAGACGAGCTATGTCTACCTGTGAACAGTAGACCCCAAAGACGCCACAACTTTCGTGTAGCAAAATCGTCTTCCTCAGCTAAATTATAATTGCCTTTACCTCACCAAGTCAAATTCACCAACACACTTGTTTGATGAATTCCGCCTTTGAAAAGAGAGTGTTTAGCAACCTATCCCCCGACCCCCTTCCCTTAGCAAGGGAAGGGGGGAGTGTAGGTAAGAGAGGGGTGAAACCCCTCTCTATAAATCTCTTCCCCCTCTCCTTTGAAGGAGAGGGGGATAAAGGGGGTGGGTTAGTAAACAATCTCTTTGAAAAACTTGTTGCTCTTGACATTTGCATTTCGTATAATAACGCTTTATATTTTGATACCATGAGTTAATTCTGCTAATATCTGTAAGGAAGCATAAATGGCAACGAAAGAAAAGAAGGAGAAAATTATCACACAATTTAAACGTAAAAAGGATGATACCGGCTCTACAGGGGTCCAGGTAGCGCTGCTTACCGAAAGGATAAAACAAGTAACAGAGCATCTCCAGGTGCATATTCATGACCAACACTCTCGACGTGCCCTTCTTAAATTAATCGGACAACGCAAAAGGCTATTAACGTATCTTAGCAAGACAAACCCGGAGCAATATCATTCTCTCATCGCTGAGTTAGGTTTAAGGAAATAACATGCCTTATACAGTAAAACAAGTAATAGCAGGCAGGAATCTCATCATTGAAACAGGAAAGCTCGCTCAACAAGCTGATAGCTCTGTTATCATTCGCTATGGAAATACCATTACTCTGGTTACTGTTTGCGTTAAAAACGAACAGGAAGAAGAGGAATTAGACTTTGTACCCTTGACAGTAGATTATGAAGAAAAACTTTACGCCGCTGGTAAAATACCAGGTAGTTTTATCAGACGAGAAGGTAGACCCAGCGAGGAGGCAATATTAAATAGTCGGCTCATTGACCGCTCCATACGCCCGCTTCTTTCCAAAGATTTTAACCAACAGGTGCAGGTCATCGCGGTAGTGCTCTCCGCAGATAGGGAAAACAATCCCAATACCTGCGCTCTCATTGGCACTTCAGCAGCCTTAACCATTTCAGACATCCCTTTCTATAAACCA
The DNA here is from genome assembly GCA_034414555.1 of Dehalococcoidia bacterium. Lineage (GTDB taxonomy): Bacteria > Chloroflexota > Dehalococcoidia > GIF9 > AB-539-J10 > CG2-30-46-19. The sequence continues at coordinate 15,643 of DAOUMA010000010.1, read as the reverse complement.
ATCTCAGCAGTCCATGTTGGCTATATAGATAATAATATGATATTGAACCCTACATTTACCCAGATTGAAGACAGCTTGTTTGATGTGGTTGTTGTCAGTGATGAAGATGCAATAGTAATGGTGGAAGCAGATGCTAAGGAGGCTCCTGAAAACCTTATAATAGCGGCGATTAAATTTGGGCATGAAGCTAACCAGGAGATTATCAAACTCCAGGAAGAGCTGGCGCAGGCTTGCGGCAAGCCAAAGATAGAACCCTCGGCAAGGGAAGTTGCCCCGGAATTATTAACTCAGGTTTCCTCGTTGACTGAGGACAAATTAAGTCAAATTTTGGAACAAACGAAGGAAAAAACACAACGAGAACAAGCTCTAACCCAGATAAAAGAAGAACTAAAACAAAAATTAATTGATTCCTTCTCCGAGAAGGAAATCAACTTAGCTTTTGAAACCGAGCTCAGCGTAATGGTAAGAAAAACGATCTTGAATAAAAAACAACACTTAGATGGCCGCCAAGCTGACCAAATCCGCCCTATCAGCAGCGAAGTCAGTCTTCTGCCATGCACTCATGGCTCAGCATTATTTACTCGAGGAGCAACACAGGTATTAACAGTCACTACCCTGGGCTCCGTTGGACAGGAACAGCTATTGGATGGCCTGGGGTTAGAGGAAACCAAGCGATTTTTACATCACTATAACTTCCCTCCATTCTCTACAGGAGAGGTAAAACGGATAGGTACGCCGGGAAGGCGAGAAATTGGGCATGGCGCTTTGGTAGAACGAGCCATCGCACCGATATTACCTAAAGAAGAAGATTTTTATTATACTATTCGTTTAGTTTCCGAAGTTCTCAGTTCTAGTGGGAGTACCTCTATGGCAAGTGCTTGCGCCTCAACTCTATCACTAATGGATGCCGGCGTGCCCATTAAAGCACCAGTAGCTGGAATAGCCATGGGACTCATTACTGACGAAAATCAATACGTCCTGCTAACTGATATAGAGGGGATGGAAGATGCCTATGGCGATATGGATTTCAAAGTTGCCGGTACAGCTGAAGGAATCACCGCATTACAACTTGATATCAAACTTAAAGGGATAGAACGTCAGATTCTGGCCGAGGCATTGGAACGAGCACGACAGGCTCGCTTGGAAATACTAAACAAGATGCGTGAGACGTTAAGCACCAGCCGCTCCGAGCTTAGTCCATATGCCCCAAGGATGCACCAGATGACCATCGACCCAAGCAAGATTGGTAGCGTCATTGGCACTGGGGGCAGAACCATCAGGTCTATTATCGAAGAGACCAAGGCAACCATAGATATTAAGAACGATGGCACTGTGCTTATTGGTTCTCTTAGCGAAGAGGCAGCCCAAAAAGCAATGGACAGGATTAAGAGTTTAACCCAGGAAATAAAGGTGGGCGAGATATATACCGGCAAAGTAACCCGGGTGTTAGGCTTCGGGGCTATGGTGGAAATTGCGCCTGGTAAAGAGGGATTGGTGCATGTTAGCGAGCTTGCTTCTCACTATGTCCCCAGAGTCGAAGACGTCGTTAAAGTCGGCGACGAGATAATGGTCAAGGTAATTCAAATCGATGATTTAGGTAGAATAAATCTATCCCATAAAGCGGTGTCCCCGGGGCCTTCCCAATCACCCAACGATAGGGTAAACTCCCCTTCACCCTCAAAACGATATGGGCAAAAGGAAACGAGGCAACACTACTCTCGTCATCGTGAAAAGGATAACATATAACCTGGTGAAATAAAGCGTTAAATTAATTAGTAAAGGTAAGGAAATGGAACTAATAAGAGTGGTAGTCAATGGTGCTCTGGGCAGGATGGGACAGGAAATAGTTAACGCTATCGCCAAACAGGATACGATAGCGCTAGTAGGTGCTGTAGAGAAAGAGGTAACTCAAAAGTATCTTCCTATAGTTGGTAAGGCGTTACGTTTTTCATCTGACCTGGATTCCCTTCTGGAGGAATGTGATGCCAATGTCGTGGTAGATTTTACTACCGCCGAAGCATCCATGGTAGCAGCCCGCATTGCTGCTAAAAGAAAGGTTAATTTAGTTATCGGCACCACCGGGCTCTCGGAAGAAAACATCGCTGAGATTGACCAGTTATGCCAAAAATATGACATTGGGGCGGTTGTGGCGCCTAATTTCTCCTTATCAGCTGCTGTTTTAATCAAGCTAGCAGAACTGGCGGCCAGGTTTTTCGACCACGCTGAAATTATCGAAATGCACCACGATAAAAAAGTCGATGCTCCTTCGGGAACAGCGATAAATACGGCAAAGGCTATGTTGAAGGCACGTGGTAAACCTTTCACCTACCCCAAAACAAAAACAGAGGTAATCCCTCGCACCAGAGGAGGAGAAATTAAAGGTATAGCCATTCACAGCTTGAGGTCACCAGGGTTTATGGCAGGGCAGGAGGTTATATTCAGTGGAGCGGGACAAAGATTAAGTTTGCATATGGAGACAATAAGCCGTGAGGCATATATGCCTGGCGTCATCCTTGCCATCAAGGAAGTAGTAAAGCGAAAAGGATTAATTTACGGATTAGATTCGTTGCTGGAAAAACTGTAAGGGACTTTATCATGGAAAGATTTAATATAGCTATTGTGGGTGCAACGGGGTTTGTGGGACAGGAATTTATCAGTATACTCGAACAACGAAAGTTCCCCGTAGGCAAACTGCGCCCCTTGGCCTCTGAACGCTCGAGTGGTACGGAGATTTTCTTTCGCCATCGTCCATTCGAGGTGCAGGAGGCTTTCTCAGAGACTTTTCATGATATCGATATTGCCTTTTTCTCCGCTGGCGCTGATGTTAGCCGACAGCTATGCCCTATAGCTGCTAAAGCTGGCGCGGTAGTCATCGACAATAGCGCTACTTTTAGATTGGAGCCTTCGGTACCCCTGGTAGTCCCTGAGGTAAATCCTGAGGATATAAATCAACATAACGGGATAATCGCCAATCCAAATTGTTCCACGACCCAGCTGGTAGTGGCTCTTTATCCGCTCCATAAAGTTAACCCGGTGAAACGAGTCATCGTAAGCACCTACCAATCAGTATCGGGCGCCGGCTTCACCGCGGCAAATGAACTAACCAGGGAAACAAAGCTAGTCTTAGAGGGTCGTAGTGTATGCCCCCACGCCTTTGCTCATCAAATAGCATTTAATGTTCTTCCAGAAATAGATGTCTTCCTGGATAATGGCTACACTAAAGAAGAATGGAAGATGACGGAGGAAACACGAAAAATAATGCATGCTCCGGACATAGCTGCCTCGGCTACTTGTGTCAGGGTCCCTGTCTGGTTTGGACATAGCGAAGCAGTGAATGTGGAATTTACTTCACCTATCTCTGCCAAAGAAGCAAGGAAGATACTAGACCAATCACCGGGAATCAAGGTGCTTGATGACCCCAGCGTTAGTCATTATCCATATCCCTGGGCAGCAACAGGGTCAAACCATGTATTTGTAGGCAGAATTCGAGAAGATATTTCCTGCCCTAACGGTTTGGTCATGTGGATAGTGGCTGACAATTTACGCAAGGGGGCTGCTTTGAACGCTGTCCAGATTGCTGAAGAAGGGATAAACAGAGGCTGGATAGCATCTAAAAGGAGTGTAGTGGCTTAAATGAATAATCTCGGGCGCTTACTTACCGCGATGATCACTCCTTTCACTGCTGAAGGAAAGGTTGATTATCAACAAGCTCGGAATTTGGCTCAAGCTTTGCTTGACTCCGGCAGCGATGGATTAGTGGTCTCCGGTACTACTGGCGAATCTCCCACTCTCTCTACTGAGGAGAAACTCCGACTTTTTGGTGAGGTTAAATCGCAGATAGCTAACAAGGGGGCGATTGTCGCCGGTACCGGTAACTACAACACCAGGGAAAGCCAACAACTAACCAAGGAGGCTGAAAAAATCGGCGTCGATGCTTGTCTCCTCGTAGTTCCATACTACAATCGGCCAACTCAGCAAGGTCTATTCGAACATTTCAAAGCTATAGCTTCAGCTACCACCTTGCCTTGCATCATTTATAACGTCCCTTCTCGCACCGTTACCAACATCACCGCCGATACCGTAATCAAGCTAAGCCAGATTGACAATATTGTCGGTATAAAGGAAGCTAGTGGCAATCTTAGTCAGATCGCCAATATTATCCAGGGAACGAGAGATGATTTCCTGATTTACAGTGGTAACGATAGCGATACTCTCTCTATACTGACCTTGGGAGGATACGGCGTTATCAGCGTTGCCTCTCATCTGGTGGGAAACCAGATAAGGGAAATGATGGAAAAATTCCTGAACGGCAGAAACAAAGAGGCAGCTAGCATCCACCGAAACCTACTGCCTTTAATAGAAGCTTTGTTCATTGTTCCCAACCCTATGCCGGTTAAATATGCCTTGAATTACCTGGGGTTTCCCGCAGGCAAACCACGATTGCCTCTTGTTGAGCCGGATGCAAAATCAGCCGAGATTATTCAAGCAACTTTGAAAAATTACAAAATCGACCTGCCTATACCCTGATTAAATCACAAGCACTAAAATCCTGGTAATATCAAAAATTAACCGTAAAAATCAAAATTACTTTTATCTTTAAACTTTGCTTTGTCATTTTGCATCTTGATTTTTGACTTTCTTATATTATTTAGAATTTAGAATTTTAAGAGTACAGGCCTCACCTTTATCATTTGCTCCCGCTTTGAACCCACCGAAATCAAACTGATAGGACAACAAAGAAGTTCCTCGAGCCTGGTTAGATAACGGCGAGCTTCTGAAGGAAGTTGTGCAACGTCAGCAATTCCGCCAATTGGTCCCTTCCAACCAGATAGCTCTTCATAGATAGGCTGGCATTTCTCCAATACAGCGATGTCACTGGGAAAGGAATCCAGTATTTCACTACCAAGCCTGTAAGCGGTGCATATTTTAATGGAAGGGAAACCATCAAAGGTATCAAGGTGAGTTAAAGCCAGTTCAGTAAAGCCATTCACCTCGACGCTAAACTTGCCAGCTACAACATCGAACCAACCACACCGCCTCGGTCGCCCTGTGGTCGCACCATATTCGTGAGCTTTTTTTCGTATTAAATCCCCCACTTCGTCTTCTAGCTCAGTAGGCATAGGACCACTGCCAACCCTGGTAATATAGGCTTTAAACACACCAACAATGTGGTTGATTTCCCGGGGACTTATTCCCAGTCCCAGAGACCCTTCCCCAGCCAATGGCGAAGACGAGGTAACATAAGGATATGTGCCGAAATCAGGGTCAAGCAATGTCCCTTGCGCACCTTCCAACAAAACCAGCTCATTATCCCTAATCGCCTTCCGGATTATGGAACCGGTATCGCAAATAAGAGGATGCAACTTATCCCGGTAATGGCAATATTGCTCGAACACTTCATCCACTGACAATGGTGACTTTCCGTACACCTTGCCAAGAATAGCGTTTTTAAGTTCCATGATTGAGCTTAGACGGTTCCGAAAGGCATCCTTATCTAATAAGTCTCCAGTGCGTATCCCCATGCGCGCTATTTTGTCACTGAAGGCAGGCCCAATTCCCCTGCGTGTAGTGCCCAGAGCCTTGTCACCACATCTTTCCTCCTCCAGACCATCAAGAAGAACATGATAGGGCATAATAAGGTGAGCACGGTCACTTATGAAAAGACAGTTGGTAGCGACACCATGTTTTTGAAGATTGTCTATTTCCTCAAGAAGAATTGGGGGATTAACCACCACGCCATTGCCCACGATGCAAGTTGTATTCGGCCGAAAAATCCCTGAAGGCACAAGATGCAGCCGAAACTCGCCGTAAGGATTAACTATGGTGTGACCGGCATTATCACCCCCCGAGAAACGAGCTACCACTCCTGCCTTCTCAGCGAGGAAATCAACCACCCTCCCCTTCCCTTCATCACCCCACTGTCCTCCCACAATGGCAACAACAGGCATTTAAGTACCTTCAGCTCCTAACCCGTCGTAAATAAACTAACCTTTGGACCACGGTGATATAAACGAAAACCGCCAAAATCCATAAGGCAATTACTACCTGGTTCACCAGTAAACCTACCGCTAATACTATAACCCTTTCCGCTCTGGTAAACAAACCAACCTTGCATTCCAATCCAAGTCCTTCTGCCCTTGCCCGTATATAGCTAACCAGGAAAGAGCCAATCAAGACAGCAAAAATAAGCACGATTTCCGACCTGCCGGGCATATACCAGACAAGGAGACCACAAAATATCGCTGCTTCAGAAATGCGGTCAACCGCAGAATCAAGTATGGCACCAAATTTGGTAGTTTTCTGAGCAAACCTGGCCAGCGCCCCATCCAGAAGGTCAAATAATCCGGCAGCTAAAATTAAGATTCCGCCAAGCGGAAAATGCCCCGTGGCAATGACATAAGCGGCACCGATGTTTATCGCTAATCCGGTAAAGGTAAGAGCATCAGGCTTTATGCCACTTTTGCCTAAAATCCCGATTACAGGATTGGTGATGCGTAATGCTAAATTTGCTCTAAGCTCGGCTAAATTTGGCGCCCACAAAAGCAGTTTACCCTTTAACCTCAGCTAACTGTGGCTCAGGCAATGAAATAGGACCCTCTTGCCCTTCCCCAGCAATAAATGCTTCGGTCTCTGTGCGAGCTTTATCATCAGAATACTGAATCGGCGGAGACTTCATAAAGTAAGCTGACGGCGCTACGATGGTTCCACTTAGACCCCTGTCCCGAGCTAATTTACAGCATCTTATGGCATCAATGACTACGCCGGCTGAATTGGGACTATCCCACACCTCCATCTTTAGCTCCACATTTAGAGGAACATCGCCAAAGGTGCGCCCTTCCATTTTTATGTAGCAAAATTTGCGGTCCGCCAGCCAAGGAACATAATCGCTGGGGCCAATATGGATGTTATCACTGCCAATGTCGTAATCTAACTGCGAAGTAACAGCGTTCGTTTTAGAAATCTTCTTAGATTCCAGACGCTCCCGCTCCAGCATGTTATAGAAATCGGTATTGCCTCCAATATTCAATTGATAAGTTCGCTCCAACTTAACACCACGGTCACGAAAAAGTTTGGTTAATACCCGATGCGTGATCGTAGCTCCAACCTGAGACTTGATATCATCGCCAATAACGGGCAATCCTTTCTCAGCAAAGCGATTTTGCCAGTAAGGCTCACGAGCAATAAAAACAGGTATGCAGTTGACAAGACCGCAGCCAGCTTCCAATACTTGCTCGATATACCACTTAGTTGCCATCTCGCTGCCCACAGGCAAATAATTAAGCACTACATCGGTATTAGTCTCCTTGAGGATGTTTACTATATCAGCAGTTGGCCCTGGTGCCTTGGTAATAATTTGGGAAAGATACTTCCCCAAGCCATCGTGGGTCATGCCACGCTCAACTTTGACGCCACAATTAGGCACATCACAAAACTTAATGGTGTTATTAGGCGGAGTGAAAATGGCTTTGGCTAAGTCCTTGCCTACTTTATTCTTGTCAATATCAAACGCAGCCACAAAATTTATGTCGGATATGTGATAGCCTCCCAGATTGACATGCATTAAGCCCGGGACAAACTCATTCTCTTTAGCATCTTTATAATAGTAAATGCCCTGAACCAGTGATGAGGCACAATTACCGACACCAATGATGGCTACATTTATTGTTCCCATGGCAACAACTCAGTAGAATGTTATGGTTAAAATCCCACCAACACACTTACCCTTTCACTAACTTTGACCGCTTTTTCACAAGACTTTAAGCCTTACCAATTCTGAATACTTTTGTCCCACATACAGAGCAGGTTCCCCTGACTGCTGGTCTTCTATTCTTAAGAGTAACAGAAACAGGATTCGAAATATCTCTCTTCGCTCGACACTTAAAACAATACGCCTTCATCTTGACTACCTCCTTTTAAGTTAATTACAACCTCTCTACCATATCCCACTGAATAAGTTAATGTCAATACCTTATTGTAAAAACACCAGTCTGAGTTATTCGTCCGAGGCTTGTTCTATTAATTTGAGCAACTTTGCCCCACGCTCAATGGAATCATCGTAATGGAAGCTGAGTTGAGGAGTGTGCTTTAGCTTTAAATGCAGCGACAGTTGTCCCTGCAAAAAAGAGCCGGCAGAGTTAAAACCAGCTATCATTTCCTTCTTATCAGATTCACTCCCTAATATGCTGACGAATACCTTAGCCTGTCTGAGGTCAGGTGAAAGTTGAACTTCGGTCACTGAGACGAGGTCCTTTAGCCTCGGATCATTAACCTTGCGCTCAAGCAAGGTACTGATTTCTTGCTTAATGACCTTGCCTAACCGCTGTTCCCGCCTATTCATAATTAGCCTTGAAGGGAAAACTATTAATCTCCCAAAAAAAATTACTCTACTTTTTCCTTCTGGTACAGCTCAATAATATCCCCAACGGAGAAATCGATAAAATTCTCGATTCCCACACCACACTCAAACCCAGCATTTACCTCAGTAACATCTTCTTTAAAACGCTTCAGACTGGAAATGCGAGACTCACAGAGCACCTTGTTTCCCCGCGATATTTTAGCCCGCCCGTCCCGCCATATCTTGCCTTCCCTGACATAAACACCAGCAACTTTACCCTGTTGTCCGCCGGGAAAGACAGCCCGCACCTCAGCACGACCACCGAGCACCTCCACATAAGTGGGCTCAAGCATCCCTTTCAACGCCTTGTCTATATCTTCTATTAGCTTATAAATTACATCGTAGAGCCGAATGCTTACTCCTTCAGCCTCAGCCAATTGCTTTGCTCCCGGTGATAGACGACTATTAAACCCAATGATAATCCCTTTTGAAGCTGCTGCTAGTAGCACATCGCTTCCCGTTATGCTACCACTGCCGGCATGAATAATATTAACCCCCACCTTTTCTGAACGTAGCCGCTCCAGGGAACTCCTCACCGGCTCAATACTCCCATAGACATCGGTCTTCAAAACCACATTGAGCTCTTTTATCTGCCCTTTATTTATCTGACGGGAAAGAGCGGTTAAGCTCAGCGGAATTTGAGGCATGGCAGCTTCTTGCCCTTTTATAATACTTTGTGCTTCATGTTCATCGGCAACCACTTTGAAAATATCCCCTGAATTCGGCACGCCGCTCAACCCAAGCACTTCCACTGGGGTTGATGGTTCAGCTTCCCTAATTTGCTCGCCTTGTTCGTTAAACATGGCTTTAATCCTGCCCCAGATATTGCCCGCTACTATAACATCACCTACTTCAAGAGTGCCGTTCTGAACTAGAAAGGTAGCTAAAGACCCTTTAGTCCTATCCAGCCTGGCTTCAATAACCACACCTTCCGCAGCACGCTTGGGATTAGCCTTTAGCTCTAATATATCAGCAACGAGGAATATGTTTTCCAATAAATCTGATATTCCCTCCCCACTCTTCGCCGAAATAGGAACACAAACAACATCACCACCCCATTCTTCAATAACTAAACCCAGGTCAGCAAGCTGTTGTTTCACCAGCTCAGGATTAGCATCAGCTTTGTCAATCTTATTGATGGCTACTACTATAGGCACCTTAGCAGCTTTAGCATGGTCTATAGCTTCCACAGTCTGAGGCATAACACCGTCGTCAGCAGCGACCACCAAAACTACGATGTCCGTCGCTTGGGCTCCACGAGCCCTCATCGCAGTAAAAGCCTCATGCCCTGGAGTATCCAGAAAGGTAATTTTTCGCTCATCAACTGCACATTGATAAGCACCGATGTGCTGGGTGATAGCCCCTGCTTCGTGAGCAGTTACGTTGGTTTTCCGGATAACATCCAGTAGTGTTGTCTTGCCATGGTCAACATGCCCCATAACAGTGACTACTGGGGGACGGGTTTGTAACTTCTTCCCCTTTGCCTTGCTAACATATGCTATGCTTTCTGGTTCTGTTTTTCGCTGAACCTGGTAGCCAAAATCTGTGGCTACTGCAACTATAGCAGCGAAATCAATAGTTTGATTGAGGTTGACCATAAAGCCCTTCCTCATAAATTGCTTGATAACTTTTACTGGCTCAACCCCAAGCATATCCGCAAGCTGCTTTACAGTAAGGGAAGATGGGACCTCAATTCGAGGCAAAGTCGGTGTCGTGCCTTTCTTTTTCGGCTCGCCTTTCGATTTCTTACCGCTCAAATTTAGCTTCCTCCACCAAAGCTGTTGCCATAGTTTATCAAGGTCTGGCGATTATCATCGCTAAGCTTCGTTCGCAAAGCATGCTCTAAACGATTCCCCTTAAATCCTTCTTCCCAGCAATTCTTTAGAGCACATAGATAAGCACCGCGCCCCGGTTTCCTTGCCGATAAATCCAGTTCAACAACTCCGCTACCACTACACACCAGGCGAATCAAATCTTTTTTATCCTTCTTCTGCCGACAAGCAATGCAGGTGCGCTGGGGTATATGCTTATTCCTCATACTCATCCTCAAAGTGAGCTTTTCCCACTCGGCCTTTAGCCTTAGCCTTAGCTTTAGCTTTGCCTGCTTTCGCCTCTTCCTTCAAAACCTCAATTTTTCGGGCATCAGGCAAAATATCCTCGGCAAAACGAATTGTCACTTCTTCCTCGGTTGCCTCAGAGGAAACTTCAGCAGCAGTTGGAAATGAGAGCGGCTCTGATACCCGAAGTTCATCCACTGCCACAGGCACTTCCTCTTTTGTTTCTTCTTTAACAACCTCTTCCAGTACTAATTCCGGTGAGATAGTTGCCGCCATCTCAGCTTTTGCTGCTTCCGCCGCAGAAACACTCTTGATATCAATCCGCCACCCGGTAAGCTTTGCCGCTAGCCTGGCATTTTGCCCCTCCTTGCCTATAGCCAGAGAAAGCTGTCTATCAGGCACGATAACTGTAGCCACCTTTTCTTTTTCATTGAGCTCGATGCTGGCTACTTGAGCCGGACCAAGAGCGTTGGTGATAAACACTTTGGGGTCAGCATCCCAAAGAATTAAATCTATTTTCTCATTATTCAGTTCCTTGATAATGTTTTGTAACCTGATGCCTCGAGGGCCAAGACAGCATCCTATCGGGTCAACACCCTCTTGCGAAGTTGACACCGCTACTTTGCTTCGCTGCCCCGGCTCTCTGGTTATCCCTTCCACCTTCACAGCGCCATTGTGAACTTCGGGAATCTCTAGCTCAAAAAGCCGACGAAGCAAGGTGGGATGGGTCCGGGAAACTACTATCTGAGTCCCCCTGCTCCCCTGAATTATTTCCAGAAGGTAGAGTTTAAGCCGCTGCCCCACTCGATAACGTTCATTGGGGATTTGTTCACCACCGGGTAATATTGCCTCCGTCTTGCCTAGGTTAACATAAATCTGTGAGGGACCAATAAACTGAACCACACCGGTAGCGATTTCTCCCTCCCTGCTGGAGAACTCTTCGTAAGTTTTCTGGTGTTCTGCTTCCCTTAGCCGCTGTAAGATAACTTGCTTTGCTGCATACACTCCAATACGCCCAGCATCCATGGGCATAGTTCCCACTTCTACCGCTTCACCCACCTGAACCCCCTTACGCAACTTGCGAGCTTCGGCTAAGGAAATCTCCCGCTGAGGGTCGTTAACCGACTTCACTACGGTCTTCTGCATATAAACTTTCACCGCACCGGAATCAGGGTCCAGCTTCACCAAAACATCCTGTTCATTATGAAAGGCATACTTCTTGTAAGCCGCGGCCAGTGCTGCCTCTACAATAGACAGCACTACTTCTTTAGATAGGTTCCTCTCCGCAGAAAGTTGATTAACCGCAGCTATGAGTTCCCTTTTCATTTTCTAACCTAAATTATTTAATTAAAAAGGTGGGATTTCACCCACCTTGATTTAAACAATCAATCCCCCTTTACCGGTTAAATTATCCCATATCTCCACCAAAAAAGCAAATATTTGTACTCGTTCATGTGATTAGTGACTTTTTTGCCATTGCGAGGAGTGTTAACGGTTGCGAGGCGCAGCCGAAGCGAACTGGAGCGAGAGATTCCTCGTTTCACTCGGAACAAGCTCCGCAATCCTGGAGTTAAATCCTAAATACTAAGCACCAAATCCTAAACAAATCCTGATATCTAAATTCAAAACTCAAGACCGTTTTAGTCATGTGAGAGATTATTTAGCAACCTATCCCCTGCCCCTTCCCTTGGCAAGGGAAGGGAGGCTATTTAATTTTGATTTTGCGTTCGCTTTTAGGCATATTAGAGATGTTTCACCCCAGAATTTCTGTAGTTGCCTGATTCATCAGGCGCATTTGCCCAATAAATTGGGCAACTACATTTTTAAACACCCTCGGAAGGGGGAGTGTAGGTAAGAGAGGGGTGAAACCCCTCTCTATAAATCTCTTCCCCTCTCCTTTGAAGGAGGGGGGATAAAGAGGGTGAGGTTAGTAAACACTCTCATTTCATATTGTTTAGTATTTCGGATTTAGAATTTTGTTCTCCCGAGATTGCCACGCTTTGCCGCAATGACATGAGAAGCTATTGCCCAATCTCATAAGCTTATTTGGAAAAGCTAACTTGACGATATCGCCTCTGTTACTGCCGCAAAGGCATCGATATCCCCTTTCCCCACGCCAGTAGCGTTGACGGGAGAACAGGTGCTCTCAATCGCCTGCCGGACTTCGTCGTTAATCACACCGTCGCCGTTAGTATCTTTAGCGACACTGAAAACCAGGGCAGCTACACCCGAGACAAAAGCCGTTGCTGAGGAGGTGCCACTTTCGTAGCCATATTCATTCTGAGGTAATGTGGAGTAAATGTTAAACCCCGGAGCAGCCACATCCACCCAATCGCCGTGATTGGACAACAAAGCCAAAGAATCGTTTACATTAGTAGCCGCTACAGCAAGGCAGTTCGTGTAGTAAGCGGGATAGGCCGGTGTTGACGTGCCATCATTGCCTGCCGCCGCCACAATCACAGCACCCTGACTCCAGGCATAGTTTATCGCCTGTTCCAAATCCGGCGATGATTCCACACAAAAGCCCATATTGATGACCTCAGCACCGTGATTCACTGCCCAGATGATGCCCCTGGCTGCCGTTGATGCCTCACAGCTGCCGATATCGTCACACACCTTGACATTCATGAGCCGGCACTCAGGTGCGATAGCAGCGATGATGCCCGCCGTATGAGTGCCGTGCCCGTAAAGGTCGTCGCATGTCGGACTATCGCTAAAATTAATCTCCGCTATCACCCTACCAGCTAAATCGCGGTGATTTTCATCAATACCCGTATCCAGGACAGCAACAATAATCGATTCATTGCCTCTGGTAACTTCCCATGCTTGAGGCGCATCGATTTTGTCTACTCCCCAAGACTGCGCTAAATAACTGTCATTCCCAGGATATACTGCATTAAGGCTGGAAGTCTGGTTTATGCCATCGCCATTGTCGGAAAATATAACTTCGTTGGCAAGCATTCCCGGATATGCCAGGAAGACAGCCAGCGCCAGAACTAGCGCTATGACAGGATACCTCAACCTCCCCATAATTTAGATATAACATCTAGCTGCCTTGATAGGAATCACCTATTGGTACCGTTTTATGTGAGACTTTGGTCGCATGACTTTTCATGCGGCACCCGATATCACAAAATCGCAGATTTGGAACTTAACATAACTAAAGTTAACTAAATGGAGGTTGACGTCTATGGTACGGTGATGGTAGGATATACAAAGGTACTAGGACTAAGGTACCGATATTTACCTTAGGCGGGAGGTTTAATATGAAAAGAATAGCGTTTTCGCTACTCAGCATTATTATGCTGGTCATCATGGCGCTGCCTATTGCCAACCCGGCAGTGCTGGCCGGGAATAATATTACTTATAATGCCTGGGATAAAACTGCTGGTAAGTGGGCTCACGGAAACATTGCTGGCTATGCTGAGGGTGACTGCATCCCATCGTATCTTGAAGTAACCAATCCTAATGTAAACGCGGAAAATATAACCCTACAGCTAATTTTTGACTGGAAAGACAATAGCACAGGCATCGTGGCATTTGCTAGGTATGAGTGTTGTGATTGCGCTAATTGTACCAACGTCAGTAACCCTCTTGATTGCTGTAAAGGTGGCGATGAAATAACTTCCTGCGCTGTCCTCGGTAATATCACTGGCCCTGTCTATTTCGATACAAAAGGGTCGTACGACGAACTAGCTTACAATTGGACATTTACCATTCCTGGCAACACAACCATCGTCCAGTGTTGGTGTGCCAGAATCGGCAATCAAGCTGCTGTCTTACCGGGAGCAAGCCCTCACATGGAAGTGATTGGTGTGACAGGGACGATGTCAGTGAACCCAAAATACCTTGCAGTCCCCGACCTTTATGCCACAAAGACCGCAAATGTGACCTGTGATGCCATCAACTATATCATCAATTACGGCAATATCGGGGACGCGAATCAAACAAACACAACCCTGGTGGATAATTACGATGAGGCTAATGTGACCGTGACAAGTATCATCGGAGGCGGTGCAAACAATGCTACTGCCGGCACCATCACATGGAATATCGGAAATCTAACTGCTGGGGCCACGGGCAATGTTAGTTACACCGTAAGCATAAAAGACGGTGTAGCCAATGGCACCGATATTGTCAACAGTGGAAACATCACAGGAAAATTAGCTGAAAGAGTCACCACGAACAACAGTTATAACGTCACAAGTAAGGCCAGGGTAAGCCCCACAGCCACAGCCTCAAGCAACTCACCGGCATGTGAGGGAGCCGCCATAGAGTTATATGGTGGTCCTGATGGGATGGCCAGCTACAATTGGACCGGGCCTGGTAACTGGACAAGCAATGCTCAGAATGCCACTCGTCCCAATGCCACCCTGGCTATGGCAGGTAATTACACCTTAACAGTAACCACTGCCAATGGCTGTAGTGATTCTGATAGCACGACCGTGGTGGTCAACGCTAAGCCAGTAGCTAACTTCACCGCCAATGTAACCAGTGGCTGTGCCCCGTTAACCGTTAACTTCACCGATGAATCCACTGGAAATCCCACCAACTGGACCTGGGACTTCGGTGACGGCACCAATAGCACTGACCAGAACCCGAGCCATCAATACAGTGCCGGCACCTACAATGTCAGCCTAACGGTGACTGGCAGATGCGGCAATGATACCGAGACCAAGATAGATTACATAGATGTAGCGGCTGCGCCAATAGCTAATTTCACCGCCAATACCACCGAGACCTGTGAAGGTGCGCCGGTCCAGTTTACCGATTCATCCACCGGGAATATTACCGGCTGGAACTGGACTTTTGAGGGAGGCAGCCCTTCGAGCGCTAACACACAGGGACCTCACAATGTGACCTACAACGCTACCGGCACCTACAATGTCAGCTTAACGGTGACTGGCAGATGCGGCTCTGATACCGAGACCAAGATAGATTACATAGATGTAGCGGCTGCGCCAATAGCTAACTTCACCGCCAATACCACCGAGACCTGTGAAGGTGCGCCGGTCCAGTTTACCGATTCATCCACCGGGAATGTTACCGACTGGAACTGGACTTTCGAGGGAGGCAGTCCTCCAAACGCTACCGGACAGGGACCTCACACTGTAACCTACAGCACTAACGGCACCTACAATGTCACCTTAACGGTGACTGGCAGATGCGGCTCTGATACCGAGACCAAGAC
>DAOUMA010000009.1:0-110171 GCA_034414555.1 Dehalococcoidia bacterium | reverse complement strand
GATTCGAGGGAAAACCAAAAAAAAGCATGTGGGCCAAGGGAAAAGTAATATTGGCTATAACTAATGGTAGCGAACTCAGCCCGTCCGAATAACTCAACCCTCACCCTTCCTTGAAATTCGGCAAGGTCATGTTGAGTTTGCTGGGCGGCACGCGAAAGGGTGGCCACGACCAGAATGACTTCGCCTTGGTAGCGACGGAGGAAAGCCAGGATCTTGCGATTTTTTGGTTGGAGGAATTCAAGGCTACCTCGTCCAAAAGCCTTAAACCGCTTTCTAAGAGCGATGGTTCGCTTCATCCACCAGAGAAGAGAGTCAGGATTATTTTGCTGGTTCTCTACATTGATGGACTCGTAGTGATACTCGGGGTCGATTATCGGGGGGAGATAAAGTTTCTGGGGGTTAGCGTGAGAGAATCCTGCGTTTCGGTCGGGGCTCCACTGCATCGGGGTACGCACCCCATTGCGGTCACCAAGATAGAAGTTGTCCCCCATGTTGATTTCATCACCGTAGTAAATCACTGGCGTCCCTGGCAGAGAAAACAGCAGGCCATTCATCAGTTCAATCTTTTTGCGGTCATTATTCAAGAGTGGTGCCAAGCGTCGGCGGATGCCGAGGTTGAGCCTGGCAGCAGGGTCACTAGCATACGTCCGGTACATGTAATCCCGTTCTTCATCTGTGACCATCTCAAGAGTTAGCTCATCGTGGTTGCGGAGAAAAATAGCCCACTGACAGGTCTCCGGAATCGCTGGTGTCTCCTGGAGAATGTCAATGAGAGGGAAGCGGTCTTCCATACGGATAGCCATAAACATACGTGGCATGAGGGGAAAGTGAAAAGCCATGTGGAACTCATCTCCATTGTCAAGATAGGCCACCACATCCTCCGGCCACTGGTTGGCTTCTGCCAGGAGCATGCGATTTTTGAATTTCCCATCGACGTGCTTGCGTAGCTCTTTCAAGAAAGCGTGTGTTTCAGGCAAATTTTCACAATTGGTGCCGTCCCGTTCGTAGAGATAAGGCACCGCATCAACCCTAAGTCCATCCACTCCGAGCCTCAGCCAGAAATCTATAACCCTCAAGATAGCTCGCCTAACGGCAGGGTTGTCATAGTTCAGGTCAGGCTGGTGTGAATAAAAGCGGTGCCAGTAATATGCCTTGGCTACATGGTCCCATGTCCAGTTGGAGTATTCAGTGTCCTTAAAAATGATGCGAGCCTCGCGGTATTTTTCTGGCGTGTCGCTCCAAACATAAAAGTCGCGCCAGCGGCTTCCCGCTGCTGCCCGTCGGGCTCGCTGGAACCAGGGGTGCTGGTCAGAAGTGTGATTAATGACTAGCTCTATTATGACACGCAGACCACGCTCGTGCGCTGCATCCACAAAAGTCCTAAAATCGTGCATGTTCCCATAGACGGGCTGGATGCTGGTGTAGTCAGAGATATCATAACCATCATCCTTCAAAGGTGAAGGATAAAATGGGAGCAACCAGAGGGCTGTAACCCCTAAATCTTCAAGGTAATCAAGCTTCTCTGTAAGGCCTAAAAAGTCACCCACACCATCCCCTTGGCTGTCTGAGAAGGCACGAAGGTGAAGCTCATAGATAATAGCGTCCTTGTACCAAAGAGGGTCATCCCTGAAGGACGATGGTCCTATATGGCTTCGTTTCTTCATAGCCTAGTCACCAAGCACCGTACGTATATGTTCCAGTAAATCCTTGAAGTCAAGCGGTTTGACCAGCAGCCCACTGGCCCCGTGTTTCATGCTGTGCCGTTGAATAGTAGAACTACGCCGGGGCGAGATCACGATGAAAGGTGTCTTGGCCTTGTGCAACTTTTCGCAGCGTTCCCAGATACGCTTGTCAAAGCCGGAGATGTCTATCAGGGAGAGTGCGATTTTCTCCTCCCCTTGTATAGCTTGGTCCAGTTCATCCAGACTGGCAGCAGCGAGTGTCTGGTAACCCTCCCGGCCGAGTTGCTGCACCAAAAGTTCCAGGTTACTATGGTTGCTATCCACTATTAAAATTGTTGATTTATCACTCATTGTTCAGTCAGACTCCTTCCCGGCAGTGGCGTCCACTTCCCTGCCCATTCATTAGGCATACTTGTGCCTCGACTTAAATCCCCTCGAATAGCATATGGTATAGCATTTAAATAAAATTTTCCCCTCTACATATAATAATCAAAGTCTCGCTCTGTGCGCACCCGCCGACGCATGCGGAAGACGTGAGCGGGAACAATTTGTGGGTTGAGTTCAATATAGTTTCGCGACCCCTGCCAGAGGTAGCGGGCATCGCTCAAGAGGTCATGCATCTGGTAAGGCTTTCGGAGGTCGATGTCCAATTCCTCCAAGGGAAACTCTACCCAGCCGGACTGAGTATAGTGCGGATCCAGGTTCACCACCACCAGGACAACATTGGAGAGGTCATCGGTGCGCTTGCTGTAGCAAATTAGCTGCTCGTTGTCTACCTCGTGGAAACGAAGGCTCCAGTCCTTGTGAAGGGCAGGGTTCTCCCGCCGAATCCGATTGACCCGGGCGATGAAGTCCTTCAGGCTGTTGGGCCTGGCAATGTCCCAATGCTTAATCTCGTATTTTTCTGAGTCGAGATACTCTTCGCTCCCTGGTTCCCTGGGACGGCTCTCGCAGAGCTCAAAAGCTGGGCCGTAGATGCCATAGCTGGCTCCCAAGGTAGCTGCCAGGACTAATCGTGCCATAAACGCCGGCCGTCCGCCAAACTGAAGATACTCAGTCAAGATGTCCGGTGTGTTTGGCCAGAGGTTGGGACGGAAATACTCCCGTACTTCCGTTTGAGTGAGCTCGGTGAAGTATTGAGTCAACTCCCATTTGGTGTTGCGCCACGCAAAATAGGTATAGGACTGAGTAAAACCTAGCTTAGCTAAGCGGTACATCACCTTGGGACGGGTGAATGACTCGGAAAGGAAAATGACATCGGGATATGACATTTTAATATCGGTAATCAACCACTCCCAGAAACTGAAGGGCTTGGTATGAGGGTTGTCGACGCGGAAAATGCGGATGCCCTGTTCGATCCAGAAGAGCACGATGCTCTTGAGCTCTTCCCAGAGTTCCTTCCAGTTCGCGGTCTCGAACTCGAAGGGGTAGATATCCTCGTATTTTTTAGGCGGGTTTTCCGCATACTGCACAGTGTTATCAGGGCGCCAGCGGAACCATTCTGGATGTTCCTTTACATAGGGGTGATCAGGAGAGCACTGGAAAGCGATATCCAGAGCGATTTCAATATCATATTCGCGAGCCTTGGCTACAAAGCTCTGGAAATCCTCCAAGGTGCCAAGTTGGGGGTGAATGGACTTGTGTCCTCCTTCTTCGGAGCCGATAGCCCAGGGGGTCCCGGGGTCATCTGGTTTGGCTACAGGGGTATTATTTCTCCCTTTACGGTGCGTCTGGCCGATAGGATGGATAGGGGTGAAATAGAGTACATCGAAGCCCATGGCTGCAATATAAGGAAGGCGAGCCTCGCAGTCCTTGAAAGTTCCGTGGCGCACCGACTCAGGGGCACAAGAACGGGGAAACATCTCATACCAGGTGCTAAAGCGAGCTTTTTCCCTGTCAACCACCACTACAAGCTCTTTGGGATAAGCGGTGGCAAATCGCCTGTCCGGGTACTTATCCATGAACTCTGATAGCTCCTCGCTTAGGGCTAGCTGGACCTTCGCCTGCTCTGCTACCTGTGTAGAATGCAAGGTGTTTACCCATTCTCCCATCTTTTGTCTCTCACGTTTAAGAGCACGCTGGCTTGCTTCTGCAATCAATCGAGCCCCTATCACAAGCTCAACCGAGACTTCCTGGTCTGCCTGGAGTTTCTTCGTTAAGTCCCGCCTCCATGACTTGAACTGGTCAACCCAGGCTAAAACAGTGTAACGATAGCGCCCGAGCTCAGCGACCGCAAACGAGCCGCGCCAGCGGTCATTGATTAGTGGTTCCATAGGAGTTTCGGCCCATTCAGGGTCGTTCTCATTACGATAAAGGAGCAAAGCTGATATGGCATCATGGCCGTCGGCAAAAATGTCGGCTTCCACGACTACCCTCTCGCCGATGACTCGCTTGATAGGAAAGCGGCCGCCGTCGATTTCGGGTTTTAACCCTTCGATGATCACCCGTACTTGACCTGCCGATCCTTCCATGGCCCTGTAGCCTCGCCTTATTGCTCCGTCATTATTTATTTCAAAGAGAAATTGTGCCTTATTCGTATGCATCTGTCAACGAACATATGCAAAGATGGTCAACTTCAGGCATTCAACCTCCGCTCGTCATGCCGGGAAAGACAAAAAGATAAATGTGACAACAGGCTCAAGCAAAACAAGGGAGGATAGTTTGCGAGTTGGTGGATATGCCTAGTAAGCTTGAGACGTATTTCGCGCTCGCAGATAAATCTCTTCGTATTTCCTAGCCGAGGCCTCCCAAGAGAAATCTAGCTTCATATTATGTCTCATCAGGTCTTGCCATTCAGCCCGGTGATAGAAGCTCTCCTCGGCTCTTTTTATCGCCTCAACCATTTCCAGGACTGTGTAATCCTGAAACACAAAGCCATTCCCGTTTGCTTGAGTCACATCTTTCACTGTATCAACCAGCCCACCAGTATTTCGCACTACAGGGATGGCACCATATCGCATGGCTATTAGCTGCCCCAATCCACAGGGCTCAAAACGCGAGGGCATGAGGAATATGTCGCAGCCGCCATAGATAAGGCGAGCCAATCGTTCATCGTAGGCAATAAATACCAAGAGGCGATCGGGGTACTTTAGCGCTGTCTCGGCAAGCAATTTATGGTAGTGCTCCCTTCCCTCACCGAGGATAACCAGCTGTGCTCTTGTTTCTACAATGAATTGGTCTACGGCTTGGAGCAGCAAATCAATCCCCTTTTGTTCCTCAAGACGGGATACCATGCCAAACAAAGGGATGTCAGAGTTTTGCGGGAGCCCGCTCTTTCTTTGCAGGGCGAGTTTATTCTCAACCCTTCTTTCTATCTTGGTGGAATCATAGTTTCTTTCCAGATAGGGATCGGTAGCCGGGTTATATTCGTCGTAATCTATGCCATTAACTATGCCATAAAGCTCATTGCGCCTATACTTTAGTAATTGCTCCAGGCCCTCACCGTATTGTGGTGTCAGTATCTCCAAGGCATAGGTGGGGCTAACCGTGGTCACAATGTCAGCCAGAAGAATTCCCTGGCTCATGAAGTTTAGTGATGGACTGGGAGCATCAGCAGGGATATATTCCTGCCATACAGAGGAAAGCCCGGAGCGTAGGAAAAACTGTTGGTCAAATGACCCTTGATAAGCCAGATTGTGGATGGTGAATATACAGGGCAGTGCTATCTTTGCTTTTTTAAGCCATAAAGGGACTAAGGAAGTATGCCAGTCATGGCAATGAACAATATCGGGGCGAAGACCAAGCTGGGAAATGATGCTGGGGATGCTTAGCGAAAAAAAAAGGAAGCGGTCTAATTCACCCCGGGCATAAATTTCCTCCACCTCAAAGTAACGCTGGTTTTCCACCAAGTATACTGGTATCCGTCCTTTTAGTATGGTCTTTTTCAAGGTTGCTGGCTCAGAGTGTCCCATAAAGCTGACAGTAACGTTCTTTCCCTGAATGTCTTGGATGGGTGTCTTTATGCTACCGTATCTGGGTAATATCAAACAAGGCTCATGTCCTAAGTCTTGGAGGGCTATGGCTATGGAACCTGTGACATCTGCCAGCCCTCCTACTTTAACTAAAGGGAAAGCCTCAGAGGCAATAAACAGGATTTTCATCAATTGACATCAGGCTTGGGGAACCTTTTCTCTGCCTGCGACGGAACTACCGCTGGGAATAAAGAGGGTGGAGAAATCGCCCTCCTGTACCTCGGGGTCGATTTTGCAGTTTCGCCCGACTCTCAACCCAGGTGGTAACCTTACTCCTTTGCCGATTACAGTGATGCCAGAATTCAAGTTACTAGGTTCGTCATTATTCGGAGTATAGTCGTCGCCACAGCCAATCCAGCATCCTGGTGCAATATAACATTCCTTGTCAAGGATGGAGCGATGCACAACGGCATCATTAGCGATAACGGTATCATCAAAAACTATGGAGTCCATCACGTGAGCGCCCTCCTCCACATAAACATGGGGGGAAAGCACCGAATTAGACACGTTGCCGTTTATAATACAGCCATTACTGACAAGGCTTCGGCTTATTTGAGCCCGTGGTCCTAGTTTTACCGGGGGCATGTCTACCGAAGGTGTTCTTACTTCGGTCTCAGGGTCGTAGAGATTAAACGGGGGCAAATCAACAACGAGGTCCATACTAGCTTGCCAGTAGGCTTCAATTGTGCCCACATCACGCCAGTAGCCTTGATACCTATAGCCATAAATCTGGTATTTGGCTATTGCCTCAGGTATAATCTGGCTGCCAAAATCTTGCAAGCCACGGCGATGAGCATCTTCCAGAACCTTGAGGAGAACATTCTTGTTAAAGACGTAAATGCCCATGGAAGCCAAGTTGCTTTTTGGTTGTGATGGTTTTTCTTCAAAGGCAACCACCCTGTTATTATCGTCGAGGAGCACAATGCCAAAGCGATTGGTTTCGTTCCAGGGCACCTCAGTGACTCCAATAGTAATATCAGTTCCCTGTTGGCGGTGAGACTTAATCATCTCTTCATAATGCATGGTATAAACATGGTCTCCCGAGAGGATGAGAACTTCATCAACACGGCTGTCCTGTATGAAACGCAGGTTGTGGTAAACAGCCTCGGCGGTGCCTTTATACCAGTGCATCTCTCCGTTGGTGCTTACAAAAGGGTAGAGTAGAGTGATTCCTCCAATTACACGATCGAGGTCCCAGGGTTTGCCTACACCAATATGGCGTGCTAACGAGCGAGGATTATATTGTGGTATAACAGCTACTGTGTTGATCCCGGAGTTAACACAGTTGCTTAAGGCAAAGTCGATTATACGGTATTTACCACCGAAGGGGACTGCTGGCTTGGCACGCTCTTGTGCTAACACACTCAGTCTTTTCCCTTCCCCACCAGCGAGGATTAGAGCCAATACCTTTTTCATCTACGCGTTACCTCACCCCACCAAATCATCAATTTTGTGGGGTAAAACAAATTGAGCAACTACATTTTTTGAGCAGCCTCATAATTATTTTAACCGCTCGAGAGCGCTATGTCCAATTCCATTTAGTTGGGTCCCCTTTCGAGGTCAATTCTATTTGCGAGCCGCCGGTATATACATTTGCTCGACATATTCCTTCAACATCCGCCGTGTGCAAAAGCGAGGTACAATCGAGCTAATTGCCTCTTTGACCATGTGCATCCAGCCATGGGGCACCCCACCCCTGTCCCGCTGGTAGTAGAGAGGGACAATTTCCTCTTCCAGAAGACGGTAGAGCGCCTCGGCATCTGCCCTATCTTCCTCACTTGGGTCATATGCTTTGACCTCATCACCGATAGCCCAGCCATTAGCGCCATTATAGCCTTCATACCACCAGCCATCTCGAACGCTGAGATGCAGGACACCATTCACCGAAGCTTTCATACCACTAGTGCCGCAAGCTTCTTGGAGGCGGCGTGGTGTGTTTAACCAGACATCGACCCCCTGCACCAGATAGCGAGCCATATGCATATCGTAATCTTCAACAAAAGCTATTCGCCCTTGGAATTCATGGTCCATAGCCAGAGTGTATACGTGGTGAAGGAGTTGCTTTGAGGGGAGGTCAGCGGGGTGAGATTTGCCAGCGAAGATGATCTGGACAGGGTGCCATCTATCACTGACAATCCGCTTGAGGCGTTCAATGTCCTGGAAAATCAACGCTGGTCGCTTATACTCGGTAAAACGGCGGACGAAACCGATGGTTAGAACCTCCGGGTCAAGCAAGGCACCCATGGCCAGCACCTGCCGGGCCGTGCACTCACGTTCAGCGGAACATTGGCGGGCCCGCTCCACCATGGCCCCCATAAGCTTACGTTTAAGGATTTGACGCACTGCCCAGAGCTCCTCGTCGGGGATATTTAGCACAAGCTCCCGAAGGTTGGTATCATCGTATCTTTTTGACACATCCTGCCCCAGGTATTTCTCATAGAGGCGGCTCATCTCCGGGGCGGCCCAAGTGGGCACGTGAATCCCGTTAGTAATATATGAAATAGGCATTTCATCTTCTTTAACTTCGGGCCAGAGTCCATGCCACATCCTTCGGGTAACTTTCCCATGAAGCTGGCTGACGGCATTGCGATGCTCCGCCAGCTTTAAGGCAAGCACCGTCATATTAAAGGTTTGGGCGCCTGTGCCATCCTGTCGTCCCAGTTCCAGGAATGTTTCTCGGCTGATTCCCAGGGACTCCCAATAACTATGAAAATATTTCTCCACGAGTGGGATGGGAAAGATATCAGTCCCTGCAGGAACCGGCGTATGGGTGGTGAAAACGGTACTTGCCTGTACCTTTTGGAGGGCTTCGGCGAAGGTCACGCCTTTTCCTACCTCCTCTCTGACACGTTCCAGCATCATGAAGGCATTGTGGCCTTCGTTGGCATGCCACACCGAGGGTTTGATGCCAAGCGCCCGTAAGGCACGCACTCCGCCAATTCCCAGCATAACCTCTTGCTGGATGCGCTGCTCCTGGTCAGCGGTATAGAGGCGAGCACATAGCTGCCGGTCCTGGGGCATATTCCCTTCAACATCACAACATAGCAGATAAAGGTCGACCCGGCCCAAATGCACCTGCCACACCCCGATATATAAAGGCCTATCACCCAGTTCAATCTGAATCAGCGGGCCGCACCAACTAGAGCGAGGGACTGGATTGATGGGGTTGATAGGCGCTTCATCGAAATCCAACTGTCTATAAACTTCCTCTTGCCAACCATCAGCGGAGATATACTGGTGGAAATACCCTTGGGGGTACATGAAGCCAACCCCAACGAGCGGTAGCCCCAGGTCACATGCCTCCTTACACATGTCGCCAGCTAAAACTCCCAGGCCACCAGCATATATAGGAAGGGAGTTATGTATGGCAAATTCCATGGAGAAGTAGGCAATTGGGCCGTCCAAGACATTGGGATATTTGGTAGCAAACCAGCTATCCTTGGCTGATATGTCAGCGTCGAAAGCCGACATCAGAGAGTCGTATAGGTTGAGAAAAGCGGGGTCAGTGGCGGCGGCTGCTAACTTATCGGTGCTTATCTCGCGTAATTGCTTGACCGGATTGTGCCCACCCAACCGCCATAGTGGATAATCCAAAGCCCGGAACAGGTCACGTGCCTGGGGGTGCCAGCTCCACCAAAGATTATTGGCCAGCTCCTCCAGTCTACCTATGCGCTCAGGTAATTTTCCTTTGGTCAATGTACTTCCTTCTTAATACTTATTTTTGCTTTCACCTTGATTGCTACGTCCCCTCAGTATCTCAGCTATAGCTCACCAAGGAAATATCAGTTGATTCCTTGTGGAGTATTATAGCAGGATATGGTTGTGCTATTATATGAATAATCACGGAGTTTCTCGATTCTGGTTTGGAAATTTCTGTGGTATAATATAAACAATGTAAACATGATATCAAGTCAGGAGGTGAGCGAATATGGTCAAGATTGTCAAGATTAGCAAGGAAGAAGCAAAGAGACGATTAGGAGATGTGCCGGATGAGAAACGCTTCTGGTGTCAAAATGGTAAAACTATTAAGAACCTCAGGGAGCTTGGAAAAGCTTTAATTGACATGAGTGATGAGACTTTCCATTATCATTCGGGTGGAGAGAGAAACGATTTCAGCAAGTGGATCAGGGAGGTGGTGGGGGATGAGAAGTTAGCTAACGACTTGAGCAAGGCTAAGTCCCGTATCCAAGCCAGCCAGGCAGTAGCACAGAGGATTTCTTTCCTTGAGGGTAAGATATAAGAGAGCTTTTAGACCTCATTAAAGGCGCGTCCTATCAGAGTCCTAAAGCAACTTGGGGGTTTCTCGCGCTTTCCACTCTTCGGGTAAAAGCTCCCTGAACATCGTAGGAAACTTCGGGGGGTAAATTTCATACAGGTGCTGGTACATGGTCAGGATCATGGAATCTAGATCGCTAACATAACCCCAGGCACGCTGTATATGATCGGTGGCGACAAAGACCTCTCGGCAATATCCTTTCAGCTCTCGAATAAGGCGACTTAACGCCTCGCCCTTTCCGTCGGGGGTAGCTGCTGCTTCCACGGAGCGGCTGGCTTCGAGTGCACGGTTAATGAATTCCGTGGCGATCACACGGTGGCTCTGTCCCCGTTTAATTTCCAGCAAGGCCGCTTCTTTTTGCTCACCGGTAAGACCATCCGCAATGCCAGTCCCCAGATAATCAAATCGAGTGTCAAGGAGGAAATCTAGGATACATTCCGCTCCCATATAGGTGGCATCACCAGGATGCACATATCTGGTGCCAGCAAATGCAGTGTCCTCAGGCACAGTGCCGAGAAGAAGTTCTGAAAGGCGGTAACCGTGTAAGAAGGGACGCTTCTGGCGCCCCTCTTCAGGTCGCCAGCCCCAATTGCAGGCTCGCTTCATCAGCCTGTAGTGCAAGGCTAGCTGCTCTTTGAAATCAAAGCGAGGAATCGCATATCTGGTATCGTGTAGCAAGGCTGCATCTACAGCTAGTCGCCTGGGAATGCCAAAGGCATCCAGAATTGCCCCATAGATATTTATGAGGAAACGACCAGGCTCCCAGAAGACGAATGGTAGCTGCTTGAAAACTGTCTCTTCGAGGTCTGTATCTTTAAATTTCCCGGCGTTAAGTGGTGGATAGTGGCCATCGTAACGGAGAACCAGACGGATTTCAGGAGCTCAGGAGATTTGATGAAAGCGAACACGGGGCAGCTTCGCTATATCGCCTAAGCTCTCCAGATAATCATCAGGATTTATAAAGCGCACTTCGGCAATCTTCTTAGTAATCACATTTTTCCAAGCTTGCTCTATTATCCGCAGGGCGATATCACCGAAGTCCATGAGTTCCAGGTCCTGAATGTAGAGGATTAACCCTTGGTGAGGCAACTCCGTCAGTGCATTTTCCAGCACTGCGGTATACTCGGCTACTGCTTCCTCCCAGGATATGGGAAAAGGAATATAAGATTTATTGCGATATTCTTCGGCAAAGACCCAGTACTTTCCCAGAATATATCCCTGATTTTTCACACCTTCGGGGTCATGACGAGTTATCGGTCGCCAGATGTGTTGAGATACCGGGAAATGGCGGGGGAGCGCCAGCATATCAGGCCCCACCAAAAAGGCACGGTATTGGACATCGCCTTTGCCATCCACGGCGAAGTGTGTCTTGCGGTCACTCAGGTGGGGAAAGACAATGTACTCCATTCCGCTGTCTTTATAGGCAGCTAGCTTAGCTGCATCCACAGACCCTTCAGTGGGAAACGCACCACGATGTCTTGGCTCGGGGATGCCCATCACCTTGTGAAGTAGTTCCATATTGAGACGAAGTTCATCAGCTATCTCATCGGAAGTAAGTAAGGCGGCATGGGTATGGTGGGCATGTGTGTATAACGGATATATAGTGCCGTTTTTGTAAGCCGCAGCCAAGTTCTGGAAGCTCTCCGGTATATACCAAGCTAATTGCACCAGAAGTTCATTGGTGACATCCAAAGCTACCGGCGCCTCCAGTGATTCCGCCGTTTGTACTAGGTGGGCGTATATATCACGTTCCTCCCGCGCCCTTTTTAGAACATAGTTCTCTCCCCGAATGGCATCGTGTATTTCGGGGTCATCCACCAGGGCAATAAGCTCGTTGGGCAAGTCCCACAGCGGCTCATGGGCATGAAAGGCAAGGATGACGTAAGCACACTTCATAATATCTCGCTCTCTACCCCCCAAAAGTAAGTTCGGTGGAAACCTCGGGGTGTTCCTTTCTATATTTCAGTTTCAGACGCTGGGCTTCGCCTGATTCCTGCCATTGCTTTGCCTGGCTTACCACTGCTTGAAACAGTCTGCTGGCTTTTCCCTTCGTTTTTCTATCGACAGCGTCACCCAACACCTCCACAGCCTGGTATAGTTTCTGGGCACCCCACTCAATCATTTCCACACTCCACCAGGGCCGGCAACTGGCCCACCAGTACTGGCAGCTATGCAGTCCTTCGTCCAGAAGTCTACGTGCCTCAGGAAATCCAGGTGCATCTGGTGGAGCTCCCTTAACAGTGTGCAATACAAAATCGGTGAGCTGCCATTGCAGCCTGTGCAGCTCATGCCCCGGATACTGCCATTGAGGATAAGGAATGCCCTGTGCCATTTCATCTTCCCAGGTGCTCCAAGAGGAAGGAAGGGGATTTACCATCTCCACTCGACCGAAGTTCTGGATAAGTTCCGAGATAGTGCAGGTCTTGGGAATCCCTTGAGCAAAAACTTCAGAAAGTAATTTCTCCTGCCCCGGGCGATGGTGTCCATAGACTTCGCCATCAGTGCCTGTGAGAAGATAGCTATGTTTTTCTAGCCCGCCCTTTAGAGCTGCCAGAAAAGGTTCTGCTGAGGGATATGTGCCATAGGTAATGCCAGCACTGAAGGGGCGTTCCTTGAAGAACACCAAGAAATCTCCGAGTCCCTCTACCTTATAAAGTCGGTCGTACTTAACGGAGCCAATCTTCCCCTTAAAGGAAAGTTCGTCCACAATTATCCAACGAAAGCCAAGCCCGGCCACAGTTTGGGCTACTTCGTAACTATAGCACATCTCCGGGGGGAAAAAGCCAGTAGGTTTGTACACTTCCCCAAAATAGCGCCGATTAACCTCATTATTGAGTTTGATCTGCCTGATAACCTCGTCCTTGGGAATGAGAGGCAGGATAGGGTGATACATGGCACTGCCGGTGAACTCGACCTGCCCTCGCTCGGCTAATTCGCGAAGACCATGAATCACATCATCAAGCCCATATCTGGCGAGCTGTTCTGTGAGGACAGCACTTATGTTGAGGGTGATTTTGCCTCCAGGTGCTTCCCTCAAAACACGCACCAGCGTCCGATAGCTTTCCTCGGTGACTTTGCGGACTATTGTCTCAGTCTGAGTTGGTGGTTGATATATGTGAAGGAAATTGCTCCAGTACATTGGTTTATCCTTTACAGCATTATTGCACAAATAGCCGGTCTTCCAGTTTATGTCTTATATCCCTGGCAGCAACTATGCGGTAATAATATTCTCGTTTGGTCTTCTCATCACCCTCACTCTTGTTTATAGCCCGGTAGGCGTTAACTACAGTTCGCACTTGGTCGAGTAGGCCCATGTGGATGAGGTTGATGTCCCACATAGGCTTGTTACTGGCCCACCACATCTGGCAACTATGTTCAGCGCGATCCAGAAGTCCCCGAGCAATGGCAGCAGAGTGCCGACTTTCCTCATTATCAGCACACTGGAGTGCTTTGTCTACCAATTCAATGCATATACTCAAGTGTTCCCACTGGAGACGGTGCACCTCATTCTTCTTGTCTTGCCACAAGGGATAATAGTTGCCGACTTTCATGTCATCGGCCGTAGTGCTCCAGGAAGACGGCTTAGGCTCTATCGTTTGACCTTGAGGAAAGAGGTCAAGAAGTTCGCTGATGGTAACCATCTGAATTTTGCCAGCAACTTCGTTATTCGTCAAAAGGGCAGCATGCTGCCCAGCTAGTGTCTTAGCTTGCTTAACTTCTTCAAGGGGCTCCGCAGGTGGTTCTAGCTCCTCGTAAACCCTGGCCAAGAATGTTCTCTCCCAACCCTGGATGTGGTGGCCATAAGTTTCGGCATCCATAGCTGTGACTACATAAATATTCTCTCTTTTACCCTGCCATTCCTCCAAGTGAGCAATGAACTCCTTAGCTTTCAGGGCTTTAAAGCTTATTCTATTGCTGAGCACGTCGTCTCGGAAGAAAACCGCTATCTCCTGTCCATCACACTTTACCCGGTAAATAATATCCATAGGCCATTCAGCGGGGCAGGCGATACCACTCAGGATAATCCAGCGATAACCTGACTTGACCATAGGCTGCAGAATATCTTGGCTGTAGCACATCTCCGGGGGAAAGAATCCTTGGGGTGCATATGTCTTTCCAAAGAAGTGGCGATTGGTCTGTGTGTTCAAGTCTATCTGCCTTTTTACTTCTTCCTTGGGTATTAAGGGGAGAATAGGATGGTATTTGCCCGTTCCGGTGAATTCCAGCTGGCTCTTCTCGGCAAGGTTTCTGAAGCCCTCAATTACATCTCCATGGCCACAGTCCATCATCATATCAGTCAAGACGCCGTTGAAGTTTATGGTTACCCGAGCGTTGGGATACTCCTCAAAGACTTGAAGTAGAGGGCGGTAGGATTCGTCACATATCTTTTTTAGGACCGACGGCACCTGAGTCGGCGGCTGATAGAAATGCAATAACTGAGCCCAGTAAATCATATGTACCTCCGAGTGAAAATCTTATCCAGGTAATTCAAAGAGAGTAAGTAATCCCGCTTATTCTATCATACACTTAGGTCGCAAAGTAACTTCTCGAATTTGAGCTTAAGGTCTATAGCCAAGAAACTTCAAAAATATAGCTCGGTTATCACTATTTTGAAGAAGGTTAAACTGGGCTACGGTCGTATTACGGGTTTTCCAAAGAAAAAACCGCCTGTCGTGGCGGTCATCTCACTAGTTTTAAAGCTGAAATCCGTCTTCCGGGCCAATTTGAGCGGAGACGGGACTCGAACCATGAACCGGCCGATTAAAAGTCAGTACAATGTTCCCAGCCTTTGAAACACTTTTTCTAGCTTTAAAATTGGGGGCGAAAGTTACCTGAAATCTAACAGTCAGGCGGCCGGATTAACCAAAAAAGCACCCTTTCAGGCGCCTCCAAACCGAATTTTGAAGCTAAATTGGCTACTTGGTGAGCCGCCAGGGACTCGAACCCTGAACCGGCTGATTAAGAGTCAGCTGCTCTACCAATTGAGCTAGCGGCCCACCAAAAATTTATGTTATCACCTAGAAAATATAAAGACAAGAAACTGCAGTAGCTATCAGCTTTCAGCTTCATACTGACTTTTTCCATTTTTGCTCTGTCATTGGGATTGCCACGCTTCGCTCGCAATGACCCCTTCCGTCATTGCGAGGAGCACCAGCGCGAAGCAATCTGGTACACCCTCTTCATTATTACAGCCAAATAGGTTAAAATAATAGTTTCATTGAAGATTTTTATTTGACTCGGTGAAGGATAATGGAAATTAAGGCTGTAATTGGTGATATAACCGAGAGCAAAGCCGATGCCCTCGTGGTCAACCTTTTTGAGGGGGTGAAACAGCTTGATGGCGCCACCGCTGCTGTCGATAAAGCTTTAGACCGGGCGGTGAGCCAGCTTATTAATCAGGCAGCGATTAAGGGCAAACCTGGAGAAGTTACCATCATTCACACGCTTGGCAAGCTGCCCAGCAGGATAGTGGCTGTGGCAGGATTAGGTAAAAGAGAAGACTTCAATTTAGACAAGGTACGCAGGGTAGCCGGCGATTTTTCTCGCTCACTACGCAAATTAAATTGTCACAAGGTAGCCACGGTACTCCATGGGGTGGGAACAAGCAATATTGAACCACAAGATTCTGCAGAAGCAATCACTGAGGGCAGCCTTCTCGGCCTTTACCATTTCACCAGGTATAAAAAGCCAGAATATGAAGAGATAGCAGAAATGCTAATAACAGCCAACAGCTTTCAAGTGGCATCTGTCAGCCATGGCATTGAAAATGGCAAGATAATGGCGGAAACTACGGCAACTGCCCGTGACATGGTTAACGAGCCAGCTAACCAGATGACCCCCCCTCGAATGACTGAAATAGCCCGAGAGATAGCCACCAAATATAACCTGGAATTCAAAGTTTTTGATTCCAAGGATATGGAAGCGATGGGTATGGGTGCACTCTTAGGGGTGGCAAGTGGAAGCAGCCAGCCACCGAAGTTGATAACGCTGGGCTACAAAGGTAATCCAGCTTCCCAGGACACTGCTGGCTTCCTGGGCAAAGGAGTAACATTTGATTCTGGAGGAATTTCCATTAAAACTTCAGAGGGCATGGGTGAGATGAAAGATGACATGGCTGGCGGTGCTGCGGTTATAGCGGCGTTAGCCGCCATTGCTCAACTGAAACTTAAAATCAATGTTACCGCTATAATCCCAGCAGTGGAAAACATGCCCAGTGGTAATGCTCTAAAGCCGGGAGACATATTAACAGCGATGAACGGCAAAACTATAGAAATAATAAGCACCGATGCCGAGGGAAGGCTTATTTTAGCTGACGCTTTAAGCTATGCGGTAAAACAAAAATTATCTCCGTTAATAGACCTGGCTACTTTAACTGGAGCCTGCCGGGTTGCACTAGGCAATAACTATAGCGGGCTGTTCAGCAATAACCAGCAACTGGCGGATGAAATTGTCAGAGCTGCTAACAAAGCTGGAGAGAAACTGTGGCAAATGCCACTGCCTGAGGAATATAAGGAGCAAAACGAAAGCGTGATTGCTGATATCAAAAATACCGGTAACAGATATGGCGGGGCTATCACTGCGGCTCTCTTCCTGGCTGAATTCATCGCGGATATCCCCTGGGCTCATATTGATATCGCTGGTACTGCCTATAGCGATAAAGAGAGCGGCTATATCGTGAAAGGAGCTACCGGCGTAGGAGTAAGAACATTAGCGGAACTGGCTTTGTCATTAGCCAAGCAAGGAGGGTCAGGATGAAGGTGAAGTGGCTGGGACATTCCTGTTTCTTGATTACCTCTGAGAAAGGAACAAAGCTAATTACCGACCCCTATGCCGTCGGCGGAGGCATCAATTACTCTCCAATTAAGGAAAGTGCTGATATCATTATTGTAAGCCATGACCACAGTGACCATAACAATGTCTCCGCAGTGCGAGGACAACCACAAATAATCAAAGGTAGCGGCATTAAAGATGTCCGTGGTATCGAGTTTAAAGGCATTGCCACCTACCATGATAAATCTAAAGGAAAGGAACGGGGAGGTAATACTGTATTTTGTTTTACCGTCGATGGCATCAGGCTTTGCCACCTGGGAGACTTAGGACATTTGCTTAGCCAGGAACAAATAGCCTCAGTTGGCGACGTGGATATATTATTCATTCCCGTGGGTGGGTTTTTCACCATAGATGCTGCTGAAGCAAGCCGGCTATGCACTCAATTGATGCCTAAAGTGATAATTCCGATGCATTTTAAGACAACAAAATGTGCCTATCCCATAAGCACGGTCGAAGATTTTCTTAAAGGCACAGAGAGGGTCAGGAAATGGGATACAAGCGAGATAGAATTTCAAGCAGGGAAGCTGCCCGCTGAGAGTAAAATTATTGTATTACCGCCAGCTTCGTAATCCAGACTTTACCATTGGCAGCATATTCTTCCGGAGTTGAGGACCAGTGATTTTTAAAGATTCCGAATTCGTTTTCACACTACCAAGACAAATTTCCTGGGCACGGCGCATTTTAATCAAACCCTGCGCCGACTATCCGGCACCATACCCGGTAACTACCAGCCCCCAAATACTTAGTACCATCATTGAAGGCATCAGGAAAGTGAGTAGTGCTGACATTATCATTGCCGCCGCAACTCCAAGCGGTAAGCCAATCTATCCCATATATAAATCCTTAGGATATAACTTTCATAATGTACTATTGCTTGATACCAAAGACTCCATTTTCGTGGAAGTGGAAAATCCGTTATCGGAATTTTTCGCCCTGCCCACCTTTTGGATTCCTAACGTAGTTTTACGCAGCGATTTATTAATCAGCGTGACCCCGCTTAGGGTTTCCCAGGATATAGCACGATTCAGCATAGCAAACTTGCTGAGCTTACTACCCGTGAGCAAATACCGCTCGGACAAATCAGGTGGCTGGGGAACATTGAATCAATTAGGAATAGAAAAGGTACTTGCCGACCTTTATTTTACCATGCCCTTCGATTTAGGAATCATAGAAGCTCGGCAGAAGTTATTCTACTCTGATGACCCCACAAAAGGAGAAACTAAGGAATATGGAAAAATTTTTATTGGGGAACCCTATGAAGTAGACCGCGAGGCTTCAAAGGCGACAGCTATTAAGTGCAAATACCTACCCTTAATTGAGAAAGGCAAAGCCGAGCCCCAGGATTAAAGAAGACTACACTTCAAAATAAGTATCGATATCTGCAGCGGCTCGCTTACCAGCCCCCATAGCGCTGATAACCGTAGCCGCTCCTGTAGCCATATCACCTCCACACCACACTCTGCCCTTGCTTGTTCTACCATTATCTTCATCAGCTTTCACAGTACCCCACTTTGTAACTTCAAGCCCTTCAGTCGTTGAAGGGATGATCGGGTTAGGTGTGGTGCCTAAAGCAACAATCACGGTATCAACGGGCATAGTAAAGTCAGTCCCCGGCTTCCGAATTGGGCGCCTTCGTCCGCTCTCATCCGGTTCACCCAATTCCATTTCATAGCACTCAACTGCTTTAACCTTACCCGATTCATCCTCAATAAAGCGGCTGGGGTTTGTCAAAAGCTTGAAAATGACCCCCTCCTCTTTAGCATTTTCCCGTTCTTCAGCCCTGGCTGGCATTTCCACCTCGGAACGCCGATAAATGAGATGTACTCCTCCAGCCCCGAGCCTCAAGGCGCACCTTGAGGCATCCATAGCGACATTCCCACCACCGATGACAGCCACATTCCTCCTCACCTTTATGGGAGTATCATACTCAGGAAAGCGATAAGCCTTCATCAAATTCGTCCGAGTAAGAAATTCATTGGCGGAGTAGATGTCACTCAAATTTTCGCCGGGAATGTTCAAAAACATCGGTGCCCCGGCCCCAGGGGCCAGGAAAACAGCATCGTAGCCATCTTGTAAAAGTTCGTCCACTGTGGCTATCTTACCAATTACATGGTCAAACTTAATTTCAGCGCCCAATGATTTCACATAATCAACCTCAGTTTGAACAACGTCCTTGGGCAACCTGAACTCGGGAATGCCATACATTAACACACCACCAGCCACATGGAGCGCCTCAAAAATGGTTACTTCGTATCCCAGTTTAGTCAGGTCAGCAGCGCAAGTTAAACCCGCGGGACCTGAACCAACTATCGCTACCTTCTTACCATTAAAGGTAACACGCTTTTTTTGCCTTTCATCAATTTCAGGATGAGCCCGCTCCCAATCAGCCACATATCTCTCCAGTCTACCAATAGCAATGGGAGCGCCCTTCTTATTTAACGCACAGACCATTTCGCATTGCGTTTCTTGAGGACAAACTCTGCCACAAATGGCGGGAAGGCTATTCGTATTTTTAATTATTCTCACTGCCTCAGGCATATCACCTTCACGCACCGCCCGTATAAACTCAGGAATATTTACCCCCACAGGACAGCCTTTTATGCAATTAGGTTTCTTACATTGAATACATCGGCTGGCTTCTTCAACAGCCTGCTCTTCACGATACCCTAGAGCTACTTCCTTAAAATTCCTCCTCCTCACCGCCACCTTCTGCTTTGGCATCGGTACTCGATTTAGATTTATCTTTATCCTTTCAGCCACTTTGTTTCCTCATTGCTTTTGTTTCCCAGAGATTGCTTCGCTCCCAATGACATCTGGTAGCATCTTATTTCTTAAGTGTATTTGTTTCCCAAAGTTCCAGCGATTCCCTTTCCTCTTCAAGGTAAGCACGCTGCCGCTTCATGAGCAAATCCCAATCAACTTTATGCCCCTCGAAATCTGGACCATCAACACAAGCAAACTTGGTTTCCCCTCCCACAGCTACCCGGCAACAACCACACATCCCGGTGCCATCGACCATTATCGGGTTTAGACTCACAATGGTGTTGACACCAAACGGCTTGGTAGTTAAACAACAAAATTTCATCATAACAGCCGGGCCAATAGCAATTACACGGTCAACTTTTCTTGCCTCAAGCAGCTCTTTGAGTGGCTCTGTCACCACACCTTTTCTACCATAAGAGCCATCATCGGTGGTTATTATCAGTCGGTGACTGATGCTACGAAGGCGCTCTTCCCAAAAGATAAGCTGCTTGGTTCGAGCCCCCATTATAGTGATGACCTCATTTCCGTAAGCTTTCAGTGACCTAGAAACAGGAAATAGAGAGGCAGCACCGACACCACCGGCAATACAGACTACGGTACCAAAGCGGTCAATCTCCGTAGGGCGACCTAATGGACCAACAAAATTAAGGATGCTATCTCCAGCATTAAGACAAGCTAACTTCCTGGTAGTAGTGCCCACCTCCAGGAAAATGATGGTCATGCTCCCTTTTTCCTCATCCCAATCAGCGATGGTTAACGGAATCCGTTCACCTTCTTCATCAACCCTGACAACGACAAATTGCCCCGGCTGTGCTTTCTTCGCTACTTCAGGCGCCTCCACTTCTAGAAGGTGAATATTTTCAGCTAATCTTTCTTTAACTATAATGCGATACATCCATCACCTCAACTAATATATTCCTGCTTGCCTTTCTGCTGCCGTCACAGTATTTGCCAGAAGCATAGTGACCGTCATTGGACCCACGCCACCTGGCACAGGAGTAATAGCTTCAGCCTTCTCCTTGACCGCCTCAAAATCCACATCGCCAACCAGCTTTCCTTTACCTTTATTGAAGGATTCTTCAACATAGTTTGCCCCAAAATCTATTACAATCACCCCCTTTTTAACCATATCAGCGGTAATAAAATTTGGCTTATTCACGGAAACAACCAATATGTCAGCCGTTCGAGCATAGGAAGCTAAATTTGACGTTGAAGGATGGCACAAGGTCACATTGGCTCCTTCCTTTTCTTGAACTAAAATAGATGCCAGGGGTTTCCCGAACAGGTTGTCCACATTCAGAACCAGCACATTTTCCCCTTAAAGTTATTATAACCATATCGAATAAGCACCTCATAAATACCACTGGGTGCTGCAGGAAGAAATGCCTCTTGACCTGGCCAGGTTCTGCCTACATTCATGGGTTAAAATCCATCCACATCCTTATCAGGCGAGATGGAGATCAAAACTTTACTTTCAATTATATGTTTGGGAAGAGGAAGTTGGATGAAAATGCCGTGACTTTTATCATTTATCATTCAGGTTGAGCTTCTCAATCTCCTTATACACGTGCTCCTGTGTGGCATTTTCAGGTAACCTTACCACCTCCGAGCGGATGCCTGATTCTTCACCTGCCTTTTCTTTGCCTCGAATATAAGTAACTGAGCCTTGCTCCTCACCAACGAGAATGCCAGCAAGCTCCGGGATTATTCCCTTCTCTGCAATGCTTCTTATCTTCTGTTTAAGTTCGTCCCTTATTTCAGCCAGGAGTTCCTTTCCACCAAGTATTTTACCTACACATTGAGTCTCTCAGCAGCTTTAATAGTATTACCCAGCAGCATTGCTGTAGTCACTGGACCGGTGCCCCCAGGAACAGGAGTTATTGCCCCTGCCTTTTCTTTAACTGCCTCAAAATCAACATCTCCCACGAGCTTAAATTTTCCAGAGCCAGCAGGAATTTCAACTTGATTAACACCAACATCTATAACTATAGCTCCCTCCTTAATCATATCCGCAGTTATAAACTCAGCTCTTCCCATAGCAACAATGAGGATATCCGCCTGGCTGGTTATTGAGGAGAGGTCTTTGGTTCCGGTATGACAAACAGTTACAGTAGCGTTAGCCCTCTTTTGCTTTTGAATAAGGATACCCGTTAGCGGCTTCCCTACAATATTGCTTCGGCCACAGATAACTATATGCTTCCCTTCAGGGCTATGGCCGCTACGAACCAGCAGCTCTTGAACTCCATAAGGAGTTGAGGGGAGGAAGGTTTCTTCCCCCAAAAACAACTTTCCTATATTTACCGGATTAGTCCCGTCAACATCTTTATCAGGTGATATGGCATTTTCTGCTTCAAGGGTATCGAGATGTTTAGGCAAAGGTAGTTGAAGAATAATACCATGGAATTTAGGGTTCTCATTAAGTTCCTCAATTTTCCTCTCAAGTGCCTCTTGAGCAATACTTTCAGCTAGTTTAATTGTTTCCATAAATATGCCTATCTTCTCACATCCCCTGGCAATGCTGCGCAGGTAAGATAAAGAAGCAGGGTCTTCACCCACTAAAACTGCTGCAAGTCCTGGAACTATTCCCTCTTCCTTAAGTTTATCTATCCTTTGTTTTAGTTCCTCTTGGATTTCAGCAGCTATTTCTCTGCCATCAATTATCTTTGCTGGCAATTTTCACCTCCCAGCCTAGATATTTTACCCCAAATCACTACATAATAGAATATATCAAATCTTAAAGAAAGGAGGAAAGGTATATGAAAAAGACAAGAATTATAGATTTAAGTATTCCCGTTGAGGAAAGCCCCAGCGACCCCTCTCCGGTGAAAGTCGCCCATGAAACACATGAACAGAGCGTTGAACTTATGATGCTGGTTTTCAGCTGTAGCAAAAATGACCTTCCAGAAGGGCTGGGCTGGGCCAACGACACCATAACATTAGGTGCTCACGCTGGAACTCATGTTGATGCCCCATGGCACTATTTCCCTACCTCGGAAGGGAAAAAGGCAAGGACTATCGATGAGCTTCCTTTAGAATGGTTTTATAGCGATGGTGTGGTACTAGACATGAGACATAAGCCTGAAGGCTCTTTAATCACCATCGATGACCTCAGGGAGGTGTTAGATAAAATTGGCTATCAAATAAAGCCCCGGGATATAGTGATGATACAAACAGGGGCTGACAAGCTCTGGGGCAAGGCGGAATATTTTAATGCCGGCTGTGGCATGGGAAGAGAATCCACACTATGGTTAATAGAGCAAGGTGTGAGAGTCATGGGCATTGATGCCTGGGGCTGGGATAGACCATTCTGGGCAATAAAAGAGGAATTCCAACGAACGAAAGATAGAAATATCCTCTGGGCAGGACACCGTGCCGGTATAGAAAAAGAATACTGCCATATTGAAAAACTGGCAAACCTGGACAAACTTCCCAACCCTTTTGGCTTTAAAGTAGCTTGCTTTCCAGCCAAAGTAACAGGAGGGAGTGCTGGTTGGGCTCGCGTGGTAGCAATCGTAGAAGAATAGCTCGCTGCCCGGATATTCACAACATCCGTAACACATGCCAGAATGGTATCTGATGTAGTTCAGATAAATAGATGACACCTCAAAGAAAGTCAAAAGGCAAAATGACACAGCAAAAATGAAAAAACTATCAATTATGAAGCTGAAGGCTGAAAGCTGATAGCTACTACATTAGCATTTAGGATTCCCCCTGCTGGGTGTCAGTGCAAGCTGCTTCGCCTCGGGATTTTGTAGTTGCCTGATTCATCAGGCACAATTACCCAATAAATTAGACAACCACATTTCTGACTTACGCCTCGTAACGACAGAAAAAGGAGATGTCATTGCGAGACCCCCATTTGTCATTGCGAGACCCCCATTTGTCATTGCGAGACCCCATTTGTCATTGCGAGACCTCTATTTGTCATTGCGAGCGAAGCAATCTATGCCTTTAAAAACATTAAAGAAGAGGTTACAAAATTTTGCATTATTTGGACTGGTATGCTATCATGGGTGACTTGGTTTTGAAATAAACTAATTAAGGCATGCTTACTTAGTGACGAGAAACACCAAGAAAGGAGTGCTCAATATGGCTAAAACGCTCGAAGAGAGACAAGAAGGGATATTTCTCCCATTCGGCCTGGGGGAATACAATGAGGTAGGAGAGGAAGCTATCGCGGTTCATTGGAAAGAAGAGGAGCTTATTCAACCCAAAGAAGAGTTTATCCGACAAGCCAATATGACTGACGTGGGAATTTACGAGCGATTTTCGGAAGAGAATTACCCCGAGTGCTTCAAGGAATACGGTGATATGCTTAGCTGGGATAGATACTGGACGCAGACACTCGATGCCAGTAATCCCCCTTTTTTCAAGTGGTTCATTGGTGGAAAGTTGAACGCCTGCTACAACTGTGTCGACCGACATCTGCAGAAATACGGAAATAAGGCAGCAATCATATTTGCGCCCGAGCCTGAGGATGAACCTTACCAGTTCATAACCTACAGGGAGCTTTACCGAAGGGTTAATGAATTTGCGGCACTCCTTCTCGATATGGGAATCAAGGAAAACGATGTAGTAACTTTCCATATGCCCATGGTTGCTGAGCTGCCGATATCAATGCTTGCCTGCGCGCGAATAGGGGCAATTCACTCCGAAGTGTTCGGAGGATTCAGCAGTAAATCGGTTGCCGAGAGGGCAGATGACGCTGGGAGCAAAGTGTTAATAACCATGGGCAGTTATTATCGCAACGGCAAACTCATTGACCATAAAGCTAGAGCTGATGAGTCTGTTAACCTGTGTAAAGAAACCAAAATTGAAAAAGTATTGATCTGGCAGCGCTATCCCGGCAAGTATAGCGCTTCCACCCCATTGGTAGAAGGGCGTGACTACCTTATTAACGACCTGTTGGAGAATTATCGGGGAAGAATAGTAAAACCACTCTCCAAGCCCGCCACAGACCCTCTATTTCTAATGTATACCAGTGGTACAACGGCAAAACCTAAAGGATGCCAGCACAGCATTGGCGGATACTTGAGTTACGTCACCGGAACATCAAAGTATCTGTTTGACATCCATCCTGAAGATACATATTGGTGTCTTGCCGATATAGGATGGATTACCGGGCATTCATACATTGTTTATGGTCCATTATCCATTGCTGCGACCAGCGTAATATTTGAAGGGTCACCGACTTACCCAGATGCTGGACGCCCTTGGAGGATAGCTCAAGACCTTCATGTAAACATATTCCACACGTCTCCTACGATGATCCGCATGATAAGAAGGGAAGGTCCTGATGAACCTGCCAAATATAACTACCACTTCAAGCTGATGTGCACAGTAGGAGAGCCCATAGAACCGGAGGTGTGGAGATGGTATTACGACAAAGTTGGTAAAGGAGAAGCGACAATTATCGATACCTGGTGGCAAACGGAAAATGGAGGTGTTATCGGCAGCAATTTGCCAGCGCTTAGAGCAATGAAGCCGGGAAGTTGCGGCATAGCCATGCCTGGTATATACCCTGTAATCTTCGATGAGGATGGGAATGAAATCGAGAAGGGTTCAGGCAAGGCAGGGAATATATGCATTAAGCGGCCATGGCCCGGGTCATTCCAAACAATATGGAAAGACCCCGACCGGTATGTTGAAACGTACTATAGCAAGTACTCAAAATTGGGAAGCAAAGACTATCGTGATTACTATTACTTTACTGGCGATGGTGCTGTTCAAGCGGCTGATGGGTCTTTCCGAATTTTAGGCCGGATAGACGATGTGATAAACGTTGCCGGTCATCGATTGGGGACTAAGGAGATAGAGAGTTCTGCGGGCACTAATGAAGAGGTCGCAGAATCAGCAGTCGTGGCAAAGAAAGACCCAATAAAAGGCACCGTAGTTGACCTCTATGTCTCTCTAAAGCCAGGTTTTGAGCCCAGCAAAGAATTAGAGGAAAAGATCAGAAATAAGGTCGCTACTGATATTGGCCCCATCGCACGGCCAAGTAGAGTTCATATTGTGCCTGATATGCCCAAGACACGCTCGGGAAAGATAATGCGCCGCGTGCTTGCCGCTATCTCCAACCAACAAAAATGTGGCGACATAACTTCTCTGGCTAACCCTGAAATTGTGGAAGTTATCAGGAACCAGGTCCAGGAACGACAGGATAGCGTGCTAGTTTAAACTCAAGGTGTGAATAAGAAAGATGGTGCCGGGTGGAACACAAAGCCACCCGGCACCATTAATTTATATTGACAAAACTGAAAGTTCACCATGACAGAAGAGGTTAAATGGGCAAATCCCGGGGCTCTAGGGCTTGCGGGATTCGGTTTTACCACCATCCTGCTCCAGATACACAACATAGGACTGATAACCAATGTAGAGCCGCTGCTTTGGGGGTTCTTCTGGGGGGGGTTGGCTCAGGTCATCGCTGGCATAATTGACGGCAGGCGAGGAGATACCTTTGGATTGACTGCCTTCATTTCTTACGGCGTGTTCTGGATAGGCTTGAGCTTTATGTTCCTTATGCAGTGGCTCGGGGTAGTTGAGCTATCAGGTGCAGGTCTTGCCTGGACATGTATCTTATGGGGTGTCTTCACCGCTTACATGACCGTGGGTACATTCAAGATTTCCAAAGTTCATGTCATTGTGTTTACCACATTAACGTTGCTGTTCTGGCTGCTTGCCGCAGTTTTCTTCGGTGCTCTCTCCCCCAAAGTCGCCGGTGTGGTGGGGCTTATCTGCGGTGGTGCCGCTGTTTATGGCTCTGCTGCGGTGGTTCTGAATGCGGTGTATGGCCGGTGGATATTGCCTATTGGCTTATTAACCAAATAAGAGCAAGCACCTAACTGACATCTATGCCTGAAGTGTCTCCCTGAGCACAGCAGGCCATTTGTTCCCAAAATATCTTATATCTAACTTCACCTGGGTATTACCGGCTTTAATTGCCTTGCCATATTTATCAGGCAGGGATAAGCGGTTAATTTCCCTCCCCTCTTTGAATTTGACCACCACATGATTACCCGAAGTGAAAATAGACTCTACCCCCAGTTTGGCAGCCAGTGCCTTTATCTCCACCACATAGAGAAGATCCCTCACTGGCTGAAGCAAACTACCAAACCTATCCTCAAGCTCTTGAGCTATATCCCCTACTTCCTCGATACGCTCTATTTTTGCCAACCTGCGATAAAGGCTCAACCTGGTATCCAAATCAGCCACATATTCCTCAGGTATATAGGCGCTTAATGGCAGGGCTATGCTGGGAGATTGCTCTGCTACTTCCTTGCCACGAGGTTGCTTCGCTTTCCCTTCGCTACGCTCAGGGCTTTGGCTCACCGCAATGACATTCTCATCAGCTTTCAACTCCTCCACTGCTTCAGCCAGCAATCGACAATAAAGGTCAAAGCCCACAGCAGCGATATGCCCGCTTTGCTTAACACCGAGAAGATTGCCCGCTCCTCTGATTTCCAAGTCTTTCATGGCAATGCTAAATCCAACCCCAAGCTCGGTAGCTTCAAATATAGCCCTCAGCCGCTCATGAGCTTGATAGGTTAGTTGCTTATTTTTGTCAAACAGGAAATAAGCATATGCCTGGTTGATGCCGCGCCCTACCCTTCCTCTCAATTGATAAAGCTGGGTTAACCCAAACTTATCAGCATGGTCAACGATCAGCGTATTAACGTTGGGCATGTCCAAACCCAGCTGAACAATAGTGGTGGTAACCAGCACATCGCTTTTGCCAGGGATAAAATCCGC
The DNA here is from genome assembly GCA_034414555.1 of Dehalococcoidia bacterium. GTDB lineage: Bacteria > Chloroflexota > Dehalococcoidia > GIF9 > AB-539-J10 > CG2-30-46-19. The sequence goes on along the minus strand of DAOUMA010000009.1, from coordinate 82,899 downwards.
CATTACCTTCTCCAGCTCCTCCTCCGCCATTTGTCCATGCGCCATCGTTATTCTCGCTTCAGGCACCAGGGATTGTAATTTACTCGCCACAAAGGCAATACCGCTCACTCGATTATGAACAAAAAAGACCTGACCATTTCTTTCCAGTTCATGCAATATCGCCCTTCGAACCAGTGCTTCGTCATAAGCACCAACATAGGTTTTAACCGCCAATCGTTGCTCTGGAGGCGTCTCCATAATATTCATGTCCCTCAGCCCGGTTAACGACATGTGAAGCGTGCGGGGAATCGGCGTGGCGCTGAGAGTGAGAACATCCACCTCCTTTCTCATTTGCTTCAACTTCTCCTTTTGCACCACTCCAAATTGCTGCTCTTCATCAATTATCACCAAACCTAAATCCTTAAACACAACATCTTTTTGTAATAAGCGGTGAGTGCCAATGCACACATCCACCACACCGCTAGCCAACCCTTCCAGAATAACCTTCTCCTTCTCTGCAGAGCAAAAGCGACTGAGCATCTCCACCTTTATCGGAAAAGCTCCCAGCCTTTCCCCGAAGGTGATGAAATGCTGCTGAGCCAGCACAGTGGTAGGGACTAAAATAGCCACCTGCTTATTATTCATTATCGCCTTAAAGGCGGCGCGAACAGCTACCTCGGTTTTACCATAGCCTACATCGCCGCAGATAAGCCGATCCATTGGCTTGGGCTCTTCCATGTCTTCCTTGACCGCTATGATTGTCTCCAGCTGGTCGGGTGTCTCCATATAAGGAAAAGACGCCTCCAGCTCCTGTTGCCATAGTGTATCCTCGGAAAAGGCAAAACCGGGACTTACCTCCCTCTGCGCATAAAGGCCAAGCAGTCCCTGAGCAATGTCAGCTATTGATTGCTTAACTCGCTTTTTGGTTGTTTCCCAGGCTGAGGTTCCCAGTCGATTCAAGGTTGGTGAGGGAACACCGCCGACATATCGACTGACCCTCTCTATATGCTCAGTAGGCACATAAAGTCGGTCATTGCCAGCATATTCCAGAATAAGATATTCCCGCTCAATACCGTTATCGGACTTTTTTATCAACCCACCAAATCTGGCAATGCCATGGTCAATATGGACTACGTAGTTGCCTGGCATTAATTGCGGAAACAGCCATCGATGCTGCAATGGCATCCTTTTGCCCTGACGTGCCTGTTTCACAAAGCCGAACAGTTCAGCATCGGTGAGCAGAGTCAACACATCCTTAACAATCCACCCCCCGGCCAGTGAACCCTGAACCAGGGAAATCGAACCAGAAGGAGGCACCTCATTCACCTCCAAAGTCGGAAAAGCATGTATACCCTGCTCTTGAAGAAGCTCAGCTAACCGGTTTGCCTGATGGCTAACTACAACCACACGCTGCCTTTGTTCAATCATCTGCTTAGCATCATCGAGGAATATGTCCAACTTACCACCATAGCTTTTAGGCAGTCTAAAAGGCAAAGATTGCTCACCACCGGTACCCTTGGAATCAAACACTAACTGTTTCTTGTTTCTCAGTCTCAACGATAGTTCATCCCAAGTCAGGCAAGGAAGGCTTGAAAATCTCTCCCCCGGCTCTGCTCTGTTCCGCACTTGTTCCTCGATTTGGGCATACACCTCCTGAGTAACATCCTCAATTTCCTGCGGAGAATCGATGATGAGTAAGCCGTTATCCTGGAGATAATCGAGGATATTCCCGCCATTTGCAGGAACTTCCTTAGCTGGAACAATGGTTATCGAGTTTAGAAAATGGGTTGACCGCTGGTCCATCGGGCTGAAAAACCTCATGCTCTCTACTCGATTCCCGAAAAATTCTATCCTCACCGGCAAGTTGTTATCGGGAGGAAAGATATCAACGATGCCACCTCGGTGGCTCACCGTCCCGGGCAATTCAACCATGTTCTCCATTTCATAGCCCATGTTTTGCCATCTATGCAAAAGCTCCAGGAGGTCTGCAGTCATACCTTGCTTCAACACGTGGCATGCAGAGACGAAACCCTCCTTAGGAGTAGTTTTGCTCATTACCGCCGGTAATGAAGCTACTATCAAAGGAGGCTCCTTGATATCCGGCTCAAACGCTAACGTCGATAATATTTGTAACCTTTCAACCACGGTATTGCTGTGATACAAAGCAACAGGGTCATAAGAGTGGAAATCAAGCTCGGGAAAATAATAAACATTAGCTGAGGGGGAACACCAAACTTGAAGCTGCTCATATAATTTTCTGGCATCTCCGGGCTGGGCAACAATCACCATTATTGGTAAGCCGAGTTGCTCATGGAGGGCAGCTATGAGATAAGGCTTAGCAGCATCAAGCACCACCGTCTTGCCTTCCCATTCAGCACTTACCTGCCCCACCAGCTGTGCATAGGAAGGCAGTTCCTTCGTCAGTGAAAGCAAGCATGAAAGATTCATCTTCCTTAGTATAGTAGTATAATAGTATTTTGTTCAGTTGTTGAGCTTCTTCAGCATTGCTATAATCTCACTGATGTCTTATCACCGCATAATAGCTAAATTTGGCACAAGGCTTCTTACCACAAGCACAGAGCACCTTGATTTAGAAGTTATGTCAAGTTTAGTAGCGCAGATAGCCCAGCTCCATCACCAGAACAAGGAGATAATAATCGTTTCCTCAGGAGCCATAGCTGCAGGGAGGGGAAAACTAGCCGGAATTTCAGAACGTAAGAATACGCAGTTTAAACAGGTTCTAGCTTCAGTAGGACAAAGCTACCTTATGTCTGCTTATGAGCAGCTTTTTGACCGGTATGATATACCTATAGCCCAGGCATTGCTTACCAAAGCAGATATGTCTGACCGTGCTGGCTACCTTAATGCCCGCAATACACTGCTGGCATTGATGGAGTTGGGGGTAATCTGCATCGTCAATGAGAACGATGTTGTTGCCCTGGACGAGATTGAGGAGCTTAAATTCGGGGATAATGATAACCTTTCCGCTATGGTAGCCAATCTGGTTGATGCTGACCTTCTAATACTGCTCACCGACATCGGAGGGTTATATACTGATGACCCGAACTATAACCCAGAGGCTCAACTCATCCGCCGGGTGGACAAGATTGATTCCGAAATCGAGCACCTGGCCAGCAAAACCGCCAACCGCCTGGGGACCGGTGGAATGGTAACCAAGATCGAGGCTGCCAGGCTTGCTACCTCCTCAGGGGTAAGCGTCATCATTGCTGATGGGTACGAGCCTGACATCCTATTAAGGATTGATAAGGGAGAAGATATCGGCACGTTTTTCCCGGCACAGGTAAATAAAATGGAGAGCAAAAAAAGATGGCTGCTCAGCGGGCTGGCTTCCAAGGGCAAAGTAGTGGTGGATAAAGGTGCTGAAACAGCCATCAAAGAGCAGAATAAAAGCTTGCTTCCTGCCGGCATCCTGGAAGTAAAAGGTGATTTCCAGCGTGGCGATACCCTGGACATCCTCGATGAGCAGGGAAGACAAATCGGCTGTGGTGTCTCCAATTACAGCTCTGCCGATATATCCGTCATTAAAGGCGCCCACTCTGACCGGATATTAACCCTCCTCGGGCATAACTATGGCGACGAGGTGATTCACAGGAATAACATGGTGGTGTAGGAGGAACTAACCTTGAATAAGAGGATGTCAATGCTATTGTGGAAGAATTGCCAGTCCAAATAAAATCTGACCACAGATAACACGGTTGTGGAGGGACAGCATGAGTGTAAGCGAATTCTGGGAGAATGTATTTAGCAGACTTGGATTTGAGAAAACAACAATTTTGGGAAGAACAGCGTTTAAAATTCCGATTTATGAAGCAATTTACATGTCCCAAGTTATGGGGCCGCCTGAGCCACGTGATTTTAATACATGGTGGATACGGCCTTTTACAATAGCAATCCCTACAGAAGATGGTAAAGTATTGCGTTTCCCTAACCCTTGCCCATCTGTGCTTATAGGAGAAATTTTTATGAAAGATACTACAATGGACTTACAGTTGAATCCCATGTTATCTCCTTCTTTAAACTTTATTAAAAAGAGCGCCCCAGAGTTTTTTAATTCAGCAGAAAAATATTTGCTATTCGGGAATGAGAGCAGTCTAGTAGAACAGATCAAAGCGGAAGGATTAAACCTAACAGATTTTGTCCTCTTCAAAGAAGGTCGCGAGTCAAGGACTAAGAAGGGATTAATGCGGAGATATATGGATGAACCCATACTAGAATACATCACTTCTTCATTCTTCCGAAGTAAGGGCTTTATTGTTGATAAGTTCGATAAGCACCTAACAATCCTTCTACCCGGGCAAGAAAAACTTCCAGATTTGTTTGCCATAAAGATACCAGATTTACAGAATAAATTGATGGACTTAAAGGTTATCGATGGTGGGTTTTACTTAAATGAGCTTGAATTATTAGGACTATTGGGTGGAAGGGGAAGAGGAGAGAGGATTCAAGAAGCAAAATCCATCGTAATTGAAGTAGAGAGCCCAACGGACTCTAGTAGGTTTTCTGCGGGGAGAAAGCAAGTTTTAGGACACCTTGGAGGATACAATAAGACTGGATACCTTGAGTTTGAATGTTACAATGAAGGTTACGTTGCTCTTCCATTCGAAGAAGATAGACCATTCGGAGGGAAAGCTGAAGAACTAGGATTTATCCCGGAAGAGAATATAGGTCTAGTAACTATAAGTAAAGAAGGGGAGATTATTTTGCGGGATTGTCCTAAATCTTACGGAAGAAAAGAAAAAATTAGAGAACTCTTAAGAAATGTCGAAAGAATCGTTAAACTAACCTTGCTGAAGAATCTACCATTAAGTCAAGTATTTGAGTTGTTACCGCAAGCCCAAACCTTTTATGATTTGTATTTTGCAGTGGATAAATTGGAGGTGGAGGAAATCGTATCTTGCATTAAGCAGTAATTGAGGGAGATTTGATAATGATAGTGGCACTGTGAAGGGAGGCAAAAGTTATGAAGTCATCTGTTAAAGAACTGGAACAAAAGGCTAAGGCTGCTAAGGCAGCCTCAAAAAAGCTCGCTTTTCTTTCTACGGAGATTAAGAATAAGGCTTTGCTCAATATCGCTGAAGCCCTAATTGCCAAGCAAGACGAAATCCTGGCGGCCAATAAAATTGACTATAAGCAAGCCAAAGCTTCAGGGATGAACGAAGCCATGCTGGACAGGCTTATGTTGTCGGCATCCCGCCTGGAGGCAATGTCCCAGGATGTAAAAACGGTAGCCGGGCTGCCTGATCCTGTGGGTGAAATCTTTGAGATGCGGACCTTGCCCAATGGCTTGCAAATAGGCAAGAAAAGGGTCCCCCTAGGAGTGATAGGTGCCATATACGAGAGCCGCCCCAATGTCACCATAGATATATCCAGCTTGTGCCTCAAGTCGGGCAATGCCGTTATCCTTCGTGGCGGAAAGGAAGCGATAAATTCGAATACCGCCTTAGCCAAGGTAGCCCAGGAGGCCTGCCACCGAGCCGGAGTGCCCCAGGGAGCCATTCAACTTATCGAGTCCACGGAGCGGGCTTTAGTCAACCACATGCTCAAGATGAAAGGCATTATCGACCTGATAATCCCCCGCGGTGGTGCCGGATTGATAAAGCTCGTCTCAGAGAATGCTACCATGCCCGTGGTTACCGGTGGCGTGGGTGTTTGTCATACCTATGTGGACAAAAGCGCTGACCTCAACAAAGCCGTAGCCATTGCCTATAATGCCAAAGTCCAGCGCCCAACAGTATGCAACGCCCTGGATTGTGTTCTGGTGCACAATCAAATTGCTAAAAATTACCTGCCGGCCATTGCCAAAGAATGGGCCAAGGCTGGGGTGGAAATGCACTGTGACAGGCATGCTATGGTTATCCTTAAGTCTATCCCCTCACTGAAGTTGGTCCCGGCAACGGATGAGGACTGGGGAAAGGAGTTCTTATCCTTAACTGCCGCTATCAGGGTGGTGGATTCTCTAGACGAAGCTCTGGAGCATATCGAGAGATATGGTTCAGGGCATTCCGAAGCCATTATCACCGAAGATTACTCCGCTGCGATGAGGTTCCTTAATGAAGTGGATGCTGCCTGTGTCTATGCCAATGCCAGCACCCGTTTTACCGATGGCTCACAATTCGGCCTGGGCGCCGAGATAGGGATAAGCACTCAAAAATTCCACGCCCGAGGTCCCATGGCCCTCAAAGAGCTAACCAGCTATAAGTGGATTATCTTCGGCAGCGGTCAAGTCCGCCCTTAGCTTCCTTGCGATTGCAAGGAGCCGAAGGCGACGCAGCAATCTCACAGCAGGGGAAAATCCGAACTTTTGTGGAAGTACAGTCTAGTTGCTGCCGTAGCCAACCTCAATGCCCAAGCCGCTCTCCATGGGAAGAAGGGGAAGAAATAGATAAAAAGAGGGGCGAAGCCCCTCTTGAAAATATGCTCTCTCTTCGTGAAGGAGAGACCGATAAAGGGTTAGTAACTAATCTACAGGCAGGGAATACAAATTTAGTATATCTTATATTTCTTGACTTGCATGATACCCGTATATTTAGTATAATTTTAATATAAGCTATATGGAGGTGTATTATGCAGAAAAGAGACGATCGATTCAGTAGGGATGCCCTTAATAGTTTCCTTGATTTTGCTGGTAGTAAAGGGTTGATGAAAAAAGCAACTGCTGGGGCCTATAAGACTGCTTGCGGTGTTATTCTAAATATTCTGGATAACGATGAAGCAGCCGACCTATCTAAAGTTGACTTGGAGAGAATAATTCTTAGGCACAGGAACTTGGCGGCTGGCAAGATCCCACCAAAGACGCTCAAGACTTATGAGATACGGGTTCGCGCTGCGTTGAGTAACTTCATCGAATATAATAAAGACCCATCGTCATGGAAACCTGCCGTTAAGCAGCGAGCCCCCAGAGCTTCGGGTGTCAAGAAGACGAAGAGTCTTGTCCCAATCAATCTGAAAGAACCTGAAAAACTGGGGATACCTGGTCAGCCATCTGTCCATATCGATTTTCAGATTCACATCTCGCCTGAGACAACTGAAAACCAGATTGATCAGATATTCGCAAGCATGAGACGCCATCTATATGGAAGCACAGCTGACAAGTGAGGAACGTATGGGGGATATAGAGGCGATCATGCGGAGCGCGAGACGCCTAAAGTTGGAGATAGACAAACTAGGAATGGGGCAGCAGTCTCTTCTCAACATTATCCCTGTTAAAAAGCAGGGCGTGGTGGAGCTTTACGATGTCGTGATCGACTCTAATGAATTAAGGAGTGTAACGAGAAAACTTTTCGTGGATGGACACTATGCAAGGGCTGTAGAAGAGGCATACAAATGTATAAACAATACAGTGAAGGCAAAATCTGGCCTTTCTGCAGATGGCCAAGACCTTATGAATCAAGCATTCAGTATAAAGAACCCGGTCTTAAAGTTGAACGCCCTTAAAACAGATTCTCAAAGAGATGAACAGCTAGGATATATGCTTTCTCTAGGCGGTTGTATGACGGGAATTAGAAATCCACGAGCTCACGAACACCAGCTATGGGACTCGCCCAATGTTGCACTTGAAATGTTGGCGTGGGCTAATCATCTTATGAGGATAATAGATAAAGCCAAACGTGTAAGAAAACACAAGAGGACTTTAACACCTTAGCTTACCTTGGTCTCCCCGACCAAGATTCGAAATAGTTAATGTTTGTCCTTTTACCCTTCGATAACCTCCTTGGTGCTAGGGACTCTGCCCAGGATGCGCTCGTCAATGCGAGTAGCTGAGTCCAGGGCCCGGCCTAGGGCTTTGAAGGAGCTAACCAGCTATAAGTGGATTATCTTCGGCAGCGGTCAAGTTCGCCCTTAAGATAAAGTCTTTACTGCTTCCCTCTGGCCTTTGAACAGCCTTGTTATTCCCTGCTGGGCTAATGAGAGCAGTGAATCGATATCTTCTTTAGAAAAAGGTTTACCCTCGGCAGTTCCCTGGACTTCTACAAATTCGTTTCCATCAGTCATAACTACATTAAAATCCACTTCAGCACGATAATCTTCCTCATAGCAAAGGTCGAGCATCATATCTCCATTAACAATTCCCACGCTAATGCCAGCTACCATCTTATTGAGCGGCATAAAGGGCAACATACCTTGCTTTCTCAAATTATGGAACGCTTGATACAGGGCAACATAGCCACCGGTGACCGCAGCGGTCCTGGTGCCGCCGTCTGCTTGCAATACATCGCAGTCCACAATGAAAGTTCGCTCGCCAAGAACAGTCATATTAGTTATCGCCCTCAAACTGCGACCAACAAGGCGCTGGATTTCCTGGCTTCTTCCTCCTACCCTATCTCTCGGCGTGCGGGTAAGCGTTGCGCGGGGCAACATAGCATATTCCGCCGTCACCCAGCCCTGCCCGCTATCCCTCAGAAAATTAGGAACCCTTTCCTCCATACTCACAGAACATAACACCCTCGTCTGCCCCAGCTCTATCAACGCTGAGCCCTCAGCGAAAGATTGATAACCCAATGTTATACGCACCGGGCGGATTTCATCGTTCGTTCGCTTGTCTATCCTCACCATTCCTCTACGTCAGAGTATAACACCGCCTATCACTATCAACAAAATCAGGAGTAAACTGCAAAAATGCCTATTTTGCTTTAGCGAAGGGCGAGATTGCTTCCTCGTCCTTCCTCAATTCAATAATGCGGTCGCGGAGTAAAGCAGCCTTCTCAAATTCCAGATTCTTAGCTGCTTTCTTCATTTGAGATTCCAGCTGTTTAATGAGGCGATGCATCTCCTCTACAGAAATAGGGGCAGCTATGTAAGGAGTTCGAGTCTCCGCTACCACCTGAACCCGCTCAGTGATATCCTTAATCGCCTTCTTTATCCCCTGTGGTGTTATGTCACGTTCTTTATTGTAAGCCTCCTGAATTCGACGGCGCCGCTGCGTTTCTTCTATCGCTTCATGCATAGACTTGGTAATAGAGTCAGCATACATTATCGTATGAGCATTTACATGCCGAGCCGCCCTACCCATGGTCTGGATAAGCGCTTCTTTTGACCTTAAGTAACCCTCCTTATCAGCATCAAGTATGGCTACCAAGCTCACCTCGGGTAAGTCCAATCCCTCTCGTAATAAATTTATGCCCACCACGACATCGTAAACACCAAGCCGAAGGTCACGCAATATCTCTACCCTCTCCAGGGTCTCGATCTCGGAGTGAAGATAATGAGTTTTTATCTCCATCTCCCTGAGATAGTCACACAATTCCTCAGCCATCCTCTTAGTCAAAGTAGTTACCAGGCAGCGTTCGCCTTTATCCACCCTCGTCCTTATCTGATAGATGAGGTCGTCGATTTGCCCTTTAGCTGGCTTAATTTCCACGCTAGGCTCCAGTAAGCCTGTAGGGCGAATCAATTGCTCCACAACTTGCTGGCTATGCTCATATTCATATTGTGCTGGCGTAGCCGAGACGTATATGGCCTGATTAACGTGCTTCCGAAATTCGTCAAAATTCAATGGGCGATTATCCAACGCTGAAGGAAGGCGGAAACCGTAATCAACCAAGGTCTGCTTTCGGGATATATCTCCATGATACATCCCCCTTACCTGAGGCAAGGTCATGTGGGATTCATCAATAAACAACAAATAATCATCGGGAAAATAATCAAGCAACGTCCAGGGTGTACTTCCTGGAGCACGCCGCTGAAGATGTCTGGAGTAATTCTCCACACCGGTGCAATAGCCCACTTCTTGAAGCATTTCAATATCGTAATTAGTGCGGGCTTCAAGCCTTTGAGCCTCAAGAAGTTTGCCTTGACCCTTCAGCACCTCAAGCCTTTCCCTTAATTCCTCCCTGATATCCTCAATCGCCGCCGTCAACTTGTCATGAGGAGTAACGAAATGCTTGGCAGGGTAAATGTCTACCTGCGAAGGCTGAGCTAGGAGTTCACCGGTGAGCGGATCGATTTCCACGATACGGTCAATTTCGTCTCCCCAGAACTCAATTCGCAGTGCCATTTCCTCGTAAGCTGGCTGAATTTCCAGCGTGTCACCCCTGATGCGAAATTTACCTCTGGTAAGCTCAAAATCGTCCCTCACATACTGCATATCAACCAAACGACGGACAAGCTTATCACGGTTATAACTTCCCCCTTTTTTCACAGTAAAGGCAAAGCTATGATATTCCTCAGGGGCGCCTAAGCTATAAATACAAGAGACTGAAGCCACGATAACTACATCTCGGCGCTCGAACAGAGCTCTGGTTGCAGCGTGACGCAGCTTATCGATCTCCTCATTTATATCGGTCTCCTTTTCAATATAAGTATCGGTGCTGGGGATATAAGCTTCAGGCTGATAGTAGTCATAATAACTGACAAAGTATTCCACGGCACTCTCAGGGAAGAATTCCCTAAACTCAGTGGCTAGTTGAGCAGCTAAAGTCTTGTTGTGAGAGAGAACGAGTGTAGGTCTTTGTACTCTCTCAATGACATTAGCCATGGTGAAGGTCTTGCCGCTGCCAGTCACGCCCACCAATGTCTGCTCGCGATATCCCCTTTCCAACCCTTGGACTAACTTCTCCACTGCTTGTGGCTGGTCCCCGGTGAGATGAAAGTCAGAAACGATTTTGAACGAAGCCATTGATTTTAATCACCGGTCCTTTTCACATAGCCGAAGGTATTGAGAACGAAGAATTGCTTTACACCCGCCTTCATGTCACTGGCTGCTTCAGTTACTTCAGACATATCGTTGCCCTTAGCAGCAGCTCGAGCTGCTGCTTAACCACCCCACAAGCTCCTCACTTGCTAGCTAATTCCTGGAGTGCTGTTTTAACTTTTTCTTCCAAACTTAGCTCCGAGGAATTTGGGATGCTGGAAACAACCTGAATAACTTCCCTCAAAGAGTAGCCCAGGCTGGTTAAGGCAGCTATAGCATCGCTATCCTCGGGAGCTAAGGGCAAAGCGGCTTCCTTCCACTCCCGCTCCAGCTTGTCTCTGAGCTCGACAACGAGGCGGTTTGCCATCTTTTTGCCGATGCCCGGTACTTGGTCGATAAGGGCAACATTACCGCTGATAATCGCTGTGGCTAGTTGTTCCGCACTCAGTTTAGAGAGCAATGCTAATGCTATCCTGGGACCAATTCCTGAGATAGAGATAAGATTCTTGAACAGAGCTACCTCCTCACTGGAGGCAAAGCCATAGAGGGAGATATTATCCTCTTTTACATGGAGGTGGGTATAAAGTGAAACTTTATCACCAATAACTCCTAATCGACTTAAAGTTAAGCTGGGAACATATACCTGAATACCAACACCACCCACCTTGATGACAACTGAACCGATACCACAATGTTCCAGTATTCCCTCTATGGTGGCTATCATCTCAACCTTCGTTAGCAAGCAACTTATCAAGGCGACTTTGCTGGATATGGCAAATTGCCACAGCTAAGGCATCACTGGCATCGCCTGGCTGAAGCGACTCCTGAAGTCCCAGAAGCATTCTCACCCCTTCCTGTACTTGTTTTTTATCGCTCCCTCCGTAGCTGGTCACCTGCTGCTTTATCTGAGCAGGAGAATAACAATGTACTGGCAATCGCTGATTGGCAGCCACCAAAATAGCTATAGCTTGCGCCCGGCCAATAGCCAGTGCTGAATGGATATTACACCCGGCAAAGGGTTCCTCAATAGCTACTTCGTCGGGATGATGCTTGGCAACAATTTGAGATAATCCATCATATATGGAACGCAATCTTTCCTCCAAACGAGCATACCGTGAAAGGCTTAACACTCCATAATCCACCATCCGCATCTCCTGGCCATCGTCTACCACTCCATAGCCTAAATTCACCGTCCCGGGGTCAATGCCAAGAATGCGCATTAATTTATCTTTGAGAGCGTAGTTTCTCTAAGGTAGTATCTGAAAAATCAATGTTAGAGGATACCCGCTGTACATCATCCAGTTCTTCTAACTCATCAAGAAATGCCAAAGTTTGAGCTGCCTCCTTTTCACCAAGCATCACCGTGGTTTTGGGCACTAAGGATAATTCTGCGGAGATTATATGTCGTCCTTTGCCGATAGCTTCCTTTACCTTCTCCATATCTTGTGGTTGAGTATATATCTCAAGATAACCCTTTTCCGTCTTAACATCTTCAGCGCCGGCATCGATAGCCTGCAATGCCACTTCCTCAGCCTCAGAGCCACCGCTTTCCACCACAACCACACCCTTATTTTCAAAAAGCCAGGAAACGCAACCACTTTCACCCAGGTTGCCATTATGGCGAGTAAAAAGACGACGCACTTCTTGAATAGCCCGTTTACGGTTATCGGTCAATGCCTCCACCAACACTGCTACTCCGTTCGGACCATAGCCTTCAAGCATTACCGAGGCTAACTCAGAGGCCTCACCCCCTCCACTAGCACGATTTATTGCCCTCTCGATATTTTCCAAAGGCATGTTACCATTACGAGCTTTTTGCACTGCCAGACGCAACTGAAAATTAGTTTCCGGGTTTGCTCCACCTTGCTTTACCGCGACTATGATTTCTCGAGTAAGCTTGGTAAATAACTGACCACGCCGGGCATCAGTCACTCCCTTTTGCCGCTTAATCTGTGACCACTTAGAATGCCCCGACATAGCTAAATTTTAACACTATAAGTTACAAAAACAAAGTAAAAATGTCTTTATGAAGGCAGAAAAAGAGTTATGTTAACTTCTCGCCTGCTAAAGGAACGCTAGAATACTCAGAATATCTCATAGGATGGCGGTAAGCCAAATTCCACCATGGTAATTAGCTTCTTACACATTTCATCGGAGATAGGCACCATTAGAAATAGCACCGAATCTCGATAAGCTCTGCCGATAGCATTTTCTTTAAGCTAACCGACACCATCAAAAATCCTCGTCCCTCCTTGCGCTGTTTTAACAAAAACTTAGCAGCGCTAGAATTTCACCTCTTGACTGGCTTAAAATACCTTATATCCGCTAGCTCCCCCTTTGTCTCCTCTCTCCATACCACCTCAACCTTCATGCCTTCCTTTAACACCTCAGGCTTCACCCCCCCCAATGGCATGAACAACGTGGAATCAGCACCTTCCAGCTTTATAGCCCCGATTGGCTTTGGCTCAGACAGGTCTCTAAAACTTCCAACACCGTCAAGCTCAACATAAGCAGTGGCATAACTTAGCAAGATACCTCTCCCAGACAACTCGGTGAGATTTTCCTCACCCAGCTTGGCATGACATTTCCCACATCTCCACCTTGGTGGCACATACACATACCCACAGTTAGGACATTTGACTCCTAAAATCTTCTTGTCAGCCAGTGTTTTCATAAATTTCTCAATCAACTCGCCCACTGACCATTGGAAGCCAGCAACTAAGGGGACAGGAACTTTTGTTAGAACTATCTCGCTTTGTGACGACATCTCCAAATCTCCTTCTTAATCCCTAAGAGGCTCAACAGCTTCTAAATCGCTGAGCTTCCCCTGCCGCTCCTTTGCCCAAACTGCCTTAACCCTCATTCCTACATAAACTTCCTCAGGTTTAGCACCTATTAGCTCAGTATCAATATTGGAATCAGCACCATCAAGTTTGACATAAACCGAAATAACACGCTCACCCTCTCTCACCAAACCCATCTCCACAGGGTCCATCCCCAGCACATGCATTTTCCCCTTCGCAAAAGGTGCCGAGATTACAAAGCAAGTAACGGTGCCGATATCACTGACAACCACTTTCTCATCCATCTTCCTATGGCACCTTCCGCATATGTTCCTTGGCGGCACAATAACCTTTCCACATCCAGGACACAAAGAGCCAATTATCTTTTTCTCCTTCAGCCCTTGGACATATTCCCGAAGGAGCGTGGAATCTTTCCAGGTGGTCGAGCCCCCTATATCCCAATCTCCTCCCACACTCATCGTCTCTTTCCTTTGTTCCCTTATATATGGCATTCCTTTCACACCCTGAAGAATCAATAGAGAGAATCACCGAGAACCGTTACAGCAATGTAATTCGTGGCGCCACCCCACCCAGTAGCCACAGCGTTATGAACCTCCCTGAGGATCTGGTGCTCCTCTGCCTTACCCATTATCTGTAAGGCACACTCCAAAATGCGCTGTAGCGCTGAAGAGCCTATAGCGTTGGTAGCATTCACACCACCTGAAGGGTCACAAGGCATTCTACCATTAATGTCCGTCTCACCTTTCTCCAAAGCTCTCCATGCTGTCCCTTCATCAAATAATCCTAATCTTTCCGCAAATATCAGCTCCTGACTGGGGAAGGGTTGATAAATCTCAGCCACATCAATCTCTTTTTGAGGGTCTTTTATTCCTGCCATCCGGTAAGCTTTTATCGCCGACATCCTTGCCCCTATCTGCTGTGAAGCATCAAGAATACCTATCCCTCCAGCACCTTCACTCATCAACTGGTTTTCCTCATCTGAATAAGCGGCAAGCCCTTTGATCCAGGCTGGCTTCTTGCACCTTTTCCTGGCAATATCTTCACAAGCAAGAACTATAGCAGAGGCACCATCGCTTGCCGGACAAATATGTCCATATCTAAATGGATATGCCACCCATTCAGTTTTAGCTATATCCTCAGGAGTGCAACCAGGCCACTGAAGATGGGCATACTTATTCTTGGCGGCATTACGCCTATCCTTAGCAGCCACCATATCAAAATGCTCAACCTTACACCCACTTCTGTGCATATAATACATTGCCTGGTAACAAGCAACCCCTGCAGCAGCACCTACCAAGGTCATAGATAATAGATGTTTGAAGCTCACCCCGCAATTTATCATGTTAATTGTGTTACCGAGAGCGACATGAGCAAGACCGGTTGTCGCTCCAGGCTCTTTGCTATCTGAATGTTTTTCCCAGGCAGTTGCTATAGCTATATTATAAAGCCCTGAAGCTACAGCATAATAAGCTGCTTGAGCAACACATCCTCCGGTTGACCCACCAGTGGCAATTCGGAGGACTGGCTTTCCTGAGGCACCAATCCAATCTCCAAGCCATTGCTCCGGCTGAGCAACCCCACCAAACCCCTGCATATTTCCCACAGTAAAAGCATCCACTTCCTGAGGAGTTACCTGAGCATCCTCTAATGCATTCCACACTGCATCACCAACCATCTCAGCAAGATTAACGTCCCTCCTCCTCGCAGAATGTTTTGTCTGACCACAGCCAATTACGGCGACGTTCCTCATTTTTTATTCACTCCCTAGAATAAAAACTACGTTTTTCTGAGCACAAATCCCAAATTGTCCATGCGCTAGAGCCCTGTATGCAGGGATTTGGTAACCATTTGCCTCACCCTTGATTTGCTTCGCCGCTTCTATAACCCTTATCAAACCTGTAGCACAAATCGGGTCTGCACCTAACGCTCCACCACTGGGGTTCACTGGTATTTCGCCATCCTTTTCGGTCGTACCTTTTTCAATTAGAGCTTTACCCTCCCCTTCTCGGCACAACCCCAGAGCCTCATAAATCATCAACTCCTCGTGAGCATACTTCTCAGAAACCTCGAAAACATCAATCTGAGCAAACGGGTCACTTACCCTAGCCATACCATAAGCATCTTGAGCAGCCTTTTGCAAAGAATCAAGCTTATAGAGGCTTCTGTCACGTAGATAGCTATCCTGACAGCTACCTACTCCTTCTATCCATACTGGCTTATCGGTAATTTCCCGAGCTTTTTGTTCACAGGCAAGCACTATAGCACAAGCACCATCGCTAACAGGAGACATCGTTAGTTCCCTTATAGGGTCATAATAAATCTTAGAATTAAGCACTTCCTCCACAGTCACATCTGGCATTTTTCTATGGGCGTTTAGGTTATCGGCAGCGTTCATGAGGTTCTTAACAGCCACCATCGCAACTTGTTCTTCCGACACACCATACTTGTTCATATACATCCTCGCCTGGAGAGCTGCAGCCAATATATCATTCAGAAAGCCATGCTGTCGTTCAAATAGTGGGTCGAATGTATAGCTGGATACCAGATGAGGATTCACCACCGAGCCTTGTGTGTGTGCCTCCACCAAGGCTATATCATGAACACCAGAAAGAATTCTCATCAACGCATAATAAGCTGCAAAAGCTCCATCTTCCTCCACCTTCGATTCATCCTTCAGATAAGCCCCTGCAGCCATGCTGGTATAAAGGTTTGAGATTGTCCTTCCATCTAAAAAATCCGTGGAAGCAGTAATCACAGTGTCCACATCCTCCCTTGAAATGCCTGCGTTACGAAGAGCCCCTTTGGCAACTTCAAACACCATGTCTTCCCTCGTCATCGGTATATCATGCTGATGATGACTCTGAGCATAGCCAACTATGGCTACTTTGCTAGCCATTGCGCCTCCTTGAACTATTTGAACCAAAAGTTGCGAAAACCTAGCTATATTGAGTTGGCTTTTCAGAAATGCCAAGCATCTGTCTGGCTTCCTTGGGTGTCGCTATCCTGCGCCCCATTTCCCTGGCCAGCCTTACTATCTTCTCCACCTGTTCGGCATTGCTCCGGCATAATTTCCCAGGCTCAATGTAGATATTGTCCTCCATGCCAACCCGGACATGACCGCCAAGAATAATTCCCATGGTAACCATGGGAATCTGATTAACACCCGTGCCAATCATGCTGAACAGGGAATTCGGCGGTAACTGTTGAACCAAATTTAACACGTTCGCTGGCGTAGCATACATGCTCGTTTGAAAGCCCATGACAAACTGAATCCAGTAAGGTGGGGCAACGAAGCCACCTTTAATTAAGCTATCCACAAACCAGAACTCACCAGGGTCATATATCTCTAGCTCAGGCTTTACCCCTTTCTCCTTCATCTTCGTAGCATATTTCTCCGATTCGCCATAAGTCCATGGTATGCAGACATCGAACTTTAGTGGCTCCTGCCCAGGCTCACGTGCCTTTATGACCAGACGCAATATAAACGCATGGACATCCAGACTAGCCATCTCAGGCTTGGCATGCTCTACACAAGCGAGCCTTTGCTCCATGGTAATCCCTGGAATACCGCTCGTGGTGTTATTGATAATTATATCGGGGCATTTTTCCCTGACTAAAGCATTGACCTCCACATAATCATCGCCACTATAGGAACTCATACTTGGGTTGTCTCTCAAGCGACGATGAATATGCACAATGCTCGCCCCAGCTTTATAAGCATCATAGGCTTGCTCCGCTTGCTCTTCAGGCGTTTCCGGCAAGTTGGGATTTGCTTCCTTGCCATGCACGCTTCCCGTCAGTGCCACCGAGATAATCATTGGTGGCAGACTGTTTAAACCATGGTCAATCTCCTTCAAATACGCATAAGGGTCGGAATAGTTCCACATGTAATCTTTGACTCCTGCCATAGTAAACCTCCTTTTTTATTTTATTACTTGGCGATTATATCAAAAAATCACCGTAGCACCAATATACCCTTCTAACTTTCAAAGTCCTAATTCAACAGCCACTCTCTCTCGCCACAAATCGGTATCCCCCATAGCAAACTCCGATGCCTTGACACGCCGGAAGTAGAGACCAACATCGTGTTCTCTAGTAAACCCAGTGGCCCCATGAATTTTAATCGCATCGAGGCAAGTCTGCTGATAAACTTCGCCTGCTTTCGCCTTGACTAAGGAGATGTGTAACTTAGATGGAGACCCAGTGCTTATCTCCCACGCTGCTTGATATACCAGATATTGCAAGCCTTCTACATTAACAAACATGTCAACCAACCTATGTTGAATCGCCTGGAAGGAACCAATAGGCTTATCAAATTGAACCCTGTCTTTAGCATAGGCATTAGTCATTTCCACAACAGCTTGGCATCCCCCAGATACTTCAGCACACTTTAAGATAGCCGCCCTTTCCAGAATAAACTCCACTATACCCCATCCCCCTCCCACATCCCCAAGAACGTTACCTTCGGGGACCTTTACCTTGGTGAACGCCACCTGACACTGTTTATCCTGGGCTATAGTGGGAACTACCTCTACCTCCACGCCTGGACTGTGAGCGTCAACAACAAACATCGTGATTCCTTTATCACCCTTACCGGTTCGCGCTGCTACCAATAAATGACTTGCTACGGTAGCATTGGGAATAAAAAGCTTAGTGCCCTCGATAACATATCCCCCATCCCCTATCCTGGCAGAGGTCTTTATCTCCGAAGCTTTATATCCCCCCGGTGTCTCAATTAACGCCAAAGTCCAAATTGCTGCCCCATTTGCTATTTGAGGGAGAAATTTCGCCTTTTGCTTTTCATCCCCATACTCCAGTATTGGCAAGGCACAAACAACAGTAGAAAAGAAAGGACCGGGGAGAATATTCCTTCCTATCTCCTCCGTCAGGAGCACCAGGTCCAGAAAAGTGGCCCCTGTACCGCCATAGTTTTCAGGGAAAACAAGCCCGAGCCACCCCAACTCAGCCATCCTTTCCCACATCTGCGGGTCATACCCTTTTTCATCCCTCTCTAGTTCCCTGACCTTAGCCTTGGGGCACTCCTTTGTCAGGAAATCCCTGGCTAAACTCCGGAGCATCTCTTGGTCTTCTGAAAGCTTAAAATTCATCATACCCCCTGATATTTCAATATGATTTGGGCAAGCCTAGCTTAAACTGCCCGATCACGTTCTTTTCAATTTCATCAGTTCCAGCAGCAATTGATATGCCAGGGAAAAGCAGATACAGCCTTTGGATGATACCGTGGAGCTTAGTCCATTTCGAATACGGGTCAACCTGGGAGTAGGCACCCATGAGCTTCATCCCGATAATACCTAACCGTTCCAATAGTTGGTCACCAAAAGCTTTATTTCGTGAGGAGCCATAAATGGGGGTAATCCCTTGAGTCAACTCCCAGGTTATCTGGTAGTTGAATAGCTTCAGCATCTCTGCCTCAACAGCAGCATCCGCTAACATATGACGAACTTCGGGATTTTGACACAAAGGTTTACCATCATATTGAGTTTCTTTAGCATAATCTACCAACTCTTCCATCAATCTCCTGGCATTTCCATAAAGCGATGGACCAAAGCTGTGCCTCTCAGAAGCCAATGACTGCATTAAGTGATACCATCCCTTATTTTCCTCACCAACCAGGTTGGAGGCAGGGACTCTCACATTGTCAAAGAAAACTTCATTAAATATGTGGGCACCATAATAATTTAGTAACGGGTTAACTGTGATCCCCGGGCTCTTCATATCTACGATAAAAATGCTAATGCCACGATGTTTTTTAGGAGCATTGGGGTCTGTTCTGACAGCAAGCCAACACCACCTTGCCCGATGAGCACAGCTAGTCCACACCTTTTGACCATTAATAACATACTCATCCCCATCCCTTATGGCGCGAGTCTGAATGTTAGCAAAATCAGAACCAGCATTAGGCTCACTATATCCAGTGCACCACACACCATCCGGTTCTCCTGAAGCAATCAAGGGGAGGTATTTCTTTCTCTGTTCTTCGTTTCCAAACTGCATGAGGGAGGGACCTACCCAAGCTACACCACTTATCCCCATGGAAATACCGGGTATTCCCCAATATCCGCACTCTTCCCCATATACCATTTGCTCCCAGTAGGAAGCCGCGCTGCCACCATACTCCTTTGGCCACGCCATAACCAGCCATCCTTTTTGGGCTAATTTCTTGGATGTAGACATGGCAAGCTTCCAATCTTCATCGCGACTTTCCTCCTCCAGAAGTAAAGTAAACGACCCTGGAGGAAGCTCCTTCTGGGCAAACTTACGAATTTCCTTCCTTAACGCCTCTTCCTTTTCCCCAAGCTGGAAATCCATTCTTTGTGTCTCCTCTTTTTAGAATTAATTAAAACCATTCCATTATAACGTTTGATAAACTCTAATGCTAGGACAGTTATATGCTAACATATGATAAACATAGAGCTTCTCAAAGGAGACAAACCATGAAAATTTTGGGTATTGAAACTTCCTGTGATGAAACCGCCGCCGCAGTCGTGGAAGACGGCACTAGAATTTTGTCCAACGTCGTAGCCTCGCAAATAGAAATACATGCTCGCTATGGTGGCATAGTACCCGAAGTAGCCTCGAGGCAACACATGCTTTCCATTGTCCCTGTTATTGAAAAGGCGATCACTGAAGCTAAAACAGCGTGGCACGACCTCGATGGCATTGCAGTAACCTTTGGACCAGGGTTAGCTGGTTCATTATTGGTGGGAGTCAATGTAGCTAAGGCAATTGCCTTAAGCCAAAAACTTCCCTTCACTGGAATTAATCACCTTGAAGCACATATCTACGCCAACTGGCTGAATAAGGAAAAACCGCCTTCCTTTCCTTGCCTCTGCCTCATCATCTCGGGAGGGCATAGTGAGCTAGTGTTAATGAAAGGACACGGACAATTTGAAAAACTGGGCAGCACTCGCGACGATGCTGCTGGTGAAGCCTTCGATAAAGCAGCTCGAATTCTGGAATTAGGCTACCCCGGGGGACCAATTATTGAGAAGGAAGCTAATTTGGGGAAACCATGCCTACAATTTCCCCGCGCTTGGCTTAAAGGAAGCCATGATTTCAGCTTCAGCGGCCTGAAAACTGCCTTGTGGCACTTTGTCCAGAAGAATCAAGTCCTGGGAAATAGCTCGTTGGTAGTTGATGTCGCCGCAAGCTTTCAGGAAGCGGTAATAGATGTTCTGGTCACAAAGACAATCAATGCTGCCGAGGAATTACTGGTAAAGCAAATCTTGCTTGGTGGTGGTGTGGCATCCAATAAACTCTTGACACATCGCTTTCTCCACTCCTCATCGGTACCTGTTACAGTCCCCCCGCCTTATCTGTGCACCGATAATGCCGCCATGGTAGCCGCCTGCGGCTATCATCATTTTCAGAACGGCAATCTGAGTAGTTATGATCTGGATGTAATCCCTAGCCTCAGCCTTGGGTAACCAGAGGACATTCAGAACATTTCGCCTGACAACAATAATCCTTAAATAAATGGATTAGCCCCTGTTGCTGGCAAGCAGTGAGACCTGAAGTATGCTCCATAAAGAGTTGCTTTGCCATATGGCATGTAATCTCATTTTCGGCTAACTTGGGATGCTCAAGGTAAAGCTGAAGAGCTTTTTGTTGCAATTCTCTCTCGCCAGTAGCCTGCCACCATGAAAATATAAATGGCAATATTACATTTACCACAATCTCCCCTGCCTTATCTCGCCCTAGAAGAGCCGACTTTTTGATCCGTGACCCAATGTCAAAGTCAAAATGGTCCAGCCAATATCCATCCCCGACTACCATTAAATTGCTTTCCAGCCAATAAGCTTCTTTTGTTAACGGCGCTTCGGTTACCAACTCCAGTATATTCGGCAATAACCCCTTTACACGGTAACGATGAAGAAGATAGCTTTGAGCTATGATACGCCGCACAGGGGAATTATTGGGGTATATGTGGGTGAGACACCAGTCACTCTGATGCATAGTTTCGCCTCGACCGAATGAGTGCCAGGTTTGTTCCAACTCCTTTACCCACTCTTCACATACAAAGGGAAAACAACGCACCCGCTGTGACGGCAACAAACCAGCCATGCCTAAAAGCATGGCTTCCTTTAGCAACAAACTTCTCTTTAACTCTCCCTCAAGCAACCAAAGAGGTAACCTCCGAGCCAGCTCTTCAAAAGCTCTCTTATTTTTGGTATAGCCCAGAGCTCTCATTATGCCCTGAAAAAGCACCTGGCCTGCTTCCTCCTTTAATAATTCACTACCAAACATTTCCACCCTTTGCTTGAACCTTATCACGCCCATATCCTGCAATAACTTCTTCAAGTCTTGCCTCTCCCCCTTTTCTCCACTGCAAAAACAAGGAAGTTGATGGTAGGGCATCAATCGAGCCTGATACTGTAAGGATTTAGCCAAACAGATTACGGGGACAAATTTACCATTCGTGGTAAAAGTAGGATACCCATCATCATTCCACAAAACTACATGAAGAATTACATCCTTATACTCAGGGTCGCAATGATGACCATGGCTATGCCAATCTCTGGCTCGTGTATGAATCTCTATGTCTCCCTTAATCAGCTTATTATCACCAGCCAAGATTACAGCATCACGAAAATCAGGCCCACTACCGTTATTAACCCTGCCAGGATAAATTACACAAATCCGCTCTCTACCTTCAGTAAGCAACTTCTCTCCCAAAAGTCGCTCCCATATTAAAATTATCTCCTTTTCTTGAATTTTTATCCGATTACGTGTAATCATAGCTAAAAATTTATTTCACTCCCTCCAAACCCCTAAACATCAAAACATCATTGCACCGAACATAAGCTTCTTCATCAATCATCTTTGAGAACTCCATAAGCTCATCGTTGGTATATTGATGACGATAATCACTCCCACCGTGAAGGCGGAAATACTCCTTTCTTCCTTTAGCAAAACCACAGCAACCGATTTTAATCTGGCTCATTGTGCCTCCTTACCTTATACTTAAAGCCACTACGTTCGGCAACTATGTTAAGCAAAGTAGCTGAGGCACCGCGAGGGCGATACACCCCGGTTTCCCACTCACTGATCGTCTGCTGACGTGTGCCCAGTTGTTCTGCCATTTTCACCTGAGTCACCCCCAGATACCGCCTCAACTCTTTAATGTTTTCTTTATCCCATTGCGCTTTCTTTTTTGCCATCAATAATATTATACACGGTAGAGTGTAAGAGTCAAGGCATTTAACCCTCTAAAATTAAAAACGCCCTTGTCAATACATTACAACATTATATTAACTTGAAAGGGAGTGGCTGCACTAGCAAATACCAGACTATGCTGAAGGGTCAACGCCGCCTTCAGGAAAAGCAAACCACTGTTTAAAGAGAGGTGATATAAACCTCGGCTATACCTATTCTTTTGTTATCACTTCTTTTTCAGCATGGTGAGAAGAGCTACTTTCTCCGACTTCCCATTCTGGTCAATATGCTCCATGGTCAATGATGCCCCTTCCATTGCTCCAGTCGCCTTCACCTTGGTTTGCAACAACTCAATCATATCCATTGGGTTCACACAACCCTCCGGTGGCAAGACACCTTTCCCCTTTAGTTTACCGGTTCCCATGAGCATTGCACCAAGCGCTGCAGGAATGCCTGTCCCCTCACCCATTCCTTTCTTCTTTGAAGATGTAGAAAAGATATATGTATTCTTTTGTCCATCCTTATACCCTTTCACCACTATCTTCAGACATCCCACAGCCCCGGTTAATTCTTCTTCTTGTATGATCTTCCCTCTTTGAGAAAGTATGAATGCCACCGCAAACTCCAGAGGAATGACCCTTTGTCCTCCGACTTCAATCGCTTTCTCCGTAGTAATGCCTGACTTCACTACCCTTTTTATAAGCTCAGCATAACCAGGAGGAAGCACAGTTCCAAGATTGGTTACCCTCTTTACCCCTTTAAAGAATTTAGGAAGCGTTATTGTCTCGGGATGAGGATAAGCATAAACATTGTATGTCCCTATATCCTGAAATTCGGCCATCTTTTCCAAAGCTTTCCCGCTATCCTCAAGTACTCTGACCGTGGTGAATTTACCATCAAGGAACATCGGAATATCTATCTGCATAGAATGAATTCTATGCTTTACCACCGCTGCTCCTTCCGTTTCTTCCCCCCCATGAGCATGGTAAATGTCAACAGACTCCATCGCATCCAGCATAGATTCGGCACAGTACCTCACCAATACGTTAGCCATCCCAGGAGAACTTCCCATACCAATCAGTGATAAAACTCCAGCTTTTTTAGCTTCCTTATCCATATCGAGGAGTTTCTCCGTAGCGTCAAGATCATCACATATATCAACGTAATTTATTCCACAGCCTATCACCGCCTTCATTATCGGTGGACCAAACCTGTAAAAAGGACCGACACAATTCAGCACCACAGAAGAACCTTTGACGGCACTTTTTATGCTCTCTGCACTATTTGCATCAAACCTGACCGCAGAAACATTGCCTCCACCAATTTCACCCGCCACTTTTTTCGCCTCCTCAAGGTTAATATCAGCAATCACAACATCCGAGAAAACTCCACTGGAAGCAATTATCTTTGCCGCTACACTTCCTACACTCCCACCCCCACCCAAGACTGTAACTTTAGCCATATTTACCTCCTTTACCCTCCTTTAATTTCTTTAAATGGTTCAACCCAAATCTGTAATGCAGTAGCTAATTCAGGATGCTTTTTAGCCGCTTCAGTTAGAGAAATACCTTGCATAGTAGCATCAATTGCCTGACGAAATGCTCTCGCTCCGGCACGTGGACCTTGGGGATGACCATGTATCCCACCTCCTACACCCACCACAACTTCGTTCCCCAAGTCATTCATTATCTGGGGCACCATAGAAGGTGTAATGCCACCACCTGGCATTGGGAAAACTGGCTTCAATTGGTAAAACGGAAACGTTAAATTTCTCCAAACATTCAGGTATTTATCCCTAACCATGTTTATGAAACTAGCTTTTCCATAGGGGAGAGGAAAAACAGCGACGTCAACGCCGGCAAGGCGAGGCAACTTCCCTAATATGATGTGCGAGCTCATCCCATGATAAGGAGACATGTACATTGCACCAGTTACATCCATATGACCAAGAATAGGGACATTTATCTCAGGGTCTTCAGCAAGTGCTTGAAGCACTGGAAGGCCAACAGCAAGGTAGTTCACCATTATCGCATTGCCGCCAAGCTCCACCACTCGTTTTGCATTCTCAAAAACCTTAGGGACTTTGTCAGTTATATTAACGGTATAAAGTGTATGTTCACCTGTTTCTTCATAAGCTTGACGCTCCGCCTCCATATAGAGCTTTACTCGTTTCTCAACCGCATTAAAAGAGGCATCAGCGAGCAGCTCGTCGTCCTTGATAATATCACATCCCCCTAGTGCAGCTTCCCTGAACAGCCTTACCCCAACTTCAGGACTGTACCCCGTGCATGGCTTTATCATATTGTTAAGTAATGGTCTTCCCGAAATTCCCAGAACTTTCCGCACCCCAGAAATCCCGAATTTCGGACCCTTAAAGCCAGCCACATATTTCTCAGGGAAATAGACATCAACCAGCTTGATCTGTCCTGCCATGGAAATGTTACCCACCACCGTGGTTAACAATAGAGGTATTTGTTCACCTATATTGACCTCGGGATAGGCTATCTGAACAATGTAGTTCCTCGTCTCTACCGAGGAGGGCACGCTGAACTCGTAATCCGGCACCTCATACACAGCAATGACCTTAGCAACGTGCTTGCGACGCACCTCGGGAGTTTCACCAGGAACTGCAACCCACGTCCCTGTGCTTTGTTCAATAGCAAGCATCTGCGCTCCAACAGGAACGGGGATGTTTGCCGGGAAGCAAACCAGGTAAGTACCTATTATATACTCGTCATAGTCTACCCCCTCCGGTAAAGCCACGGGCTGTGATAAGATATCTTGTTCACTCATTTAACCACCTCCTTTATACATTAAGTTGCCCATAAATGGGAGCTAATTGCTGGTAGAGTTGTTTGAAAAATTGGTAAAGTTCCTGATAAACAGCCCTGTGTTCATTTCTCGGCTCAAATTCCCTTCCTAAAGGAACAAGTTTCTCCACAGAGTCGAAATCCTTATAAACCCCCAGTCCTACCAGCGCAATTAATGCCGCACCCCGTGAACCAACCTCCTGCGGAGAGTAAACTTGCCTTATCCTCTTCCCCAAAACATCAGCAAATATCTGAAGCCATACCTCGCTCAACGCGCCTCCCCCAGCAGCATTCAAGCACTCAATGTTAAAACCCAGCCGCTCTATACCATCTAATACCCACTTCGTGTTATATGCTACACCCTCCATTATAGCCCGACTCAAATGCCCTTTACTATGGTTGAAGCTCAAATTTATAAACGCTCCCCTCAGACTGGGATTTATTACCGGGCATCGCTCACCAAGCATCCAAGGCATAAAGAGCAGCTTTTCCGCCCCGGGTTCAACCCTGCTGGCAAGCTCATCAAGGATTTGGTATGCGCTCTTATTCC
Organism: Dehalococcoidia bacterium; assembly: GCA_034414555.1. Classification (GTDB taxonomy): domain Bacteria; phylum Chloroflexota; class Dehalococcoidia; order GIF9; family AB-539-J10; genus CG2-30-46-19. The sequence continues at coordinate 56,928 of DAOUMA010000009.1, read as the reverse complement.
TTCGCCGCGCCTTCTCCTTTTCCTGCCCCCTTAGCTCATCCCTGAACCATTTCAAGCAAGCACCGGCATTTTCCATCTGCCCGATGAGCAGTAATTTATCCGGGTCTGCAGAGCATATGCTGCCAATCCCCTCTTCAATGTCAAACTTAGGTTCCGTTACATGAAGGGCTATCCAGCCTGAAGACCCGATATATAGGTGGGGCTGACCTTCTTTGATTGCACCCGAACCCACAGCAACAGCAGGGGCATCCCCGGAACCACAGATTACCTTAGTTTGTTTCGATAATCCTAACTCCTCCGCTGCAGATGCAGTTAAATTACCAACTATGTCCGTGGACTTCGCCGACTTGGAGAGCATACCCTCCGACAACCCAACAACATCCATAACTTCACTTTCCCATGTCTTTGTTTTACTGCTGAACAGACCGGTAACTAAGGCACAGCTCCAGTCCGTACAAAACTCTCCGGTACACCTATAAATAATGTAATCCTTGACATCTATAAACTTATACGTGCGATTAAATATTTCCGGCTCTTTTTCCTTGATCCACAGAATTTTGGGAATCACATCCTTCTCAGAGGCAGGAGGTATCATCCCCATTTCAAGTAACTTCAGCAAATCAAACTTTCCTAAGCACCAATCAGCTTGCTCGCCAGCCCTGGCATCAAGCCAGATAATTGCAGGGCGAAGAGCTCTTCCCCGGCGATCAATAGGTAGAGCCGTTATCATCATAGCATCCAAACTGAGGGCGACAACATCGCTTGGAGAGACTCCGGTTTTGCGCATTACCTTTCTGGTAGTATTCACTATCGCCCGCCACCAAACTTCAGGGTCCTGTTCAGCCCAGCCAGGCCTGGGGTAATTCACACCATAGGCTTCAGAATCTAAGCCTATTATCTTCCCTTCAGTATCAAAGAGAACCGCTTTATTAACTTCGGTCCCTACATCGTGGGCCAGTATATACTCTCCTGCCATGCTCTACCTCTCCTCGCTTGAATTAAATCCCCGGCAAGTGATTAACTCTATGGAAAGCCCGGGCGACGATCTGAACCTTCATGACCATCTAAACCCCGTTTCCACAAGATAAAAACCGACAACCACCCCCTTCTTCTGGGAGGATTATAGTAATACAAAGCCTTCATGTCAATTACCTGTACTCGTTCATATGATCGGTGGCATATTAGCCTCCTCTTTCTGTCATTGCGAGGAAATCCTTCACCTCCAAATTTTGTAGTGCGACCCTTCAGGGTCGTGCAGCACGAGGCTAAAGCCTCGCACTACATTTTTAAACTTTGCTCTGTCATTTTGCCTTTTGAGTTTTGCTTCTCTGATATTGCCACACCCTAGGCTCGCAATGACAGGGTCATTCCTTAACATCATAGACATATGAATATGACCCACCCATCTGAAACAGATCATCCCCGTTATGCCCTTCCCACAGGGTATTTACTTCCCACTCTCTGGAGGCAATAATAAAGAACCCATGGATATACAAGAACAAAAAAACATACTGAGAAGGGAATTGCTTCAAAAAATACGCTCATACTCTCCGGAGGAGTTAGCGAGGAGGAGTAGGAATGTCGCCCAAAACTTGAAAAACTTACCACAGTATAAGCAGGCAAACTGTATTATGTTTTACTACCCGTTAGAAACCGAGGTAAATCTTCTGGGAATAATCAGGGGAGCTTTGAGACAAAAACGAGTCTGTTTTCCCGTAATAGACCTAGAAAATGGTGATTTGATTCCCTATGAGATAAATGATTTAAATAAGGATTTTGCCATAGGGCCATGGGGAATTATGCAGCCCAGTGAGGAGAGAGCACGAAAGACGGAACTTCAAGATATAGACCTGGTGGTAGTTCCCGGGGTAGCATTTGACAAGGCAAAAAATAGATTGGGCAGGGGGAAAGGCTTTTACGACAAATTTCTGCAAAAACTGGGCGAAAAAACAGCCAAAGTGGGGATCGCTTTCGATTTCCAGGTTATTAGACATGTCCCATCATATCCCCACAAGTATGAAAAGGTGGACGCCCTCGTAACCGAAAACTTTTGTATTTAGCCTACCTGATGCAGCAAGCATGTCGCCGGGACAAATATCTCATCTTCAGCGGATTGTCTCTTGTTACCAGATGCCACGGGTAATTGAGTTTAGAGACACATTGCCTCCCCTTGAGCAAGATTATGAATGATAGAAAGCCCTGAGTCAATTACCGAGATAGCAGTTGCTAAAAGGCACAACTTGTATAACTTGCCCAAACGAAGCTAGTTTCTGTGTTTGCTTTATCAGGCAATACTCAAATTGTATGCCGCAGGTTCCTGCGCAAAAACCTTCTAGCTTGACTTTTAAGAGCTAGAGGTCTGTGGTACACTCCTCAATACTGAAATGCTTAAAAGGGGGGATTCATGACAAAATTAATGGACTCAAGGTTTAAGGCAGGCAATAACTTCTACGATGAACAGTTTTACAGATGCTATGAAAGGATAGGATACCCAAAACAATGGATAGACGAGGGCAAAGGTTATGCTCCCAGCGATTCTTATATTATCAGTCACCCAAGCTGGTACCTTGGAGAAATGCCAGCAATACCAGAGATATCAATATACGACCTTTTTAAAGAGACCGTTAAGAGGTACCCAGATGATACCGCCGTAATCTTTTTTGATAAAAAGATAACCTATAGAGACCTGGATATAATGATAGGAAAGTATGCTTCATTACTCAAGGATTTGGGGATTAAAAAGGGCGATGTGGTCGCAGCCATGCTGCCAAATTCCTTACAACACTGGGTAGCCTTTTTCGGCGCTGCCCAGATAGGGGCGATACATACACCGATAAATGCGATGTATCAAGAGGAAGAGGTGGCATATCAGGTTGAGGATTCCGGTGCAAAGATAATCCTAGTATTGGACTTGCTTTATGAAAGGGTAAAACGTCTGAAAGAGGGTAAAAAGATCAAGCACATAATTGTTACCAACGCAAAGGACTTCGCCGCTGATGATGCCGTAATTTCTCAAGCGGTAAAACCCTTGTGGGATATACCCAAAAAGAAGATAGAGGGGACTTTCGATTTCTTTGAATCTATAGAGAAATACGCCCCTTTAAAGGAGTCCTTTAAGTGCAGCCCTAAAGACGACATCGCCCTACTACTCTATACTGCTGGGACCACGGGAAGAGCAAAAGGGGTGATGGAGACCCATTTCAACCTGGTTTATAACAGTATAAGTCATTTTCATGCAGCAGAAAAATTGCTGGAAGCTAGAAGAGAAGTAAATTATTCCATCATGCCTATGTTTCATACTGCAGGATATCTCCTGCACACGCTTCCTACCTTTTATGTCGGGGGCACAGTAATCCCAATGCCCTTGTTCGATCTGGAAGAGACGTTCAGGCTCATTCAGGTATATAGTGTAAATGTGTTATTTGCCCCTCCTACATTGTTCATTGCATTAATGTCTAGAGAAGACCTATTGCACAAGTATGATTTAAGCACTCTCGCGCTTACAATCGGTTGTGGTGCACCTGTCCCTCCTGCTGTTCAGGACCAGTGGCAGAGTCTCACCAGTATTGGCCTGACCAATGGATGGGGCATGACGGAAACCAACAGCGGTGGAAGCATGTGTATCCCGGGATCAGGAAAGGAGAAGACGGATTCCATCGGTTATCCGGTATATGCAGAAATGAAGATCGTGGATGAGAGGGGCCATATTGTCCCTAGAAATGAACAGGGTGAAATTCTCTTTAGAGGGCTGCAGGTAGCAAAGGGATATTGGAACAAGCCAGAGGAAACAAAAGAGACATTTCAGAGCGATGGTTGGCTAAGAACAGGAGATCGCGGCTATATAGATAAAGAGGATTTCGTATATTTTGTCGATAGAATGAAAGACCTTATTATTGCCTCAGGATATAATATAGCCCCGGTCGAAGTAGAAAATGTCATATATGAACATCCCGCAGTTGCCGAGGCTGCAGTTGTAGGCATACCTCATGAATACAGAGGAGAAACAGTAAAAGCCTTTGTTGTCTTAAAAGATAAGTTCAAAGGAAAAGTAAGTGAAGGAGAGATAAGAGATTTTTGCAAAAACAAATTGGCTACATTCAAGGTGCCACGCATAATTGAGTTTAGAGACACATTGCCTAAGAACCTCGTAGGCAAAGTTTTAAGAAGAGTGCTAAGGGAAGAAGAGACGAAAAAAGCTAAGTGAACGTCCTTGGAACTACAGGAATATAAATCTAATATAGATATTATAAAGGCATTTAAACTAAGACATAACCTTACCTTAAATAACTAGCAATAATAAGTTTTTCAATCTCAGTAGTGCCTGCCCCGATAGGAAACACTTTAGCATCTCGCATATATCGTTCCACGGGAAGGTCTTTCATATAGCCATAACCTCCATGGATCTGCACTGCCTCCCCTGTGACCCTGACTGCCATCTCACAGGCATAAAGCTTCGCCTGTGCAGCGAGCATCCTCCCATCTCTAAAATTACCTTGATCCCAATAAGTCAAGCCCTTATATGCCAGCAGTCGAGCTGCCTCAATCTCCACCGACATTGTAACAAGCTTATCCTGTGTCATTTGGAAGTCAAATATAGGCTGGCCAAATTGCTGCCTTTCTTTGGCATATTTAACGGATGCGTCAAAAGCAGCCTGGGCAATACCTATGGCAAGACAGCTCCACATAAGCCTTTCCACATCAAGTCCAGAAAACATTTGCTTTACCCCCTTTCCCTCAACACCACCCAAAAGATTAGCTTCCGGGACATGGCAATCCTCCAGGATGATCTCCCCGGTGGGAGAGGAGCGAAGACCCATCTTTGAGAACGCTCTACCTACATGATAACCGGGAAAATCCCTCTCTACTATAAAGGTGCATAATCCTTTTGCCCCAAGAGATGGATCCAGAGTGGCATATATAAGGGCTATATCTGCAATAGGCGCATTGGATATAAACGTTTTGGTGCCATTCAGAATATATTCGTCCCCCGCCTTTCGGGCCCTCGTCTTAAGGGACACCGCGTCTGATCCATACTCTGGCTCTGTTAACCCCATGCAACCCCTTTTTTCGCCTCTCGCTAAAATTGGCAGATATTTCCCCTTCTGCTCTTCCGTGCCATTACGAGCAATGCTATTGCCACAAAGTAGACCATGCGCCCCGTAAACTACAGCTACGCCAGCATCGACCCTGGCTAATTCCTCTGCCATGAGCCCAAGGGAGAAATAATCAGTAAGTGTCCCACCATACTCAGGTGGTATGCCCATACCCAAAAAACCTAAAGACTTTGCCTTTTCCCACAGGTCCTCTATGAATTTTTCTTCCCGATCCATCTCTTCGACTAGAGGAGCTATTTCTTTTTCACTGAATTCCCGAACCATTTCCTTCAGCATCTTCTGTTCTTCAGTCAAATCAAAATTCACGCTTGAACCTCCTTATGAATACGAAATATAGTAGCCTAACTTCCATGAGTATTCAATTCCCTCCAAAATTCATTTTAGCCAACCAAGAACTCAAATCACCGAAAGCGCGGTTTTTTAGACACCGCCAACCAGAAAAGAACGTAGGCATAACCCGTCATATAAATGGCTAGATATTTATCCATTTACTATGCTAATATTTCATCTCAAACCATGTTCAACTGGAGAATTGGGAAGTAGGTTGTAATTTCACAGAACAAAATAGGAAGGAGGAGAAACTATGCAAAAGGTTGGAATCGTTGAAGTAGCCCAAAGTGCCGGCACTGAGTCGCCCCTCAGCTTGATGGAGTTCACGTACAAGCCGGTAAAAGAACTCCTTGATAAGGTGGGTATGAAAAGAGACGAAGTGGACATGTATATACTGGCGTCAACAGACGTTTTTCATAGTGGCATGTCCTGCGCTAATGCCTTTGACTGGGACGCTAGTGGTGCATTCATGAAACCGGCCTCGCGCGAGGAGGGAGATGCCATCACGGCGTTTGTTTATGGCTGTATGCCCATTATGGAAGGTAGATATGATACGGTGCTAGTTGTGGGGCTCATCAAGGGATCTGAGAATCCAGAGAATGATACGCTAACAAGTTTTGTTGCCGATCCATTTTACTCAAGGCCCGTTGGTATCCAGGAGACCACCGCAGCAGCCATGCAGATGAGGCTTTATCTGCAACGCTATGGGATTACGGAAGAGCAATGTGCCAAGGTTGTGGTAAAGAATCTAGGCAATGCCTTGTTTAACCCTTATGCCCATATAAAGAAGAGAGTAAGCGTTGACGATGTCCTTAACTCAGAGAGGATTTGCGACCCTTTAAAGGCTCTGGAGTGTGCCCCTAAGTCAGAAGGTGTCTGTGCTATGCTCCTGGCCTCTGAGAGAAAAGCCAAGAAATTAACCGATAAACCAGTGTGGTTCAAAGGTTGGGGCTCTTCTATGGATACTTTTTACCTTGGAGATAGAGATTTGCTGAATACTCCGCTAAAGACTGCAGCGGCAAGTGCTTATAAGATGGCGGGGGTCAGCGATCCAAGGAAAGAAATCGGTGTTGTGGAGACATGCGAGCCTTATGCTTTCCAGGAGCTTCTGTGGTGCGAGCAGCTAGGATTATGCGCTCAAGGACAGGGAGGCAAATTAATAGACAGCGGTGTTACACAGATAACTGGAGCTCTGCCTGTTAATCCTTCTGGCGGTGTTTTGGCAATGAATCCCTATGTGGCGAGAGGGCTTTATCGTGTTGCAGAAGCTGCTTTACAAATTAAGGGCAAGGCTGGGGAACACCAGGTAGACAAGAAGGTGAATACCGCTTTAGCCCATTCAACATATGGTTTTTGCGGGCAATGGCAGGGAGTGGTAATTTTGGGAAGTTAGGAGACAATAAAACTTATGAGAGGAGGATTTGATTAAATGGCGGAACAAAAAGAGAAACCAAGAAAGGTTGGCGCTATGGGCATGGTTCCATATGAAATGGCTCTCGGACCGACCTGGACCAAGTTTTTTGAAGGCTTTAAGGAAAAGAAGATTCTTGGTACCAAGTGTAACAAATGTGGTCGGATTCTTGTCCCGGCGAGACCATTTTGCCCTCGATGCTTCGAACCTATGGAGGAATGGGTTGAGGTGGCTCAGGAAGGTACTATAACTACCTGGAGTTATGTCAATTATACTTACTTTGGAGTGACTCCGGATATGATTCCATTAGTAGGGGCTACCATAAAGCTTGACGGAGTTGATTGTGGCACGGGAATGTGGACGCAGATTGGCGGGTTTGATATAAAGGATTTTGAGCTGGTGACCAAGAAAGTAAAAGTTGGAGCTAGAGTTAAGGCGGTATGGCGTAGGAAGAGGCAAGGCAATTTCCGGGATATAGATTACTGGAAAATTATTGAATGATAGAAAGGAGGTGATAGGAGATGGGAAGAGCAGTTGCGGTTATTGGAACAGGTCAAACAAAGCACGGTAGAAGGGATGATTTAAGCTATCCCGATTTGGTCAGGGAAGCAGTGAAGAAGGTATTTGAGGATACGGGAATAACTCCCAAGGATGTCGATGGCGTGGTTTATGGTAGCATGCCCTCTATGATGGAGGGAGTAGCCTACAACCATTTTTACTTCGCTGATGCCCTGCGTGTAGTGGGTAAGCCACTATTGAGGACGGAGACCTGCGGTTCCACCGGGCAATCTGTAGCCCACACCGCTATTCACTGGGTTGCCTCGGGAATGGCGGATGTTGTCCTGGCTATCGCTTCGGAGAAAGAGCATGAGGGCGATGCACAAGCAACTATGATGACAATACTTGAACCATTCCTGCAGGTGGTGATCGGTGGTGCTCCCCTAGCCTTCTCATTACAATCTCGTGAGTGGATGGGATACTATCACATTGATGAGGATAAGGCCAGGGAGGCTGCATCAATAGTATCGGTAGATTCCCATGATGGCGGCCTTAAAAATCCTCTTGCTCACATCAGGGTAAAGCTCACCAAAGAAGATGTTTCGAAGGCCCCGGTTATTACCTATCCCGTTCGATTGTATGATGTTTGTCCGGTATCGGATGGCGCTTGCGCTGTGATCTTTGCCTCAGAAGAAAAGGCTAAAAAGATTTGTAAAAAGCCTGCCTGGGTCAAAGGGATAGGTTTCAGAGGTGAAGAATATTTTATTGGTGATAGTAATAAGGCAGTGTGGCAAAGCACCATTGAGGCATCTAAGGAAGCTTATAAGGAGGCAGGTATCACTAACCCTCTAAAGGAGCTAGATGTAGCCGAGGTATACAATCCTTTTAGTTACCAGGAATTGATGTTTTTGGAGTGTTTGGGGCTTTGTCCTCCTGGAGAGGCTCCTGACTATGTAATTAAAGGCACATTTTCGCCTGGTGGTGAGCTTCCCTGTGACCCCTCGGGCGGCGTTCTTTGTTGCAATCCTATTGGTGCTGCTGGGCTTATCAGAGTAGCTGAAGCAGCATTGCAGGTTACTGGCAAGGCTGGAGAACATCAAGTTGAAGGGGCCAAATTAGCCCTTTCCCATGCTATGGGAGGTGCCGAGCAATTTAACGGAATAACGATACTTGGCTCAGAACTATAGAAAAGGAGGAATTACATGGCGGAGAAGTATAAATTAATTAAAGACCTCATTAGACTTGAGATAGAGGATTTTACGTTCCCCAAAAAGGAATATCGGACAAGTAGGCATGATACGGTTCTTCCCTACAATTGGGCTCTGGGGCCAACGTGGACGAGATTCTTCGATGGCTTGAAAGAGGAGAAGATATTCGGCACCAAGTGCAAAAAATGTAACAAAGTTCTTGTTCCCGCAAGAACATTTTGCCCCAGTTGTTATGAAGATATGGAGGAATGGATTGAGCTCCCCCAGGAAGGCAGTGTAGAGACGTGGTGTCTTGTTAACTATAAATATTACGGGCAAGTTAAGAAGCCGCCATATATAATAGGGCAAATACGCCTAGATAAAGCCAATTGTAGCCTGACGCACTTTATTGGTGGATTTGACTTATCTGACCCCGATAAGGTGAGGAGAAAAATGAAGACCGTATCAAGGGTTAAGGCTGTATGGAGCAAAGAAAAACATGGTGATATCTATGATATCGCTTATTTCAAGCCTATCTAAGTAAAGCACGGGGTTGATTGCTCCGGCAGGAGGGGAAACATGGATATGTGGAAGGGCAAGAAGTATTTCGATGATTTTGAAATTGGTGACAAATTGGGGCCAACGAGGGCAAGAACGGTCACCGAGACTGATATTGTGAATTTTGCTTCTCTGACCGGGGATTGGTTTCAACTTCATACCGATGTGGAATTTGCCAAGAAGAGCATGTTTGGGGAGAGGATAGCCCATGGAATGTTGGTGCTTTCGATAGCCTCAGCGCTGGCACCTCCTTATGACCTTGCGTTTCTTGCTTTTTATGGCATAGATAGGGTTAGATTCATTGCACCGGTGAAGATCGGGGATACGATTCATGTAGAAGCAGAAGTAATTGACAAAAAGGAGAGGGAGGGAAATACCGGCACTGTTACTTTGAGGGCCTATGTTAAAAACCAAAGGGATGAAAATGTGACTGTTTGGGATGCTAAGGTGTTACTTGCCAAGCGTGAAAAAGCAGCTTGAATCTATTATGAGCCGGTCGAGAGGTCCATGCTGGAAGAGATACGTCAGTGGATTGTAAGGGCTGTCATGATAGAACAGCGTCTGTCTTTTGAGATACCAAGTTGACCTTCAATGAGTTAGATGAGAAGGTCAGCCGACAGAATAAAATAATCTAGCACTGTAACAGTCAATTGTAGGTTATACCAGAATACATCCACAATAGCGATTGATAACAGGAGGTGGCGATGGATTTTAGTTTTAACGAGGAAGAGGAAGTATTCAGGAAGGAGGTTCGCGATTGGATTAAGAAGGAGACTCCGAAACGATGGCTTGAACTTGACCCATTGTTGTGGGAGGAGACCGATGAGTCTTGGGCTATTTCTCGTGAGTTTCAAAAAAAATTGGGACAGAAAGGTTGGTTGGCACCAGCATACCCTAAGCAATATGGCGGCTTAGAGATGAGCCACATGAAACGGCTTATCCTTGCCGAAGAGCTATCCTACAATAAGGCACCAGTAGGCATAGAAACGGAGATCGCAGTAAACTGGGTAGGACCTGACCTCCTACTCTTCGGAAGTGAAGAGCAGAAGCAAAAGTATGCTCTTGGTGTAGCGAAGGGTGATTTGGTAATTTGCCTCGGCTACAGCGAGCCTAACGCTGGTTCTGACCTCGCCTCGCTACAAACCACCGCTGTAGAGGAAGACGATGAATATGTAATCAATGGCAATAAGATCTGGACTAGCTATGCCCATTATGCTGACTATTGCTGGCTTGCCGCCAGAACTGACCCCAATGCCCCCAGAAAATATGATGGAATCAGCATGTTCGTTGTTGATATGAAAACCCCTGGAATCACGATACATCCCTTGATAAATCTCATGAATCGTCACTCATTTAACGAGGTTTTCTTTGATAATGTGCGTATCCCCAAAGAAAACCTAGTGGGGAAGAAAAACAATGGCTGGTATGAACTGATGATAGCTCTGGATTCCGAGCGCTCTGGGATAGGTTACGCTGCAATGTTTCAGCGAATTTTAGAGGAGCTGGTGGAATATGTTAAGGAAAGGAAGTGTGATAAAGACCCTATAATTCGGCAGAAGCTGGCAGAAATGGCAGTGGAGATCGAAGTCAGCCGCATGATGTGCTACCGCATTGCCTGGATGTACAGCAAGAATCTTCATCCTAGCTATGAAGCTTCTATGTCACTGGTATTTTTGAGCGAGATGATGAGACGCATAGCGGACGTAGGAATGGATATTGCGGGACCTTATGGAGAACTGGAGAGGGATTCCAAATGGGCTCCTCTCCGCGGGAAGATAGAAAGGTTGTGCCTAAACTGCCTCTCCATAGGTGTTGGTGGTGGCACTAACGAGATTCAGCGCAACATTATCGCTCAAAGGGGATTGGGGTTGCCTAGGAAGTAATCAAGCATATGGAAAATGGCTTGGGTGGTCTGTTATAAAATAAGGGGGTAAGAGAATGGATATTGGTTTAAGCGAAGAGCAGGAGATATTGAAGGCATCAGCGCGTGATTTTCTCGCCAGGGAATGCCCCAAGAAACTGGTGAAAGAGCTAGATGAGAGTGACAAGGGTTATTCACCTGAGTTGTGGCGGAAGATGGCGGAGCTTGGGTGGATGGGGCTGGTCTTTCCTGAAGAATATGATGGCGGTGGTGGTACTTTCCTGGATTTGGTGGTTCTCCTTGAGGAGATGGGATATAACATTTTGCCTGGCCCATTTTTCTCCACCATAGTCCTTGGTGGCTTGCCTATTTTGAAGGCTGGCAGTGAAGAACAGAAAAAGAAATTTCTGTCTCGGATTGCCCGGGGAGAGCTAATTCTCACCATGGCATTGACTGAGCCTACTGCTAGCTATGATGCATCCGCTATCGCAGTCAAAGCTTCTCCTCGGAATAGTGAATATAGCATCAATGGCACTAAACTTTTTGTTACTGATGCTAACGTTGCGGATTATCTCTTATGCGTGGCTAGGACAAAGGAGACGGCAAACCCTCAGACAGGCATTACTATTTTTGTGGTTGATGCCAAGACTCCCGGGGTCAAATGCACCATCCTTGAGACGCTGGCACGTGACAAGCAGAATGAAGTTGTCTTTGATAATGTGAATGTAGCAAAGGAGAATATAGTAGGGGAGCTGAACCAGGGCTGGCCTGTGATACAGGATACCTTGGAGAAGGCTGCAGTAGCCAAGTGTGCTGAGATGGTTGGTGGTGCTCAAGCTGCATTAGAGATGGCTGTTAACTATGCTAAGGAAAGGATTCAATTTAATCGACCTATTGGCACTTTCCAGGCTGTTCAGCATTATTGTGCCAATATGGTGACAGATGTTGATGGTGCCCGATACGTCACCTATGAGGCAGCTTGGAAACTCAGTGAAGGCCTTCCTGCCACCAAGAGTGTGGCTATGGCCAAGGCCTGGGTAGGTGATGCTTGTCAGCGGGTGACTATGCTGGGACAACAGATCTTCGGGGCGATTGGTTTCACCATGGATCACGATATGCACCTTTACTACAGGAGGGCGAGGGCAGGAGCGATGGCTTTTGGCAATAGCAACTTCCATCGTGAAATTATAGCTAAGGAATTAGGTCTTTAGCTTATTGTACCAATTTGCCTTTTTTATCCTGCTGCAACCTAACCTCACTTCCTTATCTTAGCGATAAATAGACCGCATACTATTCCCTTTCGATTACGTTTTAGGTTTCAATCCGAAGGTTTCCCTGTCCCAACGGCGAGGTATATAATTACAGCAACTTCATGCTACCACAGGTTAGCTATCGAAGGAAATTTGAGGATGTGCCGGAAACCAGACAATGAAACCATCGAAGAACTCTTTCAAGGGAAAAAGCTACGGCTTTGGGACAACAAGAGATATTTTGCTGATTTTGAAGTTGGTGATAAGTTCGGGCAAGCAGGGCGAGGACGGCCACCGAAACCGATATTTAAATTTTGCTCCTCCAGCGAGGATTGGTTTTAACTTTACACCGATGTAGAATTTACCAGAGAAAACATGGATGAGAAAGAAATCAACAAATTGAAAACGGACATAGTAGAAGTCGGTAAGAAAATGTTGCATAAAGGTCTTGTAATTGGCACGTCGGGGAATATTAGCATTAGAATTTCAGGCGAAGATAGAATCCTAGTTACTCCAAGCAGTGTAGAATACAATAAGATTGAGATTGATGATATTTTGGTAGTGGATTTGGAAAAGAATGCAGTTCTTTTAGCAAATCATGGCTCCTTGTGTTGTGGGAAAAACCTGGAAAAGGCATTTGAGACCGCTGAGTTGGTTGAAAGAGTAGCAAAAATATTCATACTCTCTTCACTCCTTGGCAAACCAAAAAGTCTTCCACAGGAAGCTCTAGAATTGGAGCAGAAAATATTTGAAATGCTGACCAAATAGATTTTCGAATAAATAGGCGATTGGCTATCTTACTATCGGTTTAGCGCCACCCCGCAAAGCAGCACACATGGCCATAGCAATACTACACAGCCCTTGGCTTAACTTGCGTTATAAGGGCAAAACAACAAAAATGCTTGGGAGGAATCTTGACGAAGACAAAAACTAGCTGGGGGAAACTTTCCCAAAATTAGATAACACAGCCGAGAATATATTGGTGAGCTTATGGCAGAGATTATCTTGGTAAGGCATGGCGAAACTGAGTGGAACGTAGCTGAAACATATAGAGGAAGGGCTGATGTAGCCCTAGATGAGGCGGGCATTAGACAAGCAGAGTTGCTGGGCAAGTATCTGGGGCGATTGAAGCTAGATGCTATTTATTCCAGCCCGCTCAGACGGGCATTGGATACGGCAAATACTGTGGCTCACTACCAAGATGTTACCGTACAAGTTACCCATGGCCTTATAGATTTCGACTACGGGGAGTGGCAAGGTTTACCTAAACAAAAAGTGGCAATGTTATATCCAGAGCTTCATAATGAGTGGCAAGCTAATCCACATCTGGTAAGGATGCCCGGCGGAGAAAATCTGGATGATGTGGCGAAAAGAGCCCTCGGTGTAGTTAGTGAGGTAGTCTCTAAATACAAAGGGAGTACGGTACTAGTCTCGCATCGTGTGGTGAATAAAGTTCTGATATGCTCGCTCTTGGGACTGGATAGTTCACACTTTTGGCATATCAAGCAGGATGTAGGTGGAATCACAAATTTTGACTATGTAGACGGCCGCTTCATCCTGACTAAACATAATGACACTTCGTATTTGAAAGGAATGCAGAAAGCGCTAAGCGATTTTTGAGGACAGCATATACCCGGAATTATCAGTAAACAAGGCTTATTAGGATGGTTTGAGGATCGTTGCTAGTCCTAAAGATATCCTTCCAAGCTGGAATCTCTTAGAATATATGTGATTCATACGGGACTACTATAGTGGTCCGCTACCTTAGGTGTTAGAATTAACCAGAGGTTAAAAGCCAATGAAGATAGCTATTTCAGGGAAAGGGGGTGTAGGGAAGACCACCTTAGCGGCGCTCTTAGCTATGGCTTATGCAGAGAACGGCTATAGAGTTATTGTAGCTGACGCCGACCCGGACGGCAACATGGCTTCGGCCTTAGGCATTCCGCCAGAATTAGCCGCGCAGATCACTCCTATTGTCGAAATGGGAGACCTAGTCTATGAGCGCACTGGAGCACAGCCAGGTACTATTGGCAGCTTCTTCCAACTAAATCCCAAGGTTGACGACATTCCCGACCGCTTCTCTATGGAGTGGGAAGGAGTTAGACTTCTGGTTATGGGGACAATCAAGGGTCCATTGGCAGGCTGTGTTTGTCCCGAGAGCGCTATGCTGAAAGCTTTGCTCAGCCACCTCATCCTCGGGCGGGATGAGTTGCTGATTCTGGACATGGATGCTGGAGTAGAACATCTGGGGCGAGGGACAGCTCAAGGAGTGGATGCCTTCATAATCGTGGTTGAACCAGGGCAGCGCAGCTTTCAGACGGCTCGAACAGTTGAGAAATACGCCTCAGGTCTAGGGGTAAGCCATTGCTTCATAGTTGGTTCTAAAACGAATAATGAGTCAGCACGCCAATTCATCAAGGAAAACCTGCCCGATTACCAGATTCTAGGCTTTGTGGATTTCGACCCTGATTTGCTCTATGCCGATGTTCAAGGCTTTAATGTCTATCAGTCAGCGCCAAAGAGCGCCGAGAAAGTCCGGCAGATAAAGAGCAAGCTGGAGGAATTTTTTGAGAGTAAGCAAGAGAAAGGGATTGGGGAAACTTCTATCTGAAATGACACCCTTATTGTGAGAAATAGGGTAAGTCTTTGATTAACTTCCAGACGATAGTTGCACAAAGATCCCTTATATCTTCAGCGGATAGATAATCAGAAATGTTGCTATCGAAAATTATGCTGCCCCTAGGAGGAAACTCATCATCACCCCTCCACAAAGCTATAGTTACAGGCACTCTAGGGAAAGCATTGATGGTCACGGATACATCTCCATAACCTGCTTTACGGCCTCGCAGTTTCGCGACAGAGGCCATTAGTAATTCAGGCCCATTGCCAAAATGGTTCAAAAGGGGCTTTACAGTCAATTGGGAAAACACTGGAAAATAGCTGGCACATCCTGGCAGTTGCTTGAATGTGATTAGTCTATTACTGGCTGGAGTGCCCTTTGCTGAAGTTAGATAGTGGAGTATCAGGATTTTGTCCTTTAGCGGCACTTCCTTGTCATCATCGCATAACGAAATTTCGCCATCAGGAAAGGTAATAAGATACCGCCGGTTTAAATACTCAACGATTATCTTGCTGGAATCCATGGATTGTGCACCAGTCTTACGGCATAGTTCTTCTACGTCCATACTTGCCAGTTGTTCACAAGCAAGCCTATAGGCGAGTTCATGAGCTTGCTCTCGAATGTTAGGCAATGATGAATGGCGACTTTCCACTTATAATGTAATGCTGCGGGGATGACCCATTTGAGAATAATCTTTCAATGGCTGCGGCGTATAAAGCATATCCAACCGCCCCGTTTTCTTTAATCTCTCATAAATCTGAATCCAGGCGCAATCTCGTATGGGGTCGACCTCGCATTTGCCATCACGGTAGCCACCACAGGGACCATTAACTAATCCTTTAGGGCACCTTGTGATGGGACAGATTCCGCCAGTCCGATCCAACATGCAGTCTCCACAGCCAACACACCATTCAGCAAAAACGCCCTCCTGAACAGGCATCCCCATAAATAGAGTGTTGAGTCCAGGTAGAACAGGGGTTTCAGGGAATCGCTCAGCAATAGCCTGGACTCCAACACCACAACCTAATGAAAGAACCGCATCCACCTGTTTCACCGTCTCTTCGATCTCATCCAGAAATTCCCATTCACACTGTCTTTTCACTGTGTGTTCCCTGAACACTCGGTTCTTGCCAGATATCTTGTCTGCTATGCGTAGAGAAGATGCAAGAATTCCTACCTCCCTCTCCCCACCAGCAAAGCAGACAGTAGTACAAGTACCACAACCCAAGAGCAAAATACTCCCATAGTCGGCAATCATCTCCCTTATTTCTGAAAGGGGCTTTTGCTTCGCTACAATCATTGTTCTCGCTCCTATCCGTTCAAGGGGTCAGGCTGCGTTTGCTTCGCTGGCTGGGTAATCTTAGCCAGAACTTCTTCAAACTGTTCAATGTCAACGCTCGGCAGGTTAAACATCTCTAGACGTTCCCCTCCCAACCCAACATCATCAAGGATTTTCTTAGCCCTATCGACCTTCCGCCTTGCCCACAAGTCGCTTTCCTTATAAGGGCAATACTCCTCGGGACAGCCAACGATAAAAACCTTGTCGGCGCCGAGTTCGAACGCCTTTAATAAGTGTATGATGCCTATCCTAGCGACACAAGGTATAGTCAAATTTCCCGTATTAGCCGGGCACTTCGTCCTCACAAATTCGGTGAAATCCCCTGTGGCATAGGCAGAAAAGCTACACCAGAACACTACCGTTAAAGGCCTGACTCCGCTACGGGATGCATTTGCTATTGCTGTCGTTATTCTTTCTATTACTTCCTCATCCTGAAATTGCTTGAGTGTTACCGCTTTCGCCGGACATTCATTAACACAGATTCCGCAAGCCTGGCATTGGTTAACTCTAATGTCGACGCTTCCACCAGCGGTTATGACAGGCACTCCATAGGGACAGATACGCACGCAATTCAGGCAAGTTGCGCACTCTTCCTCAATGTACTCGGTTCCCAAGCCACAACTGAGGCATCTCCGAGCTTCCCTTATTGCCGATGCTCGGTCATAGCCCAATTCAACCTGAACGAAATTTTGTACCCTTTCGGACACCGCTAAAGCAGGCATCGGCTGCCTGAGCAACCTCTTTATTTTATCGATGATTTGCGGCGAAAGCTCTCCAAGCTCTTTTTCCTCGGGCAGCGATACAGCCAGGGGGTTGCCGGTAAGATACCTAGCGATAGACAGTGCCGCTTTGCGACCGCTCGCCATTGCCTCGACCGCACTGCCTGGTCCGGTAGCGACCTCGCCGCTGGCGAAGATGCCTTCCTCGCTGGTAGCCAGGGTATCAGCGTCAAGAAGCAGCTGCCCTCTCTCGTTAAGTCTTATTCCGGAATCTTTCAAGAATGAGAGATCAGCCGCCTGGCCAATGGCAATAATCACCATATCTCCATTAATCGTTGAGACGTCATTTTCGTCAAAAGTGGGGGCAAATCTGCCTTCAGCATCAAAGACAGCAGTGCACCTCTTGTACTCCAGACCAGTTACCTGACCATTCTCCCCCAGGATACTCTTCGGGCCTTTGGAGTAATTAATCTTGACCCCTTCCTCCAGAGCTGCCTCTATCTCCCAGGGAAAACTCGGCATCTCATCCCTGGCTTCAAGACACCCCATCTGCACCACTTCAGCACCCAAACGGAGGGCAGACCTGGCTACATCGATGGCTACATTGCCGCCACCGATAACGATTACCCTTTTCCCCACCTGAATTTTTTGCTCACTGAGGTTGACCTCCCTCAAAAAGGGAAGGGCCAGTAAGACGCCATCCATCTCTGTACCCGGGATTCGCAACCACCGGCTTAGAGGAAGACCAGTGCTGAACAATACTGCCCGGTAGCCCTGATTTTTGAGACCACCAATGGTGAGGTCCTTACCAAGCTCGGTGTTGGTCTTCATCTCGACACCGAGAGCGATGATTGCCTCGAGGTCTCTCTGGAGCATTTCCCGGGGCAAGCGATATCTGGGAATACCACTTCTCAGGGCGCCCCCAGGAGCATTCTCGCGCTCGAAGATGGTTACCATGTGCCCCATATTTGCCAAGTCATGCGCCGCGGTCAGTCCACTAGGTCCGGAACCAATTATGGCAATCTTCTGGCCTTGTTTGGACTCACCCTGGATTTTGGGGCTTTTGTGGTCGGCATACTCCACGACAAATCTCTTCAGCGCCATAATGGACAGCGGGTGATCAACCTCCCCCCGCCTGCATTTGGTTTCGCAAGGGTGAGCACAAATCATTCCGCAGACGGAGGGAAGAGGGTTGGTCCCCATTATCAGTTTTGAAGCTTCGCTGAACTCACCCCGGGCAATAGCGGCTATGTATCCACGAATATCTTGGTGAATGGGACAGGCAACCTGGCACGGAGGTTGAGCTTCTCTTTGCATTGTCGAGCCAGAGGACATCACTCGGGGATAGCTTTTAGAGGATTCCTCATGGTTTTGCTTCATACTCTGCACACTCACAGGACATTAATAGCAACATATGTGGTGTCTGAATGCTACAAGAAGCTAGCATCAGGCGAACAGGACTGTACTGTTTCGTTTTCTCTCTCATCATTTACCGAGTATCGCTTTATCTCCATCGTTCGAAAAGATCAAACTTGATAGGAACAATATTTTGCGAGCCTAAGCCCCGAAATGCATGGAAATCACTCATTGTTCTTACCTTTTGCCTTCGGCAAAGCATGATTACTTCTTTAACCACTTCTCAACTCGAATAAGAAGCTCCGTTGGAGCCACTGGTTTGTCAACAAAATCTTCGGCTTCCAGACTAAGTCCCTGACTTAATCCTATCGAACTTTCCATATACTTCTCTGAGAATGAAGTAATCATGATCACGGGGATTTTGCTTAATTGAGGGTCTTTTTTTAATTGCTGACAAACTTGAAAACCATCTACCCCAGGCATAATGATATCCAGGAGAACCAGGTCAGGCTTTTCCGCGCGGGCTTTTTGCAAGCCCTCTTCGCCACGGAGAGCAGTGATTATCTCATAAGGTCGGCTCTCCAACACTGCTTTGGTGGCCTCAACAAAATCGGGGTCATCATCAATTAAAAGAATCTTAGCTCGCCTTTCCATTTTTCACCTCAGCTACTTATATCTCACCCATAGCCCCAGACTTGGCCCCTGCGTGTCTTTGCAAGGGTAAGCCCTGGCACTATGATTTTTCCTTTTTTAAGAGATTTTCCACTCGCTTAACGAGCAGAAAAGGGTCAATAGGCTTCTCTACATAGTCGTCAACGTCGAGGCTCAACCCAGTTTCTAATTCATACCGCCTGCGGCTGACCTCCTCCCTTACCGAAGTAAGAATCAGGATAGGCATGTCGCTGTACTTCGACCATCGAGGGTCTTTCAATTCCTTGCAAACAGCAAAGCCGTCCTTCCGAGGCATTAAAAGGTCTAGAATCATTAAATCAGGCTTTTCCGTCTTGAGTTCAGCCAGACCCTCTTCCCCATCTCGAGCAGTAACAACTTCATAGTTTCGTGTCTCGAGAACAGCTCCGATGGCGGCTAAAATATCGGGGTCATCATCGACAATCAAGATTTTTCTCTTCCGCTCTGCCATTATTGCCTCCTTTTTCCCTTGAATTCATACCACAGGTCTGGGTAGAAGTTTAGCTTGTTCTACAATGGAAGGCACCATTTCCTCCCAAGCAACAGCCATAATATGAATGCCATGAACTCCTTGAATCTCTTTCAGTTGCTCAATTGTCTCAAGACATATTTTAATCCCTTCTTCTTTGACATTCTTGGCACCTTCAAGGCGGGTGACGACTTCGTCGGGAACATAAACTCCTGAGACATAATCCTTCATATAACGGGCCATTCCCACTGACTTGATAGGAACAACCCCGGCGAGAATATAAGTCTGCTTATCCAGGCCGCGATCTTTCACCATCTCCATCCACCTGGCAAACTTGGCTACGTCGAAAATGGCCTGAGTTTGAATAAAATCAGCCCCAGCCTTTACTTTCTTAGCCAATCGCAGGACCCGGTACTCAAACGGGCTAGCGAAAGGGTTAGCCGCAGCACCAATAAAGATAGGCACTTCGCCTGATATCTCCTCGCCACATTGAAATTTTTTTTCATCCCGCATGGTCTTCAACATTTGAACCAGCTGGATGGAATCGATATCATAGACTCCTTTAGCATCGGGATGATTGCCAATGGCTTGATGGTCCCCTGACAAGCACAGGATGTTCTGAATTCCCATAGCTACAGCTCCTAAGACATCACTCTGGATAGCCAGCCGATTCCTATCCCGAACAACAATCTGCATTACTGGGTCAAGCCCGAACCGCTTTAAGAGAACACAGCTGCTCCAGCTCGACATTCTTACTACTGCCGATTGATTATCGGTGACATTCACGGCATCACAACAAGACTTGAGCATCTCGCCTTTCCTCTCAATAACGCTAGGCACCGCTCCTTTGGCTGGACCCGCCTCAGCAGTAACAGCAAAAGCACCACTTTCCAAAACTTTCTCCAGATTAGTCCCTGCTTTCATTGTCATTCATTTCTCCTCTTTTTACTTCTTGTAGTCGCACTTTGGCACGGTGAAGCTAAATTTGCTTCCCTTCCCGGTTTCGGGGCAGGGGCTTTCTGCCCAGATTCTCCCACCATGAGCTTCAATAATCTTCTTGCTGATGGAAAGCCCCAGTCCAGCCCCTTTAGCTTCGGTATCGCCAGCTACTCCACGGTAGAAATCATCGAATATCCTGGGCAAGTCCTCGTTAGAGATACCTACCCCAGTATCAGCTACCTCTACCCTGAGGAAGCTGTCATCTTCTTTCAGCTTGACAGAAATCTCCCCCGGGGATGCAGTGAATTTAATGGCGTTTCCTACCAAATTAGTGATTACCTGTTTGAGGCGTGTCGTTGAACCTTTAGCTTTTGGTACTTTCTGAGGTAAGTCTAGAGTGACATTCAGTTTCTTTTGTTGGGCCAAAGGACGCAGCATCTCGACACTGTCTTTGACCACGTCAGGCAAGGATAAGTCTTCCATCTCTATCTCACCAACTTCAAAGCGGGAGATATCCAGAATATTATCGATCATCTCAATAAATTCAGCGATTCTGACAGAACTTCGAGAAAGCATTTCCCTTTGTTTTTCATTTAGCTCACCAACAAAGCCGCCAAGAATGACCTGGAGGTAGCTCTGCACAGCAGCTAAAGGTGCCTTCAGGTCGTGAGAGACAACCGAGAGAAAGTGTGCCATAGTAGTTCTGGTGTGAGTGAGTCGAGAGTAAACGATATTTACCACCCTCCCCATTACCACCGAGGAAGTCGCAGTGTCTTGAGCGAGCAAAGATTGCAATGCCTCTCCATCAACGGCGATTGTCTTGGTCCTCGGGAGAGCCCGAGCACTCATAGTCAAGTGAGACCTGAAAATAGCCGACCACCCAAATGCCTCTCCGGGAAGGACAACCTCGATGGTGCCCCGCTTTACCGAACCAGGACGAGTTGACAGGTTAGCATCAAGTGCTACCTTCCCCTCCTTGATGATATAAAGTTTTTTGGCAATATCACCTTCAGTGAAGATAACTTTCCCTGGCTCGTAGGTTTCCTCATGGGAGAAAGTAGCTATCTTAGACAGCACCTCCTCGCTTAGCCCTTCAAATATGTTGGAGGCCCTCAGAATTTGTACTGTGTTTTCTTTATTTAGCAAACCCGTGTCGTAATTTATCGCTCGTCCTCTTGCTTTGTTATTATAACACCTATAGCCCAGCGGCATCTAACACTGCTGGGACTCTATTCTCCCAGCCGATAGGCATGATATGTATCCCCTGGCAGAGCCCCTTAAGCTCGCTGATTAGTCGAGCAGCGATTTCAATACTCTTATCCACCCTGTTTTCCGTCTTCTCCATTTCCTCAATGAGGTTATCAGGCACGTGCACCCCGGCAACATTCTTGTTCATAAAGCGAGCCATACCAGCTGACTTCAGGAGAATGATTCCCGCCAGCACCGGCACATTGAGATGTTCTACTGCTCCCATGAATTCCTCAAATTTTCTGGGCTCGTAGACACCCTGGGTCTGGAAGAACTGAGCGCCAGCCTTAACCTTTTTCTCCATCTTGATAATCTGTGGCTCCAAAGGATTAGCGCCTGGAGTAACTGTAGCACCCAGGAAAAACTTAGGAACGCCATCGAGTTCTTTTCCTGCCAGGTCTTTGCCTTGCTGCAACTGAACCGCGGCTTGGAGCAAAGAAACTGAATCAAGGTCAAAGACTGGCTTGGCTTGAGGATGGTCGCCTAGAATGACATAGTCACCAGTGAGACACAGGACATTCTCAATTCCAAGGACATAGGCACTGAGCAAATCTGATTGGATGGCAATGCGATTGCGGTCACGACAGGTTATCTGAAAAATAGGCTCGATTTCCATGTCCTTTAGAAGGTGGCAAACTGCCAATGAACCCAACCTCATCACAGCGCTCTGTTGGTCGGTGACATTAACTGCTCCAACTCTCCCTTTGTATAGTTCAGCTGATTCTAGCATTTCCTGGATCGCCACGCCCTTGGGTGGACCAACTTCGCCTGTGACCACAAATTTACCTGACTGTAATGCTTCGCGAAGATTGCTCATCGTTACTGCACGTAATATTGCTTTTCCAAATCACACGCCCAGATGCTCTATCACCTTCTTCGTCCCCTTCAGTTCCTCCATCAGGTCAATAGGCTCAATCTCCAGGCTGCGTGGCCTCACTGCCTTACTCCAGTGTTGCGGCTCCACTATTTCCAAAAGCTTATCAACCTCATCAAGTTCTTCTGCTCTTCTATAAATCATAGCCCAGGCACAGTCCCGTGTAGGGTCTACTTCGCACCTACCCTCTACAGTCGTTCCACCACATGGGCCGTTAAGCAATCCCTTGGGGCATTGCACAAAGGGACAAATGCCAAAAGTTTTTCCAAGTTCGCATTCTCCACATGCCTGACATTCCTCCTTGAAGGTAGTGGGGCCTCCGCTGGAAAATCCAAGAGCATTGTTTGATGGATATATAGGTTTCACAATACCCATTTCTTCCTCCAAATACCCTCGCACCGCCTGCGCCCCATCACCACAACTCTGCATCAATATGGCATCACATTCCTCTATCTCCTTCTTGTGTTCCTTCAACATCATGGAAGACATGGGAATATAGCAAGCAAATACTCCGAAAGGCAATCCAATTTCGACTGTGACCTCCTTTCCCTGTTTTGTGAGTTTTTCTGCCATCTCATTTACTTCTTTTATACCGCCGGTGTGAAAGACCGTAGCGTATCCTCCACACCCCATCAGTACTATTTTCTTTTTGCCTTCGAGGTATCCTACAACCTCTTCAAAGGGCTTTAGCACCTGTGCATTCATTCGTGTCCTCCTTAATTCATCTATTCCTTCGGAGGATAGCCAACCCAGGCTAGTCAGCTACTTAGCATGTTTCTTTCACTCGCAGTAGCATTAAGAAAGCCTCCTTACCGGCGGGCCTGCTATAAGGCTCACATTCCAATTCTTTGGTGGCACTAGCTTCTCCAGCCTGTCGAGTCGTCCTAATTCAGTCAGCCGTTCGACAATCAATTGCCAGGCACATGGAATATCTGCATTGACTTCGCACTTGCCATCCTGCGAGCCACCGCAAGGACCATTGAGCAAATGCTTGGAACATCTGGCAATGGGACAGATGCCTCCAGTAAACTCCAACATGCAATCGCCGCATTCGAGGCAGCGTTCTGCCTCCTTCCACTCAGCATGCGCACCACCAGAGGACAAAGTATTGCAGCCAGGATGTACCACCTTATTCACCACTTCGGCCACAGTTTGCACCCCAGCCCCATCGGTCAATACCAGTATAGAATCCGCAGCAGCAATCTCACTTTTGTGAGCTCTGAGTTTCAACTTAGTCAATGCACTATCACATACCATATCAACAACTACAAAACCAGCGATGGCTTTACCCTGTTCCTGCAGAGTTTTCCCCATTTCCACTACCTGTTTTTCCCCACCACTCTCCCAGCCCTCAGCGCACCCTTTACAGCCAATAAGGAAGATATTCTTTTCGCCATCAAGGTAACTCAGTATTTCCTCCAGTGGTTTTTGCTCTGAAATTAACATTTCGTCTCTCCTTGAGGACCTCCACTATTATCAACTTCTGCTAATATAATTTCTACTATCTGGGGTAGTTTCTCTCGAACTTCAGGCGACAGTTCCAATCCCCACTCTATCGCTTTGGGCTCAACCCCAATGATGATAATTTCGCCTATGTTGTATAAACTTCTCATTAGCAGCAAATTGTCTACCAAGCTTATGTCATGGAGCGATAGGAATGGCTTCCGTTCGAGAGTTATATCATCAAGCTGAAAACGATATACCTCACCTGGCATCCCCCCTCCCCTAACGGCATCCACTATGATCAATTTATCGGCATCCTCAAGAAGTTGCACTGCGTCAGAACATGTTCCTCCATCTACCACTTTTATATCGGGGAGAGGGATCTTTTCCAAAGCCTGAACAACGTGGCAACCAATCCCTTCGTCTCTTAATAAGATATTTCCTACCCCTAGAATAAAGTCTCCCATGCCTGAGCTCTCCTTTAACTCTCCACTAGCAAACCTTGAATTTCCCCAAATCCCTTCCTTTGGAACTGAGCAAATGTACGGAACAAGCGAGACAAGGGTCAAACGACCTCACAATGCGCACTATCTCAAAGGGGTTAGCTTCGTCCTTTATTTTGGTTCCAGTGATAGCCTGCTCCAAGGGACCAGGTTGGTTTTTATCATCCCGTGGGGAAATATTCCAGGTGGATGGAGTGATGACCTGGTAATTGGCGATCTTACCTTCTTTTATCTCTATCCAATGCCCCAGAGCTCCTCTCGCTGCCCCAACCAGCCCCATTCCCATAGCCTCCTCAGGAAGTTCATAGCTTACGTAGGCTGGCTCACCAGGCTTGAGTTGCAAAATCCAATCAACCATAGAGTCAGCTATGAGCTTGGTCTCCAGAGCTCGAGCAAGGTTGCGCCCCATAGTGGAGAACATGGCTGCCGGTTTTAGATTCACCTGCGACAAAGTAGAATCAACCAAATTCTTAACCATGGTATCACCACCTACATAGTTGACCATAATTCGAGCTAATGGCCCAACTTCGAAAACCATTCCATCATAGCGAGGAGATTTCAACCAGGAATAAGCCCCGCTCTTTTCCTCATCAGGTATAACGTCTCCGCGCGACGGGTGTTTACCACTGATGGAGTCAGCATACCACGAATGCTTCACTTCTTCGGCAATCTTGTCTGGCTTGAAGTCACCGAACTTAAGGTCAGTAGAAGTCGTCCCTGGCTTAAACAGCCGCTTGCGCTTGGTGAGGTCTGCTTCCTTCCCATCCAGTTCATATGACCCATAAGCGAGCAACTTCCCACAGCCACACCCAATCTCAAGATAATCCGAATAAACCTGGGCTACCGCTAGTACATCAGGGAGGTAGACATTATCAATAAACTCCTGGAGTTCCTTCAGCCTCCACAGGAAGGATGTCATATTATCCACTGTAGGAACAGAAGCAACACCGCCAGGGATAATGCCCATGTTATGAGGCATCTTACCACCGAAGATGGAAAGCATCGCTTGACCCTTACGACGCATATCAAATGCTGCAACGTAATGGGCTATTGCCTGCTCATTGACATTATCAGGCAGGCGATAATCGCCCTCATAACGAGGGACAAATGGTCCCAGCTCCCCACGCACGATAAAGTCCTTTATTGAATTCAGGGCATGATTATTGCCTTCGTATTTCGCTAGCTTAGCTACATCCACATAATCAAGAGCTACCAAGTGATAGAAGTGAAGGATGTGATCAGCAATATGAGCCGCCCCAAGAATTAAGTTACGGATTATTCTACCGTTGTCAGGTATTTTATCAGCGATGCCAAAGGCGCTATCCAAGTTTAAAGTAGCTGCAATGGAATGACTTGTAGGGCAGACCCCACAAACTCGCTGAGTTATTCGCTGGGCATCACGGGGATCCCTGCCTCTCATAATTAGCTCTAAGCCACGAAATAGCATACCCGCACTCTTGGCTTCTTTTACCTCACCCTCATCAACCACTGCCTCCACCTTAAGATGTCCCTCAATACGACTTACTGGATCAATTACAATCTTGCCCATTAGTTCAAACCTCCTCGGGCAGAGCAGCTTCGCTAAATTTCTCATAAAGAGGAGATATGTCAAAGAATCCAGGCTCTGTGCAGCCAATACACGTAGCGCCACAACCGACACACCAATTCGTCTTGTCATTCCACAACCTCACAGGACAGTCGGCATGTGTTATTGGTCCTCTGCATCCCAGTTCATAGTTACAACCAGGATCACCAAACTTCTTAGCAAATTTATTCTCGTCGTAGTAAGCCCTCCGCGGACAATTCTCATGGATTGTTTGCCCAAAGAAGGCCTTGGGACGTCCATGCTCATCTATGTCTTCTGGCCCTGGCAGACCTGTGAGCAAGATACTTGCTACCGTGCCCACGAACCAGTCAGGGTGAGGTGGGCAGCCTGGTATGTTTACTAAAGGCGTATTGATGCCTTTGGCTTGAAGAACCTCACCGACGCTACGACACTCGGTAGGGTTAGGATATGCTGCGGGAATGCCACCGAAGGCAGCACATGATCCTAATGCAATAACTGCCAAGGCATCCTTCGCTAACTCCTCAACCCGTGACAGCATGGTCACAGGCTTTCCATCTCTTTCTCCCACTACCCCGTGTATGCCATTCTTGGCTGTGGGAATAGCACCTTCCACAATCAGAATGTAGCCTCCCTTCCTCTTCTGCGAGGTGTCCACCATGATATCGATGGCAGGCGCTCCTGCCCCTGCCATCACGGTAGGATGAAACCTTAGATTTATATGATGACCAGGTATCACCTCGTCAACCAAGAGGTTCTTAATAGAAGGATTTGTAGTATTGAGTACTGAGACCGAGCATCCAGTACACCCAGCGGCTTGCAGCCATACCACTGGATACTCCTTTATGTCAGAACCTTTCACCATATCCCCTGAACTTTACCATAGTATCCTTGAGCCAGGCAAGGAGACAAATTGCTGATACCTACTGCTGTAGTCCGGGTTTAAGCAGAAGGAATCCCAGATTAATTCACAGGATATTGATATTAAACAACATCCATGTGGCGAGCCAGGGAATGCCACTAACAAACAAAAATACGGTGCTGTTGTATTGGACTGTTTGAGCCAAGATTCATAGTCGGGTCAAAACAATGATGTGCCTGTGTACTTGTACACCATTGAATATTAGCCATTTTCAGATTGTTAAATCCTCCTTAGTTATTTTGTTGCCATTTAGTTGAGTAAATCTTAGATGAACTGTGACTACACCCTGAAAAGATTTATCGATTCCATCAAGAATCTCTAAAGCAGCTTTCATTGGGCCATCAACTACTATTAGGGAGCTTCCAGTAACATCCCAAATAGCTTTTGACCAGGGTGTGTAAGACGTATCCGCTCCATATTGATAGGCAACTTCAGCGGTAACATAACCTAATGACGGCTTATAACCCAACAATAACCTTGGAGTCCATGGTGAGATATCAAATTTTATTACGTATGGGGAAGCAGGCATTTCCTTCCCATCTCTTTGAATTGTTTTTAACTCGCCCCTTTCATAGTCCCATGTGACATTGTAATTGCAAAAGCGTCTTAGACCTACCACAAACATAATGATTAATATCAAAATAACTATTAATAAAGAGTATCCTATAATTCGTATGTAACTTAGGTCTGATAAAACGAAACCCATTGATAAGGCAAATAGTGAAAGAAATATACTAATCCTTCCAATCATTAACTTTATAATTGCTTTAATACTTCTATTCAGTTATATCACCCCCCTGACAGCCCAACGCAAAAGAACCCTAATATCAGGTTTCTCTCCTATATAGGAAGCTACTACGACTTTTCCAATTGAAGGTATTCCCTTTACAATCTCAGCTATATTGGAAAGACTGTTGAAAGCCTTTCCTTTGTAGAAATATCCATCAACAGCGAATAAGACCTTCGGTTTGATTTGACCAAAGCGGTCTACAGCCGCTCCTGGACCAATATCAGTAGCACAAGAAGCCCATACAGCACCAATGCTGGTAGCAGCAAGCATGGCAACAGCCGTCTCTATCATATTGGGCATATATGCAGCTACGCGATCCCCGGGGACAACTCCTATTTCTTGAAGTGATTTTGCGAGAACCAATACAGAGTCATAAAGTTCAGCTAAGTCATTCTGACCGTTTCATGGGTTTCTCCTTTGAATACGAAAGCTACATGGTTATCTCTATACTTGAGGATATTTTCGGCGAAATTTAGCCTGGCGCCGGGAAACCACTTTGCGCCTGGGAACCTGCTGAGGTCATCAACGACAGTCTCATAACCTTTAGAGGCCTTAATCTCAACAAAATCCCACACAGAAGCCCAGAAGTCGGCTATCTTATTTATTGACCAGTCGCAAAGCTCCCAATAAGAATGAAAAGTCTGCTTATAACGCGCATTCACGAAGTCTATAAACGTGGGCATGTTAGCATTCTTTCTTCGCTCTTGTGACGGCTCCCAGAGTAACTTGCTCATGCTGCCCCCTTTTAAAATTGCCAGTCTTATTTGGGTGTATTGTTTGACTGGGGAGAGTCTCACCCAACATAGTTTCCTTTGCTAGGGCTCTTCCCGGCTATGTCATTGTAGTGAAAAATCCCCAATTTGAGAAGATTATTTACCTCTTCTCTGACAGGCAGGAGGTTTGTTAATTCTTGTCAAGTTGGTCCAGGATGAGCTTCATAGCCATGTAGCACAATTTGTTATGACTCTTCATGAAAAGTTGGAATATCAGAAGCTAGTGGCCCACAGACGAATATGAACCAATAACTTCTAATCCTTTCTTGCAGAGGGTCTCTGGATTTGATTTCTCAGTGCTGCCATGGTAGCAGCCAGCCTTGAACTTACGACTTTACTGAGGTTACGCATGACCACATATCCCATGTGGTTATTCTTCTCCAGGATATTCATCAATTCTTTGCCGTTCATAGTGATGACCTCGCTCTTTTTGCGACATCTGGCCGATGCTGTCAGCTTATGTGGTGGTACCAAAGCTGACCAAGCAAAGGTTTCACCCTTCCTTACCGTATAGACGGTTATCCTCGCTTCCAGGTCATAAACAACAAGTTCAACCTGTATGTCAACTTCACCATCTTTGAGAAGATAGATTTCTGCTGCTGGGCTGGGTGGGCCAAGTATACCCGCTGTGAAAATGATAGAGCCTTCTTCGTAACCCCGCTCCCTGCAAAGGTCGACCATTTGCCCCAATTCACTCTCA
Organism: Dehalococcoidia bacterium; assembly: GCA_034414555.1. Classification (GTDB taxonomy): domain Bacteria; phylum Chloroflexota; class Dehalococcoidia; order GIF9; family AB-539-J10; genus CG2-30-46-19. The sequence continues at coordinate 27,770 of DAOUMA010000009.1, read as the reverse complement.
TCCAAACCTTCAAATAGCTGAAAACCTTTTAGCACCTCAACTGATACCATTACTGCCACCTCCTTTACAAACTCTTAACTTGATACCCTACTGGAATCATCTTATCATACGATGACAAAGCCCATCAATGCATCGAATCTATACTCCAGCCGCAGGCGGTGTAGATTCAGTATCTCCTTCCTGTAATCTCGAAACAGGTCTCAGCAGGTCTCTACAAGTCTTTCCCTATTTATCTTTTACTTAGCGAGTAAGAAACTTTAGAATTACTGGCAATAAGTTATAATGCAAATTCAGTGACCACATCTTTCACTCTTACAGGCAACCATTCCTTGTCGGGTGTGATGCTAAGTCTCTATCTACGATGTTACAGCCTGCTTTCACCAGAATTCTTCTTACGGAGAGTGAGGCAGGTGAATCCCCAGGTAACTCAAAAAGAGCTTTTCCTTCCAGATTATATTGCTTCACATCAAGGTCGTAGTCTATTTTCCCTAAATAAGCTTCTCCAAAATTTCGTACATGCTCCGCCACATCATCAGTAAATCTGTGATTCCCTATGAGGTAAAGATGTTTATAGCTAACCTTCAACTCCGTGGTGATGACCATCACCCTTTCTATATGTTTTAGCGATTTCTCAGAGGGATCTAGAATTATAAACAGGTCGTCTATATCCAGTACTATCTTGCGGTTGAAATGCTCCAATCCAGCCGGTGAGTCTATCAACACTTCTTCATAGCTCTCAGCCAGGGTGGGGATAAGGTCTTTAAGTATTGCGTCTGGGGCGCAGTAACATCCCACGGTAAATTTTGTTCCCAGGGTAATGAGGTCAAACTGCGATCCCCGGTACAAGCAGTTGCTTTCAATCGCAGATAGCAGTATTTTGGGCAGAACATTGTAACCTGTGCGGCCAGCTCCTTGATTCTGTTGCAAAATATCGTACAGTGCACCTGAAATGGTCTTCTTCCCCTTTTCAGTTAAATCCACTCCCAGCATATTGGCTAGACTCTCATCGGGGTCGAGGTCTATCAGTAGCTTGGGTGGCTTCAAATACCTGCTAGCCAGGGCCACGAAGGTTGATTTCCCTGCTCCCCCTCTTCCCGTAGAAACGATTACTCTGCCCATATTGTTTTTAACGCTCAATTTGTTCCGAAGTAGATTTCTTAGTAATCCCAGGCAAATCCTTCCCTTTAATTGCTATAATCCTGCCGTCGTTTGTTACCTCAAGTATTTCTCTGCCACATCGAGGACATATTAGCCGATTATCTTTCGTTCTCCATAATGAAACATTACGATGGCAAAAAGGACACCAGTATAGGCGTTTCTCTTTCAATTTTTCCCTTCCGAAGGCAAAATAAACGTTACCGTAGTCGCAAGCAGAATACTATCCATAACCTGCCTTTGTCAAAATCCTCTTTATAGATAGAGAGGCAGGTGAATCCTCTGGCAGTTCCAAGAGAGATTTCCCTTTCAAGTTGTATTGCTCGAGGTCGGCATCGTAGTCTATTCTACCGAGATAGATTTCGCCGCTGTTCCGCAGATAATCCTCTGTTTCCTCATCAAACTCATAATTTGCCACCAGGTAAAAGTGATTGTACCTAATTCCCACCTGTTTCATAATTTCTTTGATTATTCCTATGTGCTTTAAAGATTTCTCGGAGGGGTCGCATATGACAAATAGGTCGTCTATATCCGATACTATGTTCCGATTCAAATGCTCTACTCCGGCTGGTGAATCTACTACCACGTTGGTATAATTATTAGCTAGCTTGGGGATACTTTTCCTAAGCAGCTCATCAGGAGGACAATAACACCCTTCGGTGAGCTTTGTCCCCAGAGTGATAAGGTCAAAGCCTACATCTTCATACAAGCAATCGCTCCATAGCAAAGATTCCATTAGCTCTTGCGTAGTTATTGAGACACTTCCTTTTCCTCTCCTTCTTGTTTCAATAACATCATAAAGGGCTTCCGAAACCGTTCTTTTCCTTTCCTTACGGAAATCTGCCCCAAGCATATCGGCCAGGCTAAGGTCAGGGTCAAGGTCGATAAGAAGTATGGGGGGCTTTAAGTATCTAACAATCAAAGCCACAAAGGTTGACTTGCCTGCCCCTCCCCTTCCCGTAGAGACAATCTTTCGGCTCATTTAGTCTTCAGTTTCTACTATGGCTTTCTCCACTGCTCTCTCTTTGGCAGCAAGATCCTCTGGTGGAAGCGCGCTAATTGGTGACAATTTTACTACCGCATTATACTCTGGAGGGCAGACATCCATGCAGGTGCCGCAATTTACGCATTTTTCCTGATCAATATGCTTTACCTTCCCCGCCCCACCTTCGATAGCTTCACTAGGGCAAGTTAAGACACAATGCTCACATGCCCTGTCGCATTTATCTGGAAGAATATAGTAGGCGGTAAGATTAGTGCACACCTTTGCCGGGCAACGCTTTTCTAGGATATGAGCTTCATACTCACTTCGAAAGTAGCGGATGGAGGTGAGAACAGGATTAGGAGCTGTTCTTCCCAAGCCACAGAGGGAGCCAGCCTTGATATCCTGCGCCAACTCGAGGAGGAAGTCAATATCTTCCATCTTGCCTTTGCCATTTGCGATATTATCCAGAACTTTGAGCATCTGGAGATTGCCCAATCTGCACGGCGTACATTTGCCGCACGACTCTTTTGTGATGAAGTCCAGGAAGAAACGCGTTGCATCAACGACGCAGTCATCTTCGTCCATGACAATAAATCCTCCTGACCCCATCATTGAACCGACTGCGGTGAGTGAATCAAAATCTATAGGCGTGTCCTGCAGATTCGCTGGAATCATACCCCCCGAGGGTCCTCCAATCTGCACCGCTTTAAATTCCCTATCATTGAGAATTCCACCGCCAATATCATAAACTATCTCATGTACTGTTGTTCCCATGGGTACTTCGATGAGCCCGGAATCTTTGATCTTACCTGCCAGGCTAAACATCGCCGTCCCTTTGCTCTTTTCGGTGCCGACTGAAGCAAACCAATCCCCTCCCCTCTCAATTATCAGGTGGATATTGGCAAAGGTTTTCACATTATTCAAAATGGTAGGTTTGCCCCATAGCCCACACTCCGCTGGATAGGGAGGTCTGGGCCTGGGTGTGCTTGCCTTGCCTTCAACAGCTGCCATCAATGCCGTTTCTTCGCCAGAGACGAAAGCGCCAGCTCCAGTAGCCACATTGATACGGAAGCTAAAACCACTGCCCAATAAATTATCCCCCAAGAAGCCCAACTCCTCTGCTTGCTTTAAGGCGACCTTTACCCGCTCAACAGCCAGAGGGTATTCAGCCCGAATATAAATATAGCCTTCTCTGGCTCCTATGGCATAACCACCAATAATCATCCCCTCTATAACCTGCTGCGGGTCGCTTTCCAAAACAATCCGGTCGATGAAAGCACCAGGGTCACCCTCATCAGCATTGCAGACTATATATTTCGGGGTAGCAGAGTAGCTGTTGCAAATTTCCCATTTTAGGCCAGTAGAGAATCCAGCACCCCCTCGCCCCCGAAGCCCCGATTTCTTAACTTCCTTGACTACCTGCTCAGGCTGCATCTTCAATGCTTTCTCCAGTCCCTTATAGCCACCATTGGCGAGGTAGTGGTTTATGTTCTCGGGGCCAATGTAGCCGCAGCGGCGCAACACAAGACGAAGCTCCTTTTCAAATCGGGGGAGTTCGGGAATATAAGGAGCTTCTCCCTCCTCTCCTACTTCGAAGGTGCCCAAAGCAAGCTCAAGACAGGGATCATCGCTGACGATGTAGCCTTCTACCAGGCGAGGAACAAGCTCTGGAGTCACATGATGATACACTACATTGAAGGAATCAGGCTTGGATATGATGACCAGAGGCTCGGCATAGCACAGTCCCAGACAGCCGACCTGGATAACCTTGAGCTCGATATTCCGGCGCTTTAGCTCTGTCTCAAAGGCTTTAACAGTCTCCATAGCACCGGCTGCCCTTCCACAAGTAGCGGTACCAATAAGGACATGGGTGCTACTTTGCAAAGCTTCCCAATCGGATTTCGCTCTGTCTGTGAGCTCTTCCAAAGTCATCTTAACATCACCACGGATTTCCTGAAGGTCCCTCATGTTGTTAGACAAACTCTAACTTAACCAGAATTGAAGGTCAAAGGTAGGTATAAAGGGGAGTCTACCGCGGAATTTGCTCTTCCTCCGATGGCTCTTTTCCAATTTCCTGCCTGTAGGGCACCAAGACCTCATCTACTTTGAAAGGCGTCATCTTGGAATATATCTTATCCCCTATTTTTACTGCCGGAGCCCTATCACCTATCCTCACTACTGGAGCCAGCATACAACATCCCATGCAAGCTACTCTCTCCAGGCTGAAATTGCCGTCTTCCGTCGTCTCTCCTACCTTGATTTCCAGCTGCCTCTCAAATTCTTGGAGGATAAGCTTGCCTCCCTTCAAATGACAGGCAGTCCCCAGACAAACCTGGATGGGATACTTTCCTATCGGTGTAAGCCGGAATTGATTATAAAAAGTGGCGACTGAATAGACCTGAGCCGCCGACACTTCCAAGAAGCTAGCCAGACCTCTCATCGCCTCTCCAGGAAGATATCCCAGACTTTCCTGGATTTCCTGCAGTAGGGAGATTAAATTCTTCCTTTCCCTTCTATCTGGGGTTAAGATCTCCTTCAACTGCCCGGCCAGAGATTCCTCTTTCTTCACTCTGGGACTGCCTTCCCGGCGGCTATTTTCTCCTTGAGTTCCCTGGCATATTTAGGAAGGAAAGCTCCTATTGCAGTTGCTTCCTTGGGACCAACTGTTACCTCCCACTTCCAGTCCAGAGCTTCCATTGTCTCCCCGGAAATTCTTGCTATTTTCCCCGGGAGGACTAACTGTCTATGCTTCACTCTCTCTTCAATTCCACAATTTTTGACCAGCTTAGCTATGGTGCTGCCACTGATCTTGCCCGCTGCCCAGCCGGTGAGGACGCCAAGCCCTTCTGCATCCTGTACCAGGAGGAATGCCGGAATCTTAGTGGACTCAATTGCTGAACTTACCACGAAATAAGTTAAAGCCCAGTTTGAGGTCAGTAGAACCGGGGATTCCTCACTGGGTTCTCCTATCTCATAGTATTTCTCCTCTACCGCCATAGGGAACCGCGGGTCGGTATAGATGTTAAGGCGCTGCACCAGAAGCGGAAGCATGTGAGCTGAATCAAGGTTGGAAAGGACAATGATACCAGCATATTTGTTCACGTATAAGGAGGCCGTCAGCGTCTCCTTCAATGAGTCATCTTTAACCATGAAGCAAGGAAAAGCAATGGTAGGGTAACCAAGTGGTCTGAATGTTTGCTTCAGAGTTGCTCGGCGTATAAGGGTCTGGTCTCTTATGGCTTCCAGCATAGTCTTAGAACCAGGGTCTAGAACTAAGTCGTCGATACCCGAAGCCTTTAGTTTAGTGGTTAAAGCCACCAATCCTTCTACGCTTTCAGCCCGAACACCCACCGGCGTAGGTTTTTCTTTAATCCTAGGGATTGCTGTATCTATATTTTCTTGGGTTATCGGGTAGATTAAGGGCTGCCTGTCGGCACATGTATCTCTGGCGGCAAACAAAGCCTCCGTATCCTCTGAGATTATAACCAAAGGCAGGTCAACTGATTCGCGAAGTTTTTTCACTACCGCTACGAATCTGGCCTTATCCCCCGATTCGAAGTAAGGAGCCAGAAGGTCTGCGTGTAGCGTCACCCCTACCCAGGGGTAGTGCACTTCCTTTATCTTATTTACCTTCCCCTCAACCTCCCCATCGCTCTCCTTGTCGGAGACAAGCAAAGCAATCCCCGGTTCATGGACAAATGTCTTTTCGTGTCGGTATGTCACTTCTTCATTGCCAACTTCGAGCTTATTCTCCCCGGCGCCTAATACAACGAGCTTCATAGGCGGAGTCAGAAGCTCCTCTATCTCGGCTCTCGCCTCAGGAGAGAGGTGCGGGCACTTATCTACAGTGACTCCTCCTGAAGCGAGCTTCATGGCAAAGGCAAAACAGGTAGGAAAGCCACAATCACGGCATGGCCTCCTATTAGGGAGCAGCTTTACAAGCTGTGATCCTGAAACCGGCATAATATACCTCCTTGAATCGGGGCTTTATGTGGGAAGTTCAACTTGCCCCATTAACCAGGGATGTTGATGCTCATCCAGCCACTTTAGAAGCTGGTCCACATTTGCTACATCTTCCTCAGTAGCTATCTTATCCCACAGGCCCTTGGCCTCAATCGTTTCCCGATACCTCTCCTTTATTTCCTTCGGCATCCAGACCACTCTGTGGAGTCCCCCGTCTGCCTGTATGAACTTGGGCGACCTTATCTGCTGCAGGCCAGTCCCCAGCCTCCCCTCCACCTGTCTTCCCCCAGAGGTCTCACCAGCCATGTGGGAGAAAGTCTCCCCGATCACAGTCTCACCCTTAAATCCCCGGTGGATTATTCCAAAAGCATCTACTTCGGGAATATAGAAAACGATGGCCTCAAAACAGCCGCAGGAGGTATGTGGATGCTCAAAAGCACTGTAGAGATAGACCCTATCATAGGTGCCGAGCGACCTTTCGTATTCCACCTGATTTGCTCCCTTATATTCCCCCTTTATGGGGTCTATAAGGTCCCCCTTAGGGATAGCAAATATAGGTCCCTCGGGGTCAATTTTGGCGGCTGCTCTGCCATCGAACCAATTTATCGCTCCACAATTAGCAATTCTGTCCGGAGCTATGATGGAGATATGGGTTGGCGCGAAGCTTTGGCAAAGAACACACCCGTAAAATGTATCTACATCCTCATCATGGAGAGACAGTACCCTTTCGTCTCTGGCATCATAAGCTGCTTTAGCTTCAGGGTAAAGCTTCTCTATTAAATCAGGGTCAGTGACGAGAGTAATCTGGATTTTCTCGATAATATCCATTTCCGAGGTGTAGAGGAAATTAAGTATTTCTCCGTATTCCTTCAACGTATTCCAGCCCTTTTTCCTAGCGTCCTTATTCAGCCTTATCCATGTGTCGGCTCTTTGATTCATGTGATACCAACCCTCAATGAAACTGGTGAACATATGAATTCTTCTCTCAAGGACTGGCAGTGCGTCTTCGTCAAGCTGCTCCCCGGCAACATCCACTATGATAGCTATAGGATAACTCCCTCCCTCCTCCATTTCGTTCATATCCTTGCCAATGACCTCTACTTTCTCATGCTCAATCTGCTCTGGTTTCTTTAATCTGCAGAACTCAAACTTGCGAGCTACTTTGGGACCACCAAACTCAAGCCACAGGTCCTCCTTCCTTACCACCTCGCCTTCGTATTGTGGTCCGATGTCCGAATGCCATTCCATGTGTCATTCCTCCTTTGTCAAATTCGCTATCAATTCTTCCAAAAATCCCTTCCACTGCTCATCTTTCCTGAAATTGGGAAGGGAATAATTTGCATGGGGAAAGTAATACTTGTCGAGGGTCATGGTTCTCAAATGCTTGTAGGCAAAATGCTTCAGAACGGAAAGGCATTGCTCCTCAAGGTCGCTCCTTACACCAAGGAAGATAACCAGGTCATGGTTCCCCTCCTTTTTTACTCCTTGCCAATCAGGGTCCTTCAGTGCATTTACTATCTCCACCACATCATAAACACTGTCAGGCTTTACCCCCAATTCTGTCATTTTCCCTTTGACATGTGCCGTAGCACATATAGGGATATTGGCAGTCTTGGCAATCTCCAGGGCATACTCAATGAGAAGTTTTCCATCAAGCGACCGTTCAGATAGCAAAGGACCAAGCACAAGTAAGGGTCTTTTCGCCTTCCGAATGAAACCGGCATACTCCGAAGCATCCTCTATTACCCTTGCTGCTTTTATCCCGGTCAAGACATTTACACGATGAAACGGAATCACTGCCATTTTTCCCTCCTTTAACTTGCTCTGTACCAATTAGTGTATGACTGCATCTAAGGGAACCTTGCTGGGATAAGTACCGATAAAGGTGGGAAGACCAACAGGTTCCTTAGGCTGCCAGCCAATTTGCTTTAGGTGCTCCCTTACCTCTTTCTTATAGACCAAGGGGATATCGGGGTCCCTCCTGATAAAGAGGTGGAGGTCTTCGGGGAGACCACCTCCCATATATTTCTTATACAGGGAAATATAATGATTCAGTTTTATTGATCTTCCTTGTGGAGTGTCGTTTTTCCTTATGCACAGCTTAGGAATCATCACCATAGCTTTTTCCTTCGTTTCTGCTACATAGGCAAGGTGCTCAGGGGAAGGCTCCGCAGTATCTACAATCTCCCTCTTCCTGGCATCCATGACTGTCCAGTCATCTTCTTCCTTTCGTGACAGAAATAGCCTTCTATATTTAGAGGAATGAGGACCTAAGAGCACAGGAATACCCAACCTGTTGCATCCAGTGCCAATGGAAGCTGCCTTCTGGGACATTGCCCCCCAAGCTACACCACAGGCACCTACACGGTTAAGAACATAATCGGCCATTACCTCATAATTTGCCCTCAAAGGCAAGGCAGCGAAGATGTTGGCTATCTTTATCGCCGCTCCGGTAATATGAGAATTGGATACGCAAGAGCCAACATTTACCACACCTCCGGCGTCGAAATCAGGAGGGTATTTCTCATAGACGTTCTTGCCCTCTTCATCCTTCTTCATACCGGCAACCATAGCGGCACAGCCTGTGAGAACTACGATATACTTTCTTCGCGCAAACTCATCCACCATGTCGGCAATATCCTCAATATCGGGATAGTTGGAGCAGCCCACAAAGGCAACAACTCCGGGGATTGTACCCAGGGTTATGGGTGCCCCGACATTCCTTATCTCGGTGTCCATGATGGCACCACGTCCAGCCCTAATCTTCCAGGTCTCCTTGCTTGCCACCACCTGCATCACCTTGACGATAGGAACATGCTGCGGGCACTCCTCATCGCACTTCCCGCAGCCAATGCACTTGTTGAATAGCTTCTGTGGCTCATCGTATTTCCCTTCCGAGATGTCCTTCATTGCCTTGCCAATCCCAAGCAGATTGGGGCAAACCCTCTCACACATACCACATAGAGTGCATTTTGCCGCAAGTTCCTTAGCCTCCTCTTCACTTATCCACTCCTTCCTCCTTTTCGGGGCGATTTCCAAGGCAACTTTTACCGCCACCTCAGCCGCCTTTTCAGGGTCAAGGATGGCGAAATGCTTTTTCTCCTCCACCATCTGTTTCACTATCTCTTCTGTGTCCCAATCAGTGGCATCCTCGAGGCCGTACATTGCCTTATCCAGACAGGCGATAACCCGTGAGTCAACCTTGTCTGCCTCGATAGGCATATCAGTCCTGATGCATTGCTCGTCTGTCATTATTACATCGGCAATGCCCGTCCTGATGAAGAAGAGTTGCCTGGAAAGAGGACCTACGACCTTTGCCCTGTCGGAATACCTTGTTGTCTCCAGAGCAGTACAGCACATACCACCTACCTCAATCTTGTCATAAAGGTCATTCTCACGCAGGTAATCAATGAGGGTGCATGAAGTAGCTGGATTATGCCCCACCAGCAAGATCACCGGCTTGGATTTATCTATCGAGCCCCATCCCATATCTACCAGTGGAGTATCGGCAACGGAGGTAGGATAACTAAAACCCACAATCTGGGCGATGTCAGCCACCTCCATCCCTACATGGTCCAGCATGCTGGCGTGGAGGGCTTTGGATTCGTAATCCAGATAGCTTCCCTCCTGCCCCGTATGAGTTGAGTCCAGAAGATGAGTAATCTCCTTATATACATACTCTATGACCGTCTTAAGGTCACCCAAGGTCTCTGGCTTTAATCCAGTAACCGTCCTTATATTTGGAGCCTCGAGCTCGATATATGTGCCCATATCAATCTTTTTATCAGCGCCATGCTTCTCAATCAAATGCTCCAGTATATGACCGCCATGAGCGGCATGGGCTGAGCATCCCATCAAGCAAGCGAGAAGAATAATCCTTGACTGCTGAGTTGCTATATCCAAGCCACAAGCCCCTCTCCTCCCCTGGGTAAGGTCACACTTTCCATAGGTACAAAGACAGCACAGGTCACAGAAGGGGGCATACCAGGGCTTGTAAGTCTTAAGCAGCCTCATGTCCCATGACCTAAGGTCTGGGATTTCTGGCATTGGGGTAGGGCCAACAGGCTCCCAAGGAATCTCAGCCCTTATCAGCTCTCGAATTTCCTTTTCCTTTCTAGTTAGCTCTTTTACTACTTCTGCCATTGCTTTACCTCGCTTTCGTACATTTCCTTTACTAGTCTTATAGACTTGAGATGCCTGTGAGTCAGGATATTTGCTCCAGCGGTGAGGAGTGAGAGTGAAGTCATCGCTTCCCAGAGTATCCCTTGTTCCTCATTTTCCCTGGCCTGTTTTGATCTCCAGACTTCGGTGGCGAAATCAGCAATCATAGGCATCTGCGTCATTTTATCTTTGATGATTTCTCCAAGCTGCTTTACCCTCTCCATTAGACTGTACGTATATTCTATACCGTAACCCAATGCTGGACTTAAAGGGTCAATAACGATCTTCTCTAGAGGGAAGAAATGTCCCAGCTTTACATTGAGCTCCTTAAGTAGATTGATATCCATGGGAGTTTGGGCGCTGGCGAAAAGCCCATGATCCAGAATTGCTTTTCCCACCACCTCATAGTTTTCCTTTTGCACTGGCCCTATGAGATAATTCATACCATCAACTGCTTCACAAACCGCAGGAAGAACCTTAGCGTCTTTGTCAGGGTCTCCAGAGCCGTAAATAATTAACGGAAGAGTTGCTGTTTCTGCCACCTTTCTGGCCACCTCTGCTGCCCTTTCAGGTGGTGAATCCTGATCTGCAGGGTCAGTGCTTAGGAGATAAAGCTGTATCGCATCTACATAATCGAATTCCTCGATTTTCGCAGCCCACTTCGCAGGGTCATGCACAACATCCTTGAAGGGCTGATATAAAAAGTTGGGTAAGTCTTCAGGTGGCTCCCGGTCAAGAATCTGTAGAGCAAATACTGGTGGATTTGGCCATAAGCCATCGTCAAAAAAATGAAATGGCAAGATATTTTCCCCTCCAACTCTTACACTTTTCCCTCCTGGTTTGCCCAGAGTTATTTCGTTTACTACCCCGGTATTGGACTCGATTGGCGCTTTATATTCCATTTTCTACCTCCCTACTCAAGCCAGGCATCAGAATATAGAACCTCGCCGGTAAGGACTCTGGCTGTCTTCACATAGTCAATTTCCTTTTGAGAGAGAGACGAAAGGTCTATCTCCTCTCCATCCATAACTTTGTAGATAAGGCTGACCACATCTGGCATCTCGCCTTTGATCAAACTCATCAATTCTTTATCTAAAGGGTCGGCGATTGCAGAATAGAGCCCGTGCCTCTGTAGCATTAGCAGGTAGGTGCGATTGAGTAGTGGGCGAAGCTCATTTGGTGCCCCGTTAGATATATTTGAAAGTCCCACGGTTGATTTAATCCCCGGCAAAACCTCAGCGATGATTTTGATGAATTCCAGAGAGGCCTGAGCAAATCGTTGCCCCTCACCGGCAGTGCTTACAGGTAGAACTATAGGGTCAACCCAGATGTCCTCATTGGGAATTCCTAGCCCGTTAGCATAGGCCACTGTATCCATGATACTCTCCGTCTTCATTTCAACATCTGGGGGCATGCCTCTATCATTGATAACCGAAACTATCACATCACAGTTATATTTTTGGGCCAGGGGAAGCGTCTGTTCTTTCGAGTCTTTCTTCCCCGAAGCAGAGTTAATTAAGGGCCTTTTATGGCAAAGAGGCAGACCTGCTTCCATAGCTACAGGGTTCATGGTATCAAGCGACAAAGGTAAGTCGGTAACTTGTTGAACTGTGTTTATCGCCCATTGTATAGTTTCTTCAGGATTTTTAGTTAATGGGCCAAGGTTTAAGTCGAGATAATCAGCCCCAGCTGCAGCTTGACTTTTAGCCAAATCCTGGATTGGTTTGGAGTTACGCGCTTTTATCGCCTGATTTACCACCTTTGCTATAACGTGTATATTCTCACCGATGATAATCATCCTTTCCTCCACATTTCTGATTTACGAAGCTCACTTTTTTATTGCGCGAGCATTTTTGATGTCGATTCACTTCCTTGAACACTAAAGCGCCAACAGGGCAAACTTTAACACACTCACCACAGTCCTGGCAACCAGATTCGGCGATAGGTACGTTTCCGAAGGTGGTGACCACTCGCCTGAAGCCCCGATAGCCAAAATCAATAAACCCCAGGCCAAGTTTCTCCTGGCATACCCAAACGCACCTGCCACAAAGTACACACTTATTCGGGTTATAAATGAATACCGGACTGCTAGAATCCACAGGTAGGTCACGCAGAATCTTCGTGAAACGCTTTGTGTTGAGTTTTACGCCAAGATGCTTGGCGATCTTCTGCACCTCACAGCGGCCACTCTTAGGACAATGGGCGCAATCTACAGGTAGACTTGAGAGGAGCAACTCAAAAGAGGTACGGGCTAGGTTCAAGGCTTCTGACCCTTTGGTGTTAACCACCATTCCTTCTTCCACCGGCATAGTGCACGCTGTAACCGGCCTAGCCCAGCCTTCTATCTCTACAAAACAAAGACGGCAGGAGGCAAAAGGCTCGCTTCTTTCCCGAACAGCACAAAGATTGGGTATATAGATACCGTTATCAAGTGCTGTCCACAGAAGATTATTGCCCTCTGGAGCAGTTACCTCTTTGCCATCTATAGTTAAAGATACAGTCTTCGCCTGTATTCCCGAGATAGGCATAACCCTCTATTAGAAAAGTCCTTTTATCTTTCCAGTCTCCAGGTCAACGTCAACATCCACGAAAGCAGGTCTCGTAGGCAAGCCAGGCATAGTTGACATAGCTCCACAGAGTGGATAGAAGAAACCAGCCCCCACTGAAGCCCTGATATCACGGATAGGAAGTTTATAATTCTTGGGAACACCCTTCCAATTCGGGTCGTGGGAAAGAGAAAGATGCGTCTTGGCCATATTAACCGTCATCCAACTGAAACCGAGGTCGGTATAGAGTTTTACCTTCGCCTCAGCTTCAGGGACATAATCCACGCCATCAGCGCCAAAAACTTTAGTGGCTATAGTCCCTATCTTGTCTTTAATAGAAGCATTGTCGGGGAAAAGGAATTTCATCTCATGGGGTTTTTCAATTGCCTTAAGTACCTCATCAGCTAGTTGTAATGCACCCTCTCCGCCTTTGGCCCAACATTCATTGGTGGCGCAACCATCGGCTCCAGCTTCAAGGGCTTTCCGATGCACGAGCTCTATCTCCTTATCTGTATCGGTGGCAAATCTGTTGATTGCCACTACCGCGGGCACGCCGTACATCTTGACTATTTCGATATTTCGAGCCAGGTTCTCACAACCTTTCTCAACCGCGGGGAGATTCTCAGTCTCAACAGCTTCCTTAACCTTAGCATAGCTCATTCCGGGGCGAAGGTGAAAAGCACCGCCATGCTCCTTAAGTGCTCGAATGGAGGCAACAATGACAGCACCGTCTACCTTCAAGCCGCTTTGGCGGCATTTGACATCAACCATCTTGGAGAAGCCACAGTCAGCACCAAAGCCGTTCTCGGTAACAACATAATCAGCTAGCTTCGAAGCCACGAGGTCAGCTAGTACCGAGTTGTTGCCGTGAGCTACATTGGCGAAGGGGAAGCCATGACAGATCATCGGGTGCCCCTCCGTGGATTGAACCAGATTAGGGTTAAGGGCATCAACTAACAAAGCAGTCATTGCTCCGTCAACATGAAGGTCCTCAGCGGTTACCGGCTTTCCATCATAAGTATAAGCTACAACCGTTCTTCTAAGCCTCTTCCTTAGGTCTTTAAGCCCGGTGGTTAAGGCAAAGATAGCTGCCGTTTCAGTGGCTACCGTAATATCCCAGTGCGCCAGCCTCGGATAACCATTGGCATAGCCACCCAATCCAATAACGGCATCCCTCAAGGCTCGAGCCTCTATATCCACACAATAGGGCCAGGTAATGTTTAGAGGGTCGATATTTAGAGGATTTCTGTGGGTGTCACCGACAGTTTTCCCGTGGAGAATGCTAGCATCTATGGCTGCAGCACAAAGATTTTGGGCAGTCTCTACAGCATAGATATCACCGGTAAAGTGAAGATTGATATTCTCCATGGGCAAAGCCTGCGAATAACCACCTCCAGTAGCTCCTCCTTTTATTCCAAATGTCGGTCCTTTAGATGGTTGACGGAAGGTATTGACAATACGCTTGCCTCTTAGCCTCAGGGCCTGACCTAATCCGAAAGCGGTTACTGTTTTTCCTTCACCTAAAGGTGTGGGCGTAATAGCAGTTACGCAGATCATTTTGCCATTTGGTCTATCCTTTAGCCTTTGCAAAACTTTGGCGTAATCAACTTTAGCCATATACTTCCCGTAAGGTACAAGTTCCTCCTCTAAAATCCCGGCATCTTTGGCTACATCAATGATTGGTTTCAGCTCCACTTCTTGAGCAATCTCGATATCTGAGGGAACAGGGTATCTTTTCTTTACTGGCATTTTGAGCCTCCTTCTTTTTTCATTCCGTTTGCCTGCCTTCAATCAAGCAAGCAATTTACTAATTAATCATTGCCTCATCCTGCCTGTCTTTCTGCTGCGGTTATGGTGTTCGTTAGGAGCATGGTGACCAGCATTGGTCCTACCCCTCCCGGCACTGGAGTTATAGCTTTTGCTTTTTTCTTTACCTCCTCAAAATCTACATCACCAACTGTTTTCTTCTTCTTGGTAACAGGGTCCTCTCTCCAGTTTGAGCCGAAATCTATTACCACCACTCCTTCCTTCACCATATCTGCAGTAATGAAATTGGGCTTGTTTACAGAGACAATGCATATATCCGCCCTGCGAGTATAGGAAGCAAGGTCAGGAGTTGAGGGATGACACAGAGTTACATTTGCCCCAGCTCTTTCCTTCTCTTGAACCAAAAGAGATGCTAAAGGCTTACCCACCATGTTATCTACATTTACGATAACTACATTCTTGCCTTCAGGCTCATACCCATAGCGTATGAGTATCTCCTGGATGGCCAAGACAACCGCAGGGAAGAAAGTAGGCTGCCCCAGCCAAGCCTTTCCTACACTTGACGGATGGAAGCCATCAACATCCTTTTCGGGCAAGATTTGAGCTAATACTTTTTCTTCTGATAGATGCTTCGGTAGGGGAAGCTGGACGAAGATCCCATGAATCTCAGGGTCTTGGTTAAGGCTCCGGATATTTTTTAAAAGTCCCTCCTCAGTGATGTTTTCAGGAAGCTTTAAAATTTTCTCCCTTACGCCTACCTCATCACAAGCCTTACTCTTGAGCCCAACATAAGTAACTGAACCTGGGTCTTCACCTACAAGAACGCCACCAAGTCCTGGGGTCATTCCATTCTGTTTAAGTTTATTTACCCGCCCTTTAAGTTCTTCTCTCACCTCAGCCGAAAGCTTCCTGCCATCAAGTATCTCAGCACTCATCTTTGCTAAACTCTTGTGGCAAGCTCGGCAGCCTTAACAGTATTCTCCATTAACCTAAACAGTGTATAATATATCACACCCCAGGCACTGTCAAGCATTTTGGGGCTATGTCAAATTGTGTGGAAACAGCTACGAGATGGTACAAACCCCAGGAGCATTTTCTCCAATAAGCCTCAGCGTTTCTTAAGCTGTAGGAGACTCGGTTTAGCATTTTGATCTTTGTGTTACACTCTTCGGTAAAACCGTTGGTAGTACCGTTGTCAAAGTGATTCAGAATAGGCTTCCCCAGTACTTCAACGTGTTACCCCACCCCCTTAACTCCACACCATCCGCCAATCTAAGGTTGAAGATAATATTATCCAGAAGCTTAATCGCTTCTTCTCGGCTCTGCTGCCGGCAGAGCTCCCTTACCTTCTCCTTTACTCAATAAAACCCCTTCAAAGTGGGATACCTGTCTAGAAGCTTATCGACCTTTTACCTTGTTTCCTCACTAAGCTTCTCTCTACCTATCAGGAATATCTTCTTCGGTATTCTTACCCTTTTCTTCCAGCGCACATCCTGTTCTATTCTCCTAGCTTCGTCCATTCTCTTGCTGGAATCGGCAATCACGTGGAAAGGGCATCCTTTTCTTCAGCACATCCAGAAAATGGACCGCATTAGTTACCCTTGAGCACTGGTAAACCCCAACGACATTCCATCTGGATACGGCATCGTAGTAGGAGCAGTTATTATCTCAGCGGGCTTTGAGAGCCGGCGTGGGACTCGCCGCCGACCCATAACGTCGCAGAAGTGATGCCATGTTTACGGTATGGTACCTTACCTTCACCGGCCCGACACCATCTGTCTCATAACACTGAGAAAGTAACCTCATGTGGAGGGAGTGGCACACCATTCCTTCCACTGTACCAGCAGTGAGAGCCCAATTGGAATCAGCCTCAGCGCTATCACTGCCTTCATAACGTCGGGAAAGTGACTCCATATCTATCGTGTGATGAATCACCTCTTCTGCGCTACTGGATGCATCAGACCAATCGGACTCAATCTTAGAACTATCACCAGCCTTGTAACGACAGGAAAGCATCGGCATATCTATGCTGTGGTGCATCAGCTTCTTAGCGCTGCCAAATGCAACCTCCCAATGGGAGTCCCCAGGCTCAACTTTCGAACCATCCCTTATTCCATAACGCCGGGAAAGTGACTCGCTATCTACGGTATGGTGTACTATATCATCTCGTGTATCACGCCAACCCTGCCAAACTGAGGGACCAGGGGTAGCGTCAAAGCTACGGCTACCTTTATATTGCCAGGAAATCAGGTGTTCCTCACTCTGGGTATAGCGTTTTACCCTGCTTGGGACACTGGATTCGCCATCAGCATCATCGCTAAAACGCTTAAAGTGAGCTAGATAATACTTGAGCGTTTCTTGGAGGCGCTTATTCAGATTAGCATCACGTCTTCGGGATAAATAGCGCGAGGTAAGTACAAGCACCAAACCGAATGGCGTGGTAATGACCTCTGGTAGGGCTATCAAAACAATGCCTAAGTGCCTCAGAAGCTGGATACTAGTTTTAGCCTTAATCATGTCGACCAATAAAACCACATCCCAGCCAGTCTACATCCCATGCCAGCAATTCCCAATCTATCTCTTGTGGATATGGTGACTAGCAGGATAAGCAATCCCCAAAAGCATTCGCAAATATACCTTTATCAAAATGTAATGCGTTTGCCGAGCGTTGTCAAGAGGTTATGGCAATTTGATTCTGTAAAAGTAGCCAACCCTGTGGACATGCTAGGGATACCACCGGACAAAATCATCCCGACAAACCCTGGTGCTCTGACAGGTATTGATGGGAGCTTCTATATCCGAGCACCCTAACAAGATTCCCAGCACTAATAGCAAGGTGTATGGCTTACAACCAAGCCACATTACGCCGTAATATTTAGTTGCATGCATAGTGTCCTAAGCTGCATTGTCAAAGCAGTTACCGCGGGTCGGCTTTCTCAGAGATGAACGAGTACCGAGATTGTCTAGCAACCTATCCCCTGACCCCTTCCCTTAGCAAGGGAAGGGGGGAGTGTAGTAAGAGAAGGGTGAAACCCTCCCTATAAATCTCTCCCCCCTCTCCTTTGAAGGAGAGGGGGATAAAGGGGGTAAGGTTAATAAACACTCTCAAGTACACTCAATTGACATTTCCAGCCATCCATATGGTAAGATAGTCATAGGACTATAGTACTAGACAGAATGACACGGAAAAATATGGGATGGGAGGTGTATTATGGCGAGACCAATTGATTTACTGCGGCAGGGGAGGCGGGAAGAGTTATGGCAGATGTGCTGCGGCTTTATTGACCTCAGTCTGGAGCAATTTATGACCATACAGAAGCGGCTGCTGCTGGAGCAGATTGAGCTATTGAAGAGCTGCGAGCTGGGACAAAAACTAATGCATGGCGCCATGCCCGGCACTGTGGAGGAATTTCGGGAGCAGGTGCCGCTCACTACCTATGATGATTATCTCCCTGAGCTTCTGAAGCAAAGGGAGGATGTCTTGCCAGCCAAGCCAGCCATGTGGGTGTACACTTCAGGCTACCCTGGTAAATATCCTCTTAAGTCCGTGCCGATGTCCGAGGTATTTTCTCGTGAATATGAGAAGATTGCTGGCGCCCTTCCCCTTCTTGCTTCTTGCCGTGGTCGTGGCGATACTTCTCAGCTTAAGGAACATGGGAAGACATTTTACACTGTGGGACCTCCAAAGTATGCTTCGGGTTTCCTTGCTTACTTGGCGCAACAGGCGATTGGCTATGTTTTTCTGCCTTCTAACGCAGAGGGGTTATCTTTCCAGGATAGGATAAAGGTTGGTTTTGAGGAAGCTTTATATCGAGGCATTGACGGTGTCAATGGCATATCCTCTGTCTTGGTTTACGCAGGAGAGCAGATTGAACAGCAATCAGAAATGATAAATATTCGTCTTCTGCTGTCTCATCCTCCAGCATTGCTCCGTGTAACCTGGGCATCGATTAAGAGCAAGTTAGCTCATCGTCATATGCTGCCAAAAGACTTATGGTCGCTTAAGGTAATTGTAGGTGGCGGCACAGATGCAGCAATTTTCAGGAAAAGAGTGAAAGAGCTATGGGGGAGGGAGCCTCTCGAGGTGTACGTTGGCGTTGAAGGGGGTGTTTATGCTACGCAGGCCTGGGATTATGAAGGGATGACCTTTATTCCTAACCTCAACTTCTTTGAATTCATTCCGGAAAGGGAGTGGTTCAAGTGGCAGTTAGACCATTCCTATCAGCTAAAAACTATCCTGCTCGATGAGGTGAAAGCGGGGGAGAACTATGAGATAGTCATTACCAATCTACATGGTGGCGTTTTGACCAGATATAGAATTGGCGACATGGTCAGGATTACCTCACGGCGAAATGAGAAGCTGAACATTGACATACCGCAGATGGCATTTGAGAGACGGATTGATGGTCTCATTGATATTTCTGGCTTCGGACGGTTGACGGAAAAGGTAATCTCGGACGCAGTTGAGAACAGCGGCATTTCCTATGTGGATTGGACAGCCCGCAAGGAAATGATTGATGATAAAGCAGCTTTACACATCTATCTCGAGCTTAAAGATAACTATATAGCTGGTGAGAAAGGCGTGGCGACAGCACTGCGTGACCAGCTTGAAAGATTGGATGCCAAATATCATTGGCAGGTTTACAAACTATGGGGTGATATGGAAGAGATGCTTGGCTTAAAACCGCTTGAGGTTACTTTGCTTCCCCAGGGTACCTTCTCCAGCTACATAGCTCAGCGGCAGGCTGAGGGCGCTGATTTAGGGCATCTGAAGCCCCCTCATATTAATCCTTCAGATGAAGTTCTTTCCCTACTAGGGGCACCGAAGGTTGAGGTGAAGGCAGTGCCGGCGAGAGAAGCCGAGCGAGTAGCTGGTCGTTGAGTTGAGCCTACTCGCACGGGGCGGGGACAAACCCCACCCTTATAATCCTCCTTCCCTCGGGGGTCATCCTCACCGTGCCTCTCCCTTCAAGGGAGAAGAAACTTATAAGGGCTTATACCAGATACCATAACTCAACTGTGTAGTGGTGGGGCTTATCCCGCCGTTTGTTAATACTTTAGTCCTGATTACTTTAGTCCTCACCACTTAGTCCTCGTTGACAGCTTCCCAATTTATGTCAATAATATTCTTATATTATGAACAGTCACGTTTTAATTCCTTTAATTGCCGTTGTGGCTTATATCCCTCTATTTGTGATTTTGCTGGCTAACCGGCCCTGGGATAGGAAGCAAAAATTTTTCTTCCTATTCTTAATTCCTGCCATGCTGTGGAGCCTAGGTGACTTCTTTTTCCGTAGCGATTTCCTTATGCAAGATAAAATCCTTATCGCTGAAGTTGTTCTGTGCACTATGATATGGATGCTAATCCAATTCCATTACTTTTTCTCTTCTTTCTACCGGTCAGAACATATCAAAAGACCACTGGCCTATGCTTTCTTGGTAAGCACTATTGTGTTGGTATTGCTAGGCTATATCCCGGTGGGCATTGAAATCACTGCCAGCGGCATCAACGTTGACTATGGTATCTGGATTATTGTTATAAGTTTCCTTTTCTTATTTACTGTGGGCGCCAAGGATATATATTCTTTGCTGCGAAGGTACAGGGGCTCACCTGACCCAGCAGAGCATAATCAGCTTGCTTATTTACTTGGTGCTATTGCCATCCTAACAATTTTTATCCTTGGCTCTATTTCTCCTCTTGGAGGGGAATATCCGGTAGCTCATATTGGCAATCTTATCAATGCCGGCATTTTAACCTACGCTGTGATAGCGCAGCACTTGCTGGATGTTAGGGTCGCCTTTCGGCGTGGGCTGATATGGCTGACCGTGTGTATTGTTGGGGCTGATGCTTATGTGGGTTTATTCTTTCTGGCTCAAAGGCTAGTCGGCTTTGATATCAACCGGCCTGCGATAATAGCTGGTAGCAGTATAGCAATTCTAGTTGCTGTGTTCTTTTACTGGCTGCGTGGTGCTCTGGGAAGAAGGATGGAGCAATCCCTCGTCGGGGAAAGATATGGTTACCGCAGGCAGCTATTTGACTTTACCCACAAAATATACGATGTTTCCACCCTGAAAGAATTTGGCGATAAGCTTGTGCCCCTCCTTTCTGAATCTGTAGGCTGCCAGAGAGCCTGTTTGTTTCTACCTCAAGCCAAGGAAGGAGATTTTGTTGCTCGCTCTAGCTATCCTCTCAGGGAGGATAATCCTATGCAGGGGCTAAAATTAAGGAGGGATAGTCCCATCGTAACCTGGCTCAGGCAGGAAGACAAGATACTAACTGATAGAGAGCTCGCTACACTCCCTGAATTTCAATCTATGTGGCAGGAGGAAAAGGAACAGATTCAATCGGCGAATGTGGAGATGTTCCTTCCTTTAATAAACAGAGGGGAGCTTGTAGCTGTTTTAGCCGTAGGCAATAAACAGAATAACAAGCTTTATACTGTTGAGGATATTGATTTAATGAAGTCCGTTGCTGCTCGTGTGGCAGCAGGCATGGAAAAGGAATATCTCCATGAGCGCATACGAGAGCGGGATGAGGAGCTAACTCTTGTTAACCGTCTGACTGCAATCATCACCTCCAGCATGAATATACGGGATATATTTGAAAGCTTCGTTAAAGAGCTGAAGAGAGTTATTAGCGTTGACTATGCCGCAATTGCCTTTATTGAGGAAGACCAACTTTATAATGTGGCTTTGTCCAGTGAGGTACCCCCGGTGAGGCAGGCAGGAGAACGAATACCACTTGAGGGGACAACTACTGAGTGGGTAAGCAGGGAAAGGAAAACTTTGTATGAAGCTGATCTGATGAAACAGAGGAGGTTTTGGACTGCAGAACATTATATCAAGGAAGGAATTCGCTCCATCGTTCACTTACCTTTGATTGCCAAAGACGAGGTCATTGGTAGCTTAATCATAGCCAGCTACCAGCCTGATGCTTACAGCAAGGAAGAAATACGCGTCCTGGAGCTTTTAGCTTCGCAGATCGCTACACCGGTCAAGAATTCTCAGCTATATCTTAAGGCTGAGCAGAGAAGCCGCATTGACGACCTAACTGGTTTATTCAATCGCCGCTATTTTGAAGAGCAGCTTAAAGATGACATTGCACGGTGTTCCAGATACGGTGGCATGTTCTCTTTACTCATGCTTGACCTTGATAATTTTAAGGCTTACAACGATATATACGGGCATCCCTCGGGTGATAAGCTTCTAAATCAAATAGGAAGGATTATCAGAAACTCTATCAGGAGTGCTGATCGGCCTTTCCGCTATGGTGGAGACGAATTTATTGTTGTTCTACCTGAGACAAAGGATGAAGATGCTTGCGTGGTGGCTGAGCGAGTTCGGCAGCAGGTTGTCGATGCTATGGAGGCAAAACAGGCTGGGGTAACCTGTAGCATCGGTTTGGCTAGCTATCCCTTTGATGGTGTGTTGCCAGATGAACTTGTTACTGCGGCTGACACTGCTCTTTATCATGCCAAAGAAACCGGTGGCAATCATGTTTATCTTGCCTCCAAAATCCTCTCTGAGCCAGTAGCAAAGGCAGGAATAAATGCTAGATATACTGGCCTAAGCGTGGTCTATGCTTTAGCCTCGGCGGTGGAGACCAGGGATCCCTATATTTATGGCCATTCCAGAAAGGTTAATGCCTATGCCGTAGCTCTGGCTGAAGCGCTTGGCTTACCAGCCGAGACAGTATCCAGGATAAGCACGGCTGCTTTGCTCCACGATGTGGGTAAGATCGGTATCCCTGATGAGCTACTTAATAAGAACGGAGAGTTAAGCGATGCGGACTGGTACCAGATTAAGCTTCACCCCCGCCTGGGAGCAAATATTGTAGGTAATGTGCCTAATCTCGTTTCTTGCCTGGGCGGCATTTTATATCACCATGAGAGATGGGATGGCAGCGGTTATCCTGAAGGGCTTAAGGGTGAAAGTATCCCCCTGGATGCTCGCATTCTGGCTATAGCTGATGCCTTTGATGCCATGACTTCCGCTCGTCCTTACCACCATACCTTCTCTCGCGAGGAGGCTCTGGAAGAACTCAGGCGTGGTGCTGGCACACAGTTCGACCCCGAATTGGCAGAAGTTTTCATCAATGTTGTTAAAGCCGGCCTTCCTCTGAGTGTAAAGTAGGCTTCAAGCGAAGACCGCTCGTCTCCTTTCAGCAAACGATTATACCGCCTTAGTCCTAGTGGTCAACATACCCGCCTACGCCTTTTGTCCCCAATTTGCCACCTGCACGAACTCGATTTCTGCTAAGTGCTTGCGAGCCTTATCCCTTTACAAAGTTCTCTCATAACAAGGTCGGGAGAATCTGAGATTATGCCGTCGACATCCAGAGTTAGAGTGCTTCTGATCTCCTCCAGTCCAGCACAACCCCATACAAAGATAGATAAGTTACATGCGTGAATCTTATCCACTATCTCCACAGTAGCAAAAGCAAACTTCACTACAATAATGTCAGATTTGGTCGATTCCACCAGTTCAACGACATTCCTCACCGGATGGTCAACAATAACTGCCCTCCGTATTTGAGGAGCCTGATAAGAGAGCTTTGAGAGTAGACCCCGGCTAAGTGACGCTAACACTATGTTGTGCGGCTGCACCCTCTGTGTCAGCAACGCATAAAAGTGAGCAACTGACAACACCTTCTTTAGTTCGACTAGTAATTTTACCCGTTTGCTACATAAATCAAGAGTTTCTTCCAATGTGGGGATTTTGAACTTGCCCCCTATTTTTGCGTTCTCAATCTGAGCCAGTGGTAGTTTGGCGATATCCTTACCAAACAACTCGGAGTCGTGAATAACAACAAACTTACGATCAATAGTTTCTTGAACATCACACTCGATAGCATCTACTCCAATATTAATGGCTGCTTCAAACGCTTCGAGGGTATTGTCCGGAAACGCCTTTGTGAAGCCTCTATGTGCTATGTTTATAATATCCCTCATAGAACTATTTTAACCACTTCGCCATTTTTGGGTAATAGGAAGCCAAAAACAATATCCCTATGCCACAGTATTCTAAGTTGCATTGTCAAAGTAGTTGCAAAGTATTTCTCATTAACAGTCCAACAACTGGCAAGCAACAGCCCTCCTATCCTAGCCTTTGGCATTTCTTGCCTGCTCGCGAACTTTACCAATGATATTCTGCCTCTCTACGAAGTCGGTAGTATGACGACCTGCGCTGAAGACCTCGTCTTCCAATGCCACCCGATGAAAGGGAAGATTTGTCTCTATCCCTTCAATCCTCGTTTCATCCACGGCTCTCTTCATCCGTGATATGGCTTCATCTCTTGTTTTTCCCCACGTCATAAGCTTAAGGAGCAATGGGTCATAATAGAAAGGAATTTCATATCCCTCATATATTCCTTCGTCGATGCGGACCCCCAAACCGTGCGGCAGATGAAGACCGGTTACAATCCCTGGACAGGGGAGAAAGTTGCGTAAGGCGTTTTCTGCCGTAATGCGGCATTCTAAAGCGCGGGTATGGAGGTCGATATCGTCCTGAGTGTAAGGTAACTGCTCACCAGCGGCGATTCTGATCTGTTCTCTGACGATGTCTATGCCAGTGGTAAGTTCCGTTACGCAATGCTCCACTTGCAAGCGGGTGTTCACTTCATTAAAGTAAAACTCCTGTGTATCCGGGACATAAAAGAATTCGACAGTCAACGCGTTGACATACTGTAAAGCCAGAGCTATATCAAGGGCAGCCACTGCCATCTTCATCCTCAAATGCGGCGAAAGAATATGGCAGGGAGATTCTTCTATCAGCTTTTGAAACCGCCGTTGTATGGAACAGTCTCTCTCACCTAAATGAATGATATTACCATGGTTATCGGCAAGCACTTGAAACTCTACGTGCTTTATCCCGCTGAGAAGCTTTTCAACATAAAACGAGGACACGCCAAACAAAGCCCTGCCTCTGTCCTCCACAGAGCGGACAGCCCTTATCAGCTCTTGCCTGTTTCTGGCAACAGTCATGCCGATCCCGCCGCCGCCACCTGAAGGCTTAACGATAACCGGATAGCCAATACTTTCTGCTACTTCCTGAACCTGTGCCAATCTCCCACTGGCTGAGTTCGTAAGAGTCTTATCGTAACCCGGGACTACGGGTATCTTAATCCTCCTCATTAGCTCGCGGGCATTCTGTTTTGGTTTCGCCTTGTGCATACACTCGGCAGGCGGGCCAACAAAAGTGATTCCCTGTTTTTCACACATTTCGACAAAGTCAGGATTTTCGGCTAGAAAACCATATCCCGGGTGAAGAGCTTCAGCCCCGCTCCTTGTGGCGATTCCAAGAATCTTTTCCTTATTGAGGTAACTTTGTACTGTTTCTTCTGGCCCGATGGGATAAGCTTCGTCGGCAAGCTTCACATGAAGGGAATCAGCATCAACATCGGAGTAAACTGCCACTGTTCGTATTCCCATCTCTTTACAAGTTCTCATTATCCGTACGGCTATTTCGCCCCGGTTAGCAATGAGGATTTTGCTAAACACAGTCGTCTTCTTCCTTTCGTATAAGGCTCAATGGCATATTATCTGTCGCTCGAATTCTACCAAGAAAATGCCGAATGCATAAAGCAAACAATCTGACGGAATGTGCAATCCCCTCTGTTTCACACCACACAGCAATGAAAATTCATGGGCGTGGAGATTGAACTACACATAACCTCTCCTCTCAAATAGGGTTGATTCTGCCGCAGTGCGGGCACCTGATGCTAGATGCCTTGAACGCGGGGGGCACCCTTAATTTAGTGCCACAGTCGCAGGTTATGGTCTTATAGTCACTGCGACGCCACAATAGGTCTGAGGTCTCGCGAGCCCGTTGGATCTCGTCTGGTTCCTTTTCCGTTACCTCTAATCCTGCTGCGCGAAGGCCAATGGCTCCGGTGGCCATGGCAGAGGCGGGCACAATCCGCCTACTCGTCTTGTGAACCTGTCGGTATGCCTGGTCGTAGTCAACAAAAGAGGCTCCCCCAGCCATTGAGCGGAGGATACGTATTCTCTCAGAAATGGGCGGGTGGGTGCTGGTCAGGTCACTTGCCGACATACCCTTTTTACGGAAGGGATTGATGATATACATTGGCGCTGTTGCTTTGTTGGCCGATTTCAGCTGACTGGTCGAAGCAGCCAGTTTTTCCAGCGCTGAGGCCAGTCCCTCGGGGTATCTGGTATACAGGGCTGAAGAAGCATCGGCCAGATATTCCCTCTTCCTGGAGATAGCGAAGTAGATAAGCTGGGCCATAATCGGCGCCAGTATGATCAAGACGATGCCGACGGCAAGAATTATTAGCTGACCTGACCCGCCTCCCGATGAGGAACTCCTTCTGCCTCCAGCCATGCTGCTGAAGAACAGTAATCGCGTTGCATACCAGGCAAGAATGACGATGGTACCGAGAAGGACGGCGGTGATAGCCATCAATAGCACGTCACGGTTCTTTATGTGGGATATTTCGTGCCCGATGACACCTTGGAGTTCATCACGGTTGAGTTTTTGTAGCAGTCCAGAGGTGATGGCCACGGCCGCCCGATTGGGGTCTCGCCCGGTGGCGAAGGCGTTTAGTGCCGGGTCATCGATGATATAGATGTCGGGCATCTTCTCCAGCCCCGAGGCAATCTTCATCTCCTCAACTACGTTGTAGAGGCGCGGGTGGTCATCACGGCTGATTTTTTTCGCCCGTGACAGCGCCAGCAGGATATTGTCCCCCTGGAAGAAGGCAAACAGACTCATCACTCCCCATACTACCAAAGCGATAATCAGGCCCCCGATGCCATTGCCAAAGAAGTACAACCCTAGGAAGTAACCGACTAGGAGCAGCAATAACCCCATGCCGGCCACTAGTATTGCTGATCTTGTCTGGTTAGACCTTATCTGTTCCCACATAGACTACAACATGCCGGGTTAGGTGAAACTGACCTTGGGTGCCTCTCTCTCCCCAGCTACGCTAACCTCAAAGAATTCGCTTGCCTTAAAGCCAGTCATGCTGGCTACCATGTTGGAGGGAAACATCTGGGTTCGATTGTTATAACTGAGGACTGAATCATTGTAGTACTGGCGGGAAAAGCTTATCTTGTTCTCAGTCGAAGTCAACTGCTCCTGAAGAGCCAGAAAGGTCTGGTTAGCTTTAAGGTCTGGGTAGTTCTCTACCACCGCCAGCAGCCGGGATAAGGCACCGCCGAGCTCGCCCTCAAGTTTAGCTCGTTCAGCGGGACTGGCGCTCACTCCTGCCTGAGCTAGATTGCGGGCATTCGTGACCGCTTCCAATGTCGCCCGCTCATACGTCATGTAGCCTTTTACCGTCTCGACCAGATTTGGTATCAGGTCGTGTCGTCTCTTTAGCTGGACATCAATTTGTGCCCAAGCGTTCTTTACCTGATTGCGCAGCCTGACCAGCCCGTTATAGGTCACAATGAATACGATAATAAGAATGACGACAACTCCAACAATGATGTACCATATCATAGAACACCTCCTAAACGATTTGCACCTAGTTTACTCTAAAGAGGATTCTCCTGTCACCCGTGTCTGTCCTCCATAGTTCACTCCAGGGGCTTGAATACTTCTCCCAAGAAAGTGATGACCCCTTGCTGAGAACGCTTTTTTTCTGACGGTTTCCTGGCCAGCTGTCTTGTCAGTTGACCAAGCTCGCCACCGTCAAACCACAGTCCGTCTCCTCGTTGGCAGGCATCAATCAGTATTCCAGGTTCTTGACCTATGTTTATTTTCTTCATTTTCTGACCGCAGATCGGACACTTCCGCTTCTTCTCTGATGATTCGGCTTCTTCGGAACTGAGGATGTTGCTGAGGAACACATTATGGCTCTCTAAGTTCATGGACTCCAGCAATAGCTCAAGTTCACCAGAATCAAACCATACGCCCTGACAGTTAGCACAATGATCAAGCTCAATCTTGTTGTACTCAACAACTATCATATCGCTCTTACAGGTAGGGCATATCATGACAGCTGCACCTCATAGTAGTTAACCGAATCGCGGTTATTTTGCATTTATATTCGCTCGTATTCCCGACCTCATTATACCTCAGCGCCGGAATATTGAACAATCCGCTCCTATGAAAGAGTAATGCAAGTCCTATTATTTTTCAGCTTATTGCTTATTATTATATGCTTCTCTCGGTTAAGAGTTTCCTCAATCTCCTATTCGTACCACCATTTTGGGTGCACACTGTAA
>DAOUMA010000008.1:0-148498 GCA_034414555.1 Dehalococcoidia bacterium | reverse complement strand
CCATATATTACAGCTTATAGTAAACTTGCAAAAACCGGAGCTGCCTTTTATTTCGCTTAGCGAATCCACTAAAGGTGGATTGCGCTCTAATTTAGGTTAAGGGGCTCCGGGGCGGAAGTTACAGTGTGCACCCAAAATGGTGGTACGAATAGGAGATTGAGGAAACTCTTAACCGAGAGAAGCATATAATAATAAGCAATAAGCTGAAAAATAATAGGACTTGCATTACTCTTTCATAGGAGCGTTTTGTTTGGTTGTCAAAGTCTAACCACTTCCACATCGCATCGCCTCCTCTCTCAGAAGATGCTGTGTATCGCAGAGTAACCATTTGCTGAACCCCGATATTGGTCTTATACTAAGTATCGGAGCATGAAGATGGCCAACGGTAAAATCTTAATAGTTGAAGATGACCGGACCCTGCTCAGTGTTCTCGAATATAACCTGACCAAAGAGGGCTACGGCGTAGTTACTGCCGTTGATGGTGTCGAAGCATTAGAGGTCGCACGAAAAGACAAACCGGACTTCATCATCTTGGACATAATGTTGCCGAAAATGAGCGGCTTTGAGGTCTGCCGTATCCTGCGCAAGGAAATGACAGTGCCTATCTTGATGCTCACCGCTAAAGATGAGGAAATCGATAAAGTGGTCGGTCTTGATTTGGGGGCTGACGATTATATGACCAAGCCTTTTAGCATGAGAGAGCTACTCGCCCGTGTACGTGCCACGCTGCGGAGAATGGAAATGCAAACGCCAACCGGGGGACCCCCAATCAAATCTGGGGACATTGAAGTCGATATCAGCCGTCACGTAATTACCAAAGGTGGCAACATACTAAATCTTACGCCCAAGGAGTTTGACTTACTCGCTTTTCTCGCCAGGAATAAAGGCCTTGTTTTTAGCCGGGATCAACTACTAGAAAAAGTATGGGGTTATGACTACGCTGGAGACACTCGCACTGTAGATGTTCACGTACGGTGGCTCCGGGAGAGGATAGAGGATAATCCAGCGAAGCCCAAGCGCCTGGTAACAGTCAGAGGCGTGGGATACAAGCTAGAGGGATGAAGTTATTGCGCAGTATTTACTGGAAAATCACAATTCCTTTCACACTGCTCATTCTAGTCAGCATGGGTATTCTGGGGTTTTATATGGTTAACTCTACCAGAAATACACAGATTGACCGCTTGCAGTCTCAACTAACGAATGAAGCCAGGCTCGTTGCTGATATCAGCCTGCCGGCTTTTGTGGACCCAAGTAAACAAGGCGACCTTGATAATATTGCTAAGACAACCGGCAAAGAAATTCAAGCCAGGATAACACTAATCACCAAAGATGGCACTGTACTGGGCGATACTGACCAAGACCCGCTTACTATGGAAAATCACGCTACCCGCCCTGAGGTAGTAGCGGCGCTGGCTTCCGGTGTGGGGCAGGCGACTCGTTACAGCGCTACCCTTCATCAGAACATGATGTACGTTGCTGTAACGGTAACAAATCAGGGCGAAGTCCTGGGTATAGCTCGAGTAGCTCTCCCACTAACCGCGGTGGAAAGCTCGGTAAACAGCGCAGTTATAACTATTATCTGGGCGATAGCGATAGCCACCTTGTTGGTCATTGTAGCTGCGGCGCTTATCGCCAGAATGATAACTCGACCGGTGAGACAAATCACCAAAGCGGCCGAGGGAATCGCTACGGGAAAGCTAGACCAGCAGATTCCAATACGGACCAAAGACGAGATAGGACAACTTGGTCATGCTTTTAATGAGATGTCCATGAGCCTGAAGAACACGATGGCAACAATAGTGGATGAAAGAAGCAAGCTGGTAACTGTCCTCTCTGGCATGACTGACGGCGTTGCGATGACAGATTCTGAAGGAAGTATCATGTTAGTTAATCCAGCGGCTGAGCGGCTCTTCAACTTCAAAGAGGCAAAAGTGACAGGCCAACCTCTAATAGAAGCTGTCCACGATTACGAGATAGATGACCTGGTGAAAAAATGCCTCAAGACAGGCCGTGAGCAAACTGCCCAGCTTGACTCAGTGACCGGACGATTTCTCAGAGTTATCGCTGTTCCGCTAACAACTGGCAAACTGACTGGAGCACTAGTTCTGTTTCAAGACCTGACCGAAATGCGAAGCCTGCAAACGATGCGGCGGGAGTTTGTTGGTAATATCTCCCACGAACTGAGAACACCACTTGCTGCTATCAAGGCAATAGTGGAGACTTTACAGGGTGGTGCTATCAATGATAAGGAGGTTGCCAGAGACTTCTTGGCTAAGGTTGATGCTGAAGTAGATGGAATGACACAGATGGTCGCCGAACTGATAGAGCTATCGCACATTGAGACGGGGAGAGTCAAACTAAAGCTAGAGTTGGTGAATCTTAATCTTCTTGTGGGTGAAGTCATTACTCGCTTGGCTCCGCAGGCAGAGAGAGCCAAAGTAACTCTCTTGACTGAGCTATCTCCTGACTTGCCGCCTGTCCCGGCGGATAGGGACCGAATTCAGCAGGTTATACTCAATATCGTCCACAACGCAATCAAATTCACCTCACCAGGCGGCAAGACGACGGTTCACACCAAGCCTCAGAAAGACACTGTCACAGTCTCTGTGGCTGATACGGGAAAAGGAATCTCAAAAGAGGATTTACCTCATATCTTTGAGCGTTTCTTTAAGACAGACAAATCCCGCTCCAGCAGCGGCACCGGCCTTGGACTGGCCATTGCCAAGCACACAGTACAGGCTCACGGAGGCAGTATCTGGGTCCAAAGTGAAGAGGGTAAAGGCTCTACATTTAGCTTTAGCCTTCCTCTCCACCCAAGTGTCCAAAGTAATCAGTAAAAATTTTACCAGACTTTAACAAAGCCTTAAACCGCCCTTAAATTTCATCAGTTAAATTTTTATATAAAGGCAGGTTTAAGGCTTTTTCTTTTCGGGGTGTGAAGTGAAGAAAATATTGTTTGTCTGTGTACACAATGCCGGTCGGAGCCAGATGGCGGAAGCCTTCTTTAATCAAATAGCGAAAGGAAAAGCAAAGGGTTTTTCAGCAGGAACCCAGCCAACTGATAAAGTCAATCCTGTGGTGGTGCAAGCAATGCTTGAGGTGGGTATAGACATCAGCAACCAGAAGCCAAAACTGCTCACGCTTGAGATGCTGGAAAACAGTGACCGTGTGATAACTATGGGGTGCAGCGTGGAGAAAGCTTGTCCCGCCATCTTTGTTCCAACCGAGGACTGGGAGCTTGAAGACCCTGAAAGTAAACTGATAGAAAGGGTGAGGCAGATAAGAGACGAAATTGAAGCGAAAGTAGAGACATTGATTAGGGAATTGTGATGATTGGGAAAAATTTTACACAGTTTTAACAGCACCTTAAATGGTTCTTAAAGACGACTCTGGCTATGATGAAGGGAGAAGGAGATGATAAATACGCGAAAAACAATGGCAATGATTGCCCATGATTCTAAGAAAGAGGACATGGTGCAACTTGTAAAAGCGCATAAAGAGGAACTGGCTGAAGTTGACTTGATTGCGACACGAAGTACCGGGCAGCTCATCGGGGGAAGAACCGGACTGCCGGTTACGCTTCTACAAAGTGGACCTCTTGGTGGCGACCAGCAAATTGGAGCTTTGGTAGCCAATGGGGAGGTAGACGCAGTAGTTTTCCTGCGTGACCCGCTAACAGCGCATCCCCATGAGCCGGATGTCTCTGCACTCCTCAGGGTTTGTGATGTTCATAATGTTCCCCTGGCAACCAACATCGCTACTGCTGAGGCAGTTTTGCATCTCGTCTTCGAACATCCCGAAGCATTAGGCGGACATCACCTGGCGGCGCAGTTTGTCGAGGAAATGACGTCAGTCCATGAGTAGAGGAATACAGATATAGAAACAAGAAGAAGCAACGAAAATAAGATTAAGATAAGGAGGAAAGAATTGACTAAACTAATAAGAAAATGGTTCGTATTACCTCTGGCAATTATGCTTGTAGCAGCACTTGTCCTTGCTGGCTGCAGCACATCGACATCAACCACGCAACAGGCTAAGAGCCTGAATGGAGCCGGAGGTACCTTTCCCCAACCCCTTTATACCACATGGTTCGCTACGTACTACAACCTCACCGGGGTACAGATAAACTATCAGGGAATAGGTTCTGGCGCCGGCATCGCCCAGATTACGGCCGGTACCGTTGACTTTGGCGCCTCTGATGCCGTCATGACCGATGAGCAGCAGGCTGCAGCGAAGGCCGCGGGTGGCCCGATATTGCACATCCCGATGACCAGCGGTGCCATTGCCATTATCTACAACCTGCCCGGCATCAATTCGGGACAGATCAAGCTTACCGGCGATGTCCTTGCGGACATCTACCTGAAAAAGATAACCACTTGGAACGACCCGAGAATAACCGCTCTAAATCCGGCACTTAATTTGACTGATGCGCCGATAGTCGTAGTACATCGCTCCGATGGTTCCGGCACGACATTCATATTCACCAACTACCTGTCAAAGGTAAGCGATGAATGGAATACCGAAGTTGGTTCTGCCACCTCCGTAAACTGGCCGGGTGACATCGGCGCAGAGCATAATGCTGGCGTCGCCGGTGCGGTACAGCAGACACCGGGTGCCATTGGCTATGTTGAACTGGCCTATGCTGAGGAAAATAATCTGCCGTGGGTGCTGCTACGGAACGCCGCTGGCAATTATGAAGCTCCCAGCCTGGAGGGGGTCACCAAAGCAACCGAGGGCGTTACCTTACCGAACGACATGAAAATAATGATTACCAACTCTTCTAACCCTGACGCCTACCCTATCTGCGGCTTCACTTGGATACTGGCGTATGTCAACCAGAAGGACCAGGCCAAGGGCTTAGCTCTGGTAAATATGCTCTGGTGGGCTATACATGATGGGCAGCAGTATGGAGTAGCACTTGATTATGCCCCCCTGTCAAGTGCGGCGGTGGCTAAGGCAGAAAATGAGATACGGTCTATCGAGTATCAAGGGCAACCGCTACTGAGCCAATAAGAGACTATAGTGGTAATCAATTAGGGTGTGCAGGAAGATCAATCCTCTCCTGCATTGTCCCTTTTTGTAGGTAGCATGATAGATTAGAGGGCGATGCAATCCAACGAGTCAGAACAGATATTGCCAAGACGAGCGAGAAGCAGAATATTTGGCCGCCGAGGACATGCCGGCGACAGAATATTTCCCAAGCTCACGTTCGTCTTTGCTATGGTAATAGTTGGGATTCTGTTGGGCTTCCTTGTTGTCCTGAATATCGATGCCATGCCGGCTATCAGGCATTTCGGACTTTCCTTTTTCACCAACTCGACTTGGGACCCGGTCAAAGAGATATTCGGGGCGCTTCCGACAATCTACGGGACGGTAGTCACTTCAGCCATCGGCCTGCTGATTGCCGTACCTATAAGCTTGGGGGCGGCCATCTTTCTGGTCGAACTGGCACCATCATGGTTAAGAGGACCAGTCTCTTTCCTCATCGAGATGCTGGCCGCCATACCCAGCGTTATTATCGGGCTCTGGGGACTGTTCGTTCTGGTACCAGCTATTAAGCCTGCGGAGATATGGCTATCAAACCATTTTGGATTTCTGCCTATCTTTAGAGGAACGATACTCGGCGGCCTTAGTTTCTTTTCCGCCGGCATCATCCTGACTTTCATGGTCATCCCTATCATTACCGCTGTGAGCCGGGACGCTATAAAAGCTGTCCCGGATACCCAGCGTGAGGCCATGCTCGCGCTGGGAGCGACGCGCTGGGAAACGATACGCCAAGCTGTTCTTCCCTATTGTCGCTCCGGCCTGGTAGGGGCAATAATCCTGGGGCTTGGCCGCGCCCTTGGTGAGACTATGGCGGTGACCATGGTTATCGGCAACGCTGACAAGCTGACTGCTTTCCTCTTCTCACCCGGAACTACTATCGCTAGCAAAATAGCCAGCAATTTCAACGAGGCTTCTAGCGGAGTCCTTATTGCCAGCCTGATAGAATTGGCGCTCATACTTTTCGCAATTACGCTGCTGGTAAATGTTGTTGCCCGCGTGCTGGTGTGGCGCATGACTTCAGTGAAGACGGCAACGGAATAATAAATGTCTGAACGCGGTTATTTGCGACGAAAGTGGTTTAATCGGCTAATGCTCATCCTGAGCAGTGTCGCTGCTGGTTTGGCCATCCTGCTTCTGGCGCTTATCTTGGGTTACACATTGGTGCGTGGCATATCCGCTCTCAATCTGAACTTTCTTACCCAGGCTGCCAAACCAGTGGGCGAGGTGGGGGGAGGGATGCGCAATGAGATTCTTGGTACTTTCATTCTAGTAGCGCTGGGGTCATTACTCGCCCTGCCAGTCGGGCTGTTGGCGGGTATTTTCTTAGCTGAATTTGCCAGCCCTAGAATGGCGGCCTCGGTTAGATTCGCAGCGGACATTCTAGCTGGTGTGCCCTCAGTCGTAGTCGGTGTGTTCGCCTACACTATCGTAGTCCGTCCGATGCTCTCATACTCGGCTTTTGCAGCAGGCGTTGCATTAGCCATCATCATGATTCCTATTGTTGCCCGGACAGCCGAGGAGTCATTGCGCCTGGTGCCGAATTCAATGCGAGAGGCAGCGCTTGCCCTGGGCATTACGAGATGGCGAGCAGTATTGAGTGTAATCGTACCCGGAGCTTTAACCGGAATTGTTACCGGTATAATGTTAGCAGTTGCTCGTATTGCCGGGGAAACTGCACCGCTCCTGTTCACAGCTCTGGGCAGCCAGTTTGGTTTACAGGGTCTCTTTAAGCCGATTGGGGCGTTGCCACTTCAAATATACCACTATGCTTTGTCGCCTTATCTGGACTGGCAGCAACAGGCCTGGGCGGCAGCCTTTCTCCTGATAATGCTGGTTCTGGGCATAAGCATCCTGGTGCGCTGGATTAGTAACCGAAGGCATAGTAACGCTGCTTGATAGAAATGAAAGGAGAGATGAATGACTATGGTATATAATTTGATTAACGATAACATACAATGCAAACCTAAGGAATATATGGCTAATCTTGAAGACAAGAACGGCATTCTGGAAGTCCAAAATTTGAGTGCGTGGTACGGAAACACTCTTGCCATCAAGCACATCAGCATGACTATCAAGTCACAAGCAATCACGGCTATCATCGGTCCCTCAGGCTGTGGAAAGTCTACCTTCATTCGTTGTCTCAACCGAATGCATGAGGTCTCGCATGGAGGGCGAGTAGAGGGCTGTATCTTGTTGAACGGGAAAGATATCTATGCCGGTGATGTTGACCCTGTGGTTATCCGCCGCCGCATAGGGATGGTCTTTCAGAAACCAAACCCTTTCCCCACGATGTCAGTTTTTGACAATGTCGCTGCCGGTCTTAGGCTATCCCGCCTATGGAGCCGACGATGGGAACTGGAAGAGATTGTTGAACAAAGTCTGCGGCAGGCGGCACTGTGGGATGAAGTGAAAGATAAGCTTAACCAGTCAGGGGCATCTCTGTCTGGTGGGCAACAACAGCGTCTATGCATAGGCCGGGCACTCGCTGTTGAGCCAGAGGTGATACTAATGGATGAACCATGCAGTGCGCTTGATCCGATGGCCACTCTAAAAATTGAGGATTTGATGAGAAACCTAGCTGAAAAATACACTATTGTTATTGTTACCCATAATATGCAGCAGGCAGCAAGGGTATCAGATATGGCTGCCTTCCTGATGATGGAAGAAGATAGGGCTGGCGTGTTGGTAGAATATGGACCTACGTCTGAGCTCTTTACTAATCCTAAAGATAAGCGCACTGAGGATTACATCACCGGGCGGTTCGGATAAATCTTGCAAGGAGGGTACACATGGAAATGAGGGCAGTCTTTCATAAGAAACTGAGAGAAATTCAGGACGATATTCTGGCTATGGGAAGCATGGCAAGTAAATCAATCCTTCGCTCCATTGATGCTCTTAAAAACCGAGACTTGGCGGGTGCACACCAGATAATCGCTGATGACCAAAAAGTAAACAATAAGAGATTTGAGATTGAAGAAAAGTGTATTCAGCTGATAGCTACTCAGCAACCCATGGCCAGCGACCTCCGCATCATTATTGCCATCCTCAATATTACAACTGAGATTGAGCGGATTGCTGACTACGCGGTAGGTATTGCCCGGATTGTAATAATGATTGGTGATGAGCCGCCCTTAAAACCACTGGTTGATATCCCCCGCATGGCGGAACAAACTGTAGACATGCTGCGCCATAGCCTGGATGCTTTCGTCAACAGGGACGCTGAAGCGGCCAAGAAAATCGCTACCGAGGATGATCTAGTAGACAACCTCTACGACCAAGTGTATCGGGAATTGCTCATCTTCATGGTTGAAGACCCGAGGACGATTACTCGGGCAACACGCCTTATCTGGGTGGCTCACAACCTGGAGCGTAGCGCTGATAGGGTGACCAACATCTGTGAACGGGTGGTGTTTGTTGTTACTGGCAAGATGGAGGAAATTAGCGCTTCAAAATACTAGAAAGCAAAAACACAAATGAAAGCCCTATTTTTTGGATTGAACATCTGTCTAATATGTTATGGACGTCGGCGTCAGCGGCTCCTATGGCTCGCAAGGTGGTTTTAAGGCACCTGTGATGGGATGCGTGGCATTCCTGCCCCGAACCGGAAATGGGGGAAAAGCCAGGTGACGATGATGACTGCTATTAGTATTACCAAGCTTCCTATTTGAAACCACAGTAGTGTCATCAACTTGCTCCTAAGTTCATTAAGTTCGTTTCTCAACAGCCCGATTGAGCTTTCTAACTTGACTATTGGTTCTTCCATTGTGTTCTCCTTTCTAATTAAAATAATAAGAGCCAAATATTAAAATCCTGTTAAGTTTTGAGGGAGAACCTAGAAATTCTTTAGCACCCGCGCGGCCCGTTCCTCTCCAAATGCGAGGGAGAACGACTGGAGGTCAGCATCATGAGTGTGCGATGGTTCTAGGATAACATTAGCTTGTTTTGTTACCTAATTGCACAGACCGTCATTTTGTTACGGTTTCATCCAATGCCTGCTTTTCCTGCGCCTCTCATCCTCTATCCTACGCAAAGTCCTCTCATCAATGCCAAAGTGGTGAGCTATCTCGTGGCACACTACTTCAGTTATTTTCACGCCGATCTCCTCATTAGAGTGACACTGACCCTCTATAGGCTTCTGAAAGATGCTTATTTTATCAGGCGTAACCAGCCCATACCCTCCACCACGCTTGGTTTGGGGCACGCCTTCATAAAGCCCCAATAATTGGCTGGGATGGCTAACTTTCACTTTCTTAAGCTGTCCTGATGTTGGCCAGTCCTCTACAACGACATCAACATTTTCAAGCTTATTGCGAAACTCAAGAGGCAGATTATTAATGGCTTCCACCACTAGAGTCTCAAATTCCTCTCTATCCATATCACTGCTACTACACTATCTAGCTTCCATTATCTTAGCCCAATTTCTTGGGACTGCGTCTTTGTCCATGATAGCACTTAGGACACAAAAAATTGTAATGCTAACTCTGCCAGCTATGAGAGGGTTAAATCCCTTTTTCAAAAGCCGTGCTTTATTCTTCCAAACGCTAAGGGGCGAATATCCGGATTTCACCTCAACACTTGAGGCAGATTTAGAGCGGGAATAAAGCCGTTTTCTATTGTCCCACACTCCTATCGTGGCTATAATTACGCCAGGTAAAGGAGGAAACTCGTGAAAACTAGAATCACAGAACTTTTTGGCATTCAGCATCCTATTATATGTGGGGGTATGATGTGGCTGGCTAAACCTGAGCTTTGTGCCGCTATTTCTAATGCCGGTGGACTCGGAAACTTGACTGCGGGAAACTACGAATCTGGAAATGCTCTTCGGAAGGCTATTGATAAGACCCGAAGGTTGACTGATAACCCCTTCTCCGTGAACATCACTCTATTGCCATCCGTGCGCATTACAAAAGAGCTACACCAGGAATACTTTCAGGTCTGTTGCGAAGAAAAAGTGACTGCCCTTGAAATCTCAGGCGCACCCTTAGATAAGTACCTGGGACCAGACTCCGTTAGCCAGGCCAAGGAAGCAGGTGTGAGGTTGATACATAAAGTTGGTGCGGTCAGACATGCGAAGCATGCGGAGAAAGCTGGCTACGCTGCTGTTATTGCCGCGGGTTTCGAGGAAGGTGGTCATCCTCTGGATGATGACGTGACCACCATGCTGCTCACCCCCCGAATCCGTGAGTCCGTGAACATCCCTGTTATTACTGCAGGAGGCATTGCAGATGGAAGGAGCATGGCTGCTGCTATGGTCCTTGGAGCGGATGGAGTCATGATGGCTTCACGGTTCATCGCGACAACAGAGTGCCTGGCACACCCCAAAATCAAAGAGGAGCTCGTTCACCGCCAGGAAAACGATGTTACCTTGATATGCAAGTCTATTAACTTACAAATGCGAGCCCTGAAGAATAAATTAGTCCAGGAGGTGCTGAAGGTAGAGGCGCGGCACGGTGGGCTCGAAGAAATAATATCCCTCATCTCTGGCGAGCGCATCCAGAAAGCCTGGGAAAGCGGCGATGTGGAATATGCTCCCTTGGCGCTCGGTCAATCTATCGGCCTCATCAAGGAAATCGTCAGTTGCCGGGAACTCCTGGAAAGAATGGTGCGAGAGGCTGAGGAGGTACTTGCCGATGTCCAGCGGCGATTTTAAGGGCTTACTACCTTTCAGGCGTTATCAGTATGGCACCGGTGCTCGCTGAGGTCACTAAACGGGAATATCTGCGCAGATAGCTTTTAACTTCTCTCTTCAAGGGCGGAGGTGACCACCGGGCAAGGCGACTCTGGATTTCTTTCTGCGCTAGTCTCACGTTTAACTTCCGAGAGGGAATATCTATCTCAATGATGTCTCCTTCCTCCACAATTGCAATCGGGCCCCCTTCCATAGCCTCAGGGGATACATGCCCGATAGCAGCGCCTTCTGTTGCCCCGGAAAACCTGCCATCGGTGACCAGCGCTACCTCTCCACTTAACTCTACCGCCAGTATCGTGCTGGTAGCCATCAGCATTTCCCGGAATCCCGGCCCTCCCCTGGGACCCTCATATCTAATTACTACCACATCACCGCTATGGATTTTGCCATCCAGCATTGCCGTTACAGCATCTTCCTCAAGGTCAAATACTCTGGCTGGACCAGAATGCTTGAACATCTCAGGCTTTACCGCTGACTGCTTTACTACTGCACCATCGGGAGCTAGATTGCCATAAAGGATAGCGAGTCCCCCTTCAGAATAATATGGCTCCTCTATGCTCCTGATTACTTCGGGGCGTGTGCTCCGGGCTCCTTCAATAATTTCCCCTAAAGTCTGGCCGCTAAGCGTAAGTGCATCCAGATGGAGCAGATTCTTGTTAGATAGTTCCGCCATTACCGCCTGTAATCCCCCGGCCTCATACAAATCTTCTAAGAAGTAGGGCCCCGCAGGACTGAGATCGCATAGTCTGGGAGTCCGGCGGCCTATTTGATCAAAGAGCTCCAGGCCAATGTCTATTTCTGCCTCACTGGCAAGAGCCATGAGGTGCAGGATAGTGTTGGAGGAACCGCCGATAGCCATATCCACCGTTATGGCATTCTCGAAGGCTTTTTTGGTGAGAATCTGCCTGGGAATTATCCCTTCCCTTAAAAGTTCCATAATCCTTACGCCGGCTTTTCTTGCCAGTTGCCTCCTCGCACCATGTGCCGCAGGGATACAACTATTCCAGGGTAAGGCAAGGCCAAGCACTTCAGCCATGCAGGCCATGCTGTTGGCAGTATACAAACCGGGACAACTGCCACATCCTAACAGAGGAACTTTGCTCGTGGGTCGTGGCGCCAACATCGGTCCTCCGTTGATTACGATAGCGGGAATGTCCAAACGAGCTGCTGCCATCATCATTCCCGGTGTGATCTTGTCACAGCCAGTGACCAGCACCATGGCATCCAGGTTATGCGCTAATATCATGGCCTCAATTGAATCAGCTATCAGCTCCCGGCTAGCCAGTGGATAGCACATTCCAGCATGCCCCATGGCAAGACCATCACAGATAGCGATGGTGGGAAATTCAAAAGGGGTGCCCCCTGCTGATACGATTCCATCTCGAACAGCAGATGCAATGTCATCGAGATGGATATGCCCCGGAACAAGCTCATTCTGTGAATTGACAATAGCAATTCCTGGCCTGGCTATCTCCTCTGGCGTCCTGCCCATAGCATAGAGAAGAGACTCAGCAAATGCCGAAAACCCTCTTACCGGCATCTCATCTAATAGTTTCATTGATATTCACCCCCTTTTTCTACTAAGTTCCTAATTTTTATTACTCAGTTTAAACAAATTACAGGGTAAAAGCAGCAGCTTTACCGATATGTCGTGATTTGATGTTAACAGAATTTGATACAATTTACCTGCTGTAATAAGCTACGGTAAAGTCGCTGTTGCTATCCTTACTTCCCATAATTTGCCAGCATTATCGGCTATTTCCCTTCCCTTGAGGCACAAATTTCTATCTTGCCCAAGTTGGTAAGTTCGCCACTGGCCTTCGCGACGAATGACTGACCGAGAGCTATGAGAAAAAGCTTACTTTTAATACCAGATAGCGGGGCGTGTTTGACTTCACTCTCAGTGTCAGATATACTCTGTGACGAATTTCTCAGTGGGCGATGGTCCAGTACGAAGTTTGTTTTGTGCCAGGTATTGCCCTTCGAAATCTGCTAAAGTTAAACAATCACATTAATTGCTCAAAGAGGAGGCAGCTATGTTTGCAGAGGAAACTTTAAGGCAGGTGCGTGAAGGTAAGAAAGAATGGGAGAAAGAAGTAGAGAAAGTCATTATGCAAAACCCGGAGAGAAAAGGAGGATTCTCCACTGTTTCCGACATGAAAATAAAAGGAATTTATACCCCAGAAGATATCGCAGACCTGGATTTCGCCAGAGATATTGGCTATCCTGGTATCTTCCCGTTTACCAGGGGATGTCAGCCAACAATGTATCGAGGAAGGGAATGGACAATGCGTATGTTCGCGGGATTTGGCAGTGCTGAGGATACTAATAAAAGATGGCATCTTTTACTTAAAGAGGGTGAGACAGGGCTGAGCACTGCTTTCGATTTTCCTACTTTAATGGGATATGATACTGATTCGCCCCGGGCTAGAGGTGAGTGTGGAAGGTGCGGGGTAGCGATTGATACCTTGAGAGATTTCGAGATCCTGACCGACAGGATACCCTTCGATAAGATTACCACTTCCATGACCATCAATCCCCCAGCATCCATACTCTGGGCTATGTATTTAGCTGCGGCTGAAAAAGCTGGGATAAGCTGGGATAAAATTGGGGGGACAATTCAAAATGATATGCTGAAGGAATTCATTGCTCAGAAAACACTGATGCTCCCGCTTGAGCCATCAATTAGGCTGATAAGCGACACAATCGAGTTTGGCACCAAGTATGTTCCTAAATGGAATACTATAAGCATTAGTGGTTACCATATTCGTGAGGCGGGCTCTACCGCTATTCAGGAATTGGCTTTTACCCTGGCTGATGGAATAGAGTATGTACAGGATGTTATTGAACGGAAGAAGCTGGATGTTGATTCTTTTGCCCCCCGTCTCTCGTTCTTCTTTAACTCTCATCTTGATTTCTTCGAGGAGGTTGCCAAATTTAGGGCAGCTAGAAGGATGTGGGCTAAAATTATGAGGGATAGATTTAAGGCTAAGGACCCTCGCTCTTGGTGGATGAGGTTCCATACTCAGACTGCAGGATGCTCACTTGTTGCTCAACAGCCTTATAATAATGTTATCAGGACTGCTATTGAGGCACTGGCGGCGGTTCTAGGGGGAACACAGTCTCTACACACCAACTCTTTAGATGAGACGCTAGCTTTGCCTTCCGAGTTTGCTGCTACCACTGCTCTCCGCACCCAACAGATTATTGCTGATGAGATAGGGGTCACTAATACCATAGACCCTCTGGCTGGGTCATATTTTGTGGAATCATTGACCAATCAGATGGAGGAGAAAGCCTGGGAATATATCAATAAGATAGATGACATGGGAGGCATGCCTGCTGCTATTGAGCAAGGCTTCCCTCAAATGGAGATTGCCAATGCTGCTTACCATTACCAGCAACAAATAGATAAGGGGGAGAAAGTTGTAATAGGGGTAAATAAGTACTCCACCGGTGAACAAGTTTACCCCCCGCTACTGCAGATACCCGAGGAATTAGAAGAGGAGCAAATCGCCAGAACAAATGAGGTTAAAAGAATAAGAGATAATCGGCAAGTGATTCAAACCTTGAGTGACCTCCGCACTGCTTCTAAAACTGATAAAAATTTGATGCCTTACGTGATAGAGGCGGTGAAGGAATATGCCACTGAGCAGGAAATTTGCGATACGTGGAGAGATGTCCTTGGAGAATACCGCGAGTCAGCTATTCACTTATAGGAAGAGAAGATGAGTTCGGAAAGGAAGATAAGGATTCTGGTTGCCAAGCCAGGGCTTGATGGTCATGACCGGGGAGTGAAAATTGTAGCTCGAGCTTATAGAGATGCCGGATTTGAGGTCATATACACTGGCCTGCATCAGACTCCAGAGCAGATTGTCAATGCAGCTTTGCAGGAGGATGTTGATCTAATCGGTCTAAGTTGTCTCTCTGGCGCTCATGTCTACTTGTTCCCACGGGTAGTTGAGCTGCTGAAGGAAAATAAGGCGGAAGATATAATAGTTATAGTGGGAGGTATCATCCCCAAAGAAGATATTCCAAAGCTTAAGAAAGTGGGGATTAAAGAAATATTCTTACCAGGCTCATCTCTCAGCGAGATAATAAATTGGACAAGAGCTAATGTGAAACCCCGGCATGCATAATGTTGGAGAAGAAGAGTGATGAGGTACCATAAATGAGACTTGCGAAAGAGGTATTGCAAGGCAATATAAAGGCAACGGCAAGATTGATAAGAGATGTGGAAGATGAATTGCCGAGTGCTATCGAAGAGTTAAAAGCCCTCTACCCCCATACTGGGAGGTCCTACATCATTGGTATTACGGGTTCCCCGGGTTCGGGGAAAAGTACCTTAATAGACCTGCTGATAGATGTCTTCAGGAAGAGGGGTAAGACAATTGGTGTTATCGCTATCGACCCCTCCAGCCCCTTTAGTGGTGGTGCAATACTGGGGGACAGGATAAGGATGCAGAGACATGCCACGGACGGGGGTGTTTTTATCAGGAGTTTGGCTACGAGAGGCTGGCGAGGAGGACTATCCCGGGCTACAGCCAACGTTATTAACATTATGGATGCCATGGGTAAGGATATCATCTTGATAGAAACCGTAGGCGCAGGTCAAGCAGAGGTAGATATAATTAATTTCACTCACACCTCTATGGTGATCTTAGTCCCTGGAATGGGGGATTGGGTTCAAACGCTTAAAGCTGGCATTCTAGAGATAGCTGATATCTTTGTCATAAACAAAGCAGATAAAAAGGGGGCTGATGAATTGAAAGCGGAGCTAGAAGCGATGCTCCAAATGAGTGTTTATTCTCCACAGGCATGGAAGCCCAAAATATTCTTAACTGAAGCGGTCAATAATAAAGGGATTGATGAGTTGGTGGAGGGAATTTACCAGCATAAGGAATTCCTCATCGCTACTGGAGGACACGATACACATCTTAAGGAGAGAGCAAGGCTTGAGCTAATTGAAGTGCTTAAGAGTTCCTTAATGGACCACGTCTTCCAGATAGTTAACCAGAATAATTATCTGGAAAAGCTGATAGACGACTTAGTGAACAAAAGGACTGACCCTTACTCGGCTGCTTCGGATATCATCAAGAAACTGGGGCAAGAGGGCAAGTTATAGGATCTTTTTCTAATTAGCTTTTCGCTTTGTGTAATTATAATTTTACTTCCCTTTCGGGCTATATTAGCCAGGATGGTAAAATAGCAAAAGAAAGAGCTGGAAAAGATGCTCTAAAACCACAAATCAAATTTTTTTAGGTATTAACTATTGACAAACTTATAATAATGTGATACAGTAAATAATTAGTTCCAAGCAACCAAGCTGGAAGGCGGGTGGTGAGGAGCCCAATCCTGGAAGGCCGAAACAGAAAGGCGCAGGAACCAAAAGTGAGGGCGCAAGGTAGGTGGAAGCCGGAAGGTGGGAAGGTGAGGAACCAAAGCAAAAGGTGAGGTTGCTTGGGACTTTTTTTATTTTCCTGACTTTCCTTCCTCAGCCAATTCAGGGTGAAAAGTACCGATAAAGGGAAGGTTACGGTATTCTCCTCTATAGTCCAACCCATAACCAACTATGAACTCATCCGGAATTTCGAAACCCACATAATCAAGAGGAACATCCACCAGCCGGCGTGCTCGTTTATCAAGCAAGGTGCATACACGGAGACTCGCTGGCTCGTGAGCCAGTAAATATTTCAGAACATAATTTAACGTCATGCCCGTGTCTACAATATCCTCAACCATCAATACATGCTGCCCTGTTATGCTATCATCGAGGTCCTTGGTTATTTTAACCAGCTGACTTTTCCCTTCACCGTAATAGGAAATAGCCATAAAATCCACACTAACTGGCACAGAAAGATGTTGCATCAGGTCAGTCATGAAGCAGACAACTCCCTTCAAAACTCCCACCAAGATAAGTTTCTCCCCTTCATAATCACGGGAGATTTGCCGTGCTAATGCTTTCACTCTTCGCTGAATTTGATTATGGGTGAACAGAATACGGTCAATGCCGGGTACTTTGGCCCCGC
The DNA here is from genome assembly GCA_034414555.1 of Dehalococcoidia bacterium. GTDB lineage: Bacteria > Chloroflexota > Dehalococcoidia > GIF9 > AB-539-J10 > CG2-30-46-19. The sequence goes on along the minus strand of DAOUMA010000008.1, from coordinate 131,734 downwards.
TTAAGGAGCCATAGCCATATTTAGCCAGAAGCCTGAGGAAATCGTTTTTATTAAGGAGCTTGATGTTAACTTCGGGATAAAGTTCCTTAAGCCGACGCACCTTGCGGTTCTTCTCCGTCACCAAACCCTGCTTCAAGGTGGTGAGCTCGATGTAGAGGTCAAACTCCGGTAAATAAAAGTCAGGGGTAAACATCTCAACTATTCCACCGTTTTCCCAGCGAAGTGGGAAGGAACGAGGTTCATAGAGCCACTCAATTTGATAGAAATCCAGAAGCCGGGCAAATTCCTCCTCGCTGGGGTGAGCAAACTCGGTTGGCCTTAACGATGTAGTAGGCAATTGCGGCAATTTCGATTGTCCTTGAAGGCCCTTATAGCCACTCCCCAATAAGCGCTGAAGCTCATCTTTCGCTAACAGAGCAGCGCTTAGATTGGCAACAGCGAGAATAAAATTTTTATCACCCTCCGAGAATTGATGGATGTCATGGGTATAAAGCCTGATTTCACCACTCACCTCGCCTTTTTCCGTTATAGGAGCTGCCAGTATCGAAGATATTCTTTGTGCCTTTGCTATCTGAGTATGCTGAATCCTCTCATCTTTGGTGGCATCGGCAATATATACCACTTCACCATTAAGAACTTCAGGTATGCTTTTACGAGCCTCAAGCGGCGCCTTCTTGAGGTAAAAGTCACTGAGACCATAAGCACCAACATCGATTAAATATTCCTTTTGCACATCAAGAAAAGAAATACGGCAGCCATTGGCACCCACCGCTTTAGCAGCACTCTTAGCAACGGAATTGAAAATTCTCCTGGTGCTCAAGTCTGAATTGGCAACTTTGGCTATCTGCCTCAGAGCTAAATAGTAATTATCCTTCCTTCTACTACCCATTTTAATAACTTACCCGCACTTGGTGAAGCCGCAATTGAGGCAGATATTACACCCTTCCTGGTAAATAAGAGGCCCTCCGCACTCAGGACATTGTCCCGCTGCGCTTCTAACCACTCCAGAGTTACCGGACTGGGACGTTTCCGCATCGGCAATAACTTCGCTGCTCTGAGCATCAGGACTGTTACCACCACCACTTTTGATATATTTTTGCAGCACACTGGCAATAGCATCCGCACAGGAGGTGATAGCATGTCCTTGCTCCCAGGCAATCGAGGGACAACGAATGCCTCGCAATTGCTTTACCACGGAGGATAAATCCAGCCCGGACCTCAGAGATAAAGAGATGAGACGACTTATTGCTTCAAGCTGAGCAGCAGCACAGCCTCCAGCTTTACCTAAGGTGGAGAAGACCTCAACCACCCCGTGCTCATCGAAATTTAAAGTTACGTAGATATAGCCACATCCTGTGCTCACCCTCTCGGTTATGCCCCGGGTAACTTTAGGCCTTTTGCGGGGGACAACCCCCCTTTCAACCCCCTTCACCACCTCACCTATAGTGAGAACCTGGCTTTCCCGGCTTCTATCTCGATAAATGGTTATCCCCTTCAGCTTCTCTTCATAAGCCCGCATATATACATTAGCTACATCCTCCGGCGTTGCCTCGTAGGGGAAATTAACCGTTTTGGAAACAGCGCTATCGCAAAATCTCTGAAAAACTGCCTGCATCTTAACATGCCATTCTGGAGTTATATCATGTGCAGTAACGAAAATCCGCTTTACATCTTCAGGAACACCCTCTATATCCCGTAGCTTTTTCCCAAGGGCTAAATCCTTCATCAACTCCGGAGAATAAAATCCCCCATCTTTAGCCACTTGCTCAAAATAGGGATTTACCTCCACAAGTTCCTCACCCTCGAGGATATGACGTACATAGCTCAGGGCGAAGATTGGCTCGATGCCGCTGGAGCAATTGGCAATTATGCTTAAACTACCGGTGGGAGCTACAGTGGTTCGAGTGGCATTTCTAAATCGCGGACCACGGGGCACATCATAAACGCTCCCTTTAAAAGCAGGAAAAACACCTCTCTGCTCTCCTAGCTCCAGCGAGGCTTTGTTTGCCTCTTCGGAGACGAAACGGGCAACTTCCTCAGCGATGGCTAATCCTTGCTCACTATCATAAGAAACGCCAAGCTGGATGAGCATGTCAGCAAATCCCATAACCCCTAAGCCTATTTTCCGGGTAGCCTTAGTCATTTCCTCTATCTGGGGCAGGGGGAAGCGGTTAACATCAATGACGTCATCAAGAAAGCGAACTACCAGCCTTACTAGATGAGATAATTTGTCATAGTCAATCTCCGCTTTCCCATCCTGATGAGTAACCACCCGGGACAAATTTATCGAGCCTAAATTACAGGACTCAAAGGGAAGCAGAGGTTGTTCCCCGCAGGGGTTGGTGCTTTCTATCCTGCCCAATTCAGGAGTGGGATTATGTCTGTTTATCTCATCTATAAATACAACTCCGGGGTCGCCAGTGCGCCATGCCATTTCCACCATTTTGTGGAATACTTCCTTAGCATTAAGCTTCCCCGCCACCTCCCTACTTTGCGGATTTACCAAGTTATAATCAGTCCCCTTCCTCACCGCCTCCATAAATTCATCGGTTACCGCTACCGATAGGTTAAAATTGGTCAAGGCATTTGGGTCTCCTTTGACAGTGATGAACTTCAAGATGTCCGGGTGGTCAACATTAAGAATTGCCATATTAGCCCCCCGCCGCATCCCCCCTTGCTTTATCACATCAGTAGTTACATCAAAAGTCCTCATGAAGGAAATGGGACCACTGGCAACACCACCGGTAGAACCGACCCTATCATTTTCAGGTCTAAGCCGGGAAAAGGAGAAACCGGTGCCACCACCGCTCTTATGAATTAAGGCGGTGTATTTCACAGCATCGAAGATGGACTCCATGGAATCGTCAACGGGAATAACAAAACAAGCTGAAAGTTGCCCCAGCTCTCTTCCAGCATTCATCAACGTGGGAGAATTGGGTAGAAACTCCAGGTCTGCCATTAGCTTGTAAAATGCCTTTTCCCAGGAAGAGACATCTGCTTTAGCATCGTAAATCAGCTCTGCTTTAGCAATATGTTTTGCCACACGGCGAAATAGCGCCTTAGGAGTCTCAATGACTTTCCCCTCTTTATCCTTCATCAAATATCTCTTTTCCAGAACCCTCAGGGCATTTTGGCTTAGTTTGATTCCCGAAACGACCTTGCCTCGGGCTTGAGGGGAAAATTCATCAACGGTAATAACTTCACTGATTACAGCCTGAAGCTGAGACTCAGTTAGATGCTTAATTTGTAACGGAACAAATTCCTCCATACCAGGCAGAGGTTGAGCCACCCGCAGGCGCTGTGCTACTTGCTCGGTAAATTTCTCCAGCAGAAGCCTGTCGGTTATGCCCATAGCCTCTCCAGCAGCAAAAACAGCCTTGACTACCTTATTATGGTCAATAGGTTTAGTTCGGGTAGACTTCCTTGGATTAGCCATTATTACCTTCCCCGACGACGAATCAGCGAATTCACCACTTCAGGTGGTAGCAGCGGTAACTGATTAGACGGTGTTGCTGCTTCCCCCTCAGTTAGATTGTCAATTTCTTGTTTCAATTGAGTAATGTCAGTGAACTCACGATATACACTGGCAAAGCGGATATAGGCGATATGGTCAAGTTTCTCTAATCCCCTTATGACTAAATCGCCAATCAGCGAACTAGGGATTTCAGCTTTACCAGCTTTATAAATCTCAGCTTCAATGCTATCTACAAGCTTATCAATAGCCCCGGTCGGCAAAGGGCGTTTCTCACAGGCTTTGCGAATGCCGGCGTAGAGCTTGTCACGACTATATTCCTCACGGCGCCCGTCCTTTTTGACTATAAATACATTACGCGGCTGAACTCGTTCATAAGTGGTAAAACGAGCACCACAGTGAGCGCACTTCCTTCGCCGCCTCACTCCTTCGCCTACAGGGCGCGAGTCAACCACCCTCGATTCCATCTCGCCACAATAAGGACACTTCATAATCACCCCCTAGAGTTGTGTTTTAGAATAATTTTACTACTATATGTTGTGAAAACGCAAATGAAAAGAAACAAAAAAACGTTAATTTTTCACCCGGTCAGTGAAGTTCGAGGATAGCTTGAAGCTTTATCGGCGGCTTGAGAACCTCCCTAAAGGCTCACAGATGTCCTAAATCATAAAGGTTAGCCACTTCTGGCGTCCGCTCAAGCTCAGAATTAGTCTTTCGGCATAATATGACCACAGTTGGTGCAAACGTAATGAGGCTCGTCCCGTGTTGCAGTTGCGATGGGGTTAATTCTTACTTTTACAACCTTTACTCGCATCTGGTGTCCACACTTTGGGCACTTCATTCTATTTACCTCCTCCTTTTGGTTAAGTTAACTCTTGGTTGTTTCAGTCTTATCATATTTACCCTTATACCTTAGTCTGTTTTGAAGAAACTAATCTCTTCACCTCTTCCATTATGGTAGTCATGTTAATTGGCTTGTATCCCCAAACATCTATTCCGACATTAACTACGGGAATGAGTCTTTGCCCCACACTATGTACATGAGATTTCCACTTATCATGCACGTGCCCACACAAAATAAGGTCAACATCAAAAGGGATACTAAACGAATGAATAAATCTGCGTGGATGTTCCCACGGAGGCCAATGCCTCATAAATATTTTCATTCCGCCTATCTTGCGACAAATGAAATAGTCGGCATGCTGTAATCCATTATCATGGTTTCCCCTCAAAAATAGAGTTCTACCGTGAACCATATGCATGGCTTCGCCATAGATATGATTGTCGCGTGTAAAACAAAAATCACCCAAGTGATATACCTTATCAGAGTTTGTAATTGTACTATTCCAATTTGCTATTAATCCCCTATTCATTTCATCAATATTTCTAAAAGGCGGATTCCTATGAGCATAACGAATAATATTTTTATGGTGTAAATGTAAATCTGATGTAAAGTATATGCGCATCTTGTTTACTCTCCTAAACAAATTGCCAATTGGACTACTCCCATAGCTGAAGTAATAAGTCCTTGCCAGTAAGTGAGTATAAAGTTAATAAATCTTTGCAGCATGTTCGTATTCTAACACGACTATTGAATGAATTGGCTTAACTTTTGGAGAAATGGAAAAGGCTATACCAACCACGAGTTAACCTGACCTCCCCGAACTAATTATTCCAACTACCATCCCAAATAACTTGAAAATCGATAACTGTTCCCATGCTACTGTATGAGTTCTGCCAACCAACTTCGGGAAATAGGCTCACGGGTGTATAGGATTGTCCGACTACAATACTTACCGTTGACACTGCTCTAACTGGGTGTGGCTGGTTTGCCGCCCATCCAGTATCGTCAATATAGACTAGCCCTCTATCTGTTGTTTGAAAGGCATCGCACGCATGGCCTGTATTAGAAAGGATACCATAGTGATAAGGGTCAGTATATCCAGTTAATGTTACACTTACATAGGCGCATCTAATTCCTGCCATTTCTGCATCATTATGAAGTCTCTCGGCAAAGTCGGCGCACACATGAGGGTTACTAGGTTGTGCAGTTCCATCGATTATGTTTTGAATATGTTTTAGGTCTACATGACTTTCTGCTGTACCATAATACATTCCTGGTGGGCTGATTATATAAGTGTATGGGAACTCATCGGTCTTATCCTGTTGTAAGAAACTAACTAGTTGAGAGTAGCTTGGATTAACAGCATTTTCGTTGTTGATGAGTACAATGAAATCTCCTGTGTCGTCATAACAACCATCCCCTGAGAGATATCCTTCTGGCGTATCTACAAGACCCAAATAGTAGTTTCTATATTTGCCGGTATCGGAATTGATTTCGTTAGAGGAAGAGGGAGTCGTAGCAGGTTGATTAGCGCTTCTGAAATAAGTAGATATGGAGTTGAACAGACTATCTTTGTAGGCGGATAGCGGTTGCACACCAGCAAAGGAAAATATAAGGAATAAGCATATTAAGGAAAATACCGTGAGTTTCATACTTGGTTGTCGCCAGCTATTTTTTGAGACGACCCTACACAACCAGATAAAGACACCGAGTTCAGCTATAAATAATAAACTCCCAATGAGTGGACTCTGCATAAATTGGTGAGTGAATAGCAATACGCTAGACCAGATAAGAAGACCTAGCAACGATAGTACGGAGAAATTCAAGATTAGTCTATAAATTCTCCCGACAACCTTATATTTCCTAGTATAATAACTTAACCACTTTTCAATAGAAAAAATAACGGAAAACCCTAGTAGCGACCAGAACGGAATGAAACTACTAATCAAAGCACTAATACCCCATCCGACAAGCGAAAGGGTAAGGACTAACAGCAGGCTGAGCAGCCAGTTCTTGTTCACATTCTTAGATAGTTTTTTCAACATTTGTTCTTTTGTTTCAATTACTATTCTTAGATAGGAATTACTTCGCTAGATTGCTCAGTGAGCAAAATATCATCCTAATCCTATTATACCACTCGCTAGGTCGGTGAAGTTTGAGGATAGCTTGAAGCTTTATCGGAGGCTTAGTGTGGGCTAAATCGTATCTAACAGCTAATCACAGTTTCAGGGGTTTGGGGGAAAGGTCTCGATGCCCCCTATACATATAACCTAATCCGCCGACAAGCATATTGAGCTTAGGGCTTCCGTGCTCGTTTGCGAGCGGTCTAGGTGGCTGAAGGGCTTCCGCTACCCATCCCGAACATGTACCCATCAGCAACCACTGAAAGTAGAAGGTCCACGAATCCAATGTCTTGCGATATTTTCTTGGATACCACTCAGCGCATCTGAGGGAGGCGACTTCTGATTGTGCTTCCTTCAGGAAAGCAGTATACGCCTCCAGGGCATTCCGAGCTTTATCTATGAGAGCGGGCACATCAAATGATACTCCAGGCTCCCTAAGAACTTCGGTCTCCCAAATGCCGTCCTCATTTGGTCTTTCTAGGACATGCAAATACTCAACCTCTTGTAATTCTCGACTGTGAGCACGGACAGCAAAGCAAATGTGATAGAGGTCAATCGTGTCAACTTTGAAATCATCCATAGAGACCTTACAAGCCTCGCCTATTTCATTTAGGGTATCCGCAAAATGTCGTAGTTCAGTCTTTTGTTCGGGGGACAGCTTCTTACCAAACAACCCCATGTTCCCGCCCTTATTACAATCACTCCTCAGGTAAAGGTGGAGTGGCCATGATTATTGTAATTGTAGCATTTGCAGAACTGGCATTATCGGTTTGATTGACCTCTTGTTGGGCGGAATACTCTAGTGCCACAAACAGGGCAAATCCCATTTATTCCATGGACACCTTTCACGGTGACCGGGACTGGGTATTTTATCTCCACCTTCTTATTACACTTCATACAGTAAGCTGTTACCATTGTCTTTCTTCTCCACACCACTGGGCTATTGGTATATCTGTTGGTTATTTACCCTTCTCAAGTTGCTTTATTAAGAGGCAATTCTCGCAATCCCAGAGACTAGAAAACTTAGAAAGGCAGTCCCCAGCCCCCTCTCATTCCTCTCTTATCCCTGATGTCCTTTGCGATTTCTCTTTTGAGTTCAGCATCAGCTTCTTCGTTCCTCCTCTTGGCATCTTTCAGTCGTATATCACTAATTGTCTCGGGCTCGCTAAATGGATATGGTTCAGGGTCAACCAGTATCGTATCACAGGAAGAACTCTCCGATGGAGCTTGCTCTGCATTCTTCCTTATCCAATCACCTGGCTTATAATCAGTTATCTTCCCATCTTTATCAGAGACCTGGACGGTGAAAGGGCGCTCTTCCACTACACCAACCGGCCAGGCCTGCCAGGGTTTCGGGTCAACAGTGTGTTTCCTTACTTTTCCCTGCACCACCCACACAAGCTGCCCTTCTCGGGAGCAAGGCACAGCACCTTCGACCTCCACATCTCCTATATTCTCTTCACACCGAACGTATTCCTTCGCTATCCTCTTTACTTCATCCAGCCCCAATATCTCTTCTGGCTCCTTTCCCTCAGCGGCACGCCTATGACCGCATTCTGGACAAAACTTCATGCTTTCTTGTATTTCGTTTCCACAATTAGAACAAAATGGCATAACTTCACCCCGCTGTTAAGTCAATTATACTCCCGCCCAGGCTCAAATAGAAGACTTGTAGGATTTTTGAAAGCATCGGTCTATATCCTAGTTGCCAGAAAAGAAAACCCAAAGATATTGATATTGAGTTGACAAGTAAGGGGAATGGAGTTAATGTTCTCCCAGATGTGGATAAACAAAAAGAATTGGCGAATAAATATCACCAAGCTTATGCAATGAGAGATACTCTAATCCAGTACTTGAAAGAATTGAATGACGTTTCAGTTGAAGTCTGATAACGACTTTTGGAGCAGAAGGTACTTTAGAAGCAAAGCCATTAAATGTTAAAGGGGGTAAGCGATGCTTAATAAAATTGTTGAGGATATAATACGAGCAAAGGCAAATTCTATGAGGAATAGTGCGGAATACAAGAAAGATGTAAAGGCATTTGTGCAAGAGATTAAAGACCCAGAGAAAGTTTTCTTAGCCGGGGCGATAGATGGAATGAGCTTCGATGTAGCAGCATTAACAAATCCTCGACGTCTTCCGAGTTTTGAAGAAAGGAAGAAGTTAATTAAAGACATCTTAGGGTTATCTACTTGATGTCAATGGATAATTGCCTTATATAAAATCACTACCTTATTCAAGTAATTTATAGGAGGAAAAATGGCGAATACGATATGGGAATACAAAGCAATTCCCGCTCTCCATTTTGGTGGAACTCCTCAGTCAGAACCAGATGAGTTAATGAGACAACTTAATAAGCAAGGCGAGGAGCATTGGGAATTAGTAATGTTTTTGAGCGGAGACCCTAACAAAAGTCTAAACGACTTATGGATTTTTAAGCGCCCTATGGAAATGCGAAAGCCAAAGGCATAGGATTCTGTTCGATAACACTTTTTATACAACCACCTGACTTTTGACACAGAGGGCATTTGTGATACAAAGCCCCCCGAGCGGAATTCATTGTTTATTAGTAGGTAGGCTCACACAACTGCAACCCTGATTTCGGTTTTATCGCATGTTTTCTTAGCTAGCAATGATGTTACTCTTATTATTTTTGTATTTAGAATACGGGGAAATATCTATAGCTATCGTAGATATGAAAACCCAGGAGGTTATAAATCAAGTTTTGCAGATACTATGAAAAGAGTGGGCTAAGAGGGTCACCAAAACCCTAGCTTCGCTCTGCACGCCAGAGCTCAATTCTTTGCTTTTCATAGTTGAACTGAACTCTAAAGAGATTGAAGAAGCCAACTTGGCCCAATATGCCATAAGGCAAGCTCTTTAGGTCATAGGAAAAACCTGCATAACAGGGAAATTCGTACCCTCCCACCTCCATTCCTATATGATGGAAGTAGGCAGTTTGTTGAATACCTCCGATGCCGAAAAAAGTGAGTTCCGTGCCTGATTTGACTTCTAAGTCTATTTGCGCACCAAGCTCAGCATGGAAAATACAAAAATCAGCCCCAGAATCAATAATCGCGAGATAACGGACTCTCTTATCCTTATTTATCAGGGAGACAGGCACCACTGGTCTGGAAGCACTTCGGCGCCGGGGGAATGCTTTACAAGGTTCTGCGGGAAACTTGCGATAATCAAGTTTAAAGTGAATACTCACAATATGTAAGTGTCATAGTGCTTTGGAACTTTCGTTAGGATAGGATTTTTCTCACTACATAAAGACGCTTGCTCCAAAGCCCTCCCCGGCGTATCACCAGCCCCAACAACCTTGCTGCTATCTTCAGAAAGAGCAACCCATTTGTCAGAATAGGGTTTTAAAATCTTCCTTAAATCTGTGTTTTCACTCATCTCGCCCTCCCCAATTTACTATAACTTCGACAATTATTGTAGCAAAATTTGCTTTTGTAAACAAGCATTAATCAACAGGGCAGACGATGACTATTTCCCTCTCCCTCGATGGGAGAGAGCTAGGGTGAGGGTGAAATGAACGAGCAGGTAACCTTTCTTGCTCTACTAGCTTTAATTTCGCTATAATGAAACTCGTTGGGGATTAGTCTAGCGGTAGGACGACTGACTCTGGATCAGTTAGGCCAGGTTCGAATCCTGGATCCCCAGCCAGTTTCTAGCCAAACTTCTTCAAGACGGAGAATATTCCCTCTTCTTCATCGGCAATCTCAAAAAGCAATTTTTGAATATCACCAACCTTCCCGCCGTTGGGAATATCCTGGACTAAATGAGCTACTTCTGTCCACCTTCTTCCTACCTGCTCATATTTATCCCCTAAGGACTTTAGCTCATCGCTTTTAATGCACTCGCTCGCCTCCCTCAAAAACCTCGAGAACAGGTAGCGAAAACAACAACCACCACTGCCGTCCTCCTCCAGATAAACATATGCAAATTTATAGCCCCAGCCAAATTCTTGAGGCGGATATTCCTCAGGCCACGTGACAATCTCACTGCCAAAATGGCGAATGCCTTTTATGCCCAGATTTTTTATCGGTGGATTTAACATGGAATCCGCCGCCTTTACAATCGCCCTTTTAATTGCCTCATCAAGTGGACTTAGCTTGAGAGGGAATTTAAACTCAAGCCACGCATTCTGTGCGGGAAAGGGACCAAATTTGGATGCTCTTGCCTCCTCAAGCTCACCAAGCGTCGCAATCTGCAATTTTTGATACTGAGTATCGGCAATGTAAGCGATGCCTCTTTCCTCATCTAAACCAGCAACAACCACAGCATGTGCGCCAAAGTGGGCTTCTTTTGATAGCTTAAGATACTTTAAATAAGGCATATCGACATGAATTGCTACAGGAATACCACTGCTTATCAGTTCTTTTAACGATTGATACGCTTTTCTTCTGCTTGATGTCATGTGTATCTCTAAACCCACACCGAGGTTATCGCACAGATTTCTATCCAAATCATTTATTCGTCCGCCGATAAAGGGAAATTTCATCCACTCCGTCTTCCAATAGACAAAACCCAGAGCGCTACCAAGCCCGAAAATCATTGGCTCAGTGAATTTAAAACCGTAAAATTCATAGATATTTCTCAGCGCGGTGGATTCACAATGCACCCCGGGTCTGTGGATAAAGTCTTTGATAAGCTTCTTCACCTTGTCACCATTATAAACCTTTGTATTTTAAGGGTGTTGCCGGGCATCAAACCACTTCTGGTCGGCAAGAACGACAGAGGTCTCAACCTGACGTTCCGGGATTGACCAGTATTTTCTCAACAACCGCTCTTTCTCTTCCCAGGAAACCAACCGAAAACCGTGGTCTTTATAGAAACGAATTGCCCACAGGGCATCTGCCCAGGTGCCGACTAACAGCGGGTGAGTCGCCTGCTGACGAAGAGAGGACAGCAATTTCCCCCCTATGCCCTGATTTCGCTTAGCCGTGCGAACATAGGCATGTCTGATGAGGGTCACATCCTGAAGATGTTGGATGCCCATCACGCCAACCAGTTGGCCACCCTGCTCATATCCCCAGAACACAACACCCTGGTCTATCTCGTGCTGAAGCTCGTCTTCAGACATATAAGGCTCTTTCCAGCGGTCCCCGGGGATGACTCCCCTGTATGCTTCGGCGGCATCATTGATAATGGAGTAGATTAGCTCAACCTCGCTGTTATCGCATTGACGAATCATGACCTTCCTGGGTGTCAAAAGCGAATGGCATATCGCATCTTACTTCTTCAACGCATCCAACGCTCGCTGGAATGACTCATTGGCAGCCCGTACATATAGCTCCAACGGCACAAGTTCGCGGCTGACAATATTGAGAGTCTCAATGGACATCTTCCCATCCCGCACCAGTTGACGCCCGGCATCTTTCGCCGCATCAAAGACATCATCCAATGGCATACCCAGCTTCATCATGGGCCTCAATGCCTCTCCGTGGGGACGCAGCAGTGCTCCGGCGAACTCCATCGATGCGTTCTTGCAAAAGGCTTTCGTATGCACCAGTAGCGGGTCGAAATTGTCCATCTCCCAAAAGCCACAGTTAGACACCAGCACCACCTTGCCACGCTTGTGCCCCTCACGCATCAGGTGACGACAGTGACCGTCCCGCAGCTCGAAAAACGGCTGTGCCAGCGGAACTATTCGGTCCAGCAGGTTCTTCATCGGACCGGCGATTCCATCTACGTAGACCGGAGTGGCAAACACGTAAATATCGGCCTCACGTAACTTTGGATAGAGCATCTGCATGTCGTCTTTCTGCCAGCACTGGCCAGGTGTCTTGAACCAGCAGCTAAACCCGCCGTGGCAGGGATTGATTTTGAGTTTCATGGTATAGAAGAGTTCGACCTCCGCTCCCGCCTCTTTCATCCCCTCAAGGAAGGGATTTAAGATAAGGGCTGTGTTGCCCTTGTCCATCCTGGGACTGCAGTTAAATGCCAGTACCGTCATATTCTCCTCCTTGGTGCATCAATGTCCTTTAACCTTGTATCCTTTCCTGAACCGCTTTGCTTGTTAATTCTCAAACTTGTGTTGTCATTTTGCCGCCCTGACCACAACGAATGACCCTTCCCCATAACCCTCCCTCGCCAACTCAATGCCCACCATTTCCGCTAGATTATGGAAAATCGTTTGGCTAAAATCAAAGCCGTTGAACTTTGCCTTCTTCAAACATGAAACAACCTCATCCACAGAATAGAAAGTAGCTATCTTGTAAAACACACTTTCATCTTTATGTTGCTGATACAACTGCCCGACAGGGCTGTCTTTATCAATGAATCCTATTATCAGGCATCCATCAGGTTTTAATATCCGGTATGCCTCGTTAAATGCCACTCCTACATTATCTAAAAAACAAATTGTGGTGACCATTAGAGCAAAGTCGAACTGCGAGTTACGGAAAGGGAGGCTTTCAGCTACGCCACCGATAACTTCAATCCCTTTCCGTAGGGCTATTTGCATCATTTTGCTTGATGGTTCAATTCCAAGCTTGATTCCCAGAGGCACTGCAAAGCGACCACTCCCAACACCAATTTCGAGACCATTCTCACCCTGGGGCAATAACTTCCTTATCGCGTGAAGCTCCGACTCGTAGGCGAATTTGTGTTTATCAAACCACTGTTCATACTGGAGTGGGTGCTTTTCAAACGGCTCAATTCTTGCCATATCACATCCTTAAGCATAAAATAATACTCTTTGCGAGGCTTGTTACGCCAATATGATTAAAGCGGTTTGCTTTGATTTACACGAAACTTTAGCGCACTATCAGCCTCCTCGCGAAGAGGTATATGCCACAGCCTGTCATGAGGTTGGGCTTGAGGTATCTCCTGGAGCACTCCGTAAATCCCTTCCCCAGGCTGATGTCTGGTGGCGGGAGGAAAATTATCGTTCTCCAATAGGTAAAAGACCACCAAAGGAAAAAAATGCTGCCTATGTTGAATATGGGCTCACAATCTTAAGAGGAGCTGGGCTGGAGGTTAGCCGCGACACCATGGCTCAAATACTAATGAAGGTATTCCCGGATGGCTTGAAATTCAAGCTTTATGATGATGCCCTGCCCACCTTAAAATTGCTCAAGGAACGCAACTTCATTCTGGGAATAATATCCAATGTCGGACAGGATACTACCACAATATGCCAGAATTTAGGGCTACAACCTTATCTTGATTTCCAGGTAACCTCTTTTGAAGTAGGCTATGACAAACCACGTCCCGGGATATTTTTAGCGGCGCTGGAAAGAGCTCAGGTTAACGCTGAAGAGGCAATATATGTCGGTGACCAATATGATTTAGATATCGTTGGTGCCCGCGGCGTTGGTATGAAAGCAGTGCTTATTGACCGTAATGACTCCTTCCCCGAAATTACCAATTGCCCCCGAATTCACCGCTTGACGGAAATCATGGAATATCTCCTACCTTGATTTCAGGACCAGCCTCTCCCTCAGAGCTTTCAAATTTACTACATCTTCTTTATTATATTCCAACAGCAAAGCCAGGGCATCCTGGTCATGGTCGATTTTATATCTCCACCACAACTCTATCGCATCCACTCCATAGATACCTTGCAGCTGCCTGGGAATGCCCAGTTGTTGCTCCACTCCCTTAAGACCTCCATATAGATTGTTATCCCAGCAGTCATACATGAGGTCATGATGCTGAAACCTAATCTCAAGGTCTATGCCCAGAGCAGTATAAATGAAAGGAAAATCGAATCTGCTGCCATTATAGGTATAAATCGTATTCACGCCTTCAAGGGTTTTGAGAAGGTTATCGCTGGTTACTTCCTCGTCCACCAATTGAATAACCTCGCCAACAATGCCATCACAGCGATAAATGCCAATCACGGTTATGGCATCAAAAAAGGAAGATAACCCGGTGGTCTCAATATCAAGGTAAGCCTCGAGTGATCTCTTCATAGTTTGCGCCTTGCCTTTACTTACCACAACACAGCCCACTGCATACCCTCTTGCCTTCAGACAATCCTCAAGGCATCGAACTTAAAGACATTATAACACAAGAGTTAAGAATCAAGGCTTGTAGGAGGCAGACAAAATTTTTAAATCAGCCCCCGCTTTTCTAAAATCCATAGTATGCCCGGAACTCTAAGGTCCAGTTCGGTATCCTGAGGAAGGTTCAGCAAAAAATCGCTTATCTTATCCCGCGGGACTGTTAAAACCTCAATTGCCTCGCCGATTTCTTTTTTCCTTTTCCCCACAAACTCAGCCTCAGGGGCAAAGAAATGAGTTGACCTGGTGGAAGTTAACACCGGGGATATCGGCACTGAGATGATTGGAATGAGCCTCTCTGCCCTGTAGCCTGTCTCCTCTAAAAGTTCCCTCCGTGCAGTTTCCTCCTCGCTTTCCCCCTCTCTGTCGGTGAGCCCGGCAGGAAATTGGATAACGAAGGCTTCTATGGGAACTCTCCAGTTTCTTTCCAGAATTAATTCTCCCTTTCTAGTTAAAGCGACAATTACCACTGCCCCTTTACCATATATGTTTTTCCTTTCCACCGCTTCCCAAACGCCTTCCCCACCCGCATCTGTGTTAAAATATTTCCTCACCACTTGCAGATACTTTCCGTCAAAAGCAACCTCTCTATTTGTAACTCGCATTTTCAATCACTCCTGCCGCATATTGCTCAACTGAATATCGGGTTATTATAGTTCTTGCCCAAGGCGAAAGGAAACGACATTTAGGAGATTGTTCAGCAACCCATCCCCCTGACCCCCTTCCCTTAGCAAGGGAAGGGGGAGTGTAGGTAAGAGAGGGGTTTCACCCCTCTTTTAAATCTCTTCCCCCTCTCCTTTGAAGGAGAGGGGGATAAAGGGGGTGAGGTTAGTAAACACTCTCATTGAACATGAAATATCCTCACAATTTACTCAAGGCTGAATGAATGCCAGGTACAGGGGTGGCAGACATATCACGTAGAGCCAAAAATTCCGTTCTACCTTGACATCACCATAGCTAGAACCTTTATAATGCCTCAAAATAGAACATAAGGAGGTGAATTGCCATGATGGAATATCCGCTATTGCTGAGGACTTTTCTTTTGAGAGTTGCAAAATTTTTCCCAAAGAAAGAACTTGTCTCATCATATCCAAATGAGACCTTCCGCTATACCTATGCAGACTATTTTAAAAGGACATGTCAGTTAGCTCATGCCCTGAAATCACTGGGGGTAAAAAAGGGAGACAGAGTAGCCAGCTTCGCCCTCAATAACCACCGGCACATGGAACTCTACTTCGGTGTACCGTGTATCGGGGCTGTGCTCCATACTGTGAACCCCAGGCTTCCCCAGCATCATATGGTCTATATAATAAACCATGCTGAGGACAAGGTTATGTTTGTAGACGAGGATCTCCTATTCTTGATAGAGGCTATTAAGGACCAGTTAAAAACGGTCAAACAATTTGTCATCCTATCTCAGAGCGGTAAACTCCCCGAGACAAGTATTTCACCCGTATGTTTATATGACGAACTGATTTCACAATTTCCGGAATCCTACGATTTCCCGGAAGACCTCGATGAGTGGGACCCTGCCTTTATCTGCTATACCTCGGCAACTACCGGTGACCCTAAGGGGGTTGTGTATACACACAGGGGACTTGTATTACACAGTTACGCAGCAGCCGTGACACTTGGAGGTTCAGAAGATGCTTGCATACTGCATATAGTGCCCATGTTCCATGCAAATGCCTGGGGTGGCCCTTTTGTCGGGATGCTGGTAGGATGCAAGCAAGTTTTTCCAGGACGAGAAGTGCTGAACATGGAAAAGCTGTGCCGGATAATAGCGGATGAAAAAGTGACCTTTACCGCAGGAGTGCCCACTATATGGATGATGCTCTATGATTACCTGGAAAAAGGTGGATGGCATGACTTTTCATCACTTAAGGCTATATTCAGCGGAGGATCAGCCGTCCCGAGGTATCTTATGGAAGGATTGAACGAAAAATATAACTTCCCAATCGTGCAGGCATACGGAATGACCGAGACCTCACCACTTGCCACTGCAGCTTTACCAAAAAGCTACATGGCTGACTGGCCTATGGATAAACTCTATGACGTGAAAGCCAGCGGAGGGCTTCTTGCCGCGGGGCTTGAGATAAAGCTAGTTAACGACAAGGGTGAAGAGGTCAAATGGGATGGCAAGGAATGGGGAGAGATATTGCTCAGAGGACCATGGATAGCCAAAGAGTACTACAAGGACCCCGAGCGCTCCAAGCCTGCATTTGAAGGAGGATGGCTGCACACTGGTGATGTAGGTACCATAGATGAGGAGGGATATGTGAGACTTGTGGACCGGACAAAGGACCTGGTTAAGAGTGGAGGTGAGTGGATATCATCGGTTGACCTTGAAGATGCCATAATGGCTCATCCAAAGGTTCTAGAGGCTGCTGTCATCGGGGTTCCACATCCTAAATGGCAGGAGAGGCCGCTGGCATGCGTGGTACCCCGACTAGGTGAGACTGTGACTGGGGATGAATTAAAAGAGTTTCTACAAGGCAAGGTTAAGGTCTCATGGTGGATACCAGACAAATTTGTGTTCATGGATGGAATACCGAAGACAAGCGTCGGGAAATTCGACAAAATAGAACTGAGGAAGATGTATGCTACCGGCGAGTTAAAAGGATAACCTTAAATACAGAGTAAAGGGCCTCTCATTCTTGCATTTATAGTTAACCGCATAAATCACTACACAATTTTACCGGTCATTGCGAGCGAAGCGTGGCAATCTCGTTGCCACTTCCAAGATTGTTTCGGCTGACTTCATCTGCCTCGCAATGACTTTTGTGTAACCATTTTCGCAAATGACTATATATACGGTATAAGGAAAATAACAATCCACTAGCTTGTTAAATATTCACGACAGAGGCTAAGTGAAGAAAACTTCTGGCATCTATGACCTTAGTGCTAGATATTGTAAATAGAGGAGTTTGCAGTTGATTTCAGCATCATCGACAGCGCTGGGTGTGTAAGGCTGCTTTATCGAGGCACGCATCAAATTGTCATCAAAAATCGCTCCAGGAAATGCTTGTTGCAGCTTGGTAACCACGATATTAAAATTTGCCAGGGACGAAGAAGCCATTTCCCCTTTTAAGAATGAATAATCCATCTGAGTGTGGAATATCTTCACCACAGGCTCCGATGATTCTGGGGTATAAAGCCGGGCAAAATATTCCGTTGTCGGGGACATCACCTTGACTCGTTTCTTTTCCGTGCGCCACATAGGTATCCCATTCATTAAAATAGTCATACTCAGGCTAAACTTCTTGGTGATTTCAGTCTTCTCCTTGACTACATAAGTTTCCCTTCCGCCCTTGATAATCAAGAAAACGTCCTCGGATTTCACCTCCCGTTTTTGCCCGCCTCGGTCATAGAATAGAACGTATCCCTGTTCCAATTCCAGAGTGTGTGCGATAAAACCTTCCGAAGAGCAGCAAAGCTCTGAATCTGTGCACAAAATCGGCAGAAGTCCTAAATCCCTTAGCTCCTGGGTGACTGACTCTGCCATCTGCTTACTATCGTAATAAGCAACTATCCTGGGTACCTTCCCGGCAAGGAGAAGCCTCGTCCCGTAAGGGTCTTTCCCGATAATGTCGGCTACTTTTTCTACGAGACTTGTTTCAGGGACAGCCAGAGGAATTAAGGCAAGATACACAATTTCCGATTTTCCCATGGGAACCTGATTTGCTCTAATTATTATGGAAGACCGCGATATTACAATCCCAGCTCTGAGGAGATGCCCTTCATTGCCTCAATGCCCAAAGTGATGAATTCCTCCAGCTCAAGACCGAGCTCGCTGCATTGAGCAATTTGTTCTCGGTTAGCTCCAGCAGCAAATCTTGGCTGACGAAAGTGTTTCATCACCGATTTAGTGGTCAGTCCACCCAGTTTATCAGGACGGACTAGAGCAGAGGCAGTGATGAGCCCGGTCAGGGGGTCAACACAGAAGAGCCCTTTATCCAGCTTCATTTTCCTGGAAACGCCGAGAGCTTCGTTATGACATAGTATAGCATGAGCCATTTCCTCAGTAGCCCCGAGCTCCTCAGCAATGTCAGCCCCTAACTTACCATGAGTATTAAGGTCATTTTCAACCAGCTCCGTGTCTATATCGTGCAGCAGCCCGGTAAGTCCCCACTCCTCCTCATCTTCACCGAGCCTTTTTGCCAGGGCGCGCATGATCGCCTCGGTAGCCAGCATATGTTTCACGGTGTTTTCATCTTGAACATTAGCTCTGACCGAATTCAGAATCTCTCTCCTGTTCATAGCTTAATTGAATTTGCCTTGGTTCGCTCGTGGTGGTATACCGATGATAGCATACCACGAAGATAATTACCAGTAAAGGAGCCCTCTGCCCCGGCTATTTCCTCCGGTGTACCAGTAGCTACAATGTAGCCTCCTTCGTCACCGGCTCCGGGACCAAGGTCAATAACCCAGTCAGTGTTTTTGATTACATCCAGATGGTGCTCAATAATGATGACCGTGTTGCCGTAATCAACCAACCGCTGCAGCACTTGAAGAAGAGCGGCAACATCGGGGAAGGAAAGGCCGGTAGTTGGTTCGTCAAGTATATAGAGCGTTTTGCCCGTGGAACGACGTGAGAGCTCAGTAGCTAATTTCACCCGCTGCGCCTCACCACCAGAAAGAGTAGGTGCTGGCTGCCCCAAACAAATATACCCCAGACCGACATCCTTGAGAGTTTCCAGCTTCCGCTTAACCTGGGGGAAATGGTCGAAAAATTCCAGAGCTTCATCCACAGTCAGCTCCAGAATTTCAGCAATGTTCTTCCCCTTAAATTTAATCTCCAGTGCCTCACGGTTATATCGTTTCCCTTTGCATATGTCACAGGGGACGGAGACATTGGGAAGGAACTGCATCTCGATTTGAACATAACCGGCTCCCTGACAGGCTTCACACCTCCCCCCTTTTACGTTGAACGAAAACCGCCCTGCTGGGTAACCACGCATCCTTGCTTCAGGAACAGAGGCAAAGAGTTCACGAATAGGGGTAAATGTCCCGGTATAGGTGGCGGGATTGCTCCGCGGTGTGCGACCTATCGGTGACTGGTCAATGTTAATCACCTTATCAATATGCTCAATGCCAATAATGCCCTCGCACTTACCTGGTCTGTCTTTAGCCCGGTAAAACAACTGTGCCAGCTTTTTGTATAACACCTCACCAATAAGAGTGCTTTTACCGCTTCCCGAAACGCCGGTGATGCAAACAAACTTGCCCAGAGGAATGTGGACATCGATGCTCTTCAAGTTATTCTCTCTAGCTCCCTTAATCACCAGTTCCTTCCCTGAACCGGGACGCCGGCACTGAGGCATGGGGATTTCCTTCACCCCACTTAAATATTGCCCGGTTATCGATTGGGGACAGCTCATAATATCGCTAATCTGCCCTGTAGCCACGATTTCCCCTCCCTGCTTCCCCGCACCAGGTCCCATATCAATGATGTAGTCGGCAGCCTTCATCACCGCTTCATCATGTTCCACAATAATCACAGTATTGCCTAAATCCCTGAGGTACTTTAGCGTTGTTATTAGCCGGGAGCCATCGGCAGGATGCAGCCCCACTGTGGGCTCATCGCAGATGTAGAGAACACCGATTAATCCACTGCCAATCTGGGTAGCCAGGCGAATTCTTTGCGCCTCACCGCCACTCAGGGTTGATGAAGCTCTGCCCAGGGTTAAATAGCCCAACCCGATATCAACGAGGAAATTTAAACGAGCATGGAGCTCCTTGATGATCTGGCGGGCTATGGTAAGCTCACGAGGGGTAATCTCGTCCACAAGTCTGTCTACCCATTCTAGAGCCTGGGTAACAAACATATCGGTAACATCCATGATGTTGTCCCCCATGATGGTGACCGCTAAAGATTCCGGCTTAAGTCTCTTTCCATGGCATACTGGACAGGGAGTGGACGACATGTACCTCTCAATGGCTGTTTTAACGTTATCGGATTCAGTCTCTTTATAACGACGCTCCAGATGAGGGATAACGCCTTCAAACTCAGTGTAATAATGTCGGAAGTGACCATAGTGGTCTTCATAAACTGCGGGAACAGTTTCGCCGCCATCACCATAAAGTATCAGGTGGAGCTGGTCTGCACTTAGCTCCCTAACCGGCGTATCCAGAGAAAAGCCATGGCGGTGAGCTAGAGCTTCAAGTATGCTACCATACCAGGTGCTCATCTGCCCACTCCGACCCCACGGCTGGATAGCACCTTCCGCCAGGCTTAGCTCTTTATCAGGAATGACAAAGCCAGGGTCGATTTCCAGGTTACAGCCCAGTCCAGTGCAGGCAGGACAGGCACCATGGGGACTATTGAAGCTGAAAGTTCGTGGGGCAATTTCCCCCAGACTGACGTTGCAATAAGGACAGGCAAAATGCTCCGAGAAAAGCCGCTCCTCGCCATCGATAATGGAGATTAGTACTATACCTGAGCCCAGCTTTAGCGCTGTCTCAACGGAATCGGCCAGCCGACTGGCATTCTCCGTTCCACCTACCTGCAACCGATCAACCACTACTTCAATGGAATGCTTTTTATATTTATCAAGCTGGAATTCTTCAGAAAGGTCATGAATTTCGCCATCGACCCTGACACGGACAAAGCCCGCTTTCTGCAAATCCCGGAATATTCCCTGATGCTCGCCCTTACGGTCCCTGACCAGCGGGGCGAGTATCATAATTCGGCTGCCCTCGGGTATTTTGTTCACCGAATCTACAATTTGCTGCACTGTCTGACGAGAAATCTCTCGCCCACATTGAAGGCAGTGAGGATGCCCGATGCGGGCAAAGAGAAGCCTCAAATAATCATAGATTTCAGTAATGGTGCCCACAATGGAACGGGGATTGTGCGGCGGTCCTTTTTGGTCAATCGAGATGGCCGGGCTAAGCCCTTCAATATAATCCACGTCAGGCTTCTCCATCTGCCCCAGAAACTGTCGGGCATAGGCGGAAAGGGACTCCACATAGCGGCGTTGCCCCTCAGCATATATGGTGTCAAAAGCCAGCGAGCTCTTGCCACTTCCGGAAACACCGGTGATGACCACCAGCTTATTCCGGGGAATGACGACGTCTATATTCTTAAGATTGTGCTCCCTGGCACCTTTGATAAATATGGCATCTGGCATGATGCTTTATTTTAGCACCATGCCAGACTTCTTAAAAAGTTTGCTATAGTCTAATTCTAAATAATCCACAGGGGACAAAGCACCAGTGTTACCGTAGCTATAAGCTTAGCTACAATATGTAATGAAGGCCCCACGGTGTCTTTAAGAGGGTCACCAACAGTGTCACCAACGACACCAGCAGCGTGTATCGGTGAACCTTTGAGGATGACATTCCCAGCTTCATCCTTGAGTTGCCCATCCTCGATATACTTCTTGGCATTATCCCAGGCACCGCCACCGTTATTCATGAAGGAAGCCATAAGAATAGCAGAGAAAGTACCTACCATAAGGAAGGCACCTACTGCCATAGGAGCATTGTAGCCTGGTATGAATCTAAAGGCGACTCCAATAACTATGGGGAGAAGCACGGGAAGCAATCCCGGGGCAACCATTCCCTTTAATGCTGCCTTTGTAGTAATGTCGACTGCCCGGCCATAATTGGGTCTTGAGGTTCCCGCCATTATGCCAGGGTCAGCCTTGATTTGACGACGCACTTCTTCAATAATCCCACTTGCTGCCTTTCCTACTGACCTAAGCCCCCAGGAGCTGAAAAGAAAGACCATCATGATGGCAAGAATAGCGCCAATAAGAACCTCAGGAAAAACAAGGTCTATACTGAACGGCACTCCCGCCTTGCCTTGAAAGAGCAGGACCCTGTCAAAGTAAGCTTGAAAGAGAAGGAAGCCAGCCAGTCCTGCCGATACCATGGCATATCCCTTGGTTAGAGCTTTGGTGGTATTGCCGGTAGCATCAAGATGGTCGGTAACTCGCCTTATCTCGCCACCGGCGTGAGTGAACTCGTTGATTCCGTTGGCATTGTCGGTTATCGGACCAAAAGTATCTTCAGCCAGAATGAAGGGACAGGTCATCAGCATACCCATGGTAGCTACTGCAGTGCCGTAAGCGCCGCCTACCCACCAGGGAAGGTTTAACCCTGATTGTGTGCCAAACCAATATGTGACCGCAAGAGCAACAGAGATAATGAGCGCCGTAGGCATGATGGTCTCGAATCCCACCGACAAGCCGGTAACAACGGTGGTCGCTGGACCAGTGCGGCAGGCTTCCGCAATACTTCTTGTCGGGTTATATCTGGATTCAGTGTAATACTGAGTAACATAGACTACAATTACGCTGGTTACTATGCCAACAAAACCAGCCCCCATAAGCCACAGCCATCCTGAGCACATAGAGCTGAACATCACTTTGCAGATAGCAAACATCGCCACGGCACAGAGAGCCAGGGCGATAAAATAGCCACGGTTGAGAGCAGTCATAGGGTCCTCTTCTTCGCTGCGGCTGTGCACGCCTAAAATGCCGAACATGCTGGCAACAATACCGCAGCCACGAATGATGAGCGGGAAGAGCACCCAGCCCACAGCGACAAGCGGAGCAACCCCCGCCTTTATGGAGATGGCATACAAAGCCACACCTATTATCATGGCGCCGATGTTTTCTGCTGCTGTGGATTCAAAGAGGTCGGCACCACGACCAGCGCAGTCACCAACATTATCACCGACCTGGTCAGCAATTACCGCGGCATTGCGGGGGTCATCTTCAGGAATCCCCGCCTCAACTTTACCGGCAAGGTCAGCGCCCATATCAGCAGCCTTGGTGTAGATACCACCGCCAAGCTGGGCGAAAAGGGCGACCATACTGGCACCAAAACCAAAACCAACAATAATGTGAGGAGCAATTTCAGGATGAGTAGCTCCTCCAAAGGCAAAAAATATTGCTGTTACTCCGAGCAAGCTCAAGGCAACAATGAGAAAGCCAGAAACTGCTCCACCGCGCAGCGCTACTCTTATAGCCGCATTTAAGCCATGATGAGAGGCAGCAGCACAGCGAACATTTGACTTGACCGCAATCCACATGCCCACAATTCCAGAAACGCAGGAGCACATACCGCCGACGAGAAAGGCAACCGCCGTTCTCCACCCCAAGCCAAAAGCCGACACTCCCAGCATCTCCAGCTCTGCAGGGCTACTCAGCTTGCCGAGCAGGACGCCAATTAGCACTGCTACCACAACAGCAGTTATGCCGATGGTGGAATATTGGCGTCTGATGAAGGCCCAGGCACCCTCCGTGATCATGGCATTGACATCCTGCATCGCTGCTGTTCCCGAATCAGCGCGCAGGATATACCTTATTAGGAGTAAGGCAAAAATAATGCCTATACCCCCGCCTATCACCACCAGCCAGAAAATTCCCGGAATTTGTGACATCATAACCTCCATTCTAAATAAGCACAAAAATAAGGGCACTCACTCTAAATGTAAGTGCCCATACTTACGTCTCTCGCTGGTTAAAATAACCCATGTCAAAGATGGAAGTTTAATATAACGGCGTCTTCTCTGTCAACACGATGTACCGAGAGTGTTTACTAACCTCACCCTCTTTATCCCCCCTCCTTCAAAGGAGAGGGAAGAGATTTATAGAGAGGGGTTTCACCCCTCTCTTACCTGCACTCCCCCTTCCCTTGCTAAGGGAAGGGAGTCAGGGGGATAGGTTAATAAACAATCTCTGTACAGAGATTGTTTATTAACCCCCAAATTTTCCCCGGCAGTATTCAGGCTCAGAGAGGACTTCCAACCTTCACCAGGTTGAGATTGCATGAAAAATGCAATAACATTCGTAACAAGCTACAATATGAGAAGCGCAGGAGATACAATGGAGGTCTCTTCAAAGTTCGTCGGGGCTAGATTAAAAGACTATAAAACTGAGATAACCTGGCGTGACACCATGAATTATGCCGCCGCTATCGGTGATAATAATCCCTGTTATCTGGATGACGAGCGCACAGAGGGGGTCATTGCGCCTCCAATGTTTAGTGTGGCGGTGACATGGCCAATATCTGAGAGATTCTGGGATTACATCGAGGTCCAGGATTTTCCCAAAGAGATTATATTCACCCTGGTACATTATACGGAGCACCTGAAATTTTATCGCCCGATAGCACCAGGAGATGAGCTAAGCATAAAGGGCAAGATTGCCGCCATCCTGCCTCATAAGGCGGGTACTCACATTGTTACCCGCCTTGATGCCTTCGATAAGGAAGGCAAACCTGTTTTCACAGAGCACATTGGAGGTATGCTGCGAGGAGTCGAGTGTACCGACGAGGGCAGAGGCGAAGAAGCTCTTCCCGGAGTTCCCAGACATACCGGAGATAATGTCCCCATCTGGGAATCGGTTATCCCGATAGAACCCCTTGCCTCATTTATATATGATGGCTGTACCAGAATCATTTTCCCAATACACACCTCTGTTAAGTTTGCTCATCAAGTAGGGCTTCCCGGAAGAATTTTACAGGGTACAGCTACCCTTGCCTATGCTGTGCGCGAGCTTATCAACAGGGAAGCAGGTGGAAACCCGCTTACACTGAAATGCCTGTATTGCCGATTTAGCAGTATGGTCTTGCCCGGGACAAATATAAAGGTGCAACTTATCAAAAAGGACGACAATAGTGATGGCATAGACCTGTTCTTTGTTGTTCTAAACGCTGAGGGGAAGAAGGCTATAAGCGATGGCTATGCAAGGCTGGAAAAATAAAAAAGGAGGATAGTATGAGCTGGAAAGACTTAACTCGAGCCTGGCATTTTGTGGAAAAATGGGCCGAAAAGAAACCAGAGGCTGAAGCTCTCGTGTTTGAGGATGAGAGGCTTTCCTGGAGAGATTTCAAGAAAAAGATGGACAGTGTAGCCAGGGCATACCTTGAAGTGGGGGTGCAAAAGGGAGACCGAGTTGCCCTGCTTTCCATGGCACGAAATGAATTCTTGACCACTTACATGGCAGCCGGCAAGGTTGGCGCCGTATGGCTGGGCCTATCACCCAAGTTTACCCTGGATGAGCTTCGGTATCAGATTGGAGATAGCCAACCCACAATGCTCATCACACTTCGAGAATACCTCGGCAATGACCTTTCGGAAAACATAAAGGCCTTGATAAAAGAATTTTCCGGCCTGAAGAAGGTTCTTGTTATCGGTGAGGCATTTGAAGGCACTGAGAGTTTTGCAGAATTCACCGAAAAACCAAGACAGGAGCTAAATGAAGCCCTTGAAAAACGGGTATCTGAGGTCAGTGATGACGATGAAGCCCTTTTATTGTACACCTCTGGTTCTACAGGCAAGCCTAAAGGTGTGGTTCATACCCACAAGAGCATTGTTGAGAACATAAAGGTTGAGGTGGAAAAGTTTTACTTTGCAGAGACAAGCAGGGCACTGCTGCATTTCCCCATAAATCATGTAGCTGCTGATACCGAGATAGGGGTTGCTGCGATAATGCAAGGTGGCTGTCTCGTTTTGATGGACAAATTCGACCCCGCTGCAACTTTGAAGGTAATAGAAAAGGAACGCATAACCGCACTTGGTCAGGTCCCTGTTATGTTCCTGTTAGAATTCAGACAACCTGACTTTTTTAACACTGATTTCAGCAGCATCGAAGGATTTGTATGGGCTGGAGCTGCGGCACCAAAAGTCATGATTGATGTGCTCAGTAGTATCTGTAAAAAGACCGGTGCGAAATTACTCACCGGGTATGGAAGTACTGAGGTAGCGGGATTTGTCACTTACACCGAGGCAGGAGATGATATGGAAACGGTGATGAAGAGCGCCGGAAAGATTGCTCCACCATTTGAGCTCAAGATTGTGGATGAGAATCGCAGGGAACTCCCGGATGGCAAGATAGGAGAGATCGCTGTGAGGGGTCCTTTCCTTATGAAAGGATACTTCAATAAACCAGAGGCCACAGCCGAGGTGATTGATGAACAGGGCTGGTATTATACCTCTGACCTCGCCCGTAAGGACAAGAGAGGATACATCTATATCACCGGGAGGGCGTCTGAGATGTTTAAAACTGGCGGAGAAAATGTCTATCCGCGTGAGATAGAAGATACACTGGAATCACATGACAGTATACTCTTTGCTGCTGTAATAGGGGTGTCTGACGAAATTTATCAGGAAGTGGGGTGGGCCTTTGTCATGCTGATACCTGGCAAAACCACGACGGAAGAGGAATTGCGAGACCTGTGCAAATCCAAATTAGCCAACTTTAAGGTCCCCAAAAGATTCTTCATACGCCAGTTATTGCCTCTTTTGTCCAATGGCAAGGTGGATAAGATGGCTTTAAAGAAAGAGATTTCCGAAATGTTGAAAAAAGACTAAGGGAGACCTTACCCAATCATTGCCCCCTAAACGATAACCTTGCCGGGTAACTCCTTTATTATCTTCTCCGCTTCCTCCGCTATTCTTTCTACAAGTTCTTTCACACTCGGGATATCCTGTATTCTTCCTGCCACCTCACCTCCATAAAAAAGTGCCTTCTCATCATCTTCTCCCGCCAAGGCCCTATGCCCTTCCATTTCTGTGGCAAGAAGAGTCTGGTCCAGGGTTATATCGGGTTGACCGACAAACAAATTGGGAACTTTCTCAACCGTAAGTCTGGCAAGTTGAACAGATGCCTCATTTCTCAGATACCGTAGAGGACCAACAAAACCTCTGGCTACTATCGTGCTTCTCTCATCGGTTTTTAACAGCCGATTCTTCCATATGTCCCCAAAACACGTATCGGCCTCTTTTGTGCCAATAAATCTGGTGCCCATCTGAATCCCTACGGCTCCTAAAGCAAGAGCTGCAGCGAGCGTTGCGCCATCACAAAATCCACCGGCACCGATTACCGGAACACCCACGGCATTGACCACTGAAGGAAGAATGGCCATGGTATGGACTGGCTCCCAGGCTACATGACCTCCCCCCTCATGCCCTGAAGCGATTACCGCATCTACACCGGCTTTTTCAGCCCTTTTAGCGTGACGAACTGAAGGAACCACGTGAAACCATTTGAGCCCGCTGGGCTTTATCACATCGGTCCAGGGCAAAGGGTCTCCGGCTGAAGTGATTATCACCTTGAGTCCTTCCCTTATATCCGCATCCTCGTCCCGCGCATTGACCGCCGCCCGGACAAACTCCCTTGCTGGCGTGCTAAGCTCAGCGGACACCATAACGTTTATCCCAAAGGTCGCTCCCTTTTTAGTGCCTTTACCCACCTCGCGGATGTATTTTGTTACCACATCGTATGGGTCACCTCTTTCTGTGGTGAGAGGACCTAAATCCACTCCTAAACTACCGAAAATGATGCCGCTTGTGCTGATAATCCCGAGTGCCCCGGCATTTGCCACTGCTTGAGCTAGCTTCTGCGTTTGAAATGGTCCCATGCCTGCTTGTATCAGGGGATATTTTATCCCCAGTAACTCACAGAGCTTCGTCTTTATCACATTATTCTTCCTTAGACTTCCCTTCAGGCGGCGGAGCTTCCTCCGGGGCTTCTTCAACCTCCTCTTCTGCTGCCACCTCTTCGGCTACCACCTTCTCTGCTACTACCTCCTCTACCCGTTGTACACTAATCATCGCCACCACCACCTCTGGGTCGTTAAGGACAGTAACCCCTTTCTCCAGTTCAATGTCCTTCACCCGCAGCACCTGGCCTGACTCGGTGAGGGAACTGATGTCCAGTTCTATACTGGTAGGAATATTTGCTGGGAGGCACTCAACGGTCAAAGTATCGAGCTCCTGCACCAGGGTATTCTCCCTCACTTTCAAGGCTGGCGCTTCCCCAACCAAGGTAATAGGAACTTCCACCTTTATTGCCTCCGCCATTCTTACCTGATAAAAATCTACATGGAGCAATTCGTGTCTTGGCAAGTCTACCTGAATTTCACGGACTAAAACGCTCCTTGGCCTCTTTTCGCTACCGAGTTTGACATCAATAAGCTTGGCTTCCCCTGCTTTAGCTAATATTTGCCGAAGCTTGGCAGTATCGCATTGCAGCGCCATTGATTCGATACCATGCCCAAAAAGATGCACCGGGGTAACCCCTTGTCGGCGTAAAAACCTGACTTTTTTGCCCAGAATGTCCCGCTTGGTAACCTTCAATTCTATTTTGTCCATCCAATCCGCTCCTTTAAAGTTAATACTTCCCCACATTAAAGCATATTTTGACCCATCATAGGTAGCCTTTATGCCATCGAAATGCTGGGACTCCTCTATAAATGCCAAGGGGAAGTGCCCAGAAAAGACTTACCGCCGTTTCTGAAAGGCGCTATTGGAATTCGCCAGAATGACGAGTGCCCCGTTTGCCACGGCGTTGGTTACGTTGAAGGTTGATGGTGGGGAATCTTGCTGAATCCCTTGTAGTTGGACGTTTCAATTACGCACCTGTGCTTTTCCAAATCTGCATCAGGGGCATGGCAACAAACGCTGATTTAAATGCCATATTCAACGCCTCCTATCGTGATTTTTATCAAGAATATCGCCTCACCCTTATCAACTGAATTTCACTTGAATTACTTAGACAGGTTATCAGGGTTATTGGAAGACATAGGTTGTGCCTACGGTATTAAGGAGGAACTGCTCCGGCATCTCTTCGGCAAATTGAGTGATAGCTTTCCACCCGGTGCAATGCATGGGCGCAACGAAATCCGGCTCTATCTTCTTCATCTCTTCGATAGTTGGCCCGATGATTGGCTCAAAAATCGGCCCGGTGAGGTGAAACCCGCCCAGCACTGCATGGACCTTGTCCGCTTGTGCAACTTTCTGGGCATATTTGACCGTATTGATGATGCCGGCGTGAGAACATCCACCAATGACTGCCAGTCCTTTGTCCTTCACCTTGACCGCTACCCCCTGGTCATCATGAAAAGGGTCCACTACCCACTCGTCATCAATTTTCGCTTCAACCCAGGGAAAGCCCTTCTCGAAATCGGTTACTCGCTCCACTTCTCCCAAAACCAGGATGAGGTCTGACGCCAGTGTAGAAGCCTCCTTGATTTTGTGAAGCGCTGTTCCCGTTTTCTTTAACGCTGTCTCATCCAACGTAGGAAAATCTGCATGTCCGACACCGGGGACATTGATACGGCGCTGAAGAAAAGCGTCCGGATGGAGGACAAGAGGTATTCCTTTTGTAGCCCTATTTAGAAATTCTACCATAGTTCCAAAATGGTCGAAATGACCGTGGCTCAGAGCCGCAGACTCAACTTTGCTCAAGTCTACCTGTAGAAGGTCTGCATTGTGAAAGAAACAGGTCGGTGATACCGCTGCGTCGAACAGCACTAGATGTTCCTCTGTGCCGGCGTAGACTTTGAGGAGACATGATAATCCATGTTCTGCCCGGAGCAGCTTGGGAGGAGGAATCAGTGGCCGCTTGACGACGTCTGTGCCCTGGAGCAAGAGTGCATCGGTGTAATTGTCTACCAAGACTGTAACTTCCAGTTTGTCTGCTTCTCGCAAATTCAATCCACTCATCATGTAGCACCTCCTGATAGATTAAATTCAATTAACTATATCGGGCTGTTTAACTAAAACGAAACAACCCCTTCGCTTCCTGCGGGTGAAGAGGCCAGTTTTGGTTTGGCATAGACATCACCTCCTTCCTGCCGTCCCTTTACAGAAAATACGTGGCGGGCGAATTTCAGCTAACAGCGGGCGATATAGACAAACTCAGGCTTTGCCTGACTCGCTATTTTCATTGAGATTATAGCACCCGCGATAACGACTGTCAGGTAGTATTTCTCCCCGCTCAACACATAACCATTACCCTCTTCATGAGCAACTGTTTTCAAATATTTAGGATGAGCTCCTCCACCCGGTTCTGAAATGGCAAAAGAAGCTATGAGCTCGCCGTTTGCGAACTCAGGTAAATATTTATTTTTCTGCCGTGAGTCTCCAAACTTCAGTATCACAAAACGGGAAATAAGCTCATGCATTAGCCATGACACAGCAAGTCCCATGCTGTGTCCTCGCCGTACCATTGCTTCTCCGGCTACCGCTATGGAAAGACAGTTGCCTCCCATCCCCCCATATTCCTGTGGAATTCCAACTCCCAGAAGCTTCTCCTGAGACATCTTGTGCCAGATGTCATAAGGAAACTCATTGCTGGTGTGAAGGTCACTACGGTGAGCAATGTTCTGCTGGGCAAAGTGAGAAACTTTCTCCCTCGGGCTACAGAGCTCGTCCTTTATCGCTGTTGCTATACCTACCTCATTTTCTATAAATGCTTACCACATCTTGAGGCGCTGTCTACCAAGTTTGAGCAACTCCTCCCAAGATGGTGCTGGCTCCTTTTGCGTTCGTGCTTCTAGCACCTTCTGGGTGGTTCTTCTTACGGCTAAACTCCGAGGGTTGATTCCTTCCTTGCGGGCGTCAGCAAGTATGTTGTGGGTTAGCGGGCCGAGGAGTTCCCTCAAGGACTTGAAGACATTGTCGCTTGTGCCTCCGAGGACATCAACCACCCCAAGCACAACCCCACCAGCATTGGAAATAAAATCAGGGACTGAATATATTCCTCGCTTGAACAGCATCTCTTGCGCCTCATCAGTGATGGGTATGTTGGCGACGCTGGAGATGACTTTAGCCTGAACCTGACTGGCGTTATTCTTGTCGATCACGTAAGGGCGTGCACCCGGGACAAGAATATCAACGGGAAGGGAATATAGTGCTTCCCTATCGATGTGTTGGGCATTTTCATATTCCTCTACAGCTTTATCCCCGGATTTCTTACGTGCCTCCAGAAGCTTTTTAATGTCAAGCCCTTCCCTGTTATACGCTGTCCCATGTATGGTTGATATTGCCACTACTTTAGCACCTGCCTCAGTCATATAGCGTGCCACGCCACCACCCACCTTGCCAAAGCCCTCAATGGCTACAGTAGCCCCCTTAAGCTTCATGCCGGCAAAGTCACAGGCTGCCTCAGCAGCTACAACAACCCCATAGCCTGTGGCATGATCCTCAAGCGGTTCCCCATCCTTTTCTTGCCGCGCCAGACCCGTGCTTCCCGAGGGGACGCCAGCCCCTTCGTAGATGGTTGCTACATCTCTGGCATCAGTGCCCATGTCGGCTCCTAGAATTACTCCTGCTGTAAGCAATGGCTTCACCGCATTCCCAAAGGCTCTCAGAATAGCTTCTCGCGGCGCCCCACTCGTGATGGGGTCAGCCCATATGCCTGCCTTGGCACCACCTACTGGGATATCAAGGATGGCGAACTTGTATGTCATCGTCCTGGCAAGCCAGAATATTTCTTGCGTAGTTATATCTGGAAGCATGCGGGTGCCGCCTGCTGACCCGGCTAGTGATGCAGTGTCAATAACAACAACAGCTTTCATCCCAGCAGCAGGGTCATAAACATGGATGATTTTCTCAGGACCAAGTTCACCAACCATTTTCATCCATTCAGGCATGCTGCGTTCCTTCCGTGTTCAAATTTTTCCTTCTCGCAAATGCTTTGAAATTTCGCCTCTAGACATACCACCGAGCCCTATGTTCTCCATGTCGTTCTATATTCTTTCTAAAATCTCGCCCGCAAACCGCGATTTAATCGTGGATTCTGTTATGGCCATCTCCACGTTGAAATACTGAGCAATTTCATAGCATGCCTGGTCCCTATTGGTATATGCTCAGTAAATTACCTTGATTCGGGTGTCAGACTTATTATACCACTGCAAGAAAGTAGCCTGGAACTTCCCTGTCTATCGATGCAATGTTTGTCTCCCGAGGAGCCTGCTAATATCAAAGTACTGCTTCTATTTTTGATCGAACCGCAGACTCGGAAACTGCGCCAACAATTTGTTCATTCACCTTGCCATCTTTGAAAAATAGCAACAGCGGTATACTCATAACCTGGTATTTCGCTGCCGCCAGAGGATTCTCATCTACATTAAACTTACAGAATTTGACCCGACCTTGATACTCCTCTGCTAGCCTTTCAGTTATCGGAGCAATCATTCGACACGGGCCGCACCATGGTGCCCAGAAATCTACTACGACGGGCGTCTTGCATCTTAACACCTCATGTTCAAAATTGCCGTCATTAACTTCAATGACTCTGGCTGCCACTTTCTCATCTTTGACCTTGATTTGAATTAGAATATCTCCAGGCTGACCATCGGTTAACTGGAGAGCGTTAGTTAATTTTATTGTGCTGCCTGCTATTACTCCAGCCGGGATATCTACCTCCAGCTTTTTGCCACGCCTTGACAATATCTTTTTAGTTCCGAGTCTCGCTTCCGCTGCCGTGATAGCTAGCTCGTAGCGAATGGGGTTGACTGCCTGATTTGCATCAATAGGTTCATTCATACTCAACTTTCCTCGGAATCAGGTTTTAATCTTATTTTCTTCAGTTCTGGGCAGATAGGTACAATGCCAAAATGCGGAAACGCTCTCCGTAAATGGAAGATTGATGTTCCATCCATTCGGTTGCACAGCTACTTTTTATCTCCTAATATAGCTACCAGCAGGAGGCCAGGACCGGTATGTGTGCCGATTGCCGGGGTCATTTTTGACCGATAGATACGCTCTTTGGGAAATTTAGCGCTAAGTCGCTTAACAAGTGTCTCCGCTTCGTCGGGGCAAGCAGTGTCTTCTACAGCCATTTCCTCGATGGAGGAATAGCTCGTAGCGAAGCTATATAGACGCTCTATCGCTTTAGCGCGAAAGTGTGCTCTGCCTGCTGGTTCAACCACACCATCCCTCAGGGTGATTAGAGGATTCACCCTGAGTACTGACCCTAGAAATGTTTGAGCCTTACCGATACGCCCACCTCTCCGGAGATATTCCAGAGTATCGAAGGTGCATAGAAAATCCACACGGGGAATAGTCTTTCGAGTTATCGCTATCACTTCGTCAAGGCTGGCGCCAGCCTGAGCCGCTTTAGCTGCCTTCATGACTATGAATCCCTCTGTCATAGCAGCCCATTCTGAGTCAATCACTTCTACCCTGCATTTCTTGTTCATTAGGCCAACGCTCTGTTGCGCTACCTCATAGGTGCCGCTGAGCTTAGAGCTGAGAATGATAGCCAGGATTTTATCCGTGTCTTCAGCCAGCTTATCATATGCCGTAGCAAAGGTCGCCGGTGATGGTACTGAAGTCCCTGGAAGGACCTTGCTCTGCTTCAGCTTCTTGTAGAACTGCTCAGCAGTCAGGTCAACACCGTCGCGGTAGACCTTTTCTCCGAAGCGAACAAGTAGGGGAATCACCGTAATGCCTAGCTCTTTAACCACATCAGGTGGTAAATCAGCAACACTATCAGTTACGATTTTAACTGTCACAACTCGTTAATCACTCCGCAAGAGCTCTATTTTATGCAGTTCATATTCTGATGGCAATAGAAAAAGTGTTATCGCCCTGTCTGCCACGGCGTTGGTTACGTTGAAGGCTGATAGTGCCAGGCGTTCCCAACCCCCTATGGTCATTGCCATCAGCGGCCATAGTCAAGCCACGCTGTTTGGCTTGCCACCGAATCCTTGAGCTTGAACTTAGAGGGTACCCTCTCACCTTTGATCTGCGGGCAAGATTCTGTGGCTATCTTCCCGAGGGCTAAGATAAGTAGCGGCTTTATGGTGAACACCTGCTTCTCCAGAAAGTGTAGACAACGTTGTTGAGCAACTCTTAATCCTAGCAATCTGCCTCACCAGGAGCCTCTTGTCGTTGGTGATCGGCCTGGAACAACAGGGAGATCAATTTGGTCTCACCTGTGTGATGAGGTTATATGTGTAATCTTGTTCGGGTCCCGCGGCTAAGGTGATGGCCTCTTAAGTCGCCGCGAGATGAAGATGACAACCAGGACCAGGAATACGACCAGGATAGGGATATCGAAAGGCCGAATCACCTCGCGGATGTGTTCCCAGTTCTGCCCCAGAATGTAACCGCCGTATGCCAGACCGGTAGACCAAAGGAGAGAGCCGAGGAACGAGTAGAGTAGGAACCTACCCATATTCATCCTGGCTATTCCAGCGGGGAAACTGATGAAGGTGCGGACTACCGGGAGGAGCCGCGAGAAGAACATTATTCGGTCACCGTATCTATCAAACCAGCGGTCAGCTAGCTCAATGTCATGTCGCGAGATGAGGAGGTATTTCCCGTAGCGATTGAGAAAGGGACGACCACCCCAGGCGCCTACCCAGTAGGCGATCACTGAACCGACAACATTGCCAACAGCACCGCAGAAGCCAGCCAAAACGATATATCCTACCCCCAGTCCCCTGTCTGCAATCAGCATCCATCCGCTAAGCGGCATGATGATTTCGCTGGGCAATGGGATGCAGGCACTCTCTATAGTCATCAGTAACACCACGCCAGGCCAGCCGATGACCTGATAGACATGGCGGATAAAATCCAGTATTAGTTGTTCCATTAGCTCAAGCCCTGAACTTGACAGTTATACTCAATCCAGATATGCGGTGCACGAAGTGGGCACACCATTGGCTAGGAAGATGTCGGCAAAAAAGTATGCCACGATATATTTTTTCTCCTTTCCTCGAGCTCTTCGTTTGGACTCTATCATGTTGAGTCTGACCAGTCAATGAGAATAGGAACTCCAAAACCATCAATTGCACATTTCAGGCTTCTGTGCCATGCGACCGGGAATTATCAGGTCACGCTAATCAAAGCGCCGAAAAGTGTAGTGACAACCAATTGCCCTAGGCATGTTCAGCAGATAGAGAAGGAAGATCAGCGATAAACTTCCCGTCTGTGTTTAATTTTATAGATACGCACGACATTCTCTTTATCATCGATTTGATAAAGGAGCCGATAATCGCCTATTCTAAGTCGCCATCCTTCACTTTCTTTTCCTTTTAGTTTTGTTACACCTCTTGGGCGAGGATTGAGCGACAAAGCTTGCAACTTAATATCCACCCGCTTCAAAACCCCTTGAGGAAGAGATTTAAGCTCCTTCTCGGCTCGACTTTCCAGGAGAACAACATACCTCACAGACGTCCTTCTCGCTTTAATTCAGCCCTGACTTCACGATAGTCCCTGAAGCTTTGAGCAGTGCGAACTGCTTCATCTAAACTGAGGGCATCTTCCATTTCTTCTAGCCGCCGCATGAATCGCTGATATTCCTTGATATCCAGGAGAACTGCTCTCTTCCTACCCTTCTCATCCACAAGGTATTTAGCCTTTGCCATTTCTTTATCCTCCAAATTATATTGTACGCCCCTTCCCACCAGCTTCGCTACTGCTCAATAGACCGCAAGCTACTCCTGATCATTATAACTATATTAGTCTCATGATTAGAAATGCTATTCCCAGATAGGCTGCGATGCCCACAATGAGCGAGCCCGCCAGACCTATACGCGGCAAAAGAAAGATTACCGCAACGACATAGAGCACCCAGGGAGGCAACAGTATCAGCATGCTTTTGGCATAAGAAACAGCAGCTTGTGTTCCGGTAGCAAAGTATATGCCGCAGAGAGTTACCACGCTAATAGTGGGTAAGAAAGCAATAAATGCAGCAAGCAGACCTTTTGCTTGACTCCCAAAATAGATTGCGGCGGAGACTATAACCCCGCCAATCACAAAATATACTGGCAGCATTTTGATGTCCATAGTGCTCCTTCACTACTACAATATCCTGCCTATTCTAGCATATTAGGCGGCAAAGTTGGCACAGCGCTGCACAAACCGCTAAAAGGTGCAATTAGGGTGTGAGCTGATGCCAACAGCCGAAGGGCCCAATCCCTTGACTAAGGCTACAACTTTACAACCTGGCACACAAAAGAGACGGCGATAACTTATAGTGTATAATGGAGAATGTCTCTTTCCAGCTTCATAAAACCGGGGTAGTTGTGCTGAGACAATTCAATTCAAAGTTCTTGGTATACTCCTACGTGGCTGCGGCAGCTATCATCTGGGGCTCTAATGGTGTAATTGTAAACTGGGTCCCTTACGACGCGTCCGTTATCGCTTTCTTCAGGGTCTTATTTGCCAGCCTCACCCTCCTGCCTGTAGTACTTTTGACTCGAAAACCTGAAACGATGCGTGCTGCTAGGTCCTGGAGGGTTATGCTGAGTTTAGGCTTGCTGCTCGCCCTGGGTTGGACGTTGCTTTTCCATTCGATGAAACTCATTGCAATCGCCAACGCGGTCTTGCTAAATTACACGGCACCCATCTTTGTAGCTTTACTTGCCCCCCTATTTCTTAAGGAGAAACTTGAGAAATCTACCCTGCTTGCATTAGCCATATCCGTGGCAGGAATAGTAGTTATTTCATATCAGCAGAATCTTCAGATTAGTCACCTGAATCTTTTGGGAGTAATTCTTGGGCTTCTTGCCGGCCTCGCCTATGCCGGATTTGTCATCGCGTCTAAGAGGGCTTTATCCAGCTTCTCAAGTCAAGTCGTAGCATTTTATTCTTACGCTGCAGCTACAATTTTCCTCCTTCCCTTCGTAATAGGCACTGATTTTTCTCCAGATTTATCTTCATGGTTACTTCTGCTGGTTTTGGGTGTCTTCAACACGGGATTTGCCGTTACACTCTACCTTAAAGGCCTTGGAATGATAAAGGCTCAGAAGGCGGTAGTTTTCACTTATTTGGAGCCCGCAAGCGCTGTGGTTTTCGGCTTTCTCTTTCTAGCCCAGCAACCCACACCACTCATGCTTGTCGGTGGTTTTCTAATTCTCATCGCTGGATATATTGTAGCCTCAAGATGACTCCGTCTCCGGATGT
The DNA here is from genome assembly GCA_034414555.1 of Dehalococcoidia bacterium. Lineage (GTDB taxonomy): Bacteria > Chloroflexota > Dehalococcoidia > GIF9 > AB-539-J10 > CG2-30-46-19. The sequence goes on along the minus strand of DAOUMA010000008.1, from coordinate 94,614 downwards.
TACACAGCTTATCTGCCTTTCAATCAAGTTTGCTGTTGCTAAGCAGTTATGATGAGGAGGAGGAATTATGATTAGCACAAGCCGTAGATGAATTTCTGGAAAAATGTAGACACCGGCAAAGTTGGCACAGCGCCGAACAATCCGCCGTTTTCATCGAGATTATAGCACCCGCGAGAATGGCTATGAAACTGAATATGGTAACTCGTCCTACTGCACAAAACGCCATTTTGTTGTGTCGCTGAGTCCGAGGTTATATACTATGGGTCACGGGGCGGCACAATGAGTAGCACGGGGGAGCTAGGTCGGTTTGATGCAGAAGCGATTATAGAATCATTTCGGCAAGGGACTGTGCCAGCACGACACTTGGAGCTGTACTCGGTCGGCCGTGAGCAATGGTTGGCATCTATATCTCGAGATCTAGCTTATATAGGGCAAGGTGGCTGCAAAATCCGCTTCTTGTCTGCACCCTATGGCGGCGGTAAGACACATTTCTTCATGCAAGTCAAGGAAAAAGCCCTGTCTGCGAATTTCTTGTTGTCATATGTAGAACTCAATTCAAGAGAAGCTCCGTTTGATAGGTTTGAAGTGATATTCCCGAAGATAATGCGTGGCGTAACCTTACCCGATGGACAGGGTATTGAACACATGTTTGAGGATTGGGCAAGGCGATTTCCTTACCATTCTTCGCAAGAAGTCGAGGCGAATCTACGTCAAATTGCGCCTTCGTTGGATTTTAGAGCAGCCTTACGTGCATGCTTAGAATACGCTAATACAGACTCTCCGGATCATCGAATTCGGATGCAGGGAATATTAGCTTGGCTACAAGGATACCAGGTAATGTCTGAACTTAAATCAAAAGGAATACGCTCTAACGTTACTATAATGAATGTAAGTGAGATACTTGGCTCTTTCTTGCGATTTGTGCGGGCTTGTGGTTATGCTGGCCTTGTTGTACTCTTAGACGAGGCTGAGGCTATTACGTCACTGACTCAATCCCGTAAACGTGAAGAAGCAAACCAGAATATACGTAAACTGCTGGATAACCCTGACGAACATCGAGGTTTTTACGTTTTCTTTGCTACTACACCAAAGTTCCTCTCAGACCCTGATAATGGAGCCCGATCATATCCAGCACTATGGAGTAGAATCAAAGATGTTATAGGAGGAGGACTACAACAGTCAAGTGCTAGGTCAATAATTATGGCTTTGCCACCCTTCGACCAATCCACTTTGGAGGAGCTAGCACCTCGCATTGTTGACACACACTCCAAGGCATATGAATGGAATGCCGGAGACTATTTCAACCCAAGAGCAATTAGCAAGTACGTATCTGCCTTTCTTGAAACTAGTGACCCGCGCATGATTAGGTCTTTCATAAAGGGTCTAATAGGCGTTCTGGATGTTACAGAAGAGAAGCGTGAAAACGCTATGCTGGACGATCTAATAGAGAAACTTGAATTTGAGCATGAAGACTAGCAAGACGTGACGAAAATGGGTACTATTGGAGATGACCCGAAACTTAGAGCACTGCTTCAGAGGGCTCGAAGACGCCCCAAGCTACCATCTGTCAGGGACGTATCCAAGGAGATGGCCTTGACCTTGGTGGAATCATGTCGCCAAGGAACAGCGCCTACCCAGGGTGCTCTTGTCTTGGCAGTTGGGCGGGAAGACTTGTTTGATTCCATGAAACAGGACTTAACACTTGTAGCTAATGGCAGTTCCTGCTTGCGGGTCATAGACGGAATATTTGGTATGGGTAAGTCCTTTACGCTAAGGGTTCTTCAGGAGTATGCACATATAGAGGAATTTGCAAGCAGTTTTCTAACACTTTCCTCTAGGGAATGCCCTATGGATAATCTTCAGAGCGTGTATCGCCATGTGATCAAGGGCCTCAGGACGGCCGGTTGTGCAGATAGGCCGGCTCTGGAAGATGTTCTGGAGAACTGGGCACTAGAAGTCAAGGAGTATGTGACGAGACATAGTCTTGCTCCTTGGATACTCACTGACTTAGATGCAAATGTCAAGAACGCGCTGACACAGTACTTTGAAGGTGTTCATTTTGCTAGGCCACGGAAGGTAGACACAGCTCTTCGCTGGCTCCAAGGTGAAACCACGATGACTGATGCCAAGCGTATCGGTATGAGTACTAATGTTTCCCCAGAGAACGCACTCAAAATGCTCGGCAATCTGACAAAAATGCTCAGGTTTATGGGTTTAAAAGGGCTTGTAACATTGCTGGATGAGGCAGACGCTATACCTTCACTTCCCAGCGCAGTAAGGAGAGAAGAGGCATATAAGAATCTATACAGCCTGGCTACCGCCGCTCGTAGTACACCATACTCGTACTTTGTATATGCGACTACCCCAGCTTTCTTTAAGAGTATGCCATATGGATTTGATAAAGCCCTGGGAAATTTTACAGAGCTATACCAGTTAGGAAGCAAGGAATTAACTGAGCTTGCTGAAGGGGTTCGAGACTTGCATTTTAAGGCTTACGGTTGGGGGCGTAATGATTTTGGTAAATCCTCAATAAGGCTATTCGTGCGAAGATGCGTGTCAGCTTCAGCCAGCACTCCTAGAGATTTTATCAGAGCCTTGGTAGTTAGCCTAGACGTTTGCCAAGAAAACAAGGAGCTAACACTTGAGCACGCAGCAGGTCTGCTAGAGATATGAGATGGGAAGAGAGATTTGTCACCATTGTTCGTGAGGGAGGACACACTTTGTTCTTTGAGCGATTCATGCAAGCTACAGGAATTACGAGCCTAGTAATAGTATCTCCATGGATATTGGGTCTTGACGGAGAGCCCTTCTCATTGGAGGCTATTCTATATGTCATAAGAAGGGAAAAGGTGCCAACGACAATTATCATGCGCAGTCCCGAGAGAGAACAACTGAACACGGAAGCAGCTAAGCTTTTCAGAGGAAGCCCATTTGTGACGCTATACTACAACAATGACTTGCATGCGAAGATATACGTTTGTCGTTGCGAGCCATTCGGGTTTGCACTACTAAGCTCTGCCAACCTCTCGGGGAGAGCGACTAGAGCTCTTGAGGTTGGGCTACTCGTGGAGGGGAAGGGAGCAGGTTGTGCTATAGTTGAAGAACTCGAAGTATTAGGTAAAGAAGACATCCCGAATAGAGCGGGAACAGAACTCAAACAGGTCACTAAAGTGAATCTGTTTGGCTAGCTTTAGTTTATTGGAACTCAGCAAAAGGAGGCGAAAATGGATATCAAAGATATGGAGCTTAAGGACTACTGTTGCCTGAATCGCCCTCGCTTCAGGGTAAACCCAGAGGCAGATGCTGAATGGTTCTTTGGCAACAAGCAGGTAAGTGACGAGCTATTGGCTCGGATTAGGAGTGACTTCGATATAAGAGGCGTCCCAAAATGTGGAGTTATCGGAAGATTCGGCGATGGAAAGACTCACACGCTGTATCATATCAAGTATTTGTTTGACAAAAAGCCAGGGAATTACCCTGCAAAATGTTTCTTCCTCGGGCTTGCGCCATATGATGAGCGTATACCCGATCTTGGCGGCTGGAAGTATATTCATGGCAAGATGTTAGATTCGATGGGCGAAGCCTTCCTCAGGCTAATTGTTCAAGAATTTAACCGTTCTTCTGAGGACAAAACCGCTGATTTATCCAACGAGATGAAAAAGCTATTCAAGTTTGGAGATGAAAATCTGAAAAGGTCTCTTGCTAACGTTCTTTCCGGGTATTTTTTGAGGGAAACACGGTCGACTCTACCAGCCTGGCAGTGGCTTAGGGGTTCCAAACTGGAAAAGGGCGCCCAAGCTCAAGACCTAGCTGCCACAAAGGCGTTGGAAAACGCCGAAGATATGGTTAATGTCACATTAAATCTGGGTAACTTGGTCCGGAAGACTCAAGGCAAGGCCATTGTCTTTCTCATGGACGAAGCACAAGATCTCAACAATGTCGACAAGAGATTGATAGAGATACATCATGCCTTTCTGCAACTTGCCTCAGACTATAACCAGGATGTTGGATTCGTAATTGCCTATTTCGGAACCGGACAACAGTTTATTCCCAAAGCCATTATCCAGCCAGCCGATGACATTCTGTCTCGATTAGGCGTAACCCGACAGAATGTGGACGAAGCGTTTATCAACTTAATTCGGCTTATCAATACGAAAAACGACATGCGAGCCTTCATGAGCAATTTGATGCAAAATATAAAGGATGAAGAAAGAGCTAAGGAGTTTATTAACGAGGTCGGCTTGGCTGGCAAAGTTACCTGGCAGAGTCTACCATTCACGGAAGATGCTCTTGATAGAGCGGTGGAAATACTATTTCAAAACGAACAGACGAGAAATGCCCGCATGATAATAAATGCGCTAGCACAAGTTGCGGCTGCTGCTTATCACCAAGGAAAAGCAAGTAATCAATATGTGATAGCGGATAAGACTCTTCTAGATTCAGCTATGCCACGTATTTAGCAGGAGATTAAATCCATGAAAAGGTATGGTCTATACCCCGAAATGAGTGCTCAGGGTGATTGGTGTACGTCAGGCTCAGAGGCCGGTGAACCGAAAGAATGGCTTTTCTTGGGGAAACTAGCTGAATATGGACGTCGCTACAATATCAAATTTGACGTATCGAAAGAGAAGGTCATAGCAATTGTTGGAAAACGAGGACAGGGTAAATCATATACTTTGGGCTCGCTCATTGAGGCGCTCTGTACCTCTGAGTCAAATTCAGCGATTGGTGCTACAAGCAAACGGAGGGGCTTGCTTCTATTCGACACTCTAAACATTTTCCAGTGGATGAATATTCCAGTCCTATCGGCAGAGCAACAGTCCGCGGAAATGAAGAGTCAGGCAGATATACTCCGTTCTTGGGGATTGCCGGCTGTACCCTTAGACGTTGACGTATGGGTTCCTGCCGGTTACCGGTATCGTCTATCATCGCCAGCTTTCAAGGACCTGTATCTTAATGTACCAGACTTCTCATTGGATGACTGGAGCTCACTTCTCGACTTAGATATAGTCCGCGATATTAAGGGACAATACTTTACTGAGGTATTTCAGAAGGTGGTTGATTTGGGATGGTACGATACTGAAGGCAACTACCATCGTGCTAAGAAAGACCAAACGATTTGGGACTTCATTGAATGTATAGAGAAGGACCAGGAGAATGAGGCATCCGTATATCGGGCGGAGACAAGAAGGGCTGTCCTACAACAACTTCGGGCTTATGACCGGCATCCTATCTTCTCAGGTTCCGGAACGCCACTGCGTGACCTGATTACCGCCGGCCGTGCTTCGGTAGTGCTACTTAACGGTTTGCCAGAAGATCTGCGTGGTGTACTTGTTTCAGTAGTTATCAAGAGGCTATTGCAGGAAAGAGCCGAAGCTTCTGAAATGACAAAGGATCTTCTTATTAATCCGAAATTAGATGAGCAGCAGAAAAAAGAGAAAAAAGAACTGGTAGAACGCTATGTACCCAAGGTTTGGGTCGTTATTGACGAAGCACAAAACGTAATCCCGGCCGGTAAACGCACTTCTGCTACCGCTAGTTTGATAAGGTTTGTCAAGGAAGGCAGAAATTTTGGCCTTTCCTTTGTAGTGACTACCCAACAACCAAGAGCACTCGACCCGAACGTGCTATCTCAAGTGGAAACGTTCATCGTTCACAAATTAGTCTCTCAATCTGATATAGACTACGTTCTAGATAACTTGAAATCACCTTTGCCAACGGAAATCAAGGATAACAACGTCAATATATCGATAAATGAACTCATACGAGACATAGGAGTTGGTCAAGCTGTAGTGTCTGATACCAACACTCCCAGATGTTTTGTCATGGAAGTCCGCCCAAGAGTCAGTGCACATGGAGGTTTTGAGGCATAGATATGGCTATTCGATGGATTAGTCGTTCCAGACTTTCTATGCAACGACTTGGGTTTTGTAAGGCAGTGTTGGCTTTTTCCGAACTCGCTAGAACCCCAGACCAGATGTCAGATGTACTGCGCAGAAGGCTTGAAGAGCATAAATTTACTGTTTCGGATGAGGCTCTCGCCACATGGCTTAAAGGATTGGGCGAAGGAACTGATGTGACGAGCCTGCAAAAGCTATATATCTATGGTCATCCATCACAAACGGGATGGCTCTCTAAACTTGGCTTCAATGAGTATGCGGAATACTTACCCCGCGGTCTAGGATTGGTGACAGCCTCGTATGAACGAACCGACATGGGTCTTGTTCTATATCAGGGTTTGATGTCGAAGGAGCAACTCGAGGCATTCGACCACCCTTCGGCCGTAAATCCACTTGTCTTGGAACGTGGAGAGCAAGTATTCTTCTTATACAACCTGCTAGCTGCGGATGGCGATTTCTTAGTACCCTTTTATGATGTCCTTCTAAATCGATTTTCAGATGGAAGTTTCAATTACCTTGATGCCGGTTCACTCATTCCTGGCATAATGGAGAATATAAGGAATAGCTTCCTTGGCTCCGCGTATACTCTAACCGACCAGAAACAGCTACAGATTCTTGAAAAGGGCAGGCAACAGATTCTCAAGAACATAGAGGAGAAAGCCGAGGAGCAAGGGTCTGGGTCTAGACGTGAACAGACAACAATACCTCGCTTGGAATGGCTGGTTGATATGGGGGCTGTAGAGTCAGCTGGGTCTAGAACATGGCGGTTCACCAGGGTAGGACTCAAACTAATCTCGCTAACACAAGCCTATGCGGCAGAAATGGAGAAGAAATACCCAGAAAACGTGATAAAAGCACTTTTGGATTCGGGGTTCTTTGAATTTGTAGCTCAAGCTTATGGAAAGGTGTTGCCACAAGAAGTTGGGCATGACAAGTTCGTGACCTTTATTTGGCCAGGTTACAAACATTTGGCTGGGGTCGGTGGCTATTGCCTGTTAAGGCCATTGCTTCTCTATTCAAATATACTGAGCTTGCGCGATGGCCAAGGCCTCTTCCTTGAATATGATAAGGCTGCTGGGTTACTAGAAGATATTTACCAATCAGACCCAACTGCACTGCACTACACTATTGACCGGAATAATACTGACTATCAAATAAAATTGGAGAGGATTTTGGAGAATACGTGAGCACTGAAATAACAGTAACTAAGCAGTACAAGCTGGCTCCTAATATTGAAGAAGGCCCACATATTTTGATTAACAGGCCGAAAAGAGTTCTACTTGTAGAGCCAGCCTATAAAGTAAAGTATCCTCCCCTCGGTCTAATGAAAATCTCAACCTATCACAAATCGCATGGTGATGAGGTCGTTTTCTACAAAGGAACCAGTGCCGCAATAAGAGACCAGAGATGGGACATCATCTACATAGCCACTCTGTTCACCTTCCAATGGAAAAGGACTATAGAAACTATTAAATTTTATCAGCGTAACAAGCTTAAGAATGACAACATAAAAGTTGGAGGCATACTTGCATCGCTCTTGCAAGCAGACATTGAAAGGGAAACAGGCATAGCTCCACACTTTGGTCTCTGGGAAGAGGTTGACAGGTTGAAACCTGACTATGCTCTAACCAATGATGTGTACGAGTATTACACGAACAACACAGCATTGGATATATGACTAAAGGTTGCATAAACCACTGCCCTTACTGTGCTGTACACAGGTTAGAGCCGCACTTTATACCCTTTATACCTTTAGAGCAACAGTTGGATCCTGACAAGAAAGACCTCATATTGCTCGACAACAATGTCTTGGCTTCTGCTGAGTTTCCACGCATAGTTGAGGAGATAAAGAAGTACGGATTCCAAAAAGGAGCTAGGTTTGGGAATGCTTATCGGTATCTTGATTTTAACCAAGGTGTTGATGCACGGCTACTTGACGAAGGTAAGATGGAACTTCTCAGTCAGTTGGCCCTCAAACCACTACGAATAGCTTTTGACAACATTAAGTTTGAAAAACTCTATATAGAGAAAGTGCGCTTAGCTCATAAGTACGGAATCAGGCATCTATCCAATTACATATTGTTCAATTTTGATGATTGCCCGAAAGACTTTTATAAAAGACTTCTTATAAATATAGAACTTAATGAGGAGTTAGGCCTTAGTATCTTCTCCTTCCCAATGCGGTACATACCTCTTGATGCGAAAGATAGGAAATATATCAGTCCAAATTGGACTAAGAGACAACTAAGAGGTATACAATGCATTCTTCACGCTACTCACGGTGTGGTGGGGCCGAGAAGGCCATTCTTTGAGAAGGCTTTTGGCAAAGATGTTGGCGAGTTTAAGCACATAATAGAACAGCCGGAGGAAGCTATCTTCCATCGCGAGGCAATGGAGCCGTATGAGGATCATCTTGCTTTTTCATATAATGCGCCGCGTTAAGGGGTCAGACAATGTCTATTAATCAAGAGGCTATTCTAAATCAGATCGACAAAGCACTTGAGAGATGGGCGAAGGCCAAGTCACGCTCCAAGTATGATGACTGCTCAGACTTGGGCACAGAAGTGCCAGAGCTTGTTACGATACTTGCCGCAGCTATAGAGCGGCTCGCTCCCCGTGGTAGCCGATATGCAGAGAATGCCCGCGCTGCTCTCAAGAAATACGGTGAGAATGAGGCTTACAATTTAATAGTCCTTCCCGGTATTTTGAAAGCACTAAGAACCGACTACGAGGCAGGTTACCTACGATCAGTTTACGAGATTATCCATGGGGACATCTTTGGCGATTTTCTGGAGATGGCTGACTATCTTCTTACAGAAGGCTACAAAGACCCTGCAGCTGTTCTAATCGGTGGCGTTCTTGAAGAGCAGTTGCGAAAATTATGTCAGGCTCATAGTATCCCAGTGACTAAGGGGTCTCTGCCTAAGAAAGCCGATGGTCTGAATGCAGAACTCGCTGGCGCTAACGTTTATTCTAAACTCGACCAGAAAAGTATCACCGCGTGGCTGGGGCTTCGTAACAATGCTGCACACGGCAAGTACAATGAATATTCAAAAGAACAAGTTGCTCTGATGGTGCAAGGTGTGCGTGATTTTATTGCTAGGAATCCTGCGTGAGTAAAGTCCTAGCTGATGAAATGCAATTCCAATATGTCATGAACCTTTCTATGTATCCACCTATTTTACAAAAGCCTAGAATGTAATGTAACAAAACGTCAATTTTGTTCAGGCTTGGGGAATTTTATCGCTGCTTGCTGAAATTTACTCCTTCCTCGTTGGTATAATAGAAATTAACCGGAAGTTCCACCCCGACAGGAGTTGATTGCGGGTATATCCGTTTACTCAGTCAAAGCCAGCTCAAAAGGAATACTCTTGTTAACATTGCGTCCCAACATTGACAAACGAAGGCAATCCAGATGATATGTCAACCTCCACCTCAACTATGGCTCCTTCCAGACCAACCACAGCACAACCCGTTACCTTCGCTAATATATCGCCACCATTTATAGCAAAAGCACGCTTCAATTGATATAATGAGCGGATGTTTAAAAATGTAGTGCCAGGCTTTAGCCTCGTGCTGCACGACCTTGAATGGTCGCATTACAAAGCTCGGGGGTGAGAAATTTCCGGGACAACCATGACGAAGCTAAAAACAAGGCTTTTGAAAATTAAACAGCCTTAATAAATGAAGAAGGTGAATATGCGACCAATTATTTTTATACGCCCGTCAATTTTCATAGGCATTGCGTGTCTTCTTTTCGGCATCTTGATTTTTATTGGTAAGGAATATGGCATAACATGAAGTAAAGAGGAGGAATCTCATGGCGACAAGTAAATTCTACACCGAACTGCCCGATATTATAGCTCCAGAGCATTCGCTGCTGATAGTTTGGGATATGCAAAATATGCTGGTCAACAGGGTATTCAATAAAAACGAGATTCTCAACTCAGTAGAAGCGCTGCTTCAGACAGCGAGAAAGATTCAAGTGCCGGTGGTCTATACAAAAATAACCCCTTTGCCTGCCCGCTTCCAGGCGCCGGCGGCGCTAGCCCAGCAGATGAAACGAATAGGGATAAAGGATGTAAAACAACTTCGCTCGTCCTTTGGTGATGACCCAAAGGCGCTGGAAATCGCCGAGGTGATAGCTCCTTTGCGGGAAGACATCGTCCTAAACAAGAATACGGCCAGCATATTTATAGGCACGAATTTTGACTATATCGCCAGGTATGGAGGCATAGAAACACTGGTTTTCACAGGTATATCTACGGAGTGGGGCGTTGAATCCTCTGCCAGAGAGGCATTGAACCGGGGTTATTATGTGGTGATAGTTAGCGATGGGGTATCCTCAGCCAACAAGGACGCACATGAGAGGTCGCTGGCGAACTTAAGAAGCCTGTGCGAAGTGGTAACCCACGAGGAAATTCTTAAGGTCTGGGGCGTTCAAATCGTGTCATAATGTCAGGCAGTTGAATGCAGGAGATTTAAGAAAAGTGACACGAGACTCGACAACCACTCCCGGTCCCCAGGTAGGGCCTCGTTATAAGTGGATCGCCCTTTCAAACACCACACTCAGCGTGCTTATGGTTTCGCTCAGCAGCACGAGCATACTGCTGGCACTGCCGGTCATCTTCAGAGGCATCAATATTAACCCTCTAGCCCCAGAAAGCTTCAACTATCTGCTCTGGTTGCTCATGGGCTACATGGTAATTGTAGCTGTCTTCGTGGTCACCTTCGGGCGTCTGGGAGACATGTTCGGGCGCACCCGTATGTACAACCTCGGCTTTGCCATCTTCACCGTCGGCTCCGGGTTGTGTGCTATTGCCTGGAGCACGGGGGACGCCGGAGCACTGGAATTAATCCTCTTCCGGCTGGTGCAGGGTATCGGCGGTGCTTTTTTGTTTGCCAACTCGGCGGCTATCCTGACGGACGCCTTTCCCGAAAATCAGCGCGGCATGGCCCTCGGGCTGAACCAGGTAGCTTTCATTGTCGGCACTCTCTTAGGTATCCTGGCAGGTGGGCTTTTAGCCCAGATAGGGTGGCGGTGGGTATTCCTGGTCAACGTGCCCATAGGCATTGCCGGGACCATCTGGTCATACCTCTCACTCCGAGAGATAGGAATTCGGAAAAGAGAGACTATCGACTGGGGGGGGAATCTCACCTTTGCTGCCGGCCTGATTATGCTACTGGTAGGCATCACCTATGGCATTGGCCCCAGCGGCACTTCCCCGATGAGCTGGACAACGCCATTCGTGGTGGGCATGATTGCCGGCGGAATTGTTCTCCTTGCGGTGTTCATTCTTATCGAAGCGCGTGTTCGAGCACCGATGTTCCGGCTCAACTTATTCCGCATCCGCGCTTTCGCCGCGGGCAATGCAGCCGCGTTCCTGGCATCCGTAGCACGGGGCGGGCTGATGTTTATGCTTGCCATCTGGCTACAGGGCATCTGGTTGCCGCTGCATGGATATGATTTTGAGGTCACGCCACTCTGGGCAGGGATTTACATGTTACCCATGGGCGTGGGGTTCCTGCTAGCCGGGCCACTCTTCGGCTGGCTGTCTGACCGTTTTGGGGCACGTTATTTCACTACCGGCGGGATGATACTGGCTGCCGCCAGCTTCGTCTTGCTGAGATTTTTGCCGGTGGACTTTCCCTATCTGCTGTTCGCGCTACTAATCCTGTTCAATGGCATCTGCATGGGGATGTTCGCAGCTCCGAACACAGCCGCGATAATGAACAGTGTCCCGGCGAGACATCGCGGCGTAAGTTCCGGCATGAGGGCGACACTCAATAACATGGGGATGCCACTGTCCATCGGCATTTTTTTCTCCCTCCTCATCATCGGCATGACTGCCTCGGTGCCAGCGGCTATGTTCAGCGGCCTTACCCAACAGGGTGTGCCCGCACAGGTCGCACAACAGCTGGCCGGTATACCGCCAATAGGATACCTGTTTGCGGCATTCCTGGGCTATAACCCGCTGGGAACGCTGATCCCTTCAGGAGTGCTCCATACCCTGTCCGCGGGGCAGGTGGCGACTATAACCTCCAGAGCCTTCTTCCCACAGCTTATCGCCGGGGCTTTTGACCACGGCATTACCGAGGTGATGACCTTCTCCGCTGTGGTGTGTCTTGTCGCCAGCGTTGCCTCATGGCTGCGAGGCGGCAAGTACATATACCACGAAGAGGGCGGGTAAGCTGGAATCTTACAGCAGACCAGCAGACGACGCTACCACTTAACCTTATAAAAGGTAATTTATTGTATGCTCAAAAGCTTAATTACAAAGGTCAGGTTTTCCCCCGCAAGAGGGGAGTTAAAATCTACTGTTATCGTCGTGTTAGTGACATTGGTTATAGTGCCTACGCCTGTTCCATCACCTGGTCGAGGCCCCTGCAGCTGCTGACCAACCTCTGGATTCAGGTCCGCCGGAAGGTCCTCTCGATTTACTACCACTACCAGGGTATCATTGTACCGGCCGTAGGCCTCATCCGCGGGAATGGTAACGGTTTTCGATTCCCCGACTTTCATCCCCAGGACAGCTTGTTCAAACCCGGGAATCACTTGACCTGCACCTAAAGTAAAGTTCAAAGGTGCACCTCCCACCGATGTATCAAATACAGTGCCGTTTTCCAGCGTTCCAGTATAATCCACCTGGACAGTGTCGCCGTTCTTCGCTTGTGCCGCATTCTGCCCTGCGTTACATCCTGATATCAGTATTGCTCCCAGTAGAAGAATTACCAGTAAAATAATATGGCGGTATTTCACCACACTTACCTCCAATTCCTATATTTAGCTCCGGCACAACAAGCCAATGAGCCATATGCACATCCTGGCTCTTCTACGCCAGGTACTGCATTTATTTTACACCCCCATTCGCCGGCTGACAATATTGCTATAGAATATGAAATAGGCCAGTCCCCGGGTAAATCCTAAACTCAAAGCACTAAATTCCGAACAATATTAAACATCACCGATAAAAAAGCAAAATGACAAATTATAGTTAGTCACGAAACTATTTGTGATCTCACTGCTTCCCAAATGGTCAAATCCCCCTTACGGGGGCGTTGAACCCCCTTTTCTAAAGGTGGATTTAGAGGGATTTTTGTACGAAGTTATGCGGGATACTCTAAATTCAAAGTTCAGTTTAGCAGTTTTCAGCTATCAGCCTTCAGCTAATCGCTGACCGCTTTTTCATTTTTGCTCCGCCATTTTGCCCTTTGATTTTTGAGTTTTGCTTTTCCTAGGATGTCAAATCCCCCTTACTCCCCCTTTTCTAAAGGGGGATTTAGAGGGATTTTCCCGTTCGCGATGACAATAAAAAAAGGCGGGCAAGAAGAATCTCAGCGGAGCCAGCCAGGCAAAATGGACTTCCGTTCCGGCCTATTTCAGTCTTTTTCGTATCTTGCGCCATGAATCTGTGATGAGAAAGCTCTCCTCCATATTCTCAACCATCCGGACAAACTTGTTCATAGGTACTGAGAATGTGAGCACATTGTTGGGAACAGAAGGACGCGCTGAAGGGTCGAACATTCCGATGACTCCTCTGGGGCGGGCGGAATCTCGTTCAAGATACGGGTAATGGACAATTGTGGAACAGCCCGAGCCAAAGGGGGTGAATACGGCATTTTGCTCAGCTTCATCAAAACGCGCCAGGGTAAAAAGCCCAGAGAGAACATCGGGCTCCGCAAAGAAGATAACAACCTCCGGGTCGTCTGACTCCTCAAGCTTGTCCCATCTTTTAAATATTATGAAGCGTCCCGGTGCTTTGAACGCAGGCGAGCGTTTCATTATTTCCGCGACCAGTTGCGGAGATTTGCAATAGCGCTCACCGGTCAACTTACCAGGGATTCCGTAGGAGAGGAAGTATTCAAAGTCTGGCATAACCCCTTCCGTAAAGCCAAGGTATCGTTTGCCCCCAGGACAGCCGACTGAGTCCGCATTAAGACACAAAGACCTCCCCTTCCTGACCTCCACTAATATCCCAATCAGGCACCCGGGCACCGAATCGGGCTCGACCAGCCTGGCATGTCCTTCTTCATTGGTATAATAGAAAATAACCGGGAGTTCCGCACCGTCAAAATACTTTTTCCAGAGCAGGATGAATTTCTCCTTGATATGTTTGTTCATATGGAAACTAAGCAGTCACGTCTTCCCTTTTGTCGATGCCGGCCAGGCTGCGGGCGAGCCTCTGCTTGAGGTCCATATCCGTCTCGCGCTCAATCATAATTTTCTGTGCCTGAGGCGAGCCAGCTCCATGCAGCGACTCCGTGCGATAACTGGGAGCTACCTGGCCAAAAGTCATGGAGTGGATGAGCGTCAACATGCGGATCCGGTGCTCTGTAGGTACACCAGGTATTCCCTTCAGGTACTTATCGATATATTTGCCCATCACAGGATGCCTGAAGTCTTTTTCGGAGGGCAGCGTTACCAGAATACCGCCGGCTATGTCCTCGGCAAGCCGGCAAAGCTCGTAGGGAAACCGCGTCACATTGTGCTTACATACATTGGCTAAAAGGATGTTGGACTGGTAGTTGCCGGACATAGTCTGCCACCCCTCGTAGGCGCAAGCCAGTCCGCAGGCATGTATCGTTTCAGCGAGGTGAATCATCTCCCCAAGCTTCTCCCTGATATGAGGGGCTCTGCGTATCCCGTTGTAATCAGCCATTGAGGCCGCCGCTCCAATAAGCACATCAGCTATGCCCGGCTTACAACCGCCGTAGCTCTGCCGGTGATAAGCGGCGAATCTCTCCACCATCATAATGGCAAATTCGATCTCCCCGCACATAAAAACCCTGTCCCACGGGACAAAGACGTTGTCCAGGATAGTCAGTGTCTCCTGCCCGCCGAAGCTGTAGTTACCGACATCGATGTCACCCTCCTCGAGCTTGCGCGTATCGCAGGACTGTCTTCCATAGATGAGGTGTACGCCTTCAGCGTCTGTTGGTATAGCACAGCTCAGGGAATAGTCCTCATCGCCGTCCCGCATTCTCAGGGTTGGCATAATGAGCATTTCATGTGAATTTGTGGTTCCCGTCTGACTTGCTTTTGCCCCCCTTATGATGATGCCGTCGCTCCTCCGCTCTACCACATGCACAAACATGTCCGGGTCAGCCTGCTTGCTGGGAGCCACCGCCCGGTCGCCCTTAACATCGGTCATGGCACCCTGGACACAGAGGTCATTCTGTTGAACATACTCCAGCCACTCTTTAAACCTGTGGTGATACTCGGTTCCGTGCGCCCGGTCAATTTCGTAGGTGGTGCTAAAAACAGCATTGATGGCGTCAAGACCAACACACCTCTGGAAACAACAGCCTGTCCTTTGTCCCAGCTCCCTCTGTAATCTTACCTTACTGACCATATCACCGGTCCTCTTGAAGAGAGAGTTAAACCTGTTTACCTTCTTTCCGGTAAGCACCGAATCCGTGGTTGCCAGCTCCTTGTTTCTGGGCTCGTGAGCAAGCTTGTAGGTCATCGCCACAGCGTTGATTGATGGCCTGATAATAGGATTATCAACCCAATTCTCCACCTTTTCACCAAGTAGATAGAGGTCCAGTTTCAGCTTACGCAGACTCTCGATGTACTCTGCAGCGGTTTTCAATGGCATGATACATCACCTCCCTTGTCGTCTTTTTTGCTTGACTTCGGCTTCTCCTTAACAACATGGAATAAGTCGACCACAAATATAACACATTGATTATAGCACCACTAATCTGCCAGCAGCCCAGGGGACGAATGTTATTCCAGTCAACTATTCCGGGAACAAAACAGCAGATTGTTCAGGCTCAGGGAGCTTTATCGCTGCTTGCTGAGATTTGGTATAAAAGAGTATTTACCAGCTTTGCCTCTTCGCGAGCAACGAAGCAGTTGGGAAAGACCAGACTCGTTCACCTGTGCTTCTTGAGTGTAATCTTCATCCAAATGTCAGTTAGCTCCATGTGATAACTATCTTTGAATTCTGTTTGGTCTAAAATATCCTTAATTTCGCTCTCGTACTCTTCCCGGGCGAAACCATGAAGTCCAGCGACTTTAGTTCCAATTCGGTAAACCAAAAACCCATATTCCCTTCTCATTCTATTTCTATCAGCCTGGTCTTTAAAGGCATCAGGACACCCATCATATATCCAGGCTTCCTTACCATTTTTTAGAACACGATAACATTCACCAAACACCCTGGCGGGCGTCCTCCAATGATGTAACGAGCCGGTGCTAACGATAAAGTCTATTGAATCATCCTCGAAAGGAAGGGCAGCAACATTGCCAAGCTCAAATTGAGCATTTCCGACACCTCTGGCATGACGTCTGGCAATCTTGACCATTTGCCGGCTCAGATCGATGCCATAAACCTGGATGCCTGGTGTCCTCTTTGCAATCTCTATCGATAAATAGCCCGTTCCCGAACCTAAATCAAGAATAGTCCCACTTCCCATCTTTTCAACTATGTCATTAGCTATCTTTGTTTCCGGCCTGCGAAGTACCTTTGCTGCTGTCGCATTGTAGACTATAGCGCCAGGAGTTGGAATTGCTTCATACCTGTTCTGTACATCCCGGATGAATCTCGTTAGAGACATACTATTCCTCCGGTCATCAGTTCCTCCTAATTCTTGGGGCTCAAGCGGTCTAACCTAGTAAGCATCGGCCCAGCCCATATAGAAAAATCATGGCAGCCGCTGTAGCAATCGACATATATCCGTCAGCGACGTCTGAATTTGGCTTTCAGAGCCTCGGCCTCTTGTCGCCTTTGTAATTCCTCTTTGGAAAGGGGTTGACAAGACTTAAACTGCCCGCCCTGAATTGTTATAGAGAAAAGTGCATGGCATTTCCAGCACGTGTAGGGGCCTTCATAGTCTGAGCTGACAAATGATATCTGGCTTTCTGCTGCACAACCGGGACATTTTATTGTCAATACTGCCATACTGTAACCTCCCGATCACAATTGAAGACCATGGTGGTCAGAAGTATAACACATCTGTCAGTGAACTTCCATTGCCTGGGCCTGAGAGGTCTCAAAATAACAAATCGCCCTATTGTTTAACTCTTATCCTTGGCTTTTGTCGAAATCGAAGCATTTCGGCTAGCGAAGCGAGTTACGAAGCCTATACGACGAAGCATGAGAATTTTCTCAGCGCTTACGAAGGCTGTCTGTATATCGATTGGAGGAGACGAACATTTCTACTGGTCTACGCTGTTTTGCAGTTTCTCTCCAGAAGTCATCCAGTGAAGCAAATGTCCCGAAATCCTTAACCACCCACGGCTCAACCACAATCAGGTCATTTTCTCCATCCCAATCAATGGTAGGAATCTGGCTGGCAACGGCAACCCCGTTTTCTTTCATCCCATCAAAAAGTTCTTTGTCAAACAGTGCCTCGCAGGATATCCACTTCCCGGAAAGGTAACATTCGCACCAAGTGTGATGATTGAATGCGTCTGGGAAAGCTTTGTACAATAGGTCTGGGATAATGCCTTGAAGTGATTCCTTTTTTACACCAGCTCGGTGAGACCTTGCCGGTATTCCCACGGCGCGGAGTAAGGCAATTTGAAGATTAGGTTTGTGGATACAGAACCCCAATCTTGTTTTCAATGCGTGTGATGCCTTAAGATCTGTGAAATCCATGGCGAATCTTATACTATCCCTGGCAAAATAGAAGATGCTCAACGCCGCTTGCTTTTGAGTCGCTGCATCCTTGACAAGCTCCCGCGCCTTTTCCTTTATCTCTTCGTTATCGCTGTCACAAAATTCTGTTGGCTTCAGGTACTCATCCATCCCTTCTGGTGGTTTCCATGCCATTTCTTGCCTCCTAACCTCTGCTGTCATTTCATCTTCGGGCTATTGCATATGCAGATAAATAAGCTTAGCACTCTTCTGAGGATTTTTCCATTCGTGTCCGCAAGAAGCTATTGCACAAGTTGCTAGTTTGTGCAACCCAGGCTAGCTGAACAAATTGACGAAATGTGCAGCTGAGATTAGGTGTTCTGGCAGTTCAAGTCCAGTGAAGTGGGCGGTACTGGACGACAGACAGACCTTTTAGCCTATTATTCAACTTCAGCGTATAGTCCAACTAAAATTACGGGATTTGTTTACTTAAATTACCTAGTTTATGTATAATCAAGACTGAACCAAGCCGAGTAGTATCTTGGTCCCGCCAAATTCATGAGGTAGTCTGCAAAAAAACACGGCTCGATGGAGGATAAAGAATGAAGACAAAAAAGACAAAGAAGGGAGAGGATCGATGGGCTCCGCTGGTTGAATCCCACCCTGCGGGCCGAGTCAGCACAACAGGGACAGCATCCGGCTCTCCATCAGGGGACAACACTGCAATCTTCGCCCAAGACCTGTTCGATGGGATTGCCCACTCGTACGACACTTGGGCGCAAGTGCTGACTTTCTTTCAGTACCTTCGTTGGCGTAGGTTCTTAGTCTCGCAAATGGCTCTTCGGCCCCGAAACCTTGTGCTTGACGTATGTACCGGTACAGCTGGTGTCGCCCTGGAGATTGCCCGCCACCATAATGGCCAAATCGTGGGGCTCGATATTAGCCACTCAATGCTGGAAGCTGGCCTTAGCGCCGTCGAGAAGAGAAGCCTAGACGGCAGAATCCAACTTATCCAGGGCCGCGCTGAGCATTTACCCTTTCCTGATGAGACCTTCGATACGGTTGTCTTCACCTACCTGTTGCGTTATGTCCAAGACCCTGATGCAACAGTACGGGAGCTGTCTCGGGTACTGAAACCAGGCGGGGAACTGCTCTCGCTTGAGTTCGGCGCTCCAGAAACCTCGTGGATACGAGCTCTATGGCTAATCTACAATAGGGTCGTCATGCCCATAGTTACCCTCCCTATTTCACGAGGTTGGCATCGTCTTGGCTGTTTCTTGGGTCCGAGTATCTCGGACTTTCATCAGCGGTGTCCTGTTGACCACATCGCCGCAATATGGCGTGAAAACGGAATCCCGCTGGTTGAAACGAGACGCCTGTTTCAAGGTGTAGCCATTGTGATGTGGGGAACGAAACGAAGATAGAGACCGATAGCGAGCCGTAGTAATTACCTTATGGTGGACCACTGGACTGAAGTTGGTAACTACCTGGACTCGGTGGGACTGGGTCAACTAAAGGAAGTATAGATGCTACACAACCTAGCTGAGCAAAGCGGAGCCTGCCGCTTATTCTAAACTTACTTAGTCGACAAAGTGCAATCAGTCCTTTCTTTTCAAATAAGAGAGCTCGAGTAAAAAAACTGGTTCATAAGTATTGGAGGGATGATTGTCGCTTTCCAATTCGGAAAAGCAATGGGCCAACTTCTGGGTAGGGCGGGCAGGATGACAACCGAGCTGGGGAGCCAGGAGAATAGCAGAGAACTGTGACCCAACAAGCCTGATAGCTGACATAGGGGGTGCTCACGGCAGGGATAGTTTCTGGCTCAGGGCAAAAGGATTCAAAGTAGTACTTCTGGAACCTAATGCCTACTCCCTGAAAATGGCGCTTCAAAGGGTCAAGGAGCTGGGTATACACATTGACATAGTAAGGAGTGCCCTGCCAAATTTGCCGGTACGTGACAAGTGTTTCAACGCTGTAAGCTTCTACTGGGGCTTGCACTCTTATCCTGATGAAGAAAAGTTGGGGGCATTCGTGGAAATAGAAAGGGTCATGTCCCATGGTGGTCTGTTACTTTCCGCCAGCTTTAGGTCCTGGAGTGGCCATAGTGTCCCACCGAGCATACACTTGGTTCCGAAGAAAGCAGATTTCATCGCCTGGCATGAAAAAGCTGGTTTCCGTACTCTAAAGGTTACAGAAATGGCAGATGAAACTTACACCTTTGAAAAGTCGTGGTGTGGAGAGTTCAAAGCCGTAAAAACATAGCACAGGAAAATTTGGTAAGGGGGACAGTTTTAAATCGCCCTCAATATAGAAAACAATTAGACTAAACAAATCGCCCAATTGTTACTCAACTCAACAACTAAGCTCATACCTGGTGGTATCCAGGAACCAGTAATTATCCCGGCTGATAGTCCTGCTCTCAATCAGTTGTATTCGTCTATTAAAGATAGGACCGCCGGTCACCAGAGTGTGATATTCACCGTTTTCACCGCAGATGTCAATGCCTCTCTTCTTTAAGTACTCCATGAATGCCTTATCTACTCGTCCACCAATCCAACATTCATCGATTAGAGCAGATTTAGCACTGACGATAACTGCTTCAAACCCGTCATCGATAAAGCTAGACAATATCTCTTCCGTACTCTTACCCCAGAGTGGCTCAATCGCCTGAATACCCAAATCACCGCAAACCCTTTCTACCCAGTCCTTGTGCTCTTGAAGATATATGTCCCCGAAAACCATCCCCTCTACACCGCCAGGAATTAGACTTCGCACTGCCTCCTTGAACTCCTGCTCATACCCATCCCAGGTAGTCTCCCTCTGTAGAAGAGGGATTCCCACAGCTTGACTTTGCAGTTGAATCAGCCTGGCTTCTGTGCCATGAAAACTTACTCTATGGAACTCCCGGGAAATGAAGTTCACCAGGTGAGAAATCTCGTATCCTTTATCCATTGCCTCATGCACGGCGAAACAACTGTCTTTACCGCCACTCCAGGATGCAATGTAGCTCACAGGTCTAATTATAGCGTATTTGCCAAATTGAACAATCCGCTATTTTCGGGCAATCAGGTAACGAAACAATCAACTGTTGCACGAAGTGCTAGGAAACTGTCTTCTATGCGGTGACGGGTAACCCATTCGATATCGGCCAAACTAGAGGGAGCCCCAAGTTAACAACTTTTGCCGGGAAAATTGCGAAATTTCTGGGGATAGGCTATTCTATTGACATAGTAAATATACTGTGGTAAGATGGTAAACGGTAGACGGTTGCCGCCTACCGCTAATGAAGGGTTTTAATAGATGAAGAAGATTTACATTAACGAACAGGTTTGCATCGGCTGTCACCTCTGTGAGGTATATTGTCAGGCGGCTCACTCGCGATCGAAGGACTTGGTGAAGGCGTTCAAGAGGGAATCGCCCGAACCATTACCATCTTTGTGGGTCGAAGAGAGGAAGCCTGTTTGCTTTCCGGTGCAATGTCGCCATTGTGCTGACCCTGTCTGCGTGTATGCATGCCTTACTGGAGCCCTCTGGAGGGACCCTGACAGCGGCATCGTCCGTGTGGATATGGACAAGTGCATCGGCTGCTGGACCTGCATATTAGCTTGTCCATTTGGTGCTATAAGGCAGGAAACAGACCGGGGAAAGATTGTTAAATGCGACTTATGCGAAGGAAGGGACATGCCAGTATGCGTCACGAACTGCCCTAACGAGGCACTGGTATACGCAGAGGCCCAAGATGACACCGTTAATCATGCGACAATTAATTAAAATCAGCTCAGGGAAGGAGGTAGAAACATGGAAAGGCGACTGTTTGTAGTGACACTGGAGGTTCCGCCTGCCGTTAGCCACTGTTTCCCCAGGGTGGAAGCCGAACGGATGGCCAACATAATACGGGATGCAGTACAGGCTAAAAGCTGTAGTTTCATGGGCCCGGTGCCATTCAAGCTCACGGTGGAACGGGTAGATGAGGCGGCTTCAGCCAGCGGGGAAATGCGTGAGTACACGCCTGAAGAGTTTGACGAGCTTCCTGAGGGGTCGGCAGTAAGTTCTCCGTTGGAACCAGAAGCGAGCAGGGTTGAGGCGAAATGATCGCAATAATTGACTATGGTGCGGGCAATCTGCGCAGTGTGGCTAATGCTCTCACGAGGCTAGGCTGCCAGCCAAAGGTAACGAGCCGCCCGAGAGATTTGCTTAATGCCCAAGCGGTTGTTCTGCCCGGCGTTGGTGCTGCAGGTGAAACAATGAAAAATCTTGAGATACTGGGTATGGTCGCCCCGATTCGTCAGTTTATTGGTGATGGTCGCCCCTTCTTGGGCGTTTGTATCGGCTTACAGATTCTATTTGGTGGCACTGAGGAAGGCGGCTGGCACGAGTGTCTTGGGGTCATTCCCGGGCAAGTAAGAAAGCTTCCTGCAGGGCTGAAAATCCCTCACATGGGGTGGAATCAGGTAAAGCAGATAGGCTCGCACCCGATATTTGATGGCATACCGGACGAAGCGAACTTCTACTTCGTCCACAGCTATTATGTCGAGCCAGATGATAAATCGCTAGTAGCCGGTGAGACCGAATATGGCATTCGATTATGCAGTGTGATAGCGAGGGGCAATGTGATAGCAACCCAGTTTCACCCGGAAAAGAGCGGGGAACTTGGCCTAAGAATGTACGGCAATTTCATAAAACTCGTTATGGAGCGAAGTTAAAACTACAAAGGGATAGGGTATAGACAGAATGGCAAAGAGTGTAGTGAAATCAAAATACCTGATTATTGGTAACTCAGCCGGGGGCATTGCGGCTGCTGAAGCCATACGTGAGATGGATAAAGCAGGAGAAATCACCATAATCTCCGACGAACCCTACCCTGCCTATTCACGGCCGCTTATCTCAGAGTACCTAGCCAACAGATGTCCTTTGGAGAAGATGCTATTTCGACCGGCTGACTTCTATGAGAAGAACAATATCCGCACTTTCCTGGATAAGAAGGCACAGCACCTTGATATTGATAAGCATATTGTTGAGCTAGAGTCGGGAGAGAAAATCAGATGGGAAAGGCTACTACTAGCTACCGGCGGCTTACCTATTGTTCCCGAGATAGAGGGTATCGGGTTGAAAGGAGTCTTTACCTTTACTAAACTCGACGACGCTAAGGCGATCGACGAGTTTCTGAGTCACTACGGGATAAAGGTGCGGGCTATTGTCATTGGCGGCGGATTAATTGGCGTGGGTGTGACCGAAGCACTCGTAAAACGAGGGATTGAAGCTACCATTGTCGAGATGAAAGAACGGATTTTGAACACTATTCTTGATGAAGAGGGATCGACTCTAGAGGAGAAAATTCTAACGGAGGCTGGCGTTAAAATAATAACTGGACATACAGTAGGCAAGATCGGCAGCTATTTACCCGGCGAAGCCACCGGTGTCAACCTCGATGACACCCGGCCTATACCCTGTGAACTGATAATAGTGGCTATCGGCGTCCGGCCGCGCCTTGACCTTGCGATTGGTACCGGGATAAAAGTCAATCGCGGCATTGTCGTTGACCGCCGCATGGCTACATCTAACCCCGAAGTTTTCGCCTGCGGAGATGTGGCTGAAGCTTATGACTTTATTTATGGCGAGAATCGGCTGACCCCTATCTGGCCTAACGCTTATATAGGAGGAAGAGTCGCTGGATTCAATATGGCTGGCGTGCCCACCGAATATTCCGGTGGCACGGCGATGAATTCGCTGAAATACTTCGGCCTAGCTGTTGCCTCTGCCGGAATGGTCAACCCGCCTGATGACAGTTATGAGGTAATCAGCAATAGGTATGACCATATGTATAAGAAGGTCGTGCTGAAAGACGGACTCGTAGTTGGCATGGTCTTTGCTGGTGACATTGAGAAATCGGGCGTCGTCTTCA
Organism: Dehalococcoidia bacterium; assembly: GCA_034414555.1. Classification (GTDB taxonomy): domain Bacteria; phylum Chloroflexota; class Dehalococcoidia; order GIF9; family AB-539-J10; genus CG2-30-46-19. Next base: position 71,227 of record DAOUMA010000008.1, on the reverse strand, counting down.
GTTTGATGAAAGACCGGGTAGAGGTTGAACGTTTCAAGCAAGCCCTGGTTGCTGAAGATTTTAGTATGGCCTCTCTGCCCGAAGAAATGTGGCGAGCGCGGTTAGGAATGCCAACCTCGGGTTTTCTTTCTCCGACAATCCTCCGTGAGGAGCCCGAGGAATTGGTCTTAGGAGAGTAGATTTTGTTCCAGGAGATACAAGATGAAAGAGATTAACCGAACAAATAACCCTTACAATGACGATAAGATGATAAATGCCTGCTCCCTATTTGGAGTAATGGATACCTCGGGAAGAAGGTTCCCCGGGGAAGGTGTCATTAGGGCTATTGCCAATATGCATGTTCGCGGCAATGGCTTGGGTGGAGGATTTGCCATCTACGGATTGTACCCCAAATATGCTGACCTCTACGCCTTCCACATAATGTATCTCAGCCGAGAGGGACAACGGGAGACCGAGGCATTCCTTAAGGACAAGTTCGACCTTGTTTATGACGAAGAGGTACCAACGCGACCGACGCCAAGGATTGTGAAGCCGCCACTAATATGGCGCTACTTTCTTGAGATAGGTCAGCATAAGCCTGCAGAGCAATCAGCGGACGACTATGTGGTGGACAGGGTGATGGAGGTGAATACCAAGCTTGAAGATGCCTTTGTCTTTTCCAGTGGCAAGGATATGGGTGTGTTCAAAGGTGTGGGCTATCCTGAGGAGATAGCTGACTACTTCTGCCTGGAGCATTATGAAGGTTACCTGTGGACAGCTCATGGCAGATTCCCAACCAATACTCCCGGGTGGTGGGGTGGAGCTCACCCATTTTGCATTCTAGACTGGACCGTAGTTCACAACGGCGAGATTTCGTCCTACGGAATAAATCAGCGTTACCTGGAGCAGTTCGGCTACTACTGCACTATGCAGACCGACACTGAAGTAGTGGCTTACGCTATTGACCTACTAATGCGGAAGCACGGGCTTCCTATCGAGATTGTAGCTCATATCCTAGCGCCACCCTTCTGGACTGATATTGAGCGCCGACCTCTTGAGGAGCAGAAGCTATTACGAACCCTTCGTCAGGTATATAGCAGCTTGCTCTTAAATGGACCGTTCACAGTAATTATTGCCCATCGTGGCGAGATGATCGGGCTTACCGACCGCATCAGACTGCGCCCGCTTACTGCTGGGATAAAGGGCGACATGCTATATCTTTCGTCTGAGGAGTCGGCTATTCGTCTGATTTGTCCTGACCTGGATAAGGCATGGATTCCAATGGGAGGCGAGCCTATCGTGGGAAGACTCGGTAGGCCACTCCAACCGAAGGAGATGGTTGCTGCCAGGGAGGGGGTACCGGATGTTAACTAAACGGATTATTCCCTGTCTTGATGTGAAAAATGGACGGGTAGTAAAGGGGAAAAGCTTTGTGGAGTTGCGCGACGCTGGCGACCCGGTAGAGCTGGCTAGCTTCTACTATAAGGAGGGTGCCGACGAACTGGTCTTTCTGGACATAACTGCGACTCCTGAGGAGCGTGACACCATGGTTGATATCATTGAGCGTATCTCCAAAGAGGTGTTTATACCCCTAACTGTGGGTGGCGGGCTGCGCAGTATCAGTGATATCCGGCGCATTTTGATGGCAGGAGCAGACAAGGTGTCAATAAACACTGCCGCCGTGCTCAAGCCACCCCTGATTAGAGAAGCGGCTGATAAATTTGGCAGTCAATGCATCGTGGTCTCTATAGACGCCAAGAGGGTAGAGAGCAGTAAGGAACCACGATGGGAAATCTACAGCTACAGTGGTCAAAGACCAACCGCGATTGATGCTCTCGTTTGGGCGAGGCAGGTAGCAGCATTGGGGGCTGGGGAAATTTTGCTTACCAGCATTGATGCCGATGGTCATCGGGCGGGTTATGACATTGAACTAACCCGTGCTGTCTCCGAGGCGGTAACCGTGCCAGTCATTGCCAGTGGTGGTGCAGGAACTCTGGAGGACCTTTATCAAGCTCTAGTTAGCGGAAAGGCGGATGCAGTGCTGGCAGCCAGTATTTTTCATTATGGCACCTATTCCATTGCCGAGACAAAGAGATATTTAGCCCAAAAAGGAATACCGATACGAATTTAGGGAAAAGACAATGAAGACCTATCTTCCCGCCAAATTCTTAATAGAACGAGACCCGGAGCGGTGCATCCAGTGCCAGGTATGTGTCAACCAGTGCACCTTTGACGCTCATTACTATGATGCTGAGGATGATGAGGTAAGGAGTCGGGAAGAGAACTGTGTTGGCTGCCATCGTTGTGTTGTTTTTTGCCCGACCCAAGCCTTGACTATTAGAAAAAACCCGCTGGACTACCGTGAGAACTATAACTGGCGTCCTGAAGTTATTGAAGACATAATCAAGCAGGCCGAGACCGGCGGCATGCTCCTCACCGGAATGGGCGATGATAAGAGTCAGCGTATTTACTGGGACCATCTGGTTCTTAATGCCAGCCAGGTGACCAACCCATCTATCGACCCGCTGCGCGAGCCGATGGAGCTTACCACCTATCTGGGACGAAAACCTGACCGGGTTGAGCTTGATGGGGATAACATCAATCTGAAAACGGAGCTGGCGCCGCAGGTGAAACTTGAAGTTCCGGTCATGTTTGCCGCCATGTCCTATGGGGCAGTAAGCCTCAATGTGCACGAATCTCTAGCTCGGGCAGCGACTGAAGTGGGAACCCTCTGGAATACCGGGGAAGGCGGGCTCCACCCTAAGCTATATAAGTATGGCAATAATACTGTCGTCCAAGTAGCATCAGGGCGTTTTGGGGTCCATCCTGATTATCTAGATGTCGCCCGCGTAATTGAGATTAAGATTGGTCAAGGGGCTAAGCCTGGCATTGGCGGGCATCTTCCCGGAGAAAAGGTAAGCGCTGAGGTATCTATGACCCGAATGATTCCCCTGGGAACGGACGCCCTGTCCCCAGCACCGCAGCACGATATTTACTCCATCGAGGACTTGGCTCAACTTGTTTATGCCCTTAAAGAGGCAACAGACTATACCAAGCCAGTGGCAGTGAAGATAGCTGCCGTCCACAACTCGGCAGCTATCGCCAGCGGTATGGTGCGGGCAGGAGCCGACATCATAGTTCTCGATGGGCTACGGGGGGCTACTGGAGCAGCACCAAAAATAATCCGTGACAACGTGGGCATTCCTATTGAGATGGCTCTAGCCTCAGTCGATACCCGCTTAAGACAAGAAAAAATCCGTAACCAGGCTTCGATTGTCGTTTCAGGGGGGATAAGAAATAGCGGTGATGTAGCTAAGGCGATTGCCCTTGGTGCTGATGCAGTTTACATTGGGACGGCGGCTCTCATTGCCCTGGGGTGCACCGTGTGTCAGCAATGCCATACCGGTAAGTGTGCCTGGGGCATCTGCACCACTGACCTTTTCCTGACCAAGCGGGTTAACCCCGACATTGGTTCAAGGCGATTGGCTAACCTCCTTCGCGGTTGGAGCCTGGAGCTTAAGGATATACTTGGCGGTCTCGGTGTAAACGCAATTGAGAGCCTGCGGGGAAATCGCCTCCACTTGAGAGGTATTGGGTTGACTGATACTGAACTCGAAATCCTCGGAGTAAGGATGGTGGGCAACTAATATGAAAGGGCAGGCTAATTCGTCAGTGAAGATCGATGCCAGTGGCATTTTCTATCAGGAGCTCAATGCCAGACTTAGGGATGTGGTCAAAAAAGGTGCTCACCGAATTGAGCTTTATAACGTTTATGGTCAGAGGTATATTGGCACGGACCTGAATACATCGGTGGAAATCGAAATCTTTGGCACGCCCGGCAATGACCTTGGAGCGTTCATGGACGGGCCAAGGATTATTGTGCGCGGCAATGCTCAGGATGGCTGCGGCAACACCATGAACAGTGGTGAAATCATCATCCATGGTCATGCTGGCGATATCATCGGTTTATCAGCTCGGGGAGGTAAGCTCTTTATTCGGGATGATGTCGGCTACCGAGCCGGGATTCATATGAAGGAATATCAGGATAGGAAGCCAGCAGTCGTCATCGGCGGCACTGCCCAGGACTTCTTGGGCGAATATATGGCAGGCGGAATCCTGATTCTCCTGGGGCTAAACCTCAAAGAAGGGGAGCGACATAGGGCAAATTTCATCGGCACTGGCATGCATGGTGGCGCTATCTATATGAGGAGGGAAGTTCAGGAATTTCAGCTAGGCAAGGAAGTAGGTGTCGCTGAACTGGATGAAAACGATTATGTGGTTCTAAAGGAGCTAGTAGGTGAATTTGCTTATCACTTCGGCTATAATGCCGAGGAGATACTGAAGCACAAATTTATTAAACTTTTCCCCCTTTACCTTCGCCCTTATGGCCGACTTTACGCTTATTAAGGAGGTTATTGTCGTGTGTGGCATTGCAGGACTATTAAGCAAGAAAGGTGAAAATGTAATCCCATTGCTACGGGACATGCTGGAAAGCATCGAGCATCGCGGCCCAGATGGAGCTGGAATAACGGCATCAGGCAAAGTTTGTTACGCTAAAACAATAGCAGAGCTAGATTGGGATTCCCTGCGAGGCAATCTAGCTATGGGTCATACCAGGCTGGCAATAGTGGGCGGCTCTGAGGGGTGGCAACCTTTAGTCAGCAACAATGGAGAAATTGTCTTATTGCATAATGGCGAGATTTATAACTACAAGGCTTTGCGAAGTTCTCTGGAAAAAGATTATCACTTTGCTACCCAGACAGATAGTGAAGTCCTAGTTCATCTACTTTCCCAACATTACAAAGGTGACTTGATGGAGGCTTTTAATAATATAGCGTCCCAGCTAGATGGGGTCTATGCTATAGCTGTTAGTGATGGCAAAGAAATCGTCATCGCTCGAGACCTTATTGGTGTAAAACAACTATATTGGGGAGAAAATGAAAAGCTTGTGGCCTTCGCCTCAGAGAAAAAAACGCTTTGGAATCTTGGCCTAAGAAATGGTGTTCATCGTTTACTTCCTGGCGAAGCTATGCGCTTGTCCTTCACCGGGCTTGAGAAGGCTCATCGAACGCCAGACTTTCTGTGTGCCAATGAACCCGCTATTCATGACTTCGGAGAAGCACTCGAAACCTATGAGACAGCCTTGAAAGAGGCAGTGCAAAAGCGCATTCCTGATTTGGAACAGGTGGGGGTAATTTTCTCTGGCGGGGTGGATAGTGCCTTAATAACCACAATTGCTGAGAATCTGGGCGCTAATATGACTTGCTACACTGCTGGCATGAGAAATGCCGACGATATAGATTTTGCCAAACGGGCCGCTGCTCAAATCGACATCCCTATCCGGATAAACGAACTTGATGACCAGACCCTGCTGGATTTTATCGTCAAAGCGATTGCCTCTACAGAAGACCACAGCCTGGGACAAGTAGAAGTAGCCATTCCTATCATAGCCTCTGTGGAGCTAGCTCATCAGGATAACCAGATTGTTTTGCTGACAGGTCAAGGTGCTGACGAGCTATTCGGTGGCTACCCTTGGTATCGTCGCATTGTTGAAGTGGATGGATATGATGAATTCGAATTTCGTATGTGGGATGACCTCAAACAACTCTACAAAGAAACCCTAGAACGGGAAGACAAAATCACCATGGCTTATGGCATTGAACTCCGCGTGCCTTACCTAGACCATCAAGTGATTAGAGTAGCTTTTGACATAGACCCTCATCTCAAGCTGAGGTCGGCTAAGGACACTACAGGAAAATATATTCACCGTGTTCTGGCACTTGCTATTGGTGTTCCTGAGGAAATAGCATGGCGACCCAAGGAAGCAGCCCAACATGGCGCTGGAATTCACAATAGACTTGTAACACTGGCTGAAGAGCACGGTTTCAATGAATCTCTAACAAATCAACTAGGGTATCACATGGATAATGAACTGGAGGAGAATCTGGGTAGCTCACAGCGGTATGGGTTTAAATACGATGATCCGAGCCATTGGGCAACCCAAGACTATGTCCAGCTATGGCTGGACAACCTAGCTTATGAGCATGGCTTACTAAGTCCGGCAGAGCAAGAGCAACTTGAACCATATTTAGCAGCAACCACCAAAATAATCCACTCCTAACTTTGGGGGAGCTTCTTTGTTCAAACTACTCATTATAGCCAATGAAAGCGGGCAGGCAAGGGAACTGAGTTCAGAACTTGCTCAGAGGGGCTTTGATTGCCTAATTGCTCCCCATAATGATGAAGCGATTGAACAAATTGCGGGGCAATCCCCGGAGCTGATGTTGCTAGATATGGGTGAAGCGACGATTGGTTCAGAAACATGGGAACAAGCTCAAAGGATAAGGCAAGAAAGACACATACCCATCATTGCCCTTGTCTCCAGAGAGAAACTCAATGGCCTCGATTCCAACACCAGCATAGATGATTTTGTGGTCAAACCCTGGGAAGCAAATGAAATTACAGCTAGGATAAAACGAATTCTGAGGCAAAAAGGGAGCATAGGCAGCGAAGATATAATTAAGTGTGGCGGCCTGGTTATAGATTCAGCCAAATACGAGGTGTCACTTGGTGGCGAGCCAATAGTGCTTACTTTCAAGGAGTATCAGCTACTTAAGTTCTTGGCAAGCAACGAAGGAAAGGTTTTCACTCGTGAGACCCTGCTTGCTAAGGTCTGGGGGTGGGATTATTACGGTGGAGACAGAACTGTAGATGTGCACATCAGGAGATTGAGGAGCAAGATCGAGGATAGAAGTCACTCTTTTATCGACACTGTGAGAAACGTAGGCTACAGATTCAAGAAAAACGTCTAACCCCCTTTGTAACACAAACTTAACCTGCTCGTAATATTCTGGAAACATCAAGCTTTTATCATTTGCCTAAAAATGGAGCCTTATCACCCAGGCTAGCCAGAGGTATTTCAGGTCAACAGCTTCCCGAGGAGGGCATACTGATGAGAAAGAAAGCGAAGGAGATACCGAAGAGAGAACAAACGAATCCATTAAAGGTCAAGATGGGGACAACGATGTTTAGAAAAGAGATTTCAAATGTCTATTGATACAGGTAACACTGCCTGGATGTTGATATCATCAGCGCTGGTTATGTTGATGACGCCAGGGGTAGCTCTATTCTATGGCGGCATGGTGCGAAGGAAGAATATCCTTTCTACCATCATGATGAGTTTTGCCATCATGGCATTGGTGGGTCTACTCTGGGTCTTATACGGTTATAGCCTGAGCTTCGGTCCAGATAAAGGGGGTATTATCGGTGGGCTTAATTTTATTTTTCTCCACGGCGTGGGGCAAGAACCTTCGCCGGTCTATGCGACGACAGTTCCCCAGTTGGCTTATATGATTTTTCAGGCTATGTTTGCCATTATCACCGTAGTTCTGATTACCGGGGCGGTGGTTGAGCGGATGAAATTCAGCGCCCTCCTGGTCTTTTCTGTCTTGTGGTTTAGCCTTGTCTATTGCCCGGTAGCCCACTGGGTGTGGGGCAGCGGTGGGTGGCTAGCCAGACTGGGTGTCCTCGACTTCGCCGGTGGTATCGTGGTTCACATAAATGCTGGTGTATCAGCGCTGGCTTTAGCCTGGTTGCTTGGTCCTCGCAAAGGCTTCCTTGAGAAGCAGCCAATGGAACCAAGTAATATTCCTATGGTGGCGCTTGGTGCCGGGTTGCTCTGGTTTGGCTGGTTTGGCTTTAATGCCGGCAGCGCCCTCACCTCCGGGGGGCTGGCATCCAGCGCCTTTGTCGCTACCAATACATCAGCAGCGGCAGCAGCTGTCACCTGGATGGTACTTAGCTGGATTTATCGGCGTCCTACTGTCCTTGGTATTGCCACTGGAGCCATTGCTGGACTGGCAGCGGTTACACCAGCTGCCGGCTTTGTGTCGCCGCTGATGGGAATACCGATAGGTATCGGGGCAGCAGTGGCCTGCTACTATGCTATGCTCTTCAGAGCGAGGAAGATGGGGGTTGATGAGTCTCTAGATGTCTGGGCGTGTCATGGTATCGGTGGCACCTGGGGTGCTCTGGCCACTGGTATTTTTGCCAGTGTTGTGGTAAATTCAGCTGGTGCTAATGGGCTGATTTTCGGCAACGCCATGCAGCTTGGAAAGCAACTCGTGGCAGTAGGTACGGTCTGGGCATTTGCCTTTGGCGCTACCTGGGTTCTGGGGAAACTGGTTGATGTTGTTATGGGGCTGAGGGTCAGTGTCACTGAAGAAATTGTCGGCTTGGACATCTCGCAACATGGGGAAAGGGCTTACGGAGGAACGTTGCGGTGAAGAAGATAGAAGCCATCATCAGGGAAGAAAAGCTGGATGCGGTGAGAGCCGCTCTTCAAAATAGTGGTTACTATGGCATGACCGTAAGTGAGGTCAGCGGTCATGGCCGGGAAGGAGGTCTCGTCTTACAATGGCGCGTCGGAGAATATAAAGTGGATTTTTTACCCAAGCTTAAGGTTGAGCTTATCGTGCTTGACGATGATGTGCCCAAAACACTGAATGCTATCACCAGTGCTGCAAGGACTGGCGAGATGGGAGATGGCAAGATATTTGTCCTCCCGGTCGAGGATGCGGTGCGTGTTAGAACCGGTGAGGAAGGCGAGAATGCAATATAAAAAAGGAGGGTTATAAATATGCAAACCAAAAGTAGGGAGGAAAGTAAGCAATATGTCCTCAAGATGGCTGAGCAGCACGATGTCAAGTTCATCAAGCTATGGTTCACCGACATCCTGGGCATGCTCAAGAGTTTTGCCATCACTGTAGAGGAGCTGGAAGGTGCTCTCGAGGACGGCGTGGGCTTTGATGGCTCCTCAATCGAGGGCTTTGCCCGTATTGATGAAAGCGATATGGTAGCTCTGCCTGACCCTGATACCTTCCGGCTTCTTCCGTGGCGACCCAAGGAGCACGCGGCGGTGGCTAGAGTGTTCTGTGACATACTTAAACCGGGCGGCGAGCCTTTTGAAGGTGACCCACGGTTTGTCTTGAAAAAGAACCTGGAACGAGCGGCAGATATGGGTTATGTCTATTATGTTGGCCCGGAGCTTGAGTATTTCTATTTCAAGGATTCAAATTGTACCGAGCCGCTGGACCACGGGGGGTATTTCGACATGGACCCTCATGATGCGGCTATTGACCTGAGACGGGAAACGGTGCTCGCCCTGGAGGAGATGGGCATTGCTATTGACAAGTCCCACCACGAGGTCGCTACCAGCCAGCACGAGATAGACATGCACTATACTGATGCCCTGAGCATGGCTGACAATGTGATGACCTATCGGATAGTGGTCAAGGAAATGGCGCTAAAGCGTGAAGTCTATGCCACCTTTATGCCCAAGCCGGTCTTCGGTATTAATGGTAGCGGTATGCATGTCCACCAGTCCCTATTCAAGGGTGATACCAATGCCTTCTTTGACAAGAAGGGCAAGCATTATCTCTCCAAGGTAGCACTGGGCTTTGTTGCTGGGCTCCTGAAATATGCCCCCGAGATTACTGCGGTCACCAGCCAGTGGGTAAACTCATATAAGCGGTTGGTACCCGGTTGGGAGGCACCGGTCTATCTCTCCTGGGCAACGCGGAACCGTTCTGACCTTATCCGGGTTCCCGAATACAAACCAGGCTTTGAAAATGCGACCAGGTTTGAGCTTCGCTCTCCCGACCCCGCCTGCAACCCCTACCTTTGCTTCAGTGTGATGCTGGCTGCCGGCCTGGCGGGGATTGAGGAAGGATTGGAACCGCCGGAACCGGTGGAAGAAAACGTATACCACATGAGCGAGGAGAAAAGAAAGAGTCTGGGCATAGGCACATTGCCCGCCAGCCTTCTGGAGGCAATACAGCTCACGGAAAAGAGTGAGCTGGTGCGAAAAACCCTCGGCGACCACGTTTTTAACGCTTTCATCAAGAATAAGAAGATTGAGTGGGACCAGTATCGGACTCAGGTGACCGACTACGAACTCAAGAGGTACTTACCAGTGCTGTAAGTGGAATTCTACTGTTCAGCTTGCTAAAGAAGTGGTATAATGGCTACAGTCTATCTAAGAGAGCCAAGAGAGGTTCGTATGATACAAAGCGCTGGTCCGGAGACGGAACGGAAGATAATGTCCATTCTTAAAGTATTGAGCGAGTCTTCTGAACCGCTAGGGTCAATTACCATCGCTCGGGAACTTCAGCGCCGCGGTATTTTTTTAAGTGAAAGAGCAGTTAGATATCATCTTCGGATAGCGGACGAGCGTGGTTATACCCAGCCGGTAGGTCAGGATGGCAGAATGATCACTAGGGCTGGACTCGAGGAGGTTAGGGAAGCACTTGCCCCAGAACAACTCGGTTTCATACGCGAGAAGCTCGAGATGTTAGCCTTCCAGACCACTTTCAACCCTCAAAAAAGAACTGGCCAGCTATCCATAAATACCTCTCTTATTGACAAGGAGAAGCTCACCGCAGCACTATCAGCTATGAAGGATGCATTCAAGGCAGGAATCTGTGTTAGTGAGTTGGTGGCCACAGCGTCTGAGGGGGAAAAACTTGGTTCTGTGGTTATCCCCAGTGGGAAAATTGGCTTGGCTACTGTTTGTAGCATAGTCATTAATGGAGTACTCCTGAAGGCTGGTGTCCCTACAGACTACAGGTTCGGGGGCCTGCTTGAAGCTAGGAATTCAAAGCCAAGGCGCTTTGTGGCCATAGTCGATTATGCTGGTACCTCTCTCGATCCCTCCGAGCAATTTATTCGTGCCAGGATGACTAGTGTTAGCGAGGCTGCAAAGACAGGCAGCGGTAAGATACTAGGTGTCTTCCGTACAATACCAGCACCGGCGAGGGGAATCTTGGAGGAGAAGATTGCCTTGCTCAAGGAGGCTGGCATCCATGGGGTTTACGCCGTAGGCAATACTAGCGAGCCACTTTGTCAGATTCCTGTGGGTCTGAATCGGATTGGTGTCGTGCAACTGGGTGGGCTGAACCCGGTGGCAGCAGCCGTTGAGGCTGGAATTGAGATCGAAAACGTAGCCGAAAATGGACTGATTGATTACCAACAGCTGGTTAGTGTGTGGCAGCTCTAGGACGAGCATCTAATCCAGCGGATTAACTCACTTATCTACGCCCTTTTTGCGTATCTTTATTTTATATCAACGGTAAATGCCTTCTGCTCGGCATATCCCGTTTTCCAGGAGCGTTTATAGGTAACAGTTATCTCGGTTGCACCCACCTTTAGCGCCTTGAACCGGTAATACTGAGTTCCACCGGCACCAAGCAGACCCGGCGCCTTTGCATCGGGATTATATTCCTCCTTTTCCAAGCTAAGCATATTCTCGTCGTAACTTACCTCCCAGTTATAACCGGTAGTAGGGTTTGAGTCCAAAGCGATAGTAAACTCCTGGTTAACGGTGGTGTTTATCACCCGCTCGGGGTCAGTGTAGGCCACTGCCCCACTACAGCCGGCTATCAAAGAGACCACCAGCATTGATATCACCGCCACAGTCGCAAATCCTTTCATTGGAACCTCCTTCTTTTAATGATTAATTCTTCTTCTAACTACTATAACGCTCCAGCCTTAAAAAGGTTGCATTTTATTCCATTAATTTTTTCAAGCACAGCCCTGCATCCGAAGCAATCCTAGCACCATGGAACTCCAGCCTCAGCCTCTTATCGAATTGAACTCTCAATGCCTCTTTAGGTTTTTCACCCAGAGGTTCCTCCAGCAACCCCATCGGATGAAGCAAAATAAGGGGCTTTTGTAGCTATTTTACCAGAGCAAGATGCCTATACACCCAGACCCAGCTTGATACGGGAAACACAGGTTAATTAGCTTATTTGAACTCTGCTCCACACATTCAAGGCTTCAGGTGTTTTTCCAGCTCTTGGAACTGGGGGAGCTGCATGGGCTGAAATAATAGATAGCTCTGGACAGGATAGCGCGTACCCCCTTTATGCGTTACCTCAAGACCTACTATTAAGTCATCCAACTGAGATGCGGGCAAGGAGAATGCCATCTCGTGGTCCTGGGTAAGCCCGAGCACCCTTTCGCCCCTGCCGGGATGAATGAAGCAGGCTTTCCCCTGTTTCAATGGCCATATCATCTCACTGGCACAGGTAAACCCCAGGGTCGTCTCAGAGGTAACAACCCCACCCCTTTTATAGATATAACCCTGGGCGAGCCTCATCATTTGCGCCGGATTGCCGTATATGACCACTACATCCGGGTCGAGTTTCGTCCTTGAAAGGGGGGAGATATAGAGCCGTTCAAATCGCCCTGGCTCCATTACGGTCATTTTCTCCACGGTTTTCTTAGCAGCCTCTTTTGTCTCAAAATAACCCATGCTTATAAGGAAATCGAGCATTGCGTCTATATTTTCAGGCTGTCTCCAGCCAAAGCCAACAAGAGCCGGAATACAATTTATGTCACCTTCTTCAATCCCCATAGACCATTTCCATCTCCGGGCAAGATTCGTTGCCTGGCACAGGGCAATCTTTATCCCCATGCTTGAGGGCGTCGTGGTCTTCTCAGGAAATGCATCTCCCTTTTTCAGGAACCTCACACCTAAAGGAAATGTGTCCAGCCTTAGATACCTATCCAATTGCTCCTCTTTTGCCTTCCATATATCCTGTGCCATGGCCACCTCCCTATTATTTTTCGCCTTTTTGGCGCTCCCTTTCGGACAGTATTATCTCTGCAGCCAGCCTGGCAGCGGTACCAGCAACCTTGGAACAATGATCAAACATCTCAGCCTCAATGGCTTTTTCCAGCTCCGATGTGTCATATAGATTAAAGGTTCTGCCCATAAGGTGCTTCTGGATATCATAGCACCGGCATGACCCATATTGTTCCACAAATCTATCATGAAGTTTCTTAACCATCATATATGACCTCATGGGTTTAAACATGTCAGGAAAGTCCTTCTTTTCCCGGCCAAAGAGGTAACTGATGACCATGGAACCGCCAACAAGGGCACCGCACGAACCATCGCCGGTTAAGCCCAACCCATCCGCAAGCCCACTTGCGCTTCGGAACACATCATCATTTTCAATGTCTAAGGCATCGAAGATGCCCGCAATGGTCGTCTGGGCACACCCAGTACACTTCATCTCGTATTTGCGGGCAGACTCAAACGCCTTCTGTAATATAGCATCCCACGACTCTTTCATGACTACCTCCCTCAATTAATAAATGTTTCACCCCCAAATTTCTGTAGTTGCCTGATTCATCAGGCGCATTTGCCCAATAAATTGGGCAACTACATTTTAAAACACCCTCTTAATAACCAGTTACTGTTTACCCAGCTTTGCTTCCAGCTCCTTTTGCCGCAAAGCCATGGTCACATCACCACGAGTCCTCTCGATAATGCCCCGGATGGCATCTGTAGTTCGTCTTAAGCCATGGGTGATGATTTCGGTGAAATCCATGGTCATCAATGTGCCATAAACGTCGTCCATAGCGTTTAGCAATTCCTCGCAGCGGGAGAAATCATCTCTCCTCATGCTATCCAATATATAGCGCCTCAATTCACCCACCGCCTCACCAAGTCCGTTGAGATAGGCAGCGTAATCAACGCCTACCGTCTCAGGTTCAGGAAGCTTGCCACCGGCAATTAAAGCCAAGGTGATGCTCCCTTCGGCAAACTCCTTTTTAGCATCATGAACGAATCCTGAATAGAGCAAACCGGGATGGTCACTGAGGCTATCATTTATCTCCTGAACCAATTTGTAAGTTGAGTCAAGAATTTGTCTTGCCTTATCCTGCTCCTGACGATGAACAGCCCTTATGGCATTGGCACTATTGCGAATTATCTGGCGGCAGAGGCGCAAAGCCTTCTCCCGGGCTTCATCCTCAGCGGTGAAGTAGGAGCGAATCTTTGCGGCAATAGCTTCTAACTCGTCTGATAACCCTGGCATTTTCTTTTTGCTCTCTTTATCTGGCTGACCAGTTGTCTGGTGGCTTTGCGGACATCCGGTTTGCCTAACACGGCGTTAATCACAGCGACACAATCAGCACCAGCAGCGATTACCTCGCCAACATTACTCTCATCAATGCCGCCGATAGCCACCAGTGGAGATGATATTGCCTTTTTGACCTGCTGGAGCATATCCAGCCCAACAACCACCACCCCTTCTTTGCCTCTCGTGGGGAACATGACTCCCACGGAAATATAATCCGCCCCTTCATCCCTCATCTCGATCGCCCGTGATACCGTGGTAACCGAGCTGCCAATTATTTTATCGATGGGCAATTCTCTCCGGGCAATATGAACCGGCAAATCTTTCTGCCCCAGATGGAGACCATCAGCATCAACTGCCAGTGCTAAATCAAGATAGTCGTTGACGATGAATAAAACGCCTGACTTTGCACATAACTCCTTAAGCCCTTGGGCAATAGGCAGCAATTCCCCCTTGTAGCTCCGTTTATCCCGGAGCTGGATAACCCTGGCCCCTCCTTGAACAATCTCGCCAGCTACCTCCAGTTCGTCCCTGCCAGCCAGAGCCTGCCTGTCCAGAATGACATAAAGCCCGGGCAACTGTTTTACCTTATCCTGCCGTGTTAGCTTAGCCACCATCGCTTTTTCCGCCGAATAAAGGCTGAACCTCGCCTGCTCGAATTTCACCGCATCCAGCCTGGAGCTTAACCCTGCTAACTTGGCCAGTTCCTCCAACACCCGCAGCGACTCCTCCACCCTGTTAGCATTGGCTTCGACTAGGCTAATTAAATCGGGGTAGGACTGCTTTGCTTCCTTGAGATTGCTTCGCCTTCGGCTCGCAATGACAGAGGAGGGGCTCGCAATGGCATTTTCTTTGCTAATGCCGACATCGTGTTCCGAGTCCCTTTCCTCCAGAAGAATTACGCCCAGTGACCTGCCGGCATCGGCCAGATTGTGACGGATAGTCCTTAACTGCTGGCTCAATGCGGCGTCATTTAGAACGAAGCGGGCAACATCTTCCAGAACGCGCAACCCTTCAGCAGAGCGGTTAAGGTTGGCATCAACTATACGAAGCGGTTGGTGAGGCATTCTGCAAATCCTTCAGCGGCTCGGGCATCACACCTTCTCGGGCTGCCTGTATTTCCTCCTTAAGCTGGGAAGGCATCTCTTCACCCATTTCTTGGAACTTTTTCTCCGCCCAGCGACCGATATTGCGAGGGTCTTTGTAATAATCATCGCTGGGATGCGATGACGGCTCGCCACTCTCCTCCCATACAGTTTGTAGTGACTTGTGATAAGCGAAACTTGATACGGTACGGGATAAACTAGCACTGCCGCAAAAGTGACAGGCAAGGGTAACAGACTCCGAGACACTCCTTACCAGAACGCTGGTCTTTTTATGGCAATCTTGGCAGATAAATTCATAGATTGGCACCTTGCCTCCTTGTTAATCCTCTCCTTTCTTTGGTGGCTCGGGCAAGTCCATTACCTCTCTTCTCTTTTGCTCGATTTGCTCAACAGGCCACTCCCCCCTCTCCATTCTTTCCGTTATCTCCTCATAATCAGGGGGGACTTCTTCACCACCAGTCATTCGCTTGTTCCACTCAATTAAAGCTCGGGGGTCATTTCGCATCATTCCTTCAGTCAAGTTCTGGTCAGAAAGTATATCGTCATAAACATCCTCGCCGGTCTTATGCATAGCGAAAGTGGAAAATATTCGCTTAAGCTCACCCCCGCAGTGAGGGCAACCAGGGATATCTGAAGAAAACTTGGGGTGATATAAACTAACCTTACGGTGGCAAGAATTACAACGGTATTCGTAAACTGGCATAGCTAATCACAGAAGATTTTACCACATTGTCCCCAAAAGCTAAATCAAGCCTGCTCTTTCTGTCATTGCGAGGGGTGATAGCGACGAAGCAATGACGTGTGGGGGAGGACTTGCACAAAGCAAAGAATTATTTGAGCCCAAAGTTTAAGCTCAAAATAGTACACGATCTTCATACTTTAAGGTGTCACCTATCTATCTGAGCGAGTACAGGCTCTTGCAATATAAATCGTTGTGGTATATAATATATTTCCGTTGGAGTTAGTACTAGGTCATTACATACCGGGTTAAATTATTCAAGGTGCTGAATGACCGAAACTCTACCTAACAATTTAATAGAGAGGAGGTCATTCAATGGGCTACGAAGACAAAACACTCGAGTGCGCTGATTGTGGGGCTACTTACACCTTCACCGCTGAGGAACAAGAGTTCTTTGCTTCTAAAGGTTATGCTCATGAGCCCAAGCGTTGCCCGGCGTGCCGCAAAGCAAGGAAATCCCAGCGCTACGGAAGCAGCTTCAACCGTGAGATGTTCTCCGCAGTGTGCGCCCGTTGTGGTAAAGCCACAGAAGTACCGTTCCAGCCTCGTGAAGGCAGACCGGTATATTGCAACGAGTGCTACAACGAGCTTAAAGCCAGTAAGCAACTTTGACCAGCAAACAGTAGGGATTAAACATAAGCCACGTCCTTAGTAATCGCCCCTAGAAGCGGAGAACCTTCAAGCTTATTCCCTTCATTATTGTGGAGCCCACAAGAGTTCCTGCTAGTCGATGGTAGGCGACATTACTTTACGCAAATGCGGCATTGAGGACCGATTCCACTTCTAGGGGAGAGCTGGGAAGTTAAATTGGTTTCGGGAAATGAGGGGAGATTCCTTATCATAATTTGGGCACTTAGCCAACAAAAACTACCTGCGGCCTAAGCCTACGGCAAGCAACAAAAAATACATCAGTTGCGCCAGTGCCTGGAAAAAGGCAGCTACATAGGTTAGCGCTGCTGCAGAAAGGACAGCCCGGGCACCATTGTATTCCTCAACGGAGACCAAACCGCTACCACGCAACATGTGAAGAGCCCTACTGCTGGCATTAAATTCCACAGGAAGGGTAACCAAGGAAAAAAGAACCGCCAGGGCAAACAGGAAAATACCACTCCAAACAACGGTTAGCCCAAATTTACCGGCGAGAAGATAGAGAAACAGACCGATTATGACGCATATCCAACCCAACTGGCTGCCGATATTGGCCGCGGGGACCAAAGCAGTGCGAAATCTCAAAAAGGCGTAACCACTCTTGTCCTGAACAGCGTGTCCGATTTCATGAGCCACGATTCCCAATGCTGCCACTGAAGGTGTGGAATAGACCTCGGGAGAAAGTCGCAACACCTTGTTTCTGGGGTCATAGTGGTCGCCTAGTCTAGTTTTTATTTGCTCCAGCCTGACATCGTCCAGCTCCTTATCCCTTAAAAGTGTCCCAGCTACTTCCGCTCCAGTAACCCCGTGCATATTACGCACCCGAGAATATTTCTTGAATGCCGAATTTACCTTCACCTGAGCGTAAATCATGAATATAAACGGGGGTATCATAAATAAAAACCACGTTGGGTCAAACAAGAAAAACATCTCTCAAAACTCCGTGAAAAATATTATTACTAAATAGAAATCAGGTCAAATAAGCAGCACCCTCAACCCAGGACTGAGCCGATGAAGTCCCTCTGCCCTCTCATAAACTCAGCAATTGACATTTCCCTTTTCCCTGCCAGTTGCACTTCATCGAGTTCGAGGATGCCATCTCCGGTGACCACACCTACTCCGTGTGACGAAGGCAAAGCCACCACCTCCCCCACCTTTCCTTGAGTTACACCCTCCAGAGGGATAGCACTGTGGATTTTAATCCTTTTGCCGCACCACCAGCTATAGCAAACTGGCCATGGGTTATAAGCCCTTACCATTCGCCAGATTTCCACAGCAGGGAAATGCCAGTTTATCTCCCCATCCCTGCTGGTTATCAGCCTGGTGTAAGTAGCTCTGCTTTCATCTTGAGGTTGTGGCTTAATCTTGCCCTCAAGCCATCCCGGTAAAATATCCATCAAAAGAGCCGCTCCCAGTTGAGCCAGCTTGTCAGTGAGCGAGCCAGTGGTGTCCTCAGGCAGGATAGGTATTTCCCGCTGGGCTAAAATGGGGCCGCTGTCCAATCCTGCACCCAATAACATGATAGTGACGGCGGTAATTTCATCCCCCTCAAGAATAGCACCAGCCACAGGTGATGGCCCACGATGACGGGGCAATAATGAAGGATGAACATTAAGACAACCAAACTGGGGCAGGGATAACACCGCAGGAGGAAGAATGAGACCAAAAGCAGCAACCACGATTAAATCAGGGCAGAATCGAGTCAGTTCCTCCACCGCTTGCGGCGACTTAAACGTCTTTGGTTGCATAACAGGGATATGGCGACTCAAAGCTAGAGCTTTTACCGGCGAAGGAATAAGTTCCCGCTTTCTCCCAGTAGGCTTATCAGGTTGGGTGCATACTGCCACTACCTGGTAAGAACCATTAAGCAAAGATTCCAATACTGGCACGGCAAACTGCGGCGTGCCCATGAAAATAACCGACATAGCCAACTCAATAGTATTTTCAAATTTTTTTTTCGTTATGTCAAAACCCCCCTAGAGGAGGAAAAAATCTTTTGATAACTTGATTTTTGCATTCTCTGCTTAATCCCTGTGTGATTAATGATGATTTGTCTCTATGAGTGAACCTTTTTCGGCAAAAGAGACCTGGGCAAGAGCTTTAGGAGAGCTTCAACTCCAGGTTAACAGAATAAACTATGATACCTGGCTTAGAGATAGCGCGGGCATGAATTATGAAACCGACGTCTTCGTCGTCAGCGTCCCCAATACTTTCGTCGCGGAGTGTCTTACAAAACGCTTTTATTCATTGATAAAGAAGACCCTTACTATTATCTTAGGGAAAAACTTAGAGGTCCAATTCGTGGTACAGCAGCCAACGCTACCTAGCACGAAGCCATTGCAGAGCGATGGAGGAATAAGCACCAAGATAAAAACCTACCAATTTAACCCGAAATACACTTTTACCAGCTTTGTGGTGGGTGAGTGTAACCGCCTTGCTTATGCTGCCGCAACAGAGGTAAGTGAGAAACCATCGCTGGTCTATAATCCACTCATCATTCACGGAAACACCGGTCAGGGCAAGACTCACTTATTACATGCTATCGGACATGCTGCGCTAGAAAGGGGATTGAACGTGGTTTACTCCTCCGCCGACCAATTCACCAATGAATTTGTGCTCGCAGTCAAGCAAAACGATGTAGCCCGTTTCCGAAGCAAATTCACTCCGGTAAATATATTACTTTTTGATGATTTTCAACTGCTAAATAATAAAAAGCAGACTCAACAATTTTTCTTTCACACCTTCAACGAGCTTTACCATAATAATTGCCAGATCGTGATCGCTGCTGACCGCGCTCCTAAAGAGATGTCCTTAATCAGCAGCAGGCTAAGGTCACACCTGGAATGCGGTCTTGTTACTCAAATTAACCCCCTCGATTTTGAAACACGCTTAGCTATACTGCAAGCTAAATCAAGAGAGAAGAGACTCCCCATCATTGAAGAGACGCTGCGATTTATCGCACAGAAGATACAGGATAACGTTTACCAGCTTGAAGGCGCTCTAACATACCTCGATGCCTATACCAAGTTAACCGGACTTAGCTTAACTCCACAAATAATCACCAAATTACTAACACCTAATAAAAGCATTGATGATGGTAAACTAATAGTGCAAACAGTAGCCGATTATTTTAATTGTCCGCTAGACCAATTGCTAGGCAGAAAGAGGGATAAGGAGACTTCTTTAGCGCGCCAAATTGCAGCATATCTTCTGCGAGAGGAGGGGAATTACTCCTTCGTCGAGATTAGCAAAGTATTGGGTAAGAGGAATCATGCCACAATACTCTATGGCTATAAAAAAATAACTAGTGAATTGAATGCTAATTCTAAGCTGAACAGGCAGATTAATGAAATTAAACAAAAAATTGATAATTTTTATCAATAACCTGTGAATAAATTATTAAAAACTTGAGAGTCATTTATAAATTCCACTTCGTTAAACTTCCCCTTATGGTATAGGATACATTACCATTATCACTAAAAATAAAAGTAGATACTTATAATTATAATATGTGTCAATAACATAGTGGTGAATCTATGAAGGTAGGGGTTTTAGGAGGCACATTTGACCCTGTCCATATAGGGCATCTTGTTATTGCTGAAGAGGTAGGAGAAGAGTTAGGGTTGGATGAAGTTCTTTTTGTGCCTGCGGGACAGCCTTGGCTTAAGGTAGACCATAATATTACACTGGCGGTTCACCGTATAGAGATGGTGCGTCTAGCTATTAGCCGTAACCCTCACTTCAAACTGAGCGAAGTAGAGGTGGAGCGCTCTGGACCATCGTATACTATGGATACCATGCTGGAGCTCAAAAATCGGTTGGGTACTCAGGTAGATTTGTTTTTTATCCTTGGGTGTGATGCCCTAGCTCAGTTTCCCCACTGGAAGGAACCGAAGAAGTTAATCGAACTATGCCAGTTAGCCGTTGTGCCCAGAGTAAATTTGGTGGAACCAAATTTAAAGGATTTAGAGAGTTCTATTCCGGGGGTGAGTGACAGGATTAGTTATGTTGCTACCCCGATAATTGATATTAGTTCTTCGCAAATTAGAGGACGTCTCGCTCGAGGGTTATCGATTCGCTATCTTGTACCTGATAAAGTAGAGAAATATATCGCAAAGTATCGGTTATATCGCGGGTAGCACGGTTCTATTTAAATGTCCAGGTTCTTAACACTTTGTGCGTGAGCTTGAATAAAGCTCTTACGTGGGGCTACCTCAGGCCCCATTAGCAGGGTGAACATATGGTCTGCAGCCATAGCGTCTTCTAAGGTTACTTTCAGTAGCGTCCTGGTCTCGGGATTCATGGTCGTTTCCCATAGTTGTTCCGGGTTCATTTCCCCCAGTCCCTTGTAGCGTTGTGTTTCGGATTTAGTATTCCCAAGTTGTTTGAGCACTTCTTCTTTTTGTTGCTCAGAATAAATCCAGAATGATTGTTTACCAGCCTGGATGCGATAAAGAGGAGGTTGGGCGAGGTAAAGGTATCCGTGGGTGATTAGCTCTAGCATGTAGCGGTGGAAGAAGGTGAGCAACAGGGTGCGGATGTGAGCGCCATCGACATCAGCATCGGTCATAATGATTATTTTGTGGTATCTAAGCTTGGAGAGGTCAGGTTGTCCATCAGTATTTGCTCTCAATGCGGTGACCACGGCTCTTATCTCTTCGTGTTGCACAATCTTATCCTTAGTGGCTTTCTCCACATTAAGTATTTTGCCTTTAAGGGGGAGGATAGCTTGGAATCGGCGGTCGCGTCCCTGTTTAGCTGAACCACCGGCTGACTCACCTTCAACTAAGTAAAGCTCGCATAAGGATGGGTCTTTTTCGGAACAATCGGCCAGCTTTCCGGGCAGGACTGATATTTCGAAGCTGCTTTTCTTAAATACGAGCTCACGTGCTTTACGTGCTGCTTCCCTTGCTTTAGCGGCAATGAGGCATCTGCCGATAATTGCTCTTGCATCGTCGGGGTGTTGCTCCAGATAAAGGGATAAGCCATTGGCGACCACAAATTCAACTTGACTTTTTACTTCAGGATTGCCCAGTTTTGCCTTAGTTTGCCCTTCAAACTGAGGCTGGGGGAGCTTTACGCTGATAACTGCTACCAGTCCTTCTCGGACATCGTCCCCGGTTAGGTTAGCCTCGATATCTTTGATAAATTTATTGTTCCGTGCATAATCATTCAAGACGCGGGTCAATGCGGAACGAAACCCAGTAAGGTGACTGCCTCCATCTCTGGTGCTAACACAATTGGCAAAAGAGAAGGTGGACTCTATGGAGCTATTGTTGTATTGCAAGGCTATCTCAATCGCAGTGCTGTTGGCTGAATCCTTTAATAAGATGGGCTCAGGATGTATAACCGTCCTATTTTTGTTTAGCCGGGAAATCAAAGTAGCGATACCGCCTTCGAAGTAAAATGTTTTTTCTACATTACTGCGCTCGTCTCTGACTGCTAACTCCACTCCACTATTCAAAAAAGCCAGTTCTTTCAGCCGCTGGCAAATTATGTTGAAGTCGTAGTTGATATCCTCAAAGATCAATTCATCGGCGAGGAAGGTAACTTTAGTGCCGGTACCTTGAGCATCTCCGATGAGTTCTATATCTCCTGTGGGAATGCCTCGCTGATATTCTTGCTGATATGTCTTTCCTTCCCTTCTAACCTCGATTTTAAGCCAGACAGATAGAGCATTCACCACCGAAGCGCCAACCCCGTGTAATCCGCTTGATATGTGATAAGCAGCCCCCCCAAACTTCGCCCCAGCGTGTAGGTGGGTCATCACTGCCTGTAAAGCGGTAATATCCGTATCCGGGATAATGTCAACAGGGATGCCTCTTCCGTTATCCACCACGGTGATGCTGTTATCTTGATGAATGGTCACCTCAATTTGGTCACAAGAACCAGCCAGTGCTTCATCTATGCTGTTATATACTATTTCATAGAGGAGTTGATGCAGTCCTCCGCGGTCGGTGCTGCCGATATACATCCCAGGGCGGAGGCGGACTGCTTCTATCTCATCCAGGATCTGGATATCTTCAGCGCGATACTCGTTATTTGGTTTGTTGCTCAGCTCATCTTGTGCCATATCTGATTGGGATTCATCTAGCTAAGGAGAACACTGAAATTCTAAGTGACTAATTTGCCGGGATACCATATTTATGTGTTTATTATAGCACATCTATGGAGAGAAAACTATATTTTGTGATTGTTCTTATCTCTTTTTAATTAACCTTGCTATTTCACTTAAGGAGATAGTTTTTTGTTCTCCGCTCGCCATATCTCGCAATACCGCTGTTTTATTTTCCACCTCCCTTTCTCCGATGATAACAGTATATTTGACGCCTAGCGAATTAGCCTGTCTCAGTTGACCTTTTAAACTCTTGTCTCCAGTAGCCTGGATGGCAGGGATGCCTTCGTGGCGTAATCTGGAAACAAGTTTTATTGTCTCTAATTTGGCTTCTGCTCCGAGATAGGCGACATAAACAACAGGTTCAGGGAGGGGAGGGATAGCTATGTTCTGGCCTTTTAAGGTAATAATAATCCTTTCTATGCCAGCGGCAAAGCCAATTGCCGGCGTGGGCTTGCCCCCTAATTCTTCAATGAGATTATCGTAGCGGCCACCTCCGACAAGGGCGATTTGTACCCCTTCCCCTTCAGGCTTAGCTTCAAAGACTGTTCTGGTATAATAATCCAGCCCACGGACTAGCCTGTGATTTAGTTGGCAAGCTATCCCCAATTCAATTAGATATTTTTGGACGCTTTGAAAATGTGTCTGGCATTCGGAGCACAGATAGTCCGTGATTTTTGGTGCTCCTGCTATTATTTCCTGGCAAGAGGCTTCCTTGCAGTCGAGAAGTCGCAGGGGATTTCTGGCTAATCTAACTTTACAGTCGGGGCATAATTGGTTCTTGTAAGCCACATAATATTTCTTTAATGCCTCTATATAGGCAGGCTGACATTGTCGGCAGCCAATGCTATTTATTTCCAGGGAAAGTCCCGAAAGCCCCAGTGAAGATAAGAAACGATGCATCAGCTCTATCACCTCGGCATCGAGGGCAGGGTCAGCATCACCTATTGCTTCAACGCCAAATTGATGGTGTTGGCGGTAGCGTCCTGCCTGAGGGCGCTCGTATCGGAAGGCAGAGGTAACATAATATAGTTTTACCGGCTGAGGTAAATTAAACAGTCCATGTTCAAGATAAGCGCGACAAATTGGCGCAGTTCCCTCCGCAGTTAAAGCCAGCTCCTGCCCACTTCTGTCCTTAAAGACATACATTTCCTTGATGATATCTGTGCCAACAGGTGCAGCGTGGGCAAAGAGCTGGTAATCTTCAAAAACAGGTGTGCTTATAGGCTGGTAACCGTAAAGTTGACAGAGGTGGCCCGCTTTTTCCTCAATATAGCGCCAGTAAGCCCTTTCTTGGGGTAAGATATCCCTTGTGCCACGAGGTGCTTTGAACAAAGAAACTCCTTTTCTTATAGGATACAGGATACAAAAGAGTGAGAAGGATGTAAAGGAATTTGCCTTGTTTTTGGTATTTAAGGTATGATGAATTTAATGGAAGAGACACAGTTTTTAGACAAGGTGAGAGCATACCTGCCAGAAGAACAGGTAGCACTGATTGAGAAAGCCTATAATTTTGCTCGTGAGGCACATCAAGGGCAGTTGCGGAAATCAGGAGAGCCTTACCTGGAGCATCCTCTTGGTGTAGCGATGATTTTAGCTGAGCTTCAGTTTGATGTTGCTACTCTAGCGGCCGCCTTGCTGCACGATGTTCCCGAGGATTGTGGAGTCTCAATGGATGAAATCAAGATTAACTTTGGTGACGAAGTAGCTAAATTAGTACGGGGCACCACGAAATTGAGTAGGTTGTCAAAGCCAGTTTATGGAGGTGCAGCTAAGAGAGAGCTTCAGGTGGAAAATCTACGCAAGATGCTTGTAGCCACTGCGGAGGATTTAAGGGTTATATATATAAAATTAGCTGACCGGTTACATAATATGCGCACTCTTGGAGTTTTGCCGCGGGGAAAACGCCTCGCTATTGCACAAGAGACTTTGGAGATATACGCTCCGCTAGCACATCGTCTGGGTATACGAAGCGTAAAATGGCAGTTAGAGGATTTGGCTTTTCGTTATTTGGAGCCCCGGCAATATCATCGAGTTGCTCGTTTGGTAGCTTCGAATCGAGAGGAAAGGGAAGGCTTTGTAAACGAGGCTATCCAAGCGTTAAGCGGGGAATTGAACAAAGCTGGTGTAGAGGCAGCAGTTTCCGGCAGGCCTAAGCATGTTTATAGTATCTATCGGAAAATGGGGAAATATGCTTCGCAGGGCAAGGATTTTGGCGATATCTATGACCTTTTTGGCGTGCGTATACTGGTTAATTCAGTTTCAGACTGCTATAAGGCTCTAGGAATAGTTCACATTTTTTGGCACCCGCTACCTGAAGAATTTAACGATTTTATTGCTAATCCCAAGGGGAATGGGTATCAGTCTCTACATACCACGGTAATATACCGTGGGAGTCCACTAGAGGTGCAAATTCGAACTTATGAAATGGACCGAGTTGCTGAACATGGATTAGCTGCCCATTGGCATTATAAGGAAGTGGAAAAAGAAGGGGAGTCTTTTAAGGGGATAGCCTGGCTGCCTCAGCTGGTTGAGTGGCGAGATGAGGTTGATAGCAAGGAATTTTTAGAATCCGTCAAAACCGATATTCTCGCTGAGCAAGTATTTGTTTTTACTCCTAAAGGCGAAATAAAGGAATTATCCAAAGGGGCAACGCCTTTGGATTTCGCATTTCGCGTCCATACCGACATGGGTTATCGCTGTGCGGGAGCAAAAGTAAATGGGCGATTAGTGCCCTTGAACTATAACCTCAATAATGGTGACGTGGTGGAGATTATTGTCGCTAAGGGGGAAAAGGGTCCCAGTCTGGATTGGCTAAATCCTGAACTTGGCTATGTTAAAACCTCTCATGCACGGGCAAAAATCCGCCAATGGTTTAAAAAGCAAGACAAGACTCAAAGCATTGAGGTGGGAAAGCAATTTCTGGAGCGGGAACTTAGGAAATCGGGTGTTACCTTCCCAAGCGTTGACGAAGTGGCACCGCTATTTGGTTTTAAAAATGGGGATGACTTTTTTGCTGCCATCGGGTCTGGCAGCCTTAATCCCTCTCAAATAATAGCAAGATTAACCGTAAGTGAAGAACAGCCTGAAGAACTGGTCGAAGTTCATCCTTCCAGAAAGGTTAGTTCGGCAAGCATTAAGGTGCTAGGTATAGGCAACCTGGTCACGAATCTGGCAAGTTGTTGCCATCCCTTGCCAGGTGATAAAATTCTCGGTTATATTACTCGAGGTCGAGGTATCACCGTGCATCGTCGGGATTGCCCTAATATAATTAATGAAGTGGAGAAGGAGCGACTGATTGAGGTGGAGTGGGGTAATGTGGAGCAAACTTACCCGGTGGCTATTCAAGTTGACGCTGGGGATAGGGTAGGCTTGGTTCGGGATATTAGTGCTATCATTGCCAGCGAAGGGGTGAATATCACTGATGTTAATATGGCGGGTCATGATGACGTTACCTCGTTAAAGTTTAGTTTGGAAGTAATGGGTGCTGCTCAATTAGCTAACTTGATATCTAAGATTTACTCAATTTGGGGTGTAATAAAGGTGAGAAGAAAAGGAGAAGAGAATGTCCAGAGGTAAAATGGCTACCAGAACGGCTCGAGTTGCGGAGAAAAGGAGGTTAAGGAATAGCGCAGTAAAAAGTAGGATGAAGAC
Source organism: Dehalococcoidia bacterium (assembly GCA_034414555.1). Taxonomy (GTDB): domain Bacteria; phylum Chloroflexota; class Dehalococcoidia; order GIF9; family AB-539-J10; genus CG2-30-46-19. The sequence continues at coordinate 45,058 of DAOUMA010000008.1, read as the reverse complement.
TGCTATTGGTAAAACGGAGAAGGTTATTGCATCTGGGGATATGGAGCTAGCGCAAAAAGAGATGCTAAAGACAGTAAGCAGTATAGATAAGGCGGTAAGTAAAGGGGTTATTCATCGCAATAAGGGTGCCAGACTCAAATCTCAGCTAACAAGGGGATTAAATCAGGCAATATTGAAAGGGAAAGGGGGTTAGTTTTTTGGCTGCTAAAGCTCTTTCCAGAAAGCAAAAACAGATTATAAACTTTATTCGCCAGTACTTGCGTGATAATGGTTATCCTCCTAGCGTCAGGGATATCGGTAGGGGATGTAATATAAGTTCTACCTCTGTGGTAGTTTATAATCTGAATAAACTGGAGAAAGCAGGTTACATTCGGCGTCAAAGCGATATATCGCGGGGTATTGAACTTTTATATAAACGCCCTGGGAGAAGGCTTGTTTATATACCTATAATAGGAGCGATAGCCGCTGGTGAGCCTATTCCTGTACCTGATTCTGTTACAAGTACTGTTACCTCCGATGAAGGGCTGGAGGTAAGCAAGGGCTTAATTCAAAGGGAAGGCAATGTTTATGCCCTTAAGGTGAAGGGTGAATCCATGATGGATGCCTTGATAGGGGATGGGGATATCGTGTTATTGAATTACATAGATAATGTTGAGGAAGGTAACATGGTGGCAGTCTGGCTCAAAAAGGAGCAAGAAATTACCCTAAAAAAATTATTTAGAGAGGGAGAGCGTGTTCGTCTTGAGTCGGCAAATAGCCACATTAGCCCTATTTATACTTCCGCTGATAATATTGATATCCAGGGGAAGGTAGTTGCGGTTATCAGACGGATGTCATAAAAATCACGTCTTCACAGGTTTAGGGGAAACCAGCGTATACCACTCAGCGTATTTAGGATTTCTTCCCAGTATTACTGGACTGAACAGTTTTTGTAATTCAGCGGTTATTTTACCGATTTCACCTGTGCCTATTATGCGATGGTCAATTTCGATGATCGGGGTGATATGAGCTGCAGTGCCACTGAAGAAGCATTCTTCGGCAAGGTAGAGTTCGCTTCTATCAACAGTTCTCTCTATGGTATCTATGCCCAGTTCATTTTTGGCTAGCTTCATAATTGTATCTCTGGTAATCCCCAGGAGGATATTGTCTGATGAAGGAGGGGTAACTAGCTTTCCGTCGATGAGCAGGAAGACATTTTCCCCACTGCCCTCAGCAACATGTCCATCGTGGGTCAATAATATCGCTTCATCATAGCCATTTTCACACGCCTCGGTCTTGGCTAGCGCGCTGTTAACATAGATACCGCAGATCTTCCCTCGGGCGGGTATCATGGTGTCGTCAACCCGACGCCATGATGATGTACCGCACCGAACGCCATTTTGGGTATCAAGATAAGCAGGAAGCGTGGTCACAATAATCAGAAAATCATCCTCTAAGTCGTGCAGGCGAACCCCGACAGCTTCGGAACTCTTATATGCCATGGGTCGGATATATACATCTTCATGGTAATTGCTTCTCTCCACACTCTCTACGGTTAATTGACATAATTCATCAAGGGAATAAGGCAAGCTGATTTTCAACAAGCGACAGCCATTAAGCATGCGTTTGTAGTGGTCTTTGATTCTGAAGATGCAAAATCTTCCGTATTCGCTATCCCAGTTTCCCCGAATGCCCTCAAAGCAGGCAGTGCCATAATGGAAAGCATGAGTCAGAATTCCAATTTTGGCTTCCGCTAAAGGCATGAACTGTTTTTTAAAAAAAGCATAAGGTGGCATTTTCCGCTCCCTTCAATAGTTTGGCTCAATTATACTTTTGCTTGAAGCTAAAGACAAGCCTCCTGCTGCCTCGCTTTGCTCGGAACTGCGGCTTAAGGTAATGGTTAAAGGTTCTTAATAGGGACGTCACTACCTCTTTTTATTGATGTTGTGCTGTATTTGTTTCGGATTTGGGCGATAGCATTGTCCAGACGCCTCTGTTTTTCTGTACGAAGCTCCGTAGGATCAAATAATGGGAGCTGTTTCTCTTTGGCAGTCAGAGTTGATACTTTAATACCAATGAGGCGGATTGGTTTTTGTCTCTCCCTCAGGGTTTTGTTCAGCAATTGCAGGGCGGTGGTGAAGATAACCTGGGTGGTGTTACTAGCCTCTGTTAAGCTAACCTGACGAGTTATTGTGTCAAAATCAGCATACCGGAGTTTTATAGCGATGCAACTTGCCTGTTTATTTCGCGAGCGCAGCCCATCACCAAGCTCATTACATAATTCCCGCAAACTAGACTCAAGGAAATGTTGGTCTAAAGTATCATGGGCGAAGGTAATCTGGCGGTTGATAGATTTAGGTTCGCTGGGCAGTTCTACTAATCGGTCATCTATGCCATTAGCATAACGATGCATTGCTATTCCTGACATTCCAAAGGTTTTCCTTATTTCCTCCAGAGGACACGAAGCTAGTTCGCCTATGGTAGTCATGCCTATTTCCTTTAGTGCCTGTTCTGTTTTCTTGCCCACGCCAGGCAATTTAGATACCGGAAGGGGGGTTAAGAAATCTCGTTCTTTACCCGGAGCTATCTCCAGTAACCCATCAGGTTTGCACATGTCTGAGGCAATTTTGGCAATTACTTTGCACGGGGCTATGCCTACTGAGGCAGTGAGATTTAGTTCCTTATTTATGCGTTCTTTTATTGCCGATGCCATTTGCTCGTGGGAATGGTAAAGTTGGTGGTATTCAGTGACATCAAGATAAGCTTCATCAATCCCCAGCGGCTCAATAATGGGGGAGAAATCAGTCAGGATTTTCATAAACTTAGCTGACGCTTGTTGGTAGCGGTCAAAGTTGACTTGCAGGAAGATGGCTTGAGGACAAAAGCGGCGGGCTTGGGACAAAGGCATGCCAGCATGGATGCCGTAAGGGCGTGCTTCATATGAAGCGGAGGACACGACGCCACGACGGTTTGGGTCTCCGCCCACAACCACGGGTTTCCCCTTCAGCTCTGGATTGTGAACCTGCTCCACAGAGGCAAAAAAGGCATCTAAGTCAATGTGGAAAATACAGCGAGCCATGGCTAAATTATAGGCTAGCTAGGAAAAGCTAGCAATAATTGAGAGTGTTTACTAACCTTACCCCCTTTATCCCCTTCTCCTTTAAAGGAGAGGGGGAAAGAGATTTATAGAGAGGGGTTTTACCCCTCTCTTACCTACACTCCCCCTTCCCTTGGCAAGGGAAGGGGGTGAGGGGGATGGGTTGCTAAACAATCTCCAATAATTGGCTAATTTAGTGACCGAATGATGCCTTAAAAAGGGTGTTACAATACCTTTGTTCTATGGTGAAATATATGTGCTGGTTGGCGCAAATCCTCGGGTTAGCTTATAGTGTTTTTGCCATTTATTTCTGGTTTTTCCAGTATGGGCCGAGGTTATTACCTGCTGCGATATTGCTCAGTGTGCCATTTGTGGTGGCGGTAGCTATAGCCTGGAAATGGCAAGGTAAATCACCTGAATTGCTTGGCGGGATATTGTTTATCCTTCTAGGTCTTGTCCCGCTGGTGCATTTTGCAGTTAGCTCTGGCGTGATTATTTTTTATTCTGAGCCAATTACTGCAGTGTTGTGTTTTCCGCCTCTGGTGATTGGAATTATGTTTATCCTGGCATACAGTATGAGCAAATCGCCAGGGTAGTTAATCGCTCTTGGGGATAACTTGTTTTAGCCTTCTTTCAAAGGTGCTTCTTGATAAAAGGATTCTTCGGTGGCATTTGAGGCACTTTAAACCTATATCGGTGCCGACCCTCACTACCTCCCACTCATAGCTACCGCAGGGATGTGGTTTGCGGAGACGAACTACATCGCTGAGCTTTATATCGGTAGACAAATTATCTTTAACGGGAAGCTAAATAGGTGTTAATTTCGCTGCGAATTTTCTCCGCCATGTCTCTGGCTGCTTGAGCGAAATCCTTTTCTTTCGAGGCGTATAGAATTTGCCGGGATACAGCGATAATGGCGTTTTCTCCTTTGGCATCCACCCCGTATTTGACAGCCGAAGCTAAGTCTCCCCCTTGGGCGCCAATTCCGGGGATAAGCAAGGGCATATTGCGGCAAATTGAACGTATCCGTTTCAATTCCTCAATGTAAGTAGCTCCCACTACCATGCCAACATTGCCATAAATGTTCCATTGTTTTGCCTTCTGTGCTACCAGGTCACACAGTGGTGCCCCAGCGCATAGAAGTCGCTGGAAATCTGAAGCTCCAGGATTTGAGGTTAGCCCGAGGATGAATATTCCTTTATTCTTGTAGTTGATAAATGGCTCTATGGAGTCGAAGCCAAGGTAAGGATTTACAGTAGCAGCATCGAACCCGAGGGTGGAGAAGAGAGCCGTGGCATAAAATTTAGCGGTATTACCTATATCACCCCGCTTGGCATCGCCAATTACGGGGATATGGGCGGGAATATGGTCAATGGTCTTGGTCAGTAGAGTTATCCCTCTGGCTCCTTGGGCTTCGTAAAAGGCCAGGTTAAGCTTATAAGCACATACCAAATCACAAGTAGCGTCAATAATATCTTGGTTGAATTCCAGAGGCTTTACCTTGGGCATGAGCTCCAGGTCGGGGTCAAGTCCGACACAGAGCAAACTCCTGTTACTCCTGCCAGCGTTTAGCAGCTTATCGATAAAATTTGCTTCTTTTTTCTTGGACAAGGTAACTGAACAACCTAAACCTAACCGCTACGTACTACCACCCTTAACTAAATTCCGCCAAGCCTTTGCTTATCGTTTTAAAGGGTTAACTCAAGCGTAAAGTATCAGGGTCCCAGTAGCTTTAGCGACCTGCTCATTACGCTGATTGGCGATGTTTGTTTCGGTGACATAAAAATACATCTTTCCTATTTTGCCCTGTCTTTCGTAAATATTGGTGAGCTTGGTACGTGCGGTAATAACATCGCCCACCTTCATCGGTTTGTAGATTTCCCATTCCCCTCCACCGTCCAGGATACCTTTAAGATTTTGGGGGAGTTTCATATCGGGGATCCATGGTGTCATGAAGCCTGGAGGAGCTTTAGGGTCAGTAGGCTCAGTTAGAATCATAGCGGCGCATAGGAGATATGGTGGTGCGATAATTTCCCCATATTTAGTTTTCCTGGCATATTTCGCGTCTCGCCACAAAGGATTGGGGTCATCCACGGCATGGACAAAGCGGCGAATCATCCCCTTTTCTATCTCCACGGTGACTGGAGGTCCTTCCTTACCTATCTGCTTTCGCAGATCTTCCAGAGTAACTTCTCTCTCAGCCATTCCTTCCCTCCAAAGTTTGCTATTCTTTACATATAAGCCCCACCGGAAATGTTTAGCAAATTACCAGTGATGAAGTTTGAATCATCTGAAGCAAAGAAAAGTATTGGTTTTGCGGCTTCTTCAGGTGTTAATGTCTTGCCGCCCATTGCTCCTATCATGATATCCCTGATCTTCTTGGGAATGCCTACTTGTTCTCCCTCAACTATATCGCCTGTTTCCTTCTCTCGGGTTAGCCTGGTATCCACTACTCCATAGGCAACAACATTGCACCTTATGCCAAAGGATGCCCATTCTCTGGCGACTGTTTTAGTCATGCCAATAAGCCCTGCCTTGGCGCTGGAGTAGTTAATCTGTCCCACGTTGCCCATTAAACCGGCTACTGAAGACACGTTGACTATCCTGCCGTTATGGTTTGGATGTCTCATGTATTTAGAAGCCGCGCGGATGCAATTAAACGCCCCTTTGAGAGAAATATTGACACAAACGTCCCACTGGGCATCGGTCATCTTGTGAATCATAGCATCTCTGGTAATTCCAGCATTGTTTATCAGTATATCCATTTTGCCAAATTTCTCTACAGCGGCGTCCATTAACTTTTGAGCACCTTCTGCTTTGGTTATGTCAGCCACACAGCATGCTGCCTTTCCTGGAAAGGCTTTGTTTATTTCGTTTGCTGCTTCCTCACAAGGAGCTGGGTCAATATCATTTACCATCACACTTGCTCCCTCCCGGGCAAAGAGCATTGCCGTTGCCTTTCCGATTCCTCTTCCTGAGCCGGTAATTACTGCTACCTGACCATCTAGTTTCCCCATGAATTCCTCCTTTAGTGTTTTTGCAAAAAATTAGCCTTTTGCTGGCAAACTAACCACCGCTGTGCCAATTATTGTCTTTTCGCCCTTGGGATTCTCTGTCCAGATATCAAGTTCAACGAGATGCTCCTTATCTTGGACGTATTTTTTGGTTACTTTTCCCTTACAGGCTAGGTCCTGCTCAGGGAAATCCATGCCCCGGTAGCGAACATTATATTTCTTTAAGTTTCCTTCCAATCCAATCCAATCGGTGAGCATTTGTCCTAAGTATGCAGACTTGAGCCTACCATGGAGTATTACATCGGGTAATCCTGACGCTAAAGCAAAATCCTTGTTATAATGAATCTCATAGAAGTCCCCTGATGCTCCAGCCCACTGCACTAACTGCCGTCTCGTAGTTTGTTTAACTAAGGAAGGGATCTCTGAACCTACTTCAACATCCTCGTAAAAGACTTGCTCCGCCACGATTCACCTCCTGTGCACAAAGTAGCCTTGGAGATTATATCAGGCTGTTTTCCAAGCTGTCAATGTTTTAATTTTTGGTGCCATAAATTAGTATTATGGATAAATGAATTATAGCCAGGCTGAAGAATACCTTTCCCACCTTGTTAATTATGAAAGAATTCCGGGCATATCCTACGCTTCGCCTGATTACAACCTGGAGCATGTAGAATATCTGTTGCAATTATTGGATAGCCCTCATTTATGTGCCAAGGCAATACACATAGCTGGTACTAAGGGGAAGGGGAGTGTGGCGGCGATGATTGCCCAGGTTTTGACCGTCTCAGGCTATAGCACCGGGCTATATACTTCACCTCACCTTCATACTTTGAGAGAGCGGATTAGAGTCAATGGTAGTTTAATCTCCGAAGCTGAATTTGCCTCTCTTGTGACCACGCTTAACCCTTACATTGAGCTGATAAATCATAATCCTGATTACCGGAGCCTGACCTACTTTGAGGCGTTGACCGTGCTGGCATTTACCCATTTCCAAAGTAAGCAGGTGGATTTTCAAGTATTGGAAGTTGGATTAGGTGGCCGGTTGGATGCTACCAATGTGGTTAAGCCAGATGTTTGCGTTATCACTGCCATCAGCCGGGACCACACCGAAATTTTAGGTAACAGTCTGAGTAAAATAGCTTTGGAAAAGGCTGGTATCATTAAACCTGGCTGTTTTGTTATCAGTTCTCCACAAACTGGAGCGGTAGCCAAGGTATTGAACGATGTGTGCCAGAAGCAAGGGGTGGAATTGATTGAAGTAGGCCAGGACGTTATCTGGCATAGTGTAACCAATGACCTTCATAAGCAATCATTTATAGTTGAGGGGAGGAAAGGGGTTTATCACATTACCATTCCGCTTCTCGGAGATTTCCAGGTTGAGAATGCCTCCGCCGCTATAGCGGCGTTAGAGGTTTTGAGTTCTCATGGTTTTGATATCTCACCCGAAAGTATTGTCCGAGGGATGGCGGAGGTTGACTGGCTGGGGAGATTTCAGATTTTGAATTATAAACCACTGATATTAGTTGACGGCGCTCATAATGTAGCATCGATGAGGAGGTTGGCCTGGAATATAAAAGGGTATTTCCACTATGAGCGGCTTTTTATTATTTTTGGTGCCTCGGTGGATAAAGATATAAGCGGCATAGCGAGGGAATTAGCCCTCCTTTCACCCCAGGTTATTGTCACCCGCTCTTCCCATCTGCGTGCCGCCTCTCCCAGTACTATAGCCGCTAAGTTTGATGGATATGGCGTTAAGCCGCAGATTGTCGAAACTGTTTTTCAATCTCTCGATTTAGCTTTATCTATAGCAAATGATAACGACCTCATCGTGGCTACTGGCTCTCTATTTGTAGTAGCCGAAGCCTTGGATTACGCCACTAAATATCTGGTGAAGGCTAGTTAATGCTGTGTGGATTGAGTCAAACTAGGAGAAGTGAGGGCTTCTTGCGGTAGCATTTTGGATAGCATTTGCTGTAGTGCCATAACATGGCTGCATGTTTCCCACTGGGAGAAGAAATCGCAGGAACAATGCCATTTCCCATCACTGTAATCTACTTTATGGGTATTATGCCCGCCATGAAAATCAACCGAAAGAGCGGAAAAGGTCACCCTCTCCGGTTGCTGAGCATAAATCTTGGCTTTTTCAATCTTACCGATAAGACTCGACCTCATCTATAACCCTCCTTAATCCGTTTGTTATTTTGGGAGTAATCAAACTAGAGTATATAATATTGATGGTTAAAAATCCACTTTGTCCATGCAAGGGAAGCAAGCTAATGCGTGAGCGATTTACTGATATTTTATCTAAGTGCAATGCTGACTATGCAGAGATTCGATTTGAACAAAACCAAACCACTCAGATTAGCTACCGGGGTGGGAAGCTGGAGGAAGTAAGCCGGACTTATAGCTCTGGCGGCAATATTAGAGCTTTAGTCAAGGGAGGTTGGGGATTTGCCTGTTTTAATTCTGGTGATAAATTGGATGATTATGTTGAATTGGCAGTAAAGCAGGCAAAGTTAGCCTGTGGAGAAGGATTTGCCCTTCCTTTCAGGGAGCCCGTAATGGATATTGTGGAGGTGCCGGTAAAGGACAACGCTGCTGACACGCCATTGGTGAAGAAGAAGCAACTCTTTGATGAATACAATGATATTATGCTTACTTCACCGCAGATTCAGGATTCGAGAATTGGCTATCAGGATGTCAACCGCAAGGTTATTTTTGCTAATTCCGAGGGGAGTTATATCGAGCAAGATAAGCCAGACTTGACTTTACGGGTGACTGCTATAGCACGAAGGAATGGTGAAATCCAGCAAGCAGGGTTGAGCTTGGGCAGTGTTGGTGATTTTTCTGCGATAGAGAGCTTGCACGACGAAGTGAAGGAAGTAGCTAAGCGTGCTGCTGCGCTTCTCCACGCTCCTCAGGTAAAGGGTGGTGAATACACCGTCGTTTTAGACCCTATTATAGCAGGTGTTTTTGCTCACGAAGCTTTCGGGCATTTATCTGAGGCAGATTTTGTTTATCAGAACGAGCCATTGCGACAGGTCATGGTGCTGGGGAAAAGGTTTGGCGGCAAGCACCTTAATATCGTTGATGATGCTACCATCCCTGGTCTGCGAGGAAGCTATAGATATGATGATGAGGGAATGCCAGCTACGAAGACTTATCTTATTCATGAAGGTGTCCTGGTGGGAAGGCTTCATTCTAGGGAGACAGCGGCTAGAATGGGGGAAAAGCCAACCGGGAATGCTCGTGCCATTAATTATCTCTTCCCGCCTATAGTGCGAATGACCAATACCTTCATTGAGTCTGGGGGCACATCTTTTGAGGAAATGCTTGGTGAAATCAAAGACGGGGTTTACGTCAGGGATTGGTATGGGGGAACAACCAGCCTGGAGATGTTCACCTTCTCCGCAGGTGAAGCTTACATTATTCGTGATGGGAAATTGGCAGAATTGCTACGCCCGGTGGTATTAACTGGCAATGTTTTTGTTACCTTGGGTAACATAGATGCTATTGGCAGTGATTTAGATATGAATCAAGGTGGTGGTTGTGGTAAGGGAGGGCAATCTCCGCTCCCTGTTTCTAATGGCAGTCCACATATCAGGATTCGTCATTGCGTAATTGGGGGTAGATGATGGAAAGGGTGCTTGACGCTATTAAAGGGAAGGCCGAGCAAGCAGAAATTTTTGAGGTTTCAACTCAAATAGTACCAGTTAATTTTGAAGCTAATCGGTTGAAGCAAATTCAATCTAAAGAAAGTAGCAGCGTTGCCCTGCGAATTTTTAAGGGCGGTAGGGTTGGTTTCGCCTTTGGTCGCGGCGTGGATGATGTGAATAACTTAATTGACATGGCGGTGGAAACAGCACCTTTTGGACCTTCAGCTAACTTTGAGTTTCCCTCATTAAGTGATTATCCTGAAGTGGCTGTTTTTGACTCTGAAATACCAATCCTCACCATGGAACAGATGGTTGAGCTTGGCAAGCAACTTATTGCCAAGGTCAGGGAGCATACTCCTGAGCTTCTCTGCGATGTCGAGGTGACAAAGGGGGTAAGCTCAGTTCACCTGGTTAATTCTCAGCGTGGTGAAGCGAGATGGGACAAGAGCTTGTTCAGCATTAACCTGGAAGGCGTGCTTATGAACGGCACTGATATGCTTTTTGTTGGGGATAGTGATAGGTCATGTCGTTTTTTCACGGACATTGATATTCTGGCAAACAGGATAATCACACAGTTAGAGCTAGCTAAAAGTAAGGCTGCTACATCCACTAAACAACTACCAATTATCTTTACTCCTCGCGGCGTAGCCAGTGTTTTGTTAGCTCCGCTGATGCTTGCTTTTAGTGGTAAGGCAGTCCTTGAAGGGACTTCGTGGTTAAAGGATAAGTTAGGAGAGCGTGTTTTTGATAGCAAGCTTACTATCTGGGACGATGCTACTTTACCTTATCGACCCAGAAGCTGTCCTTGTGATGGTGAAGGTGTACCTAGCCAGCGAATACCTCTGATTGCAAAAGGGGAAGTAGCGAATTTTCTCTATGATTTGCAAACAGCGGCTTTATCTGTTAAAAAAAGCACTGGCAGTGGCAGGCGGTTGGGCGATAGACCTCCTGCTCCAAACATAAGCTCAGTGGTAATAGAGGCGGGTGAGGATCGGTTTGAAGATATGTTGAAGGATATGAAAGATGGATTGATTGTGGAGCAACTTATGGGTGCGGAACAGGGTAATTTGCTTAGTGGTGACTTTAGTGGTAATGTCCTGTTAGGCTATAAAGTGGCGGATGGCAACATAGTGGGACGAGTGAAGGATACCATGGTTTCGGGAAATGTTTACCAGGTGTTAAAAGAAATCATTGGTGTTGGAAACGAGGCAAGATGGGTTGATGGAATTTTTCTTGTTCCTCATTTGTATTGTCCCCGCTTATCTGTGGTAACGAGAAAATGAAGGGTATATTAAAGCTTTACAAGGAACCCCATCCCAAAAGCTGCTTCATGCTTGCTTCATGGCCTGGCATAGGCAATGTCTCGTTAATAGTTGCTCAATATTTAAAGGAGAAGCTGAATGCAGAGGAAATAGGGGAGATAGACCCGGTCAACTTTTTTGAGCCTGTTGGCGTTGCGGTTAAGGATAATGTGATTGAAAAACCACGTTTCCCGGAAAGCAAGTTTTATTACTGGCAGGAGAGTAAAGCTAAGAAGGGGCTGATAATATTCATTGGTGAAGAACAACCCAGTTCCAAGGGATATGAGTTACTATCTTGTGTTCTAGATGTTGCCCGGAAATTCAAGGTAAAAAGGGTGTATAGCTGTGCTGCTGCAGTAACGCGGATTCATCACAGTGAGGATTCGAAAGTCTGGGCGGTAGCTACAAAACGTGGGCTAATTAAAGAGTTACAGAAATACGATGTTGTTTTTAGGGGTAACCTTCGCATTGCCGGATTAAATGGCTTATTTTTGGGAATGGCTAAAGAGCGTGATATTGAAGGTGTTTGTTTGTTAGGGGAGGTGCCAGCATATGCTATTCAGATAGCAAATCCCGGGGCATCCTATGCTGTGCTCAAAGTTTTAACCAAGATGTTGGGGATTGATATTGAGTTGACTGAGCTTAGCGATATGGCTGAACAATCGAAGGCGGAGATGGGGGAAGTGATCAAGATAGCTACTGCTGAATTTATTGACCGCTTCACTGAGCCTATTTGGGAGCAAGATGAAGGTGAAGAGGAGGAGTAAGGTGTTTTTTGCTCTTTATAAACGGCTCATGATTATGCTATCCTCAAATTTAGATGTCAGCGTTAACTGAACTTTATCGGCAGATTGCCAGTTGTCAGGATTGTGAATTAGCTAAGCATCGCAATAAAGTAGTGCCCGGTGAAGGTCCTGAGGATGCTGATTTGCTTTTTATTGGTGAGGCACCTGGCTGGAATGAAGACCAGCAGGGGCGCCCTTTTGTCGGGGCAGCGGGGGGATTTTTAGACCAGCTGTTAGCCTCGATTGGATTGCGGCGTGAGCAGGTTTACATTGCCAATGTAATTAAGTGCCGTCCCCCACAAAACCGTGACCCTTTACCCGCTGAAATACAAGCTTGCTCCAAATGGCTTGACCATCAGGTGGAAATAATCCACCCTAGAGTGATTATCACTCTAGGGCGTTATTCCTTGGCCAGGTATTTTCCCGGGGAAAGCATAGGTAAAATTCATGGAAAGCCGCGGAAACAGAATGATATTATTTATTACCCTATGTATCACCCCGCTGCTGCTCTCCATCAAGGAAGTCTACGCAAAATTATCCAGGAGGACATGCTTCGGATTCCGCAAATACTGACTCAACGGGAGAAGATACCTGAGGAAGTTGGTGTGCGGCAGTTAGAATTGTTCTAGGCTAAAATAATGACACAGGGGAGACTGAGTATAATTCCCTTAGGTGGGCTGGGAGAGATCGGCAAAAACATGATGGCTTTGGCATATGACAATGATATTATTGTCATTGATGCCGGTCTTATGTTTCCTGATGCGGAAATGCTCGGGGCCGACTTTCTCATCCCTGACACCAGCTATCTTCTAAAGAGGCAGCAGAGCATAAGGGGGATGGTTATTACTCATGGGCATGAAGACCATATTGGCGCTTTGCCTTATGTCTTGCCGCAACTTGATTGCCCTGTTTACACTGCTCGACTTACTGAAAAATTGCTCTCTGCGGAACTTAAACAGCGCGGTGTAAAGATTAAATCCAAGGTAAATATAGTTTCTTATGAGGATAAGATTAACCTCGGTAGCTTTACCATAGAGTTTTTTCCGGTATGTCATAGTATTCCTGATGCTATGGGTTTAATCATTGGTACTCCTTTAGGCATTGTAGTCCACAGTGGTGATTTCAAGATTGATTATACCCCTGTCATTGGTACGCCAACTGACCTTAGTCGGCTGGCGCAATTGGGGGCGAAGGGTGTTTTGCTTCTTCTTTCCGACTCTACTTATGTTGAGCTTCCGGGATATACTCCTTCTGAAAAGGTGGTCAGCGATGTTTTAGATAATATCATTGCTGGAGCTTCAGGGAGAGTAATTATAGCTACCTTTGCTTCCCTTATTTCCCGCATGCAGCAGGTAATCGACGCTGCTGCTAAACACAATCGTCGTGTGTTTATCACCGGGAGAAGTATGAAAGAAATAGTGCGGATAGCATTAGAGTCGGGTTATCTTGTTGCGCCTCCGGGCATTTTTTGCCAGAGTGATGAGCTTAGATATTTGGCGCGCAATCAGGTTGTGATACTAGCTACTGGGAGTCAAGGTGAACCTACATCTGCTTTGGTGCGTATAGCTAATGGGGACCATGACCAGGTGCAGATTGTCTCTGGTGACACAGTGGTGATATCAGCAACCCCTATTCCTGGCAATGAAGCGTTGATTAATAGAACCATCGACAGCCTTTTTCGGCAAGATGCCAATGTGTTTTACGACAAGTTATCTCAAGTTCATGTCCATGGGCATGGTGGTCAAGAAGAATTGAAGTTATTACTTACCCTGGTTAAGCCTAAGTTCTTTATCCCTATTCATGGCGAATACCGCCATTTAAGCTTGCATGCTAAATTAGCGGAGAGTTTAGGTATAGCTAAGGATAATATCTTTATCCTTCAGGATGGCGATATGCTTGAGTTAGGGAAGGATAAAGGAGCGATTGTGGACAAGACGCCGTTAAAGGATATTTATGTGGTTGGTTCAAAGACATATGCCCTGGATAGTGCTGTATTTCGTGACCGAAAGCAGCTTTCTCAAGATGGAGTTGTAGTGGTAGTGACTGTCATTAATGTTAAAGGTGGCAGATTAGTAGGAAAACCCGAAGTTCTAAGTCGGGGGGTTGTTGATAGTAAGGATGGGCAGAAACTAATTGAACAAAGTCGGGGTGCAGTAATAGCAGGCTTAAAAAATGCCCCAAAATGTTTATCTGACCCTCGTGCCGTAGATACCAAGGTCAAGACTCTCCTGGCGGATTTCTTCTATAAGCGAACTCGTCGCCACCCTATAATCATTCCGGTAACGTTGGAGGTATAGCTTTGTCCCATGTCCAGTGTAAAACATAAAGCAACTCCTAAATTAAGGCGGAAGAAAACAGGGAGCCAATCAGCAGTGAGGCGATTTCTGGGTTTCCTTGCCAGGCCTTTAGTATGGAGGTTCATATTAATTCTTGTCATAGTGGGGTTGCTTTATCTGTTTTATCCCATTTTAGTCGAGGCAGGAGCTGGTATACTTGGCTTGTTTGGGCTTGGGCTGGTCCTGATAGCCATCGCAGTGGGCCTTCTAGTCTGGCTGGTGATGGGACGGCATTTCCCTCTTCTAACGAGGCGATGGAATTGGTTTGTGGGAGGGACTATTCTTGCCATGGCTATTTGGGGAGCACTTTCTTTTTTCAGCACTGGTAGCGGCGTTCTAAGCCAGGCTACATTGGGGGGCAAAATTGGTCAGAGCATTGCCGGCGCTCCCGGCGTTGTAGGTGTTTTAAGAGTAATAGGGCTTGTCCTTCTGGGGGTCATTTTCATAATTCCCCGTAAAGTTTGGCATGCGGTAGTTGTTATTGGCTCGTATTGTCGGCGTGCCTTTCGAAGTATTCGGGCTCAAGGTCGTCGCCCTCGGGCTATCATAACTCCGGGTGTCCCTGCTGAAACTGCTCCTGCTGAACCCGGGCATATTGAGATTCCTGAAGTAAAACAAACAGGACAGGTAGAGCAGCTGATAAGGGAGCACGAACCTATTATTACCCCTGGTGGTTGGCAGCTTCCCCCGATTGAGATTCTGGATAAACCAGTGGAAATGGTGTTGTCCCCGGAGGATGTCAGTAGGCGAGCTCAGTTAATTGAAGAAGCTTTAGCTAGCTATGGGGTGGAGGCTAAGGTGGTGCAAACAAATATCGGACCTACAGTAACACAGTTTGGCGTTGAGCCAGGCTGGGACCGGAAGTATAAAGATGGAAGGGAGGTAGCGCGGACTAGAGTCAGAGTGGAGAGGATAGCTTCTCTGGCTAACGACCTGGCATTGGCTTTAGCCGCTTCCAGCGTCAGGGTTGAAGCTCCTGTTCCTGGAAAATCAATGGTGGGCATTGAGGTTCCCAATACCGTGTTTGGGGTGGTTTCCCTTCGTAATGTGATAGAGACCGCAGCTTTTCAAAAGATGAAAGCTAAGTCGAAGCTAGCTGTTGCTCTGGGGAAAGGTGCTGGTGGTGAAGCAGTTGTGGCTGACCTAGCTAAAATGCCTCATTTACTCATTGCGGGTGCTACCGGTAGTGGTAAGACTGTTTGTTTAAATTCCGTTATTTGTTGCTTGCTGTTACATGATAGCCCTGATGATGTCCGTTTTATCATGATTGACCCCAAAAGGGTGGAGTTGGTGGTTTTTAATGCAGTACCTAACTTGGTTGCGCCGGTAATTGTCGATAACGACATGGCCTTGAAGGGATTGAGGTGGCTTAATGAAGAAATGGATAGGAGATATCGTCAGTTTGCTCAGGCGGGGGTGCGCAACATCGAGGGTTATAATAAAGACCGTTCGCCTGAAGAGGCGCTGCCATATTTAATAGTTATCATTGATGAGCTGGCTGATCTAATGATGGCGGCTTTTGATGAGGTGGAGCGTGGTCTTTGCCGCTTGGCTCAACTAGCTCGAGCTACTGGCATACACCTTGTTGTAGCCACACAACGTCCCTCCGTTGATGTAATTACCGGACTTATTAAAGCTAACTTCCCCACTCGAATTAGCTTTGCACTTACTTCACAGGTTGATTCACGTACTATTCTTGATATGGTAGGAGCTGAGAAGCTGCTTGGCAGCGGCGATATGCTTTATATGCCTACCGAGGCTAGCAAGCCCAAACGGCTTCAAGGAACATTCGTTTCTGATTCTGAAATTGAAAGATTGGTTTACTTTTGGGGGAATCAACGCCGGTCAGGGACAAGCCTTATCAACTTTGGTGAAATGGGACGACTACCTTCTCCGGGTGAAAAGGCTGCTATGTATGAGGATCCCCTTTTGGAAGAAGCGAGGCAGATGGCGAAGGAGTATGAACATATCTCTGTTTCATTCTTGCAACGCCGTCTTCGCATTGGTTATCCCAGAGCTGCCCGTCTTATGGATATGTTGCAGCAGGAAGGCTTGGGGCGAACTCCCCCACCAAAGGGGGAAAGTTAAACTTTGCCACGGACAAGGTGGTTCAAATAGTCTTTCAATTCTGGGCCTATTTCCGGATGTTTTAATCCCAGCGCCATTGTAGCTTTAATCCACCCTAATATTGTGCCGGCATCATAGTAATCGCCTTCAATTTCATATCCAAATACATCTTGTCTTCGGAGCAACCGCTTTAATCCATCGGTTATCTGGATCTCGCCACCTACACCGGGGGAAGTAGATTGTAGCTCTTCAAAGACCTCTGGCATAAGCACGTATCTACCCATTATGGCAAGATTTGAGGGGGCTTGGGACGGCTCCGGTTTTTCTATAAAGTCCATGATTTGATAGACATCTTTTGCTATCCTTTTCGGTTTGACTACGCCGTATCTTGATATCTCGTCCGGCTCTACTTTCTTCACGGCAACAACGCTGCCGTGGTATTGTTCAAAGATGTCCAGCATTTTCTTAAGCACCAACTCCCTTTGCTCAAAGAGGTCATCGGGAAGTATTACGAGAAATGGCTCTTTGCCTACCACATCTTTAGCGGAGAGCACAGCATGACCCAATCCAAGTAATTCCTTTTGATGGACAAAGCAGATACTGGGTAGGTTGGAGAGGTGAGATATTTTGGCTAACAAATCTTCCTTCCCCCTTTGTTCCAAGATATGTTCCAGCCCTACGCTCTTATCAAAGTAATCCTCGATGGCTGCTTTTCCCTGGGATGTTATTATGATTATCAATTCAATTCCGCAGGCGGCACATTCCTCCACGGCATATTGGATAATTGGCTTATCTACCAGTGGCAGAATTTCTTTAGGAACGGATTTAGTAATGGGCAGAAATCTTGTGCCCCAGCCAGCGGCGGGAATAACTGCTTTTCTAATTTTCATTTTCAAGCACCAAATTTGTCTAATTTTAGAGCGTTTGCCATAGCTAACGGCATGATTTCTATAGCGGGGAACCTTCCCAGGCCACCAGCAAGGCAGGCTTGCTCTGAGAATTCGGTCACTCTATCAGGGCGACACCATTTAGAGTGGAGCATGAAAGGGACGGGATGCCAGCTATGCATGGCTAAGGCTGCTGGTGTGGAATGGTCTCCAGTTATAATTAGAACATCGGGCTCTAATTTGAGCAACAGGGGAAGCGCAGCATCAACTTCCTCAATAGCCTGGACTTTAGCCTCGAAGTTCCCATCCTCTCCTCTGGAGTCTGTTGCCTTAAAATGGATGAAGAAGAAGTCGAATTTTTTATAATTACGGCGCAGGCTTTCTAGCTGGTCTGTTATGTTGTTTCCTGAGTGAAGCACCTTCATTCCTACTAGTTTAGCTAAACCTCGATACATGGGGTATATCGCGATGGCCGCGGGTTTTAACTTATAGATCTCGGGCATGGAAGGTATATCGGGATAGCGGGAAAATCCACGCAATAACACCATGTTGGCCGGGGAGACGTTATTGGGAGAGCGAAGCAATCTCGCGGCTTGGTGTACGAATTTATTGGCAATCTCCGCCATTTTTTCTGCCTTCGTGGACAATGCCTCTACCTTCTTGGGGGCTAATCCTGTTTGTTGGGGGTCGGAATCGGTTAATTGGGGAGATAACCCATCGCCTCGAAAAATGAGCACGAATCTATGTTCCTTCACCGGAGATACTATAATTTCAATTTCAGGGAAACTAATCTCTTTTAATAATTGACATAATTTAGTATTTTCTTCGGTAGAAATCCGCCCTGCCCTTCTATCAACAACAATTCCTTGCTCATCAACGGTGCAGAAATTACCCCGGGCGGCGACATCGCTTTTCTTTAGTGCTAAATCTATTCCAATCGCTTCGGTGATTCCTCTCCCGATATTATATTTAATAGGGTCGTATCCGAAGAGTGCTAGATGCCCCGGCGTGCTACCAGGGGTAATTCCGGGGCTTACTGGGTCAATGAGTCCGCAAAGCGATTTCCGGGCCAGTTCATCCAGGTTAGGTTTTTTTGCTGATTCTAACTCTGTCTTACCAGTTCGGGGATGGGGTAATCCCCCCACGCCATCTATTACCAAGAACACTATCTTGGAGGGAGATGAGTGTGACAGTTTTTTTATATGCTCAAATTCAATCATCTTATCGCATTTTAGCTGTTTAAGTATGTTGTTGACAAGCTTGTTATTGGCGAAATAGTATGAAGGTTGGTAGTGGAAAACAATGCGCGATAAGTTAGTCCTCGGAGTAGATGTTGGAGGCACTAAAATTGCCGCTGCTGTTGTCACTGGAGAGGGGAAGGTCATCTCTCGGGGCTCTAGCCCTACTTCGGCTCAAGCTGGTCCCCAGGTTGTGATAGATAACATATATGCCACCATTGACAGGGCGGTATCTTCAGGTAATGTCGCTCTTTCTCAGCTTGCTGGCATCGGCATCGCTGCGGCAGGCATTATAGATTCCAGGAATGGTAAGGTTATTTTCTCCCCTAACCTTCCTGGCTGGCATGAAGTGCTCTTGGGAGATGCTGTCCATAAAAGGTTTAATGTCACCACCTATCTGGGAAACGATGCCAGTCTGGCTGCTTTGGGGGAATGGCGCTTTGGGGTAAAGAAGCAAGTTGCTAACCTCATTTACATTACGGTTAGCACCGGCATCGGGGGTGGCATCATTTGCAATGGCAAGCCTTATACTGGCATCCTCGGAGCCGCAGGTGAGATTGGACATATGACCATAGATGTAAACGGGCCACGCTGCAACTGTGGCAACATAGGATGCTGGGAAACTCTGGCTTCGGGCACCGCTTTAGCTAAGGAGGCAGTAAGGCAAATCAAAAAAGGTGTCAGCACGTCTATCCTTGAGTTCGCTGGTGGCGATTTAACCAGAGTCGATGCCAAAGTTGTCTTTGAGGCAGCAGAACAGGGGGATAATTTAGCCAACCAGCTTATTTCTCGCCTGGGATATTATCTCGGTGTGGGTTTAACTAATCTGGTCAACATTTTTAACCCCGAGCTAATTTTGATTGGTGGCGGTGTAGCAAAGATAGGCGACCTGCTGTTTGAGCCGGCAATAAAGGTGGTTAAAGAAAGAGCCTTTGCGACATCAGCCACCTCGGTTCAAATCAGGCCGGCGTTGCTCGGAGACGATTCTAGCATACTGGGTGCGGTGGCTTTTGTCCTTGATAACCTGGCTGAAGGTTCAACAATCCATGGCGGGTGAGGGTATGCCATCAAAGCAGGATAAATTTGAGAGGCCTGAAATTATCAGACCGCCAAGCGAGTGGCGAAGTTATTTCTTGCCGCTCACCGGTGGCTGTTCCAATAATACTTGTGCCTTTTGTGGTTACTATGGTTCTAAACTCAAGATAAGAAAAGTTGAGGAAGTAATGCAGGAAATCGATGCCTTGGCGCTATATATGGAACATGGTGTCACTCTGCCTTCTATTCCCGGCATAGTGTATGGAATAGCCCAATATTGGGACCAAAGAAGGATTTTTCTTCAGGATGGCGATGCCCTGGTTTACCCCTATAAAGGCTTGGTGGAAATATTGGAATATCTTAATGAGAAATTTCCCCATCTGGAAAGGATTGGCACCTATGCTACTCCACAGGACATCTTGCGCCGAAGCCAGGATGAGCTCAATCGGTTGAGGGAACTCAAATTGACTATCTTCTACACCGGTGTGGAGAGCGGTGATGATGAAATATTGAAGAATATAGGCAAGGGGGTAAATTCTCACCAGGTAGCTGAAGCAGGGAAGAAGGTTAAGGAGGCCGGAATTACTTCTTCGGTCACGGTAATCTTAGGGCTTGGAGGAGTAGAGAAGAGCGACCAACACTATCTGGAAACAGCTAGAATCCTTACCGAGATTGACCCTGACTATGGTGGGGCGCTAACCTTAACCTTAGTCCCGGGCACTCCACTTTATGAACAATGGCAGAAAGGTGAATTTCATCCTATCTCCCCCTTCCAGTCCTTAGAGGAACTCAAAGCTATCATTGAAGAATCTAACTTTACTGATTGTTTTTTCAGTTCGATGCATGCGTCAAATTATTTTTCAGTTCGAGGAAGATTGCCACATGACAAACGAAGAATGATTCAAGAATTAGAAGATATATTGATGGAAGGAGACCCCTCCCGGCTTCGCCCTGAATTTCTCAGGGGCTTATAGTGCCCCCAATCTTATGTGGTATATAATGCTCGGCATTAAATAAATATAGGAGGTGATAGCTTATGGCTACTATATTGGCTATTATGCAGGGCAGCGTAGGTTTAATTGTCGGAATAGCTAGTCTGGTTTTCGGCATAATAGTGATGATCTTCCCCAAGATACTCAATTATCTGGTGGGCATCTGGCTTATCCTGTGGGGTATACTGGCAATTATCACTTACTTTTAGCTGATTGCCAAAAACTATGCTTCGGGAGGGCTGATTCTTATTAAAGCTCTCCCTCCGCCAAGGACACAAAGATAACTGCCAGCATCCCTAGGGTGCCTGATAGCAGGGCACTGATGGCTCCAGCTAGAGCTAGTCCGAACCTGCTTCTTTTCATCGCCGCTATGCCGCTGATCATGGCTATTATGCCCAATACTATAATGCTAACCCAATAATAACCGCTACGGTCGGAATCATCCCTATGATGCTAAGCCGGTCTCCAAAATCGGGAAGGCTTGGGAGGCGGAGACATATTAAATCCTGATATAACGGTTATAATTCCGCCAATAATTGCTTGGGCAGCTCCTGCAATAATGCTCAGGATTCCCTGGCGCTTAAGTAAGCCGCTTCTTTCCCCGGATATTCTTGCTTTTTAAGGTAGATGGTAGGGTGATTTAAGTTTCTTTCAGAGGTACTAACCTGAGAGATTTCATACCATCTAATTCTTTTCCCTCTTCAAATGTATAAGCTATAGAGTATTTTAAAGCTGGGTGCATCTCTAACGGGGTAACCCCAAATGGAAGCTTTCTCTTAACACCTTTTTGAAGATTAGTCAGATATGATGAAAACTCCAAATATATATCTTTGTAATATTCACTTATGAAAGGCATCAATACTATCTCACCTGCTATTATCACACCAAGGCAGCTTATATCTATCTTTTTCCGATTCCAAATTAGCGCAACTTCAACTCTGCGGTCTCTAGGGTCTAGGAAGAATTTAGGAGCTAATAACTTAGGTATTAATAACCTATGTGCGATACCTTTTTTCAACGAGTAATCATTAATCTTTTTCCTTATCGGATCAAGAAACGGCTGCATTATGTACGGATATCCTAATAAGCTAAATAATGCTAAATATGTAGAATGCAAATAAGCTGCATCTACAATCTCTTTTGAAGCCGGTATCTGCAAAGAAATGATGGCCTTTTTCCCTACGTATTTTTTAGCATTTTCAGGCCATATATCTGGTGGCAACTGAGTTTTCACACTAACCCCAGTCCAATTGCCTCCCCCTTTATTCTCTGTAATGCGTGTATGAATTGTGCGTCCATTAATTTCTACTTTAGCTGGGATTGGTTTTAGTACTCTGCCCGCCAATAAATCTTTTTCTCTAACATAATTATTCATGTGAGGCTGAAGCTTGGCACCTATATCATTGTTGCATTTTGTGCATGTTATCGTTTTCATTGAGCTTCCTATTGCTTGTGGTGGAATGTGTTCTATACTAATAGCTTTGTTATTTATGGATTCCCTGTAAAAGGGGCGCATACATATTGGGCATAAAAACATATCCTTTAATTTGGGATTTCTCGCAGTTAAACTTTTAGCATATTCATCAAATAGCAATTCAACAAATTTCTTTCTCATAGAATCTTCCTATTATCTCCCTTTCTATTGGTGTACCTAGAGGATTTAAGCGTGACAATGCCTGCCATCTAAAGGAAATTCACCTTTGGCTGTAGTCTTATACCATAAGCATCATAAAGCTACAACAAAATTTACAGAAACTTGCCAATTTACGACTTAAAAAGAGCAGCAGTATGAATAGTAGGTGCTATGGGATTTGAACCTCTGCCTAAATATCATGCCGTTACAGTTCTATTTTAGCTGCTCTAGGGTATTTGGTAACTGTCTTTTATGATGAGGGGATAAAATTGTCATCGTTAATTTACCCACAATCGCAGCTGCAAGACAAGCAATGCCAAAGGCAGCCAATTTTTCGAAGTAGCTCTCATCTAACTGAGGAGGGCTAAACTGAGTAGGCTGTCCTGGTAGCGTTCGTTTTTCTAATTTAATGGGACTGGATTGAATTGCCATTGATAATCTACCTCCATCCTATTTGTATGACTGCACAAGAGTTTTTACCTCCTTGTATTCGCTATGTTTAGGAGTAATTACATGAATATTACACATTTCAAGAAATGTGCAGATAGCCTGCAACCCAAGTTCTCCCCATTCATTTATTTGAGACTGGTTGAGGATAAGAAAGCTCGGATTGTCAGGATCACCTATAGCTGCTTCTTTAGCAAGGAGGTCAGCTCGATCCTTTACCGATTGCGGCGTAATCTCTTCCAGCATCTTCCTAAGCTCATCTAAAGTTATGTGTTTTGGCAGCTTATTCCCCTGCTCAATTACTGACATAAGGATAAGTCGAGCAAAGGTAGAAGGTCCAAGCCTTTGCTCAGCGGCTAATCTGTCAAGCTTCGAGCGGCTTTTG
Organism: Dehalococcoidia bacterium; assembly: GCA_034414555.1. Lineage (GTDB taxonomy): Bacteria > Chloroflexota > Dehalococcoidia > GIF9 > AB-539-J10 > CG2-30-46-19. The sequence goes on along the minus strand of DAOUMA010000008.1, from coordinate 22,206 downwards.
CTATCAAGGCGAATTGTTATCGGCCTGTCTTTAACACCCCTCACACGCACCTTTTGAGCCTTAGGTTCAGTGGCAAGATCGAGAGGACTATGTGAATCCCAATACTCCGCTTCTTGCTCTTCTGTCTCAAACTGAGGTATAAGCTTTTTCTCCACTTTCCTTTTTCCCTCCTTTCGCATCTCTACTTTGATATCGCTTAATTTCGATGTTTGCGATAATATCGCTTTTCTCTATCCTGCATATCCCGAGCCGTGATAACTTTATATTGTGCTCTCCTGCCTCTCCTTCCCAAAACTATGAATAGGTAGCATCCAGATACAGCTTGCCCATATACACAATATGAGTTTGATGTACCTTTGTGGCAAATCGGTTTGTCATCATAAATTGCCTCCTCAACTTCTTCAGGAGTAACATGGTGTTTCTGCCAAATCTTATCCACTACTGCTTGAGCCCAAATTAATGGGTATGTTATAAAAATCAACCTAGCCTCTTTGTAATACATTGTATTACAAATGTCTAATTAGTGTCAAGTATTATTCGGCTACTTGCGGTTTGCTAAACAATCAGCTCTGATGCTTTCAGTTCATATCTATGGTGGGCGATGGTGGATTTGAACCACTATCCACTTGCTTCTTTCTATACCGGATTGCAATGGCGGAAAGCCCTGGCGTTCACTTAGCTTTAAGAGTTGCCTTTGAGGTGATTTACGCTTAAAATAAAGCAAAATAAGATTCTAAAAGCTAAAAGTTTAAAGGAGGGCACAATGAAGATCATAGTTCTGGGGGGCGCCGGCGATATGGGAAGTCGTGCAGTTGAAGAGCTGGCACAGGCTGAAGGGATTGAGCAAGTTACCATTGCAGATCACAATGTGGAAGTAGCCCGTCAGATTGCCGGCAGGCTCCAAAAGGCAAAAGCCAAGGTGGATGTCAAGTCCGTAGATGGCAACGATCATAATGGTCTGGTAGATGCGATGCTGGGTTACGATGTGGCCGCATCTGCCCTCGGTCCTTTCTATCTCTTTGAGGCCAAACTGGTGCGGGCAGCGATTGATGCTGGGGTTAATTATACCAGCATCTGTGATGATTGGCTCGCCGCAGATGAAGTAATCAATCAATTCTCTGAAAAGGCTCGCGAAAAAGGAGTCACGGTCATCAGTGGCCTGGGTGCCAGCCCGGGACTCTCCAATATTGGAGTTCGTTATCTTGCCCAGCAGATGGACAAGGTTCGCCGAGCGGATATCAATGTCTATATGCCTTTGAAAGCGGGTGGAGGTGAGGCGGTGGTCAAGCATACCTTATTCATTATGGGGGGAAGAATTCCAATCTGGCGGGATGGAAAGCGGATGATGGTGCCTGCCTGCAGCGAGGAGCGGCTGGTTGAATTTCCTAGGTTCGGCTCCATCAAGGTCTGGAATATGGGGCATGGTGAGCCAGTCACCATTCCCCTCTTTATCCCCGGGATAGAGGAAGTCAATTTGTTTATGGGCTTTGGACGTGGCTCCAACTGGTTAGTGTTACCCGCAAAGCTGGGATTTTTCGGGGGTAAGCGGCGTCAGCGAGCAGCAGCTAAGATACTGAATAGCCTCGAACACCTGGGTAAGCCTCAAGAGCCAGAATGGGGGGCGATTCGGCTTGATGTCTGGGGTGAGAAAGGCAGTAAAGAAGTGCATGAGGTAGGCTGCGGGATTGCCCAGATGCGGGAATCCACCGGGCTTTCTCTAGCTGTGGGCACTTTGATGCTTGCCCGTAAGGAAATTCTCACCACAAAAGGAGGGGTCTATGGTCCCGAAGCTTGTCTGGAGCCAATCAAGTTCTTCACTTATATGAAGGAGCGTGGAATTACGTCATATTCTGACCTCGAGATGACTAAGCCTATTATTTAAATTGGCGGTTTTGAAACTCTGGGAAGTAAAATAAAAATGATATCAGATGCGGTTAAAAAACAACTAAGACTTCCAGAGACCGGGCAAATTGGTTACGTGATAACCGATATAAATAAAACAATTGCCTACTATAAAGATACCTTTGGCATAAGCCCCTGGATGTTACTGGATGCGAGACCTGAACCTTGTATTGAGAAAGGAAAGGAGGTACACCCATTATTAAGAATAGCGCTGGCATATAAAGGTTCAATCCAGCTGGAGCTTATCCAGGTGGTAGAGGGTGAGAGTTTTCATCTCAATCATGTTAAGGAATCCAGAGAAGAAGCGCATCATCTAGGTTTTATGGTGCAGGATATAAATAAGAGGCTGGATTTCTGTCGGGAGATGGGTATCGGGATAGTGCAAAGAGGGACTATAAGGGAGAGTGGCATTGTAGTGGATTATGCCTATTTAGATACTGTTGCCCAAGCAGGCATTATCATTGAACTTCTACAGTGGCGAGTGGGCCCGGTGCCGTTGCCCATGAACAGGCTAGTATTCAGTTTCCTCTGCTGGGTGGGGGCCAGGACTTTGCTCAAGGGGCGCGTAATCAAGTAACGGGGATATATGAGGACTTTACTTGAAGGGATAGATTTCCTGATTAAATAAGAATTATTAGCCACAAAAGAAAGTGAATAAGGGGGTGAGCCGTGAGTAAAATTTCCGGTGGTCATCTGGTTGCAAAGTATTTAAGTGAGGTCGAAGGTGTATCTACAGTTTTTTCCATTCCTGGGGGTCATATCGATAGGATATATGATGGGTTTCTGGAATATGTGACAAAGCTCATCGTGGTAAGGCATGAGCAGGCTGCAGCGATGATGGCTCATGCCTGGTCCATATTCGCCGGGGAGCCAGGCGTATGTCTGGTAACAGCAGGGCCCGGGTTTACAAATGCGCTGACCGGTGTGGCGAATGCCTATCTTGATAATGTTCCGATAGTTGTGCTAAGTGGCACTGCTCCGGTGAAGGACTGGGAAAAGGGAGCCCTTCAAGGAATGAATCAATTGGACATGATTAAGCCTGTGGTGAAGTGGTGGGGAACCTGCTATGACGTAAAGCGGATACCGGAGTATCTTTCAAAAGCATTCCGCCATGCGGTATCAGGCCGCCCTGGCCCGGTATTTCTGGAATTACCGCCAGATATTCTTAACATAAGCGTTGATGAGCAAGAGATAGTCTATCCTAAAAGGGGCAGCACGGTATATAAAACCGTGGCGGATATTGATTCAACCGAGGAGGCTGCTGAACTAATTAATACCGCGGAGAGGCCGCTGATAATCGGGGGAAGTGGGGTTGGGTTCAGCAACTGTGATAAACAACTTTCAGACTTTGTGAATAAAACAGGTATCCCCACTATTCTGCTTAACAACGGCCGAGGGGCTATCCCTGATGACCATCCATTATCATTGTGGGATGGGGGGCAGGCAGCCATAATGACCGCTGCCTCTCAGGCGGATGTTATCATCGCTCTGGGGATTCGGTTTAACTGGCTTCTCATGTTCGGACAGCTTTTTCCACAGGCAAGGCTCATACGGGTTGATATTGACCCCACAGAGATAGATAGAAATAGAGCCTCGGCTATTGGTCTTATTGGTGACATCGGGCTTATATTGAACCAGCTAAATGCCGAGGTGGATAAAAAAGAGCATAGCAGCTGGGTAAAGGGACTCAGGGATACATATCTTCCATTGATTGCGGATGAGGTCAAGGCAAGGGAGACTCCTTCGGAGTCGATACATCCTGCCAGGCTGGTAGAGCAGGTGAGAAGAGCTACAAAAGATGATGCTATCTATCTAATCGATGGTGGAGATACAAGTTATTTTGGGATGATGGGACTAAGAGCCAAAGAGAAATCCTCGGTAATAGCAACGGCTAGCGGCCTTATGGGGTGCCTTGGGACCGGGGTTCCTTTTGGCATAGCTGCTAAGTTAGCCAGACCGGAAAAGACAGTGATAGTAATAAGTGGAGATGGTTCATTTGGTTTTAATGCCATGGAATTTGATACCGCAGTTCGTTATAATATCCCCTTTGTTTGTGTGATATTCAATGACCAGGCATGGGGGATGATCAAGCATGGCCAGGAGATAGCCTATGGAAACGAAAGAGTGGTGGGTTCAGAACTGGGTGTTGTACACTATGAGAAGGTGGCTGAGGCATTAGGGGGATATGGTGAGTTTGTTGCCAAGGATGAAGGGGTCGTACTAGCGCTTGAAAGGGCGATTGCATCTGGCAAGCCAGCCTGCGTCAATGTGCTTACTGACCCCACAGTGACAAGCCCGGCGACCCCGTTACTTGTCGGCGCTCTGAAGATGGAATGATAAGGAGGGATAAAATGAAAGCGCTGCAGTTCTTTGTTTCAGTTCCAAGATTTGTTGCCTTGAAATCCCTGGGGGCTATAAGCAAGAGGGTGTATTACGATGGTCCCCTGGCAACAGTAAAGCTCGTTGATGTCCCTGAGCCGAAGTTGCCTTCCCCAGATTGGGTCAAAATCAAGACCTTTCTTTGTGGTTTTTGTGGAAGTGACCTTAACTTAATCTTGTTAAAAGAATCACCGACATCTACTCCGTTTACATCGTTTCCGTGCATACTGGGTCATGAGCTTTGTGGGGAGGTTGTTGAGGTTGGCAAGAGTGTAAAGGGGTTGAGTACTGGTGATATTGTCACTATTGCTCCTCATCTGGGTTGCGTTACCAGAGGGATAAGTCCTGAATGCCGAAGTTGTAAGATGGGAAGGCCGGGAAATTGCGAGAACTTTGCCCAGGGAAGCTTTTCATCGGGCATGTTTACCGGTATATGTCATGATATCAATGGTGGTTTTGCCCCATATCTTGTGGCACACAAGTCCCAGGTTTTTAAGTTACCTCAGGGGGCATCACATGAATCGGGCGCGATGATAGAGCCTTTTGCGGTAGCATTGCAAGCGGTGCTTGATAACAAGCCGGATAAAAACGATAAGGTCTTGATAGTCGGGGGAGGTGTTATCGGCTCCCTTATTGTTCAGTCAATAAGGGCGTTGGGTATAGATTGCAATATCACTGTTAGTGAACCTTCGAGTTTTCATGCTGAATTTGCCGCAAAGGTAGGGGCAGATAACCTTATCACTGGAGGAGATATTTTTACGCATACCCAAAGGATAACCGGAGCGCGCTCTTACCAGCCAATGATGGGGAAAGGGATATCGATGGGTGGGTTCACCAAGATTTTTGATACTGTAGCTAATTCGGAAACATTGAATAATGGCATGAGGGTAATGGCAACAGGCGGTGTTTTAAGCATTGTGGGTATTAGCAGTGGTATAAAGCTGGATCCAACGCCTTTATGGCTCAAATTACAGACTGTGAAGGGAGTCTTTTGTTATGGCTATAACACTGTTGAGGGGAAAAAGAGGCACGCCTTTGAAATAGCTATCGAGCTTGTTGAGAAAAAGAAGGTTAAACTTGATGAGATGGTGACCCATGAATTCCCGCTGGAGAGATACAAGGATATGATTGAAGTAAACGTGCATAAAGGAAAGAGCCGGGCAATAAAGGTGATGGTCTCCTTTGATTAAGAAGCGTAGCGGAGATAGAGGGAAGAATCACGCAATAAAATAAGGTCGCCTTATAGTTTCAGTACTGTTTCTCCCTCGTTGATTTCAATATTTGTTCAGCTTCGGCGACTACTCGCTCAATGAGTTCCTGGCAACCAGGCATATCATCAATGCCACCGCAACACTGTCCGGCAAACAGAATTCCCTGTTCTACATCACCATCGTTTATTGCCTTCAGAGCTTTTATACTGCCAACTGCTTCCCGAGCTAGCATCCGAAAAGTTGATGACTCCTCCCCGGCCCTCATCATCCGGAAGGCGAGACGAATGAATTGCCCGTATGAAAGTTTCAGGATTTGCTTTACCTTCAAAGCACTGCTCATCGCTGTTACCAGAGGAAAACCTCCTTTCAACATTGCCTCAGATCCTTTGGTTTTTAGCACCCTGCCCGGCATTCCGTCAAAAACATCGCTGTACAGTGTATCCTGCTCGGTGGCCTTCAGACAAAGCTGCTTGAAATTCTCATGTACCGCGCTCTCTTTGGTAAGCATAAACCTGCTGCCCATGGATATACCATCAGCTCCTAACACCAGAGCTGCTGCAAGCCCCCTGCCATCATAAAAGCCGCCAGCGGCTATGAGAGGGATTTTTACCCGGCTGGCAACAATGGGTATCAATACCAGTGAAGTAGCATCAGCTCCATGAGCCGCTGCCTCATGGCCAGTGACTATGAGCGCATCACACCCCAGTTGCTCCGCTCGGACTGCATGCCTCGATAGTGCTATCGTCCCTAAAACTTTCCCGCCATACTCATGGACTTGCTCAACGAACCAGGGCCTTCCTAAGGAATAGTTTATGATAGGAACCTTTTCCTCTATGGCTACATCTATATTCTCTTTAGCCCCAGGACCTATCAGGATTTGGTTTATCCCAAAGGGCTTATCAGTGAGCTTCCTGATCTCTGTAATGTTTTGCCGTGTTTCCTCGGGAGTGCACTGTGCGGTAGCAAAAACGCCCAATCCACCAGCATTGCAAACAGTGGACACTAGCTTAGGGTCGGTAACCCAATTCATCCCCGCTAGCATTATAGGGTGTTTTATTCCAAATAGCTCGGTCATCCTTGTGTTAAGCACTTTTGCCTCCGTGACGTTTATTTTTGCGAGTGATTTGACTCGTGGTTGTTAGCTTCATTCTTATTTAGGAATAGCCAAATTTCCAAAGCTAATTTTAAAACACTATGTTAACCCGCCTGGACTGGTCCACGCAATACCACGTATTCGTTCACGTAATTACTGACAGTTCGTCCTTTCTTGTCATTGCGAGGAGTGTTAACGACGAAGCAATCTCAAAGCGAGATTCCTCGCTTTCGCTTGGAACAAAGATTGCCATGCCTCCGGCTCGCAATGACGAGTAAATTGTGTACCGACTTGTGCGGTTACCTATAGTAGCTTAAAGCTAAGAGCCTCAAACAAAAAAGGCCTTTTTATCCTGTATCCAATATTATGCTATGATGTGTCTTTTAGCAGAACAACAGACCGGCCCGTTACTACTATTGTCTCGCCTGCACTTACCGTCTTTTGGCCAAGTCTAAGGTCTGGATTACCAGTATCGACTTCAACCTCCCACTTAGCCTTCATTTCAGGTACTTTGAATTGAACCGAATCATGATGAGAGTTGAACAAGACAAAGAGAGAGTTATCAACCAGAGGATTCCCGTTCTCGTCGACTTCATCCGACATTTCACCCTCCAGGAAGATACCGATGCAGCGAATCCATGAGGCCTTCCAGTCGTCATCAGACATTTCTTGCCCGTCAGGTCTCAACCACGTGATGTCTTTTATCCCGGAGCCCCTGATTGGCCGCCCCTGGAAGAACTTTCTCCTCCTCAACCCGGGATGCTCGGATCTAAGATGTGTGAGACGTTTGACAAACGCGAGCATTTTCTTCCTATTCTCATCTAATTGCCAATCATGCCAACTTAATTCGCTGTCCTGGCAGTAAGCGTTGTTGTTTCCCTTCTGACTGCGGCTGATTTCATCACCGCCGCAGAGCATGGGCACGCCTTGAGATAGGAGTAAAGTAGCAAAAAAGTTACGCTTCTGCCGTTCCCTCAGTTGAATGATGCCGGTATTATCAGTTGGCCCTTCCGCACCACAGTTCCAGGGGATGTTTTCGTTAGTGCCGTCTTTGTTATTCTCACCATTGGCCTCGTTATGCTTTTGGTTGTAGCTGACCAGGTCATGGAGGGTGAACCCGTCATGGGCTGTGATGAAATTAATGCTCGCGTATGGTTTGCGCCCGCTCCGTTCATATAGGTCGCTGCTGCCTGAGAAGCGGTAAGCGAACTGCCCTACTTCACCTTCATCTCCCCGCCAGAACCTGCGTATGGCATCACGGTACTTGCCGTTCCACTCGGTCCATAGCACCGGGAAGTTACCCACCTGATAGCCTCCCTCGCCAACATCCCAAGGCTCGGCTATTAGTTTGACCTGAGAGATTACCGGGTCCTGATGAATGATGTCAAAGAAGGAGGAGAGGCGGTCAACGTCGTGGAGTTCTCTGGCCAATGTCGCCGCTAGGTCGAATCGAAAGCCATCAACGTGCATTTCCAATACCCAATATCTGAGGCTATCCATGATAAGCTGAAGCATCTGCGGATGACGCATGTTCGGGCTATTCCCGGTTCCGGTATAATCCATGTAGTACCGCTTGTCTTTTTCAACGAGACGATAATAAGTGAGATTATCAATACCACGGAAACTGATTGTAGGACCAAGCTGATTTCCTTCCGAAGTATGGTTGTATACGACATCGAGGATGACCTCGATTCCTTGCTTGTGGAGAGCCTTTACCATCTGCTTGAACTCAGTGACCTGTCCCCCGCTATCTCCGGAACTGGAGTACAGCGCTGCTGGAGAAAAGAAGTTTGTGGTATCATAACCCCAGTAGTTTTTCAAGCCTTTACCAACCAGGTATTTATCATCTAGGAAGTCATGCACCGGCAATAATTCCACCGAGGTTATTCCCAGGCTCCTGAGATATTCCATAGCCGGCTCGGATACCAGTCCCGCATAGGTGCCGCGCTCATCAGCGGGTACACCTGGGTGACGGGCCGTAAAACCCTTCACGTGGACTTCATATATAATCGTGTCATTCCACGCTATATGAGGCGGGCGGTCTTCCTCCCAGTCGAACGAAGGATTAATCACAACGCATTTCGGCATGCCCCAGGCATCGTCTTGGTCGTCACGAGAAAGGTCACCTTCCTTGTTTCCAATCTGATAGCCAAATACCGGAGCCTCCCAGTTCACACGTCCACAAATAGCTTTGGCGTAGGGGTCAATCAAGAGTTTGGCAGGGTTGAACCTGAGGCCATCCTCTGGCTTGTACGGTCCATGAACGCGGTAACCATACAGTTGCCGGGGTCTAATTCCAGGCAAGTAGCCATGCCAGACGTGACCGGTGACTTCACGAAGGGTGATACATTCTTGCCGACTCCTTGACTCGGTATTATTGAAAAAACAGAGTTCTACCTTTTCGGCTGCCTCCGAATAGATGGCGAAGTTGACGCCTTCCCCATCCCAGGTGGCTCCCAAAGGATATGGCTTTCCTGGAATTATTTTTGTGTTCATCGCATGCCTCCGTAATCCAGCGGCACATCCTCGGTTGAGGTATGTCGTGGGCCTATTTGTCAACTGATTAACATATCATCGGGAATATCCTTCTCTAGCTGCTATTCCAGCTCTCCTTGCTCTCTCAGCCTCCGTCTCAGCACGCTCCTCAGCCCCGTGCTTGGTTACCTTCGCCAGATTGATAGCGGCATTTATTAAGGCCATATGCGTGAAGCCTTGTGGAAAGTTCCCCAGCAGCTTGTCGCCGTCAGAGTCGATCTCCTCGGAGAGCAGGCCCAAGTCGTTTGCGCAACCTGACACTCGTTCGAAAAGGTCATGAGCTTCGTCAAGCCTACCGCTAAGGGCTAACGCATCAATTAACCAGAACGTACATGAGATAAACACCCCCTCATTGCCAGACAAGCCGTCTTTAGAACGGTAACGGTAAATCAGGCCGTCATTGGCCAGTCCAGATTTAATGGACTCTATCGTAGACTGCACACGTGCATCGGTAGCCGGCAGGAAGCCAGTTCGAGGAATAAGCAGGGCGCTAGCGTCTAGAGCAGAACTGCCGAAAGCCTGAGTAAAGGCTCCAACGTCTCTGTTGAAGCCATCGGTTAGCACTGCTTGACGAATGGTCTCACGTGCACTCTCCCATCTATGTAAAGAAGCCTTTAGGGAATGCTCCTTCGCGAGTCGAATGCCGCGGTCAAGCGCAGCCCAGCACATCAAACGAGAATAGAGGAAAGGCTGCGGACCACCCCGCACTTCCCATATACCATCATCCGCTTCCTGCCAGCGTTGTACGGTACGATCAACCAACCCACGCAGTAGCGGCCAGTCATGCTTCAGAAGGCGTTCCCTTGGAGAGGTCTGGATTTTATCTTCTTCTCGTCTTCCGATTCTCGATGTGAAGTACAGGTAAGCTGCGGTAAGCACCTCACCATAGATATCAAGCTGTAGCTGTTTTACTGCCGCATTGCCAACCCTGACTGGACGCGAACACTCATAACCTTCAAGATGGCCCAGAGTTGTCTCCGGAAGTTCGCGGTGTCCATCGATGCTGTAAAGTACCTGCAGATCAGGACTGGGGTCATTGTGATGAGTATCCTGCAACCACTCGAAAAAATCAGCCGCTTCCTCACGATAACCCACATTCATCAACGCATACAATATCAAAGCCGAATCCCGTACCCAGGAGTAGCGGTAGTCCCAGTTACGCACTCCGCCAATTTCTTCAGGTAGTGAGGTTGTGGGTGCTGCGATAATAGCGCCGGTAGGCTCATAGGTGAGCAGTTTCAAAGTGAGGGCGCTTCTAAGTACTTCACTACGGTACGGACCATGGTAGGTACACTGAGATGCCCATTTCTCCCAATAATGCCGAGTCCTAAGTAGTTGTTGCTCGCACTGGACTACCGTGGGCAACTCCAAAACGCGGTCCGGGTCATCAGCATCCGTCAGCACCAACCAGCGCCGATCACCCGGGTGCAGTGTAAAAAGAGCGCACAGTTTACCTTTGCCCTTTGCTTGAAAGTCAAGCCCGAAGTCTGGGCAAGCCAGCGAAAGGAAACTGCTATTTTCGCGGGCAAGAGCTCCGATTCCCTTTTCTATCCTGGCTACCGTCTCTCCCCGAGCATAATCAAAAGTCGGACGGAAGCAAACCTCTACCGTTGCTTCCCCAGAGAGTGCCTCCACCAAGCGAAGTATGCGGCGTGATGTACCGACGTCATAACCGCGGCGGGTCTCTGTGCGCTGGTGGACAGGCATGAAATCGGTAATACGTACTTTTCCCTGACTGGTGGTAAACACGGTTTGCAGGATGTTCGTGTTATGAACATACTGCCGTTCTGCATGAAATTCGCCAGCCGGGGCTACCATGAAATAGCCTCCCTTTGTAGCATCCAGTAACCGGCAGAAGACAGCAGGCGCATCAAAGCGCGTCGGGCAATACCAGTCTATGGAACCATCCCGGCTCACCAGCGCCGCGGTATGGCAGTCTCCGATGATTCCGTAGTCCCGGATTGGCTTGTAGCGAGGGCGGCTATCACCATCTTGTTGCCCTGCTCGGTTCCGACTGGTAGTCTTCATATCCCCATCTCCCTGGGATGTCTACCCTGCCGCCAGTGCTCCTCTATCTCTTCTAGGCTCCGACCTTTGGTCTCAGGAACCAGCCGGAATATGAAGATCCAGGCAGCGATGCCTATGACCGCGTAGAGCCAGAAAGTCCCGGGGTAGCCCAGTACCCCTATCAGGGTCAGAAAGGTCAGAGCTACTGCTAGGTTCAGTCCCCAGTTGGCTAGGGTAGCAATGCTCATGGCTGCCCCGCGAACCCTCAATGGATAGATTTCTGATATCATGAGCCAGAAAATCGGCCCCAGCCCGATGGCAAACGAGCCCACATATATTGCCAGACTGATAATGGCAATATAGCCAATAAAAGCTGCCAGCTGGTGCAGTTGAAAGGCAAAGCCTAGAACAGCCAGACCTATAATCTGTCCGGCTACGCCAACTAGCAGTAGAGGTCTGCGCCCAACACGGTCCATCAGGCGAATAGCCAGTATGGTAAAGCCCACATTTACTATGCCTACGCCCGCCGTAGCCAGGATGGAAAATCCAGCCGTCTTAAAGCCGGCAAACTCAAATATGGTTGGTGCATAATAAATGACAGTGTTAATGCCGGTTATTTGTTGGAATATCGCCAGACCTACTCCGACAATCAAGGCCATCCTGAGCAATGGGTGAAACAGGTCTTCAACTCCGCCCTTTTGCTTGGCCAGACTGTCCTGGATCTCTTTCATTTCGCTGGTTATATCTTTTGTCCCGCGGATATGCTCAAGCACTCCACGTGCATTGTCCACCATGTCATGGCTCATCAGCCAGCGTGGACTAGGTGGCATACGCCACATTGCAATCACTAGAATTGTTGACGGGACTGCTGCAATCCCAAACATGAAGCGCCAACCCTGAACGGCAGATAGAGCGTAGTCAACCAGATAGGCAATAACAATGCCGATAGTAACCGCAAGCTGGTTGATGGAGACCAGGGAGCCGCGTATCCTCGCAGGAGATATTTCAGACATATACATAGGGGAAGTAAAGGAGGCTATCCCAATAGCAATGCCTACGATAATCCGCCCGGCAATCAGCATACTGACAGTAGGCGCCAGAGCAGTGCCGATTGCGCTCAAGGTGAAGATGATGCCAGCCAAGACTATCATCCGACGCCGGCCAAAGCGATCCGCTAGTATTCCGCCCGCTATCGCCCCAATTACGGCGCCAATCAATACTGCGCTGACAACTAGCTCCTGCATCGTCGTAGAAAGATTAAACGCTTCCCTGATAAAAAGTAAGGCACCTGAGATTACGCCCGTATCATAACCGAATAGCATGCCACCCAGCGATGCGATGATGACAGCAATGCGTACAAAGCGCTCGCCTTGCATTTGACGCTCTGAAGGTGTTGACATATTATGCCTCCCACGGTGACTCTAACCGTACTTCTAGGAGGATACCCTAACTGCCAAATATTATAACACTCTAGAATCAAGTAAATCGTGAAAAGCAGGAGATTGGCCTCTAATTAGTCATCCGTTGTCTCTTTCTTTGTGTTTCATAAGTCCCGGTGGCTTACCCAGAAAGTAGTTCTTCTGATTTAACTTGATGACTAATTGTTCAACGCATGGAGATTGCACAAAAGTCAGAATTATGCAATGTAATCAAATTACCTATTTAAATGGAACGTTCTAACTTAATCTTTGATTAAGCTCATTTACGCTCAGGAATTTCCCAGTAGTCTCTACTTGGTGAACTAATTCAATCATCAAGGAATTGGTCGGGGTTGGGATGCCCGTCTTCTTTCCTAAGTTCACGATTTCCCCATTCAGATAATCAACTTCCGTATTTTTTCCTCTCTTGATGCTCTGCAATGTGGAACCAAGCACCGGTACTTTACCCAGCGATTCGGCCTTCTTTTTTAGCAGGGTTGATGCTATTGGCAGTGATTCTCTAGCCATTGTTTCTATCGGTTCCATCGGGAAACCCGGTACGTCCGCGGTCTTGATTCCAGCTGCTTTGATGACTTTCAAACCTTCTTTCAACAGGTTGATGGTTAATTCCCTGACTTTTGGGTATTGATAGCTATCCTGATACGACACTCCGGTAACGGCCGGGACAGCCGTCTGCAGATTCCAAATGAGCTTGGTCCAGTGCGCAGCACGAATATCTTCACTTATATCCGTACCTATTGCTTTATTAAACAACGCTGAAAGAGTCTGTAATCGATTCCCTTTGTTGGCGAAGGGTTCTCCTATCAGGAGGGCTGTTTTGCTGAAAGGAATAGAGTATAATGCTTTACCTGGTTCAAGAAATTGGCCATTAAATGCAACAACGCTGCTGATGATATTTTCTTTTCCCAAAACCGTAGCTACCTGGTCATCGCTCCGAACCCCATTTTGCATGGTAACTACCAGAGCGTCGGATAGAAATAGCTGCGCATTCTTGACTGAAGATTCGACGTCCTGAGCCTTCACAGTCAGCAAGGCTAAATCCGGTTTGAAATCAAGATTTTCTGCGGCTTTAACCTGAATTACCGTTTTACCAGATTCTCCCTCAAGGACTAACCCGTTCTGGTTTATCGCATCAACATGAGATTTACGGCCTATTAGAGTGACATCTTCTCCTGCTTTAGATAGAAGACCACCAATTACACTCCCAATAGCTCCCGCACCGATAACAGCTATTTTCATAATTGCGCCCCTTTTCTAACTACAATTACACACATTGTAGCATATTCAGCCTCAGACGTGATGTCGAGACATTGGTTCGCGAAATCCGCTTTGTGGCTTTTTTGTTGAATGCAAGGCGACTGAACGAAAGTCAGATTTGTTTACCGGTCGGTTCATACCCTGTCGGGGAATAAATTGGCACTGCACAAACCGATGAGTTGTTGAATGTTATTGAGTATAACTTCAATCGTCCGCACCAATCCTTTGACTATCTTGCTCCCAGAGTATATATTGAAAAAGAAGTTACTAAAATCCGTGGCCCGGTGTTACCTATGTGGTCAGCCAGCATAAGGGTCAGGCAACATCGGGGAAGAGCGAGTTTTAGAGGAATAGCTCTTAGCCCTTACCTGCCTTAAGTTCCACCGGGGATAAAGCCTCGAGTAACTTTTTTACCCTATAAGGAGCTTGACCACCTCTGGCGATGAGTTCAGCCATGAGCTGCCCAGCAGCCAGGCTCAGAGCGAATCCAAAAGTATTGAATCTGCTAGCCACATAGACGTTGTCCCATTCGGGATGGCGACCCAGTACGGCTTGCATTTCCATGCCGGGAGCCCAGCACTCCAAGTCACCCCTGTGCTCGACTACAGTACCCTTTTCTATCCCAGGGAACAGATTTGTTGCCATTTCTATCGCCGAAAGCCTGCTCTGTTCAGTCAGTGAACTGTCAAAATTTGTTACCAAGTCAGGCCATCCCTCAAAACTGTGCAGGATAACAACCTTATTGTCATACTCGGGAATAATCGCCCCCTTCGTCGTCCAGATGCCGTAAGGAGGGAACGGGCGAGGCAACTCGACTCTTACACATTGTTCTTTGTGTACTTCGACGGGCAATTCGTTGCCGAGCCATGAGGTTGATTGGCCAGTCCACGGACCCGTGGCCAGGACTATTTCATCAGCCTCAACCTTAGCTCCGCTAGCCAGGACAACCGAAGTGACTCTTGTACCTTTACTGTTAAACCCCACCACCTCACCACTGCGGATAGTACAGCCCATTTTCTCAGCAGCTTGTGCCAGACAAAGTGTGTATTTATAAGGCTCAACTTTAAAAACAGGAAACCACATGCCTCCCTTAATTTGCGGATTTATGTTCAGGAAGATGGTTTTTAGCTCATCCGGCTCCAGCCAATCTCCTCCCTCCTCATAGCCGGCGCTTCTAATGGCGGATAGACTTTCCTGGTACAGCTTCGCTACCTCTTCCGATAAGGCAATCCGAAAGAAGGGAAACTCGCGATACTTCACATCGATTCCCCCTCTTTCCTGCAATTCAAGGATAGCTTCCGGTAGCCTGTGGTAACCAATCCAGTGAAGGTCAATCATGCTCTGCCTTTCTTCAAGCATTTGAGCCCTTAGGTCCTCAAATTCCACACCGGTTAGCATTGGAATCACGCTCTCAGTGGATACCAAACTTAATGTCAGGCAAACCGAAGGAGGATATTCCCAGATGGCCCAGGCCTTTCCTGAAGCCCTATTGGCAATGCTTTCTCTTTCAATTATCTGTGAAGTGATGCCGCGCCTGGCTAAATGATAGGCTATGGAACATCCACTGACACCTGCCCCCACGATGATAACTTCGTTTTTCGTCGCCATCTTTTAAAACCTCCCTTTCTATCTTCTGCATGTGTTTAGGTCTCTTTATTGACCGGTGTATTGCTTCAGTCGCTTTCGGACAAACCGACCTTGGCAAAATATTATGTCCCACCTCGATTTTTGTCAATCTGTTAAAATCAGCACCAGGGACACTGAACAATTTGAGTAATTGTTAACCTTCTAACGGCGATACGGCGGCAGGCGCTTCGAGAACCGATAGGCCGCCCGCTTCCCAGTGAGATGGCCAGGCCGAACTGGAAGGTCACTATTGCCTTCGATGGCCCGACGGCACCTTGATATAACTATTGTTGTATAACCAGTTCACTAGAGGCGGTCAGCATATCTTCCCTATGCCTTTTGCGGTTTAATTCCCTGCCTGCACATTTCGATGAATTGTTGAGTGTTATTGAATATAACTTCAATCGTCCGCGCCAATCCTTTGACTATCTTGCTCCCAGAGTATATATTGAAAAAGAAGTTACTAAAATCCGTAGCCCGGTGTTACTATGTGGTCAGCCAGCACATGTTGATAAGCTCTAAAGAGGCAAGTACATTATGAGTCAAGGAGGGTGTCAGGAGAAAATCTCGGGAGATGTCAGCTCTTTGATATGCTACCAAATATTGATGGTACAGAGGGCCATGACATCGCTGAAAGAGCTGTGGGTACTGGCGGCTATGGTTGGTGCTGCCTTTCTTATTGAGACAGTTTACCAGAAGGCCACAGGCAGACTAATCAAATCATCATATAAGAGGTTCCTGTGAACTTGCCTATCTCCAGCAGCCGTCAACTTGTGTCCTCTGCTTTGACGACGCATAGTATTCTCAAGTAAATTAAGAAGGGAATTATGACAGAGAATCGTGTAAATCCAGATAATCCGTTCCGCAGTAACAAGGTCGACACAGAGACGATTAGCTCGTTAATTGCTGACTTGGGTAGTAAAGATGGGGGGGTACGTGTGCAAGCGCGGCAGTCCCTGGTGGCTATTGGGGAACCGGCTGTGGGCTCCTTGGTCAAAGCACTGGCAAATAAGAAAGAATGGGTATGCTTGGAAGCGGCCAAGGCACTCGGTCAGATTAATATACCATGGAGCAGGCATGTCAATAAGGCGATTATAAGTGCCCTCGTTGCTGAGCTGGGCAGTAAAAACGGGATAGTGCGGGTGCGAGCGCGTAAATCCTTGGTAGCTATCGGCAAGCCATCTGTAGATCCATTGGTTGAAGCATTGGCAAGCAAGAAGGAATTGGTACGCTGGGAAGCAGCCAAGGCTATTGGTCAGATAGGTAATCCAACAGCAACGCTGGCACTGGTCAGAGCGCTGGAAGATGAAATGTTTGATGTCCGCTGGCTGGCAGCCGAGGCATTAATCACTATAGGAAAGGAGGCTTTGGCTCCTTTACTAAAGGCTTTAATCAAGGACTCAGATTCGATCTGGCTACGGGAGGGTGCACACCATGTATTCCACGACTTGGCCCGAGGGGGATCTGACCCTAGGGACGTGTTGCAGCCGGTATTGGCCGCGCTCGAGGATATCGAGCCAGCAATAGAGGTGCCCTTGGTAGCGAAGGAGGCTCTTAATAAGCTGGCTAGAAAGAAGGGTTAGATGACGATGGGCGAGATTCGTACTAATCTAGGAAGATGATCGTCGAGTGTTAATTTTTGCCATCTTTCGTTTTCACTGTAGCGATTTGAATATCACCATGGCATTACCCCTAGATGCTCTTCTTGGCTTCCTTTACCAAGAACCCGGTATGTTGCTCACTTAAGATTCTATACCCCAGAAGTTTCACTCGATCTTGAATAAGGAACAAGACCAGACAGTAACCCCAGACGAGCCCTGCCAAAGTCCAGCCTAAGGGGGCCATGAGCAGTCCGTGGACGGCGATAAGCGTGGCTGCAAGTTGTGTACCCACCACTGCAATCAGCAGGATCGGCGCAGGCCTGATGGACCAGAATGGGCCACGGGTACGAGCGACAAAGAGGGTGAGATGTCCTCCCACTGAGAGGTTCAGATATACCAGCGTTTGAAGTGTGTCATTGCTGAGGTGGAATACGGTATCACCCAAGTATAAAATACCAAAGGACCGAAGCGTTGCAAATGCACCCAGCACCGTAGCTATGCCCAGCACCATATGCATGTTCCACCTTTGGGGCTCGTTAGGGTGGCGAACATTGTCATAGGCAATAGACAGGATAGCACCGTCGTTCAAAATCGCCAACAAGACTATCATGATCGCAGTTACTGGATACATCTTGAAGAAGAGGATAGCCAGCGTTAGGAATGCTAACAGAGCAACTGTCTCAGCAATCCGATAAATGGCGTAATTGATCATACGCTGAAAGATTTTACGGCTCTCCTTGATAGCGTCAATGATTACGGAGAGGCCTGGGAGCATCAGCACAATATCAGCCGCTGCCCGGGCTGCATCGGTGGCGCCAGAGACAGCAATGCCGGCGTCAGCCTTTTTCAGCGCCGGCGCGTCATTTACCCCATCGCCAGTCATGCCCACGATGTGGCCCCGTTGCTGCAACACATCGACTATGTGATACTTGTGCTCGGGGAAGACCTGGGCAAAGCCATCGGCCTGCTCAATAGTGTCTGCCAGCCGGCCGGTCTCATGGTACTTGGTATCGCCAAAGATATTGGCATCCATGATGTTTGTGCCCAGGTCCAGCTGGCGTGCGATCTCCTTGCCAATGGCGACCTGGTCCCCGGTGACCATCTTCACTTTGAGCCCCATCTCTCTTGCGGCCTCAATGGTGGCCTTGGAATCTTCCCGCAACGGGTCATAGAGGGGGATTATGCCCAGAAAGTGCCACTTATTTTTCCCGTCGGTCTGAGCCACCCCCAGGGAACGAAAGCCGCGGGTGGCGAATTCGTTCACCGCTTTATCAACCTGAGATTGTATTTCAGTCGCGTTGGCGTCAAGCGCCAGAATGACCTGGGGGGCGCCTTTGGTTACCTTGAAATCGTGCCCGTCTCGTCCCTTTACCGCGGCTTCCGTACGTTTGTGAACGGGATCGAAAGGCTGAAAGTGGGTCACGTGGTAAGAATCAAGTTGTTTGCTGTCCTTCACGCCGCCGAGCACGGCTAAGTCAATGGGGTCCTGGTCCTCGGCGCGGGAAGCTAGGGCCGCAGCTAGGATTACCCGCTCTGGGCTAATATCCCCTACGGTGAAAGGGTCTCCCGGAGTCAATTTGCTCTGGGTTAAGGTGCCCGTCTTGTCTGAGCACAGTACATCAATACCAGCTACCTCCTCTACGGAGGACAGCTTGGTAACGATTGCCTGCTTCAGAGCCAGTACCTTTGCTCCCAAGGCCATGGTGACCGACAATACTGCCGGCATGGCCACGGGAACGGCGGCAATGGTTAAAACCAGCGCGAACTGCAGCACGACGAGTATCGGGTCGTGCCGGTTAAGTGCCACTCCAACGATCAAAATGGCCAGGGCCACGGCGATGATAAGCAGGTAGTCGGCGATCTTCAGCACGGCGCGCTGCAAATGGCTGCGGGTTTCGGCAGACTCGACCAGTTCAGCGGTCTTGCCATAATACGTGCTTTTGCCTGTGGTATAGACCACTGCGTCAATTTCGCCCTGCTTCAGGATAGAGCCAGAGTAGACGGCGTCACCTGGCTTGTGCTCCACCGGCAGGGATTCGCCAGTAAGTGCAGACTGGTCTACCTGCACAGGATCGCCATTCAGTAACCTGGCATCTGCCGGTATGATATTGCCAATCCGGAGACGGATGATGTCACCCGGTACCAGCTCTCGTGCAGGTATCGTGGACCATTTCCCATCTCGCTTGACATTAGCCTGGACAGCGAGCTTTTCCTTGAGCGCAGCAATGGCGCTGCCCGCCTGATATTCTTCCCGGAAGCCCACGACGGCGTTCATTACCAACAAGGCTAGGATAACGCCGAGGTCGGGCCAGTGACGCAGCACCCCTGACAGGATTGCTGCCACTATGATCATCCCGGGAATGGGCCCCCAAAAATAGGAGAGGAATTTCAGGACTGGATTGACTTTCTTCTCGGGGAGTTCATTATAGCCATACTGGTCCAGACGGCGATGTGCTTCGGTCTGGCTGAGGCCCTCCGGGGAAGAACCCAGGCGCGACTCTAGTTCTGCCAGAGGCAAATCATTCGGTTGCACTTCCTTTGCTTGAAGTGTCCTGCCCCTATCTTGGGTTCGTTCTTGTTTCCTGTTTGATGAATTACCCATGTCGTTTCATGTGGCCACAGAACTCAGAGAGATGAATCAATTTAGGATGGCGGGGGCTTTCAGCCAAAGTAGCATAGGTGGTGCTCCTGGTCTTACCCCGCCAGAAGGTTATCTCCCCCAGCAGAGGCAGAATCCGAATTTGCCTGGAAATTTGGCTCGTTGTTAGTCTTCACACTGTACCTCGAAATTAGTCATTCCCAGCAACCCTGTGCCCTGCGGTATACTTTGGCAGTAAAACCACTGTCTCTTTATCTACTCGAATGCGCATTCTCTGGAGAACGACGCCGGGTTTTCATACTGGTTAACAGTCCCGACCTTCCATCCTCCTCGCCTATTCGGTAGTGAAGTGCTTTTTGTTTGCCACGTACACCCTCAGCTTCTACTCTTAGGAGATAATTTTAGGTGCCGGTAACGAAATTGTCAACGCTGCGCACATGCAGCTACGACGCTCGATGGAAGTGATGTCAAGAAGGAGTAGGATGACACTCCGCTAGATTGCGCAACCAGGTTCGCTGAACAAAAGTCAGAATTGTGCAATATAATCAAATTACCTATTTAAATGGAGCATTCTAACTTAGTCTTTGATTAAGCTCATCTACAGTCAGGAATTTCCTAGTAGTCTCCACTTGATGAACTAGTCCAACTATCAAAGAATTAACCGGGGTTGGAATACCCTTTTTCTTTCCTAAGTTCACGATTTCACCATTCATATAATCAACTTCCGTGCTTTTTCCTCTCTTTATGCTCTGCAGGATAGAACCTAAAACAGGTAGCTCACCTATAGACTCGATGATATTCTTCATCATAGATGAGGACTCTGGCAGTGGCATTTTAGCCATTGTTTCCATCAAGGAAAGCGGAAAGCCAGGGACGGGCGCTGTTTTGATTCCAGCTAGTTTGATGACCTCTAAACCTTCTTTCATCAGGTTGATGTTTAATTCTCTAATTTGGGGGTAATGATTACCTTCTTGATATGATAAGCCTGTCACTGCTGGGACAGCAGTAATTAGATTCCAGAGGAGCTTGGTCCAGTGCGCTCCACGAATATCCTCACTTATATCCGTGGGTAATGCTCTATTGAACAACGCTGAAAGACTTTGTAATCGGTTTCCCTTGGCGCCAAAGGGTTCTCCTATCAGAAGGACTGTTTTGTTTAATAGGCTAGAGTATAATGCTTTACCCGGTTCAAGGAATTCACCGTTAAATGTGACAACGCTGCTGATGATATTTTCTTTTCCCAAAAGCCCGGCTACTATGTCATCACTCTGGACCCCGTTTTGCATAGTAACTACCAGAGCGCCAGATAGAAACAGCTGCACATTCCTGACCGAAGATTCAACATCCTGAGTTTTTACGGTTAACAAGGCTAAATCCGGTTTAAAATCAAGATTTTCTGCAGCTTTAACCTGAATTACCGTTTCCCCAGATTCTCCATCAAGGATTAACCCGTTCTGGTTTATTGCATCAACATGAGGTTTCCGACCTATCAGAGTGACATCTTCTCCAGCTTTAGATAAAAGACCACCAATTACACTTCCAATAGCTCCCGCACCGATAACAGCTATCTTCATAATAGTGCCCCCTTTTCTAACTACAATTACACACATTGTAGCATATTCAGCCTCAGACGTGATGTTGAGACATTAGTTCGCGAAATCCGCTTTGTGGCTTTTTTGTTGAATGCAAGGCGACTGAACGAAGGTCATTTTTGTTTACCAGTCGGTTCATGCCCGGTCGGAAAATAAATTGGCACTGCACAAACCAATGAAAAGTTACTTGTTATGGAAAGTGGGCGGTAGTGGGCTTGAACCACTGACCTCCTGTGTGTAAGACAGGCTGTAGAAAAGCCGGAGACCGCTTGCCTCCTTTCAGCAAATGATTATACCGCCTCAATGCCCGGTGGTCAACATATCTTGCCTATGCCTTTTGTTCCCAATTTGCCACCTGCACAAAATGGACAATTGTTCAGTAGAGAACCACCTCATGAAGGCTACTTCGAAGGTGGGACAAGGGAAACAAGGAATGCTGCTGACGAGCATACTAGTCGAAACGCATAAATCACCTCATTTAAGGGCGGCTCTTTGCCTCCCCGCTTCTCAACGTGGGCTAGCTCGGACGCCATCGACCATATCTGGCTTAATTGTCCTATCGCATACTCAGGAGCGTAAGGGCGAAGTTTTTCCTTCAGCGCTCCAATGTCTGGCGACTTGCCAGCATCTAAGAGTATGGGCTTTTTTGATAAAGCTTCACAAACGTTGAGCCACAAGACCACTAAGGCCTTTCGCATGTTATCGCAGGAGTTTGATAATTTCCCATTTTCGAGATCCGATTCGGACTGTGCAAACAATCGCCATGCTTCTGTCCAGCTAAGACGGCTTGTAGCTTCTCGAAGCGATTGGCGGGCGGACCATTCCCGCGACACCCAGTACGCCTTAAGAGTTACATCCTTTGATGTTAGTGTTGAGTGAGTGTTATCCACAACTATATGGTAGCAGCCAGGAGAGGGAGGTCTGAACGAAAGGGTACCCCAGGAGAGTTTGACCGAGGTGAATGC
>DAOUMA010000007.1:0-7157 GCA_034414555.1 Dehalococcoidia bacterium | reverse complement strand
ATGACCTTGGATGCCTCTCATGGAGCTGTTGGTGGCGTAACGGCGTTGGCTCGCTCGGCAATGGAAGCTGGCGCTACAAAGGAGGAGATTACGGAAGCATTGAGAGTTGGTCAATACGTTTGTGGCGCGGGATGCGTTTACACAGCTGCGCAGGCTCTTAAGGAAGTACTTTAGCCTAACGCATATCAAGCCTCTATTTACTACTTTCATTAAGACCCTCCCTAATGGCCGCACTTCAATGGCTTAAGACGGCGGATAAATAGGATAGCTTCGGGAAAATATCGGGCAACAAAAGTCCAGATTGTTCAGCATGTGGCAAACCATTTATTACCGTTGACACCCACTCCTGCGGGGAATAGAATCCAAGATGTACGGGGACAATCTAATATCTATGAATTCAGGACGATAGATAGACGTGAAAGTTACAGATCTCATCCAATTTGGGGAAAAAGTCATTCAGCTCGTCGATGATTACGTCAAAGGGCAGAGAATCGAGTCTCCGACCAGGACTTGCATCAGACATTTCCCCACTGAATTAGAAATCTCCGAGACAAATGTCAAGACTAGTTTCTCGTCTGAGATTGTTAAGAGCCTTGGTGGGCACAAACAGTTTTGATTTTTTCGAGAAGAAAATTAAACCGATGCCCGAATTTTCTCAACTGGCTCAATCCATTGCTAGGACATATAAGCATAACATCTTAACAATCACCCCACATGCTGATGCAGTGAGTCAGTCTACTTTCTGGCTAGAGATGTTTACTCAGAGACTTATATATGAGAGGTTAGAAGGCTCGTTTACGGAGAATTTGCTCGCAGAATAGGCACCTATGTGTGGTATCGCGGTCTTACCAGCAATGGAGGCAATGTTTATTATCTTCCCCCTCAGGGGAGCAAACTTCCTTTCTTGCTTTAGCATCCTTATAGCAGCAAACTTTGAACAAAGCCACACACCCTTAAGGTTTGTGTTGATAACGCGATCCCATTCTTCCTCGGTTTGCTCAATAAGAACATACGGTAAACCACTGATCCCGGCGTTGTTTACCACAATGTCTATTCTTTCCCGCTCACTATAGGCTTTTTCAAGCATCGTTTCAACCTCGGCCGATACGCTAACATCAGCCCTTATCACCATAGCCTTTCTACTCAACTCCTCAATCACCTTGGCCGTTTCGTTAGCCCCTTCCTTGGCATACCGGAGACTGATTGCCCTACCGATCCCGGAACCAACTCCCGTCACTAGTGCTATTCTACCTCCTAGTCTTTGTTCCGAGAATTCCTTCAAAAATATACCTCCTTTGCCCGAGATTATCTTTGTGACGCACTATCCCCGGCTCATATAATAGCGTTGAGTTTCAGAGTTTGCAATACGACAACCATGCGAACTCCGCCTTTGCCTGATAAGTAGTGAACAAACCGCTAAAAAGTGCAAAGGCATATGTCTTTGACATATATTTAACAATGTCGTAACATCAAGGCAAGATGGCAGGACCAAGAATTGCTGAGCGATACAAGTATATGACCCTTCCTGAAGCGGCCAAACGATTGGGTATACACCCCGCTAAGCTTCGCTGCCGGCTAAAAGATGGTGTCTTCCCTGCCCCTACCTTTGTAAACAAGTATGGCTTGAGCTTCTTTGACGAGGACTGGCTCAGGGAGGCCCAAGCTATGCTAGTGAACTCTTTCGATGGAACACTTTGAGATTGCATACCCTGTTCTGCCCGACATAATAGCCGACTACGCCAGGTGGCAGCCGGACAAGGAAGCGGTGATCTTTGGCGAGAAGCGTATAACTTGGTCGGAACTCAACCAGGAAATCAACAGGGTGGCCAACGCCCTCCTAGATATGGGCGTGAAAAAAGGGGAGAAGGTGTGCACCCTGCTGGATAATTCGCCTGAGATGCTTTATCTGATCTTCGGGATAACCAAGGCGGGCGGCGTGGTAGTGCCGCTTTCCACCTGGCTGCAACCGGACGCCGTTTCCATGATGATCGAAGATAGCGACGCGAAGGCCATTTTCGTCGGGCCGGGACGGGAAAACTTGGTATCCACCGAGCTGATAGGGACCAAAACGATAAGTGAGGAAAGCATCTTCACCGTGGGCTATGAGAGGGAAGGCTGGCCCTCTTACCGGCAGTTCATAGCCAAGGCCTCAACTGAGGAGCCCTTGGTGAAGGTCGACCCCACGGGCGATTTCAACGTCATGTACAGTTCGGGAACCACCGGTACGCCCAAGGGGATCGTGCACACCCATTACGCGCGTTCCATGTTCGGATTGGCCCTAAGCTACGCACTCCGGGTATACAGCAATTCTAGGTCTTTAGTAACCACTCCCCTGTTCAACAACGGCACCTGGATGATAACGCTTCCCACCCTTGTCGTGGGGGGGACTGTGATAATCATGCCCAATTTCGATATCCTGGAGTTCCTGAGGCTTTCCCAGCTGGAGCGACCCTCCCATACCTTTATGGTACCGACGCAGTACTACCTGATCTTAAATGACCCGAGGTTCGATGATTACGACCTTTCCTCCTACAGCGTCTTGATCAGCGCTGGGGCGCCGATGATGAAGGTGATGAAGCTCAAGATCATTGAGAGGTTTGGCTGCGACTTGACCGAGCTATATGGTCTGACGGAGGGAATGGCTACCATCCTGGCTCCCCAGGATGTCGTCCGAAAGAGCGCCTCGGTGGGAAAACCGATAGGGGGCATGGACATCCGCATTATTGATGACCAGGGCAAGGAGTTGCCCAAGGGTGAGCTCGGCGAGGTCGTTGGTTACGGGGGCCCGGGCATAATGAGGTGCTATTATAAGCAGCCCGGGAAGACCCGGGAAGCGATGTGGTTCGATGAAAAGGGAAGGGCCTATATAAAGTCCGGGGATATCGGAAAGTTGGATGAAGAGGGTTTCCTCTACATACTGGACCGCAAGAAGGACATGATCATCTCGGGGGGAATGAACATCTACTCCAACGATATCGAGAACATTATGAGGACACATCCAGAGGTCATGGATGTCGCGGTCATCGGCATCCCCCATAAGAAATGGGGTGAGACCCCGCTGGCCTTGGTGATTCCCAAACCACAGGCCTCCATTTCCGCCGACGAGCTGAAGGATTGGACAAACAGGCAACTCGCCAAGCATCAACGCTTAAGTGCGGTGGAATTCCGCGATTCCCTCCCTCGCAATGTCCTGGGCAAGGTGCTCAAGCGTGTGCTGAGAGAACCCTACTGGAAGGAGGAAGGATGAGGGCAGACGATATCAGATCCTATGCTTCCTCCACGAAAAAGCAATGCCTTATCAGAACTAACGCTTATATTAAGGAGAGAGATGATTGTTACGATCAAGATTTGGCGTTTGTCTACAACGGCCCCACGAAGATCGTCTATGGGGTTGGGTGACCACTTATTATTTTCCACTATGATTTATGGGCGCTAGAAGAGGCAAAGAACGGATACTTCCCTATCCAATTTCCTCACGACACTTTCTGACGAAATGGTTAAAATAGTTCTATGAGGAACATTATAAACATAGCACACAGAGGCTTCACAAAGACATTTCCGGACAATACCCTTGAAGCGTTTGAAGCAGCCATTAATATCGGAGTGGATGCCATTGAGTGCGATGTTCAAGAAACTATTGATCATAAGTTTGTTGTTATTCACGACTCCGAGTTGTTTGGTAAGGATATCGCCAAACTACCGCTGGCTCAGATCGAGAACGCAAAAACAAAAGGCAAGGAAAAGAACCACATTGCCCCAGTCCAATAACTGTTAGTTTCACTTCCTACCTGCTTTCCTTTTCTGACTCATATGAGATGAGACTCTTCTTTTTACGCCTGAAAAGGTAAACCAGGACACCAATAAGCACTACTACCAAGGCTATTATGACAATGAATGCCCATAAAGGCAGGAGCCCCAAGTGGAAGGAGTAAGCTGTAGTCCAGCCACTATCATTCTGGGCACCATCTATTGCCTTTACCCTCCAGTAGTAAGTAACATAACGTAAGGCTTGCACCTCAGGTAATGCATAATGATTATCAGTTAAATTACTGATCTCGGGAACCACAAGGTTGACGAAGCCTGCGTCAGTGGCAATCTGCAATTCGTAGACCACGCCACTGGGGTCTGTTACTGCCGACCACTGAAATGCCGGAGCTACTTTAAAACCAAGCCGGCTGCCATTTGCTGGCAAGATAAGCACAGGCAGGGGTGGAGGCGTTGATGACATAGCGAAGTTAAGTGAAACTGAATTGTCTGAAGCGTCACCGGCTATTACGGTATGATTGCCATGGATGCTTTTGGGCGCCAGGAAACTGGCAGAAAAACTGCCTTCATTGTTGCTTGTAGCGGTAGCTACCTGGGTGCCATCGTAGTTTATGCTGACTCCCTGGTTGGCGGCGAAGCCAGTGCCACTAACACTCAGGCTTGTGCCTACATACCCTTCGGTTGGTGTTAGTATTGCTTCTTGGGATATAGTGAATTCCTTTTCACTAACCTCAGCGGCTGAGGTGTAGCTGCCATAAGCATCAATTGTATGGGAACCCTTGGCGCTTTCCGGAGCCGCGAAGGTAATTGTCCAGGCACCCCAGGCATCAGCATTAGTCGTAGAACCCGCCTGGCTGCCATCGTAGGTTACCATGATGCCGGTCTCGCTGGCGCCAAAGCCGTTGCCAGTTACTGTTACGCTGTCCCCAACATAGCCCGAAGACTCGCTCAGGCTCATGCTCGGTTTCACGGTGAAAGTTGCTTCATTTACCTCATCTTCAGCAGTAACTTCACCTTTGGCGAGTATTTCATGCTCACCCCCGCTTGATGCCGGAACCTGGAAAGTTGCCGCAAACGTGCCATACTCACTAGCAGTAATGCCGCTTTCTACCACAGTGAAGTCACTACTTGTGGTGTAGTACCTTACCTCAATATAATCTTCGGCCTCCCCAAATCCAGTACCTTCTATGGTAACTTCACTGCCTACCAGACCTGTGGCATCACCGGGACTGGTTATCTCCAGCATTGGTTCAACAGCAAAGGTGGTATCGAGATACTCTGAATCATAGTCAACCTGGATTTCGTGGCTCCCCGTGTAACTCTCAGGGATAGGGAAGCCGACTGAGAACTCGCCACCGCTATTAACGTAGCCTTCGCCCACGTAAACAGAGTCGTCGGGAGTTATGTAGTAATAGACAGAGATTCCACTATAAGGCGTGAAGTTTTCGCCATAAACGACAATTTCGTCTCCGACATAGCCCGAACTCATGGAGAGGTCAATTGCGGGTTGAGCTTGGACAGGAGTGGTCAAAATTAGAGCCGGAACAGCTATAAGGCAGATCCCAAAGGCAATAATCAATCGAGGTAGTAACTTCATTTCAACTAACCTCCTTGCCATATTTCCAATATTACAAACGCCTCCTTTCATGGGAGAATGAATTTAAGTGCTCTATACATGCACAGTGCTTAAATTAGAGGCTATCATTCCAACCTCAGCGCTTGAATGGGGTCAAGGCGTGAAGCGTTCCAGGCGGGATAAAACCCGAAGAATAGACCAATACCAACGGACACCGAAACCGCAAGGATAACAATATCAGCTGAAACCACGGTCGTCATTTGCCCCACGCTGGAGACGAGGTATGAGACTCCCCAGCCTACGGCAACTCCGATGATGCCACCAGCAAACGTCAAGAGGGCTGCCTCTATGAGAAACTGAGCCCATATATCCCGGTCCCGACCTCCCAGCGCTTTGCGGATGCCTATTTCTCTGGTCCTCTCCAGCACTGATACCAGCATGATGTTCATCACACCAATACCTCCCACCAGCAGTGCAATGACAACAATAGCCCCCAGAAGTAAAGTAATGCTGCTCGTGGTCTGGGATATAGTGTTAATGATGTCCTGCTGGGAAGTAATGGTGAAATCATTTTTAATATTTCTAGTAAAAATTGTAACAACTGAATATTAAGAGCTTATTAAGATTCGAGGGAGATGCTTAATTTTATGCCTACGGGTGCTACTAATTTGGTTCTGGCATTAGGAGCATAACTTGACAACTGAACAAAACAAGCTAATGTTCAGGGTTAGGGTTGTCCAGCTCTACCACGTGCTATAATTCCTATTATTGATAGGAGCCAGCCACAAGAAACCTTTCTAGTATGGCTTCGTTTCTTGCCTGACAGCCGCGACTTTAAAATATGAAATAGCGGTATCCTTTTCATTCTTATTGGAGAAACACGGGGGAAATACCAAATTTAAGCTGATTGTTGGATTTCTGGCAATTCTGGCTTTGATCGTCTCGATTTACGCCCGGTTCACACCCCGGTTTCCAGGCGACCTGTACCTGACGCTCCGTTTGCAATCTTTTGATAATCATTTTTTGCTCTCATTCATGGACTGCGTTTCGTTTACATTTGGGGGCTGGTCTTCAGTGCTGGTGGTTGTTATCATCGGTATCCTTGTTTGGTGGCGCATAGGCAGGCTGGAGGCCATCATGATTCCGGTCGGGGGATTACTCACGCTTGTAAATACACCCTTGAAGCTGGCCGTCAGCCATCCATGGCCCTCGGTGGATCTAGTTCACATCTTATCCCGTGAGCAAGATAATGGATTCCCCAGTGGGCATGCTTTCTTTGCTATTGTGGTTTGGGACTCCTAGCTTATTTTGCCTTCATCAATCTGAAGAATCGTACCCTACGGATGGTGGTTCTAGCAGGTTTGATTGCTTTAATTTTCTTAATCGGCACTTCTCGGGTTTACCTGGGAGTCCACTGGCCCAGTGACGTTATAGGAGGCTACCTTATAGGTGGAGTCTTATTAACTGCGGTGATCTGGTTTCACCAGACTTGCAAGGCCCGTCACTAACTAACAGGCGACTTTGAAATCACACATTCTGGACGATTGTATAAGGGTTGATGGCTTCTGGCTAGAATAGGAGAGATAGTTGAATGGGTCTCAATAGTTTCAAATACTAGCAGCACCAGCAGCAAACTCATACGAGATTAGAAAGGGAATGAGGGCAGGATGGGAGAACCCAGAAAACTTAGCTCTCCACATCTTTTGGCAATGCTGGTTAGGTTACAAACGAATCTATGGTTTTCAGTATCTTGTTCTCAATTTCAAGGTTCCACAATGTCTCCGGGACATCCACAAGCAGAAATAGCTCGGATAAT
>DAOUMA010000006.1:0-125021 GCA_034414555.1 Dehalococcoidia bacterium | reverse complement strand
TCATATTGCTTATGGCAGTCTAAACCGATATACTTCATTCAGCACCTCCTTATAGTGTATTTGGATTCTCCAATTCAAAACTCTACACCATAGACCTAGGAGGTGCATTACTCTTTCATGATACCTAGATTGTGCAGTGTCAACGCAATGAAAAGCCCTTTGGCGCAAAGTCAAGACGCCCCAGAATGGGCAATGTTTTAGGTCAGGAATATATTCAACACAATCTATGAGTTATAATAAGAGGAAATGAAAAGCAGAAAAAAACCGCACTTAGTTAAGAACGTGTCTGTGAAAGACATCGAAAATGCATTCGGGGTGGTAACTCTACAGGATGCGAATTTATTAGGTGTGGAAGATTTCGAAGAATTTCAGGATTTCTGCGAGTCTCTAAAGGGACTCCATAAAGAGTATAAAATTGAAATCAATTGGGACAATTTTAATGAGCCGCAGATCCAGGCGTTGATAGCCATTTTATTTCACTCTATCGGATATTATCCCGAGAATTTACACAAAGCAGACCGGGCTCGCGAAGAAGGGGCTGATTTGGTCCTAAAAAAACGGAACCACAGTATAGCGTTAGCTGTAAAAATAAAACCTAAGAACAGAGATAGGCAACAATTATCTGACCTGTCTAAAAGAGGCGAGGATAAAAAAATATATGTTTACATTCGCACACCCTCAGGGAAATTCCGCGACTCTATGGGTGAGTATGAGGGAATTGTCGACTTTTGGAACAGAGATAAACTCAATAATTTCTTTGTTACCAATAACCTGGCTTTCACGGTAAGTCTGATATTCGATGATAATGATTTATCTCAAACTATTCGCCAGGCTCAGAAAACACTTTTTGGACTTCTACAAAAATCCCGGAAGCTTAAAAAAAGAGCACCTGCGCCACTAGACAGTCAAACTTTCAAATTGCTCTTTAGACTCAAAGATGATGGAGTGTCATTATATAAAACTAATGAAAATGTAATAACGCTCTTAGAGAAACCCATCAATTTCAAGAATAGAGAGCTAAATGAGCACTTTTTTAAATTGTTTCTTGAGTATCTAGATATACTAAATACACGCCTGAAGTCTTTCTTGAATTATTTTGGCATATTTTATGCCCGGAACGAGGATTTAGTTAATAATTCTATAATCGAGAATGATGGAAGGAGCCATTGGTTGTGGCTACTGCAATATAGGCCTGACAATAGTCTCCCGGCTCTTAAGAATGAACTCCGAGAAGCAATCAAGAACGATGAGATGCTCAAGAAACTAAAGAAAATATCTCCTGATAAAGAATTGGAAAATTCGTGGAAGGAAAGCACAAAAAAATAACGACGTGTGGGCAGTAATGGAATCACGTGTAAGAAATCTTATGATTTTTGGCGCTGGAATAGAAGCTATCGTGGACGATATCGTTGATGAATATGCGCGACACTACGAGAAATATATGAATTTGTAACACAGAACATGTATTTTGTTGCGGCTGAAATTGTGGGTATTGTCTTTCAGTTATACCTATTGATAACTTCGGTGAGGTTCTCTGAAGCTAAATGAAGAAGGGGGACTCGAGTTCCCCACAGCCTACCATGCTGCTATATTGTAATGTGGGCAACAATTGTCAGTTATGTGCAACAAAGGCTAAGCTCTTGTCACTATGGGGAAGAACAGGGAGGACCTAGCGCTCTAAAAAGGGGATGCCTAGGCTTTCATCATTCTTGTTCACTTCTGAATACTCACCTCGCTGAGCAGAGGGTAGCCCAGGGGGCTAAGTGTGTAACCCTTAACGTAAGGCTTGATTACAACATAGTTACGTCCGAAGAACAGAGGTAGCACGGCAGCGTCCTGAACCACCAGTTGCTCGGCAGCCTGGTACATTTCCAGACGGATATTTGCATCCTGCTGAGTAGAAGCCTGGTCCAGCAGCGAGTCCACCTGTGGATTGCTATAAGCTCCTATGTTATTCTGAGCACCAGTGTGGAACAGCATAGCTAAGAAGTCCTGTGGGTCAGGATAATCCGCAATCCAGCCGTCATCGTATAGATTGTCTTTCTCCTGGTTAAGCGCGTAAGTAAAGGGTTCCGGTTCGAGTTGTCGCACCGTTACCTCGACGCCCAGGTTGCGTCTCCACTCCTCGATGACGCCTCCAAGCACACCCGAGATATCGCCGCCATAGCCTGATGTGGTCAGCACAATGGGGGGCAGCTTTGATACGTCGCCATATTTGGAAGCAGCGATAAGTGCTTTTGCCTTCTGGGGGTCAAATGTTAGTCCCTGGAGATTGGCGTTGTATCCCGGCATTCCGGGAGGCAAGATCCCATAGGCAGGAGAGACCGCATTGTCGGCAGACAGCGAAATCACCCTCTCCTTGTCCACGGCATAGCAAAAGGCCTGGCGGATATTGACATCGTCAAAAGGCGGTGTCGAAGTATCAAAACCAATGTAATAGAAGCTCAACTCTGGAAATACCTCCAGTTCCTTAGAAATTGAGTTGTTTGGGTCAGTGATCATCCCCATGTAATCAGTGCTGACAAAGGATACATCTATGGTTCCCTCCTGGTAGAGGTCTATTGGGTTGCCACTGAACAGGTGAAATACTACCTGGTTTAACTTGGCCTTGTCGCCATAGTAATTGTCACTACGCTGTAAGACCAGAAGCTGATCTGGTTGCCACTGCTGTAGTTTGAAGGGCCCGGTACCAATAGGATGCTGCCACCAGTTATTACCCGATTGCACGTTTGCCTTATCCACAACAAAGGCAGTAGGAAAAGCCATCTTCTCAAGGAAATAGGGCACTGTTGCGTTAATCGTAACCTGCAGGGTATAGTTATCCAAGACTTTAACGCCGCTCAACTGCGTGGTCTTGCCGGACAATACATCTTCCGCACCCACGATATCATTCAGATACGTTCCCGCTGTCTGAGATTGAGTCAGCGGACTCAAAGCCCTTTCCCAGGAATATTTGAAATCCGCCGCCGTGACCGGTTTCCCGTCCTGGAATTTTACGTCATGGCGCAGATGGAAGGTGAACGTCTTGCCGTCAGCACTCTTATCCCAGCTCTGGGCAATGTCCGGAGCTATCTGGAGGTTATCGTTTAGCCGCACAAGTCCGCTGAATATTTGGACTATATACGATACCGAGGATGACTCCGCTGCCGTTGCCGGGTCCAGCGTTAATGGCCCAGTATCGGCCAAGTTTAATGTACCCTGACCGCCGCCGGGTGTAGTGTAGCTACAGCCTGGTACGGCCACAGAAGCCAGTACAACCAAACAAAGCATCGCCAGCAGGATTCTGCCACCGATATTCCTAAGAAATGGCGTGCTTTTCAAATGACCTCCACGAGGAACTCATCAGCCCCCGCTTTTCTGCTCATAGTACCGCTATGCCCCAGACCTTCATACCAGGAGCTTGCCAAAGCTGTTGCCAGAACAAGTTCTCGTTGTGGGGCAAAGGCGGTGGTGGTCCCGAGGCTCTGCCGCCACAAAGCGTCCAAGCCATCCTGGTCAAAGCCGTATACCTGCTTAAGCGCCTCATCGTAGCCACTACCCTGGTGGAACGTATCCAGTAATTGAATCATCTTATCTTTACCATATTTCTCGATAAGGAATGTTACGATGCTCTGGCTTTCCCCATACGATATCAGGGCTTGTTCCGTTATCGCAGAGAAAGGGCTGGAAAGACTGCGGACGGATATCAACTGGTTGTTTTTGATTGCATAATTGAGCGCTGTCTGATAGTCGGGAACAATGCCCTGAATGTAAGTGGCCAGGCCTTCATCCAGCCAGGTGGGTAGCCCGGCCCCATAGTCGTTGAAGGTCACCTGGTGCACAACCCAATGCGTCAGCTCGTGGGGAATGGCTCCCTCGCCGAAAGCCAACTGATCTGGGGCTACGCCAACAGCAATGATGTCAAAACCCTCGAAGGTCACGCCACCCTCCCATTGTTGTGCGAAAAGCTGAGCTCCTTGCAGGTCCTGGGTGCTGGCGTAGATATAGATGCGAACGTGTCCCTGGGGCGTGATGCCGATATCGTTCTCAATCCTCGACAATCCCTGCTGGGCGGCGGTCATGAGAGCATCAGCAAACACCCGGCTTCCGCTGTACCACAGCAGCGTAACCGGGCCTGTGGTAATAGATTGCCACGTGTACCTGTTATCGTCAAAAGAGACCGTAGAGCGGCCAGTCTGCGCCGTTTTGCCGGCTGCATCCTCAGCCGTCCACCAATATTCAACCTGTGTCCCCGGTGGAAGGCTGCTTTTTCTCATATCCCACAGCCACTGAGTATTTACCGACGTCGCCGGACTGAACTGAGGCCAGCCCTCGCTGACCACCTGGGCGTAGTTTTGCCGATCTACTATATAGTGCAGCCTGAGCTTCACGATGTTGACATCGCTCTGTGCGCTAACCTTGAACGTAATCGATGTCGGAAACAAAACCTGGACTGAGCTGTTTACGGTGATGCCAGAACTAGCAAATGTGGGCAAATGCGAGCCTATTGCAAGTGGCATAATGGCCAGCACTGCCAGCAGGATACATATCAAGAGTCTAGTTGCTGGTGCTATAGGACGTCTCATGGGCTTTCTACTACCAGTGCCATATTATACTCAATATTCCATTCGCGGGCTAGTTAAACAATGTGACTAATTGTGCAGTTTTCTAGTTAGCTAAGTCCGAGAAATCTCTGGCGGCACACTCTTTGAGAATATGGTGCTGCTTTTTCCCGAGGGATTAAATGGCAGCTCAGCGAATTTTACAAATTTATAATGCCGTGGGCTTTGATATCTCGCCAACCCCGGGTTCCCTTTTTATCTTTCCCACTTAATAGCGGTAAATGATACAATTCCACAAGTCAAGTGCATTGAGCAAACCATCAGTTATTACTTACCAGGTGATTGAAATCCAGGGGGGCGCGTTTGAAATCAATCGCTACAGATAGGACTAGCGTGAACAACGCTCCAAATAAGAAAGTTACCCTACTAATCGTCACAATAGGTTCCTTCCTTACGCCCTTTATGGGTTCTTCCGTCAACATCGCGCTTCCGTCAATGGGGCAAGAATTTGGGATGAATGCAGTTTTATTAAGCTGGATCGCTACCTCATACCTTCTAGCTGCGGCGGTGTTTCTCGTCCCCTTTGGAAGGATAGCGGATATGTACGGAAGGAAGAGGATTTTTACATACGGCATAGTCATCTACACCATTGCATCCCTTCTTTCGGCACTTTCAACCTCGGCTACTATGCTTATTTCCTTCCGCGTTGTGCAAGGGATAGGAAGTGCAATGTTATTTGGTACCGCGGTAGCTATTATAACCTCAGTATTTCCTATCGCGGAGAGGGGTAAAGCCCTGGGGATAAATGTCGCCTCAGCTTATTTGGGACTTTCTCTTGGACCATTTTTAGGCGGATTACTGACGCAACATTTTGGCTGGACAAGCATTTTCCTGGCAAATGTACCTCTTGGCTTGATATTAATTGCCCTTATTTTCTGGAAACTGAAGGGGGAGTGGGCTGAAGCAAAAGGGGAGAGGTTCGATTTTGGCGGCTCGTTAATCTATAGCCTCATGCTCGTAGCGATAATGTATGGTTTTTCTGCGCTGCCGGCAATGTTGGGTATATTTCTGATTGTAGCTGGTGCCTTGGGGATTCTGGCATTCGTCAGATGGGAAACGAAGGCGAAAAGTCCTGTTCTGGATATAAATCTGTTCAGAAATAACACTGTATTCGCATTCTCCAACCTGGCAGCGTTGATTAACTACAGTGCAACATTTGCAGTGGCCTTCTTCTTAAGCCTCCACTTACAGTATATCAGGGGGCTCAACCCTCAAGATGCAGGCTTGATTCTGGTATGCCAACCGGTGGTAATGGCTGTTCTTTCGCCGCTTGCCGGGAGGCTTTCTGACAAAATCGAGCCAAGAATCATAGCCTCAACAGGCATGACGGTGACAGCCATCGGGCTTTTTCTGTTCACTTTTTTGAGCTACAACACAACCTTGACCTTTATCATCGCCAACCTGGCCCTTCTTGGTTTCGGCTTTGCCCTCTTTTCATCTCCTAATACCAATGCAGTCATGAGTTCTGTTGAAAAGAAGTCTTACGGAGTAGCTTCAGGCACACTTGGAACGATGCGACTGATTGGGCAGACACTTAGTATGGGGATTGCTATGCTGATAATTGGCATGTACATGGGTAGAGTCCAGATTACACCTGAATACTATCCACTTTTCTTGAGAAGCGAGGAAATAACCTTCCTGATTTTTGCTGTCCTTTGTTTTGGAGGCATATTTGCCTCACTGGCAAGAGGCAGGATACGATAAAAACGCTCAGCAGTACCACAACGCATTTAAAAATCTTCTGCTCAATGTCAAGTGGCATCCCAATTATAACTACCGTGTTGCTCCCGGCGCTTCCGTCCAGAACACGGACCTGTCTCTTTTCTACCGATTCAGGTGGTCTAGTTCCTATTTAACCACCATTTCTCCTATCTATGGTCGGGGTGAGAGGATTTGAACCTCCGACCACCTGAACCCCATTCAGGTGCGCTACCAGGCTGCGCTACACCCCGTGCCTTGTTTAATCCAATATGTTATCATAGCAAAGCTAATAAAGCAATTATCAGCGAGGATGTGACTATTGAGCAAGAAAAAGGTAACACCTGTACGAGTCCCTACAAAACATCAGGCGGCAAAATGGCAGCGGCAGAACCGCATTCGCCGCATAATAATAACTGCCACCATTGTCTTCCTGGTCGGCATCAGCAGCTATGTAGGCTACGAATATTATGCTGCCCAAATCAAACCCTTCGATGAGAAAGTAATTACGGTAAACAATGTTTCCTTTGATATGAAATATTATGTAAACATGCTCGACGCCCAGACCAAACTACAAGGAGTAGAAAAGAATAGCACATACAATTACACCTATGCAGTTGCTCAATATATTGAAGATGCCGAACTAATGAAGCAAGGAGCGAAAGAGCTCAATATAACCGTGAGTGAAAAAGCGATACAAGAATTCGTCGCGAAGCAAAATTTCCCCAATGATGAAGTGTATCGAGATATAGCGGAAACCCAGCTATTAAGTGAAAACCTCTCATCATACTTTGATTCCCAATTGCAGGGCAAAATGCTGCAGGCAGATATGCAGGTAATGTTCGTGGAGAGCGAACAGGTGGCTAACGCAGTGCTAGGCCAAATTAGCAGTGGTGGAAACTTCACCGAGTTAGTCAGAGAATTCTCTTACGACAACGTGACTAAACAGTATGATGGCAAATTAGGCTGGCTTCCTGAAGAACTGATACCTCAAAACATCGCAGAGACCTTCAATCTTACCGCCGGTAAAGTAAGCCAGCCCATCTACGATAATTCAAGCAGCAAGAATATTGGCTACTGGCTGATAAAGGTTAATGAAGAAGACCCCGAGAATGGGACAAATGTTAGTGCTATGTTGCTGGGCAGCGAGCAAGAGGCGCTGGAAATCAAGGGTGAGCTAGACGCAGGCGGTAATTTTAGCGAGCTTGCCAAGAGCTACTCCCAGCACAGCAGCAAATATAAAGGGGGCGAACTCGGCTGGCTCAAGGCGAACGAGACAAATAACTTCAGCGATGCCTTCAATAAAGTGGCTTTCCAGCTCTCCACAGGTCAGGTGAGCGAACCAGTCAAGGATGAAACTGTCCAGACCAAAGGAGGTTATTGGATAGTCAAAGTTTGGGACAAACAGCAGCGTGAATTGGACACGAATACTCGGACAACGTTAAAAAATAAACACTTCAGTGAATGGCTTCAACTGCAAAGGGGAAACAGCACTATTGTGAATAAACTTGATAGCACGAGAATGGTCTGGGCTGCAAACCAGGTTATCAAAAGAAGGTAAATATGCAGACAAAGCGAGAGGTAAATATCGGCCTGCTAGGTCTCGGTGTTGTAGGCGGTAAAGTAGCTCATGTTTTACAGGAGAAAAAGGATGGTCTGGCAAAGCAACTGGGAGTGCCCCTGATATTAAAAAAGGTGCTGGAAAAACGCCCTGTAGGACTTGAACCCGGATTACTAACCCGTAATGCCACGGAAATTTTAACTGACCCAAAAATAGACATAGTCATTGAGGTTATTGGAGGAGAACACCCTGCCGCAGAATATATTAAGCAAGCCCTCACCAATGGAAAGCATGTAGTTACTGCCAACAAGGAAGTGATTGCTAAACATGGCCATGAGCTAATTTCACTGGCAAAGGAACACAACGTTGAACTTCGCTATGAAGCAAGCGTAGGCAGCGGCATACCTCTCATTTCCTCCTTCCAGGAAGGCTTAGCCGCCAACGATATCTCAGCCATTTATGCCATCCTCAATGGCACCACCAACTACATTTTAACCAGAATGGCGCAGGAAAAACTGGATTTCCCAATAGCGTTAACACAAGCCCAGGAATTAGGCTATGCCGAGTCTGACCCTTCAAATGATATCGAAGGGAGAGATACAGCTTACAAATTAGTTATCCTGGCTAACTTAGCTTTCCACGCCAAACTAGACCCTCAAGAGATATACTGTGAAGGGATTTCCCACCTTGCCGCCCAGGATTTCCGCTATGCTGAAGAATTCGGTTATGTTATAAAGCTCCTCGCAATAGCTAAACAATATGGCAACACTATTGAGGCTCGAGTGCACCCTGTTTTTCTTCCCAAGGATTCCCAACTGGCTAAAGTAGATGGTGTTTATAACGCCATTCAAGCCGAAGGAGACCTGGCTGGTAAATTGCTCTTCTACGGGGAAGGAGCAGGAGGAATGCGAGCTGCCAGCGCTATTGTTGCCGATGTGTTGACCATAGTTAGAAACAATCGCCTGGGGGTAACCGGCACGCCAGAAACAGGGATAAACAAAGAGCTAATCCTCAAGCCGATGTCAGATGTAGAGGCACGCTACTATTTCAGACTAGATGTGGCTGATCGTCCTGGAGTTTTAGCACAAATCTCCAAGGTTCTGGGGGATAACTCCATCAGCATTTCATCGGTGATTCAGAAAGAGAGCAACCGAGCAGCTCAGGCTGCCGAGATAGTCATCATAACCCACCCGGCAAGGGAAGACGCAGCGCAGAAAGCCATTGAACAGCTAAAATTGTTAACTGTGGTGAATCAAGTGAGTAGCTTTATCAGGATTGAGGAATGAAGCAAGGTGTTCTCGCTAGATACCGACAACTATTGCCCGTCACCGCAGCCACACCTATAGTCACGCTTGGCGAGGGAGATACTCCCCTGGTAAAGTCTCAAAATCTGGAGAAGGAACTTGGATGTGGGGAACTGTACTTTAAGCTAGAAGGATGCAATCCCACTGGTTCATTTAAAGACCGTGGCATGGTGGTCGCCGTAGCCAAGGCAGTGGAGAGTGGCAGCTCCACCATTATTTGTGCTTCCACAGGCAATACCAGCGCTTCAGCAGCAGCCTATGGAACCCGCTTTGGAATGAGAACCATCGTTATCATCCCTAAAGGCAAAATAGCCATGGGAAAATTAGCTCAAGCCTTTGTTTACGGCGCCCAAATCGTGGGCATAAGAGGCAACTTTGACCAGGCGCTGCAGATAGTCCGTTCCTTGACCGAAAAATACCCCGTTACCCTGGTTAACTCGCTTAATCCAAATCGCATCGAAGGTCAGAAAACAGCTTCATTTGAAATCATCGATGACCTGGGAGATGCTCCGGATTATCTATTCATTCCTGTAGGCAATGCCGGGAACATAACCGCTTACTGGAAGGGATTTAAAGAATACCACCGTATTGGCAAGGCAAGCCATACCCCGAAGATGATGGGCTTTCAAGCTGCTGGTGCCGCACCTATAGTTCTGGGCAAACCAGTTAAATACCCAAAAACTATCGCCACTGCTATCCGCATTGGCAACCCTGCCAGCTGGGAGAAAGCAACAGCAGCAAGAGATGAATCTGGCGGCATTATAGATTTGGTAACCGATGATGAGATCTTGAACGCCTATAAATTACTAGCAATCAAGGAAGGTGTCTTCGGTGAGCCAGCGTCAGCTGCCTCAGTGGCAGGACTCATCAAGATGGCAAAGAGAGAGAATTTCTCAGGCAAGAAAATAGTTTGTATTATCACCGGAACGGGATTAAAAGACCCCAATGTACCCCGCAGATATGCTCAGCCACCAGTAGAATTGCCTGCCGACTTAAGCGCAGTGGAAGATCTTCTGTTCAAGGACTAAGAATCTACAAGTCACCGGTTACCTTTTCTTTGCCGGCGAAGGCGTTCGCTCCTGATGAGCCATTTGCAGGTGCTTTCTCCAACAAGCTACGTGGACATATACGCCACAGCTCACACACTTATAAATTTTCGTCTTTGTTTCTTTACCACAAACAGGGCAGTTCATCAGCTACCCCCCTTTTGTCATTCCTCCTTGTTTCCCTTCTTAGCCTTGCCATTGCTCGGTTCCGGACTCCCTTTTCTATTATCAGTGACATAGAATCCCGGACCCTTAAAAATTATCGGCACCGGGGAGAATAGACGCTCTGCCTTAGCTCCACAATGAGTGCAAAAAACCGGCAAATTATCATCGCTGAACTTCAGCTTAACCTCAAACTTAAATTTGCACTGCGGACATCGATACTCATAGGTAGGCAAGATAATCACCCTCTTGTTACAGTCACATACTTAATTTCGAGCTATTTAAAATCTGTTGCCTCCGCCTAAACGACGTCGATGTTGTTGGCGTTATATATCGGCATAATCAACTGGTTATATTAACAATTTAATTAGCAATCTGCAACAACAAGTGCTAATTATTTTAGCTTGTAGTGGAGTAAAATTCAAATTTCTCGCCAAAATGGATTATAATGATTCCAAAAATGAAGGAGAGATAGCTATGGAAAAAATAGCCACGAAAGGCATCGGCAAATTCAGTCATCATTATCCTAAATTAGCAGCTATAATTACTGCTAGCTCTGGAGGAAAAGAAAACGCCATGACGGCAGCATGGCATAGCTCGATATCCATAAATCCCCCTATCTACGGCATCTCTATTTCCCCAAAAAGGTTTACCTACCAGCTTATCAGCCAAAGCAAGGAATTCGGCATTAACTTCATCCCTTTCGAAAAAGCTCATTTGGCTGCCTCTGTTGGTGGAACTTCGGGACAGAAGATAGACAAGTTCCAAAAGCTTAACATCCTGAAAGAAAAGCCGATACAAACCGGGGTTCCTTTATTGAAGGACGCCTATGCCTCTTATGAATGCAAGCTTTTAGACAGCAAGATTTATGGCGACCATGTTTGGGTAGTGGGTGAGATTGTCGCGGTACACTTTCAAGAGGGAATATTCACCGAAAACGGAATACTTGACTTAGGCAAGACAAAACCACTTCTTTACTTCGGCTCTGACTTCTATGCCACGGCGGACGAAGATAGCGTAAATTTCATAAAGAGGGGGATTTGAAATGATTGATAAGGATAGGATTGAAATGGCAACGGCTTCCATAATCGAGGCTATCGGGCAAGATTTGTCCACAGAAAGCTTAAAGGATACTCCCAAACGTGTTGCTGATATGTATGCCGAACTTTTCTCTGGATTAGATATTGACCCCAAAGCTGAACTAGCCGCAGGCTTTGAGGAAGGTCATCATGAAATGGTGATCTTAAAAGATATTCCTTTCTACTCTATGTGTGAACAC
Source organism: Dehalococcoidia bacterium (assembly GCA_034414555.1). Taxonomy (GTDB): domain Bacteria; phylum Chloroflexota; class Dehalococcoidia; order GIF9; family AB-539-J10; genus CG2-30-46-19. The sequence goes on along the minus strand of DAOUMA010000006.1, from coordinate 113,370 downwards.
CATTTACTTCCATTTTATGGTGTAGCTCATGTAGGCTATATTCCCAGTGTAAATGGCAAGGTGGTGGGTATAAGCAAGCTAGCAAGGGTGGTGGAAATATTTGCCAGGCGTCCCCAACTCCAGGAGAGAATGACCGGGCAAATCGCCGATACTATTTTCGAAGCTCTTCAACCGGATGGCGTAGGAGTAGTTATCCAGGCAGAACACTTATGTATGATAATGAGGGGGATTAAAAAGCCGGGGAGCACCGTGATAACCTCAGCGGTGAGGGGAGCTTTTCGCAGCAAAACAACCACCCGCTCCGAGTTTTTGTCCTTAATTCAAAAGAGGTAATCATTTTGCCATTGCACCCCTTTTCATCGTCATTGCGAGCCGAAGCGTGACAATCTCAGCAGAAATCCCCTCTCCCTTGACGGGAGAGAGCCAGGGTGATGGTGAAATTCCTCCTCCCCCTAACTCCCTTCCACCATATTTGCCCGGGAGAGTCCGCGGGGATTGCGGAGCCTGCTCCGAGTAAAACGAGGAATCCCGCTCCTCGCAATGACATCTCTATGTTGTTTATTCGTGGCGAAGCGCCTCAATAGGGTCAAGACGCGCGGCACGGAGCGCAGGATAAGTACCAGAGGCAAGCCCAACAAAAAGCGACACTCCCACCGCCAGAGCAACGGCATCTCCAGGAAGCATCGCTGAGAATGGGAATCCAGCATTTGCTGCGAAGATGGAGGCAACTATGACTACAAGCCATCCCAGACCGATACCCAGGATGCCACCACAAATGCCTAATACTGCGGATTCAGTGAGGAATTGAGTTAAAATATCATGGCGCTTCGCTCCCAAGGCTTTCCTGAGACCAATTTCTCTGGTGCGCTCTACCACAGAAACAAGCATGATATTCATGATTCCAATGCTGGCAACGACCAAGGAGATGCCAGCTATAGCACCGAGAATAAGTACAACTATCGTCCCCACTTGGTCAACAATGCGCGCTACCGCTTCCATGCTCATGACAGTGAAGTCATCGTTTTCCCCTTCCTTGATATGATGTCGCTGCCTGAGGATATTAGTAATTTCTTCTTTGGCCGAGTTTATCTCGCTTTCGCTTTTTGCCTGAACACTAATCATATTAATAGTGCGCCCTATGCTGCCCGTTTGTTGAGCAAACAGCGTCGATTGCACCGTAGATAGGGGAGCGAACACCATTAAATCCTCACTTCCAAAAGCACCTCCCTTGGTTTTCAATACACCGATGACCTTAAATTGCTGTCCATTCATCCTTAGAGTTTGACCCACAGGAGACATTAAACCAAACAACTTTTCAGATATTTGGTTTCCCAAAACCACTACCCTCGATCTTCCGGCATAATCGTTTTCGTTGATAAATCTGCCCTGAGCTACCTCAAGGTTATTGACCTGCTGGTATTCTGGCGTTACTCCGTCAACACTACCCCCTATATTTTCTCCCCCCGCCTTTAGCTGAGCAGAGGTTTGTATCGCTGGTGCTACCAAGGCTACAGAAGGGGCATTATGAGGGTCGGCAATCGCTTTAGCATCCTCTAAAGTTAATGTTTGGGCAGTCCCCATGGAACCACCCATGTCCATTGTGGCTGTAGGTGCACCAGGAAGAACATAGATGAGATTAGTTCCCAATGCCGCGAATTGTTCGCGCTGCACCTCCTGTTCTATTCTGCCCAGGGAAACAACAGAGATAACTGCAGCCACACCTATTAAGATGCCCAGCATGGTCAAAGCTGAACGCAATTTGTTACCAGACAAGGCATGCAGAGCGGTAATGATGCAGTCCTTTATTTTCATGATACTGCTTCAATTTTACCATCACGTATCTTGATGCTACGCTGTGTATAAGCAGCAATATCTGCTTCATGAGTCACCAAAACGATGGTAATTCCTTGTTCATTCAGCGTTTGAAAAAGAAGCATGATTCCCTTACTGGTCTGGGTATCGAGATTGCCGGTAGGCTCATCAGCTAAAATAAGGGAGGGATTATTTATCAATGCTCGAGCAATAGCTACCCTCTGTTGCTCGCCACCAGCAAGTTCGTTAGGCCTGTGCTGCGCTCGCTGAGCTAAACCTACCGATTCCAGGGCTTGTAACGCTCTTTGTCGCCGATTTCCGGCGCCGCCGTAAATAAGCGGTAACTCCACATTGGCTAAAGCGGTGTTTCTGGGCAGCAGGTTGAAGCTCTGGAAAACAAACCCCACCTTTTTATTTCTTATTTCCGCTAATTTATTATCATTTAGTTTGCTTACTATAACCCCCTCCAGGCGATATCCTCCTGAAGTTGGTTTATCAAGGCAACCAATGATATGCATCAGTGTGGATTTGCCTGAGCCTGATGGCCCGATGATGGATACCATTTCCCTGGGCTCAATACGCAAGCTCACCCCATTGAGAGCCACAACCTCCGTTCGCCCCATCTTGTATACCTTGGTTATGTTATCTAGCTCAATCATCTGACCCTAAGACAAGGAGAATTGCGATACCTGAAGCAAAACTACCTCCCCCTCCTCCAATCCTGACAAAATCTCGGTGTATATCCCATCGCTCAAACCTATGCTAATCTGTCTCTGCTCAGTTTGCCCGTTGGTGACTACCTGCACCCAGGGCTTTTCCAGACTACCCTGGATAGCCCGATTGGGTATTAACAACACACCATCATGCTCCGCAATAACAATTTCAGCAGTGGCACTCATACCATCCTTAAGCTCTTCATCAGGATTCTCCAAAGTTATGGTGGTTTTGTAAAACACCACTCCCGCCTGTGTAGTACTTGCTGGAGAGATAAAAGTTACCCTGCCTTTCACTTTTTTATCAGGCAAAGCATCTAAAGTGATATTTGCCTCCTGCCCTAGCTTGACTTTGGAAACATCCATTTCATCAATCACGCCGCTCAGCTTTATCTCGCTGGGGTCAATTAAACAAATCGCGGGACTGGTATACGCCATCGCTGAAAGTTGTTGTCCTTCCTTTATATAAATAGCAGCCACAACACCGTCAAAAGAAGCGGTAATGACTGTCTCATCCAGCTCGGCTTCAGCCTGGTCAAGCTGCAGTTCAGCCAATTTAACTGATAAAGGCAATGACCATACCCTGGATTCTGATTTTTCCTTTGCCTTGTCCAAACTTTGCCCTACTTGATCTAACAATGATTGTGCTTCCTCAATTCTGCCTTCATCCAAGAGACTTTGTGCTTCTTCCAGATTACTCTCAGCCTCATCCAGAGCCAGCCATGTCCCGGGCATATCAGAAGCATGGGTATAGGAATAATAAGGATAAATCGTCTGCTCTAGCTTAAGCTCAGCCATCGCCACATTTGCCTCCAAGACGGGAGCATCGAGTTTAGCTAAAGTCTGCCCCTTCACCACTCTATCCCCCTCCTCCACCATTATTTCCTTTACCATCCCTGAAGTGCCAAACGACAGGTCTACCTTGCGTGGCATCTCAAGGTTTCCACTGACATCGACGCTTACCACTAAGTTGCCCCGTGTAGCCTTAGCAGTTTCTTGAACCGCACTTTGTGAACCGGCACAGCCGGTGAAAAGCACACTAAACAAGCACAACACAGTTACCACAATTAACCATCTCTTCATTTTAATCAACCTCCATTTTAGAAAAGAGATAAGCTCCTAACCCTGCCAGAGCTATCGATAATACCCCAAGAACTACGAAGTCAAGCCATAGTGGAAAGGCACCGCCGCCGACAAGCGCTCCTCTTAACCCATCTACTCCATAGGTAAGCGGGGCGATATACATTTCCTTGACGATATCATGCCCACACACAGTAGCGTTGCCAGAAGTAGGGTTAAGCGCTGTAGTAAGCATCATAATAGTGGTTGTTTTACCCGCCCCATTGGCACCCAGAAAACCAAAAATCTCCCCTTCCTCAACCGCAAATGAGATATGGTCCACAGCAACAACGTGACCAAATGTCCTGGTTACATCCTTAACTTCGATCGCTTTCACTTTTCCTCGTACCTGCGGTTTCAGTTTCCCTGAGCAACTTGGCAAACTCAGCGACCCGGCGACTCATAAGGTTAAACAGCTCCTCCACCGCCTCAACCTTGACAAAGATAAGCCCTCCCCCTCCAAAATGACTGAAAACCAGAAGTTTGCTGCCAACATCTATACCAAGTTCTTTTCGGGCTTCAACTGGAATCACCAGTTGCCCCCGAGGTCCAACTACCGTAGAGCCAAAACACTTACCCACTGCACGTCTATCTCCTTGTTTCATTCCTCCTCCTATAGTAAAGTAAGATTAGCACCAAACTCAGAATTGTATGATTTTTCTTACTATCTTGTCAAAAGAATCTCAAATAAGAAAACCTCAAATATGTGAATATTATTACCAAGCAAGAAACTATCAGAAAGTCGACATTATTGCTATATAAGAAATATGAAGTAAAGCCAGATGGCATTCAATACTTCATAACCTCCTTGTATAACTAGACCACCTTCCTGAATTTTTCTTTTGGGGCACCACAGATAGGGCACTCATCGGGAAGAACCCCATCAGAGATGTAGCCGCAGACTTGACAGACATAATACTCGGTCTCCCTTTCGGCAACCATATGGTCCAGCGCCTTTTTGTAGAGCTTGGCATGTCCCCTCTCTACATCACGGGAATAACTTAAGACCTGTGCCACGCTTGTATTACCTTCCTCATTTGCCTCCCTGATGAACTGAGGATAGACTCTGCTAGCTAGGTTCTCCCTCTCAAAGGCGCTCTCAAGGTTCTCTTGAGTGCCAGACACAGCACCTAGAAGGCGGGAGTGGTTGAAGGCATGGACTGCCTCAGCTTCGGCAACAGCGCGAAACAGCCTTGCCACCTGGGAATAGCCTTCTTGCTCAGCCTTCATAGCAAAAGCCATGTTTCTTAGATGAGCCTGGGATTCAGCAATGAAACCACCCTTGAGATTTTCCAGCGTCTTTGTTCCCTTTATCCCCGCAACCTCGTGTGGGACGAGTTTCTCCGCCTCAGCACCACAAAGAGGACAACGCTCAGGCTTATCAGTGGTAAATTCTACATGATGACAATTGGTGCATTTCCACATACTATCCTGCTCCTTTCGTTAAATAAAAATCTTTCCCCAAAATTAGCACACCATAGTTGACATACCCCCCAACCCAGGATACTACTTGCTGTTAGCTGATACCCCACTGTGAAATAATCACCTAACCTTACCCCTTTTCTTTCTTCAATAGGTCGGTGAATACTTCGGCGTGATATACTTCGTGGTCCCTTATCCTCTTGAGAAGCTCCTTCAAGTCAGGGTCAGTAACCTTCTTGGCAGCGCGGTCATATTCAGCCGCCACCTCACGCTCAATTTTGATGTCTGCCTGAAGCATATCACCTGTTTTTACTGATTGGTCCACCTTGGTGTGCTCAATCCTTGGAGTGCCTTTTTTGTCAACCATCTTCTCAGACAACCATCCAAGATGCTGCATCTCGTTTATAGCCTGGTCCTGCATTTCCTCCCTGACATCTTCATTGGCAGTCGTATAGGAGTGCAAAAGGTACTGGAGGATTACGGTGTACTCGTGCTCAATGCCCCAGTTAAGAACCTGAGCGACTTGGTCCTCGCGAGTACCCCGCATATCCCTGGCACCTTCCTTTCCTGCCTTATCCACAAAGTGCTCGAAATCACGGTGATGTGATTCTTCATCGGATAAAATTCGCTGCAACAGCCGCTTTATCTTAGGGTCATCAATAACCTTGATATGCTCTTTATATAGATTCCTGGCATCTTCTTCCAGCAGCACATTATTCCTCATCCAATCAGCTGCTGACTCGCCGTTCATCCGCGTCTTTCCTCGTTTCAGACTAGGAACCCCGCCCAGTTCGACTATGGTTTCGGCCAGCCAATCCAAGTGACGCATTTCCTCCCGGGCGATAGCCTCAATCTCGCAAGCCATCTCACCCTCACCTATAGCATAGGCATGGGTCAAATATTGAATGATAGCACCATGCTCACCCTCGAGGTCCTGATTCAATACAGCAATGATTTTATTCTTGTCCATTAATCCCTCCATAAATTATTATTTTCATCTATAGCACATCTCAGTCATATAAGACTAACCACCCCCGGAATAGAATCAAAAAACGGCAAAATAGTTCCTCACTGTATCCGCCGTTTAATACTCTAACTTTAGCCGGCTAATTGGACAGGGTACCTAAGAGCTCAACCCCTCTGGATGATAATTCATAGGTATCACCCTTCTGGTTAGCTAAACCCGCCTGGGTAAGTTCCCTGAGCCCACTTCTGACCCTGAACAAGGGAAGCCCGGTGCTTTTGGCAATTTCTTCAGCAGACCCCAGCCATGACTTGAGAGCACTAAGCATCTTGGTGCCTGACTCAGTAGGTTTACCATCTGGGCTTATGCAAGCCATATTCTCCTCCTATTTCGACTGGAGCTTCTTCTTGCAGAGATACCAATCCATGCACTCGTACCCCTGCTTGAGCCTCTCCTCAGCCATTTCCTGTGTGTTTGGTGGCGGAACCACTACCATGTCGCCTGGCCGCCAGTTAGCTGGGGTCGCTACTGCATTCTTGTCTGTCGTTTGTAGCGCGTCTATGATCCTCAGTATCTCATCCATATTCCTGCCAGTGGTCAGCGGGTAGTAGAGTATCGTCCTGATTTTCTGGTTGGGATCAATTATGAACACGCATCGAACAGTCTCGGTCTTGCTCTCACCGGGGTGAATCATACCGTAGGCGAGAGAAACCTCCTTGCTAAGGTCAGCGACAATAGGAAATGGTATCTTTACCTTAGTTTTATCCTCAACATTGCGCACCCAGGCAATATGCGAGGAGACACTGTCCACACTCAGCCCGAGAAGCTGCACGCCTCGCTTTTGTAATTCAGGGTAGATCTCAGCGAAGGCAATAAACTCAGTGGTGCACACCGGAGTGAAATCCGCAGGGTGAGAAAAGAGAATCAGCCAGGCTCCCTTAAAATCCTCTAGCTTAAGCACGCCGTGAGTAGTCGCTACTTCAAATGCTGGTGCTGGCTCCCCTATCCGGGGAAGGCTTATTAGCTGCTCCTTTACTTCTTCCATGTTCGACGCCTCCGTTACTTGTCCTTTCTTAATTCTAAAAGCATTTACTCAGTTCGCATTATCACAAAAGTTCTAGAAAGCCTCTTTGACCTTCCGGTTCTTGTCTATCAACCTCCTTTCCTGCACCTCTAACTTATCCGTCCATTCTTGCCCAAAACTACTTGAAAATTCTTTCCAGCCTCTTGTTCACCTCATCCCAGTTGACGATGTTCCAGAAGGCATCAACGAATTTAGCTCTCTCGTTCTTGTAATCCAGATAATAAGCATGTTCCCAGACATCAATAACCATCAAGATGGTAAACATGGGATAAACATTTGTATTATGTTTCTCTATCTGCATTATTATTGGTCTGTTAGTCTGCCTGCAGAAACTGAGTGCTGCCCACCCCGAGCCTTCCACGCTGGTAGCAGCCTGACTGAATTCCTTTTTGAATCTGTCAAAACTTCCAAACTCTTTCTCTAGGGCTGTGCCCAAAGTTCCGGTTGGCTTTCCCCCGCCTTTTCCCGATGGCGCCAGATTGGCCCAGAACAATGAGTGTAGCAGATGCCCTCCGATGTGAAACGAAAGCTCTTTCAAGGTAGCTTTAACATCAAAGTCAGCACCTTCTTTGCGAGCCTTGTCCAGCCTCTCGAGTATGGCATTAGCACTATTGACGTACGCCTGATGATGCTTTTGATGGTGTAGAGTTAACTGTTCTTGGGATACATAGGGCTGCAACTCATCATATCGGTAGGGCAATTGCGGCAGGGTATAAAACTTTGCTTTTTCCATAAGTCTTTTTCCTCCTTTTCAAAATCTCATTAATATTAGCCGGGTTGCCAGTTCTACTATCATAAATTATTACTGCTTTAGTCAGCCTACCACCTTTCCGGCAAACCATTATCAAGCAAAGCCATGCTCTCTATGCTTCTCAGCGATGGTGCTGGCCAAGTTATCAAGGGCTTTGAAATCCTCTTCTTTAGGAAAGCCCTTACTCAGCACCGGCTCCAGTATTTCTACCTTCAGGTTGGGAATCATCGCAGCGAGTTGCTCAACTGCCTTACCTCCCCAACCATAGGAACCGATGATGGAGACAAATTTAAGATTTGGCCTCAGGGCATTCGCCAGAAAGGCGGCATAGGCAACGTTCGGATGTGGACCGGCGAGAACAGTAGGTGTCCCGATAACAACTGTGGCGGCGTCCACCAGTGCCATCGCTAGCTTTCCAATATCCGTTACGGCGAGGTTGAATTGCTTCACCGTCACGCCCTTCTGCGATAAGGCTGTGACAAGGTATTCGACCATCTTGCCGGTGCTATCGTGCATTGAGATATAGGGCAATACTACGATGTTCTTGGGCTCATCGAATGCCCAGCTACGATAGGCTTCTAGGATGAACTCCGGTTTATCATACAAGGGACCGTGGCTGGGAGCAATGATGTTAATTGCATAGTCCTTCACCTTCTCCAGATTCTTCTGAATAATAGTTCGGAATGGCATCATGATTTCGGCATAATATCTCTTGGCTGCCTCATACACCTGCCCCTCATCGCTGACATACAGGTCGGTTGTAGCCAGGTGGGAACCAAAGAAATCACAGGGGAACAGTATTTTGTCTTCCCTCAAGTAGGTAAGCATAGTCTCCGGCCAGTGGACCCAGGGAGCATGGATAAACTCCAAGGTTTTATCTCCCAACGAGATGGTCTCTTTATCGTTGATAGTGATGAATTTCTCTTCCGGAATCATGAGCAGGTCAATGAGCATATCCTTACACTTTGGTGTGCATACCACCTTCGCCTCAGGGTACTTTTCAAGCACTTGGGGGATAGCACCTGAATGGTCCTGTTCCGCGTGATTGGCAACCACATAATTTATATTTTTAACTCCGAGTTCACTCAGGTGATTTATTAACACGTCCTGCATAGTAGGGTCGACGCTGTCAATAAGCGCTGTCTTCGCACTACCCTCAATTAAATAGGAGTTATAACTCGTGCCATCGGGAAGGGGTATCAGAGCGTCGAAGAGACGCCTGTCCCAGTCGATTGCTCCAACCGAGTATATTTTAGGTCTTATTTGCCTTGCTTTCATTCGCTCCCCCTTTACTATTTTAAAAGTCTTTTTTCTCCTTCAATCTTTTTTATCTCGGTGATATCTTGTGTAGCTTCCAATGTGCCTAGATACCTGCCAGCCTTATTCCGCACGGCAAAATATCTTATATATACCTTCTTCTCCCCCAGATTTATCCAAAATTCGGCTGAATCTCTCTTGCCAGTCTTAAAATCGGACAATATCTGGTTTACCAGATGTATACTTTTTTGAGGATGGCACTGCTGCACCTTGCGGCCGATAACTGCTTTTGCCCTGGGAAAGAGCCGTTCTTTCGGCTGATTAAAGTATCGCACTGTGTCTTCCTTGTCTACGAAGGTAATATCTACAGGCAGGGCATTCAGTATTGCTTCAAGCTCTCCTTTGGACAAATCTCCTGTCTCAAATAGGATTTTGCCTTCCACTTTAGTCTCGGGGGCTGGCATTTCAAATTCTTCAGCGACTCCTCTGGCAGATTCTGGGGTAAAACAGCAATAACCGAGTTCATCAAATTGTTTTCTTACGTCTTTCCATTCATTCTCTGTTATAACCTTCAATGCAGTGGGGTAAAGGATGTTATTTTCTTTGTAGATATGACTTGAAAAGAGGTTAGCCAAAGAGGTCGCAGCCTCCCCCAATTGTTTGGTGAAATCTGAGAAAGCCATGTTTTGGTATTCATCGATTAGTTTATAAAGGCCCTCCTTTAGCTCTCTTATCTGGTCGTGCTCCATCCACATAATTGCTGGGGGTTGTGTAACCCCATGCTTCTCCAGATAAGGGAAAAGGACATTCTCCTCACGAACATAATGGCTTTCCGAGTCTTTTAAATGCTCTTCAATGTGTCTTAGTTGTTCCATCTCCCGGGAAACAGAGGTAAAATCCTTTGCCTCTTTTATTTTTTGGGCAATGTCTTTAAGTTCAGTGGCTGTTTGGAGGATAACTTTGTGCTCTTCCATGAGAATATAGATTGGGTGTCCTACGGGTGCCAAAGTCTTTTCTCTCTCCAGCGACTCTCTGAAGACAGCAAGGTGAACATCGCAAAGCTTGCGGACTTCTTCTCTTGGCATACCTTCTTCAATAAGTTCCTCTTCTACTTTGGAGATCTCCTGTGGTCCTATATCCTCCAACGCCTCCTTGAACCTTTCTTTCACTTCATCTGGGTGCGCCCCGGCATGCAGCGCCTTAATTAACTCCTTCAACATGCTCTTCCTATTGGCAAATGATTCGCTCATCGTCTCACCCCTGTGCTCTATTCTATCCTTTCGAAATCGCTCTTGGCAGCCCCACACACCGGGCATACCCAGTCATTGGGTATCTCTTCAAAGGGAGTCCCAGGTGCTATCCCACCATCGGGGTCACCTTTCTCAGGGTCGTATATATAGCCACAAACTGTACATCTATATTTAGCTGCTTTTTTGACCTCTTTCTCCTCTTTTCTATATGTGGGGGCGGTCTTTGGTGCCGTGCCACGCTTTACCTCGTGGTAATAAGCATAAGTCATAGGTTCACCGCTTTTCAAAGTTTCTGCCTCTATTAAGTCCCCTGTGAAAATGGTATGTGTCCCGACATCCACTTCATTAATCACCTTTGCTTCCAGATAGCCCAAGGCATGGTCAAGAACTATGGGAGCTCCGGTCTTGCCTATCTTGTAATTCACCTGAGCAAATTTGTCGATATCCCTTCCCGACTTGAAACCGAAATTCCCGATAAAACTTAGAGGTGTATCCCGTGATAAAATCGAGGCTGCGAAAACATGGCTGTCATGGATAAATTCATGGGTGAGGTTCTGTTTATTAATGCTCACTGCGATGGTAGGTGGTTCAGAGGTGATCTGAAACAGGGTGTTGGCAATTTGCCCGTTGAGCTTGTCTCCCCTGGCCGAGGTCACTACATATAACCCATAACTTAGCTGGTACAGCGTCTTAATATCCACTTTTCCCTCCTCATTCCGTGCCTTCTAATTTGTCAAAATAGTTTTTACTAGCTCCACAAATAGGGCATTTCCAGTCATCAGGTAGTAGCTCGAAGGAAGTTCCCGGTGAAACATTACCATATGGATCTCCAAATTCGGGGTCATAGATATAGAAGCAGCGGCGACACTGATACTTTTGTGCCTTTGTCACCGCTATCTGTTCAATATAAAGGGATGATTTCTTAGAGGTGGGCCCCCGCCTGACTTCGGAATAGTAGTCATAGGTCATTGGCTCACCTTCCCTGATGATATCGCTGTCCGCCATTTGAGCTATGAATATGGTATGAGTTCCTAAATCTGCTTCATTGATAACGTTGGCTTCTACATAGGCCAGCGTGTTATCCAGAACTATCGGTGCTCCGGTCTTGCCTATCTTGAAATTTATACCCTTAAATTTGTCTATCTCCCTTCCTGACTTGAAGCCAAAGCGGCCGATGAAGCTCAATGGCGTCTCTTTAGAGAGAACTGCAAACGATAACACTTTGCTTGCTTTGATAAATTCATGGGTAAGGTTTTCCTTATTTATAGAGACAACAAAATTAGCTGGCACAGCACTGACCTGACTAACCCCGTTCGCAATTAGCCCGTTAAACCTGTCTCTCCTCCTTGAACTCACTACATACAAACCATACCTCAATTTGCGTAACGCCAATAAATTCATTTGTTACCTCCTTATTATAACTTATCCTTAATGTCATCAATTTCAGCCCGAAGTCCTACACCCCATCCAAACGATGCTCTTTCATAATAAACCACCCTGCCGGGTCAGTGAGGTAATCATAAGAGTCAAGGAGAGCAAGGTGATGTCCTCTCTCCTCAGCAGCCAAAGCCTCGTAGAACCGTTTTTCCCGAGGTAGGGTACTTTGTTCGCTTCGGGAGCGATAGAAATCGTAAGTCTTGATCTCCATATCCATGGCAGTCTTAATAGCCTCAAGCTCAGATTCGGCTACTATAAATCTATTACCTAGCTCTTTAGTGGCCTGGGCAAATATAGACTTAATTTTTTTCGCCTTCTCGGATGGCAGTCCCACGTCAGACCAATCTTGACCTCTCTTAAGCGCTTCATATATTTCCTCAAACTTCTTTTGGTGTTCAGATTCTTCGTTAGCCAGTCTTTGAAATAACTCTTTAGCTAGCTTGTTGCTGCCTTTCCGGCTTGCTTGTTGATAAAACTCCTTACCCTCCACCTCCATTTGAATTGCAGTATGAAGTATATCCACCATTTTCTTTGCTTCCTTTTGCTCCATATTGCTCTACTCTCTAAACAAATTATTTCTTAAGAATATCCTCATATAAATGTCCTCCTCAGCTATTGTTTCAATCTCTGAAGATAACGATGGGCCTGAAGAGCAGCCTTAGCTCCTTCCCCGGCAGCCACCACTATCTGTTTTTCAGGAACAGTAGTAACGTCTCCAGCAGCAAAGAGCCCGGGCACACCAGTTTCATTGGCACAGTTAACCTCGATTTCGCCGAGGCGATTTAGAGTAGTTACTCCCTTCATTGCCCCTGAGTTGGGAACAAGCCCAATCTCTATAAAGATACCACCAACGTCAAACTCCTTTTCTTGCTTACTTTTCAAGTCTCTTATTTTTATCCTTTCAACACGGGCCTCTCCCTTTATCTCGAGGACTTCATGCTCAAGAAACATAGTCAAATTATCGGCATTGGTTATCTTATCAATTAGTATCCGGTCACCGGTAAGGGGGGTTAGCGATATTAAATAAACGTGTTCCGCTATTTTAATCATGTCAGCAGCAGCCTCTAAGGCTGAATTACCTCCACCGATGACAGCTACCTTTTCACCAGCAAAGAGGGGACCATCGCAAATAGCGCAGTAGGTAACCCCTTTACCAACTAACTCTTTCTCCCCAGGAACATTCAGTTGACGAGGGCGCTTGCCTGTAGCAAATATGACCGCCTTAGCTTGGTAGGCTTCACCCTTATCTGTCCTGACCTCGAAGCCCCCACTTATTCTGGACACGCTTTCAACTCTCTGACCGATTTCTGTTTTCACATCTGAAGGAAACTGTCTTACCTGCTCCTCGAATTTCTGCATCAACTCGGGACCTTCGATGAATTGGTAGCCCATATAGTTTTCCACGCCAGCGGTGGTGAGAGGTTGCCCTCCCAGATCGTAGCTGATAAGCAAGGTATTAAGTCTTTTTCTTGCTGCATACACTACAGCCGTCATCCCGGCAGGACCGGCGCCGATGACAACCAGCTCATACATAACCCCTCCCAGCGAACTAAAGACCTAACTTCGCTCTAAGTTGCGCCTCGTCAAACCCGACCAATATCTCGTCATCAAAACAAATTGTCGGGACCGCTAATGAATGACATTTACGACTCATTTCCTCGCGAGCCGCTTTGTCTTCAGCTACATTGAATTCCCGGTACTTGATGCCGTTGTCATCCAAGAACTTTTTAGCCATCCTGCAATAAGGACAGGTTGGAGTAGTAAAAACCTTAACTTCTCGCGTCATTTCCCCTCCTGAATTCTGCAGGGAGCAGGACAAAATTTGGTCATCTCATCCATCATCCTCCCCGTCTCCCTGAACCATTCCCAAGTATACCATCTTGCAATCACTTTATTTCTTACCACCTCCTTCTCAAAATTCTTACAGGCATCACGCCTTCCTCTCTGCCATAGTTAGTGCTTATTCAGCAGCTTTCTGACACTCCTGGCATAACCCACGAAATTCAAGCCGATGGTGTGAAATATCAAAGCCCGTTTTTCGGGCCACTCTCTCATCAAGTTCTTTGTTTACCGGCTCATCTACATCAAAGACGCGACCACACTTATCACACCTGAAATGGTAGTGATTATCTGAATTACCATCAAATCTACTAAAGGCGCCGCTCATGTCTATCTCCAGAATTTGCCTGCTTTCTCGCAATAGTTTTAGATTACGATAAACCGTCCCCAAGCTAATGTTAGGTATCTCTTTCCTTACCTCGTCGTATATCCAGTCAACTGTAGGGTGACAAGTTGTACTTTTCAGGACTTTAATAATAGTTTCTCTTTGCTTAGTTCCCCTTGCATGCATTATTAATGATAATCATTACTGATAATATAGTGCTTTTGTCAATTTGTCAATAGGTTGTACTGGTTCATATGATTGGAGCCAGAAACACAATAGACACAACCCAGTAGCCAGGTGGGTTATCAATGCGGAGCTTCCAGAATCAAAGCATCATTGATATATTATTATGACAAAGTTGTCTTTAAATTATAAGCTACTGGCAAATTTTGTAGGGAAGATATTAAATTGATGGCATACCACGCCTGCTTAAAGCACAACAGGCAACTTTCTTGGAATCAGCGCAGGTTTTCATCGTACTGAACCAGTACACCCGTTGGGGCAGCCTTCATAAGTGTGCTAAAATAACTACCGGGGGTGTAGAAATGCCAGAATCACGAAGGCATAGCAACTGGAAAATAAAGATGCTTATATTACTGGGAGACCGAGTATATTCTGCCTTTGAGCAGGTGCTTTGATGTGCTAAGTCCGACCAACATAGCTGTTGAAATCGAACGCAGCATCCCAAATGGAATTAGAAAATCTGTTCATAATCTAAAGGAAGACGATGAAAGTAGTCTTGCTGTGTGGCGGGATTGGCAAGAGAATGCTGCCCTTGGTTAAGGACAAGGCATTGTTAAAATTTGCCGGTGTACCTCTTATCCTTCAGCAAATCAATGCAGCTATGGCAGCGGGCCTTAACCACTTTGTCATAATTGCGAACAGCGATAACCTTGCTGACCTCAAATTAGGTGTAGCTGAGCTTGAGAATATAAAAATAGATTTTGTCATTCAGGAAAATCCCTCGGGTATGGCTGATGCTTTACTAACTGCCTCCGGCTTGCTGGCGGGTGAACAATTTATCTTGGTTAGTGTCGATGATATTGTTGAAACTTCAGCCTATGTTCAGCTTACTGGTGAATATGAGAAAGCCGGCGACCACTTTGGCTACATCATTGCGCATAAGGTGCAAAACTACTTTCCAGGAGGCTATTTAGTAACAGACGAAGATAGAGAAATACGCCATATAGTTGAAAAACCACCCCGAGGGAAGGAGCCCTCAAATCTAATAAATATCGTTATCCATCTCCACAGTCATCCTGAGGAGCTACTGGATTATTTAACCAGAACTGACTCCAAGACCGATGATGCCTATGAAAATGCCCTTAACCAGGTCATCGAGGACGGACATAAGATAAAAGCTGTGCTATATAATGGTGGCTGGCAAGCTATCAAGTATCCCTGGCATATTCTAGATGCTATGGACTACTTCTTGAAGGCGTTAAAACAACGAGTTTCACCCTCGGCTCAAATTTCGGACAAGGCCACTATTGACGGCGATGTGGTCATAGAAGATAATGTTAGAGTGCTTGAAGGTGCTGTGATTCGCGGCCCAACTTACATTGGGCGTAATTCCATTGTGGGCAATAATGTCCTAGTGAGAAAATCCAATATCGGCGATAACTGTGTCATTGGTTACAGCACAGAGGTAAAGCATTCCTATATCGGCGATGGATGCTGGTTTCACTCTAATTACATCGGTGACTCGGTGATAGAAGATGGTTGCTCTTTTGGAGCTGGTGCAGTAACAGCCAATCTTCGTCTTGATGAGACCAATATCAAACTCAAGGTTGGCAATGAAGAGGTGGATACCGGGCGTGATAAGTTGGGGGCTCTGGTTGGCAAAGGCACACGCATTGGTATAAACGCCAGTCTTATGCCCGGGGTACGGATTGGTGCCCATTCTTTTGTCGGTGCCCAGGTATGTCTGACCAGTGACCTTGAAAAGTGTAGCCTAGCTCTTGCTGAGTCCCAATATCGGATATTACCTAATAAAACTGGGCCTCTTGAAGATAAGAGGCAAGACTTGTTCAAGAGATTGATTGGATAAAATGTGCGGTATCATTGCCTCTTGCAACCAGGGGGGAGCAGCTCAGCTTGCTGTCGAAGGACTGAAACGCATGGAGTATCGCGGTTATGACTCCGCAGGCATTGCCCTCATAGTTGACGGGCAATTAGTGGTAAAGAAGGATATTGGTAATATTCACGATATTGAAGCCAGGTACAAGTTAAGCTCCCTTGCTGGTAATATTGCTATTGGTCATACCCGCTGGGCCACTCACGGTGGTGTTACTTCGCTTAATGCCCACCCCCATTGTGATTGTACCGGCCGTATCGCTGTTGTCCATAATGGTATTATTGAGAATTATCAGGAGCTGAGACGCCAACTCATTGACCGAGGCCATCAGTTCGTTTCAGAGACCGACACTGAAGTTATTCCTCATCTCATTGAAGAGCAGCTAAAGAATGGTAGCTCCCTTGAGTCAGCCGTCCTGGCCATAACTCCAAAACTAGAGGGTTCTTATGCCTTTCTGGTGATTTCATGCACTGACCCGAGTAAAATCGTTGGTACCAGGAAAGGGAGCCCTCTAGTTGTTGGCGTCGCTCCTCACCTCGCTTTTGCTGCCAGTGATGCCTTGGCATTTCCCGACTACATTAACCAGTTGATGCCCCTGAATGACCAGGAGGTAGCAGTGCTGACAGAAAACAGAGCTGACTTTTTTGATAATGCCGGTAACAGACTGCAAAAAGAAGCCCGGGAACGCACCATGCGATGGGGCGATAGTGATAAACAGGGTTTCCAATTCTTCATGCTGAAAGAGATAATGGAGCAGCCTCAAACGCTGGAGAAAGCGGTCAATCAAGATAAAGAAACATTTACCGAAATGGCTCTAGATATCTTGAGGGCGGGGCAGGTAATTATCACTGCCTGTGGCAGTTCAAGGTATGCCGCTCTCGTGGGAAGATACTTTTTCTCTAAAGTAGGGCGAAAGTTCTGCGATGTGATTATGGCCTCTGAATTCCATTACTTCGCTGACTCCATTGATAAGGATACCTTGGTTTTGTCGGTTTCCCAAAGTGGTGAGACTGCCGATGTTATTGAAGGTGTCAAAAG
The DNA here is from genome assembly GCA_034414555.1 of Dehalococcoidia bacterium. Classification (GTDB taxonomy): domain Bacteria; phylum Chloroflexota; class Dehalococcoidia; order GIF9; family AB-539-J10; genus CG2-30-46-19. The sequence continues at coordinate 96,282 of DAOUMA010000006.1, read as the reverse complement.
AGCTAAAACAGCTGGAGCTAAGGTGATTTCCATTGTCAATAGACCAGAGTCTCTCTTATCAGAGATGAGCGATCGCGTTGTCTTTCTTAATTGCGGGCCCGAATTATGTGTTGCGGCTACCAAATCATTTCTAAGCCAACTGGCAGTCTTCTACCTTTTATCCTTCTCCATGGTGAATGCCTTTGACAAAGCTGTTAACAACCTCAAACAAATCAGCGACAGCATAGCCGAAACCATTGACAGTAACAATGACCGGCTTAGGGAGCTCAGCCAACAGTTAAAACATAAGAATGATTTTTACTGTATCGCCAGGGGAATTAACTTCGCCGTCGCCTCAGAAGGCGCTTTGAAAATTAAAGAGATTGCGTATATTCATGCTGAAGGCATGCCAGCCGGTGAGCTGAAACATGGTACCTTGGCCCTTATTGAGACAGGAATACCAGTAGCCGTGATTTGCCCCACTGATTATACCTTCCGAGAGACTCTTAGTAATGCTATGGAGGCTAAGTCCCGCGGCGCTTATATTATTGCCGTTTCGAATGTGTCTGACGAGAGCTTCGACTTCTGGGTCAAAATCCCCAGGGTTGATGAACTTTCATACCCTCTGGTTACTGTAGTTCCTCTCCAGCTTCTGGCTTATCATTTAGCTGTCAGTCGGGGATTTGACCCGGATAGACCGCGCAATCTGGCAAAATCGGTTACGGTAAAATAGATGCATCGTTTCAAGTCAATAAGTGTGCAAAACTGGCCTCCCGCCATGCTGCTTTCGTAGGCAGATACTTTGCAAGACCTCATTTTGCCATGGTGAAGATCTTCAAATCATAAGTAAGATATTTATACCTAATATCATTCCATTCTTTATATTCAGAATTATGTGCTAACCTGCAAAGGTGTTTTAGCATCGAATAATATATTTCCATGGCAGGCCTCGTGTAAATATTAATTTGATTCGAGGTGACAAAGATACCGTTATTTTTCACAATTCTGGTTATAGATCTTAGATAATGTATCAAATTCAGTTGAATGAACAATCTAGGAAACAGATAGTAGAGTGATTCACTTTGGATAATAACATCAAATGTATTTTCGGGAAAATGGGCCTGCTTGAATAGTTCTATTATATCTGCTTCAATAATGTTTACATTTTGACAATATTCGCAATTTTGTTTCGCCCTCTTAACGGCAATTTTTGATATATCTATGCCCAATATGCCGGCCTCTGGAAACGCTCTTGCTAGCATCAACGTATGAGCTCCCTCGGCGCATCCTATTTCGAGAACATTCTGGGGGTGAGGAGAATATTGTTTGACAGCCTCTATCTGCCTAACGTATTTTCCTTTTTCGTATTCACATACGAAGTATCTCCACGGGTCTTCTTTCTTAAAGATTTCTTCAAAATACCTTTTACCGAATATCATCTTGATATCTTCGCAATTTGAGAGTCATGCTGACTAGCCTTGTGCCTCTCGATTCAAGGCGACTTCCTTCAATGTTATGAATCTTGTCCCTCTGGTATGCAGATAGCTTATTGTCCTGTCTAACCTATTCAATGCCCCATCCCCAGTGGCAAATCTTAGGTCGAATCTGACATTCGATATTTTGACCAGCTCCCAGGGATGGTAATCCAGGACGACCAAGGGCAGGAAACGAAGACATAGACTCAGCACTTGCCAGGAAAGCCAGCTCGGCAAACGAAGAAAGCAAGACGGTAAGGTATTAGGAATTTCTACAAGGCTGGAACTGTTCTTTTTCGGAGCCCGTTTATAACTCGCTTCCGAAGCATCATAGATATATCCAATTTGCTCTAAGATGGCAAGGGTTTGCACGGTCAATTTGAAATTAGGCGCCCTGAATCCCAGAGGCTTTGTCCCTCTTACTTCTTGCAAAATCTCTGTTGCCTTGTGAATCCGCTCCCGTTGCTCCTCTACAGCCAACATGTCAAACCTCTCGTGCTCATATCCATGACACGAAATTTCATGCCTCTGCGAAATCTCAGCAATAAGTCCAGGAAATCTTTCTGCAGCTAGTCCCGTTATAAAGAAGGTGGCTGGCACATCATGTTTGGCAAGAACCTCTAGCATTAACGGTAACCCTTTCTCTACACCCTGCCATGTGTTGAGAAAAGGTGGAGCGTCTTGCTCAACGTCAATAGTGAGAGCGACTTGAGGCATTTTCTTGTACCACTTCTTCATAAACTCGGAGCGTCCGCTCTGCAGCCATTTCCCAGGTAAATCTGCCAGCAGTTTCCACGGCGTTTGCGCTAATCTTCTTTGCTAGCTTCCTATCTTGAATCAGACAAATTATTGCCTTTGCCATAGCATTATCATCTCCTGGAGGATATAGGAGCGCATTGAAACCATCTTGAAAAACTTCGGGAACCCCACCTGAGTTTGAGCATACTACTGGCACACCCGCGGCTGAAGCTTCCAGCAATACCAGCCCAAAGGATTCCACTTCAGATGGTAAAGCAAAAATATCAGCCGCTGCCATGAGTTGAGCGACTTTTTCCTTCGCCAGTCCTCCCACCATGAATACTGAATTTGTAATGTTCAAACTTCTGATCTTGCGAGATAGATTATCCTTTTCCCGGCCGGAGCCGGCGATAACCAGCTTGGCATCTGGAACGTCTTTCAATACCTTGGCAAAGGCTGATATGAGCAGTTCTGGGTTTTTCCGCTTGATCAGACGCGACGCTGTCACTATAAGAGGCTCGTCACCAATACCCAATTCCTCTCGCATTAGGAAAGCATCTACTTCCCCATTGAAGCACGATAGGTCAACACCATTTGGGACAACGGTTATTCTTTTTTCGGGAAAGCCCAACAAATGGGAGAAGCGCGCCGCTGCCTGGCTTACAGCTATCAGGCGATCAGACTTGCTTAGTGCCAAGCCAATGGGGCGCTGCAAGAATATTGAAAAGGGTGAGTCCACCACTGTGTGGCAGGTTATGACACAAGGAATTCGGTGTCTGTGTGCAAAACAAACCGCCATTTGCGCCATAGAGGAATAAATGTCCAATCCATGGACCACATCGAATTTTCCATCCTGGATATATTTGTGGCAACGGTGAAAGAGGAGTGGCGAAGCAGCACGATGCGGGTTATTTAGCACTAGACCTTTTACTCGCTTGATTCTGACGCCGGCAATTTCTTCCTCTTCAAGCTGACCCGGGTGGGCATGGGTAATCATTACGGGTTCGATACCAAGCTTAACGAGCTTAAGACTTAACTCAAAAGCATAGTGAGAGGCACCGCCTATATCGGGATAGTATTCGTCGCCAACTAATGCCACACGCATCTGCGCTTAATTCCGCATCTCGGGCTCCACCGCCATTCTAAACCCAAGATAAGAGAAAATACCAGCACCTACCATGCTACTCAGAACATACGAGATTCCTCGTTCGATCACTGTCACCACCATTGCTACACTCAGAGGAACACCAGAAAAAGTTAAAACAGAAACTAATGACCCTTCGACAAGAAGCAAGCCTCCTGGTAGAAACGGAATGAAACCAACGATGACAGGAATCGAGGACGCCAACAAAAGCGTAGCAAGATTAGGGTGATAGCCTAAGGCTAGGAATATAATATATAATCGACAAATATCCAATGCCCACATTAGTAGCGTTAAACCTCCTATCCACAATCCCTTTTCCCGTCTGTCTAGCATAGTGTAAATGCTAGAATAGAAAATCTGGACTCCTTCTATTATTTCCTGTAGATTTAGGCGTCTCTGAAACCAACCAAGGACATGACTTATAATGCCGCTTATGCGACTGACTCCAACCCTTTTCTGAAAAAAGAGACGAGGAAGGAGGACCATTCCGGGCATGACTAAAGCCCAGACTGCTATAAGAACATAACCCAGCCGGAGCGAATCCTCCCCAAATTGTAAAAACAAACCCGCCATTAAAAATGAGACAACGAACAGAGGAGCAAAAACATGCTCACCAATAGAGGCCGCCATACCTGAGGGATATTCCACATTCTGCAATTTCCGTAGCAAGTAAACCCTTCCAAACGGGTCACCACCAACATGTGCCATCGGAGTAACATTGTTGAGGAAAATCCCACTACAAATTATCATATAAAGGGTAGCGAAACTCTCCCTGAGTTTTCTAATACTGTTTGTAACGCTGGGAGAAAGGGCTATGTGCCAGCGGATAGTCCAGATCACTACACTGAAGAAATATAGCCCTACAGCTAAGCCGACAAATGAGTACCTACTACCCCTAAGCACTTCAAACATCTGGTAAAAGTTCTCACGACTTAGAAGCCAGACAGCCAATGCCATGAGAACAATAATAAGAGCTATAAAGAAGAACGACTTGCGCAGATTTATCCTCGGTTTATACTCATTCATTTTAGTGACCCATCTTACCATATTTGGTAATACAGGCGGATAAATCTTGATGCCTCGGCCTGCTGTTTGAAAAGCTAAGGAAGGGGGAAATACCGAGACCTTAATTCAATGCTTGAGGCATCTTTGCAACGGGAATAGAACAATAAGCAAATCTGGCTGTTTATCAAGCTTTAGATTACCTGATTCCCTTGGGCCCGAACAATTTAGGCTCAAAATAAGAGCGGAAGATTACAAATCCTATTTAACAGAAATCTCAAACCATTCTAGGTTTGCTTCCGAGATTTTGGGTTATTCATTCACCCATGATCTGGAGCACCAACTCACGTGACCGGGGACGGTCATCGAAATCAATAAACACAATTTGCTGCCAGGTGCCCAGAGTTAATCTTTTGCTTACAAAGGGCACTATCAGCGAAGCCCCAAGCATCGAGGCGCGCACATGAGAATGGCCATTTCCATCTCCCCAAGTTTTGTTATGCTCATAAGGAATATTCTGGGGTACCACCCTATCCCACATTTTTTCGAAATCTTCGAGAAGCCGGGACTCATATTCAATAGTGGTGAGCCCCGCTGTTGAACCAGATATAAACAAGGTTACTGTGCCATTACTTACTCCCGACTGCCTCACTTCGCCCGCTACCTGAGAGGTTATATCAATGATGTCGCAACTACCTTTAGTTTTAAATGTGATGCTTTTAGTGACTACAGTCATATTCTTACCTCCTGCCATAGAACATCGTTCATCTCAAACACCGGACCATCACGGCATACCTGTTTTAAGCCATGCTTGGTATTTATAGTGCAGCTATGACAAGCTCCGATACCACATCCCATCCTCACCTCCAGGGAAACCTGACATTTCTTCAGCTTGAGATTGCCTCGCTTTGCTCGCAATGACATCTCCACCATCTCCTTATACATATCCACAGGTCCACAAGCAAATACCTGGTCAGCCCAGTCTAGGAAATCAGGCAGAATATCCGTGGCCATGCCTTTCTGACCCACGCTGCCATCCTCAGTAACAGGGATGAATTGAACTCCGCTTGGTAAAGACAAGAGATTTCTTTGCTTTTCACCCTCCCCTTTTCCCTCTCCCTTCGAGGGAGAGGAATTAATGGTGACAGGCAATGACAAAAAGGGATAAATCTGAGCAGCGGTGCTCGCTCCATGAATTAATGTCACCTGATATTGAGGCGAAGCATATTGAGCCAGGAAAATAAGCGGAGCAATGCCAATGCCTCCACCTACCAATAGCAGGTTTTTCGAACCAGGCACAATGCTAAATCCCTTACCTAGCGGTCCGAGAACGTCAATTTTATTGCCCGCCTGCTGTTGTGATAGCCAAAAGGTGCCCTTGCCTACTACCTGAAATAGAAGGGCAATCTCACCCTTACCTAAATCCTCTCCCGTCGAGGGAGAGGACAAGGATAAAACCTGATGCACACTGAAAGGGCGACGCAATACCAATCCTTCACAGCATACCGTAATAAATTGCCCCGGCTGAGCCGAAGAAGCGATGTCAGGCGCATCAAGCCACATAAGATACACGCCTGGCATGACCTCCACATTAGAAGTTATCGCACACAAAGACTGCCTCATCACAAATCCTAAATTCGAATTCCTAAACTCTAAACAAATTCAAAATTTCAATGCCCTAAGTTCAAAACCACCTCGGATCACTGGGATTTTGGGTTTTGATATTATTTGGTATTTCGTGCTTTTGATTCTGGATTTCCCTTTAAGTATTCCTTCAACGGCTGAACGCTAAAAGTTTGACCGACACCACTCATCGCCTCCACAACTACACGGGCAGTATCCAACGAGGTAAAGCACGGTATTCTCTTTTCTACAGCAGCACGCCGGATATCAAATCCATCCTTCAAGGGAAGCCGACCTCCGGTGACAGTGTTAATAACCCCAGCCACAGAATTATCCTGAATAACATCAATAACGTTGGGATGCCCTTCACTTAATTTTTTGGTCACCATTTTTACCGGGAGACCCGCTGCTTCAATCATAGCTGCAGTCCCTTCGGTGGCATAAAGTCCATGTTGAAGCGAGTGCAACTTCTTGATTAAAGGCAGTGATTCAGCTTTATCCCTATCAGCAACGCTTAGCAACATCCCTCCCTTCTCAGGCAACATCAAACCGGCAGCCAAGAGTGCCTTTACCAAGGCAGAATCAAAAGTATGATCAACACCCATCACTTCACCGGTAGATTTCATCTCAGGTCCAAGATAATTATCCACACCAATCAGCTTGGACATAGAGAAAACAGGAGCCTTTATACCCACTAACTTTTGCTTCTTCGCCAACCCGCCGTTATAACCTTGCTCAGCAAGACTGATACCAGCCATCACTTTGACAGCAATTCGTACCAAGGGAACTCCAGTTACCTTGGAGATAAAGGGCACAGTTCTGCTAGCCCGGGGATTTACCTCAAAAACATATACTGAGGAACGCCCATTTTCCCTCATTATAAGCATTTGAACGTTCATCAAGCCTTTAACCTGCAAAGCAAGACCGATTCTGGTGGTGTAATCCACCATAGTGTTTACTTCCCCCGCGGTTAAATTGACGCCGGGATAGATAGCCAAGGCATCGCCACTATGCACGCCAGCTCGCTCAATATGCTCCATTATGCCCGGGATAAGCACTTCCTTCCCATCACTAACAGCGTCTACCTCAACCTCCTTGCCCTGCAAGTACTTGTCGATAAGGACAGGATGCTGGCTATTGAGCTCTAAGGCCTCGGTTAGATAGCGAATCATCTCAGTCTCATTATGCACTATTTCCATAGCTCTGCCACCGAGGACATAGCTGGGGCGAACTAACAACGGATAACCCAAGGACCTAGCTACATTCAGTGCTTCTTCAATTGATGACACGCCAGCTCCCGGTGGCTGAGGAATACCCAACATATCTAGAAAGTCTTCAAAGCGATGACGGTCCTCAGCCATATCTATTGCTTCAGCACTGGAGCCCAGTATTGGCAAATTACTGCGTGCCAACGGCTCAACCATGTTGATAGCTGTCTGACCGCCAAACTGAACGATGGAGGGTAGGACAGACTCACCTTCGTTTTCAACTATGTCACGAATGCTTTCCTCATCCAGAGCCTCAAAGTAAAGACGGGTGCTGGTATCGAAATCGGTGGAAACTGTCTCTGGATTAGAGTTAACCAGGATGCTTTTCATTCCCACCTCATTAAGCGCCCAGGCAGAGTGAACGCAGCAGTAATCAAATTCAATCCCCTGCCCGATTCGTATCGGGCCACTTCCAATAACTAAAGCTTTCCTGCCTTCCAAGGGCTCAGCTTCATTTTCCTTCTCATAGGTGCTGTAGAAATAAGGAGTTTCAGCATCAAATTCGCCAGCGCAGGTATCCACCATCTTATATGCCGGACGGATATGCCATTCATGACGGGCTTGCCTCACCTGCTCTGGCAGTCTATCCGCCAATGTGCCAACTTGCTCATCACTGAAACCAAGCCGCTTTGCCTCCCAGAGAAGCTCGGGGGTCAAAGGCTCAGAAAGAAGCCGCTTTTCCATGTCAACGATATACTGAAGCTTATATATAAACCAGGGGTCTACTCCAGTGCGCTGGGATAGCTCTTCAGGTGTAGCCTCCCTTCGTAGCGCCGCCATGATGGCCCATATTCTTAAGTCATTAGGGTGAAGCGGACGGGAATCAAGCCCTTCCCCTTTACTCCAACCAGGGTCTTCCCAAAGAAGGGTGCGTTTGCCAAATTCCAGGGAGCGTACTGCCTTCTGCAGGGCAGCTTCAAAGCATCTTCCAATAGCCATCACTTCGCCCGTAGCTTTCATCTGACTGCCAATTCCCCGTTCGCCTAAGGCAAATTTATCAAAGGGCCACCTTGGAATTTTAACCACGCAGTAATCCAGGGCTGGCTCAAAAGACGCCAACGTTTTGCCCGTGACCTTATTAGGTATTTCATCGAGCCGCCTGCCTATGGCTATTTTGGCAGCCACACGGGCAATGGGATAGCCAGTGGCTTTGCTGGCAAGGGCTGAGCTACGACTGACACGCGGGTTGACTTCAATCACATAATACTGACTTTTTTCTACCTTTACTTGGTCGGGAGCCCATTTTTCAGCAACTACAGGGTGAGGGGTAAGGGCAAATTGTATGTTACAGCCACCCTCAACACCCAAAGCCCGGATAATGTTAATGCTCGCCGACCTGAGCATCTGGTATTCCTTATCGGTGAGAGTCTGACTGGGAGCTATCACAATGCTGTCGCCAGTGTGCACACCCATGGGGTCAATGTTTTCCATATTACAGATGGTAATGCAGCTATCAGCGGCATCCCGCATAACTTCATATTCAATTTCTTTCCAGCCCAGGACACATTGTTCAACCAGTACCTCATGGCTCATGCTAGTATCTAAGCCGTTGGCAACTATTTGTTCCAGTTCTTTCGTGGTGTAGGCGATGCCGCCACCAGTGCCCCCCAGGGTATAGGAAGGACGGACAATAAGAGGCAAGCCAATAGATTTCACCAGCTCTTTCGCTTCCTCAATCGACTTCACTGTGGCGCTCTCAGGCACTGGCTCGCCAATATCAATAAGAAGCTGCTTAAACAAAGACCTCTCCTCAGCCTTCTTTATCGTTTCTATAGGCGTGCCCAGAGACCGCACATTATACTTGTCGAGTACGCCGGCATCAGCCAGCTCCACCGCCAGATTGAGCCCTGTTTGCCCCCCCAGTGTGGGCAATAAGCCATCGGGGCGTTCCCTTTCAATTACCCGGGCTAAGACTTCCACCGTGAGCGGCTCAATATAGACGATGTCGGCGATACCTTCGTCGGTCATGATGGTCGCCGGATTTGAGTTCACCAAGACCGTGGTCACGCCTTCCTCCCGTAGAGCCCGACATGCCTGGGTCCCGGAGTAATCGAACTCCGCAGCCTGCCCGATGATTATCGGGCCCGAGCCAATGACTAAGACTTTAGATATTTTGGACATATCTTCTCTTTTCTATTCTAGCCTCTCACCATCTCCAGAAATCTCTCGAATAGATACCTGTTATCCAGCGGACCGGGGGAGGCTTCGGAGTGGTATTGGATGGATACAATAGGCAAGTCACGGTGACGGAGTCCTTCTACCGTGCCATCGTTTAAGTTTATATGGCTTACTTCAAGTCCTCCTTTTAAGGTATCGGCATCTATGGCATAGCCATGATTTTGAGCAGTGATATAAACCCTGCCGGTAGCCGAGTCCCGAACCGGATGGTTGCCACCACGGTGCCCAAACTTCAGCTTGAACGTCTTGGCTCCTAAAGCTTTGCCGATGAGCTGATGTCCCAGGCATATGCCCATGATCGGTTTTTTGCCCATGAGCTTTATTACCATCTCCGTTATATCATCAAGGAGAGCTGGGTCGCCAGGACCAGGAGACAAAACTATTCCATCGGGATTCATCGCTAATACATCCTCTGCCGAAGTAGTGCACGGGACAGCAGTTGCCTGGCAGCCGAGTTGACTCAGGATACGCAGTATGTTGTATTTCAAGCCATAGTCGATAACCAGGATATGAGATTGCTTCGCTTCACCCTCACCTTTATCCTCTCCCTTCAAGGGAGAGGAAATCAAATTCGCTGCGACAGGCTTGCCGAATTGCCACTCATATGCCTTCTCGGTGCTAACCTGGTGAACAAAATCGGTAAAATCATACCGGGGTAAATTCTTCAATTCTCTTAACGCTTCCTCGGCAGTCATCTCTGAGGTAATAATCCCCATCATTACCCCGATGGAGCGTATATGTCGGGTTAACGCCCGAGTATCTATCCCGCTGATTCCTGGAATACCGTTATCCTGTAGAAACTTATGTAAAGTAACTGTGTTCTGCCAATGGCTTGGCTGGGGGCAGTATTCTCGAACGGCAAATCCCCTAACCTGGATTTGCTTCGATTCGAAATCGGATTCATTGATGCCATAGTTGCCAATCATGGGATAAGTGGGCACTAGAATCTGCCCGGCATAAGAAGGGTCAGTGAGCATCTCCTGATAGCCGGTCATGCTGGTATTGAAAACGACCTCGCCATAGGCATTATCCTCAACACCGAAGGCATCCCCTTCGTAAACCGAGCCATCCTCAAGAACTAAAATCGCCTTCTTAGCCATGAGACTTCACCCTGAAAATTCTGCGAATTTTTAGGGAACCCGTTTGCTCCGCTTCGCTCGCAATGACAGAAGGAGGATGGCAATGACTTTTCAGTGAGTCATCCATATAAACTACCTCGCCATCGACTATGGTCGCCATCACCTTGCCTTTAAATTTACAGCCATCAAACGGAGTGTTTTTCCCTTTAGAGGCAAATTTGCTGCTGTTCACCACCCATTCCCTATCCGGGTCAAATATGGTGATATTAGCCAAAGAGCCTACCTTCAACATGCCTAATTTGCCGTCTTTGCCAACTATCCTTGCTGGCTCACAGGTCAGCTTGGAAATCAAGGTAACCAAACTTATCTCCCCTTTATGAACCAGGCCCATAAGAGCGCCGAAAGCGGTCTCAAACCCGCTAATGCCAAAGGCAGCCATTTCCAGGCTGCAATCCTTATCTGCCAGAGTATGCGGGGCATGGTCAGTGGCAATAGCATCAAGCACCCCATTTTTTAATCTTTCCATCAAGCAAGTTATGTCATCCTCAGTGCGCAAAGGCGGGTTTACCTTGGCATTAGTATCATAAGAGCTGACCGCTGACAGCTGAGAGCTTTCAGCTCCTTCTTTATGGAGAAGAGAGGGGCTCGGTGAGGCTATAACCCTTTCCTCAGTCAGCGTCAAATGATGCGGAGTAACCTCAGCAGTTACCAAAATTCCTTCTTCCTTAGCACGGCGTATAAGCTCAACAGAGCCACAAGTACTTACATGGGCAATATGAATCCTGGCATTAGCTAGTTTTGCCAGAGCCAGGTCCCGGGCTATCATCATTTCCTCCGCACTCGCCGGGATTCCCTTCACGCCCAGCTTTGCAGACACCCGGCCTTCATTTACAACACCATCGTTACTCAGTCGCCTATCCTCACAATGGTCAACAACCGGCAAGCCAAGGGCATGGCCATACTCAAGAGCACGATGCATAACTTGTGAACTAACCACTGGAGCACCATCATCACTGAAAGCAACTACTCCAGCTTCAGCCAGTTCAGCCATATCACAAAGTTCCTCACCCTTCCTGTCCCTGGTGACACAGCCAATGGGAAAGACATGAACAACACCTTCTCTGCTAGCCTTCTGCTTCACCCACTCCACCATAGCTCGATTATCAATAGGGGGATTTGTGTTTGCCATGCAACAGACGGCAACAAAGCCACCTGCGGCGGCTGCCTTTGTCCCTGTAGCGATTGTCTCCTTCTCCTCAAATCCCGGCTCACGAAGATGGCAATGAAGGTCTATGAAGCCAGGACAAACAGCCCACCCCGTGGCATCGATTACATCTTGCCCTGGTTGAATTGGCATCCCCTTTCCCAATTGTGTGATTTTGCCTTCATCAATAACCAGATCGGCAACCTGCTTCATACCCCGGCCAGGGTCAATCAAGTTCCCATTCTTAATCAGTATCATCTCGTTACCTTTGTTGCGCTTTTGCTGAAGGACGAAAGCCTCTCTCCTGTGCTTTCTCTTCGGAATCGAAAAAGACGCTGTTAGAGACTTTGATTTGCCTGGCCCGAATATCTTGACACGCGTAATATATCCTAGATTTTAAATTGCCGACGTAGTTGGGCTGCTTTTCATAGTCGCAATACACACATCTAAGGGTTAAAGGCTTGTTACCACAAACAACGAATTCAGGAGCTATGTAGCGAGCTTCATGAACAGATACGCAGGCGGGATTTTCACACCTACTACCTAAATCGCTGCGGTAGATTTCAGGCTGAGTGACTACCTCAGGCAATGTTCTTTCTGCAGGGGCCTCCGCTTGCTGCACGCCAAGTAACAAAGCTATCAATGCCATCCTCACTGCTACCCCATGGGCTGCTTGTTCGAAATACATACTTCTCGGGTCAGCATCAATTTCGCATGCTATCTCGTCAAGTCGAGGTAGCGGATGTAAAACAAGTGCCCGCTTGAGCTCTTTCCTTTTAAGAACACCCTTATCCACAACAGGGTAAGCTTTCCTGGCATCTCCCTGGGCATCAGAAAATCTCTCCTGTTGAAGCCTTGTCATGTAGAGAGCATCCACCCCTTTCAAGTCAACTTCAGCACGGAGGTCAGGTATCAGCGCCAGGTCATGGGAGGTCCTTGGTGTAACATAAATGGCATCCAGGGTAGCACTCGCTTTGCCACTACCTCCTAGGGCTAAAGCCACCGAGGATAAATTACGACCTGTAGGTCTTCTGAGCACCCCGTTATATTCCGTGGTCAGCTTTCTAAGGACATACTCCGGTGGACCAAGACCGGAGCTGGAGTAAAACACGATAGTGGCTCCAAATCTAGCTAACATATATGCCAGGGAATGTGTTGTTCTTCCATATTTCAAATCCCCGCAAAGCGCAATAGTCAATCCTTTAATCTTCCCCCTTGCTTTCTTAATGGTATAGAGGTCGCATAAGGTCTGCGTGGGGTGCTCATGACTGCCATCCCCGGCATTTATTACGGGAACACCAGCATATTCAGCAGCCACTCTGGCAGCCCCTTCCCAGGGATGCCTGATAACAATTATATCGGCATATTTCCCAACCACTCTGGCCATATCAGCGATGCTCTCGCCTTTAGACAACGAAGTTGTCTTAGTATCCACAGCACCGATGACACTGCCACCGAGCCTTTGCATGGCAGCTTCAAAAGATAATCGAGTTCTCGTGCTGGGTTCGAAAAATAGGCTTGCCAGAATTTTACCCTGGCATAAATCTAATTTGCGCCCTTTGCTATCCTGCATCTTATCCGCCAAAGAAAGGATACCTTCTACTTCACCGTTAGATACATCATTTATGCTCACCAGACTTCTCCCTGCTAGACTCATCTAACCGCTCCTACCTATTTACCTTTTACTTCCCAAGCTGGTTTTATTCTTTATCAATGCCACTCACTTCTCAGTTGAATTTGTTATCGCTACCCCATCCCTACCATCTACCTCTTTAACATACACCTCGACTTTCTCCGCCCGCGAGGTTGGTATATTCTTGCCCACATAGTCAGCTCTAACAGGAAGCTCACGGTGACCGCGGTCAATAAGAACAGCCAGCTGTATAGAGCTAGGGCGGCCTAAATCGATAAGCGCATCCATAGCTGCCCGAATGCTTCTCCCGGTATAAAGGACATCGTCCACCAGGACCACCTGTTTATCAGTTACATCAACGGGAATATTGGTGTGCTTAGCCGGTTTCGACTCCAGGAAAGAAACGTCGTCTCGATAAGAGTTAATATCCAGAACACCAACAGGAACCTGGACACCTTCAAAACCCTGGATTATACCGGCTAATCGGTGTGCCAACGGCACTCCCCGAGTCCACATGCCCACGATAAGAAGATTTTCAGCGCCCTTATTCTTCTCTACAATCTCATGAGCAACGCGCACCAAAGCCCGCCCTACATCCTCCGAGGTCATGAGGAGCTTTTGCGGCATCAAAAAAGCCTCCTGCCACAGAACTGGCAAGAGGCTTCGTTAGACTTTACTAACCTTTGCGTTATCAAATTTCCCCTTACCAGCCTCTCCGGACTGATTTAAAGGTCTATGTAATTTTACCAAATTTATGCTGATGATGCAATAAATTACACCCAAAAAAATAAATTGTATTTTCGCTAAATCAGATGTTAATATCGTCAGATAAGAAATATACCCATGGATTTCCCCTTAATTCCTTTGGGCACAGTTACTTCAGTGCCAGGATTTCTCGCTGGTGCAGTCCATGCTGGAATAAAGGAAAAAGACGAACCCGACCTCGCCATCCTTTATTCCCGGATGCCCTGTGTTGCTGCCGGCGTTTTCACCACCAACCTGATTAAATCAGCCCCGGTCACCCTATCCCAAAGACATCTAACACAAAGAACGGCAAGGGCAATCGTGGTAAATTCGGGCTGTGCCAACGCTTGCCTTGGAGAACAAGGGGCAAAGGATGCTGCAGAAATGGCAAGACTAACTGCAGAAAAGCTAAGCATTCCTCCCGAGGAAGTGCTTGTAGCCAGCACGGGCGTGATTGGAAAGCCACTGCCTATGAGCCAGCTCAGAAATGGGATACCAAAAGTAAAGCTCCGTCAAGATGGCGGTCATGAACTAGCCAGAGCAATGATGACCACAGATACTATGCTCAAGGAAATAGCACTTAAAGTTGAGACAAAAGAAGGTAAGTTTACCCTCGCCGGGGTAGCTAAAGGCGCAGGCATGATACACCCTGAATTAGCCACCTTGCTTTGCTTCATGACCACCGATGCTGCGATAGATGCTGATTTCTTGCAACAATCATTAAAGAAGGCGGTTGACATTTCCTTTAACATGCTCAACATTGACGGAGAAACCAGCCCTAGCGACTGTGTATTCTTGTTAGCTAATGGTCTGGCAAGAAATACCGGAATTAGCTTCAATAACGGCGGAGCTTTTCAAAATGCTTTAACTGAAGTTTGCACTTATTTGGCTAAATCAATAGCTCAGGATGGTGAAGGAGCAACAAAGCTCATTGAGGTTACTGTGGAAGGAGCGGTAAATCAAACCGATGCGCGCCGGGCAGCCCGGACCATTGTTAGCGCTCCGCTGGTGAAAACAGCGATACACGGCGGTGACCCTAATTGGGGACGTATTGCCGCTGCCGTGGGGCGAAGCGGAGTAAAGGTGACGGAAGGCAAACTGGACATCTATCTGAACGATATATCTGTTATGAAGCAAGGTCGCCCAATACCATTTGACCAGGATGAGTTGCGTACATCTCTGGCAACAGCTAACAAAGTGCCTATCAAGGTGTACCTTAACCTGGGTGACGGCAGAGCCACTGCCTGGGGCTGTGACCTGTCCCCCGAATATGTTAGGATAAATAGCGAATATATGACGTAACACCGGGTTACCTCGACGTATGAAACCACTGGTAGTTAAAATAGGCGGTAGCACTGTAGGCAACCGGGATACTGTCCTGAAGGACTTAGTAGCACTCCAGAAGCAAGGGGTGCCCTTGGTGGTGGTTCACGGTGGTGCTCAGGAGGTTTCCCACTGGCTTGCCAGGCTTGGCATTCCCACCAGCTTCATAAATGGGCTGAGAGTTACCGATGCTGAGACCTTAAAGGTGGTTGCCGCAATACTCGCCGGCCTGGTTAATAAAGAGCTGGTGGTCGGCATTCAAGCCTTAAACGGAAAAGCAATAGGCATAAGCGGAAGTGATGGCAATTTGCTCCGGGCAAAGCTAAAAAACTCCGAGCTGGGCTACACTGGTGAAATTATAGCCACTGACCCTACCCCATTGAACATACTGCTACAATCAGGATATATGCCCGTGGTAGCACCAATAAGCTTTGGGAAAGTCAACGGGAAGCTAACACTGCTCAATGTCAATGGCGATACCGCTGCTGGAGAAATAGCTGCCGCATTAGCGGCACAGAAACTCATCTTCCTTACCGATGTCGATGGCGTCTACGACAGCTCCGGAAAGATAATTCCCAGACTTAATATTGATGAGGCAAACAAAATGCTCGCCCATAGCACAGCCTCCGGCGGGATGTCTCCCAAGATAGAAGCGAGCCTGAAGGCTCTTTCATCAACACCCCTGGTGCGCATCATCAATGGCAAAATACCCCGCGCTTTACTCAACGAGATGGAGAATGGGATTGGAGGAACAAGCATTGTCCCAAAGTAACGACTGGCAAAAGCTGGCGGACCGGTTATTTCTAAACACCATAACCAGATTCCCGGTGACTTTAGTTCGTGGGGAAGGAGCCCGAGTATGGGATGACCAGGGCAAACAATATCTTGATTTCGTCGGTGGCTGGGCCGTTGATAGTCTGGGACACTGCCATCCCGCTTTAGTAAACGCTCTGGAAGAACAGGCTAAAACGCTTATCCAAACATCCAACCAGTTTTATACTGTCCCGGCGATAAAGCTAGCCCGGCTTTTAGCAGAAAATAGCTGCCTTGATAGAGTCTTTTTCTGCAACAGCGGCGCTGAGGCTAATGAAGGTGCGGTGAAGCTGGCTAGAAAATACGGCAAAATTCATCTCAAAGGTGCTTATGAAATTATCACGACCTATGGTTCCTTTCACGGCAGAACACTGGCTATGACTGCCGCTACAGGGCAACGTAAATTTCAGGACCCGTACACCCCTTTGCCCGACGGCTTCATAAACGTTAAATATAACGACCTCGAAGCGATAAAGAGAGCCACAAATGAGAGAACCTGCGGGGTAATGCTGGAGCCAATTCAGGGCGAAGGTGGAGTCAATGTGCCCGATGATGACTACCTTAAAAAGGTGGAGGATTGGTGTCACCAGAAAGGAGTCCTGTTCATTTTAGACGAAGTTCAAACTGGAATTGGACGCACAGGAACCCTCTTTGCCTATGAGCAATATAATGTCGCACCGGATATAATGACCTTAGCCAAGGGACTGGGAAGCGGCGTGCCAATTGGTGCCTTTTTAGCCAAAGAAAAAGCCTCAGTTTTCACTCCAGGTGAGCATGGCACCACCTTCGGCGGCAATCCGTTGGTTTGCGCCGCCGCCTATGCTACCCTGAAATATATCATTGATAATGACATACCTGAAAAGGTTAACCGGGTAGGAAAGTATTTTATGACCGAATTAGAAACCCTGAAGCAGCAGTTTGATTTTATTACCGAAGCAAGGGGCAAAGGACTCTTGCTAGCTATGGAATTTGACCACGAGATTGCTCAGGATGTGACTATGTCCTGCCTTAATAAAGGCTTGCTAATTAATAAACTAAAGCCGAACGCTATCCGGTTTATGCCTCCTCTCATCATCACTGAAAAGGAGGTAGATGAAGCAATCAATATTTTGAGAAATATTTTCAATGAGAAAGGAAAGAAATGGACAAAGTAGTATTAGCTTACAGCGGTGGCCTGGATACCTCAGTAGCTATAAAATGGATTAAAAACAAATATAGTATGGATGTCATCACCCTCACCGTAGATATAGGCAATGTGGCTGACCTCGAAGCTATCAGGCAGAAAGCACTTAAACTGGGGGCAATAAAGGCATTTGTAATCGATGCCAGAGAACCCTTCGTTAATTCCTTTGTTTTTCCTGCCCTTAAAGCCAATGCTATTTACGAAGGTCAATATCCTCTAGCCTCGGCTCTTGGTCGTCCCCTTATTGCTCAATTACTGGTCGAGACAGCCAAAAAGGAAAACGCCGTAGCAGTAGCTCATGGATGCACCGGCAAAGGTAACGACCAGGTTAGATTTGATGTGAGCGTGGCCGCCCTTGCCCCCAAACTCAGGATAATTGCTCCAGCCAGAGAGTGGAACATGACCCGAGAGCAAACAATTGAATATGCCCAAAGTCATAATATTCCCATCCCTATCACTGTAGCCAGCCCCTATTCCATTGATGAGAACTTATGGGGCAGGAGCATCGAGTGCGGCGTTCTGGAAGACCCCTGGACTGAACCCCCTGACGATGTTTTCATCTGGACCAAGTCACTCAATGAGGCACCGGCCAAAGCTGATTACATCATCATAGGTTTCGACGAAGGAATACCAATAAGCATTGATGGGCAGCGACTGAGTGGCGTAGCACTTACCCAACAAGTCCATGAGATAGCCAGTAGACACGGCGTGGGCAGGATTGACCATGTGGAAAACAGATTGGTAGGCATAAAGTCACGGGAGATTTATGAAGCGCCGGCAGCCACCGTGCTGACCAAAGCTCATCAGGCACTGGAAGCAATAACCCTGTCCAAAGACCAGCTTCGTTTCAATAATATTGTGGCTAGCCAATATGCTGACCTTATCTATAATGGGTTATGGTTCTCGGGACTCCGCCAGAATTTAGCCTGTTATGTGGATAGCTCCCAAAAATATGTTACTGGTGAAGTAAAGGTTAAACTTTATAAGGGCAATTGCCACATAGCAGGCAGAAAATCGCCTTACTCCCTCTACGATTATAGCCTGGCTACCTATGATAAAGGCGATGCCTTTGACCAGAGCGCCTCTCCCGGCTTCATCCATATCTGGGGCCTGCCGGTGAGGACTCAGGCCAGGGTGCAGCCAAAACCAACTGAATGCCGATAGTTCACTCCTTGTCATTCCTGGTATTCCGGGGACATAATACCTGATTTGTAGCAGGCCTGATTGGCATGGTGTCCCTGGAATTCCGGAGAACTATAAAGGCTTGCTGACTATTCCTTCCAGTGCTACTATTAAACAAAAGGGGCATTTTGTTTAATAAGGGGAAAACTTACTAAACTAGCGTTTAATAAAATAATAGAATTTTGACCAAAGGCTAAAATGAAAAACTCATATACCGTAGTCGTGGAAAGGGACCCCGAAAGCAAATGGCTGGTTGGCGAAGTCGTTGAGCTTCCGGGCTGCTATACCCAGGCACCAGATTTGCCCTCTCTCGAATCTAATGTTCGTGAAGCCATATCCGCATACCTCAAGACGGCCTCGCCTGAAGAACCACTTCCCGATTTCGTCGGCACCTGGCGCGTTGAGGTATTGGCTTGACCAAACTCCGCCTGGTTACTTACAGGGAATTAAGAAAGGTAGCGGAAAGTTGTGGTTTTGAGTGGCAGCGTCGCCAAGGGAGTCACAATACCTTCAAGAACTCTGAAGGGCGGATAATCGTTATCCTGGATCACGGTGGGCAGGTCATCGTGCGCCCTTTGCTGCGTAAGATACTGCGTGATATCGGTATCGGTGTGGATGAGTACCATAAAATCCTGAAAGAACTCTAGGGCTCACAAAGCAGGCGCTCATAGCGGAGTTTGGGGGGCAATTCATGGCAACAAGCAGGACTAACAATCGCCGAGTCACCACGCCATAGAGCCTGGATATCTACGTCAAAGGAATCTGTTGCTGCGTATTCGCCATCACTTCGCCTTCACTCCGCATCAAATCCCTAAAGTGCTTTCAGTTCCACTATGGCGGTATCCTGGGGCATAATAGCTAATTTGTAGCAGGCCTGATTGGTATGGTGTCCCTGGAATTCCCCTCAAAGGGAAATCCCCGTCTCCGGCGAAAAGCTACCCCCATTGAACAGCTGCAGCAAGTGTGACCTTAACTGAAAATTATGGACGATTGTTGCCTTATTTACGGTTTATACTCAATTATTTTTTAAGTCGCGGGAGAAATAAAGGAACGCTTCTCTTATAGTCAAGATACTCGTTGCCGTATACATTTTCCAAATCACGTTCTTCCAGTTTAGCCAGCCCATAAAGAACCATAATGCCAATTACCAACCACATCAGGGTGAGCAATCCTGGGAAAAGGAAGGCTACGCCAACGATAATAAGCATAAACGCCAGGTAAATGGGATTCCTTGTTCTTGAGTATATTCCGGTTGTTACAAGATTGCCTATTCTATACGTATTCGGTATCTGGATCCAGGCTAGTATGCGGATAGCAATGCCGATTACAAGTAGTATTATACCCAATACATGTAAAACCAATGCCAACGAGCTTATCTTCAGTAGTAATTGACTGGATACATGGTCATACCGGTCTTGATTGCCAACACAAAACCCGCCCAACAAAACCAATACGATTCCTGCTATTATCTGTCGGCCCCGGGGCGAAGGCGTTCTTCGTGTTCTATTTATCAAGATATTTTCTCCTATTGCTTTATCAGAATGATAAAGCCCTTGAGAGCTTTCACGCAAATAGCGGTATTCTAGGGATATAATACCTGATTTGTAGTAGGCCTGATTGGTATGGTGTCCCTGGGATTCTAGAGGACGTGCCATTTTCGCCGGAGGATTACACTCATTTAACTTACAGGTTTGATTACCACCTTCCCTTTTAGTAGTTCACTAAGAAAGCCTATCAGAGCATTATCTATCATTTTGGGAATAGAGGAATTCCATTCCAACCCGTCTACATCTCTTACTGATAGACCCAGTTTATGACAGAGGTGTCGATATTCCTCAAATATTTCAGTAAAGTACCGGAATTCTCTCTCAGGATTTGCAGAATACTTGCTGCCCAAGTAAAGTAAACTAAGGATGTTTCCTCGATCTACAGGCATCACAAGATTCGGGAGAAGAAAATGAAGAGTCTTTGATACTCCTACAATCCTGGCTTGTGTTTGCATTACTTTTAGATTAACGAATAAGCTCTTTAACTCCAGCAATACCTTCCCTAGTTCGGACGTGCTCAGAAGTTCCAGACGATGTTCTTTCAAGTGAGTTAGAGACTCAACATAAGACAGTATCGAATTTCTAAAGGCAGATAAGCCTCCGAGCTTGGCTCCTCTCTGGTCCATATTCCAATCTTGAAGAGTCTGGTACGCTAAGGAAATGTAATTGCTATTCCGTAGTAGTGTGTGATAATCCTCTGCTTCAGCGTACATTTTCATTAGGTTTAAGTAATTGTCTTTACTATCTGAATGCACCCTGTAATTGCTGTTGTAAATATGGACATAGTTAAGGAATTCCTGCTTTGTGGAGAATAGTGACGTTGGACGTATTTTCAGCATTTACTTTTACCTCCGTAACTGTTTATTCTACTTGGTATTCGGGGGACATAATACCTGATTTGTAGTAGGCCTGATTGGTATGGTGTCCCTGGAACTCGATGCGCCTATCATCGCGTCCGTATGTATTCCAATAACCGCACTCCCACAGCCGGTTCCACGCGATAAATTCCCCGTTGTGGCATACGAATAACCGGAAGGTCGCCGAAACCACGATTTCTGAGTTCTTCTACCAAAACCGGGGACTTTAACCCGCCAGGGTATTGGCTTTCTATTAAGACAGTGCGTAGTTGCCGAAGCCTTTCCCTCTCATGCGTGTCTGTCCAAGAGGGGTTATCACTCTTCTTAAGCCGCTCTATTTGGTCATCAGCCTCCCTCTTATGAGGAGGTACAGAGAGTACCTTCGCAATATCATAGATGCCTCTGTTGGTGCCTGCGTGCCAAACGAATGCTACGTCGCCAACAGCTATCTCATCTCCATATCTACTTATGTGCCAATAGTCCCTATTTTGCGGAACGCCAGGTGGGTGAGGAATGATAGATAAGAGCTTAGGGTTGTGGTGAAGTATCCAGTATTGCATTTTTAACCTCCTGAATGGTAGTTTTTTGATTGAGAGCTTATACTAATTATACCAGATAAACTCAGCCCACGGGTCTCAAATAAGAAAAATACCAGGTGCTGTAACGCTGCAACAAGTTGCTTCTCAAAAAGTGGGTATTCTGGGGAAATAATACTTAATTTGTAGTAGGCCTGATTGGTATGGTGTCCCTGGAATTGTGGCTAATCTTTCCCTGAGGGTTTATTCACCTAAATAGCTCTTCGACTAGTTTTTGACGCTCTATTTCAAGGTAAGCGGCAATCTCATTCACGATACTGCTCAGGGTGCCGACTCTGAGAGGTTTGTGCCTGGGAATGGTGATGTGATGTTCAAAGCCTTTAGAGGTGGATGTGAGCCGTATATGGCTACCGGTCTGGCGGGTTATCTTATAGCCGTACCTGCCCAGGAGGGCAGCGAGTTCCTCCCGCCCATGTCCCTGGGGAGCTTCATACGGCGATTACCTCGTCCTTTACCATGTGCAGGCGGATGAGCCGGGGCATCTCTTTAGCCTCAAAATGGCACTGCGTGGCGTCCTGCACCATCCTTTTCAGTTCTGCAAAGGAATCGGCTTCGGTAAAGATGTCATATCCGAGTGCCCTGGCGGTATAACCGCCTTCCGGAGCTTCCTCTACCAGAAAGATTATCTCCTTTTCCATATTTCACTCCTGGGCAGGGTTTGATTCCCTCACCTGACCCTGCCGGTCATCAATAAGTGTAGCACAGTCTTAAACAGAGTTTGAAGTGCCGCCTTGCGATTGGCTCTGATTGAGAATATACGGTGTATTCGGGGGACATAATACCTGATTTGCAGCAGGCCTGATTGGTATGGTGCCCCTGGAATTCGCAGCTAAGAGATATAATATTGCGGTGGAATCAGTTCAAAAAGAAACAGTCTCTCCTTTGAAGAGAGACTGTCGGGCCAAGGCTACTCACCCTGGCGCTGTTGATTATATAGTAGTAAAACAGTTAGGATTTGTCAAGTGACTTTGGTGTCACTCATATGGAACGTGTAATTGCGTATGTCGACGGATTTAATCTTTACTTTGGACTAAAATCCAAAGGCTGGAGACGATATTATTGGTTGAATATACAAATGTTGGCGCAAAATTTGTTGAAACCGAATCAAAGGTTACTTCTTACGAAATATTTCACGGCAAGAATCGCAGGGCCACCAGATAAAGAGAAACGGCAGTCAACCTACATTGAGGCTCTGGAGACTCTCAGTGAGTTTCAGATTTTCTATGGGAAATATCAACTCAATCCTCGTCAATGTTCCCAGTGTGGCTTTCAGGACGAAGTACCTAACGAAAAAATGACAGACGTCAACATTGCTGTAGAGATCCTCAAAGATGCCTACCAAGATGAATTCGATGTCGCTCTGCTTATCTCAGCAGATAGCGACCTGGTCCCGCCAGTCAAAACAGTGAGAGAGCTATTCCCTAGCAAGCGAGTAGTCGTTGCGTCTCCTCCAGGTCGATACTCTATTGGCTTAGCAAATTCTGCTAGTAACAGCTTAGTTATCGGTCGTAGCAAGATTGCTAAAAGTCTTTTCCCTGAAGAGATAAAGAAGGCAGACGGCTATATTCTGCGATGCCCATCTTTATGGAAGTAAGAGAAGAAGAGCAGCCATAGCTAACCATTTATGGACACTGGTGGGGCAATTGAGCTCAAGCGGGCTTCTTTTTTATCGAGAAAGGTAATGCGGGGTTAACTGTTGGTATGGCGCAGCCTTAATCGGCTGGTAATTCGCAGTTCCTCCGCCCTCACTCCGCATCAAGTCCCTAAAGTGCTTTCAATCCCACTATGGTGCTATTCCGGGGGCATAATACCTAATTTGTAGTAAGCCTAATTGGCATGGTGTCCCTGAAATTCTCAAAGATCTGTTTCTGCTATACTTTTGTTGAATAACCCTAAGCGAAGAACAAATAGATGAGGCTCAGCGAATATCGCGTAGCACTCGAAACTTGCATTCGACAGATCGCTCGCCGGTTCGTTACGAATGAAGGCGAGGGAGCTTTCGACTTCCGTAGCGAAGCAGATATTGAAGCATCGTTGTTTGGTCAATTGACGCGGTTGCCCCTGATGAAGGTTCCCGATCGGGATGGCTATCACCGTCAACTTGTCCATCTGCACTGGCCATGTGTAAAGAGCCGGTTCATTGACATGGTGATCTGGCATCCTTACGAGATCAATTTATACCGAGAGGATTGGAAAGACTCCCGCCCTCAGACCGCTCCAAGCCGCAAACTACTAGCTGCAATCCAAATTAAGCACGGTAGGGGGCAAATAAGTCCCGTGAACGACGTGAGGAAAGACTTGAGAGACCTAGCGAAAATTGGTCAGGTAGAAGGGGCTCAACAGACTCGACTGTACTTCATCGAATTTGTTGACCATGATGTTCACGAAAGCCAAAGCGAGGACAGGTACGGGGATCTCAAGAAAACTCTGGAACGTTGGTGCGACAGGGATGCTAGGCGGCGAAGGGTTCTGCTCCTGAGCAGGGACAGAGTTGGCTTCGCTTATCCACCAGGGCGCTGGGTCATTGATCCGCTCCCGGCGGGTGTTGCAGAGTCGCCCAGATAGCTTAAAGCCTTTATTCTGGGGGAATAATACCTGATTTGTAGTAGGCCTGATTGGTATGGTGTCCCTGGAATTCGATATAATAGATGATATGATACCGGCATTCTCTGGAATACCGATTTTGTAGATGCCGCCCTGTGCGCCGTAGCTGGTTATGAAAAAGGCGTGGGGAATAGATAAATAATATTAAAGGTACTGATATGTCCAAAGAACAATTGGAACGGCAGATGGAGTTAGGTTATGGTAATGTGCCAGATAAAAATGTCTGTGCCGAATGTATCTCTGACTATGCTCTGAAAAATTTCATAAGGGAAAAAGCAGATGAATATAAATGCAGTTATTGCTTAAAGGAATCGGATGAGCCTATTGCTATAGCTTTAGTGCAATTGGTCGACTATATCTGTGAATGTATTCACACTGAATGGGAAGACCCGGCAGAATGCATGGGATGGGAAAGCGCCGAAGGCGGGTATCAGGGAGCTTCAGTTTATACAGGGTATGAACTAGTAACAGATCAGATTGAAGAACTCTTTGAGATGGATAATACGGATGTTTTAATGGCTATCGCCTCTTCATTAGGCGATAGCTTATGGTGTCAGTTAGATCCGTATGGCCTTAGACAAGAGGATGCCCTTACATATAGTTGGGAATATTTTTCTGATTTTGTTAAGCATAAAGTTCGATATATTTTTTCTCGATTTGATGATGGAGAAGAGAGGAAATATGATCCAGATATGATTCCAGTTTCGAAAATTCTTGAACGTATTTCAGACGAAATATTAGGAGTAGACGAATGTTATGGGTTGATAACGAATATAGAAATTGACGTTAGGATTTTCCGTGCGAGAGTTCATAAAAAAGATGAGGAATTATCAACTGCCAAAGATCTCTGTACAGTTCCTTTAGAGAAAGCGAAATACTCAAACAGAATGAGCCCGGCGGGAATACCAATGTTTTACGGATCGTTCGATAGTGAGACAGCCTACCAGGAAATAATAGATGAAACTAAAGATAGGGAAGATAAGAGTGTATATATTGCTACCTTCAAAACATTAAGACCAATAGCGATATTAAATTTAACCAATCTACCCAAAGTACCCAGCATTTTCGACCAAGAAATTAACCATTTGAGATCTTCATTAATATTCCTTCGCGGTTTTATTAGAGAACTTAGCAAACCAATAAATAAAGATGGCTTTGAGCATATAGAATATGTGCCAACTCAGGTTTTTACTGAATATATACGACATTTTTTCAAGTCTCCTGATGGCGCCTCTATCGATGGTATTTTGTATCCTAGCTCAAGACATGATGGCGGGGTATCATGTGTATTATTCATTGCAAATGAGCAATGCTGTGATGAAATTCAAACCCAGCTTGACGAGCTAAATATTCAGAATACTCAAGAACCTGTAAAATATTTACTACTAGAAGGAATCGAAATTCGCCCACTTGATTAACCTACTGCGGCTGGTATTCTGGGGGCATAATACCTGACTTGTAGTAGGCCTGATTGGTATGGTGTCCCTGGAATTCCTGCGGCATTTAAGGCAAACGATACTTTATTTTATTCTTTTCTAATCGCTGCTATCTTCTTTATTTCCTCTAATATTTCTTTTAGCTGCTGTTGCTCTTTATCTAACAGTAGTCCACCGTATTTCTCTAATAATTCTTCAGCAGTATCCCGCACGTATATGGCTTCGGCTGACATCTTGTCTGCGCGCTTTATCATTTTGTGACAATTGTCTATCAGACATATTCTTGCACGTATGAAGTATGGATACATTCCCACTATTTCCTTTAAACATGAAATTGCCCTAGAATATTTTTCTTCATTTTCACAAACCTTGGATCTCCAGTATAAAAGAATTGGATCGTCCTCAACTAATTTTCCCCAAGCAATTTCATCAATCTTCTCAGAGTAATCCTTCTCCAACTCAGTTCCTTGGACAGCATCCTTTCTTTCACTTAGTACAGAAACAGTAAAGCTTTTTAACCACGGATCTCTTAAAAAATCCTCTTCTTCAAGATTTTTGATAAGGTATCTGAAAAACTCCTCTTCCTCTATTTCACCCGCTCCATCTTTCGCTGCAATGGGTACATTTTCCAGAAATGCGCTCCTAACTTCATATACGTCCTCTTTAGGATGAATACCTTTCAATGGCACCTCATGTTTATGTAGTGCTATTGGTGAATATGATATTAAATCAGCTGCTTCTTTCGATAAGAAAACTTGTGAAAACCTGCCAACCCTTGAACTTGATTCTACTCTTTTCGCGTAGTTTATTGAATAACCTAGAATCTTGTCGATCGGATTTCTATACACATCATTTATCATCTTAGGTCTGTTTATTACTGCAACCTCACCATAATGAATACCAACAGCCACTTTCATTTCTTGTGGGGGTATGTCCACTTGCTTTCTATGAAGTATCTTCATCCTTGCTTTAAGCTCAAATGCGAATCTAATTGCCCTATTGACTAGTTCCGTTCCATCTTCTTCCGGATCAACTATAAATACTATTCCTTCATCTCCTCTTGATTCAACCTGACACCATGCTACGGTTTGTTCTTCAAATGACGGCTTATCACGAAAGTATTGATTGCCTAACTCCTCGAATAAACTTTGAAACAACATTACTTGACGCGCAAATCTTTCAATACCCAGAATAGAACTGTAAACTGACGAATCCACAATATCAGTGAACAGCAATAATGCATCCGTTTTCGTCACACCATAGTCGGACATCACTTGCTCCGCTGTCTTCTCTGTAATTCGTCCTTTAAAGAGAAAAGATATTTTCTAGGATTTTGGTATTCTTTTTTCAATTTCGCTCCGAGTAGCCTAAGAATAAAGGATCTCATTTCGTCTTTTGTTCTTGAATATATATATGCTATCTCAGTAGCTATGCAAACCTCAATGAAAGATAAGCTATATTTTGATATTTCCAGATTAAACGGGTTAACAAATATCTTGTATCTTTCGCTATCAACACTAAGACCAGGTAACTCTTCTTCTCCAGCAACATAATATACTGTAAACGGTTTACCCAAAAACATGACCTCTTTTGGATAGAAAATGGTAGGCGATATTCTGATAACTATTCGGTTGCTTTCTATTTCCCTTTGTTTTATGTACTCTTGTATTGGCTCAACCTTTGGGTCTATCACGACTTTCACATTCTCGTCGTCAGCCAACGCAATTTCTTTTTCACCTTTCTCTATCAAAATATCTATTCTCTTATTATCGTTCTCTAACTCGGGGCTCCTACGTTCTTTGAGTTTCTCAAAAACCTCCTTCGCTTTCTCTTCACTATCTAAAAGGCCCATCTCCAAAAGAGTGTCATGACAACGTGAAAAAGGGTTGCTTTCCTCTCCGATTTCAAGAAACGGATTCACTATTGATTCCGTTACTTGTTTGCTCTGTACTCCCAAGCCTTTCTTAATCTCTTATTTAAAACATAAAGCAGATCGTAAATTTCCTTATAAAATCTGGAGAAATCGGGAGAATCCCAATTATATTCATTTCTTGTAACAACTAGAAAATCCGTCATTCCCTGGTGAAATATCTCGCCGAATAGCCAGTTTCGAAGTGGCTGATGAATAATTTTCCCTCTCGAACCAGGCCGTTCGAAATAATCAGCTTCTTTGACCAAGAAATTCTTGTTTCTCACCCACAATCCGGTTTCTTTGTTCTCTTTTGCCCTCTCCTCTAGGTCGTCTGTCGAGTATAGATAATAGAATGCAAATTTCTCCTTAGCTCCGTAGAAGATGTCTGCCTTCCCTATTTCTAGGTCCCTTCTGAAATCTGGATAATATTTCCAAATCTGACCCAATTCTTTAGTTTCTTCTGATATCCCCAGATACACATCAATAGTCGGACAATAATCTCGGTCACTTAATTTTTCCAATATCCATTTCAACGCTGTAGGGTCCTTAATACTCTGAAAAAAGGGTTCTTTTTTTTGGACCCGAAGAGGAAGAATCTTCCTCAGGTCGATTTCAAATTCCGCAGAAATTATCTCTCCGAATACTCTCTCGTCAATATCACTAAGAATGATTTCGGTAAAATGTGTAGGAAAATCTCCGAACACTTTCCCTATTGATTCTTCACCTAATATAGATACACTCTCCCTTACCGATAGGTCCGATGGTCTTTTATCAAGCAGGTTGCCAATCTCAGTGATTGGTTTGTCTTCCATCTCTTCGCTAAATACTTTCTCTGAATCAACATCAAGTCTTATAACCTTTCCCTCTTCTTTGGATCTAGTGATTATTGTAGCCCCCTTCCCTAGCTCAAGTATTGACATCAAACCTAAACCAAAATATGAGTTCGAGTATCTGTCTTTCTTCTGCATCCCATACCCAATGTACTCAAATATTTCGTCAAATCTACTATCTGTTATTCCTCCGCCATTGTCCATCAGACAAACTGTCCTTGATGGCTTATCAGCATATATTACGAACCACGTTGCCCCATTATCCATCGCATTTGCTACAGCTTCTCTAATCTTTACTTTGGGATCTGAATATATTGATCTGGCTATGGTCTTCAGAATTCCAACTCTCATTTGAACATTCATGGGAGATATCTGAACAGCCATCTTCTTATCCATTGCTTTCCCCCTCATGAGTACTTTTTCTCTTTAACCGTTTGTCATATTCATATATTTCGTACAATCGTGACACGAATTCCCGTTCGTCTTTACCATAGATTGATTCGAATGATTCCCGGCTTCTTGTAATCATTCCTTTTCTGTAATAGAAAATCAGAGTTAACTTAAATGCTCTAAGTAGAAATAAGTTCCAGTTAGGGCCTGGTATTTTGCTAGTTTTGTTTGTTGGTGCCCTATATTCCATTGGAAATGAAAGTACACCCTCTTTATTAAGCAAATTGATTCTATAGTAAAGGTCTTCCGGTGTATCACGGAAGTTATAAAGAACATACGTCATTATTTCTTTATTCGAGTGACTTTTAACTATGTTTATCGCTTTCAAGATATCATTTTCATACTTAGCATCATCAAAAGCAAGCCTAATGGGGTCTATGTTGATTCTAAAGAGTATTTTGGCTCTTTCTTCAGTCAGTAGCCTTGCATCTAACCCCTGATTGAAATCCACTTTCTTGTTGAATTTCTCAATCTTCCTGCAATCGCTTTCGAAGTTAGGTGATGCCAGAAAGTTGTTATCCCAGAGTATGATTCTGGGATATTCTTGTTTTATATCCTTTTCCCAATTCTCCCTTACAAAAAATGTGGGTTCCAATTGCTTCACGCTGCAAAACTCGCAATTTCTTGGGCATCCTCTTGATGTGAATGTAATTGATGCACCATTCTGCCTTCCAAATGTCATAGAGTAGTCGGGAATGTAACATTCCGCTTCATGGTATAGCCCTACGTGTGGCCTAATCCCCGTGTAAGAATATATATGGTCATGAATGAGTGACGCGCCTATTCCGCCCACTAATATCTCACTATTTGGGAAATTGACTTGGTAAAACCTGATGCACTCAACAACAGGCTTCCAGTCCCACGTGAACAAGCTTGTAACGAATATTTTATCGAATGATGAACCTCTATTTGGTATACCTTTCCCTATCTGGCTAAAAACTCTGCACTTTTTGTATTTATCTTTCAGCATTGATGAAATTTTCAGTAACCCCAGTGGAGGGTAAGGAGTCTTGGCTATCGGCTCTACTAACAAAAAATTACTATTTGAATAATCCATTGGTCGCCTAAAACTATTTGTTCCCAATTATACAACTGCCATAATATGTTCCACAATCAGCCATTCTGTTTGGTTCCTCGTTTTGCATTGACCGAGACAAGCGAGTGCACATTCCGTCAAAAAGTCTAGACGGGCGCGGTGGCCTCAGGCTTCAAGCAGGTGCTCCTGTTAAAAATACCGGCAAAACAGGGTATATTCGTTTAAATAAGCCCGGGGGTTGTTCTTCAGCCAAGCTGCTACCGTTTCACGCAATGTTTTTGCCAGGGCAACAGGCTCCCGCACTGCTACAGTCAGAGACTCGATACCGAACTCCTGAGGAATCACTTCGTTGTGCGCCTGGCACGATTCCAGGTAAAGCTCTATGGCTTCTTTCGCCATAGCAATAGCTTCTTCTTTGGTCTCACCCTGCGTGAAGCAGCCAGGGAGTGCCGGTACCTCTACCGAGTAGCCCCCTTTCTCCTCGGGAATAAGAATAACCGTATATTTTAACATCGCGCCTCCTAAAGAAGGTCTTCCAATTCCTCTCTTGAGATTTCAGCTTTCTTCAATATGTTGGAAAGAGTACCTATTCGTCCCCTTTCCGAAATCCTATGGGGCGCCGTTTCGGTTCCGGTGGCGCCATAAGACGACGAATAGCTTCAAACACCTGCTTAAATTGAGCATCATATTTCTTCTCAAGGGCGTCTAGCTTGCGGGCAAGCTCGACATGACTTGTGAGTATCTGCCGTAAGCGGATGAAGGCCCGCATTATCTCAATATTTACCTGTATTGCACGCCGACTACGCAAGACACTGGATAGCATGGCAACGCCTTGTTCAGTAAAGGCATATGGGCGATAGCGCCGCCCACCCCAGTCACTTGAGGTCACAATTTGTGACCTCAAGATAGCGAATTCTTCTTGACTAAGCTGGAACATGAAATCTTCAGGGAATCGCTCCAGATTGCGTTTGACTGCTTGACCCAAAACCTTCGTCTCGACGCCGTAAAGCTCCGCCAGGTCAGCATCGAGCATAACTTTTTGCCCACGGATTAACAGAATTGCCTTCTCGATCCTATCGACAGGAATAAGTGATTTCTTATTGACCATGCCAATAACCTGCGGTGGTCCGGCCACCTTTACCTGGTCTGACCCTGCTCCGATTATATCACAAAAGCAATTAACCCTTCCTGTCTCTATCTCTGTCCGCTGGGTATCTCCTTTCGAGGATCAGGGTCTTTCCGACTTAGGCAAGCGCGATGTCCTCGGGCTTCAAGCAGGTGCTCCTGTTAAAAATACCGGCAAAGCAGGGTATAATAGCCGGAATACCAGGCGATAGGGGCTCTTTTTACGAAGTCCAGTATATGCCGAGATATCTCCTCGCCTTTCTCTTCCTGAAGAAAGTGACCGGCGTCCTTGATAACAATCTCCGGCTGGTCCTTGGCTGTAGGTATAAGAGAACGAAAGAATTTGTCACCGCCGCCTGTAATAGGGTCTCCATCGGAAAACATGACCAGGGCCGGCTACCGGGTAAAGTCCGAGTGGAGTCCGACTTAGTGGTCTCCGCTGCCGATGCCCCAGCTGAGTTTCCCAGTGCTATTGGCCCTCACACCATAGCCATACATTCGATCTCGACGAGTAGCTCGGGCAAGACCAGCCCGGCAACGAGGGTAGTGCGGGCGGGTGGGTCTTTGGGGAAAAAGGCGTGATAGACCTGGTTCATCTTGGGAAAGTCCTGGGCATTTCTCAAGAACACCGTCGCCTTAACCACCTTGTCCAGGGAAGAGCCGGCGGCTTCCAGGGTATCCTTGATTACCTCCAGCGTCTCTCTCGTCTGGGCCTCTATACCTTCGATGGGCGCTCCCGTTTTGCGATCTCGATAGCCAGCGTAGCCGGAAACGAAGACGAAGCCCCCGGCTTTGACGGCCGGTGACAAGGGCAACGTCATCTCTTTCACCCAGCTCGGCAACTTTTTGGGAATAATGGCCTGCTTTTCCATGGCCAAACCTCCTTTCAGTTATTGGCAATAGCTTGGGTGTGGGGAAGCCACTTGTGAGAAAACCAGGATGTGCCATTCCAACTTGCAATGAGGCAATCCCCATCCTCTCATCGTTTCTGGCATAAATAATGTACCCTTGGCACCTGGCTGTCAAGCCTGCCGAAACACTAGGCGATAGGGGTTCTTTTTATGAAGTCCAGTATATGCCGAGATATCTCCTCGCCTTTCTCTTCCCGAACTCGTCCGGCATACCATGCAGAATGATTGTTGACAATGGGTCACGAGACGTGCACATAATGGGTCTTTTGTAAATGAAGCAGCGACTGTTTGTAATCTTAAACCTCTCACTGGTTTCCGGCTTCGTCATACTGGGTATTAGTATCATTTCGCCTGTTCTTCCCCAGTATGCACTTTCATTCTCTATTCCCGTAGCGCTTGTGGGATGGGCGGTATCAGCGTTTGCTTTGTCTCGTATGGTGATGGACATACCGGCTGGCTTTGTGGCAGACCGTTTCGGCAGGAAAAGAAACATGGTATTCGGGTTAGTATTGATAATCCTGTCGTCAATCGCAGGTGGCACAGCTATCAATTATGCCTGGCTAATCTCCGCACGTATTGTCGAAGGAATAGGTTCCGCTCTCTACGTAACCTCGGCAACAACCTGGGTTGCGCAGGTAACTGCCGGCGAATCCAGGGGCCGATATATGTCGCTGTATTCGGGACTTATATTTGCAGGCACTTCTTTTGGGCCCGCTATCGGTGGCTATACCGCTGCTCATTTTGGCCTTAACGCGCCCTTTTTTGCATATGCCATATTCGCCTTTATTGGCCTAATTGCCACATTACCTTTGAAGGAGACAGCAGACTCTCCACAAGCAACAAGGTCAAAAATGCGCATGAAGGATGTCCCCAGTGTCTTATTGAATGGACCATTCCTTCTTGTGAACAGCTCGGTTCTGGCATTGTTTTTCCTCAGAGCCGGTGTTCGTTCGACGCTTATTCCACTCTATGCCTCTCTTAACCTGGGCTTGCCCGAGGAGAGAATTGGAATACTGCTGACAGTGGCGGCTGTTGTTACCTCTCTATGCACTTTTCCTTCCGGCTGGCTCTCAGATAAGGTGGGGAGAAAAAGACCTATAATGGCTTGCCTCTTCTTAAGTGGTATTGCTGTGTTGTTGATTCCACTGCAGGAAAGCTTAGCCAGCCTTATGGGCATCATGGTTTTCTATGGTCTGGCTACCGGTCTTCAGGGTTCCATCGCTGCCTGGCCTGCTGATGTGGCGCCTAAAGACAGACTGGGCACATCTATGGGAGTCTACCGTGTTATGGGGGATATCGGAATGGTCCTTGGTCCCATAACTGTGACATATATAGCTGACTATACAGGGCATCTAACGATAACATTCATGCCCTTTTTGGCACCAGCGCTTCTTTGTTTTGTAGTGGGTGTGTTGATGATATGGGCTAAGGACCCAGCCGCCAAAAAACATTTTGACGAGCTCATAGTCGAGTGAGATAAGCGTACCTCAAGTCTGCACATCCAGCCAAAAAAGTTCAGGCAGGCGCGGTGTCCTCAGGCTTCGAGCGGATGCTCCTGTTAAATATACCGATAAAACAGGGTATAATAGCTGAAAGGAATACTACAAAGTGCTGATAGAATTAGAGAGGAGGGGAAATGCGAGAGGTTATTTTATACCCCGGTGAGGATGGCTACTGGGTAGTGGAGTGCCCGAGCTTGCCTGGTTGCGTCAGCCAGGGAAAGACAAAAAAGGAAGCAATTAAAAACATCAAGGAAGCTATAAGTTGTTACATCCACGCCCTTGAGGAAGATAGAAATGACGGACACCAATAAGCGGGTGCAGGGATACGTGGCATCTATTCCCTTTGACCGGCGGCTATACCGCCAGGACATCGAGGGAAGCATCGCTCACGCCCGGATGCTGGCAAAGCAGGGTATAATAGCCGAGAGCGACGCTAAAGCGATAATCAAGGGGCTCAACTCTATTCGAAAGGAAATCGAACAAGGAAAGTTTCAATTCAAGACTGAGCTTGAAGATATACACATGAATATCGAAGCCAGGCTATTCGAGAAGATAGGCGATGTAGCCGGTAAGCTCCACACCGCCCGCTCACGAAATGACCAGATAGCTTTAGATATGCGACTCTTCCTTAAAGAGGAGATTCCAAAAACTATAGACACCATAAAAGCCCTGCAGTCCTCCCTCGTGGAGTTGGCTGAGGTAAATAAAGCTGTCATCATGCCCGGCTATACCCATCTGCAGCAAGCCCAGCCAGTCCTTCTGGCTCACCATCTGCTGGCTTACTTTGAAATGTTTCAGCGGGATAAAGAAAGATTTCATGATTGCCTGAAACGCACCGATGTCTTACCTTCAGGCAGCGGAGCTCTAGCTGGAGTAGCTTATCCGGTAGACCGTCAATTTCTGGCTCAAGAACTGGGATTCAGCGAAATAAGCACCAACAGCATCGACGCCGTTTCCGATAGGGACTTCGTCATAGAATACGAAGCGGCGGCGGCCATCACCATGATGCACCTTTCCCGGCTGGCCGAGGAGCTTATCCTGTGGTCATCCAGCGAGTTTGGCTTCATAGAGATTGGCAAAGACTTCACCACCGGCTCAAGCATTATGCCTCAAAAGAAGAATCCTGATGTCGCCGAGCTGGCCCGGGGGAAGACCGGGCGGGTATATGGAAATCTAATGTCCATCATCACCACGATGAAAGGTTTGCCATTAGCCTATAACAGAGATATGCAGGAGGACAAACAGGGGCTTTTTGATACCTTAGATACTTTGCATTCCACCTTAGCAGTATTTGCTGAAATGCTGAAGACAATCAAAGTCAATACCAGGCGTGTCCGTGAGGCTATTAAAGATTACATTTTGGCTACCGATTTAGCCGACTATCTGGTGAAGAAAGGCATGCCATTCCGGGAGGCACATAGTGTGGTGGCTAAACTCAGTGAATATGCCATTAATGCCGAAAAAAGCTTCCGTGAGCTTAGCTTGCACGAATATCGCAAATTCAGTCCCCTATTTGCTAAAGACGTGTATAATATTACTTTGGAATCTTCCATAACCTCACGAGACATTCCCGGTGGAACTGCCCCAGGTCGGGTAGAAGCAGCACTGAAAAAAGCAAAGGAATGTATTCAATGCTAGTAGGTTAATTAACATGGAATGGTGGGAATGGTTGAGTATCGCTGGAGGGTTTGTAGCCATTTTATTAGGAATTCCCGCTGCTATTCATTATTCGCGTCGCTGGAAGCTGGACCGGGCAAAAGATAAAAAAAGACAACGTAAGATTTTCATTCGGACAAGAGAAGAACTCCTGCGGATCAAAGGAGAAATCGAACAATGCAAATATCCCACTATAGACAGAGAATACACTGGATCGCCCTCTTTCTTAACTTATGAGAATGCTACTCTTAGAGAACTGTCTGAAGGAGAGGAAACCCCGAAAGACTTGCGCATAAGGCTTAAGAGCCTCATGGAGATCTTAGGTCAATACGCAAGTTGGCTTTCTGAATCGAGTTGGATCATTAGAGCTAAGATAAAGGAGGAATGTGAAACAAAGGAAGCCCTTTTAGATTTGTGGCAGGCTTTAAACCCCTATAGAGCTAACTGGAGTGGAACAAGGGAATCTATTTTACCATCTGTGTTAGAAAATCTTAAACGTGAACTTGAAAGCTTTATTCTTCCTTTAATTTATGAAAAAAGGTTAAATACCGAGCAAGTCGGGAAGCTGCTCTACAATAAATATCCAGATATCGAAGCATCCATTTATGAGGTAGAGGTGGGAGCTGGGCTTTTTGGTGAAAGAAATGAGACAAAAACAATAACAATAACAATGGAAGACTTTGTAAAGGATAAGGATTTTCGGAAGTTGATTGAGAATTTGAAGGAATTAGAAAATCGGCCTTCAGTTCAAGAAGCAAGGAAATATAAGGAGAAAAGCCTTTTCAAGATAAATGAGGTCTTAGAGAAAGTCTAAATGGGTACCAAAGTAAGGCAGCTAAATTTATTCACTACCATGGAAAGGGGCCAACTTGAGGAAAAATATTCTCCCTTAATAAAGGAAAAACTTGATTTCAGAGCCTTTCTTGGCTTCAGGCTTAATAAAGCTGAGCCTATTTTTAGGTGGTTTAGGTTTAAAGAGGCTTTTTCTCATCGGCTTGTTGAGGAAATCTTGACCAATGAATGGAAGTTACCTCTCGATTCTTTAATCTTTGACCCGTTTGCTGGCTGTGGGACTACTTTGCTCGCTTGTCAGCAATTAGGATACCCGGCTATCGGAGTAGATATTTTACCTGTAGCCGTCTTCGCTAGTAAAGTGAAGCTACATACGAAATACGATTTGAATGAATTAAGGAGAACTGCTGATGAACTCCGAAACAAACCTTTCTCCTCCACAGGTAAATCCTTCCCAAAAATTCGAATCATTGACCTTGCTCTTCCCCAAGAAGCCCAAGAAGAGCTTCTTTTTTATCGAGAGCAAATACTGGACGTTCAAGATTCCTCAATTCGTGATTTTCTAATGCTAGGGCTTGTAGCAAGCATTGAAGAAGCAAGCTATACTTCGAAGGACGGACAGTTCCTCAGGCTGGTAGAAAGACCGCCGAAGTCAGTCGAAACGGTTCTTGAAAATAAACTAGGGGTAATGCTTGTTGATTTAGCCAAGTTTGACAGAGCAAAACAGGAGGCTGAAGCTCAGATTTTCTTGGGAGATGCTCGAAGGCTTCCTATTCAAGCTCTGAGATACAAAGGTAAGATATCAGGAATTATTACCTCCCCTCCCTATCTAAACAGATATGATTATTCCAGGACTTATGCCTTAGAATTGTGTTTACTCTATAATGAGCATGGAGAACCGTGGGTTAAAGACTTTGAAGACCTTAGAGATATCCGTCATAGTTTGCTTCGTTCCCATATTGAATCAAGGCTCGCTCCCATTAATTCAGTAAAAGTTCCAGCACTGGAAGAAGTATTAAATTGCCTCGAATTAAAACAGCTTAATAACCCTCGCATTCCCATCATGATTGAAGGCTACTTTGAGGATATGAATCTGGCAATTCGAGAAATGGCAAAGATGCTCAAGCCTGGAGGATTGGTTGCCTTAGTAGTGGATAATGTCCGATTTGAAGGTGAATTGATACCTGTTGATTTAATCCTCTCTGAGATAGCGGCAAAACATAAACTGAGAACCCTGGAAATAAGGGTTCCGAGGTATAAAGGAAATAGCTCTCAGCAGATGGGGCGATATGGAAGAATTCCAGTTCGAGAAAGTATAGTCTTCTGGCAAAAGGAAATCCCCGGAGGGACTGATGACCTCTTCTAAAGAAATAGCTCAAACCCAATACAGCTTGAGAACCTTTTTCTTTTATCGTGGTCGCAAGACATTTCGAACTCTATGTGAGCTTGTAGAGAAAATTGACTTTACAAAGTACGATTGGGGTGATTTTCAGGGACTGGGTATTTCTAAGCCAAGTTGGAAATATATCCAAAAGAACAAAATCCCTCCTTCTTTGTTTTTCTGTCATCCTCAGCTTGTTGTAGATATGCCTGTTTTAGTAGGATACTATCGGTCCTTAGCCTTATTACCTCAAAAAGGGCTTGGAAGACTTGCTTTCAATACTAAGAACCTCGAGGAAGGGAAAACACGGAGCCTATCCAAGATTAAAGCTACGCAAATTTCAAAAGTAATTAATAATCTTGTCAGCTCGCTCATAGATAGTGATCCAAACTTCTCCCTTGAAGAGATACGTTTAGCAGCTCAAGCAAACCTAGGAACGCAAATTAACGGTTCTTGGCGAAATGAGATAGGAAACGAAGGAAGCCGACGTATTGATGCTCTCATACTGAGACATTTCCTAGATAAAGCTCAAATCTCAGAAGTTATCCTTAAAGATGGTACTATTGCCTCTCCTGCCAAAGTTCCTATTTCAGTTGACGATGTTAAAGGTTTTAAGCTCATAAACGAATACAAAGTTCTTTTTGGAAGTGAACCGGATATATCTATTCGGAATCCTCAAGGTGTATTAGAGGGAGCGATAGAAGTAAAGGCAGGCGTAGATCCAGCAGGAGCATTGGAAAGATATGGGGCAGCAAAGAAGTCCTTTGATAAAGCTCTAACCGAAAACAAAGCTACTATAACTTTTTACGTCGCCAGTTCTCCTATGCTTACCGCCGCTGTTATGGATGCTATGGCGAACGATCGCTTAGTTAGGAAAGAATTTAATTTAACTGAAATTTTCCTTGAAAATGAGGCAAGGGAGGAATTCCTAAGGGATCTAAGCTGGGTAACCCATTTATAAGCCTTTGAAAAAATGAAAACTAAGGTTAAATTAGCGCCATCAATTCTTTCTGCCGATTTTGCTCGGCTTGGCGAGCAGATTGACGAGGTTACCAGAGCCGGGGCTGATTATATCCACGTAGATGTTATGGACGGGCATTTTGTGCCCAATATTACCATCGGGGCTCCAGTGGTGGCCTCAATTCGCCCCCTGACTAGCCTGCCTCTGAATGTTCATTTGATGATAGAGCATCCAGAACGGTACATCTCCGAATTCGCCAGCTCCGGAGCCGATATTATCACCATCCATGTCGAAGCTTGTTCATCTCTTCACCGGGTGATTCACTCAATAAAGGAATTAAACGTAAAAGCTGGAGTAGCGTTAAATCCCGCTACCTCATTAACTTCTGTAGAAGAAATTCTCCCCGATGTTGATTTGATTCTGATTATGAGTGTTGAACCTGGCTATGGAGGGCAGAGTTTCATCCCATCATCGCTGGACAAGATATCGAGGTTACGCAAAATGCTGGATAACAAAAAGAGCAACGCTGAACTCGAGGTTGACGGCGGCATCACCATTGATAATGCAACGAGCATAGTCCAAGCTGGAGCTGATGTCCTGGCAATTGGAAGCAGTATATTTAACGCCAAAAAGGGAATAAGCCAGGCAATGCAAATGTTTAGAAAGGCGGTAAGTTAGCGTACTTCCTTATACTGGGTGCGCAAGCAACGGGTGCAGATATTTACTTTCCCCTTTTTGCCATCTATTATAATAGTAGCGCGATGGACATTAGGCAGCCAGCGTCGCTTGGTATGCTGCTTGGAATGGCTCACACTATAACCAGAATGAGCTCCTCTACCACAAATATCACATTTCATAAGATACTCTCCGCCTTTCTACCTTACCTTGTATAATGATGTTATCATAATACTTATGTGGTAAGCAACGGAAAAATGGAAAGAAATTCAGTTACAGGGCAAAGATTCAAAGAGATGTTTGATGCCGGAACTGCCTGGTTGGAAAAGTGTGTTCCTGAAATCAACGCCATAAACGTCTTTCCTGTCCCTGACGGAGATACCGGGACCAACATGCTGCTTACCATGCATTCTGCCATGGAGGCGGTACACCAAAACCATGATGACGATGTTTCAGCGATAGCCGAAACCATTGCTCAGGGTGCACTGATGGGAGCTCGAGGCAACTCAGGCGTGATACTGTCCCAATTCTGGAAAGGCTTTGCCAAAGGATTAGATGGTAACAAGCAACTTAGCACTAAAGCCTTAGCCCGGGCGCTATCGGAAGCATCGCAAGCTGCCTATGAAGGGCTTGTCAATCCAGTGGAAGGCACCATGTTAACGGTGCTTCGTGATTCAGCCAATGCTGCTGAAGCTGCTGCAAAAGCCAATCCCAGAAACCTGATCAAAACGCTTGATACTGCCGTGGAGGCAGCTAGAGGCTCGGTAGCCAACACCCCTAACCTGCTACCTGTGTTACGAGAGGCAGGTGTGGTGGATGCCGGTGGTCAGGGTTTGTATGTTCTCCTCGAGGGCGCACTACTCTACCTTAAAGGTGAAACCGATGCGCTAAAACAGCAAAAACCGCAGTTGATTCCCACAAGTGCACCATTAGCCTTGTGGATAACTCAGATGCCCACCAAGGTAGAGGTTCCCTACGGTTATCGCATCAATTTCCTATTGGAAGGGCAGAATCTTAACCTGAAAAAGATCAAGGAAAACTTGAAAAAGAAGGGACAGTCCCTGGTAATCACCGGTAATAACTCTAAAATTAAAGTCCACCTCCATAGCTTCAAACCTGGCGAGATAATTGACTACGCCACAAAGCAAGGAGTATTGCATCAAATAAAAATTGATAACATGGATGACCAATATGCCGAGTTCATCAAAATGCAGCGAAAAAGATTGCCCCCGCTAGATACCGCTATAGTAGCAATTGCTCCTAGTGAAGGTCTTTTCAAAATATTCAAAAGCCTGGGAGCCACTATCGTCATCCCTGGCGGACAAACTATGAATCCAAGCGTCCGTGAGCTGCTGGAAGCAGTGAATTCAGCACCATCAAATAATGTTATATTACTGCCCAATAATAAGAACATCATCGTCGCCGCCTCCCAGGTTCAATCACTAACCTCAAAGAATGTTAAGGTGGTACCCACCAAAACCATACCTCAAGGCATCTCCGCTCTGCTCTCCTTTAACTACGATATGAATCTGGAGAAGAATGCTTCCACTATGGAAGAAGCGATGAAAATGGTGAAATCCATAGAAATCACTAAATCAGTTCGGAAAAGTCAAATCAATGGTATGAACATAAAGAAGGGAGAATTTATTGCTGTTTTAGATGACAAAGAGCTGCTAGCCAGTGGTAAAAAGGTTAAAGATGTCATTACCAATGCTCTGGACAAAGCAGAGGTTAAAAATGCTGAACTGGTAAGTATTTACTACGGCGCTGAAACTAAACCAGATGAAGCTGAGAAAATAGCCAGCGAAATTCAAGATGAATTTTCAGTTGAAGTTGAAGCAGTTCAAGGCGGACAACCCTACTATAACTATATAATTTCGCTGGAATAAAAATTTTGAAGTATGCCATGGTTATCGAGGAGGACGCATCGGCAAGACACAAGCTTTCCTGGGTGATTTACTCAAGGTAAATCCTATTCCGGAAATAAAGAATGGAGACGCCTTGCCCGTTGCCCGAGTTCGTAGTCGAGTACAAGCTATAGACTTTCTGGTAAATTTCGCCAAAAGCTTCAAAAGTGTCCATGTCCTAGAAGGAGAATAAGGTTTGGGACAGCCCCTCAAAGAAACGAGCATAAACTCACTCCGAAGAGTCCTGGAATTAGAATGTAACAAGGGATATTCCGATAAAGCGGTAATCGGAGGATTGGATAAATTCCTCCGAAACCAAGAAGGCAAAGTCTTACAGGGCATAGATAACCGAGAACTTTTACTGAGCTTTAATAATCTGGGGTTAGCTAAATCCAATTACAGTTCCTGGGATGTAAACAAACGTGAACAGTGGATAGCAACTATACTGGAATGGATAGGCGAAGTAGCAGAAGCAAGGGAGAAGAAAAAGTTAACCACACCAGCACTGGGTGGACCCCCCACAGTTGGTAAAACACACCAAATCGAGAAAGCATCTCCCGGACTAGATTCACCAATAACCTTAATCAGAGGGATCACACCTAACACAGCCACTAAATTTGCCAGGCTTGGCGTAAAAACCCTGTATG
Organism: Dehalococcoidia bacterium; assembly: GCA_034414555.1. Classification (GTDB taxonomy): domain Bacteria; phylum Chloroflexota; class Dehalococcoidia; order GIF9; family AB-539-J10; genus CG2-30-46-19. Next base: position 54,889 of record DAOUMA010000006.1, on the reverse strand, counting down.
ATTTACTTTACTTCCTCCCTCGTCGTTACATCGATTACAGCCAGAGAAAAGCCATCGCTGAACTCGAAGAAGGCAAAGAACAAACCATCATAGCGACGATATGGCAATCCAAAGTGGTCACTCTGGGTAATCGACAGGGCACAGAGGCAATTGTCGGCGATGAAACGGGTAATATCCGGGTAGTTTGGTTTAATCAACCTTATCTGACAAAGAACTTTCGTACCAACGCCAGGATAGCAATTAGCGGGATAGTGAGCTCATTCAAGGGACAGAGGGTTTTTGAGTCTCCAGAATGGGAACTCATTCAGACCAGGGAACTAATCCATACCGCTCGATTAGTGCCCATTTACCCGTTAACTTCCGGTTTATATCCTCGCCAGGTAAGGAAATGGACAAAGGAGGCTGTAGATAGTTGGGCATGGCAGCTCGTTGAGTTCCTGCCCTCAGAAATAAAAGAACGATGTCAACTTCCAGATTTGTCTCAAGCAATTACCCAGGCCCATTACCCTGACAATCACCGAGTAGCAGAGGAAGCAAGAAAACGTTTAGCCTTTGATGAATTGTTTCTACTTCAATTGGGTCTACTGGCGAGGAAGCAAAATTGGCAGGAAGGTCAGCCCGGCAATGCTTTTAATATCAACCAGGCGCTACTTAAAAAGTTCTTAAGTTATCTACCATTTACTTTAACGCATGCCCAACAGCGAGTGCTCAACGAAGTCTTGCTTGACCTCAAACAACCAAAAGCTATGTCGCGCCTTCTCCAGGGAGAAGTAGGCAGCGGCAAAACTATAATTGCTACTCTAGCGTTACTAATTGCCGGCGATAACGGATACCAGGGGGCACTCATGGCCCCTACCGAAGTCCTCGCTGAGCAACATTTCGACAACATTTGTAACTATTTAGCCAAAGCTAGCACACAACCCCGGCCATCGTTGCAAGCTGAGCACAGCAATGTTCGCAGCTATGGTGGTATTCTTTCGCACCCAATAACCATTGCCCTGCTTATCGGCAGCCTTAGCGAAAGTGAAAAGGAAGAGCTGCGCAGCAAAATCAGCCAGCGCAAAATTGATATTGTCATCGGCACTCACGCTCTCATCCAGGAAGAGGTAGAATTCCCCAAGCTGGGACTAGCAGTGGTAGATGAACAACAACGCTTCGGCGTTTTACAACGCTCAGCACTGCGGCAAAAAGGATTCAACCCACACATGCTGGTTATGACCGCTACCCCCATTCCGAGAACTATGGCATTGACTATCTATGGAGACCTTGACCTCTCCATTATTGACGAATTGCCTCCGGGACGGGCAATCGCTAAAACAAAATGGCTTGAACCACAATACCGAGAAAAGGCTTATTCCTTCATCCAACGCCAAATAAATAAAGGAAAACAAGCTTTTATCATTTACCCCTTGATCGAAGAATCGGAAGCAGTGGAAGCAAAAGCAGCTACCACAGGATATGAGTGGCTGAGCAAGGAGGTTTTTCCGAGCTTCAAACTGGGGCTGTTGCATGGTCGAATGCCCGCTGCCGAGAAAGAACAGGTGATGCGACGCTTCCGCAATAGAGAACTTGATATCCTGGTATCAACCTCAGTGGTTGAAGTTGGCATTGATGTGCCCAATGCTAACGTCATATTAATAGAAGGTGCCGACCGATTCGGACTGTCCCAGCTTCACCAATTTCGGGGGAGAGTAGGTCGCTCTCAAGAACAAGGCTACTGTCTGCTCATTCCCGAAAGAAGCTCACCTGAAGCAAAAGAGCGCCTCGGGTTAATGGAAAAAATTCAAGATGGCTTCAAACTAGCCGAGGAGGACCTAAATCTGCGAGGGCCAGGGGAATTCTTTGGCACACAACAAAGTGGTTTGCCGGAACTCAAAATTGCTAGTATAACAAACATGCAACTTCTGGAGACAGCGCGGCAGGAAGCAACCTCCCTGTTCAAAAATAATCCCGATGCCGTGAAAGATAAAGACTCTCCCCTTGGTGAGAAATTAAGCCGGGTATGGCAAGGAAATATTGAATGGAGCTAATATGCTTAACCAAAAGATAGCCGATTGTCTACGAGAAGCAGTAGCCAAAGCCCAAGAGGCAGGTAGTCTTGCTGCGGGAACACTACCCGAGATAACTATAGAGCATCCTCAAAACCCTGCCCACGGGGATTTTGCTTCAAACCTTCCCTTAAAGCTAGCTCGGATAACCAGGATGCCCCCTTTAGTCATTGCTGAGAAAATATTGGAGAAAATATCGCTCCCTTCCGAGATTGACCATGCCACTACAGCCCCGCCAGGATTCATTAACTTTACCTTGCGGAATGAATGGCTCGCCCGGCAAGTAGAAGCTATACTCGCTACCGCCGACTCATACGGAAACCTCACCTTAGGCACAGGTAAAAACATCCAAATCGAGTTTGTCAGCGTCAATCCCACAGGACCTCTTCATGTAGGTCATGGGCGCGGTGCTGTTCTAGGCAGCACCTTGGCTAATGTCCTTTCTACCGCTGGTTATCTTGTGGAAAAGGAGTATTACTTAAACGACATTGGCAATCAGATAGAACTCTTCAGTAACTCGCTCTATGTTCGTTATCTGCAATACTTCGGTAAAGAAGCTGATATGCCTCCTGATGGCTATTATGGCAATTATATGATTGACCTGGCAAAGAAAATCGCCGAAGAACATGGAGATAAGTTTCTCAATATGCCCCAGAAAGAAGCAATCGAGGCGATCACCAAAATCGGGCTTAACAAGATAATAAATAACATTAAAGGGGACCTTCATTTATTAAACGTGGAGTTCGATGAGTGGTTTAGCGAAAAAAGCCTCTACGAGGGTGAGCAATACAACAAAGCCATGGCATTACTGGAAAGTGGAAACTATGTGGCTAAAAAGGAAAATGCCGTTTGGTTTGAATCAAGCCTGCTAGGGGAGGATAAAGATAATGTGCTAGTCAGAAGTGACGGCTCGCCCACCTATTTTGCCTCCGATATCGCCTATCACTACAACAAGTTCATGGAGCGGAATTTTGACACCGTGATTGACATCTGGGGAGCTGACCATCAGGGACATGTCCCCCGGATGAAAGCAGTGATTAAAGCTCTGGGGTATGACCCGGAGCGACTCAAGGTGATAATATGTCAGCTGGTTACCCTCCATCGCGGAAAAGAAATGCTCAAGATATCCAAGCGCAGTGGTGACCTCATCACCCTGCGTGAGGTGATAGATGAGGTAGGAACAGATGCTTGCCGCTTCTTTTTCTTATCCCGTTCCGCCGAAAGCCAAATGGACTTCGACCTAGAGTTAGCTAAAAAACAGTCAGCAGATAATCCTGTTTACTATGTCCAATATGCCCATGCTCGAATTGCCAGCATCCTCCGGCTCGCTCAGGAACGAGAGATAGACTACAGCCAGGGAGATGTCTCCCTGCTTTCCAGTGAGCCAGAGCTGACCTTAATTCGCCATTTAATAATGCTCCCCGAGGTAGTAGAAAGAGTAGCTACTAACCTCGAGCCCCATCACCTCCCCTACTACGCTCAAGCACTGGCTACCGTGTTCCACAGCTTCTATAAGCAATGCCGTGTTGTCTCTCAGGATGAAGCATTGACTCAAGCCAGACTCAAGCTGGTCAGAGCAACTCAAATCGTCCTGGCTAAGGTGCTCTACCTTATGGGTATGACCACCCCTGAAAGAATGTAACCAGCTGAACCTAATCCGCTGTCATTGCGAGCGCAGCGAAGAATCTCAGGATGCTCAGGACAGGCTCCGCGAAGCAATTTCATGAAAACTAAAGCCCTTCCTTTTTATATTGCTTAGCTAATTCAATGTAAGCTTGCGACCCCAATTGTGTCCATAACAACTGTTCCTGCGAAACTTCCTTTTTTACCTTGCCAGGTACGCCAGTAACAAAAGACCTATCGGGAATCTTCGCCCCCTGCTCCACCAATGCGCCCGCAGCAATGATACAAAAATCACCAATCTCAGCATCATGAAGTATGGTGGCGTTTATCCCGATGAGGACGTTGTTTCCCACTTTGCGAGCATGGTTGACGGCACCATGTCCGATAATTACATTTTCTCCAATCACAATATCCTCAAACCCATCAAGCGACCCTGAGTGTATAACACAATTATCTTCCACAATCGTATTATCGCCGATTGTTATTTTACCAAGGTCAGCTCTAATCACTGCCCCGGGCATCACCACACAATTTTCGCCAATCTCCACATCACCAATAATATAAGCTGTCTTGCTGATAAAAGCCGAGCCGGCTATCCTTGGGGTCTTACCGTTAAAGCTCTTGACCATAATACCTCCTAATTAAATTGTTGATTATAGCAGCTAACACACAACAGTAAATATGACCTAGCAAAAACAAGATTTTATGCCAATAACATTGAGCCACTTATCTTGCAAGTTTGCATTGGCAATTATGTTATGCTAGATTTGTTGCCTAAGATGACACAGGTAGAATTAGCCAAACAGGGTATCATTTCACCCCAGGTAAAGCATGTGGCTGAGAAAGAGGGGGTGGAGATAGATTTTATACTGCAGGGTCTGGTTAGTGGCACCATTGTGATACCAGCCAGCCCCAACCACGCCAATTTGGTTCCCTGTGGCATAGGCAAAGGGCTGAGGACAAAGATTAATGTCAATATCGGCACATCGCCAGACTTTTATGACCTAGACATGGAGTTGAAAAAACTGCAAATTGCCATTGATTTTGGCAGCGATACAGTTATGGACCTCAGTACTGGCGGAGATATTTCAGCTATCAGACAAGCTATCATCAATGCCAGCACCCTGCCAGTAGGGACTGTGCCCATCTATCAAGTAGGGATTGAAGCCATTGAGAAACACGGTGCCATCGTAAATATGAGCGTGGATGAGATTTTCGATGTTATTGAGCAGCAAGCCAAAGACGGCGTTGATTTCATGACTGTTCATTGTGGAGTGACTCAAGCAACAATTGCACGGCTGAAAAACCAGGGCAGGATGACCGATATAGTCTCCCGGGGAGGCGCATTCCTTACTGGGTGGATGTTGCACAACGAAAAGGAAAATCCGTTATACCAATATTACGACCGGTTATTAGAGTTAGCCCACGAATATGATTTCGCCTTAAGTTTGGGCGATGGTTTACGCCCGGGATGCCTAGCTGACGCAACTGACAGAGCTCAAGTTGAGGAGCTAATCACAATCGGCGAGTTAGTGAAACGTGCCAGGGAAGCCAATGTCCAAGCCATAGTGGAAGGTCCCGGGCATTTGCCGTTAGACCAGGTGACCACCAATGTTCAACTGGAAAAAAGCCTTTGCCATGGAGCGCCATTCTATGTCCTTGGGCCTTTGGTTACCGATATAGGCGCTGGCTACGACCATATTGTCGGTGCTATTGGAGGCGCTATTGCTGCCGCGGCGGGGACAGATTTCCTGTGCTACGTCACCCCAACAGAGCACCTTGGACTACCCGGAGTAGAGGATGTAAAAGAAGGAGTAATTGCCTCACGCATAGCCGCTCATGCTGGTGACATCGTCAAAGGCGTAAAGGGAGCTAAGGAGCTGGATGACCAGATGTCACAGGCCCGTAAAAATTTTGATTGGGGAACTCAAATCAAATTATCCTTAGACCCAGAACACTCGAAACAAATTCATGAATGCTTCGCCACCAGTGGACGAACCTGCAGCATGTGTGGCAAATATTGCGCTATAGCTCTGATAGAGAAATATTTGAACCGCCGTCTGCCAGTCAATGAATAGCAGGAACCGGAGAATAAAAGCAGTAAGCTGCTCATGCTGCCCTTTCAAGCTAAGAAAAATACTATTAAGGGAGGCTTAATGTGCACCTAATTATTGATGGCTATTCTACTAGCAAAGAAATCCTTCAAGATGAGCAATTTATCACCAACTGGCTAGAGAATTATCCATCAAAAATTGGCATGACTAAAATTTCACCTCCCTATGTGGTTAGATATGTAGGACCGGATTGGGGGATATCGGGATTTATCTTCATCGCCGAGAGCCATATCGCCATTCATACCTTTGTCGAGCGAAGTTATGTCAACATAGATGTTTTTTCATGCAAGGACTTCGACGCTGAAAAGGCAATAAGGGATTTTCAAGATAAATTCCAATTAGTCAAGTCAAGAACCTGCCTGATTGATAGAGAGTGGTCGGGAACGGAACCCACCACTACAGTCACCCCGGCCTTCGCTTACCATGAAAGATAACAGGCAGTTATTCCTGCCCCTCAGGGTCTTTGCCAGCTTAAGACCACCCTACTCTGAGCTAAAATCAGCCAAGGTAGTTATTTTGCCCGTTCCCTATGACAGCACCACCACATGGAGAAGCGGAGCTCGCTATGGTCCACAGAGCATAATTGACGCCTCTCAATACCTGGAGCTTTATGACCTTGAACTTGACCGTGAGATATACAAAGTTGGCATCCATACCCTGCCTGAGGTAGAACCAATGATGAACAGCCCTGAAGAAATGGTCACCAGGGTTTATCTAATAACTAAGGAATTAGTTAAGAAGGGGAAATTCGTGGTAGGGCTAGGTGGGGAACACTCGCTCACCCTAGGAACAGTTAGAGCTTTTAAGGAGGCATTCCCAAAGCTCTCTGTGCTACAGCTAGATGCTCATGCTGACCTCCGTGATAAATATTTGGGCACCAGATATAGCCACGCTTGTGTCATGCGCCGTATCCATGACATCTGCCCTATTGCTCAAGTTGGAATTCGCAGCCTTAGCCAGGAGGAAAAACAATTCATAACTCAGAACAAGCTGAGTGTTTTTTACATGCCCGCGTTAACAGAAGATAAAAACTTCGAAAAGGAGATGTTATCTTCACTTAGTGACGATGTTTATGTAACCATTGATGTAGATGCCTTTGACCCTTCAATCATGCCTGCGGTAGGCACGCCTGAGCCTGGTGGACTACAGTGGCAACAAGTATTACGGATAATTAAGCTAGCAGCAACCCACAAGCACATAGTTGGCTTTGACTTGATGGAGTTTTGCCCTGAAGGAAACTCACATTCCTGCGCCTTTTCATTGGCTAAACTAGCCTATAAGTTTATTGGCTACATCGTGCCGCCAGTGTAAGACTTTTCATTGTCACTGCAAGAGAAGCATGACAATCTCATATCCCTCATAGATTGCTTCGTCACTACCGCTCTTCGCAATGACACAAGAGAGGATGTCATTGCGAGCCCTTTTTCCACCGTCATTGCGAGCAAAGCGAAGCAATCCAGAAAAGATTCTTCCTATCGATTGACATATCCTTCTTCCTATCTTATTATTACTCCGTCGATGGAAGATACTCCCAGGCAGGATGCTACACTCATTGAGGTAGCTAACAGCTTCCTAGCCAATTTACCCTCTGAAGAGAAACAAAACGCACAAACAGAAGTCTATAATATTGTGCGATGGCTCGGTGTGAGCAGGAAAGCAAGCAGCATTACCCCGCTTGATATAGATGGCTACGCTGAGCGGATTACCCCTTCAGCCGCTGAGGTAATCAGACCCCTCTTTAGCTATATCCACAAAAAGGGCTTCACCAAGGTAAATTTAGCCAGCCATGTTCGGGTAAAAAAAACACCATCAAAAACAGCCACAACGACTCAACAAATTTCTAAAATCAAATCTGCTTTGAGCAGAGAAGGCTACGCTAAAATGAAAGCAGAGTTAACTGCTCTGAAAAGTCAGCGCTCAGAAGTCACTAAGGAGATACGTCAGGCAGCAGCCGACAAGGACTTCAGCGAAAATGCTCCATTGCAAGCAGCACGAGAACGTAAATCGCACCTGGAAGGCAGAATAAAGGAACTAGAGCTAATCTTAAATTCGGCAAAAGTCATAACTGAAGTCGAAAGTACTTTGGAGATAAAAATTGGGAATACAGTGAATCTCCGTGATTTATCCTCAGGCAGAGAGCTTCATTATACTCTAGCTGACCCGGAAGAGGCAAATCCCACCAAGGGCATAATCTCCATCGCCTCACCCATCGGCAAAGCTTTGTTAAATAAACAAAAAGGGCAAACTATCAGCATTACTGCTCCCGCTGGTACCTTCGCCTATCTTATCGAAGATATCCAGTAAATCCAGGAGCAAATTCAGCCTAAGAAGCAAACAAAGGGCACTATTCCAGTGGAGTTAACGTTAGCAGCTTCTTTGCAATCTCGGGATATTTGGCGATAAACAACAGCTCATCCTCAACAAGGGGGCGTTGAGCTTCAACATTAGCATACCTCACCAGCTCCAGAATCTTCTCAGCTTCCTCACTATCGTCAAAGGTTATCGCCATCTTCCCCATTATGTGCCTGAAACCGGATATTCCACCGTATTCACCGGAACATATCTCCCTGCCAGTTTCCACAAGCTCTGGCTCACCTCGGCCCAATTCAGCAAAATGGTATAGCTCGTAATTCTGAGGGTCTTTCAACACGCCATCAGCATGAATGCCCGAGCTATGAGCAAAAGCATTGGCCCCAACCCCTGGCTGGTTTACCGGGATAGGAATTCCAAAGGCATAACTGGCAAATCTGCTTATCTTCCACGCCCTTTTCAGGTTAATCCGCCTCCCCATCTGATACTTACCGACAAATCCTTTCGATTTAGTAACTGCCAGAATTGTTGCTATAAGGTCAGCATTGCCTGCTCTTTCCCCTACCCCATTGACTGTAGTATTGATATATGCATCCTGTCCACCATCTATAGCTCCTTTAGCTCCAGCGACAGAATTAGCCACAGCCATACCTAAATCGCCGTGACAATGAAGCTCTATGGGAATTCCGACATTTTCCGCCAGCGTTTTGACCGCTTCATAGATGGAAAAAGGGTCATCATAGCCAAGAGTGTCACAATATCTGAACCTTTGGGCCTCATGCTCTCTTGCTGCTGTAGCAAATTTGATGAGAAAATCTATATTGGTTCTGGAGGCATCTTCAGCATTTACACCGATACTTTCTGCTCCAAGTGCTTTAGCTGCGTCCACAGCATCAACCATCATCATCAGGACGTCCTCCCGCTTCCTCTTGCCTTGAAATTTCCCGGAAATCATCTGCTCCGAGGTAGAGATTGATAGATTGAGATGTCGGATATTGGGAACAAACCTGAATGCTGTTTCCACATCATTGGCTACCGCCCTCACCCAGCCGGACAAACGAATAGGTTGCAAAACGCCCATATCAGCCAATTCTAAGTTGGCCTGGAGGTAAGCGGATTCGTGCCTTGTTGTAGGAAAACCAAACTCAGATTGAAAAATGCCCATATCATTGAGATAAATGTTTATCATGGTCTTCTCAAGTTTAGATAGACCAAGACGAGCAGTTTGAACGCCATCCCGATTAGTAACATCTATGAAATAAACCTTAGGCATGTTCCTCCCTAGAATTAAATGATAAAAATAACATTATTGTTTCACTTAATCAAATATTACATAGTATAATAGCTTTCAATGTCAAAAATTAAAGCGGGTATAGTAAATGTTACCGGATATATTGGCATTGAACTAACTCGTCTTCTTTATCAACACCCTGAAGTAGCGCTTAAATCTATTACAGGAAGGAGTGCTGCCGGGCAGAAGCTGGGTGAGGCTTTCCCCCACCTTGGCAATATAGACCAGGTGATAAAAGCTGATATTGATAGCGATGTCGATGTTGTTTTCTCAGCAATGCCCCATAAATCAAGTGTGGATGTAGTGCCTTCTTTACTAGCACAAAACATCAAGGCTATCGACCTCAGCGCTGACTTCAGGTTAAAGGATGCCAATGAATATCCGAAATGGTACGGCTTCACCCATCCACTTCCCGATTTGTTACCGGAAGCAATTTATGGATTGCCCGAAATTCATGAAAAAGAGATAGCTTCAGCACGCTTAATAGCTAACCCTGGCTGCTACAGCGTTAGCGCTATTCTGGCATTAGCACCAGCAGTTAAAGAAGCAATTATCTCACCTGAGATAATAATTGACAGTAAATCAGGTGTATCTGGCGCTGGCAGAGCCTTGACCTTAGCCACCCATTACGCTGAAACCAATGAAAATGCCTTCGCTTACTCTGTCGAAGGACACCGCCACCTGCCTGAGATTGAACAGGAACTAAGGACTCTAAAGCCGGAGCTTGCTTTAGCGATAACTTTTGTTCCTCATTTAGTCCCCATGACCCGAGGCATACTAACCACATGCTATGCTCCACTAAAAGATAGCAATCTAGCCAAAGAAGAACTACAACAACTTTATCGTGATTTTTATAAAAATGCTCCCTTTGTCCACATAGCAGATAATCCTCCCAGAACTAAATATACCAGAGGAAACAACTTCTGCATCATTTACCCCACCATCGATTTAAGAACGAACAGGCTTATTGTCATTAGCTGCCTGGATAATTTAATAAAGGGTGGAGCAGGACAGGCAGTTCAAAATATGAATTTGATGTTCAATTTACCACAGTCTGCTGGCCTTGAAACCTTGGCTATTTATCCCTAGAATAGTCTTGCCTGCCCTCATCGTCTAGGGGACTAGGACGTCAGCCTTTCAAGCTGAAAACAGGGATTCGAATTCCCTTGGGGGCATTTATGCTTTCGATTGTCCTTTGAGCCTTGTGCCTCCACACGCTTCAGTGTTTTGAAAAAGCTCTCCATGATGGCATTCCCGTAAGGGTTATTCATGCGTGTCATCCCGACGAGAAAGCCTTGGCTCTTGAGCTAGCCCAGCTTGACAGCAGGGTGTGCCCAGACTAGAATCTAACCCGTGGACAATGGGTTCTGGGCTTTCATTGGGAAGGTCCATAGCACATGACTGGCAGATCTGATAAGGAGGAACCAAGATGAAGCTAGAGGACAAGGTGGCAATAATAACCGGGGCGGGATCTGGGATAGGTCGAGCCACCGTCCTACTCTTTGCCCAGGAGGGGGCGGCCTTGTCCATTTCCGATATAGATATGGAGGGCCTAGAGAATGTCGCCACTGAGCTCCGCAAGATGGGCACCAAGATGCTGGCAAGCAGGGCTGATATCTCAAATGCAAAAGAAGTGAATGAGATGGTGGAGAAGACCCTGGCCGAGTTCGGCAGGGTGGATATCCTGGTCAACAACGCCGGCTATGTGTATTTCAAGGGTAGATATTTCTACAGGATGGACCCCGAAGAATGGGAGCCGCACATAAACGTTACCCTAAAGGGCACCCTTTATGTCACTAGGGCCGTAGTCCCACATATGGTGGAGCGGAGGTCAGGGCGGATCGTCAATATCTCCTCAGACTCCGGCAAGTACCCCATGCCTGGCTTTTCCCTCTACGGCGCGGCCAAGGGCGCTATAGCTAGCTTTTCGCGCTGTCTCGCTGCCGAGCTCGCTCCATACGGCATACTGGTCAACTGCATCTCCCCGGGCTCCATAAAGACCAAGATCACCAAGATGATGACCATGCCGCGGGGGGAGGCTGAGAAGGTCTTCGCCCTGGTGCCCCTGGGAAGGATGGGTGCGCCCGAGGACATAGCCACCATGGCGCTCTACCTGGCCTCTGACGATGGCAAATATGTAACCGGCCAGAACTACAGCGTCAATGGCGGGATGACCATGTACTAGGAGGCCTTTGGTCCAGCTTGAGCTCCCACTAGCAGGCGATGCCATCCGTGCCCTGGCTTTGCCCCATCGCATAGAGGACTAGGACATCAGCCTTTCAAGCTGAAAACAGGGATTCGAATTCCCTTGAGGGCATTCTATTTCTGTCCGTAAAATCCATAGAATACTATTTCAGAAAGTTCCTTCCTAGGCGGTGTTCTCCCTACCCTTTCTGGGTAACCCAGGGGAATCATTTCTATCACGACTACTCCTGGCGGCACCTTCAAAATTCGAGCCGCCTCTTGAGCATCAAAGGCACCAAGGTGTAATGTTCCCAAACCTAATGAATGGGCAGCTAAAGCGAGGTTTTGTAAAGCTAAAGCTACGTCAAACATGTACCAATCGCCTCTATCTGTACTCAGGATACCATCTTCAAAGCCAGATTTCCCCAGCTCAGCGCAAGCTACAATGACTACAGGTGCCTGTGTGACAGTAGAAGCAACACGGGCTGGATTCCACCATGTAAGGGTTTCAGCTAGTTGGGATTTCGTTGCCTCATCTCTAACCACTACGAATCTCCAGCACTGGGTATTACCCCAGGAAGGTGCCCAGCGAGCAGCCTCCAGAACAGCACTAAGCTTTTCTTCAGCGATAGCCTCAGATTTATAATGACGAATACTACGTCTCGTTTTTATTGCTTCAAATACTTCCACTTCTGCCTCCTTATTTATTATTCTTCTTCCCAGGCACCTTCACCGATGAGCGGTACAAAATAGCAGCCACCTAAATTTTCCACCTTATTTCCCCTCCACCTTTTGGTAACCTTCAGTAAATCCTGCTGCCAGCGAGAACCTACGGGAATTACCAATCGCCCACCTAAAGATAATTGGTCCAGAAGGGTTTGAGGAATATCGGGGGCACCGGCAGAAACTATAATAGCATTGTATGGTGCCGCATCAGGCCAGCCTAATTTCTTGCCAGCAATGTAAACCGTGACGTTAGAATACCCAAGCTTTTCCAAAACACGCTTAGTTCCTTCCGCTAACTCAGATATACGCTCTACAGTGATAACCTGCCGGGCTAACTCAGCTAATATGGCTGCTTCATAGCCACTCCCCGCACCTAGTTCCAGGACTTTATCCTCTCTTCTAAGCTCTAAAGCCTGTACCATTAAGGCGACAATATAAGGTTGGGAGATAGTTTGCCCAAAGCCAATGCTTAATGGCCTGTCTTCATAGGCGGCATAATACTGGTCTTCAGGCACAAAAGCTTCACGCGGAACACGCTGCATAGCTCCAAGCACACGCTTATCAGAAATTTCCAGGCTGAGCTTGGCAATTAAATTGTCTCGTGCAAGGCTTAAATCCACCACAGGTTACTTTCAAATCAACCAAAGATAAAGGATAATACTATGAGAATTAGAATTATCGAGCCAATAAGAATGCCAATACGCCGTAGCTCGGGCATTATATATTGATAGCGATTAACAAGGACCTGCTCTTCAGGAACTTTCTTTCTAGCTAAGGCACCTGGACCAGCAACGGTTGAAACAACCCGCTGTGAATTTCTTTCTCTGGCTACTTTCGCCAGCTTAGCACGCTGTTTCGCCTTACTACGGTGTGATTTTTTAGGCATAACTTTACCTTAATGTGGGCCTCATTTGCTCATAAACCTTGGTGCTCGAGATATAAGCATGCCCCAAGAGTTGCTGCACATCTCGAAGTTCCGCACCAGTTTGTAATTTATATGCTGCAAAACTATGGCGCAGGGCCCGCGGGGTAACCTTGCCACCAAGCCCGGCTTTAGCAGCATAATTCTTAACAATTTCCCAGAATCCCTGCCGGGTGAGTCTCTTGCCAAGCCGATTTAAAAATAGCGCTTTCTCCATTTCATCATACAGGAGCTCGAATCTGTCACCGTTAACAAAATCTTTTAATAGCTTGGCAATATGATGGTCAAAAGGAACCTGCCTTCTTGAATTGCCATGAGAGCAATAGAGATAACGCTGCTCCAGATTAATGTCCTTGGTATCCAGCGATACCAGCTCAGTTACCCGCAGGCCCGTAGCATAAAGTAACTCTAACATCACCTTATCTCTTTTAGCCTCTGGAGTAGATAGCTTCACTGGCTCTGCTAACAAACGGTGAAACTCGGAAGGAGATAAGACAGATGGTACATGTTTCTTAATCTTGGGAGATAGCAAACCCTGCGCTGGGTTATTCTTAGACTTACCCACGTCAACCATGAACTTGAAAAATGACTTTGCTGAGGCTATCTTGCGAGCTACCGTGGCTGGAGAATACTTCCTATCCCTGAGGCTGAATAGATAGCTTTTCAATAGCTCATCGTTTGACTCAATAACACCCTCGCCTCCACTTGTCTCAGTGAATGTCACCAATTGATTCAAATCATTGCGATAGGCAGCTAGAGTATTCGGGGAACGACCTTTACTATCAGCAAGGTATTCTAGAAAAGCGACAGTATCTTTTTTCATTTACCTCATTTTATCACATTTTTTGCCTCTGGCAATCCCCTGTTGTTACAATATTTCTGTGACATTAACAAAATTAGCACCACAATTAAAAGCTGTTCCCACAAATCCTGGAGTGTATTTGTTCAAAAATGAGCAGGGAAACGTGCTCTATGTGGGCAAGGCTGCCAATCTCAGCAATCGGGTGAGAAGTTATTTCATGGAACATAAAAATCTTCCCTCCAAAATTCAGCGGTTAATGTCAAAGATAAGCGACATTGAATTTATAGTTACCAATTCTGAGCAAGAAGCTTTAATATTAGAATGCAGCCTGATAAAGAAGTATCGTCCACGCTACAACGTTCGCCTAAAAGACGATAAAACTTTCCCCTACCTTAAAATAAATATCACCGAAGATTGGCCTGGAGTTTATGTTACCCGCCGTTTCCAGAAAGATGGTGCTAGATACTTTGGCCCTTTTGCCAGCGCCGGCTCAGTTCGCAAAACATTAAGACTTATAAAGAAAATCTTTCCCTTCCGCTCCTGCACTAAAACCATTACTGGCAGAGATAAAAAGCCTTGCCTTGAATACCATATTCACCGATGTCTCGGACCATGTATTGGCGCAGTAACCAGAGAAGAATACCACGAGATGATAAATCAAGTTATCCAATTCTTAGAAGGCAAACAGGAGTTGGTCCTCCGACAATTAAACCAAAAAATGATGGAAGCATCCCATCGCTTCCAGTTTGAAAAGGCAGCCTTGCTTCGTGACCAAATCAGGGCAATAAAGAAGGTAATTGAGGCCCAGCAAATCGCCGTCACCTTAAAGGGAGAACAAGATATCATTGCTCTAGCACAGGACAAGGGGCTGGCTTGTGTGGAGATATTCTTCATCCGCAACAATAAGCTTGTTGGGCGTGACCATTTTATTATGGAAAACATCTATGACGAAACGCCAAATGAAATAATTACCAGCTTCGTGAAACAATATTATGCCTCAGCATCGTATATTCCACCTCTAATATTGCTTCGAAACACGGCGAATGAATCAACAACGCTCACCGAATGGCTCAAGGGACAAAGAGGAAACAGTGTAAAACTTCAGGTTCCTGAGCGAGGAGCAAAAAAACAATTAATGAATATGGCGATTGAGAACGCCAACAAGGAGTTGCAGCTAGCTAAAGCCAGGGAGATGAATTTAGAAACGATAACCTCAGCGCTGCAACAGCTTAAAGACAAACTTTGTCTGCCCCGAATGCCGCTGCGGATAGAATGCTATGATATTTCCGATATTCAAGGCGCCTTAGCGGTAGGAAGCATGATTGTCCTGGAGAAAGGGATGCCAAAGCCAGCTCATTACCGCCGTTTCAAAATCAAAACAATAACCGGTGCCGATGACTACGCCATGATTCAAGAAGTATTAAAGCGGAGATTCAGAAGGACTGTCAGCATCACAGGCAAAGAGAACGAACCACTTTCACAAAAAGATAGCTGGGCGATTATTCCCGACCTCATTCTTATTGATGGTGGCAAAGGTCAGCTTAACGCTGCAGTCAATGCCATAAGAGAACTGGAAGTGCACTCTGTGCCAGTTGCCAGCATAGCCAAGGAAAACGAGGATGTCTTCATACCAGACAGGTCGGAGCCACTGGGCATCGCCAAGGACTCCCCAGCACTTCACACGCTTCAAAGAGCGCGAGATGAGGCACACCGCTTCGCTATCAGCTACCACCAGAAGCTTCGCCGCAAAAAGGGTATTGCCTCATTGCTAGATGATATTCCCGGCATCGGACCAAAACGAAAAAGGGCGTTAGTAATCAAATTCAGGTCAGTTAAAGGCATCAAAGAAGCCTCGCTAGAAGAGCTCCGTAAAACGAAAGGCATAACACCTGCTTTAGCCAGGAAGATCAAGGAATACTTATGAACTTTAGCCAATCTTACCACTGGCAAGCAATGCCTTTTCAGTGTAGAGGTCTTTGTTGCTGGCGTTGAACTCATGCTTTACCTGGGTGAGTAGTTTATCTAAAGTGTAAATATGCCAGGAGACAGGCACAAACGCCCCTCTATCCGGCCTGACCGCTCTAATAAGCTCAAAGCTCATTAGCAAGTGGAACGCATTTCTAGTTATCTTAGGATTCTTGGACGGCGAAAAATAGAAACTCCGGAAAGTTGTGCCTTTCACTTTGCTACTAAATGTCTTACACTCCAGATAGACAGTCCTTCCATACTCATCCTCTATCTGTATGTCAGGATACCCAGCTGTTTTCTTCCTGCCGCTTTTTGCAACTGGTGTATCAGCCCTCAAGCCCACTTCATTGAGTGCTTCTAGAACAAAAGGCTCTATATGGTTACCTGCTTCATTTGGTCTGTTAGCAAAAATCCCCTCTATAGAAGCTCTTTTGCCTGCAACTTGAGCTGCCTTGCTTATACTCTCCAAGAGCTTCCTATCCCGCGTCTGTGTAACATCAAAGGGGATAACCTCAAAGCCAGTCAGAGCCTTTATGGCAATGGGAAATGGTATTCCTTTAAGCGGGGTAAGGAACTTGCCAATAGTCTTCTCCAACTCCCGAATATACTCATCTTTACCTATCATAAGAGTCCCTCTCGTAATGCTTCAAGGCCTTCTATTTGAGGGAAGAAGGGTACAAGCATTCCTGTCTCGTTAATTTCATCGCTAAGTAAGCATTTGAAGTGAACTATCTTTAGATTTGGCCGTCCAGTTTTGTAATTTTTGATCCCTCCACGGATAACTGAATCTCTGCAACCTTCCGCTGATTCCACACCACAGATATTTTCACACGTTATATCCCCATCTGGAAGGCTATAGAACGAATCTCGAATGCCGATTTCCCCCTCTATGAATGCCTTGCATAAAGCAAAACTTCGATAGCATCTATTGCACTTAAATCCAAAATCATGCGTTTGATTGATACCACGATTCCCAATTGAGATGTTTACTTGTGTTATAGGTAGCCCCGATGCACCTGAAAATGTGGTTACAAGGGCAGCCTTTTGTGTGCCAAAATAACCCCGTTCCCTACCCAGCTCAATACCCATTACATGACCTCCCCTTATCACAATAAAATCGGGGACTCTTATAAGGATCGGACGCTTTTGCTCCTCGGCCAAAATGCCCGAGAGCCCTTTAAATATCCTCTGATATAAGAGCGTAGGAATTACATAGCCAATATTTTCTGAAATGAGTTTGTAGAAAAGGAAAAGTTCCTTCGCTAGCCCCACATTCTTAATTAAAAATGGTGGTGTTACACGCGGCAAAAATCTGTACTCCAACAATTTCTTAAGTTCTCCAATAGAGTCTATTTCTTCGCCGGCAATCTGGCTAATCTCTTCTAGATATTCAGGCCTAGAATAAAGTTCCCCCGCAAAGAATTCCGCCAGCTTGCTTCTCATTTCATCTTGGGCATCCTCATAAGTGGTCGGATATGGTGCACTGCTATCATAAAAGGGAATATCGTCTTTCTGGGCTTCACTAGGCGGATGTATATTCGTTAAAAGGAGATAGTTGATGAAGTACATAAGGTATCTGATCCCTTCTTGTATTCCTTCTTTGTCAGCCCTCTCTATTGAATCAGCTAAATACATTGTCATTCTAGAAGTCAGAAGAAATGTAATCAGATCGGATACATTCCATACCCCCATAGTATTCCAATCGGCAAAGGTGTTAATAATCTCCTGCCTTTTGCTTGCATCGCCAACATCCTTTCCTAATTCTTCCAACCTTTCTCTCGCTTGAGGTGGAAATATTTGCTTTAGAGAGTTGCTTTCCCAAGCACCGTCAAATGTTTCAAGAAAAAACACGAGCTTTTTAAGTTGGTTCACTAAATCAGTAATCATGATTTCTTATAAAGGCTTCTGGAAGATTAAGATATTCTCCCTCAGCATCACGTTGTACAGCCCGAAGATTATCTTATCAATGTTTTTTACTAATTTAAAACCTATCTTCTCAGCTCGCTCAACAGTAAATTCTACAGTTTTTATTTCCTCGCCAAGATAAGTAGCATTCCCAATAACAATAACAGCATACTTGCTAGGCTTAAGTACCCTGTACATTTCCTTTAAACTTTCTTCCATGTCTTGATTGTATAGCTCAACCCTCTCCCGCCCTTTTCCTCTCACTCCGATGAATTTGCCACTCATCTCTTTCAAGTCGAAGCCTAGCGCCTTGAAAGCATGAGCATCATTAACGATATAATCCAATGCGATTGAATACGGGGGAGAGGTAATAATGCCATCTATACTATCCTTATCTAAGCTCAAATTCCTAGAATCTCCTAACCTTATATCAACTTGGCCTAATTTGAGATTTAACCTCTTCACAATTTCTGCATAATCCTTAACGGAATATATCATCAAGTTAAGATTCTTAAAAAATGAGTTGACAAAGTCCCTTCCCCTTCTAGCGCTATCGCTAATAGCCACCAATTCCGCCATCTTGTAGAAATCTCTTATCTTCTCATTACCAATCAAATCTATAGCTTGATCTAAAGCCCCACTTTTTGGATTAAGCAGAGATGGCTGTGTTTGAGATGCAATGCTTTCCTTCATCTTGATAATCCCGTTTAAGACACTAACAGATTCTGTTTTTACTTTGCTTTGAAGCATACATAATGGAGAAATATCTGTGCCAATACAGTTGATGCCCAGCAATTGTGCCTCAACGGCAGTGGTTCCACTTCCAATAAATGGGTCGAGGATGGTGTCACCAGGTTCAACTTTGATAATGTTAAGTAAAGCTCTTATCATCTGCGGATGGAATTTCCCCTTATAAGGATATATCCAGTGAGTTAGGTATTGATTCACTGAACGAGTTCTATTTTTCTGGATGATACGAAAGTAGTCAGTGTATTCACCTCCCACCACCTTAAAATATGCCAGCCTTTTTATAAGTTTTGTTATGTCTTTTGCTTCCAGCAGCTTAAATTCTCTTAACCCATTGGTAATTTCATAGTTCGTTTCTAAACACTGAAGTTCAAGTTGCGCTAAAGCCAGTTCATAAATGAACTGGACATTGTCGAGTAGACACAGACTGTCCTTATTATTTCTCTGCTTATTATCATCTGAGAAAGCCCAAGAACTATCTAGTCCTTCAGCTCGCTGGAGCATCCTCTTTCCTTCAAAACTTTGCGAGGATGATTCTTGATTCATTAGATTCTTCTCGTGATTATCGCCGTATCAGGTTCTTCTAGTTCTTCAGGGGATAAGTTATACTCATGGTGATATTGCTCCTTCAATTGTTCTAGCTTATCCTTGAGCAGCTTTACGATATGCTCCAATTCCCTAGACACTTCTTCTACTTCTGTGATTTTCTGTTTCACGCTCTCCTCTTCTCTTATTCTAAGAAGGGAATTTCCATATTGCTCCCAAAACTTATGATAGTTATGAGCCGGTTGTAGCTCTTTAAAGTTGTCTATTATAAAGCTTACAAAATACGCGGGAGCTTCTCGGCGAGCCAAAGGGAGGCGTTCCCTCTCCTCAGCATTCTCATTAAACTTATCCAAAAGCACCTGACATTTCGTCTCGAATTTCTCACTGTAAATTACTTGGTCTAGCTGGCTTAACCTCTCTTGCAACTCCTCAATTTTCTTGTTATGCGCTGCCATTGCTTCCTTAATGTGGGAAAATTCTCTTAGCAGGTCGCTCAATATTATTTTTATTTCAGGCGGGTAGAAAGCTTCTAACGCGGCCAATTTGTCAGAGCGCCGCAAATCGTGAATCCAACAATATGCTTTGCGTTCTAACGCTGCGATTTCGCTGTCTAGTTCAGCAATAAATGGCGTGAGTATCATTTTGACTCTCCCCACAATTCTGGGGCGCTCTCTATCCTTTCGCATTTCATTTAGCATCTTGTGTGTTGAGATAGCATAATAGATCGTCGCTACAGCTACAGTTACTGTTGCGCAGGCAGTTATTATTGTTGTCATCATCTGGGAACCCATCTCGAAGACATCCTTTTCTAGGTGATTATACCATCGCTTGCAGATAACCTGCTATTGTCAGGGCGTTTTTCACAGCGAAGGCTTCAGCATCGTTATTAAAGTAGATATAAACGGCTTCAACTTCCTTGCCCAACCGAGCAATCTTTTTGGCCCACTGAGAAAGCTCTTCATCGGAATAGCAGCTGGCATACATGTCGCCGCTGCCATGAAATCGGATATAGGCAAAATCGCTGGTAGCCACCAGCGGACAGGTAAAACCGGGCATATCGAAAACACACAGACCAACTTTATGTCGTCTTAAGACTCCAAAAACAGCTTCATCAATCCAGGACTCGTGGCGGAATTCAAATACATGCCGATATCCTTGAGGCAAACTGTATAAGAAACTCTCCAGCACCATGTCATTGCGTTTCATGCTAGGCGGCAGCTGGTATAACAGAGGACCCAGCTTATTTTGAAGCAAGCAGGCTCGTGACAGAAAATTGTCCAACGCAGAGCCGATATTCCTCAGCTTCTTTATATGAGTGATGAATCGGCTTACCTTGACCGCAAAAACAAAGTTCTCCGGTGCTGATTCTCGCCAGGTGATAAAAGCTTTCTCGGTAGGCAAGTGATAGAAACTATTGTTGAGCTCAACGGTGTTAAACTGCTTACTATAAAATTGCAGCCACTTTGGCTTCGCCAATTCTTCAGGATAATAGAGTCCACGCCAGTGCTCATAATGCCAACCGCTGGTGCCGACGAAATACTCAGCGATTAGATGTTGTTCGCCCATCCGTCTCTGCCTCCAGTGCGAGGAAAGCCTTAATAGCACCAGCGGAGTCGTATTTCGGCTCCCAGCCGAGCTCCTTTCTGGCTTTCGAAGAATCCACCAGTATAGGATATTTAATTGGTTTATCAAGCCACTCTGCAAGTCCTCTATCCATCGCAGTAAGAAGTTGACTAAATAATTCCCTGCCACTTTCGCTGTTTAGATCAACGTCCACTGTCTCTTTTCCGGTAACTCCAGCAATTTCTTTCCAGGTCAAAGGATTTTCACCACCTAAGTTATAAATACCAGCTTTTCCTTTTTTAAAAGCAAGATATATTGCATCGGAAACGTCCTGGTCCCACACCCATTCAATTTTAGCATCATAGCCCAAATCCATAATCACCGGAGATTTCAAAAGACTGCCGAATGGATTATCGATATTTGGACCTAAAAATATTGCCGGCCTGAATCTGGTTACTTTTATGTCAGGGCATTTTTGTTCAAATTCGTTTAGAAATCTCTCCACAGCACCTTTTGTTCTTGAGTAATACCAGTCATCATTTGGTTTAAGGGGGGAATCTTCTTTTAAGGGTAATTTATGCGTTGGGTCGGCACCATAGGCCGCAATTGAACTGGTATAAAGGATATGCTTAACACTTGCTTTTGCTGCGGCGTTAAAGATATTCTTTGAGCCCTCGATATTTATTGAATCTATTTCATCGTAAGGAACGTTGGGGGTTACAATAAAGGCAAAATGAAATAACACATCAATTCCTGAAAAGGAATCTACGATATCGGGGGCTCTGACATCTTTTTTAATGAACACCAGTTTTGAGTTTGTTGTGTCTATGTTCCGGGGATATTGGAGGTCAATACCACGAACTTCCTCAACTTCATCATCTCCGAGAAGGCGAGGAGTAACAACGGAGGCTAAATAACCAGAGATACCGGTAACCAAAACCTTCATAAAAGTCCCTCCTTTTTCATCCTGCAACAGGTTTGAATATGTATACTACTTGCTGTTTGCCAATATCCAGAAAATCCAGTTCGACATCCATGCCAACTTCCACATTCTCGCTAGAACAATAGCGAAGCCGTAAAATCATGACGCTACCAATAATTTTGCTAATGTACTTAGCTACACATCATCGTAACTTGTCCAACTTCATAAATGCATACGGTGCGAATTTATCTTGGTCGACTTCGGCTACAACACTGCCAGGCAGCATGGTGTTGTTGCCTATGCTGTATGACGCACCCAGCACTCGGACAATATCTACGTCACCCCATGGGTCATGATCTGAAGACTTGAGCACGAGTTCAGCTTCACCCATCTCCACATTGGTAGGGTGCAATTGTACCACTTCCCTGATGAGACGCGGATTGTAGTCGAAGCCAACCCCACCGCCAACCACACCCAGTGCTGGAAAATATTTGAAATTATAGACAACGAGATCCATCTTGTACTTAAACATTTCGGCAAACACTTTCTGAGCGCCCTCATCGTTCCATTTGTTGGTGAGCTTTGCATGGACGGTTAGGAAACGCACCCCTCGGCGCTCTGTCCAGCCTTCTACCTCAATTCCATTGCGCTTGAGATGGATTTTCCCGATTTTCTTGGGGTAGCCAAAGATTTCACGGCCGAGAATTAAGGCCATGTCGTC
This sequence comes from Dehalococcoidia bacterium, assembly GCA_034414555.1. Lineage (GTDB taxonomy): Bacteria > Chloroflexota > Dehalococcoidia > GIF9 > AB-539-J10 > CG2-30-46-19. The sequence continues at coordinate 32,497 of DAOUMA010000006.1, read as the reverse complement.
CGTAACTGGCATCGCAAGGCAATAGGACCCCTCTTCACCATTATACTTGGCCTGCAAGAAGAGTGCGCTCTCCAAGTATGACACGCCAAAACTGGTCCTGGGATAATTGGCGACGAAAACAAAGCCGATAGGCATTTCGAACGGTTTAAGCGGTGGAGGAAGTAATCGCTCTACAACTTCAGGCTTGGTTTCAAAGTAAACTGTTAGCACCTGCGCATCATAGAACTCCGCGGTCTCCGGATAATTCTCAGTGATCCATTCCAATGATTTAACAAAACCCATAATACACCTCCTTTCCCTTGTTAACCTAAAGTATCAGATTTCCGTTTGACCTTGTCCAAGGATACTTTCATGCTTCTCCTAATCCTGATCCCTCCTTTCTAAATTTTGTTTAATACAGTAACTACACCTCTCTAACCCTCGCCTCCTTTCCAGACAAAGCAGTGGACTATTCTGGTTGACCTTGTCTTTGCCTACACAAGCTCAATCTGGCTATATATCCTATTCAGCGCATTCATTGCAGCCATGTGCTTCATCATATATGACATGTCACCTTCAAGCTTCATCTTGCCCGACATTACCAGTTGGACATTACTCTGCTTCCCTGAGCACAACGCCTTCCAGGCAGAATATGGGCCTGTGAGAGTGAAGCGAGCATCTTTATACTCGTCTGGCATTATTGCCTCATCTCTTTGAGAATACCATGGTAAGGCTCAAAAACACCATGCATTTCCACTTCTTTTACATCATCCAAGGTTAATTGTGAAAACCTCTTTGCTGACTCAGCAGGGTCTATCGCGGCAACATCCACATCTATAGAGTAACCCAGCTTCTTCATAAGATTCCCCATAGGTGCCCCCTCAAATTGGGCACGCTGTTCCTTGCTCATCAGACTTACCGTGCTCATAAATCCCCTGACATATTCCTCCCGGGAATAGTCTTTCAAAAGCTCCTCATCCATAATGACCACGGTGCGAACGGCTCCTTCCCAGTCTGCTGTTCCTTTTTGGAAACCCTCATCTTTGTTTGCTAATTCCTTTACCCGTTCATACCATTCCATTGAGCCAAACACTACTGCTATATTTACCTCCTTCAACAATATTTTTTGTTCCCCTGTTTGGCGGTATTCTCACCACTCCATCCTCCCTATTCTGTAGTATATCTTCCCTCTTCAAGAAAGGAATATGCCGCTTCGAGGGCCAGCGCCTCGTTAGCTCCATCCTCCATCAATCCCGCCGTCGCATCTCTATAAAGCTTTTCAATGAGATAGTCTTTGGTAAGCCCATTTGCACCATGAAGCTGCCGGGATTGATGTGCTACCTCATACGCTATATTGGTAGCGTAAACCTGTGCTAAAAGAGCATGCGCTGTTGATTGATCAAAAGTCAAAGCTCTACTCCGTTCCGAAACATGTCTCAACACTACCCTTGTGAAATACCTCGCAGTTTCAACTTTCAAAAACATGTCAGAAAGTTTTAGCTTTACCACATCGTGCTCAATTAGCGGCCTCCCACCTTGCACTCTCTCCCTGGTATACTTTAATGCCTCTTCGAATGCTGCTCGCGCCAGCCCTGTGAACATGCAAGCCATGCCACAGCTCGTCGAGCTGATAATCGCTTTAGTAGCAAAGCGCCCAAAAACAGGTTCAGCAAGGAGCATGTAATGCGCAGGGATTCTGACATTATCAAAGGCAAGCTCACCCTGAGGGTCATCCCTCAAGCCAAGTTTATCTATCGGTGGGCCCTGAGTTACGCCCGGTAAGGTCAATGGAACTATGCATCCTCCTATATCAGCAATACTTCTGTGAGGAGGGAGATTCACAACAAGGAAGGCATAGTTGGCACATGGGGCAGAAGATGTCCAGTAGGACTTTGCACCATTTATAACCCATCCATCTCCATCCCTATCAGCGGTAACAAAACCTTTGCTGCCAAATTCCTCGGGATAAGGATAGCTCATTCCGATTACATAATCTGAGCCATGCGCTTCCTCCATCACAGGCCAACAGCCATGATATTTACCCTCTGTGTCCTCCATCCAGGGACGCACCACCTCCTCTATGAGCTCCGGCGAACCTGCTAGAGATGCCATTGCCAGCGGTATTGAGTCCACGCCTATCGCCGTTGTTAACCCCACACTCCCCCAACCAAGCTCTTCGTTTATTATCTGTATTTCATCCGGAGTCAATTCCAGGCCACCGTGTTCCTTAAGTACTTGCATTCTGTGATAGCCCATCTTTTTCATCTGCTTCATTACCTCAAAATAGGGTGAATCTTTTTGCGCCACCTTCCTCGGCTCCATTTGATCAAGCTCCTTCGCGGCAGGCCTTATCACCTCCGCGGCAAATTTATGGGCCTGCTCTCTTAACATGGTCAACTCTTCGTTTTCTCTGATTCCTGAATCAATTTCGAAATACATAAAGCACCTCCTTTTCGCTTTTAGACCAACCTTACATTTTTAGATGTTGGCTCACACCACATTACTCTAGCCTCGTAAAAAATTTTACCCCATTTCTCTCGAAAGAACATAACAAAGGGGGTTTAAGATTCTTCTTTTTATAACGGATTTGACGCCAACGCTATTTTTTAAAGTAAACGATTGAATTACGCAGAATCTTTTGGAGCCTTCCCTCCTCTACCAATAGCTCAAGATGTTGCACTGTTTCTGCAAGGGCGAGGGGCTTCTCGAATATGGGTAGTCCCTCTCCCCAAATCTTAAGAGATACCTCATAGGCAGTCTTTAGACTCCCGGTAACAGCTTCATTCATTAGCCTCATCCGCTCGTCGTGATGATGTAATATCTCATCTATCCGTCCTTGGGGGTCTTTGATTATCGGACCATGACCAGGGAAAGCGACGGCAATGTCATATTTTTTAATTCTCTGAAGAGATTTAAGGTAATCCTTCAGGGGATTTATTCCTTTCAAGGTATCAATGCCAATGTGAGGGGTGATCTCTTGCAATAAGTGGTCTCCTGAGAGCAGAACCTTCTTTTCTGGATTGTAAAGACAGATATGGTCTGGAGAGTGTCCGGGAGTCCAAATCACAAGATATCTTGAAGAGCCAATAGAGATTTCGTCCCCGTCCTCTAATTTCCTGTCTATCCTGGCAGGGGAGACTACTCGCCGCAATATACCAAGAAGCGGTTTGATTATCTCAGTATATTCTCCAGGCATGCCATGTTGGGTAGCCAGTTGAACAACCCCATCCATGTATTCTTCAGAATTTAACCTATACCCCTCGGTCAGACCAGCTCCTATTCTGTGCATTGCTGTCTCGGCATTAGTCAGTCTCTTCAGCTCGCCAATATATCCGTAATGGTCTGCGTGATAGTGAGTGATAATTATTAAATCTATATCGCTAAATTTGCGATTTATATTAGCTAAACATCTACTTAAAGAATCGTAAGTTACCTCCAAATTTGGACCGCAATCGACTAAGGTTAAGCCCCCATCGCCCTCCAGTAGATATAAGTATACCGACATCCCCATAAATTGCAGGGGCACTTCAATTCGATGAACTCCTTCAATAATCTCCAAAAATCACCCTCAACAAAGACTTATAAATCTAGGATATCAAGTTCAAATGCAAACCACATTTGCTCAACAACTATCCCTTTTACAACCACTTAAAAATATATTATACTGAGTTCGGAGAGCTTTTTGGTGACTAGAGCGGAGTGGAACCACCCGTTCCCATCCCGAACACGGAAGTGAAACGCTCCAGCGCTGACGATACTTAAGGGGGAACCCTTCGGGAGAATATGCCGTTGCCAAGAAGCTCTTCACTACCCTAGCTTCGCTAAGTCAAATCTCATACCATCGCGAGCAGCTATCACCGAGATCCCTGTTTCATCGGTCAACTTCCGGGCTAACTCCCAGGGCTTAGCTCGCCACATCGTCATGCCAAAATGAGTGAGTATCGCTGCACTGGGTTTTATTCCCTCGATTATCTGCTTTGCTTCAGGAAGAGATAAATGGTCAACAGGAGCCCCAGGATTTAACCTGACCACATTTATAATCAACAAGTCACCGGTATAATAACGGGGTAAATCATCGAAGTACTTGGTATCAGTAATCCAGGAAAAAGTGTGCCGCGGCGTTCGGAAGACAAAGCCATATGTTTCCACAGGATGGCGATGCTTAATTGGCGTCTCAAAGTAAATGTCATCGACCTTATAATGCCCGCCTTCGGTCAGAATTTCTACTTTTTCGGGCTTCTGTTGCAAATAAGATAAGATGACCGGATCTGGATTTAAGGCATCAGCAGGAACAAAAACAACGCCCCTTTTCTTCATTCCGCCTTGGGTCATAGCCTCAATCATGATATTGATATCTCCACAGTGGTCTAAATGCCGGTGAGATAAAATAATCGCATCCAGCTTGGAAGGGTCGAGCTTCCTTTTGGTAGCTTGAACCAAGCATCCTGGTCCAGGGTCAAGAAGCAGTTGAGTATCACCTAGGCTAAGCCATGCACCGCCGGAAGCTAAAAACTGTCGAGTAACCACAAACCTGGCTCCCGCAGTGCCCAGGAAAGTTATCACATCAGACACTTCAGCCACAGGTCAAGCAATTATAACAGAAGAATTAATTTCTTCGTTAAGTCTGCTAAAATAACTATCTTAGAAATGGCAAACCTGGAGATAGAAATCGCCTCTTTGCTCAGGGAATACCAAGCTAAGACAGGAAGACTGCTCACCATAAGCACCGCTGAATCAGCCACAGGGGGCAGGATAGCGGATAGGTTGACCAACATTCCCGGCAGTTCCGACTACTTCAAGGGCTCTTTAATAGCCTACAACAATGAGGTTAAGATAAACGCCCTCGGAATAAAAAAAGAGACCGTAGAAAATTATGGAGCTGTTAGCCCACAAATAGCTATTGAGATGGCTGAGGGTGGTAGAAAACTCCTCGGCACAGATATATGTATTTCCGACACTGGCATTGCCGGACCTTCAGGCGCCACTGCAGAAAAACCTGTAGGACTTTTTTACATTGGTTTAGCCACCGAAGGTAAAAGCTTTAGCAAGAAGCATATCTTCAGTGGGAATAGAGAAGAAAACAAGAGAGCGGCTGCCGAAGCAACATTAAGCCTATTGAAACAATACTTGCAAGAGCAGATTAGCCTGGCAAAGTGAGTTGATAAAACGCCTGAGTTGGGAATATATGAATTTATGTACGATTGACACCTGGCTATGTAATTTTGTAAAATTCGGCGTTTAAGGGAATTTATAACAGGTTGAAATTAAATAAAGGGAGGTCAATAGCATGGTAGGAATCACTTCTTATGGAGGTTACATTCCCTGGTATCGGATGGAGCGCATGACTGCTTACAAAGCTATGGGTTGGCTTAATCCAGCGGCGATACTGCCCGGAGAAAGGTCTATCGCCAATTACGATGAGGATAGTTTAACCATGGCAGTAGCAGCAGCCAGGGATTGCCTAAAGGGTATTGATAAGAAGAAGAAGATAGACGGCTTATATATTGCTACCACCACCTCGCCATACCGACAAAGGGAAGGTGCCGGCATAATCGGCACTGTCCTTAGTCTTCAACCTAGCATCAGGACTGCTGATTTTACCGATTCTACCAAAGCAGGGACAGGAGCAATCCTTTCCGCCTGTGATGCAATTAAGGCGGGGGCAGCAAAGAATATATTAGTGTGTGCCTCTGATTTGCGTAAGGAACTCGCTGGCGGCTATCAGGAACAATTGTATGGGGATAGCGCTGCAGCATTGCTTCTTGGAGATACCGATGTAATTGCCAGCATAGAAGGGTCCTATTCCATTTCCTATGATTTTAGCGACTCATGGAGAGCAGACTTTGATGAATTTGAACGTGCCTGGGAAGATAGGTGGCGCCGTGACGAAGGCTATGAGAAGCAATTGACTGAGTCTATCACGGGACTATTAGCAAAATACAAGTTAAACATTAAGGATTTTGCCAAAATAGTTATCGGCTGTCACTTTGAGAGGGCAGCGGTAGCCATAGCCACGAAGCTGGGAGCTGACCCCTCACGGGTCCAGGATTCCATGATGCGCACCATGGGTGACTCTGGCGCCGGTTATCCGCTGGTGCTGCTCGTAGCTGCGCTTGAGGAAGCCAAACCAGGAGATAAGATATTGGTCGTCAGCTATGGAAACGGCAGCGATGCTCTCTTCCTTCAAGCAACCGACCAGATAGAGAAAGTAAGAAACAATAAAGGGATTAAAAAGTGGCTCGCCAGGAAGAAGATGCTCGATAATTACGACAAATACCTGGCATTCCGCGAAGAGATTCCCATGGACAAAGGATTTCGTGGTGAAGAGAGTTCTTCTACTCAGATATCAGCACTATGGAGAGGTCGCAAAAGCTTCTTAGGACTCTGGGGAAGCAGATGCAAGAAGTGTGGCACGCCGATATACCCTATCCAGAGAGTGTGTGTAAACCCTGATTGCGGAGCGATAGATGAGATGGAGGATTATTGCTTTGCCGACAAGAAGGGGACTTTATTTACCTATACTGCCGATTTGCTGGCATATTCCATTAACCCACCAGCGATATATGGGGTATTGGATTTTGAAGGTGGAGGAAGGTTTTGGTTTGATATTGCAGATTGTGACCCGGAATCATTGAAAGTGGGCATGCCTATGGAGATGACTTTCCGCATAAAATACGTTGAACATGGGCGGGGGATTTCCACCTATAGTTGGAAGGCAGCCCCAGTAATGGAATGACAAAAAAGTAAGGTAAAGGAGGTTGAAATGGCAGAGGGAATAAAAGATAAAGTGGCAATCATAGGAATGGGTTGCACCAGGTTTGGAGAGAGATGGGATGCTGGCTACAGCGATTTGATTGTTGAGGCGTTCAAGGAATGCTTGGAAGATGCCGGGATAGAGAAAAATGATATTCAAGCTGCCTGGTTGGGGACTTGCTTTGATGAGCAGTTTTGCGGCAAAAGTGCACTTCCTCTGTCACATACCTTGAAGTTGCCCTTCATTCCAGCAACCAGAGTGGAAAACTTTTGCGCCACTGGTTCTGAAGCTTTACGAGGAGCTTGTTATGCTGTCGCCTCTGGAGCTTACGATATTGCCCTGGCGCTTGGCGTGGAGAAGCTAAAGGATACCGGTTACGCTGGTCTTCCTGAGTTTGCCCGGCTGTCGGGAACTGAGACGAGGATGATAGCGCCAAATTTTACCGCACCTGGCGCGTTCGCTACGCTGGCCACTCGCTATTTTGCCCGGTATAACCTCAAACCAGATGAAGGGAAGAGAATTCTGGCCATGGTGTCTTCAAAAAGTCACCATAATGGTGCTATGAATCCCAAGGCTCATCTTAGAAGAGAAATCACTGTAGAGCAAGTTATGAGCGCTCCTATTATTGCCTGGCCTTTAGGATTATATGATTGCTGTGGAGTGAGCGATGGTTCAGCAGCAGCAATTGTTACTCGAGCCGATATGGCTAAGAAATTCAGGGCCGACCCTGTCTATATCAAGGCATTGCAAATCTCAGTTAGCTCGGGAATAGAACTAATGCATAGCTCCTATGATGGCACGCATATAGAATCAACAACTCATGCTGCTATAGCAGCTTACAAAGAGGCTGGGGTGAAAAATGCCCGTGAGGAAGTAAGCATGGCCGAAGTCCACGATTGCTTCTCCATAACCGAGTTGGTAACTATGGAGGACCTGCAATTTAGTCCCAGAGGGAAGGCTGGAGATGATGTCACAGCAGGGCGATTTAACCTGGATGGTGCTCAGCCAATACAGTCCGATGGGGGGTTAAAATGTTTTGGACATCCCATTGGAGCCTCTGGTTTGCGGATGATGTATGAGGTATATAAACAAGTTCAAGGTAAGGCAGGACCAAGACAGATAAAGAATGTAAAGCTTGGCGTTACCCATAACCTTGGTGGTGTTCCCCAGATGAATATCAGCAGTGTTCTTATTGCCGGGCTCTGAGCAGCCTAGTTTTTGGCAAGCAAAGGCTTCCTGGAATTTGGCAAAGTTGGCTAAATCTCAGGAAGCTTTTTAGATTTATTTAGCCTTTGATTTGAATTTTTCAGCTAAAGAATTCCCCGGCATCTAGTCCGCCGTACACACCTATTTACCCCTTGGAGTGATTAATAAGCTACTGGCTGTGCCTCTTTCTCCAGATAAATGGAATTGCCCAAGCAAGGCTACCCAGCAGCAGGGCTTCGGCGGCTATAACCATGGTGCCAAAGAAGGCAATATCCCGCCAAAACTGCTCAGGAAACAGCTTGGGAAGATAGCCCGAACTCATCCACCATGGATTGTTAAAAACCACATGGTGGAACTGGACAAATAATTGCTCAAAGCCAATAAAGACAGAGGCGATACCCAGCACAGCTATAAGCACCAGAGTAAGGACACACCCCCGCCTTACCCCTTTAGCTAAGTCTTGCCAGTGACCTTTCCTCCACAACAAAAAGAGCAAAATATAAATAATGATATAAGCCAGGCTTGCTAACTGAACTCGCTGGTTGAATTGAAATAGCCGCCTGACATCCGCGAGATGGGTAAGCTCGCGGTTCTGGTCATTTTCTTGAAACAGCAGAATCTCTTCCCCACTATCAATAACTACCATCATTTGGGGGGTCTCTACCCTAAAATTAAAGTAGTCAACAAGCCTTTTTGCCACATCGCTTAACTGTTCCCTGTCTATTCCAGTATCTTCGCTTACACCATATCTATCGAAGCCATACTCATAGAGATGAATGCTGTTAACACTACAACGGACAGTAGTGGTACAAAACAAAATGGGGAAACACACTACAAATAAGCCATAGAGAGTCGCTATGAGAAATTTTTTCCACTTTAATTCCCTAATCATTGGTATAAAGCAATGCTATAATTAATAAAATGCCGAAGAAGTTTACCCATCTCCATGTTCATACTGAATATAGCTTGCTTGATGGCATGTGTCGCATTCCTAAACTTATTGCCAAGGCCAAAGAATTAGACATGGATAGCCTTGCCATTACTGACCACGGGGTAATGTATGGAGTGATTGATTTTTATGTAGCCGCCAGAGAAGCGGGGATAAAGCCAATCATCGGCTGCGAAGTTTACCTTGCTGAAACCAATCATCAAAGCCGAGACGCTGCACATCGCAATCCCTGTCATCTCACTTTGTTAGCCAAAAATGAAACGGGATACCGTAATTTAATTCAACTCGTTACTAAAAGCCACCTCGAGGGCTTCTATTATAAACCAAGAATAGATAAAAAGCTTTTGTCTCTTCATAGCAACGGGCTCATCGTTCTTTCCGGTTGTGTTCACAGTGAGCTAGCTCGACTCATCTTGAATGGTCAGCTTGATGAAGCACTCAAAACCGCTTTGTGGTATAAGGAAACTTTTCCTGACTATTACCTCGAGATTCAAAGGCATCCTATCCCTGAACTCAAGCATGTTAATCAGGAGCTTATTTCCTTATCTGAAAGGCTCGCTATTCCTTTGGTAGCTGCTAACGATGTCCACTATATCAACAAGGAAGATGCTCCTATCCATGAACTCCTGCTCTGCATACAAACCAACAGCTCAATATATGATGAAAAAAGACTAAGAATGGCTGGAGATTTCTTTTACCTGAAAAGCCCTGAAGAAATGGAAAGCGAGTTCCACGATTTACCTCAAGCCATAGAGAACACCCAGCACATTGCTGAAATGTGTCAGTTAGAGCTAGATTTTACCAAGGTTCACCTGCCCAAGATATCATTGCCTCAAGGCAGGACGGCTGATGATTTTCTAGCTGAGCTCTGTTGGCAAGGATTAGAAAACCACTACTCCAAACCAAGCGAGGACGCGAGGAAGCGACTAGCTTATGAGCTTGATATTATCCAAAAAACAAATTTTGCTGATTATTTCCTAGTTGTTTGGGATATTATTTCCTTTGCTAAAAATCAGGGCATTTATTTTGGTGTTCGGGGAAGCGCCGCTGCTAGCCTGGCTCTTTATTGTTTAGGTGTCACTGATATTGACCCACTCACTTACAACCTTGTTTTCGAGCGTTTCTTGAACATAGAACGTCGTGAGATGCCAGATATTGACCTTGACTTTCAAGATGACCGCCGTGATGAAGTTTTAACCTATGTGAATCAGAAATATGGAACTGACCATGTAGCTCAAATTATCACCTTTGGAACCCTGGGGGCTAGAGCAGCACTAAGGGATACCGGGCGAGCTTTAGGTATTCCATATGCTCAAGTTGACCATGTAGCCCGACTTATCCCCTCAGAGCTGACAATAACACTGGATAAGGCGCTGGAGCAAAGTAAAGAACTCTACGATATCTATTGTCAAGATGAAACAGTGCACAATTTACTTGATTCAGCTAAGAAGTTGGAGGGAAATATTCGTCATTACAGCACTCACGCTGCTGGCGTTGTGATATCTCATGCCCCGTTAACTGAATATGTACCGTTACAGCCAGCGAGCAAGGGCGCCCACCATGCTGTGATGACTCAATTCCATATGGAAAACATTGCTCGCTTAGGACTGCTTAAGCTGGATTTTTTAGGACTGGCTAACCTGACCATTTTGGCTAAGACTAAACAAGCTATAGAGCAAAATCGCGGTATCTCTCTGGATTTGCAAAATTTGCCCCTCAATGATGCCAAGACCTTCCAACTACTTTCCGCAGGAGAAACTGAAGGGGTGTTCCAACTAGAGTCAGACGGCATGCGCCGCTATATAAAGGAACTTAAACCCACCACCTTTAACGATATTTCTGCCATGATAGCGCTTTATCGTCCTGGACCTATGGAACAAATTGCCACCTTCATAAAAGCAAAACATGGTATCATCCCTATTAGCTATCCGCATCCCACCCTAAAGGCAATCCTCCAAGAAACATACGGAGTCATTGTTTATCAAGAGCAAGTGATGTTCATCGCCCAGACTTTAGCTGGATACAGCTTGGGACAGGCTGATATTCTGCGTAAAGCCATGGGCAAAAAGATACCCGCGGTAATGAAAAAGGAGGAGAAGAATTTCGTCTCCGGAGCGAATAAGAAAGGAATATCCACCGAGTTAGCTAAAGAAGTGTTCTCCTTGATAGAACCTTTTGCTGGTTATGCCTTCAACAAGGCTCACAGCGTGAGTTATGCTTTGCTTGCCTATCGTAATGCCTACCTTAAAGCAAATTACCCCGTTGAGTATATGACCGCCTTTCTTAACACCTACCTAGATAACCTGGATAAGATCCGTTCAGCAATTATTGAATGCCATCGCCTGGGTATCCCGATGCTTTCCCCAGATATCAATAGTAGCCAAGCTAACTTCACTATCCAGAAGCAAGGGGAAAACAGCCCAGCCATCCGTTTCGGATTAGCCGCCATCAAAAACGTCGGCCTTTCCCCCGTTGAATCTATTTTAGCTGCCCGTAGTCAGGGCAGTGCTTTTAAATCAATAGGCGATTTCTGCCAGCGAGTCGATGTACACAACATCAACAAAAAGACACTGGAAAGCTTAATCAAAGTCGGCTGCTTCGATTCCTTGGGCAAACGGAAAACCTTACTGAAATCGCTGGATAAGGTTATCTCTCTGGCCCAGATAGAGCGGAAAAAAAGAGAAGCAGGGCAAACTACCATGTTTGATTCCTGGGCTCAAAACTCTCCCACCCCCATCACAATTATAGGTAAGGAAGAGGATAGCGAAGTACCCGACAAGCAAAAAGTTAACTGGGAAAGGGAACTATTAGGGGTTTGTTTTTCACGCCACCCGCTTGACTTGCTCTACGCTGAGCTGGGGTCAACAATCACCACCTCTTGTGGCGAAATCAATGTTGAAAGGGCTAACGAAGTGGTAGTAACCGCGGGAATGGTTACTGCTGTGCAGGAATTCCATACCCGTGATCAACGCCCGTTTATTGTGGCAACGCTTGAAGACGCTGAAGGCAGCGTAGAGGTCACCGCTTGGCCCAAGCTTTATGAAAACACTAAGGAATTGTGGAGAGGGGACAATATTCTCATAGTCAAAGGCGAAGTAAAAATAAGAAATGGCAGGGCCAGACTAACCTGCCAGGAAGTCCAACAATATCAAAGCCAAATTAAGAAAAAACGCCACCTTATAATAAACATTGACCAAACAAATACAAATGAATTAGATGCTAACTATCTCCGTGAAATCATTGCCATCCTGAAGGACTATCCTGGCGAGAACAAAGTCTCGCTTGTCATTATCAATGAGGATGGGTTAACTAATCTAGAAATGCCAGACTTAACGATTACCTACTGCACCGAATTAGAAGGTGAACTAGTTAATGTAATCGGAAGAAACAACTTCAGGCTCGAGTAAACAAGAATGTTGACAATTTTGGGTGGTAAGGATAATATTAGAATAGGTTATGGTGCACATTAACAATTAAATAGTGGAAGGAAGGTTTGTATGGAGAGTTTGATCCTGGCTCAGGATGAACGTTGGCGGTGTGCCTTATGCATGCAAGTTGAACGGGAATACAGCTTTCGGGCTATATTCTAGTGGCAAACGGCTGAGTAATGCGTAAGTAACCTGCCTTCAAGTGGGGGATAACTTGCTGAAAGGCAAGCTAATACCGCATAAGGTAACCACAAAAGAGATGTTTGGTTATTAAAGCCCTCGGGCGCTTGGAGAGGGGCTTGCGTCTGATTAGCTAGTTGGTGAGGTAATGGCTCACCAAGGCAATGATCAGTAGCTGGTCTGAGAGGATGGTCAGCCAGATAGGGACTGAGAGACGGCCCTAACTCCTACGGGAGGCAGCAGCAGGGAATATTGGACAATGGGCGAAAGCCTGATCCAGCGACACCGCGTGAGGGAAGAAGGCCCTCGGGTTGTAAACCTCTTTTCTCTGGGAAGAAATTTGACGGTACCAGAGGAATAAGCCTCGGCCAATTACGTGCCAGCAGCCGCGGTAAAACGTGGGAGGCAAACGTTATCCGGATTTACTGGGTGTAAAGGGAGTGTAGGCGGTTCTTTAAGTCAGGTGTGAAATCTTTTGACTTAAACAAAAGAAGTCATTTGAAACTGGAGAACTTGAGGGCAGCAGAAGGAAACGGAATTCCCAGTGTAGCGGTGAAATGCGTAGATATTGGGAAGAACACCAGCGGCGAAGGCGGTTTCCTAGGTTGTTCCTGACGCTGAGGCTCGAAAGCGTGGGTAGCGAAGCGGATTAGATACCCGCGTAGTCCACGCCCTAAACAGTGGACACTAGATATGGGGAGTATCGACCCTTTCCGTGTCGAAGCTAACGCCTTAAGTGTCCCACCTGGGTACTACGATCGCAAGGTTAAAACTCAAAGGAATTGACGGGGGCCCGCACAAGCAGCGGAGCGTGTGGTTTAATTCGATGCTACGCGAAGAACCTTACCAGGGCTTGACATGTCAGTAGTAGGAATCCGAAAGGAGGACGACCTGTATCCAGTCAGGAACTGTCACAGGTGCTACATGGCTGTCGTCAGCTCGTGCCGTGAGGTGTTGGGTTAAGTCCCATAACGAGCGCAACCCCTGTCCTATGTTGAATTCTCATAGGAGACTGCCTTGCACAGCAAGGAGGAAGGAGGGGATGACGTCAAGTCAGCACGGCCTTTATACCCTGGGCTACACACACGCTACAATGGATGATACAAATGGTTGCCAAGGAGCGATCCGGAGCTAATCCTAAAAAATCATCCTCAGTTCGGATTGCAGGCTGAAATCGCCTGCATGAAGTCGGAGTTGCTAGTAACCGCAGGTCAGCCATACTGCGGTGAATGCGTTCTCGGGCCTTGTACACACCGCCCGTCACGCCATAGAAGTCAGTAATACTTGAAGTCGATGGGCTAACCTACCTTTGGTAAGAAGCAGTCGCCGAGAGTAGGGCTGGTGACTGTGACGAAGTCGTAACAAGGCAGCCGTACGGGAACGTGTGGCTGAATCACCTCCTTTCTAGGGAGTCAAAGGGTAATCTCAATGATTCCTAGGTCGGTCAATAGATTTTAAATCTATTGTATTATTCGCTTTTTCTCTTCCTTCCACTATTTAATTATTAATCGCTAGCCTTTAAACCGCAAAAATCTTTTCATTTGCTTCATTTTTGCTCTCTCCTTCAAGGGATTTGACGATAGCTTATTAAAAGATTATCATTTAACCTGCAATGCAATATCTACTTTATTCTGCTGAAATGAAGAGGGAAAATGGGAGATTATGTATATGTTTTGATTTGTCTTGTTCTTATTCTGGGTGTCCTTACCGGTTACTTCGTGAGACAGATAATAGCGAATCAGCAAATTCGAAGTGCCAAGAAAGAAGCACGAAGGTTACTAGATGATGCAGCGGCAAAGCATAAAGAAGTTCTTCTTGAAGCCAAGGAAGAAGCTGCTAGGCTCAGAAGTACCGTTGAAACTGAAAGCAAAGAACACCGCCTGGAACTACAACGTTTAGAAAATCGCCTTACTCAAAAAGAACAGGCACTAGAACGAAAATCAGAGTTTCTGGAAAAACACGAGCGCGAACTTAATCTCAGAGAAAGGGACATCGAAGGGATAAAGGGCGAGCTCCAGGGATTAAAGAAAAAGGAGGTAGAGCAATTAGAGGCTCTCTCCGGTGTATCCAGTGAGGAAGCAAAACAGCTCTTATTACAGGCTATAGAATCTGAAGTCAAAGATGAAGCAGCACGGCAAGTTCGAACCTGGGAAAACCAGGTAAAAGAGGAAGCAAACAGGCGGGCTCAAGAAATTCTAGCTACAACCGTCCAGCGATGTACCACAGACGTTGTTTCAGAGATTACAGTTTCCACAGTTCCTTTGCCCGGCGATGAGATGAAGGGACGGCTTATTGGGCGTGAAGGTCGTAATATTCGAGCCCTGGAGCAAGCTACCGGAGTAGACCTTATTATTGATGATACCCCTGAGGTAGTTACCATCTCTAGCTTTGATCCAGTAAAAAGAGAAGTGGCTCGGATTTCATTAAATAAACTAATACTCGATGGTCGCATTCATCCGGCTCGAATTGAAGAAGTGGTAGAGAAAGCCAAGGTTGAAGTTGAAACTATCATTCGCAATGCGGGTGAGCAAGCTGCCTATGAAACAGATGTCGCAGGGTTGCATCCTGAACTGATCACCTTACTTGGCAAACTTAAATTCCGCACCAGCTATGGTCAAAACGTCTTACTGCATAGCACTGAAGTGGCACACCTGGCAGGGATGCTAGCCAATGAAATTGGAGCTGATAGTGTGCTAGCCAGAAGAGCTGGCTTGCTTCACGACATTGGTAAGGCAGTGGATTACCAAGTAGAGGGTCCCCATGCTTTGATAGGCGCTGATTTGGTCAAGCAATGGGATAAATCTCCGGAAGTAGTTCAAGCAATTGCTGAGCATCACGGTGAAGCTTTAACAAGCAGCATTATCGGCTTTATTGTCGCCGCTGCCGATGCTATAAGCGGTTCACGCCCCGGTGCCAGACGTGAATCTCTGGAACAATATCTAAAACGAGTAAAGGATTTGGAAGATATAGCTAGTAGCTTCCCTGGAGTGGAGAAGACTTTTGCTATTCAAGCAGGACGTGAAGTACGCATAATGGTGAAACCAGAGGAAATCGATGATTTGACCGCAGTAAGGCTAGCCAGAGATATTTCCAAAAAAATAGAGGAGAGCTTGACCTATCCTGGGCAGATAAAGATCGTGGTGGTACGGGAGACCACGGCAGTAGACTACGCTAAGTAGATGGGGACAGGGACAGAATTGAAAATATTGGTGATAGGAGATGTTATTGGTAAGCCAGGTAGGAAAGCAGTCAAAAAAATTCTTCCCCATTTGCGAGATGAATACAGATTTACCCTTGCAATAGCTAACGGAGAAAATGCTGCAGGTGGTATAGGACTAACTCCTGGCACAGCAGAGGAACTTTTTGATTCCGGGGTTGATGTGATAACCTCAGGAAATCACATTTGGGCCCACCCTGAGATTGTTCCCTATTTGAATAGCGATGCTGCTGTAATCCGTCCATTGAATTACCCCCCGATGACCCCCGGGCGGGGTTACTGGGTCAAGGATAACATCATGGTGGTTAATCTAGTAGGACGTACTTTCGTAGGGGATTTCGATTGCCCATTTCGAGCCATGGATAAGCTATTAGGTGAGCTTGATAGAAAGCCTGCTGTTATCATTGTTGATTTTCATGCTGAGGCAACTTCAGAGAAAGTAGCAATGGGTAGATATCTGGATGGACGAGTTAGTGCTGTTCTGGGAACACACACCCACATAGGCACCATTGATGCCTGCATATTACCCAAGGGCACCGCTTATGTAACTGAAATAGGCATGGTTGGGCCGATAGATTCTGTCATTGGCGTTGAAGTAAGCGATGCGATTGATCGCTTTCTTACCCAAATGCCAAAACGCTTCTCGGTAGCCAAAGGGCAGGTTTCGTTTGATGCTATTGTAGTGGAAGCAAGCGAGGATAGCGGCAAGGCAATAGATATCAAACGTATCCGAGAAATGGCGGATTAATCAGAGTTATTCCCTACTTTTAGATTCATTAAGCAAACTTTGGAAATATGGAAGAACTTCTTCCGTATCTCAAAATGGCGAGAGAACATAAGTAGAGCGGTGATGTAGTTCAGATAGATGGGTGACACATACGTTATGGAAGGAAGCCTACGTACTCAGTAGAGTCAGTTAAAGCTGGACAAAGATCAAGAGAGGAGTATCTCAGGCGGAGGCTAAGGACAAACTGGTGAGGTAGCAGGACATTCTACGCTGAAGACGTTATCTCAAAATGGGATGTTGTAGAGGCTCACACCATCGCCTCAGCAACAAGCTCCGAGATATCTTTAACCTGAATGGACTCTGGCTTATCCATGATGAGCACACTATCATCAAAGTTAAGCTTGCAATAAGGACAGGCAACAGCCAATGTACTGGCTTCTACTTCAAGTGCCTGCTCTATCCTCAGGTCAGAGAATCTTTCTCCCTTTTTGGTTTCTTGCCAGAGCTTCCCGGCACAGCCACCACAACATAGGCTGTTTTCGCGAAAATCCCTCATCTCAACCAACTCCAAGCCAGGGATGCTGCCCAGAACTTGGCGAGGCTCATCGTATATACCCGCATAACGTCCTAAACAGCAGGAATCATGATAGGTAACCTTTTCATTCAACTCCTTGGTGAACTTTAACCTTCCCTCTTTAATAAGCTCGGTTAAATACGGGAAAAAATGAATTACCTCAAAATTGCCCCCTAGCTCAGGGTATTCTTCTGTAAAGGTATGATAACAATGGGGAGAAGTGACAAGAATCTTTTTGACACCGGCTTTGGTAAAGACGTCAATGTTATTTTGGGCCAGGCTTTGGAACAGGCTCTCCTGACCTGCCTTGCGCACACTCTCACCGCAGCAGGATTGCTCAGCACCCAAGATACCAAAATCTACGTCGGCTTTTTTCAGAATATTAACTGCAGCCCGGGCAACTCTCTGGTGGCTTGGGTCGTATGCTTGATAACAGCAGGGAAAATATAATATCTCAGTTCCTCTGGTAAAGGTCTTAACCCCGAGGTCTTTTGCCCAATCTGCCCGGTTCTCCCGTGGCTCTCCCAGCGGATTGCCTACGCCAGAGATATTCTTCACTACAATCCGTAGTGAGTCGGGAACCTTGGCTACGCCTAGTTCCACAACGACCCTACGCAAAGCTCTCATAACGTCTGGTATCTCTACACCACGAGGGCAGTTCTGAACACAGGCTCTACAGGCAACACACGTCCATATCTTTTCAGCTTCAAAGCCAATAACACCTAATTGTGCCTCATGCATAATGCGACGAGGGTTAAAGCTTATAACCAAATTCCAAGGACAGATACCAGTACAAACACCACAATTGTAACACAACCTGAAAGGATCACCGCCAGCCTCAAGTATCACATCTGTTGCTTCCCTGTAAGGCGTTAACATTTCCATTTCACTAATACCTCAACTTTCCAAACAAACTATGAAAATATAACATAAAGTTATCAAGAAAACAAGCTTTTGCGGGGTTAGAGGCACAGGCACTTGCATCTTTGAAGAACATGGTATAATATATCACACATTTAGGTATTTCAATATAGTAACATTAAAATAGAAAATAGCGGTGGTTGAACGTCTCGCTACTTATGTTTGCGAGGAGGTAGTTAGGCTGTGAACTTTACGCAGACGTCCCGGCAAAGGTTGGCGGTTCCTTACTGTCGAGGGCGGAGGCAAAATCAAGGATATTGTTGACCTTATTGATGTGGCAGAGATGGAGAAATGTGCCCTGGCTGTAAAAGGGGGAAGACATTTCTCCTTCAATTTAAATTTCTGCAAAGGAGGTTTAAGAAAATGGGAGAGAAAATTTGTATGACGGTGATGACGGGCAGTGTTGACAGACTAATAGGGATGGCTATTCTTGCAGGTGGAGCCGTGGGGATGGATATGGAGGTAGAAATATTCCTGCAACTCTGGGGCGTTTATGCGTTTAAGAAGGATGTCATCAAAAAGAACATGCATTTAAGTGAGTTCAAAGAGAAAGGTGAACAGGTTGTGAAGAGGATGAAGGAACTCAATTTACCGATGTGGTTTGATATTCTCAAGGAGGCCAAGGAGTCAGGGAAGGTGAAGATATATGCATGCTCAACTGCCTCCAGCGTTTGGGATGTTAAAAAAGAAGACCTCGAAATGGTTGACGACATCATCGGAGCAGGAGAATGGCTATTAGAATCAAAAGATGCTGCAATAACTTTATTCATATAAGGTAAAGCCGAGAGGAGGTTTAACAAAATGGCAGAACTCAACTTGGAAGAACTCAAAAACCTTAAGGCTGATAAGGTGGTAGATGCAAGGGGAATGTCCTGCCCGGGTCCTTTGCTTGCTGCAAAGAAGGCAGTTACGGAAGTTCCTGCTGAAGGGATAATGGAAGTCCTTTCCTCAGACCCTGGAACCCGCAGGGATATCCCCCTGTGGGCAAAGAAGATGAGCTATGAGTATCTGGGGGACATTGAGGAAGCGGGGTATTGGAGGATCTTTGTAAAGACTGTAAAATGACTGACGAGAAAAGGGGTGAAGCTAAGAATTTCCGTCCGAAGATTCTTGTCTTTTCCAGCAACAACATCTCAGACCCCGGGATAGACCTTGCTGGAAGCTCTCATATGCATTATTCCCCTACAGTTATGGTGATAAGTATTCCCTGTTCCAGCGGAATTAAGCCCGGATGGATACTCCATGCTATAGAGAACAGCTTTAGTGGTGTTTTCATTGCGGCAGATGGAGAAGAATGCGCCTGTCTTCCCGACTGTGCTGATAGAACTGCGAAAATAGTTACACATGCCCAAGAGCTTCTCAATGAAAAGGGCTATAAGCCCGAGAGGGTTAAAATGGCGGCCATTTGCTCTGTTTGTGCCGAGTCCTTTGCGAGCTACATGAAAGACTTCTACGAGACTTTGAAAGAGCTTGGCCCGGTGAACAAAGAACGATGAAAGTGGATTACGATGTCCTTGTAGTAGGGGCAGGAATCGCAGGAGAGGAAGCCTCCCTTAATTTGGCCGAGATGGGCTATAAGGTACTGCTTGTTGAGAAAGGACCAAGCATAGGCGGAAAGATGATTCTCCTAAGTAAGACCTTCCCAACCCTTGATTGTGCAAGCTGTATTTCAACCCCAAAGATGGCAGCAACTTACCATCATCCCAATATCACTCTCATAACCTACGCAGAGGTCAAAAAGATCGTACGGAAGGATGACGGCTCCTTCAAGGTAAGACTGCTCCAGAAGCCACGATATGTTGATGAACCTGCGTGTACTGGCTGTCAACAATGCGAGATAAGCTGCCCTGTTATGGTTCCAGATGAATTCAATTTTGGACTGACAGTTAGAAAGGCAGCCTATATCCCCTTCTCTACTGCGGTTCCTAAGAAAGCTGTCATTGATATTGATAACTGCATCCTTTGTGGTGCCTGCGAAAGGGTTTGCCCTGCCAGCTGTATTGATTTTAGCCAGACGCCTCAGGAAATCGAATATACCGTCGGAGCAGTTATCCTCTCTACCGGCTTCGAACTCTTCGCCGCTGAACGAAAGCCTCTGTATGGCTATGAAAGATACAAAAATGTCATTACCGCAATGCAAATGGAGAGACTGCTTGCTCCCACAAGACCTTACAACACAGTGCTCAGACCTTCGGATGGCAAGGTACCGGACAATATAGCTTTTGTTCTCTGTGTCGGTTCAAGGGACAAGACGGTAGAAAATCCAATATGCTCCAGGGTATGCTGCATGTATTCCTTGAAACATACGCAGCTCCTTATGGGAGTTCTTCCCGTGGCTGACATTACAATCTATTACATGGATATAAGGGCCTTTGGAAAGGGATACGAGGAATTTTACCAACAGACAAAGGCAATGGGGGCATCCTTGGTAAAGGGAAGGGTTGCAAAGATAGAGGAGAAGGAAAACGGGAATTTAATCCTTCACTATGAGGACATCGATAACGGCGGGGTAAAAAAGCAGGCGGAGCATGACCTTGTTGTTCTTTCTGTCGGTTTACTCCCGAATGCTGAGATAACGGGGACTTTCAAGAAAGATAAGCTTCTTCTAGACGATTTCCATTTTATCAAAGAGATAGACGAGGATATGCATCCTGGCAAAACCAACATAGATGGGGTATTTGTTGCTGGAACTAGCTCTGGACCCATGGATATTCCTGACACAATCCTTCACGCAGCGGCAGCCGCAACTCATGCCGCAGCTCATGTAGAGAAAACAAGGGGAGGAAGATGATGAACGGAAGAAGAATAGGTGTCTATATATGCCACTGCGGAGGGAATATATCTGATTATGTGGATGTTGAAAAGGTAAGAGAAGCAGCAAGTAAGGAAGAAGGGGTCGTTGTTGCCAAGACAATGATGTTTGCCTGTTCAGATTCAGCCCAGCAAGAAATAATAGATGATATAAAGGAGAAGAAGCTGGATGGCATGGTAGTTGCCTCATGCTCTCCGAAACTCCACCTTTACACATTCAGAGGAGTTGCTCAAAGGGCAGGGCTGAACCCCTATCAATATACTCAGGTAAACCTAAGAGAGCAAGACTCATGGACACACACAGATAATCCCGAGGGGGCAACTGAGAAGGGAATAAGGCTTGTACTTGCCGGGATAAGGAAGGCGAAACTCAGCATATCCCTCGAGCCAATAAAAATCGAGACTATAAAAAAGGTCCTTGTCATAGGGGCTGGCATAGCAGGACTTCGGGCTGCAGTTTCCCTTGCAGACCTCGGGATACATGCGTTTCTCATAGAGAAGGAGGCCGAGCCAGGAGGCTGGATAAGAAAATTCAAGAAGCTGTATCCACAAGGGAGGAGCGGGGAGAAAATAATTGCGAAGCTGCTTGAAGAAGTAGGAAAAAGGGAAAACATAACCTTGTTTACAGAAGCAGAGCTTATCGAGAAAACAGGATGTGTCGGGGACTTCGATGTAAAGATAAGGGCCAAGGGGGAAGAGATTAGCCTGAATGTTGGCTCCATTATTGTAGCAACTGGCTTTGACTCGTATAAGCCCAAGGAGGGGGAGTATGGATATGGGACTGAAGGGGTTGTTGCCCTTCCCCAGTTTAAACAGATGGTTGAGGCTTCTAACGGAAAGCTCATCTATAACGGGAAAGAAGTAAAGAATATTGCCTATATTTATTGCGTTGGGGCAA
The DNA here is from genome assembly GCA_034414555.1 of Dehalococcoidia bacterium. Taxonomy (GTDB): domain Bacteria; phylum Chloroflexota; class Dehalococcoidia; order GIF9; family AB-539-J10; genus CG2-30-46-19. The sequence goes on along the minus strand of DAOUMA010000006.1, from coordinate 10,853 downwards.
GGCAGAAGCCCAATGTGGAAAACGCCAATGTTTATTGCTCCCGCTACTGTTGTAATGCGGCATTGCATACTTCCACCTTGGTCTCTGAGATAGACCCGTCCATAACCCAATTTCACCTATACCGGGACATAAGGAGCTACGGAAAATACGAAGTTCTATATGAGGAAGCTTCCAGAAAAGGGGCGGTTTTTGTTCGCTTTAGCGAGGATGAACCCCCTGAGGTAGAAAGACCCAATGGGAATCTGAAGGTCAGGGTAAGAGACCTTCTCACCGGAGGTGAACAACTAGAGATAGAAGTTGACCTCGTGGTTCTTATAACCGGTATGGTTCCCAACAAAACGGATGATCTCGTTAATGTTCTTAAGATCCCGATAGGGAGTGATAGATTCTTCAATGAAATCCATCCCAAGCTTCGCCCCGTCGAGACAGTCATAAACGGTATATTTATAGCAGGTGCCTGCCAGGCTCCCAGAAACTCCTCAGAGGCAGTGGCATCCTCTCTTGCTGCAGCTTCAAAATCAGCAGCCCTTCTCATGAAGGGTTATATTGAGCTCGAACCCTTAGTAGCAGCCGTTAATGCGGAAAGGTGCAAGTGGTGTGGGCTCTGTGCAGAAGCCTGCCTATATTCTGCCATAGAAAAAACGGAGCTTGAGGGTCAGGAGCGCGCTACGGTCAACAAAGCTCTATGTAAAGGTTGTGGAGCTTGTGTTCCTGTATGCCCGCAAGATGCCATTGATATTGAGGGATACACAGACTCGCAAGTAAAGGCAATGATAGGTGCACTTTCGGAGGAGGTAGAATTTGCCAGCGTCTAACAAAACCTTCATGGAACTTAAGAAGAAGGTCAAGGTGAAGGAAGAACTCACTGAACTTGTTAAACAACAAGCGAAAATGAAAAAGATGGTACTCAATGCCTTTAAAGATGAGCCAAAAACTGTCCCTGAGGTTGCCAAGGCATTAAATTCAGCTACCTATGAAGCGATGTATTGGGTCATGGCTCTGAGGAAATATGGATTTATTGAGGAAACAGACGAAGTGACCGATGATGGATACTACAAATACAGACTCGTCGAGAAGAAATCCTGATGGCCTATGCAGTTAATCCAGAATTTATTTCCCCGATTAAGAAATGGTGTCACAGAAAAAGGAAGGAGACGTTACTGGAGGCTTTTAGTTCAACCTTGCTCAGAAAACCTCGTCTTTCCGTTACTCATATCTCCTACCATCTGGGGATTCCATTCCCTTCAGGTTGCTGAGAAGATACGGTAGCAGCCCACTTTGGATCTGTATTGGGGTTAGCCTCTCGTCTATGCTGTTGTGCCATAAATGCTTTTGTTTGTGCCAAAATCCGCTCATCTTCGAACAGGTTCACCAAGATTGCTCCTGGAGGGACAAGCCGCGCCGCATACCCCACATCCCCGACATAAGGCAGTAACCAAATGGGCAAGCCTCTTCACATTCTGCGGGCAACGTTGTTCACAGATCCAGCAATCAGAACAATACCAGATATAGGGGCCACTTAAAGCCCTCTCCCTCATGCCAAGATTTACCATTCTGGCTATCTTTCTCGGATCATGTTGAGGGTATACCTCGAGCTTAAAATTCCGGTCGAGTTCTGACACTTGGATTGGTTGACCACCCATCAGGATTCCACCTCCTCAGCCAACGCAAAATTTATGCTCACTGCTTGTCCCAAGGAAATCTTAATGAAGAGGACCAAGCTTCACAACTTCATCAATAAACGCATTTACCGCAGACTGGAATTTTTCTCCTTCGGCCGCAGAAATCCATTCTAGCCGTAATCTCTCAGATTCTATCCCAAGTTGGGAGAGCATATTCTTAAGCAGCATTACTCTTCGTCTTGTCTTATAGTTGCCACTGGTATAGTGGCAATCCCCGGGATGACACCCTGCTATCATCACTCCATCGGCGCCACCACTAAAAGCATGTAAAATAAAGGTTGGTTCTACCCTTCCGGAACACATGGTTCGAACTATCACAAAATAAGGCTTGATCTTTAATCTTGAAGTGCCGGCGAGGTCTGCCCCGCCATATGAACACCAATTACAGCAAAAAACTATGATTTTAGGAGCAAAATTACTCATAGCTTCTCCTCCTCTACTATTTGGTTTGCAATGAATGGTATCCTCTCCTCCACCTCTTTGGTACACTGTTCTCTGAAGGTCGTATTATCCCTTATTTCTACAGCATATATGCTAACGGATTGGGGCATTGTGTATCCCAGGGCTTCCCCAACTTTAAGGGCGGCGGTGATATCTACGCCATGAGATGAAGAGAAATGCATAGCGGGCTTCAAGTCTTCCCGGGCAAGCTTATAGAGCTCTCCCGGTTTCCCCTTTCCAGTTTTTATAGCATCGATGATGATGAGCTTATCGCAGCCTGCTATATAGTCGAGGAGAGCAATTCCTCCTTCGCTGGTCTCTACCACTTCTAATTCAGGATTTTCCTCCTTGAGCTTCCGGGCAATATTGATTCCAACTCCATCATCGGTGAGAATTGGATTTCCAAGCCCTAAAATGAGCGTGTTCATCTTTTTTCTATCCATCCCTTCTTAATCTCTTTACCACCTGCCCCCTAGAGTCATATACATTCACTTCAAGTGGCATTCTTCCCGGCAGTGAATGAGTGGCGCAGGCATGACAGGGGTCATAGGCTCTAAACGCCATCTCAATCATATTGAGAATTCCGTCGGAGACCTCGCCCTTCTTTATAAGCGATTTGGCCGCTTTTTCGATGGACATGCAGATGGAAGCAGAGTTATTCTGTGTAGCGACGATCAAATTGACCTCCGTGAGAATCGCTCTCTCATCGGTTTTGTAGTGATGCAAAAGGGTTCCTCTTGGTGCTTCTACCACACCGATACCCTCTTTTGGAGTCTCAGTAGGTAGATTTACAATATCAGGAGAGGTAAGCTCTGGGTCACGGGCAAGCTCCAGCACCCGTTCAGAAGCATAAAGCGCCTCGATAAGTCGAGCCCAGTGGAAAGCCAAGGTACTATGGACCGGCTTCCCACCCAGTACTTTATACATCTTTTCATAGGCTCCCTGAGCCAGTGGTGTTGCCATCCCATCGGATGCATTCAGCCGAGCCAATGGTGCTACCCTGAAAATACCGCTCTTTTCCCCATCAATAAATCCCTTCCAGCCTACGTTCTTGAGATAAGAGAACCTCACGTAAGTCCAGGGCTCAACATGCTCCCTGATATGATCAAGGTAATTTTGACCCTTAAACTTGGCAAACTCTTTGCCATTCGGGTCAACCACTCTTATCTGGCCATCGTAGAAATTCACCTTGTTATTCTTATCCACCAACCCCATATAATATGTCCTATGTTTATAAATATCTCCGACGACAAGGTCAACATATTTTTTATTTTTGAGCACTACATCGTCAAAAAGCCCTAAGGCAAATTTACAGAATTCCACCGCATATTCCCCTGCCTCAATGATGGTGTTCCTTTCCTCCTCGGTAATCGCTTTTGATACTCCCCCGGGTAACCCACAGGAAGGCATAACTGGCTTGCCCCCGATTATTCTCAGAACATTCCTCAGCCTTTTCCGCATTTCTATTACTTTGCCCCCAACTTCTAACCCCACTTTGCCAATGACTCCTAAGACATTTCTTTCTCCGGCGGGCGCTGTTGGGCCAACAACAAAGTCAGGACCGCCAAGGAAGACGAAATGCAATATATGGTCTTCCGCCTGGAAAGCATTGTACATAAGCTCTCTTATCTTTTTCGCCGTTGAGGTTGGCTCAACCTTGAAAAGGTCGTCAAGGGCTTTGGTCGATGCCATGTGGTGAGCAGTAGGACATACACCGCAAATCATTGTGGTTATTCTCGGCATCTCCTCCGCCGGTCTTCCTTCACAGAACTTTTCAAATCCTCGAAGCTCGGGGATCTGGAGGTAAGCCTTGTCAACATCCCCGTCATCATTGAGAAATATCTCTATCTTTCCATGTCCCTCAAGCCTGGTTATGGGGTCTATTGTTATCTTTCTCATCCTGTCCTCCTATACTATTCTCCTTCTCAGCAAGGAAGCTGGCAGGCTAAACCTGTAGAATGTTCCTGCTGGGTCTACGAGCCCACTGACTAATTTTTCGACTTCTTCCTCGGTCATCTGCTCTTCACCCTCAATCCCCAATATAGATGCAACCATTGAAAGTCCTTTTGCTCCCTGGTCGATAACCCCATCTACTGGACCAAAGCAACCCCTACATGGCATATTAGCTCTAATGCATGTTTCCCCACATCCCGAGCGAGTGGCAGGACCAAGACAGATTACCCCCTGCTCAAGGAAGCATTTCTCGGGGTCAAGCTTGACCTCGTAGGGTCTTTTTATTTCTTTTATTGACAATTTCTCTGGCTTCTTCTCCGCTCTTGGGCACGTATCACACAGGGATTTTTCAGGGGCAAGCACCGCCCCCTTCTCCGGGAGTTCCCCCTTGAGAATAGCATTTACGGCATTCATTATTAAATCAGGCGGCGGTGGACACCCGGGGAGGTAATAATCTACAGGAATAGTTTGGTTCAGGGTCTTCACCGTACCATAGAATTCCGGCAGGGTAAGTTCACCGGCATCAACGGATGTCGTCTCCTGTGGAGTAATTCCCTCGGGATTTTCCACAGTGGGGACTTCCTTGTAAACCCTTTGAAAAATGGTATCCCTTGTCCAGAAGTTTCCCAACCCCGGTATCCCACCCAGGTGAGCGCAAGAGCCAAAGGCAACGATAAGACCTGATTTTTTTCTTAAGAGCTTTACCATTTCTTCCTGCTCTTCTAGCCTTACCGCACCATTTATAAAGGTGACCGCTATCTTACCGTCGCTTAGAGCTTCAACATCCTTCCTCTTGAAATCCAATGCCACGGGCCACAGGACAATATCCACAGCACCCGCTACTTTCAATATGTCTTCATTAAGGTCAACCACCGTCTCCTCACATCCCCCACATGAAGCGCACCAGTAAAAAGCAACCTTTGGTTTAGCCATTTTTACCCCCTTTCTTACTTAAGCAGCTAGCCCGCGGGTTTGTCGTTGCACAAATCACTGCGTATTTACCCTTACTTCTTTTCCCGGGAGATATCCACAAGTCCCAACCTATTGGCTAACAGGACAAGACCCTCCCTGGTACAAAATTGCTTTTCCTCAGGGTCGACGAATACTCCATCATGATCCATTTCTAGGATTTTAAGATGAGACCTAACGGTTCTTTGATCCATTCCGAGTTCAGTCGCCACTTTAGAAATAAGGAAACAAGCACAATCGGACCTCTTGGCCATTTCCATCAGTTTGCTCCTGATTCGCTCATGCCTAGCAATATAGTCTCGCTCATATTTGCTTTGCATTTCCACACCTGTTATAATTACCAAACTTTGTTAAAATTAACAGATAATAGCATGGTAGTTTGGGGGTGTCAATGTTAGCGCTAACTATTAGATTAAGGAGGTTAATATGAATATGGAGGAAAGAAGAATCGGAGTATATGTATGCCACTGCGGGAGTAATATCGCGGACACCGTTGATGTGGAGGCTGTAAGCAAATACGCTGGTGGTCTCGACTCAGTAGTTGTAGCGCGTGATTACAAGTTTATGTGTTCCGACCCGGGGCAGGAGCTTATCAAGCAGGATATAAAGGAGCACAAACTCAACCGGGTGGTTGTTGCCTCCTGCTCCCCACGCCTCCATGAAATTACCTTCCGTCGCGTTTGTCAGGAGGCGGGATTAAACCCTTATTTATTTGAGATGGCTAATATTCGTGAGCACTGTTCCTGGATAACAGAAGACCACGATCTCGCTACTGAGAAGGCTAAGGCTCTGGTAAGCGCAGCGGTGAAGAGAGTTTACTACCATGAACCTCTGGAGACTAAGGAGGTTCCAGTCAATCCTAATACTCTGATTGTGGGCGGGGGCATCGCTGGCATCCAGGCAGCCCTGGAGATTGCCAACAGTGGCCATACGGTTTATCTGGTGGAACGGGAGCCCTCCATTGGGGGACACATGGCTCAGCTGGATAAAACCTTTCCCACCCTCGATTGCTCCTCCTGCATCCTCACCCCAAAGATGAGTTCGGTAGGCTCACACCCATATATTGAACTAATGACCTGGAGCGAAGTGGAAGAGGTCTCGGGGTATGTGGGTAATTTCAAGGTGAAGATCAAAAAGAAGGCCCGCTACGTGGATGAGGATAAGTGCACCGCCTGTGGCGTTTGCATAGAGAAGTGCCCTTGGAAGGCAGATAGTGAGTTTGATGTCGGTTTGGTGAAGAGAAAGGCGATATATATTCCCTTCCCCCAGGCAGTGCCTAATGTTCCTGTCATCGACACGGATGTTTGCACCTATTTCAAGACGGGGAAATGCCGTGCTTGTGAGAAGTTCTGCCAGGCAGGTGCCATCAACTTTGAACAGGTTGACCAGATTGTAGAGGTAGAGGTGGGCAATATCATTATTGCTACCGGCTACGATGTCTTCGACCCCTCAGTGATCACCCTATATGGCTACAAGCGATTTGATAATGTCCTCACCGGCCTCGAGTTTGAACGGCTGTGCAGCGCTGTGGGGCCCACCGGTGGCAAGATTGTGCTCAAGGATGGCAGAGAGCCAGAGAGTGTGGCTTACATTCACTGCGTGGGTAGCCGCGATGAAAACTACCATGAGTATTGCTCCCGAGTTTGCTGCATGTATGGCCTCAAGTTCTCTCATCTTATAAAGGAGAAAACCCAAGCCAACGTATATCAGATGTATATCGACATGCGTTGCTTCGGGGAAGGCTACGAAGAGTTCTATAAGCGTCTCTCTGAGGAAGGGGTCAACTTCATCAGAGGTAAGGTGGCTGAAGTTACCGACCACGCCCTAAAAGAAAAGGAGCAGGGAAAGTTAATAGTTGTGGTTGAGGACACCCTGCTGGGTGCTGTGGTAAGGGTTCCTGTGGACATGGTTATCCTGGGTGTGGCTTTGGAGGCACGCTCAGACGCAGAAGAAGTGGCTCGCAAGTTCACCATCGGAAGAAGGGCGGATGGCTTCTTTATGGAAAGGCATGTTAAACTCGACCCGGTAGCTACCCCGGTTGACGGAGTGTTTATTACCGGTTGCTGTCAGGGTCCCAAGGATATTCCAGATACCGTGGCTCAGGCCTCCGCAGCGGCAGCCCGGGCCCTGGCCACGATCAGCAAAGGCACGGTTGAGGTCGAAGCTGCCATTTCAGTGGTTGATGAAGAACTCTGCTCTGGCTGCAAGACCTGTATCCCGCTCTGCCCCTATAGTGCCATCTCCTTCGATAAAGAGAAGAAGGTGTCTTCCATCAACGAAGCCCAGTGTAAGGGCTGTGGTATCTGTGCCGCTGCCTGTCCCAGCGGCGCCATCACCAGCAGGCACTTTACTACCGAGGAGATTATGGCTGAGGTGGAAGGAGTATTGGTATGAGCTTTCTACCACTGAACGAACCTGGGTATGTCCGTTAAACAAGGACGTAGCTACGATTCCCTTTTCACGCTCGTTTGCCAATAGGAATAATAGCAGCTTCGGCAAATAAGAGCAGGACGAGTTCCCTTTGCAATTACTGTGGCGGCGGTCGCTTCTCGGTAGCCAAAGGGCAGGTTTCGTTTGATGCTATTGTAGTGGAAGCAAGCGAGGATAGCGGCAAGGCAATAGATATCAAACGTGTCCGAGAAATGGCGGATTAATCACAGTTATTCCCTACTTTTAGATTCACTAAGGCAAATATGGAAGAACTTCTTCTATATCCCAAAAGGGCGAGACAAGATAAGTAGAGAGCTTCCTTTGATAGCCGGCGTTATGATATAATCCCTCGGATATTGAAACCTTGAAAGGAAGCGAGGGAAACAATGCAAGCATTTCGTGAAATTCTGTGGAATGTTCCCCGGGGACCATGGGTTATTTATCCGCTAGCCCTCGTAGCAGCCATCATTTTTGTTTACGCTATTCTTATTCGTTTTTGGAATGTTTGGCGGCGCGGTAAGCCTGAAGATAGGCTCCACCCTTTTTGGAGCAGGACAGGAAATTTCATAAAGGTTGGCGTTGTTGAAGGTCTGGTACACCGGAAATTCCTCAGGGAGCTTTATCCCGGAATAGCACATTTCCTCATCTTCTGGGGATGCATAATTCTCTTTCTCGGCGCAGGAATAGATTTTGTCGGGCATTACTGGTTTCATTCCTGGGTTCGTGGAGCGCCCTTTTTAGCTGAGTCGCTTATCGATGATATTGGCGGTCTCCTTGTTTTCATAGGAGCAATTATATTCATCATCCGTAGATATATTCAGAAACCAGGGGCATTTAAAGAGAGATTAGATAGAAGTGCTGACGACCTCATTGCCATTAGCTTAATCTTAGCAGTGGTGATCACCGGCTTCTTTGTAGAAGCTTTCCGCATTGCTGCGGTTGAACCAGGCACTGAGGCTATCTGGAATGTATGGTCACCACTCGGGTTAGTGATTAGCAAGGCATTCATCGGACTCAGCACAGGAACAAATCTGGTTTTACATCAAGCATCATGGTTTTTGCACGTTATACTCGCTGCTGGTGCTGTGGTCTACATTTCACTGTTCTACAATAAGCTAACCCACATCATCGTCGCCCCGGCAAATGTCTTTCTCCGCAGTCGGGAGCCTAAAGGGGCACTGCAGCCCATTGACCTGGAGAAGGCGGAGAGCTTCGGCGTGGGGAAGATTGAAGACTTCACCTGGAAGCAGCTATTGGATTTAGATGCCTGTACTCGCTGCGGAAGATGCCAGGAGGTATGCCCCGGTTATCTCAGCGGGCAGCCCTTCTCCCCCAAGAAGTTAATCCAGTCACTGAAAGAGCACTTGCTGGAAGAAAGCAAATACCAATTCAAGACTAAGGTGCCCAAGACATCATTGTTAATCCCAGACGCAGACCCGCCTCGCTCACTTATCGGCGAGGTAATACCTGAAGACGCCATCTGGGTCTGCTGCACCTGCCGTGCATGTCAAGAAGCATGCCCGGTATATGTGGAGCACATTAATAAGATTGTGGATATGCGTCGTAGTCTGATTTTAGAGCAAGCCAAAGTCCCCGAATTAGCTGCACCAATATTGACCTCCATTGAAGCTAGAGGACATGTCGTCATCGGCACCACGAATACCAGGACTACCTGGGAGGGGGAGCTGAAAATAAAGCACCTTTCCGAGGACAGCAAGGTGGATATGGTGTTCTGGGTGGGCTGTCAGGCGTCGCTGGAGGACCGCAGCTTGAAGATTGCCCACGCTTTCGCCCGGATACTGCAAGCGGCTGGTGTCAACTTCGCCACGCTGGGCGCCGAAGAGACCTGCTGCGGCGACCCCGCCCGAAGGATGGGTAATGAATATCTATTCCAGATACAGGCTACCAAGAACATTGAGCTGTTAAAGAATTATGGCGTTACAAAGATAGTTACCACCTGCCCTCACTGTTTCAATACCCTTAAAAATGAATATCCGCAGTTTGGTGGCGAATTTGAAGTTATCCACCACTCCCAGCTCATCGCCCGACTAATAACGGAAGGTAAATTGAAACTAACTTCAGGATTGAACCAGAAGGTAACCTACCATGACCCCTGCTATCTTGGTAGACACAATGATATCTACCAGCCACCGAGGCAAGCTCTTGCTGCAATCCCCCAAATCCATTTGGTAGAGATGAAGCGTAGTCGCTGGAATAGCTTCTGCTGTGGTGGAGGTGGGGGAAGATTCTGGGTTGAGGAAAAGCAAGGCAAAAGGATAAGCGATGTACGTATTGAAGACGTTATCAAAACCAAAACAGAAATAGTGGCTACCGCCTGTCCTTACTGCATGCAAATGCTCGAAGATTCTATAAAGAGCAAGGGTGCGGAAGAGTCCTTAAAGGATTTAGACATTGCTGAATTAATAGCAATGGCAATAGAATAAATTTTAGTCTCTCTACTGCGTTAATTTTCCGTGCACTTTTCGCATAACCTGCTGCAGCGTTTCCCCGGCTTTGCTATGAATAACCACAGTAGCATACTGGTCGAGGTCTGTTGGGGTAAGGTTGACAATAGCTATCTTTGCTCCAGCTTCCTTAGCATATACCGGCATATATGCTGCGGGGTAAACAACCAAAGTAGAGCCGACAACTATGAAAAGGTCACAATTCTGTGAACGGTGAGTAGCCTCTATTAATGTCCCTTGTGGCAATTGTTCACCAAAGAAAACGGCGTCTGGCTTCAACATACCACGACACTTAGGGCACTCAGGAACCTCAATACCTTCCTTTATTCTGGGTAGAATCTCTTCCATGGGAAAACGCTGATGGCAATTAAGGCACCTCGCCCATTGCATATTACCATGTAATTCGAAAATCCTGTCTTCAGGAACCCCGGCTTTCCGATGGAGATTATCTATGTTCTGGGTAATGACACAATCCAGTTTGCCCAGTCTGTAAAGCTCGGTAATGGCATAATGTGCTGGATTTGGTTCTATATTTGCGATGACGGCACCTAAGCTAAGCAACTGCCACTGTTTTCTACGTGTCTCGAGACTGCTGATAAATTTTTGATAGGTGAAATCATCAGGGTCGAATCTATCCCAGATTCCCCCCGGGCTGCGAAAATCAGGTATACCTGATTCTGTGCTTATCCCAGCGCCGGTGAATACCACAATCTTTTTAGCCGCTACTATTAGGTTGGCTAGTAACTCAATTTCTGCCACGGTTTAATTTTATCGCAAACAAACTATTATTAGATAGTAGTAAATACACTCGAATCTTGACATTACACTTACCCCCTTTATATCATTAACCAAAGGTTGCCCGAGTAGCGCAAGGGTAGCGCAACCGACTTGTAATCGGTAGGTTAGTGGGTTC
>DAOUMA010000005.1:0-124322 GCA_034414555.1 Dehalococcoidia bacterium | reverse complement strand
TCGTTTTTAGGCATTTCAACAACCTTAAATTCTAAATCCTAATTTCTAAACTCTAAACAAATTCTAAATTCCAAATTCAAATACCAAAACTCGTTTTGTTTTGGATTTTTGTCATTTGTGCTTTGGTATTGTTTAGTATTTCGTATTTAGTGCTTAGGATTTTCACTTTCATCTTTTTGTAGTTGCCTGATTCATCAGGCGCATTTGCCCAATAAATTGGGCAACTACATTTTTAAACACCCTCGCTATCTAAGAATCCCTGAAGGATAATAGCCGCCGCTAAAGCATCCTTGTGCTGTTTTCTCTTATCCTTTCTAGTTCTGGCCTCAATCATCAACCTTTCCGCAGCCACGCTGGACAGCCGCTCATCCCACATTTGTATGCTGACCCCGGTAAGATGAGACCCCTTTGCTTCCCCTTCGCCAGACTCAGGGCTTCGGCTCGCAATGATACTCTGGAGCTTTTCCGTAAAATCCTTTACCTTCATAGCTTGCTGAGTTAAATGTCCATCCAGGGAATAGGGTAAACCGACCACAATACATTCCACTTTATATTGCTCAACAAGTTTAATAATGTCAGCTATGACATCCTCCTGGCTTCCATGCTCAATCACGGTGAGAGGAGTTGCCAATAATCCGTCAGGGTCGCTTATTGCCACACCGGTTTTCCTATCTCCAATATCCAATCCGAGACTGCGCATGTTCACCTCATCCTTAATCTAACCCCAAAAATTCTGCGAATTTTCGGGGCCCTTAATCCTCTCCCGTCAAGGAAGAGGAGATTGAGATTGTTTAGCAACTCCCCTCTGTCATTGCGAGCGAAGCGTGGCAATCTCATACCAACCTCTGAGATTGCTTCGTCGCTAGCGCTCCTCGCAATGACAAATAAACAACCTCAGGAGATTCTCTCTGCGATGATACTTTCAACCGAGCTTAAAGCCTCATCCAGCCGGGTTACATCCTTCCCACCTGCCTGGGCCATCTCCGCTCTGCCTCCACCGCTGCCGCCGGTAACCCGGGCTACCTGCTTGATAATATCATCGGCATGGAAACCTCGGGCTACCAGGTCAGGGGTAACCATTACCAGGAAGCTGGGGGCATTATCATAAACTGTAGCTAAGATTATCACCGCGCTGCTTAATTTATGGCGTAATATATCACCCATCTCGCGAAGAACGGATTTGTTCAGCGGAAGTACTCTGGCTGACAAAAATGTTACCCCGCCCACCTGTTTGGTCTGGGTAACCAACGATTCTACCATCCTGCGAGACAATTCCCTCTCCAACCACAGTGAATGCTTGTGTTCTAACTCCCGCTCCGCAATAAGAACTTTAACTTTTTGATAAACCTCTTCAGGCAGGCTTTTCAATTCCCCGGCTATACTTTTCAGGGTAGCAGAATCCTTCTCCGCCACCGCTTCTGCTGCTCTACCGGTTACCGCCTCGATGCGATGCAAACCGGTGCCAATGCTAGCTTCGCTGGTGATGATAAAAAGACCAATTTCACCGGTCGATTTAACGTGAGTGCCACCACAAAGCTCGCGGCTTATTGCCGGCTCACCAATTTCCACCATTCGAACCTCCTCCCCGTATTTTTCGTCAAACAAGGCGATAGCACCTTCAGCGATAGCTTGTTTATAAGGAACTATCTTGGGCTTCACCGGCAGGCTCTGGCGTATTTTCTCGTTAACCCACCGTTGAATTTCAGCGAGCTGCTCTTCAGTTATGGCTGCCAGATGAGAAAAGTCAAACCTGAACCTACCCGGCTCCACTAACGAACCTCTTTGATACACACTACTGCCCAATATCTGCCTTAAAGCGGCCTGCAGAAGGTGAGTGGCAGTATGATTGCGGGCAATATCCAGACGGCGGTCTACGTCAACCTTTGCCTCTACTACATCACCCGCAGATATGCTGCCTTTGGTGACTTTTCCATGGTGAATTATTACATCTGAAGGGCTTCTGAGGGTATTGGTAATAGCCACTTTCCCCTTTCGGCTGCTGATTTTACCGGTATCACCAACCTGTCCACCCATCTCACCATAGAAAGGCGTGTTATCAAGAATTATGTCAACATCATCGCCTCGAGAAGCATCTTTCCCGAGATGTTCTCCAACCCTGAGTTCCAGAATTTTAGATTGAGAGGTAGTCGTGTCATAACCAATAAATTCAGTCCCCGCAAGTAACTTAACCTTCTTAATAACTTCGCCTTTCACGGAAAGTTTGCCTGTCCCGTAAAGTGTTGCGGTAGCTGCGACGAATTTCTGCCCTGCCCTGGCCCTTTTTCGCTGCTTTTGCATCTCAGCTTCGAAGCCCTCTGAATCTACAGAAATGCCTCTTTCCCTGGCAATCTCAGCAGTTAATTCTGAGGGAAAACCATAGGTATCAGAGAGTATAAATACCTCAAAACCTGTCAATTTCTTGGCAATTGAGTCAATATTCCCTTCAAGCTTTTTGAAGCCTTGCCGTAGGTTTCGTTTAAGAGTACCGAAAGAACTAGCGTCGCGTGCGCGATAGCTAGAGATAGTGCTCTCCATGCCCGCAAAATCTTCCTCTATAGGCTGCAAGCTTTCTTGAACAGCATCTCTTTTTCCTACAATTAACACATGCCCCCATACTTCACAATCACGACGGAAGTGATCTATCGCGGACTTAACCCCATCACGAAGATCAATGAAGTCTTGCTGAGATAGCGCATCCTTAAAAGACTTTTGGAATTTCGGGAAGTAACCTACTAGCTCCTCTCTAATCTTGAAGATAGTTCCTTCTAAGATCCCCATCCCAACATTTAGCCCTTGCTGGAACTTTTCTTCCTCGGCTGTGGTAATTTCTTCAATCACCACTTGTTTGGCCATCAGTTCAGGATATACATGCTTCATCCTGGTTACAGCAGCAGCGGTAATCTCATAGAGGAAAGGCTGGGCTAACCCCAGCCTTCTCCCGAAGAGAGAAGCACGACGCAAGATGCGCCGCAGCACATATCCCCTCCCCTCGTTAGAAGGCAAAACGCCATCGGCAATAAGAAAAGCCACACCTCGACCATGCTCAACAATAATCCTCATTGCCCGGTCAATATCTTTCTCCCCACCATAGCTTTTCCCGGCTAGCTGAGCAACTCGCTCTATTAAAGGGAGGAAGAGGTCTGTTTCGTAAGGCGAAGGCTTACCCTGAACTGCTGCTGCAGTCCGTTCCAATCCCATCCCGGTATCGATGTTCGGCTTGGACAAAGGAGCGCGTTTACCATCGGTGGTCTGATTATACTGAGTAAATACCAGATTCCATATTTCGGAAAAGCGACCACATTCGCAGTTTGGTTTGCACTCAGGTCTACCACAACCAAATTCCTCACCAAGGTCATAATGAATTTCGCTGCAAGGGCCGCAAGGTCCTGAGCCGCCAGCAGGTCCCCAGAAATTATCCTCCTCGCCAAACCGCAATATTCTTTGTGCCGGAACACCAACCTGCCGCCAATAATCAAAAGCTTCGTCATCATCGCGGTAAATAGTTACCCACAATCGCTTCCGGGGTAGCTTCAGCCATTCAGTGACGAATTCCCAGGCCCAGGAAATAGCCTCCTGCTTAAAATAATCGCCGACGCTGAAGTTCCCCAGCATCTCAAAAAATGTGAGATGCTTGCTATCGCCGACCAAATCTATATCGGTAGTGCGAAAACACTTTTGACAGGAGGCGAGCCGCTGTTTTGGAGGCTTTTGTAATCCTAAAAAATAGGGCTTAATCTGCACCATGCCGGCGGTGGTCAGCAGTAAGGTAGCATCCTTGTCGGGAATTAAAGATGAGCCCGGGATAACCTTATGCCCTTTCTGCTCAAAAAAGCTCAGAAAAGCTGTTCTGATTTCGTCGCTGGTCACTTTTCCATTATCGCTAACTTCACAAATTGGAGATTGTTTAACAACCTCTTCCCTCGCCTTTGAAGGAGGGAGGATAACAGGGTGAGGTTAGTAAACACTCTCCAAATTGAGACTGGCTATCAAGTATGTTAGCATAAACATCTGCATGGAACAAAAGCAAATTAGAAACTTCTGCGTCATTGCCCATATTGACCACGGCAAGTCAACCCTGGTCGATCGCCTGCTAGAGATGACCAAGACCATACCGGAATGGCGAATGCAGGAACAGTTCCTGGACCAAATGGAGCTGGAGAGAGAAAGGAAAATCACTATCAAAGCCAAGGCAGTGCGCATGAACTATGACGCGCCCGATGGTAAACAATACCAACTAAATCTGATTGATACACCGGGGCATGTCGATTTCACCTATGAAGTATCACGCAGTTTAGCTGCTGTGGAAGGCGCTATTTTGATAGTCGATGCCTCGCAAGGAATTCAAGCTCAAACCTTAGCTAACCTCTCAATTGCCATGGAGCATAACCTCCGCCTTATCCCGGTGATTAACAAGATTGACTTGACCAACGCCCAGCCGGAGGAGGTAGCTGAAGCATTGAAAAGCAGTTTAGGATTTGATGAAAAAGAAATTATCTTCGCTTCCGCCAAGCAAGGTACCGGAATAGACAAAGTTATGCAAGCTGTCATTGAACGAATACCACCACCACAGAGAAACCAAGATGCCCCGCTAAGAGCGTTAATCTTCGACTCCAAATATGACCCCTATAAGGGCATTGTCGCCTTCATCAGAATTGTTGATGGCAATATCTCAGCGGGTGAGCAATTAAAATTAATGTCCACCGGTAAATTATCCGAGGCATTAGAAGTTGGTATTTTCACGCCGGAAATGTCACCACTACCAATTCTGGACGCCGGGGAGGTGGGCTATATCGCTACCGGGCTAAAGAATGCCAATGATTGCCAGGTAGGCGACACAATTACCGCAACTCATAATCCTGCTTCTCAACCTTTGCCCGGCTATCGCCCGGCAAAACCGATGGTCTTTGCCGGACTTTATCCTATAGAAACAAAGGATTACCACCGTCTTCGTGACGCATTGGATAAGCTTAAGTTGAGCGATGCCTCGCTATCCTACGAACCGGAGAGCAGTAACACACTGGGACCGGGATTTCGCTGCGGATTTCTGGGTTTATTGCAGGTGGATATTGTCCGAGAGCGCCTGGAAAGAGAATATGGATTGCAGCTATTGCTCACCACTCCCAATATAGCATATCAACTAGATAAAAGGGATGGCACGATAGCTATGGTGGATAACCCAGCAAGGCTGCCGCCACCCTATGAAATCAAAGAAATTCGTGAGCCCTGGATATCTGCCCGCATCGTTACCCCAAACAAATACATTGGCGCGGTAATGGAGTTGGTGCCATTATATGAGGGGCAATTTCAACAAATGGAATATTTAGGGGAAAACAAAGAAGAAGGCAACCCAATTTGGAAGCAAGTTATACTAAAGTATGATATTCCACTGAGTGCTATTCTGGTTGACTTTCATGACCGCCTCAAATCATGCAGCCAGGGTTATGCCTCTTTAGACTACACATTTGCCGAATATCGCCCGTCCCGTTTAGTAAAATTAGAAATTCTGGTCAACAATCAGCCTATCGACGCGTTGTCTCGTATCATCCATGCCGACCAAGCCTTCACCGCAGGAAGAGCATTGGTCAAAAAACTTAGAGAGCTTATCCCGAGACAGCTATTTGATGTAGCCATCCAGGCAGCAGTTGATGGGAAAATAATTGCCCGAGAAACTGTAAAGGCTTTAAGAAAAAATGTCCTTGCCAAGTGTTACGGAGGCGATGTCACCCGCAAACGCAAACTCCTGGAAAAACAAGCCGAAGGTAAAAAGCGATTAAAGAAGATAGGACAAGTGGAAATCCCCCAGGAAGCCTTCATCACAATGCTAAAAAGGGATTAAATTTGGTAATTTGTTTGACTTTTTGGCACTTTACCTATTGACATACAAATTATAGGTTTGTTATTCTGCTAGCTAGGAAAAGTAATAAAGAAGGAGGGTTAAAACATGGCTACAGCTTATTGCGTAAAGTGCCGAAGGAAGGTTGAGATCAGGAACCCAAGGAGCATCACCCTCAAAAACAAGCGTCCGGCAATACAGGGCGTTTGCCCCCACTGCGGCACAAAAGTATTCCGCATTGGCAAGGGTTAAGCCGAGTTATTTCTCTGGTCTAGAAGATTAGAGACTAAAACAAGGCTGAGTTCCTTGTTAGCCTGAGTTTGCTGGTTTTATCAGCAAAGCGGGAAGGGGATGTTTACTATTCCTGTTTTATCCTTGATATCCCTAGAGGGCGGACTGCTTATAACAGTATTGTGATTGTGAATGCCAGGTAATTTTGTTATTGCCTGGCATTCTGTCATTCTGCTAAACTATAGTTAACCGCATAATCCCGGATAAAATTCCTCTCCCTTGATGGGAGGTAAGGTGGATATTGGCTCCCCGCCGCCATATCTGCCGGGAGAATTATCGGGAAATTTGCAATTGACTATGAGTATTGAGCCAGCATAGCGGAAGGGTTAATTTTGGCAGCAAGCATCACAGTTTATGGTGGTGCCGGAACAATCGGCGGAAACAAGATTCTACTCGAGGCTGATAACACTGTTATATCTTTTGACTTTGGCATTAATTACCACCTCTGGTCTAAATACTTCGAGGAATATTTAAAACCCCGAACTGCAAGAGGAGTAGTCGATTTATTTGAAATAGGTCTTCTCCCTCCCCTCAAAGGGATATATCGCAAAGACCTTGAACCACCCTGGGAAAACATATGGGACAGGGTGATATCACAGACCAGGATTAGAGAAATACATCTGGATGCGGTGCTACTCACCCATGCTCACCTTGACCATAGCGGGCACATATCTTTTCTACATCCTGACATCCCTATTGTCTGTAGTGCGACCACAGCGTTTCTGGTCAAGGCAATCCAGGATTCAAGTAGGGGAGACTTTGAAAAAGAGGTATGTTATACCATACCTCGAGAAGGAAAAGAACCAGAACATCGGTTCACCCCCAGTGATTATCAGCAATTTCGTGCGATTCAAAGGCAATTTTGTCTCGCCGATGCAAAGTTAATACCCCCCGAAGCCAATAAATTCTGGCAAAAATCTCCTACCCGCAGGAAGATAGAGTCCAAGCAGCCGATACCCATTACCGGCATTGGTAATGTGGAAATCAGATGCTTCCCTGTTGACCATTCTATATATGGAGCGACTGCCTTTGCGGTCAAGACAAGCCAGGGTTGGATAGTCTATACCGGTGACCTGCGGCTGCATGGCAAAATGGGATATGTGACCCGAAAATTTATCATCGAGGCAAGAGCCCTTCATCCTATTGCTCTACTCTGTGAAGGAACAAACATCACGGAAGAAGGCCGCGTTATCACCGAGGAAATGGTCGTTAAAAATGCTCTTCAAAAAGCAATGCAGGCTCAAGGTAAACTAATAATAGCTGACTTCGGACCTCGAAATCTGGAAAGGCTACTCACATTCCGAGATGTTGCTAAGCAATGCAATCGAAAGCTGGTAATACTGCCCAGAGATGCCTACCTGTTACAATCTGTCCATCTGGTAATGAACGAAGTTCCTGACCCTGTTGAAGACGAGACAATTACCTTATATACCGAAGCAAAAAGTGCTGTAGATTGGGAAAAGGATTTATACACTCAGTACAGAAAGAAAGGGAAATGTGTCCAACCCGAGGATATTAGATGCGCCCAGAGGGATTACATCCTCTGCTTCAGTTTTTGGGATATTAACAAGTTAATTGATATCTGCCCCGATGAAGGCGGCATTTATATTTATTCTTCGAGCGAGGCATTCGACGAAGAGCAGCGCATTGATGTTAAAAGATTAAAACAATGGCTGGCACATTTCAAACTTCTACCCGTGGGTATTCCCAGCGCAAAGACCGGCAAAGTGGCGGCAGGTGAACAAGGCCTTCACAGTTCCGGACATGCTTCAGGTCCAGAGATACTGGAGCTCGTGGAGACTATAAATCCCGGGGTTGTTATCCCGATACACACAGAACATCCCAGGTTTTTTGCCAGCAAGCTCGGCTCTGCCCGGCAGGTTCGTATACCCAGAATTGGGGCGCCAATCAAGTTATAACGCTGACTGAAATTTGCAACCTCAGCAAATTCTATGATAAACATATAGTCACCTCATAGACGGGGTAACAAATATGTCGGACATATTTACTATAGACTGGCTTAAGAATAGCGGGGTCAGCATTCTAATCGTCATTGTTATCGCTGCTGTTGCCTACTTTGTGCTGCGCCGTCTCATTCCACTGATAATCAAGCAGACGATGGCACAACATATGAAGGGGAGGCTTGAGGAAGATATAAAAAAGAGAAGCGACACCCTATCTTCAATGTTGATAAAAATAGGCTTAATCATAATTGTAATTTTGGCGCTATTCACTATCCTCCCCGAATTCGGAATAAATATCACTGCGGTTCTGGCCGGGCTTGGCGTTGTAGGTATCGCTGTCGGCTTCGGCGCCCAAAGCTTAATCCGCGATTACCTCAGCGGTATTTTTATCCTGTTAGAGGACCAATATGATATCGGTGATGTGGTTAGGGTCGGCGGCATTGCCGGCCTGGTTGAGGAAATGGGCCTACGCCGTACCATCCTCAGAGACCTGGACGGCATAGTTCATTCCATTCCTAACGGCGAAATTAAAACAGCCAGCAATTTTACCAAGGGGTATTCCAGAGTAAACCTGAACATCTCAGTGGCTTATGGAGAGGACCTTGACCGTGTTATCAAGGTCATAAATAGAGTGTGCACGGAAATGGCTGAAGACCCCAAATGGAAGGCAGACTTTGTTACCACTCCACAGGTGCTCAGAGTAGATAATCTCGGCGATTCCGGCATCGACATTAAAATACTGGGGGATACCAAACCAATAAGGCAATGGGATGTAATGGGTGAGTTAAGGCTGCGGCTTAAGAGAACATTCGATGCTGAAGGAATTGAGATTCCATGGCCTCATACCAAAGTTTACTTTGGCAATGCTATCCCCGAAATGGAAGAGGCTAAGCAGCCATTCAGGAAAGCCACAGCTACCAGGAAGAGGAAGACGTCTTAATATCTTTTTACAACGTTGTTAGAGTGCCCCCCTTTGCTATAGCACAACTCGGTCACCAGTAACTCAAGGGCAACCTGGTCATTATATTTACCCGTCTTGATATCTATATCAGTTTCTAAAAGCTTGTTATATGCTTGCTTTACACGGTCAAAATCATATGATTTTGCCTGGTTAAGCGTCTTATCCAGACCGTAACTTTTCAAGCCTAATTTAGCCTGGATTTGTCTTGCTGACAGTTGTGAACTCAATTCCTTAACCTGTATTATCAAGCGAAACTGCCTGGTAAGCATGACTAAAACATAAGTTAGCGGAGCTCCTTCGCGATAGAATTGATGGAGCATCCTGTGGGCCATTTCAGGTTGCCCTTCGAGCACAGCATCCACCAGAGTAAAGATATTGGCTTCCTGGGCATAGCTCACCAATCGTCTGACGTCATCCTCTTCAATACTGCGCCCGTGAGCATAAAGAAGAAGCTTATCTACTTCACTGCTCATTGACCATAAGTCTCCGCCGATAAGCTGAGCAAGCAAGCTCGCTGCCTCAGGTGTAATGCTGCCATTCTTTTTATTTACCCGCTGCTGTATCCAAGCTGTTAATCTCCCGCCTCTCAGTTGAGAGAAAATCCTCAATTCAGCCAAAGGTGAAAGCTCCTCCAATAAAGAGTTTTGTTTGCTCAACTTACCATCAATTAGTACCAATACCGTGGTTGGCGTCATTCCCGTAACATAAGAAGCCAGATTTTCCCATTCCGGCAACTTATCCTTAGTTTTAGTAGCAGCACGGCTGCCAGAGCGCAGCTCTCCTCTTCTTGGTTCAAAACGCTTGAGCAAACCTTTAACCACCACCAAACGATAGGATGATAGGAAAGGAGCAGTATCGCAGTTATGCCTGAGCTCATTCAAGGTCAAATGCTCGCCATCCAGGCTGACAGTGTTAATTGCCAGCATTCCCACATCACCCAGACCCTCCTTGACCTCACTCAAAGCTTGGTGAATAGAGAAATCGTCTTCTCCATAAAAGATATAAAACATCCCTTTGCATTTTATCACGGAACTAAATATCTCGGTTATCAAGGGTAAATCCAAAGTTATGGTAAAATATACATATGAAAGTTGCCGTTGTGGGGCTACCCAAGAGTGGCAAAACGACCATTTTTAACGCTCTGGTCAAAGCGCAGGCTGAAGTTGCCGCCTACTCCTCGTCGCTGACCCCTAATGTAGGAACAACCAAGGTATTCGATTCACGGTTAGAGGTACTTCAAAATATATTTCATCCTAAGAAAACCGTTCCGGCTGAAGTCACCTATGTAGATATTGCCGGCCTGCCCAAATCTTCACACCGGGGCGGGGGAATAGAAGGAGAATTTTTAAATTACCTGACTACTGCTGATGCTTTGCTTCAGGTAGTTCGCATTTTTGAAGACGAAAAACTTCCCCACCCGGAGGGAAAGGTAGACTCTAAGCGCGATATAGCTAACCTGGATTTAGAGCTTGCCTTCTCTGATCTAGCTATAATTGAACGGAGACTGGAGAAACTAGAAGCAGAGTTAAAAGGAGCTAAAGCTTCGGAGCGGGAAACATATTTGAAGGAGCAACTTTTACTACAAAAAATAAAGGCAGGTTTGGAAAAGGATATACCAATAAGACAACAGAATATCACTAAAGAAGAACTAAAGACGCTGTCCAATTACCAATTCCTCACCGCTAAACCCATGATGGTTATTCTCAACATGGGAGAAGAACAGATACCACGAGCTGCTGTGCTAGAAAAGGACACGAATTCTCTCTACCCCCAATTTGCTACAGTAGCCTTGTGTGGAAAGCTGGAGATGGAACTAGCTCAGCTCAGCGATGCTGAAGCTGCGGAATTCCGTGAATCGATGGGGCTAACTGCATCCGCACTAAATCGAATTGTCGCTCTTTCCTACCACATTCTGGGATTAATTTCCTTTTTTACCACGGCCTCGGCAGAGTTAAAAGCCTGGGCTATTCCCGGCGGTACTTTAGCACCACAGGCAGCAGGTAAAGTCCATTCTGATATGGAAAGAGGATTCATCCGGGCTGAGGTGATCAGCTACAATGATTTACAGAGGTGCGGCAGCCTAGCTGAGGCAAGGAAAAAGGGCATGCTCAGAACAGAAGGAAAAAACTATGTTGTCAAGGACGGAGATATAATTACCTTCTTGTTTAATGTTTGATGAAGAATTCTGTTTACCTTCGTGCTTTCAAGCAACAATCCTTGGAAAATCTGACTTCAAAGCGTACCACTTTTGTGGAAATTCACGATAAGGAGCAAAAGCATGTGTGAATTATGTGAAAAATATGGAGATAACGGTGGTCGGTGGTACCTGAATCCAGAGAACTATGCCAGGCCATTATACAAGAAAGTGGAGAAGGAGAAGGAAAAGGAACCAATAACCCTGGTTGAGCTCCAGGGAGCTTTTTACTATAAACCATTGATAGAGCTAAAAGATAACCCCGAAGCTTTTGAAAAGATGAGAGAAGGATACTCAAAGTTCCACGAAACAATGAGTGGACAGGTTGTATCCCTGGAGGATGCCAAGAAAATGGTCGAGATAGCTCATCCGATAGCCAGGATTGATTGCATCTGCCGGAGGACTACCCGAGCGACTTTGGAGGATGGGGAACAGCGCCCCCGTTCCTGTCTTGGATTAGGTGTCGGGATGTTTCGCTGGGAGGAGTGGCCGGAGAGGTACAAAGGTGGTGTGGAGTTTCTCTCCACTGAAGAGGCAAAAGAACATATTGAACACTGGCATAAGCGGGGAATGGTCATAACAATAATGACTTTCGGCACCCCCTATATTGGCGGCATTTGCCTTTGTGATTATCCTGATTGTCTTGCTATAAGGATGAGGTTGGACTATGGTATAAAGCCCTTCCTGCTAAAAGGACATCAAGTAGCAAAGTTAAATTATGAGGAATGCACAGGATGTGGAACTTGTGTACAACGATGCCAATTTGGGGCCATAAAAATGGAGGTTACCACGAAAAAGTCAAATATCGATATGACGCGTTGCTTCGGTTGTGGGGTATGTACCTACGCCTGCCCGCAAGATGCCATAAGCCTTATCGACCGTGAGAAGCTCCCTGGCTTAAAGGAGGAATGGTAAGATGATGCTTCAAATCGAGATAGCTAAAAATAAATGCCCTACTCCTTACGAATGTAAAAAATGCCTTCAAATCTGCCCTCAGGCTGTTTTTGCAGTCGCTCCCACCAAGGTCGAGCGTTTCAAGGAAACCGCTCCCGAGGATTATGAGGTCCAAGCGGTGTTCAAGGATAAATGTGTATTATGCATGGATTGCGTTAAAGTGTGTCCCACCGGAGCCATAAAAATAAAAGTTGGGGGTCGCTAAATGGAAAAATATAACTTCGACCTAGATGAAGAAATGGTGAAGGAACTCTCAGAGGAATTTGCTCCTCTGGATTTTGTGAAGACATTAAAATTATCGCAGCCTCATACTATTGAAGATGCCAGAGCCTCTTTAGAAAAATACGGCAGAGAATTAGCCCGTAGGAGCATCGAAAAAGGGGAGAAAAAGATTGATAGAGTTTACCACATTATGAAGAAAGCCATGGAAAAAACAGGTGAGATGAAATTTCCCTTCATCCCACAAAGATACCTTGAAATAGCATACTTGAGCATTCAGCCATTCAGGAGGTTACGGATAGTTGCCAATAGCTCGAAATTTATCTCCTACCGGCTTAATGAATGTAGCCTTTATAAGGCTATAGAGGAACAATACGGGAAGGAAGCAGCGAATAAAATGGTATGTAAATCGGCTTGCTTTGCGCTCATAGAGGAGATACTCTCCCACTTTGACTTCGATATCAAGCCCTCATTAGAAACTAGCATGGCAGACGATGGTAAGTGCCAGTTCAGAATTGAAAGGAAATGAAAGGCTTTTGCAGGGAGAATAACAGACCAATCTGGTCGACTTCACGTCAAATGCCATGTTGACTTCCTAGAAACCAGACGCCAAATCCGAGCTTAAACCCCCAGCTTTAGGGTTACTATCTCAAAAGGCTTCACTTTCATTTTTAGCGTATTGCTAGATGGTTTCAGCTCATATTCCTCTCGCTCCAGCAAATCGACAACCATCACCCTTTTAATATCACGGAATAGTTCAATCTCAGCCATCGTTTCCTCACCTTTAGCCTCAAAGAACCGTAATATCACCTCATCGCTGTCCTCGGCTTTCTTAAAAGCTGACAACATAAGGTTATCGGGCTTCAGCTCGAGAAAAGATTGCCCCCGCTGTATTCCCTCACCGCGACATATCTGTGAAGCTATCAGAGAGTGGTTAAATTCATCTGCCTTCCTGAAGGAATTCGCCTCCTTCCAGCCCCCTCGGTGTGGATACAAAGCGTATTCATAAGCATATGACCCGATTTCCGTAGCGTTAGGTGTAGGCACAAAGGGCCCACTTTCACCGTCTGCCGAAAGGGTAGATACGCTTCTAAGCAGGGTAAGGTAAACATACCCCTCTCCCATCTGATTTATAGGTATTCCCTTGCCGAAGAAGGCTACACCTCTATCCCTCCCACTGCAATCAACCCAGCACAGGGAGGGAACTTCAAAAGACACACCAGATATGAACTTCCCCGGTTCACCAATGACGCCAAATTGCGTTTCGCGGAAATAATCCGGCTGCATTATTCTGGTATCGAATCTAAGCCTGATGCGCACATCAGGGTGCCTATTTTTAATTCGAAGAGTAAAGTCAATTCTAGGAATATCGCGGTAGACGGTGATTTCCTTATATACCTCAATGTTTTTATGTCTGTAAAGGAGGGGTTTGTATTTCTCACGCAGCCTATAAGGCCATATAAGACTATAGTATGCATCTTCAAAAGTTATCCTGGCTTTTAGGTTACCGACCTCCGTATTGTAACTCACAGGTTTGAAATCCCCAAAATGAATCCCTTCACCACCTTCAGTGTGTACCGGCCTTCCCAACCTGCTGTGATGGAAGTAAAGGTCCCCTATCTCGTCATCAATAATGAGCTCATTGCCCCTTACTAATAGCCTCCCATTGTTATCATAAACTTCGACAATTCCCGTTTTATCATCTACCCACAGAGTGAAGAAGGGAGTGACTAACTTATTTCTCTCGGCCTCTATTTTACCGATAGGCGTCTTAGTCCTCTCAATTACGTCATAAATCTTGTACCCTAAAGGCGGCACACTAGCCATGAAGCCCAGCCTAGCTCTGGTAAAAGCACCATTGCTATCTATTTCAATCTCCAATACCTGACATTCTATCTCATCGTCGTTATCTCTTAACCCAGGCTCGTTTATGCCACTGGAATCAGCACCAAGCTCCACCTCAACCCAACCAGTCACCCACCAGGGAAAGATATTAAAGACTACCACTTTGCTTGGGCCATTTTCTTGCTCACCGATGATATATTCCTTACATTCATTGATTAGCTCGCCTAACTCCTGCCTCATAGAAATGAAGTGGCCTTCTACCTCCTCATAAATTTCATCCACGCTACATCCGTTTATTACGTCGTGGGAAGCAATGAAAAGAAGCTTCTCCCAGTTCCGCCTTACAACTTCACTGGGGTATTGTCTCCCCAGCAACCAAGCTATGGTAGCAAGTCCCTCAGCAGTTATAATTAGTCTCTCGCATTCCCTGGTGCCCAATATTACCCACACCCTCGTAGAGGACACATCGGGAAAAACCTTCGCGACTTCGTCATCATACATTTCACCATCTATCACCTCGAATTCCTTCCCCTGCTGTTCTAAAGCGGTAAAGAATTCGCTTGGCGTAGCGATCTTCATAAAGCTGCCTTTATGAGTCTTGTTCCAACCATCAACCGCATCAAGTATTTCTTCCTGAGGAGGGATCGACCCACTACCCGAGGGCATGAGTATTTGTGAAGTGGCAGCAACTTTGCTGAGGGTACTAAACGATTGCTCCAGCTTATCCACATATAATCCTGCTCTATAGCCTAGAGGCATCCAGTGAGACAGGATAGTTGTTCCATCCAACCCCTTCCACAAAAACTCGTTTACTCGATTTCCAACGCTTTCACCTAAACCTCTTCTAAAGGCAAGCCACTTATATCCTGCTTTCTTGTAAATTTGGGGTAATTGGGCATTTAAGCCAAAGTTATCAGCTGCCCAAGCTACAGGAATATCCACACCAAATTTTTCCCTGGCATATCTCTTGCCGAAGAGGATCTCCCTTATCAATACTTCACCAGCGGGACGCATAGTATCCGGCATAAGCCATTGACCATCAACGATTTCTAGCTTTCCCTCCCAGACCATTTCCTTCAACCCGGACCATAACTCTGGATTTCTCTCCTCGAAAGCTTTCAACAAGTAACATTGCTCTATACAAAACTTGAATTCCGATTTCCTCATAAGCTCCAGAGCTTCGGAATAGATAACCTCATTTATCTGGTAGTAATCATCCTTGGTGAAAGCCCAGGCTACATCGAAATGAGTATGGGGCACTAAATATATCGTCTGCATTTCAACCTCCGAATATTTCTTTTATTGTCCTGCTCCACCCTTCAGGTCCAATTCCCTGGATTCTGCGCAAGCGAGGCAGGTCTATGCTCTCCCAGCTACTGTCCTTCTTTTGAACCAAGATGGGTATATCCACGGCAGAAAGCATCGGCAAATCATTGAGGCTATCACCCAGTCCAATAGTCTCTATTTCACCCCACATCTCACGATATAATCCAGTCACAATCTTCACTGCTTTACCTTTGTCATTACCCCCCATAATACTGTAAAACCGTCCTCCGTGCGTCCAGTTGAGACCTGCCTGCTTAATCTTCTGTAAGAACCTATCTATCTCCCCGGAGGTAATGTGAGATTGCTTTTCACCCCAAAAATTCTGCGAATTTTTCGGGAACCCGCTCGCTCCACTCGCAATGACAAGCGTTTCATCATACTCCCGTTGTTTAGCTAATTTAGCAGAGACGATATCTAAACCAGTTTCCTCAGCTACTTCCTCATCGCTCATATCACCGAAGCCTCTAAAACGAAATCCACCCTCTTCCCTCACCTTATCCAGCAATTGCCTGACCTTCTTATAAGAAGTGCCTAACTCAATGACCAATAGCTCATTGATACTTTTATGGTACTCAAACGAAAACGGGAAGTAACCTCGCGGTATAAAAATGGCGCCTCCGTTTTCCACTATAAAAGGATGAAAAATCCCCAATTTACGGCGATATACCTCTTGTTCTGCTCTGGTTTTCGCTGAGCAAAATATCAACGGTACACCAATTTCCTTGAGTCGGTTTATGCCAGCAAGAGATTTTTCATATGAATAAGTAAACAAGGCGAGAAGGGTACCATCCAAGTCAGTGAATACCACTTGCCTCATCTTTAGCAATTAGACAACCTCGTTCGGCTGAATTGAAGCACCTTTGGGTAGTTTGCTACCTTCCTTGACTTTCACCCCGTCACCCAAGACACAGTTGTCCAGAACCTCGCTTCGTTGTTCAATGTAGCAATTAGAAGCAATAATACAATTCCTGAGCTTCACTTCTTTACCGACTTTGCAGTTTTGCCACAACACCACTCCTTCTACTGTAGCCCCCTGCTCTATTTGACAGCCAGGACCGATAACGGCAGGACCTTTTATTACCGAATCCTTATCGATAAAGCAGCGTTCACCAATTATAGCTGGACCCTCAATTTGAGCTGAGGGCTGAACAAAACTTTCTCCCTCAAATTTTACATTCTTATCTCCAATATAACGAAGGAGCAAATCGCGGTTCAACCGCAAGTATTTTTCTGGTGTGCCAATATCAATCCAGTAGCCATTGAAGGGATAGCCATAGATGGGCTCGCCAAGCTCGAGCAGAAGAGGGAAAAGCCCCTTTTCAAACATGTAATGGGAATTTGGGGGCACATGTTGTAAAACCTCTGGCTCTAGAACATAGATGCCGGCATTAATTACATTGGTAGTTACCTCATCCCAACTTGGCTTCTCTATAAAATGTCTCACTCTGCCTTCTTCATCAGTCTCTATCACTCCGTAGACAGTGGGATTCTCTACTGGCGTCAAGGCTATAGTTGCAGCAGCTTTTTTCTCACAGTGAAAATTCATCAGGGCACTTAAATCAAGGTCAGTGAAAACATCACCATTAAAAACAATAAATGATTCACCCAACAATTTTTCCGCATTTTTTATTGCTCCGGCAGTTCCCATGGGGAAATCTTCCACAGAATAAGTTAACTTCACGCCAAGTTCACTGCCATCGCCAAAATAGGGCTGGATTTGGGTAGACAGCTGGCCTATCGCAAGTATTATGTCAATGATACTGTGCTTCTTAAGATAATTGATAATGTGCTCCAGAAACGGATGATTCAACACCGGAACCATCACTTTAGGGATGTTATATGTAAGCGGACGCAATCTGGTTCCTTCCCCCCCGACCAAGATAACTGCTTTCATGGGCGTTTGACTTTTATAAAGTTTACCCTGCTTCAATTACAATGGTCAACGCTTTCGTTCATCAGAGCTTATTGCACAATTTTGCGTTACCAGAATCACTCTGCTAAAATAGCAAAATATGAGTCAGTTAGCCGGCGTTTTCAGCCAGGATAGCAGTGGAACAAGAGATAAGCTGACTGCCATGCTGGAAGCCCTCTACCCTCAAGATGCTGCCACAGCTAATCTCCAGAGTAATGAACACCATTGGTTAGTTAGCTTGTCCTTTGAAGATGTGGCAGGTAGCACAGCCCTGGCTGAACTATCTTCGCCTATTGAAAGAAAGACTTTAGAATATCCTTATTTAGATTACGGCGATAACCTGGTATTGATGTATGATGGCGAGTTTTATAACTTACCTCAGATAACATCTGAGCTTTGTCAGAATCACCACTTAACAGATAAAGCTTGCATCGCAGAACTAGCTTATTTACTTGAAGAATACCAGGGCAGCCTTGAACAAAGGATAAAGAGAGCCTTAATGGGTCTGGATGGGAATTATGCTTTGGTAGCCAGCAACGCTGACCAAACAGTAGTAATGCGGGACCCTTTAGGTACAAAGCCCTTCTATGTTGCCAAAGACGGCAATTTTTCAGCTTTTGCTTCCAACAAAAAGGCTTTATGGAGAACAGGGTTAAGCAATGTCGTGCCTCTGCGAGCCAGTATGCTCGCCATATTTACTCACAATGGCACCAAGATCAAAAGGGCCTTCCCTCTCAACAAAGGGAGTGTTGAATTAAAAAACTTACAGCAAGTTGTAGATTGCTACCATGAAGCTATTTGTTCAGCGGTGCGAAAAAGGTTAGCGGATGTCGATAAAGTTGGTGTATTGTTATCTGGAGGTGTGGATAGCTGTTTAATAGCAAAATTGGTATCGGATGTGGCTTCCTCGGCTGGAACAAAGGTAACTGCCTATACTGCCGGATTGGCTGATTCTTCTGACATAAGGTTTGCCCAAGAATTCGCCAATGAGATGAAAGTTGACCATCAGGTAAAAGTATTGAGCATCGACGATGTTGAAAAGTATATTCCCAAAGTTGTTGAGGCAGTAGAGGAAAGAGATTTTATTCAAATTGAAGCTGGTATCGCTATTTATGCTGCGCTCGACACGGCTAGTCAAGATGGCATAAAAGTCATTTTTTCAGGACAGGGTCCCGATGAATTATGGGGGGGATATAGCTGGTATCCCGATGTTCTACGCAAGGATGGTCGCCAGGAGCTTTCGCGAAGAATGTGGGATGATTTTACTATGGCTGATGTAGAAACTCTGGACAGGGAAAATAAGATAGCCAGGGCACACGGTGTCGAGATGATGTTTCCTTATCTTGATTCCGATGTAGTGAAATTAGCTATGAGTGTAGCTTCTGAGTTGAAAGTAGCTTCTGGAAATGACCGATTGGGAAAGCATCCCCATCGCCAGCTTGCCAAAAAATTTGGAATCCCGGATAAATATGCCGATAGAAACAAGGAGGCTGTCCAACATGGCAGCGGTATCCACAACATACTAGATACAATAGCCAAAAGGAATGGCTTTAATGCCAGTTTGGTCAATAAGATTGGTTATGCCAGCAGCAAAATAACTACCGAGAAGATGGGGAGTTCTTCACGATATGGCTACCAGTATGCTGGAGATGACATCTGGCAAATACCCGAACATGTGCAGCTTTATTTAGATGTGACAGCATATAACAAAGAAATGCTTAACGGGCCGGAAAGAGAGAAAATACAATCTTTCATGGAGAAGATATAAATTCCTTATTCCTCATGTAAGGCGTAAAGTGCATCAACGTGCTCTTTTATAGCATTCATAAACTTCGCACTGTCTACTTTACCTATCGGAGCATTGAAATGTGGAACAGGTGGTTCTTCCCCAGCATTTAAAGCCGCCTGGTTGACCAGTTCTCTTAAGATAAGTTTTTTTGTTCCTTCCCCACAAAGTGGTGAATGGTAAATAGTAGCTAGCCCCTCAGTCAACATGCGCTTAAGATGCTGCTTTCCCTTTTCCTCGTGCATATGAGGGTTCCTGGTCTCGATTTGAAATAAATCTATACCCTGCTCTACAGCCTCATGGTCTATCTCAGGTAGTATGCCACCAAAACTTTCGAAGAGGTATACCACCTCACCAGGTTCCACAGCATACCCAGAAGCATACGGCAAAAGCTCAGCAAGCTTCATACTTATAGCATGCTCTCCAGAATTGCCGGTCTTTATCACCTCGGTTTCAAAATCCGTTTTAGAGAAAATCAAATCATTCAGGCACTTGTTAGTGGTCTCTGATACCCTTCCCCATTTCTTAAAGTATATCCCGCCTGAGATTTTAGGCTTATAATGCCATAATATCCTTACCATACTGTAAGGAGACCGAGCTAAGCTGAAACCAGCAGCGAAATTCCTGATATACTCTAATACCGCGCCAGGGAAATAATTGTCAGCATCGACAAAGCCAACATATTCTTTCCGTGCCACTTTAGCCATAAGTAAGCCTATTACCATAGCCTCGCTCTTCCCATCCCGTATCAACCCATCCTCTCCTAAAATGTCATTATATCTCGCCTCCCGAAAAGCGTCAGCAATGATAGGGTCTTTTTGATGTACAATGAAGGCATTGCGCATCGTATAGCGACAAATTTGATTCAGAGCATCCTTTTCCATCCTAAACCTACCAATTCCTTCCTGCTGGCTGTTCGATACCACTATAATCAAGCAATCATGTGGCACACCACTAATCACACCCTCAAACAACTTGAGCTTTTCATCCTTAATTGGGATTACCACTGCCATTTTATCTTCAAAGTGTTTGATAGCATCTTCGTCTATCTTCATTACCCCCATGGCACCATGAGGAGGCAGCTCACTTTTGAACCCCGAATCCAATGCGATAACCCGTTGTACCCCATTTATCCTTATCGCACCAAAGCGTTCAGTATACCTTGGACTCTCAATAAACACTCTTCCTCCGCCAATTAGAAGCATAATAACAGAATTACTTGCTCGTTGACAAACCAGAGTATAATTAATAAGCTTATTCCACAACAGTAGCAAATCATCTTGAGCAAAAATGAATGTAGGTGTATGTCAAATACAACTTCGCCTTCCTGAGAATCAATCACTTAAAGGTAAACGCCGGGTGATTCAGTCCATCATCACCCGGTTACACAATAAGTTTAATATCGCCGTAGCGGAGGTTGACAATCAAGATTCCTGGCAACTAGCTACCCTGGGACTCACCTGCGTTAGCAACCATAGAAGTTACGATAACGAAACTCTGTCCAATGCAATCAGATTTATCTCTCAAAACTACCCTGAACTAGAATTACTGAGTTCGAAGATAGAAATTTTCTCAGCTCCGTAAAGAGTTGATGAATGCTATTGCTTTTCTCCGTCATCTCAAAAGTCTTCCTAACTATAGACAGCAATTGGTTCACACTGAGCACATTCCTCCACAAGGCACCATCCCAGCTAAGCTAGATAAGCTAAACATCGAGCCTGCCCTTAAAACACGGCTCAAGTCATTAGGTATATCCTCACTTTACCGCCATCAAGTAACAGCATTAAGTGCCATTCTCGCTGGCGAGAATGTGATAATAGCCACACCCAGCGCCAGTGGAAAAACACTGTGTTACCATCTAGCCACGCTGGAGGCAACTTTAACCGATAAAAACAGCTGTGCTCTCTACCTCTTTCCTACCAAAGCCCTAGCTCAAGACCAATTATCCAGCCTGAAGGAAATAGCATGCCCCGACTTTCTTCCCGACGGAGCTATAGCCACATTTGATGGTGATACCCCCAAAGCAGAAAGAGCCAGCATAAAGAGGCAAGCCAGGATAGTGTTAACTAACCCGGATATGCTCCATCTTGCCATTTTGCCCAATCATCAATCCTGGTACAGACTATTTCGCCACCTCAACTATATAGTGATTGACGAAGCTCACGTTTATCGGGGTATTTTCGGCTCCCATGCCGCTAATGTCATACGAAGATTGCGGCGAATCTGTGCTCACTACGGCTCTAACCCCCGATTTATTTGCTGTTCTGCAACCATTGCTAATCCCGAAGAACATGCCCGGAATCTGGTTGGGCTGCCGTTCAAGGTAATCTCCGAAGATGGTTCGCCTCACGGAGAGAAATATTTTGCCTTTTGGAATCCACCAATTATCGGCGAGGCTAAGAGCACCAGGCGTAGTCCCAATAGTGAGGCGTCTTTCCTTCTCAGTCAGCTAGTTATGAAAAATATTCGTAGCCTTGTCTTCACACGCACTCGCAAGCTAACCGAACTGGTCTACATTTATACCCACCAGCAGCTACCACCTTTGCTCAACTCAAAAATAAGCCCATACCGCGCAGGTTACCTTCCAGAGACAAGACGGCAAATCGAACGCCAGTTTTTCAACGGCGAACTCCTTGGTTTGGTAGCCACAACAGCTCTGGAACTGGGCATAGACATCGGTGATTTGGAAGCAACTGTGCTCACTGGCTACCCCGGAAGCATCGCTAGCACCTGGCAGCAAGCAGGACGCAGCGGACGAACTACTGGCAGCTCTCTAAGCTTCCTTATTGCCCTGGATAACCCCCTTGACCAATATCTCATGCGGCATCCCGATTTCCTCTTCAGCAAGAACTTCGACAATGCCCTGATTAATCCTAATAATCCATACATCCTTCAACTTCATCTTTTATGCGCTGCCTGGGAAAAGCCTCTAGATAGCAGCGATGAAAGCTTCTTTGGCGCTAACACCAGAATGGAATTGGGCAGGTTAGAAAAAGAAGGCAAAATAAGGGAATTCAAGAGTAAATGGTATCTTTCCCCGAGCATTGCTTACCCGGCCCAGGAGGTAAATATAAGGGCAACATCAGGGCAAAATTATGCTGTCATTGATGGTCAGGATGGTTGCTTGTTAGAGACAGTGGAGGCCAGCGTTGCCTTCTTTCAAGTACACGCCGGCGCTATCTACCTCCACCAGGGTGAGTCATATCTTATCACGGGACTCGATTTAGCCCGGCACATTGCCTGGGCAGAACCGAGGTCGGTAGATTACTATACCCAGACTATGGAAATACACGATATCCGGGTCACGAAGCTGCTCGAGGAAAAAGATTGCCATGCGGTGAAGGTTTACTTCGGAGATGTTGATGTTACCGTCACGGTAGTGGGCTTTAAGAGGAAAAAGCAGTTCACGGAAGAGGTTATCAGAGGGGAGCCGCTTGACTTGCCACCACAGAGCTTCCCCACTAAGGCTCTATGGTTTGACTTACCACGAAAAGCAATTGAAAGGATAGCCAACGCCGGGCTCGATTTCCACGGCGGACTGCATGCTTGCGAACACGCTTCCATCAGCATACTTCCTCTATTTGCTCTCTGTGACCGAAACGATATTGGTGGTGTCTCCACGCCTTTTCATCCTGATACCGGGAAGGCACAAATTTTTATCTACGACGCCTATCCCGGGGGCATCGGAATCGCTGAGAAAGGATTTGAGATGATAACCGAGCTATGGCAAGCCACCTTGAAGGTAATCGAAGAATGTCCTTGCTCAGATGGCTGCCCATCCTGCATCCAATCGCCAAAGTGCGGCAACAACAACGAGCCACTGGATAAGAAGGCAGCGATAATATTGCTTCAGGAACTGACTGCATGGTATCCGGACTAATTGCAACATTGTTGCATTTAGTCTTCCACTCCGGTATAATATCACCCATGGTTAAGGATTCAATTCAGGTTTTGCAGACTCAGGGGTATAAGGTAACCAAGCCGCGAAGGCAGGTGCTTGCAATTCTCAATGGGGCACAAAGACCGCTCTCGCCTTATGATATACAAAGACTTCTAAAGCAAAAGGGCACACATCTAAACCACGTTACTATCTACCGCATACTCGACCTGTTCTGCAGCCTCAATTTAGCTCACAAGTTATTATCAACTGGAGGGTTTGTGAAGTGCACATTGGGCGATGAAGAGGGCTGCCATCGCTTCATGGTCTGCCAGCACTGTGGAGCTATTCAAGAATTTGCCGATGAAGGGCTATGCCAAAAAGAAAATGAGTTTGCCCAGAATCTTGGCTTTCATACCGAACATCATCTTTCTGAATTCTCCGGACTGTGCTCGGATTGCAACAAGTCGAGAAAGAAATAATGGGAGCTGTAATGAATCGCTGTAACCAAATCTAAAAAACAGCAAATGAAGTGAGACGGGATTACACTTAACATACCTACAAAACAGCTTACTGGAGCTAAATCCAGAAAAAACAGAAAAACAAAGGAGGTAAAAAGGAAAAATGAACAAGGCAATTGCTATCATTTCGGCACTGATAGCATTGCTAGCAATTTTGGTCAGCTCCTGTGCGCCAAAAGCTGAGACAACAGAGAAGATCGGGGTGGTTGTCACCATACTGCCACAGGCCGAATTTGTAGAGAGCGTGGGAGGAGAGAAGGTAACTGTGACCGTTATGGTACCGCCGGGACAGGACCCCCACACTTATGCCCCTACTCTCAATCAACTTGTTGCCGTGAAACAAGCTAAGTTGTATGCTGAGGTTGGCTCAGGTGTGGAGTTTGAATTGTCTCATATGGACAGTATTGTAGAGGCTAATGGGAATATGCTGGTTGTCGATTGCTCCAAGGGCATTGAGCTGATAGAAAACGATCCCCACATCTGGCTCTCCCCAAGGAATGCTAAAATAATGGTACAGAACATCTGCGATGGTCTAATTGAAGTTGACCCCCAAAATAGGGAGTATTACATCCAGAATGAGAATGAGTACCTTGCAAAGCTAGATAAGCTGGACACAGATATAAGTAGCAACCTAACAGCCATCACAAACAGGTGGTTTATAGTCTTCCACCCAGCCTGGGGATATTTTGCCAGAGACTATAACCTGACGCAGTTAGCCATAGAGATTGAAGGAAAGACACCAAGCCCCAAGGACGTTGCCAATGTGATACAGGAGGCCAGGGAACACAACATCAAGGTGGTATTCGCCTCTCCTCAATTTGACGTCAAGAGTGCCCAGACTATTGCCGAAGCAATCGGTGGCAGGGTAGCACTTATAGACCCATTGGCTCGTGACTATATCGACAATATGTATCAAGTTCTGAGTGAACTGGTTCAAGGGATGGAATAAACAGTATGGAAGTTAGGGAAGGCAAATCAACTACTGCAGGTCTACCTAGCATGCTATCATATTGAGGTGAATTTAGGTTCATTTACAATGGCGTAACATGAGTGACGAGATAGTCAGATTGGAAGATGTCTGGATATACTACGATACTATACCTATACTGGAGGCAGTAAATCTTTCCATAAAACGGGATGACTTCATGGGCATAATAGGACCGAATGGAGGTGGGAAAACTACTCTACTCAAGGCCATTCTGGGACTACTAAAGCCAAACCGGGGGAGAGTGGTCGTTCTGGGCAATCCTCCGGAGAGGATGAGGAAATTTATCGGCTATGTGCCACAATACAGCTTGTTCGATCACGATTTCCCTATAAGCGTCTGGGAAGTAGTGCTGATGGGACGTTCCGGGCAGAGGAGGATGTTCAAGCAATATACCAAGGAAGATGAAAACCTGGCAATTGAAGCTCTAAAAGAGGTGGGGATGCTCGATTTCAAAGACAGGCAGATAGGCAAGCTTTCCGGGGGGGAGCAGCAAAGGGTTTTCGTTGCCAGGGCATTGGCAACAGAGCCCAAAATACTGCTGCTTGATGAGCCGACAGCCAGCGTGGATACGCAGATGCGAGCGGGGTTCTATGAACTTCTCGAAAGGCTAAAACAAAGGATGGCGATAGTTCTGGTGTCACATGATATCGGCGCTGTTTCCACTCATGTAGACAAAATTGCCTGCCTCAACCACAGGCTCTTCTATCATGGTTCCAAGGAAATAAGCCCTGAAGTCCTGGAGGCAGTCTATCAATGTCCCGTTGACCTAATCGCTCATGGCGTTCCTCATCGAGTTCTAAGGGAGCACTGAAGGTACACGAAAAATCAGAGGTCAGAAGTCAAAATGACAACTCAAAGTGCAACGCTCTTTAACTTTGGTTCTGTCATTTTGCACTTATATATTTGCATCTTGATATTTGGAGAAGATGGACTTGCTTGAAATCCTGAGAGATCCTATTATCGCCAGCATACTAGCCAGCGTTGCCTGTGGTATTGTTGGTACCTATGTGGTGGTAAAACGAATTGTGCTCATTAGCGGTGGAATTTCACACGCCTCATTTGGCGGCATTGGCCTGGGGTATTTCTTCGGCGTAGACCCTGTTTTGGGAGCGTTAGTTTTCTCTCCCAGCGCTGCTGTAATCATGGGTATAGTGTCGAGGAGAACAAGATTGACGGAGGATACCGCTATTGGAATCCTCTGGGCAACAGGCATGGCAATAGGAATTCTTTTTGTTTATCTTACCCCAGGCTTTGCTCCCGATCTTATGAGCTACCTTTTCGGCGATATCCTGTTCGTGTCTTCTCAAGAGATGACTCTGATGCTAATTTTAGATATTATTATAGCCTTGGTAACCTTTCTGCTTTATAAGGAACTGCTAGCTATTTCCTTCGACGAAGAATTCAGCACTGCCGCTGGGCTGCCTGCAGAGCGTTTATACCTTGCTCTCCTTTGCTTGGTAGCCTTGACGGTGGTGGTGTTGATAAGGGTGGTAGGGATAATCATGGTCATAGCTTTGCTGACTATCCCCGCGGCGATGGCCCGTCAATTCACCCATAACTTCAAGAAAATGATGCTTCTTTCTATCCTTTTGGGCATTGTTTTCACTCAATGCGGATTATGGCTTTCTTATCTGCTTGATTGGCCTTCAGGAGCAACGATCATTTTGGTGGCCGGGATTCTATTCCTTATTTCCTTTTTTACCCTTCAGAGGTTACGTCATGTTTGATTTTGTTGAGAGAACTGAGTCAGCAGTAAAGCGAAGCAAAGAAGCCTGGTTTAGCAAGATAGCTCATATTTTTGACCGAGGTTCGCTTGGCGAAGAAATCTGGGATGAGCTGGAGGAGTTGCTTATTTTGGCTGATGTTGGTGTAGAAACTACGAACAAACTCATAGATAGAGTCAAACAACGGGTAAGAGTGGGTAAGCTGACACAAGCTCTGCAGGTAAGGTCAGCTTTGAAGGCAGAGATGACAAATATGCTAGATATTCCACCCAAGCCAAGCAATACTGACTCAGTACCTCAAGTCATTCTAGTAGTCGGAGTAAATGGCTCGGGAAAAACAACCAGCATTGCCAAGTTAGCTTATAGCTTCACTTCACAAGGTAAAAAGGTTATCTTAGCAGCTGGTGACACTTTCAGAGCAGCAGCTATAGACCAACTAAGGTATTGGGGAGAGAAAACCGGCGCTGCAATTATTGCTCACCAGCCAGGCAGCGACCCCGGGGCGGTTGTCTTCGATGCTATCCAGGCAGCACGTAGCCGACACGCTCAAGCAGTTATTATCGATACTGCCGGTCGTCTCCACACCAAGTTTAACCTTATGGAAGAGCTCAAAAAAATCAAGAAAGTTACCGCCAAGCTTGACCCTACAGCACCACACCAAGTTTTATTGGTATTGGACGCCACTACAGGGCAAAATGGCTTAACTCAGGCAAAATATTTTACTGAAGCTGTAGGTATAACCGGGATTTTCCTAGCTAAACTGGACAGCACCGCCAAAGGAGGAATAATATTTGCCATTTGCCATGAACTGAATATACCTATCGTTTATATCGGCACCGGTGAAAAATTGGAGGATATGGCGCCGTTCAATGCCGAAACTTTCATCAATGCTATTTTATATTAAATTCATTTACGGTATTATTATCGTTTAAGATTTTTGGCTACATCTTGTATGACTACAATGAGAGTAAGATGGAGACTCAGATAAAAGACATCGTTGAGCAGGCGGAGAAGAAACTGCCTTTGGAAAACGGAACTATGTATAGTCGCAGAGAGGGAATTCAGTCCCTTTCTGTATCCCCTTTACAAGATTATATCCCCATAGTGGGTGGAGAGAAGATAGAGAAACTGGAAAAACTTGCTCACAAACTCAGGGGGGTAAAGATATTAGAGGTCAACTCAACGGGAACAGGTGGTGGTGTAGCTGAGATGCTTTACTCCCAGGTACCGTTTTTGAATGCTCTGGGACTGGAAGATGAATGGAAGGTTATGCGCGGGACCGAGCCTTTCTTCCGGGTAACTAAAACCATCCACAATCTATTGCAAGGAAAGAAAGGAATCCTCACGCCGGACATGACAAGGACATATTACAATACGCTTAAAGAAAACGCCGACCTTTATTCCGAAGATTTCAGAGATTATAAGCCAGATATAGTGATTATGCATGACCCCCAGCCGCTTGGTCTAGCTCGCTATTTAAAAAAGAAGGGACAGAAGTGGTTATGGAGGTCTCA
The DNA here is from genome assembly GCA_034414555.1 of Dehalococcoidia bacterium. Lineage (GTDB taxonomy): Bacteria > Chloroflexota > Dehalococcoidia > GIF9 > AB-539-J10 > CG2-30-46-19. The sequence goes on along the minus strand of DAOUMA010000005.1, from coordinate 96,413 downwards.
CATTGATGTGGATGTCGAGACATTGGAAGCCAATCCCGCTTTATGGGAGTTCATCACGTTCTGGGCTAATTTTTATGATGCGGCAATATTTTCCAGCGCCCAATATGTTGTACATTACTGGCCGCTACAGAAATACATAATCCCTCCGTTCATCGACCCTCTTTCCAACAAGAACAAAGAATTAACCCAAAATGAAATTACACCGGTATTGGAGAAATATGAAATAGACCAGAACATACCCATGCTGGCTCAGATAGGCAGATTTGACCCCTGGAAGGGAATTGATTTGACTATCCATGCCTACAGAATTGCCCGAAATGAAGAAAAATGCCAACTAATAATAGCTGGCAATATGGCTACGGATGACCCTGAAGGTGAAATAGTCTTCACACAGATATGCGAGAAAACGAAAGACGACCCTGATATTCACATTATCAAGCTTCCAGATGACCGGGAGGTCAATGCGCTGGAGGTAAATGCCCTGCAACGAGCTGCCAGAGTGATACTGCAACCCTCTATTAAGGAAGGATTCGGACTGGCCATCACCGAAGCCATGTGGAAGAGGAAACCGGTGATAACCAGAGAAGTAGGGGCAATTCCAATTCAGGTTACCAGTGGAGAGACTGGCTTCTTTGTCATTTCAGCAAAAAAGGCTGCTAGGAAGATAATCTACTTATTAACAAACCCAAAAGAAGCCGAATTGGTGGGGGAGAAAGCCCATGAATATGTTAGACAACACTTTTTGATGCCCGATAGAGTAGCAGATTATTTAAGAATCGCTAATTATTTCATCCGCGGTAAATTAGACACCGATTCCATAATTAGCTATCATCCGTGGTTCAAGATATCCAAAAGGAAGGGATAGTTGCTTATCATCAGCATAGACCCCGTCGCTTTTGCCATTGGCACCCTCCAAGTAAGGTGGTATGGGATTTTAGTGGCTGTGGCTGTAATAACACTGCTAGCCATTACCTTCCGAGAGATGAGACAGCGTGCTATCCCGGAGAACACCATCTACAATCTGTTCTTTTGGGGACTCATTGGTGGTATTATCGGAGGAAAGTTAGTTTACCTCATTCAACCGTGGTTCCTCTATGGGGTAACCCCCACCGAAATTATTTCACCCTACGGCTGGGCGCTGCATGGATCTATCATCGGTGCTATATTGGCAGGGTTAATTTACTGGAAAATAAGAGCACGGGAAATTTCCTTGGAGAACTTAGCAAGCATAGGTGATGGTATGGCTGTAGGAGCACCGTTAGCTCAGGCAATTGGTAGAATTGGCTGCACTATAAATGGCTGTTGCTATGGCAAGCCCAGCCCTTTCCTTTCCTTCCCAGGAGCGGTGATTTATACGCCTCGCGACACCATTGCCCCACAATACTGGAACATGCCTCTATATCCAACACAAATTTACTTCCTATTATGGAATCTGGTAGTTTTCGCTGTGGTATGGCGATTACGGAGACGGCTCAAACCACAGGGCTCCCTTCTTCTTCTTTACCTTTCTCTCTATTGTGCTGGTGATTTCGGTTTAAGATTTCTTCGCATCGACCCCCCACTTTTCCTTGGACTTCGAGAAGGGCAAATCATCAGCTTAGCAATATTGGTGGTGGCTTTACCGGTGCTCGTTATCAGAATTCGCAGGTTTCGCCAAAGGGCCATTGCTGAACCTGCTGATAATACTAGCCAAGAGCAAAATCAAGAAGGTTAAAGTTCAATACCTCCTCATCACCCCAAAGACCCTTCTTCAACTGATATACAATGTCTATGCAATCGGGGATTTCCTCCGCTGGTTTCTGTGAATTGAAATCAAATGCTTGCCAGGTTACATGATTCTGCTTTAGTTTTAGCTCCAAGTGCTTCCCTTCATTGCCAAAATTATGACGCTCTATTACCTCTACGTGATGGCTAAGGAAAGTAGGCTGGGGATTACCCTTCCCAAAAGGAGCCAATCTCTGAATCAGGTTCAATACCTCACCACTGAGCGCCGATAACGGAATCTCAGCATCGATAATTAATTTCGGCTGTAGCTCCAAGTGAGAAAGTTGGCTTGCCCCAAAATTTATCAACTTCTTCTCCAGTTGAGCTAAATTTTGTCGCTTTACTACGAAGCCGGCAGCTGCGGGATGCCCTCCAAAGGCGACCAATAAATCACGACATTTCTCTAATGCAAGGGAGATATCAAATTCAGGTATGCTGCGTCCACTTCCACGACATACTTCGTCACCAAGGTTAACTATAATAGCCGGCTTGTTAAATTCATCCACTAGCCTGCTGGAGACAATCCCGATAACGCCAACAGGATAACTTTCATCACTGTCAATAATCAATGGAAGTTCTGCCTTGAGCTGCATCTTCTTCTCCACTTTATCTAATACTTCCTCGGTCAACTTTTGTCTTTCCTTATTCCTTCTCACCAATTCCTCAGTCAAACCCTGAGCTTCGTCCGATGCTTGCGTAGTAAGCAGACGATAACTAACTAAAGCACCTCCCATCCTGCCAGCAGCATTAAGATGAGGACCTAAAACCCATGAAATTTGCTCAGCACCAATCTTGCCAATCTCCAATCCAGACTGTTTAATCAATTCCTGAAGTCCTAATCGGCGAGTATTATTGAGAACCTTTAATCCGGTGCTCACAAGATAGCGATTTTCACCAACAAGGGGAACCATGTCATCAACAGTCCCTAAAGCAATCAAATCCAGCAATTCATCAAGCCGTTCCTTTCTACTATCCTGGTAAAACAACGCTTGCACAAGCTTCAAGGCAACACCCACACCAGCTAATTCCGAAAAAGGATATTGCGAATCTTTTCGCCGGGCATCAACCACAGCCACTGCCCGTGGTAACTCTCCTAATGGCAAATGGTGATCAGTGATAATCACATCCATACCTAATTTCTTAGCTTCATCTACTTTAATAATATCGGTAACTCCACAGTCGACAGTGATGATCAGGCTAACCGCCTGGCTACGAATTCTTTCCAGTGCTATTAAATTCAAACCATGTCCTTCGTTAACACGGTCAGGAATATAAGGGACAACTTTGCCACCAAGGCTTGATAACCCTTCTACCACCACAACTGTGGCTGTGACACCATCGACATCGAAATCACCATAGATAGCAATTTTTTCCCCGGAAAGTAAAGCCTTATAAATTCGAGCCACTGCCTGAGTCATATCAGGAAGCAAAAAGGGGTTACCTTCAAGACTAGGGGCGACAGTTAAAAAGGATTCTATTTTATCAAGTTGCACACCACGATTATAAAGAAGCTGGGCAACCAATGGTGGAAGATTAGAAGCATGCAGATATGCCTCAGGCGCTGAGGGTAAAAGATGCCACTGAACTCTCGGGATTAACTCCATACTTAATGATCTCTACAGGAACTTTTAACTATACCACGATGGTAAAAACAGGGTAAATACTACCAATTTGAGAGTGTTTACTAACCTCACCCCCTTTATCCCCCTCTCCTTCAAAGGAGAAGGGGAAGAGATTTATAGAGAGGGGTTTCACCCCTCTCTTACCTATACCCCCTTCTCTTGCTAAGGGAAAAGGGGCAGGGGGATAGGTTACTAAACAATCTACCAATTTGACCACACAGTCAAATAGCCAATATAATCACTTTGTGTACAAAAGAAGAACCTTGAAGGTAGCCTTCTATACACTGGGGTGCAAACTGAATCAAGCGGAAACTGAATCCCTGATTGACCAATTCCATGATGCTGGCTACCAGCCTGTATCACCAAACGATGTAGCAGACATCTATATTGCTAATACTTGCACGGTCACTCATATTGCCGATCGCAAGTCGCGCCACTGGCTTAGGCTGGTGAAACGGAAAAATCCCGGAGCTTTAACCATCGCTACCGGATGTTATGCCCAACGGATTCCCCAGGAATTGACACCTATTGCTGACTTCGTTCTGGACAACGAAGAAAAAGAGAACTTAGTTGAAATCATAGAAAGCATCTCACCTGAAATAGAACCTCTACAGATCCAACCACTTGCTATTCAAAATAGTACTTTCAGAGTCCGCTCCTTGGTAAAGATTCAAGATGGATGCGACAGCCACTGTGCTTACTGCATCGTTCCCAAAGTGCGGACCCACCAGTTTTGCCTGCCAGCCTCAGAAATAATCAGCACGATTCAGGAAAAAGTAGCCATGAATTATAGAGAGGTTATTCTCACCGGGACAAAAATCGGCTGCTATAAAGATGACAGTACCGATCTTGTTAGTTTAATAAAGCACATCCTCAGTAACACAGAAATTGAACGACTGCGTCTTTCTTCATTGCAACCTCAGGAATTCTCCCCAGCCCTTCTAGCATTGTGGCAAGACAAGAGGTTATGCCCTCATTTCCATCTAGCTCTTCAAAGCGGTAGTGATACTATGCTAAAGAGAATGCGACGCCCTTATTCTCGGCACGATTATAGGAAGGTGACAGAGTTGATTAGTCAGACAATACCCAGAGTAGCTATCACTACCGATGTCGTCGTCGGCTTCCCCGGGGAAAGCGATGAAGAATTTGAGCAAACCTACAATTTTTGCCACCAAGCCGGCTTCGCTAACATCCATGTTTTTCCCTTTTCACCTCGACCTGGCACTGAGGCAGTTGAAATGCTTTACCAGGTGAGCGATAAAGTCAAGAAGGAACGCACCGCAAGGATGCTGGAGCTGTCACAAAGTTGTCGGCACAGCTTTCGGGAACAATTCCTAGGACAAACCATAGACGTCTTATGGGAAAAGGAGACAATCGCTGGAAGTAGCCTATATTCCGGGCTGACCGATAATTATGTTAGAGTATTCACTCAGAGCGAGAAATCATTGACCAATAAAATAGCGAAGGTCAAATTAACCGCAGTTCACGACCAGGGAATGTGGGGAGAATTGGTTGAAAATTCAAGTCAAGGTAAAGCCTAACTCAAAAACCGAAGAAATTACACAGAAAGGCGATACTCTTATAGTCACAGTTAGAGAGCCACCAAAGGAAGGCCACGCCAACCGGGCGGTTATCAAATTACTGGCAAAGCACTTCGGCGTTCCTCAAAGCCAGGTTAAGATTTTAAGTGGCTTCAAAAAACGGGATAAATCCGTTGAGATTACAGATAGATATGGAATACCTCAAAATGTGGGAGGTTATGCTCCACATTAAGTTTAAAACAGTAGAAAGGTTTTGCTATTTGATTTATAATCAAAATTTATGATTAAATCAAGGAGAACAGCATGGAGGGTTTGAACTCCGCGGTTCAGTTAACTAAGGAGGGAATCATAAATGGCTAAAAAGAAAAAAATACTTGTAGTAGATGATGAGTCAAATATAAGATTGCTGGTCAAGAACATGATTGGCCATTACTACGATGTCCTCGAAGCCAGCGATGGAGATGAGGCCTTAATCAAAGCTCGACGAGAAACACCTGACCTGATTTTGCTGGATATCTTAATGCCTAAGAAGGACGGTTTTAGCACCTGTCATGAACTCAAATCTGATAAAGCCACCGAAACTATCCCCGTGGTCATGGTCACCGCTCTCCAGTACGAAATGGATGAGAAACTTGCCTTAAGCTTGAGGGCTGATGGATATATCAGGAAACCTTTCGCTTCCCAAGACCTGCTAAATACGATTGACAATATGCTATCCGCTAAGCATCAGAAGCGCAAAGTTACAAAACGTCAAAAATAAAGAAATCTTTTGTGCTACAGTATATATTTCAAACGTCGGGGATTATAGTTTTTCCTTTGGTTGCGTTAAAACCTTAGATTCTCCCAGTACAGGCAAAGTGAAATAAAAGGTGCTGCCTTCACCTGGCACACTTTCGACCCATATCTTCCCACCATGGTGGTCAACTATGGTTTTACAGATATATAATCCTAGACCCATGCCCGTATATTCTTCAGCAGCTCGCCCAAAAGGCTTGAACAACTTAGCTTGGTCTTCTTTCGAAATACCAATTCCGGTATCAGATACCTGAATCAAGATATTTTTGTCTTTTTCTTCCGCGGTGATGCTAATCATTCCAGCTGAGGTAAACCTTACAGCGTTACTTAACAAATTCGTTACGACTCGGCTCAATCGCTCTTTATCCCCATATACTGGTGGTAAGCTACTGGGAATATTCACTTTTAAGGATAACCCCTTTGCCTCAACTGCTAGTCTCGCCGAGGCTATTGCCGGCTCCATAATACTTAAGACATCGTGCACCTCCATATACCAGCGCAGCGTGCCTTCTTCCTGTCGAGATATGTCAAGAATATCATCAAATAAACGCCCTAAACGCTGAGATTCATTGTTTATGATTTCAAGGAAGTACTTTGATTCTGAGTCTACCTTGGCCTTTTTGAGCAACATCTCCGAAAATCCTCTAACCGAGGTAAGTGGATTGCGGAGGTCATGAGATATGCCGACAAGAATCTGTTTCTTCTCATCATTCAGTCCTTCAAGCCGCCTAATTACCTGCTGTAGCCCTGTATTTGTTTCCGCCAGCTCCTCTGTTTTGAACTTAACTTCATTGGACGCGAAGCTCCCCATAAATACCATTAAACCAATACAGGCAGCAAAGAAGGCCAAAGAGAAAACAGCTAGAGCAGGGCTAGGCTCAAGCATAACAAGTCCTGGAAATTGGGTTGCTTTAGATAGAAGTGTTATCCCGGCGATAAATAAAGAAGCAACCCCGAGGAGACTCCAGCCTGCCAAAGGCAGATTCAGAAATATGCTGATACTCAGCAGGGCCACCACGTAAAGTATGATGAACGGACTATACAGGTAGCCACTAAAATAAACTATGGCTGTAATCGCGAGTATATCAACAATTAAACTGCTCAAAGCTATCCAAATTATTCGCCTATAGTCCTCTACTCTCTTATATGCCGCTGGCCTCAGAAGATAAAAGTAAAGAAAAGTATTAGCGGATATTCCCACTGCGGCTATAATGTGGAACGGAAGCATTGAGAAAGAAAATACTCCCTGGATATACCCAATCAAAGCAAAAACCCAAACGCTTATAATTACTATATAACGAATTCTAGCTGTCCAGATAACATTCCTGCGGAATCTCGGTGCAGATAGCTCAGCAAGAAATTCAGGTAATTTCGGACTTGCCCGATGAAGCCCTTTACTTATGGGCATAACCAGATTATAAACAAAGGGGGTTATTTGAACAAGTGGAGCCCGTTATCTATCTTAATTAAGCAACCTTGGGATAATTTGTTTCATATACAACACTTAACATCACAAGAATAAGTGACAAAGAAGATAAGTTTGTAACATGAACATAAAGAACCGGGTTTCACTTGCTAATTTGTAATCTCTGATATACAATCAATTGTTCATTAATTTTGGTTTTGGGAGGTGGAATCCATGGAAAACATGATGTTCCCTAAATGCCAGAAGTGTGGCAAAGGAGACCTGGTACCCTTATCTGATTTTGGTGGCCAGGGAGCGGCAGTGCACTACAAAGCTTGGGTATGCACCAATCCTGATTGTGGCTATAATCTAAAAATCAGGAATGGCGAAATATACATAAACGAACCCATTCTCAGCGGAGCAATCCACAGCCGCCGCTGAGAACACGCACATTACAAAATTGACTGCCCTTGAGCCAGTTAGTTGACTTGGTAGTAGATTCCTTTTTCCCCAAGCGGTGCATCGTCTGTGGGAAAACGGGGAGCTTTTTATGCTCTGATTGCCAACAGAGCATGCCAAAATTGTTGCCCCCACTTTGCCCTAAGTGCGGCAAGCCCCAGGTTAACGGTGTCGTATGCGCAACCTGCCGGCAAAGGCAAACTAAAATTGATGGAATCCGCTCCGCCTTTCGTTTTGAGGGCACGGTGCGCCAGGCTATCCACCAGCTGAAATACCAAAACTTGAAGGCAATATCTTCATCTCTGGCTGTATCATTAGCTGATTATTTGCTACTCAACCCCCTGCCAGGCGAAGTCCTTGTTCCAGTGCCTCTTCATCCACGGCGGTTGAGAGAGCGAGGCTACAATCAGTCAGTCCTCCTAGCTAAAAAGTTAAGTAGACTTATAAACTTGCCGGCCATCACGGATTGTCTTATTCGTGTTAAAGAAGCAAAACCTCAGGTAAGAACAACAACAGTGACAGAGCGAAGGAAAAATGTAACCGGTGCTTTTATATGTCATGGTGATAAAATAAATGGTAAGCAAATCATTCTTATCGATGATGTGTGTACTTCTGGAGCAACACTGGAAGCTTGTGCTACAGCTCTTAAGAATAATGGGGCTGTTTCGATATGGGGGTTAACCGTAGCCATGGAAATTCTAGAATGAGGAGGAAATATGAAACTACAGATTATTACCAAGAATATAGAACTTTCAGAAGCACTGCTTGCATACGCTAACAAAAAAGCTGCCAGATTAAATCGTTATCTACCTATCATTAGCGAAGGTAAGTTAGAGATTTCTAGAGAAGATACAAAGTTACCGGCTGAGCGATTTATCGCTCAGCTCACTATTGATAGCAAAGGGACTCTAATTAGAGCTCAAGTGAGAGCCAGCGATGTTCAAACTGCTATCGATAATGTCACCGCCGCACTAGCACAACAAGTCAAACGATTCAAGGGCAAGCTTTATTATAAAGGCAGGGGAATCTCGGCAGCTCGCCAGGGAATAACAACTGAAGTTGAACAGCAAACTCCCAGAAAGGTGGTAAAAACCAAACATTTTCTGGTCAAGCCCATGTCCACCGATGAAGCAATAACACAGATGGAGCTTCTAGGACATGATTTCTTCTTATTTATCAATTCAGATACCGATAAGCTCGAGCTACTATATCACCGTAATGATGGCAATTATGGATTGATAGAGCCTGAGGTCGGATAACAAGCAACTAGCGGAAATTGTTACTATTTTAAAAAGCTCCCCGGGTAGGACTCGAACCTACAACCAAACGGTTAACAGCCGCCTACTCTACCATTGAGCTACCGGGGAATATTTAACTGCGCTGCCGGGCCAGGATTCGAACCTGGGCTAAAGGATCCAAAGTCCTCTGTGCTACCGCTACACAACCCGGCATTATACCACTGCCGAAGGTCGGAGTCGAACCGACACGGGAGTTGCCTCCCAACAGTTTTTGAGACTGCCGCGTCTACCATTCCGCCACTTCGGCATATAACTTAAACAGTGCCGAGGAGCAGAGTCGAACTGCTGACACGCGGATTTTCAGTCCGCTGCTCTACCACCTGAGCTACCTCGGCATAAAACACTATGTTAAAAGGGCATAATTAGAATAATGCACAACTAAGTCGATGTCAATTAACCTAGATAGGCGCATTGACCAATACGATGAAAATATCCCGAGCCAACTCCTGCAAGGAATTGCCTGATTTGTCATCCCAAGGATTTGGAAGCAATGGGGTAATGGAAATTCTTTTCTGCTCTAATGCCCAGGCATCACTGCCCGCATCTATCTCGCCTATCACTTTATCCTTCACGATGATATAGCCTTCATTTTCACCACTTAATACCTTTTTTATCTCGCCACAGTGGCTTTGCTTGCTCAATTTGGTAATCTCTATTCCCCTTATTTCCCTCAAGGACAAGTTAGGTAAGTTAACATTCATCAGAATTTCCCTGGGCAAATCGCCTTTCTTTATCCTGGCCGCAAGCAGCGCGGTTAATCTTGCAGCAGCTCCAAAATCCACTTCTCCGTAAGAATCTACCGAAACGGCAAGAGCAGGCACACCGTGAAAATACCCCGCCAAGGCGCCCGCCACAGTACCCGAAACAAAAACATCATATCCTATGTTAGGACCTCTATTGATGCCTGAGACAACGAGGTCTATTTCCCCGGGAAATAAAACCCTGAAGGCCATAATGATGCAATCAACCGGCGTACCATCGGTAGTATAAATTCCTTTCCCTCTTGCCTGTGGAAATACCTTAATGGCACGGCGCAAATTTACCGAAGTCCCTACCCCACTCTGTTCACCTTGAGGAGCTACAACCACCACTTCCCCCTCCCGACGAAGCTCCTCAACTACTGCCCAGAGACCAGGAGAGTCAATTCCATCATCATTGGTAACTAATATCTTCATAAATGAATAATTGTGCTTCGATTATTGCCCTATGTCAAGCTTGATAGTTATTGGAACTCATGCTAAAAATATGCTTCATTGGTTGACGAAGGACAAATTTGCTATGTGCTCAATTAGCAGTGAAAAAACGCTAATTCAATGTGACTTCGATGGCACCGTTACCGAAGAAGACGTCAGTTTCTTGATACTGGATGCATTTGCCCGGGGGAATTGGAGGAAGTTATTGGAAGACTACCGAAAAAATAAGATATCGGTGGACTACTTTAACAAGCAAGCCTTTACTATGGTGAGAGCTAGCAGGAAAACTCTGACTGAATTTGTGAGAACAAGGGCAAAGATACGGTGCGGATTCAAGGAACTGACTGATTACTGCTACAAAAGGGGGGTATGCTTGGTCATTGTAAGCAATGGCCTGGATTTTTACATCGATGTAATACTCAGTGATGCTGGCATCAGAAACATTGAAGTATTTGCTGCACAAACCAAATTTTGTCACGAGGGTATCGAAGTTCAATATATCGGACCAGATGGCAACGAAGCAAATAAAGGGCTTAAAGAACTCTACGCTAGATTGTTTCTGGCAAAGGGTTATCGCCTGATATATTTGGGGAATGGCGTCTCCGACATTCACCCGGCGCGGTTAGCTCACCACGTTTTCGCCCGGGATGATTTATTATCATGCTGTGCAAGGGAAAATATTGCCTGCATACCGTTTACTGACTTCACCGATGTAGTCAAAGGTCTAAAGCTTCTCCCTCAATCTCACTCAAACTCCTGAAATAATTATCTCCCTTTATGCTTTATATGATATAATCTCACCTTTGCTAAATTTTTGAGGTTGAGAAGAGGGTAAACAGTGACAGAGGTAAAAATAAAGCCACTGGAAACAGCACTTTTGGTGATAGACATACAAAATGATATGCTACATGAGAAGGGAGCTTGTTTGACAACAGGCAAGCAAGAGTCGTAAATTTATAGTTAACTCTGGAGGAATAAAAATTTACGCTATTATCGAAACCGGCAGTAAACAATATAAGGTAGCCCTTAACCAGAAGATAGAGGTTGAGCGCCTGAATATACCGGAAGGGGATACCGTTGAGATGGACAGTGTATTATTCATTAATGACGATGGAAATGTGATTACCGGCAACCCACTTATCAAAGGCGCCAAGGTAAGAGCTACTTCATTGGGAGAGTTTAAAAGTGACAAAGTCACCGTATTTAAATATAAGTCCAAGGTTCGTTACCACAGGAAAAGAGGACACCGGCAAACTTATACCACGTTATTAATAAATAAAATTATTAAACCACGGGGGCATAAGCATGGCACATAAGAAAGGCGGTGGTAGCACACATTGCGGCCGAGACAGCCAATCAAAGCGTCTTGGTGTGAAGAAATTCGGCGGGGAGCAAGTTCGTGCCGGAAACATTCTGGTTCGACAACGAGGCACCCGTATTTTACCAGGAGATAACGTCGGTGTAGGTAAAGATTATACGCTATTCGCTCTGATAGACGGTTTTGTAAAATATGAGCCAGCTAATAGATACAAAAAGAGGGTAAGCATTTACAAATGAAAGACAAGATACACCCTAAATACTATGAAAACGCTAAAGTAACCTGCCTTTGTGGCAACACCTTTACCGTGGGCTCAACCAAGCCAGAAATCAGAGTAGAGGTATGCAGCAAATGCCATCCTTTCTACACTGGAGAACAAAGGATAGTGGATACCATGGGGAGGGTAGGACGGTTCAAGAAGAGATACAGAATAAAAGATTGACATAGAGCAGTTGTTAATACCTTTAACAGAACTAGCTAGTTTAAATCTTGGTTCTCCAAGAGTCTGAAGTCCGTATCATTTTGCAAAAAGCAAGTGCGATTGCCAGTATGGCAAACTGGACCGGTGGGCTCCGCCTGGATGAGAAGCGTATCACTGTCGCAGTCCTTGATAATGGACTTCATCCTCAGAAAATTGCCCGAAGTCTCCCCCTTGTGCCATAATTCCTGTCTACTGCGACTGTAGAACCACACATCCCCACTTTCTACCGTTCGAGCCAGCGACTCCTTATTCATATAGCCCAGCATCAAAACTTCGCCATTCCTGGCATCCTGAATGATGGCAGGAATTAAACCTTGAGAATCAAACTTCAACATGTTTATTACCCTCCAACAAGTATAGCCTCTCCTAAGTCAATATCGCCGGTATAAAGAGCCTTGCCGATAATCGCTCCTTCCACTCCAAGTTGCTTAAGCCTTTTCAAATGCTCCAGCTTGGAAATGCCCCCGGCAGCAATCACAGGAACATTTACCCCGTTAGCCAGTCTTCCTACCATCTCAAAGTTGGGCTCAGTTAAAGTGCCGTCCCGCCCTATATCGGTAAAAATAAATCGCCTTACTCCAATATTTACCATATCTCTACTCAACTGCAAAACATCCACCATGGTATCCTTTTGCCAGCCATGAATGTAGACTTTGCCATCTTTAGCATCAAGGCTCACGACTATCGCCTCGCCATATTTACTGCATAGTTTCTTCACCAGCTTTGGGTTTTCCACCGCTGAAGTGCTTAAAATAATACGCTTTATCCCCTTTTGCAATAACTCTTCAACTATGTCTTCTTGCCTGATACCACCACCAAATTCTATCGATAAACTGCTCGCCTTTATTATTTCTTCAACTATATCTATGTTCTCCGGCTTACCGGCAGCCGCCCCATCCAAATCAGCTATATGAATCCAGCGTGTTCCTTGAGAACGCCATTTCAATGCTACCGCTAGAGGCTTCTCATCATAGATAATTTGCCGCCGGTAATCACCCTGATACAGCCGAACGCATTTACCTTTCCTGATATCAATGGCAGGAATTATTTCCATTTTCACATCATAGCAAGCTACGGTAAAAATTAGATCAACAGCTTCGTAGCATCAGATTATAACCCAACAAGCCCCCTTCTTGGCAACCTTGCACAACTTTGCACCATGTTGCTTCTTCCTGGCTATTAATGCTATATATTCCCTGAAGAAGGCTACGAAATTACAGGAGATAATTGAGCACCTATGCCAGAGAAAACACTGGCCGTAAATGCTACGGTGCGGAATACCATACAGGGGGCGGAGTGGTCTGTACTATAGTGCGATGAAGCTGGAGAATCACACAATGTCACCGGTGAAGGGCTCAGTCAAAGCGCTATTAGCGTCACCGAACACAATTATTGAGACTGGTAATAAGTTAGCTGCTATCGAATACTAAAAGGAGGTTGAATCATGAGCGAAGTAATTAGAGGCGCAACGGCACGAAGAATTGAGGAGTATAAGCATAAAAGAGAGCATATCTTGCAAATGGGAGGGCCTGAGGCTATTGAAGAGCGCCATAGAAGGGGGCAAATGTCAGCACGGGAAAGAATAGATTACTTCTTTGATCCTGGCACTTTTACCGAGATAGGACTATGGATTAAACATAGAACCACCGCTTTTGGAATGGATAAAAGAGAGGTGCCTGCTGAGGGAATCATCACCGGATTTGGCAAGGTAAATGGAAGGCATGTAGTTGCTGCTGCTGAGGATTACACTGCCATGATGGGAACTTTTGGCGAGTATCATGGTAAAAAACTCTCTTACGCCCTTGACTTTGCTAAGGATAAAGGCTGGCCATTTGTGAGCATGAATGATTCCGCTGGTGCCCGACTCCATGAAGGAATAGATACTCTGGAATCATATGGCTGGACATTCAGATCTCAGATACTGGCTTCGGGAATAATCCCTCAAGTATCTTTATTAATGGGTCCTTGTTTGGGAGGGCAAGCCTACCACCCGGTAATGATGGATTTTGTAATTCAAGTAAGAAAAACTGGCTTTATGGGCATTGCTGGTCCTGCTTTTGTCAAAACACAACTCGGAGAGGAAATTAGCCTGGAGGAGCTCAGTGGCTGGAAGAATCATGCCATTAAATCGGGGCAGACACACATTATAGCTGAAGATGATAAGGATTGTTTAGATAAATGCAAGGAGTTGTTATCTTTCTTCCCATCCAATAACAACAATAACAAAGAGAAGCCACCCCAGATAAAGACCAAGGATGATCCTGAAAGAGAGATCCCCGAGCTTGATACCATAATCCCCGACGAGCCCACAAGACCCTATGATATGTATCAGATAATTAATAAGGTTGTGGATGAAGGGCACTTCGTTGAGATATTTAAATATTACGCTACGAATGCCATATGTGGCTTTGCTCGGATAAGCGGGCGTCCCGTGGGGATAGTATCCAACCAGCCCATGGTAAAGTCAGGCATTCTGGATATTAACGCCTGTGACAAATTGGCTAGGTTTATAAGATTTTGTGACCTCTTCAATATTCCTCTCGTCTCGCTTACGGATTGTCCTGGCTATATGATAGGCTCTGAGCAGGACTGGGCAGGTATACTAAGACATGGCGCCAAGCTGCTCTACGCCTGGGCCGATGCCACTGTGCCTTTAGTTTCAGTCATAATAAGAAAATCCTATGCTGGTGCTCACTATGGAATGCTGGACAAGTCTATTGGTGCTGATTTCGTCTTCGCCTGGCCCACTGCTCAGATCACCATTGTTGGCGCTGAGACTGCTGCCAGTGTTATCTTCGCCAAGGAAGTAAAGGAGGCAGAAAATCCGGAGGAGGTGCGGGCAAAGAGAATAAAGGAGTACTCAGAACTTTATGAGAATCCCTATTGCGCTGCAGAGAGAGGCTACGTTGATGATGTAATAATGCCCCATGATACCAGAAAGTTTATCAACAAAGCCCTGGATGCTCTGGAAAACAAATCCGTAGCCAGACCGTGGAGGAAATACTCTAACATTAATCTCTAGGGAGATAGAAGGAGGATACAATGGATTTCGCTTTTACTGAGGAACAAAACAGATTCCGAGAGGAAGTTCGTGATTTTCTGGAAGGAGAGATAAAGCAAGGACTTTGGAAGCCAAGTTGCGATGCCTGGATACAGGGTTACAATCCAGAATTCACCAAAAGAGTAGCGCAGAAACGCTGGATGGGGCTTACCTGGCCTAAAGAGTATGGTGGACAGGAGCGTAGCTTTGTAGACCGCTTTATACTTACTGAGGAGATGTTACGCTATGGAGCGCCAGCAGCCTGCCACTGGTTTGCTGACCGCCAGATAGGCGGTTCAATACTCAAATATGGTAGTGAGGAACAGAAACGGGAATTCTTGCCTAAAATAATAAGAGGGGAGATGTATGTCGGGCTAGGGATGAGCGAAACCGAGGCTGGCTCAGATTTAGCTTCTCTGAGAACGATGGCTGTCGAAGATGGTAATGATTATATAATCAATGGGCAGAAAACATGGACCAGTGGTGCCTGGTTTATGAATCACATTTACTTGCTGGCGAGGACTGATACAACTGTCCCCAAACATAGAGGTATAAGTGAGTTTATTATTCCTATAGATACTCCCGGAATCTCTCGTATCCCTATGATAGATGTTACCGGCACGGAAGCTTGGAATGATATTTTCTTTGACAATGTTCGAGTTTCCAAGAAATACCTGATAGGAGAGAAAAACAAGGGCTTTTATCATGTTATGGAGCAGCTCGCCTATGAGAGGAGTGGATTTGAGAGGTTAATGGGCAACTATGCCTTATTTGAGGCTCTCCTTAAATTTGTTAACGAGACAAAACGCAATGGGAAAGCCCTGTCCCGGGATACCATAATTCGATATAAGCTAGTGCAGCTTCAGATCGAATTTGAAGTGGGGAGACTCCTAATGTATAAGGTGGCTTTGGCTATGGACGAAGGACAAGCACCCACTGTAGAAGCTGCTATGTCAAAAGCCTATGCTACAGCCTTTGAACAGCGCCTGGCGAATACTGCCATGGAAATCCTGGGGCCTTACGGCCTGCTCTGGGCTGGCTCTAAATATGCTCCCTTTGGAGGCATGGCAGCTCATTCATACTTAGGTTCTAAAGGTTATAGTCTTCAGGCAGGCACTACTGAAATCATGAAGAATATCGTAGCTACAAGAGGGCTGGGACTACCAACTAGCTAAATAAAAACTGATAGGGGGATAAAGTGAACTTAGCACTTTCTGAAGAGCAAGAGATATTAAAAAAGGCAGCACGTGATTTTCTGCAAGAAAAATGCCACAAAAGCTTTGTTAAGCAGATGGAGCAGGATGAGAAGGGTTACTCACCAGAACTGTGGGAAGAGATGGCAAATCTGGGCTGGATTGGGCTGGCATTCCCAGAGAAATACGGCGGCAGTAGCATGACTTTCCTTGACCTCTGTGTATTATTAGAGGAGATGGGACATGCCTGTTTGCCAGCACCTTTCTTCTCTACTGTAGTTCTTGGTGCTTTACCCATCCTCAATGCTGGTAGAGAAGAGCAAAGGAAGCAGTATTTACCTATGATAGCCAGTGGCAAGGCAATCTTTAGTCTGGCTTGGATGGAACCTGAGCTTGAATATGAACGCAAGGCAATCACAGTTGAGGCAACTCCTGATGGAGATGCCTACGTTATCACTGGAAGCAAACTGTTTGTTCCCTATGCCAATGTGGCTGATTATCTACTGTGTGCAGCTAGAACCAGCAAGCGGGAGAAAGGAATCACTATATTTATAGTAGCTACTAAAAGTCCTGGAGTAAAGTATACCGTCTTGAAAACTATGGCTCATGATAAGCTTTGTGAAGTACTCTTCGATCATGTGCCGGTAGCAAAGGGAAATATTCTAGGACAGCTAAATCAGGGATGGAATGAGGTTCAAAAGACAGTGGAAAGAGCTGGTGTGGCGAAATGTTGCGAGCTGGTGGGCAATTTTCAATGGGTTTTGGAAGATACTATCGCTTATGCTAAGGAAAGAAAGCAGTTCGATCGCCCTATTGGCAGCTTCCAGGTGATACAGCATTATTGCGCTGATATGGCTACCTATGTCGAGGGAGCAAGGCTCAGTGTCTATCAAGCAGCCTGGATGCTAAGTGAAGGGCTCCCCGGTACCAAAGAAATTGCGGTAGCTAAATCATGGATAAATGAAGTTTCTCCGCTTATCTTCAATCTGGCACACCAAATTCATGGAGCTATGGGAGTTACCATAGAACATGACTTGCACTTTTACACCATGCGAGCCAAACCTGTTGAGTTCAGTTACAGCGGGGATAATTACTACCGAGAAGTAATAGCTAAGGAGATGGGCTTAGCTTAGCAAGTTTTTGCTCGTAACATAACTACCAGTGCACAGTTATCTCAATGGCTACTTGACATAGAAGCTGTCTATCCAGTCCGGTCTTGAGGGCTGTTGCCCCTGTTCCAGCAGCTCCTTCCACTGCTCGTCGGTCAACCTATCACCCATAGGCTGCTTGAACTCATAATAACTGAAGGCGGGTCCAGCACCAAGGATAATGTTGCCATCAGGAACCTTATAGGCAACCAGAGCGAGGTCAACATAACCTACTCCTTCCTCTAAAACTCTTTCTGAATTGACATCGGTGTGAACATCAGCAACAAGCGTGGTTTCTTTCCCTCTCGCTTCAACGCCAGTCACTATAGAATCAAGCTGCTGACCAAAATTCCTGATGAATGCATAATCATCCTCGCTCAGCTCCTTACCCTCCAGTTCATCCTGGGAAATGGTAATCAGCCTATTTAAGATGTTTTCCAGGCTCTCCAGCCTTGATTTTTCCTCATCACTTAAAGCATTGAGATTGCCTAATCCTTCTCTCGTCATCGTGGTGAGCGAAAGCATGCGATTATAGAATTCAGGGACTGGCTCCACATAACCCACCACTGGCTGCGGTTGCGGTGGTATCGCCGTCATCGATGGTGTATAGCTCTGCTTGGCATACAGGATAGTATCGTGGCGAAGCTCAGCCCACGATGCCAAGGCAGCCTGCAATTCCTTATCCTGCCACGCCTCAGTCTGCATGAAAGTAGGATAGCCTTGACCAAAATCCTCAAGCAAAGGCCCAAGGGAATAGAGCCAGCTCCAGTAGAGATTGCGATTCCAGTCCTCCTCGCTGAAGGCGCCAAACTGCTCTTTCAGCTCGTTTAGTTGCTTATCGTAGCTCGTATTCTCCCCCCGATATTCGGTATCACCCTCGGCATCCAATATCTGATAAGCTCTCTCAGAACCGAGGACTGCCATGACATCCAACCCCCTGGGAAAACACCTGCTGGGACCGAGCGCAGTCATCTCCATGGTAAATGGCACATCATCGCCGACATACATCCCTACAGCAGGAGAGACCAGGTTCTGGAACATATAAGAGTCGGGGACGAATCTCTGCCCCATAAATCTCAAACCTTTGGTCTTTGCTAGACATTCATAAAGTTTCTCCTTGGTTACTGGGGGCTCAATGACACAAATGCCGGAACCACCATAAATTTGGGGATTCCGCATTTGAGCCAGCTCAACCTCTAAATTGAGCAAAGTTGCATCGTCAGCAAGCTGTGTGGCGTTAAACTCAGTACCAAGGACTTTCTCCATGGCATTCAAATACTCATAAGGTGTAAGGTCATCAGCAGTGCCTACGAAGAACGAGGTAACAGAGTAAATCCGACTCCAAGTATCCCAGCAAGTAGTAAGGTTGCCCTGTCCTGCTGGCAATAACACATCAGGCAATTCGGCGGAGATAAGCGACGCTTGAATTGTAGCTATCCGAGCATCTTTTTCGCTTACTAGCGCATCATCACCCCCTTTGATCA
Organism: Dehalococcoidia bacterium; assembly: GCA_034414555.1. Taxonomy (GTDB): domain Bacteria; phylum Chloroflexota; class Dehalococcoidia; order GIF9; family AB-539-J10; genus CG2-30-46-19. The sequence goes on along the minus strand of DAOUMA010000005.1, from coordinate 77,672 downwards.
GGAAAGCCATTCTGCCATACCACATCATCGCCTTAAAATATCGTTTAAGCGCTTCACTTCGGGTGTAATGCCCCCGGGGAACATACTGGGAATAGTCCTCGCAATAGCAACAGGGAAGGTCACATTGACAATCAATCTGTGAATTAAATATTGCACTGGGCTTGAATCCTTCCTGTGCCTCAATATTGCTGATTTCCCCGTTGACATCGTCAACCACATAAGACGGAATGGTAAATTCAACCTTTTTCAATGGCTTAAATTCCTTCTTATCCAATGGATGGTCTTTATTCCACTGCTCGATTTCCTGCTTTATTGCTTCCTCATCGTAGCCTTCGGTTGGCGTTTGTAACAGACTCAGGGCGACAGCAAAATAGGCAACGTCTCTTCTCGCAGCTTCCCTTAAATCACCACCACCGAAGGACTGGTAATCCTCCACTGACCTGTCCATCATCGCCAGGCTCATATCAATGAGCTCATCAAAGAACTCTTCCCCCTCCAATCGCTCCAATATCTCATTGAATTGAATATGGTATAGATGAAGCAAAGTGTCCGAAGTAACAAAAATGGGTATCCCCTGCTCCTTCAATGTCTCATAGGGCTGGACAATATCATCTCCGTGCCAGGGAATAATCACAAAGCCATTTTCCTGCAAAAGTTGCCTCTGGCTCTCGGTTAGATAAAAAGTGGATTCCACCTCCTCAAAATTTGTCACATCATTTAAATCTAATGGCAGTGCGTAGCCAGGGGCATTAAGAGATATAGAGAGTTGATTGGGCTCATAGCAATCCGCCATGATAAATTTAGGATTTAATACCTCACCCCCAGCTACCGAAGGTATAGTAAACTGGGAGGGTGTGACGCTGGGCGCACAGCCACTAACAAGGAAAGCAGCAATTAAAAGGACAGAAATTAAACCCTTCACAATTTTATTTTTTCTCGTCTAGAAGCCAGCAGTAAGCACCACATACCAAGCTGCTTGCCGTGCCTCATTTTCCATTTTCCTACTCGGATGGCATAGTAACGTTTAATGTAGCCACGGGCCTCACCAAGACCTCGCCATTCCCCGTGACGGTTACCGACTGGTCAGCATCAAAGTCCAGAGTAAGAATAGTAGTCTGTCCCTCAACCACATCAAATGGACGGACGAATTTTAACTCGCCGCTTGGGACCGTGGCATTCTTAGTTTCGCCGTTTAAGGTTACCTCAACCTTCTCAATGGTCAGGCGAATTTGGGTGTAATGCCCAGCAGTTACATTTCCCTCAGAAAGAAGCTGCTCCAATCCTCCTTCTCTAAGCGCAATAAGGTCAAAGCTAGAACCGGTGATATTTAATGATATCCATTCCCCTTCCACTATTTGCTGCTTTTCGCTCTGATTTTGTTCTTGCTCCTGCCCGCTTCCTGCTTTGTGAATTTCCACTGCTGAGGCGGTGATCTTTATGCTAGTTACATTGCTGCTATGCCCAGGGTCAGTGACATGCACCTCAACTGTGCCAGTTGGGGGCACAGTGGGAACACAACTTACAGCCATAAAGCCCAGAAGTGTCACAATAGCTAATAGCGTTAAATACCTTTTAAACTTGCTCATATTAACCTCCGTTATTCTTACCTTTCATTATACCATCCCTCTCTCTACCAGCATAGGAATGCCCGGCTAACACAAATACACTAATGCAAGTGTCTCACCTGTCCCCTTTTTATTTTATCTAAAATGGGAAAAACAGGACAGAAATTCAGGCCTTTCAACTCAAAATTTCCTCTAATTTTTTAGCCTGCTCTACCCGATAATGACCAACTCCGGTGCGACGAACCTCCACCACCATAGCACCGACAGATAACTTCTTTCCAATGTCATGAACCAAGCTTCTAACGTAGAACCCGGAAGAAACATCGCAGTCAAAGGTGAAATACGGAAATTGGAACTCCTCAAGCTTCAAGGAATAAATGCTAACCTTCTTAGGCGGCACTTCCACGCTAACGCCTTTTCTGGCCAGTTCATAAGCTTTATAACCAGCTAACTTTTTAGCAGAAAAGGGAGGGGGAACCTGCCAGATTTCACCCCGGAATCCCCTCAGCACCTCCTCCACCTCCTCCTTTGTTATCGTGGCATCGTTTTGCTGCAGAATTTTCCCATCACAATCAAAAGTGTCAGTTTGCATGCCCAACCTGGCTTTTACCTCGTAACTCTTATTCAAAGTTAAGAATGACGAAGCTTCTTTGGTGCGCCTACCAGTAAGAATAATCAAAAGTCCTGTAGCTATGGGGTCTAGCGTACCAGTATGACCAGCCTTTACCTTTAACTTCTTCCTCATTAACTCCACGACGCGGGACGAAGTAAGCCCTTTAGGCTTATCTACAAGCAAGATGTCATCCATTCCAGTTAGTATTTTAATATAACCAAAAAGGATAAAAAATGCTTAGCGCAGCTACAAAATTGCCAGCACTATGCCTGCGATTAGCAATATCGCACCTAAAGCTAATAAACCAACCAATAATTTCATATTCACTTCGCTAAGAGCTTTTCATCCTAATTCGCTCATTTAATTTCATAAACTACTTGAACGTTGACCGTAATCTTTAATTCTCCGGGGCTGATAGGAGTTTCAGGAGCAGGAACTATACCTCCTGCCATCTCAGCGAGATATCGAGGGACAGATGCCGCTCCTTCGGAAATGCAGGTGGGCTTACCAAGCTGAATACTGGCTGAGGTAGCTAACTGCGTTGCCTTATTTTTGGCGTCTTCCATCGCCTTGCCTTGTGCCTCCTCATAATATGGCGTAGGGTCATCCACGGAAAAACTTATGCTCTGAATGCGGGTAAGATCACCCCCAGCTTTGGCTACAGCATCTACGATAATACCAGCTTTATCCACCTCCCTTATCTTAGCAAGCACTATATTGGTAACTCGATAGCCAACAATCTCTTCTTCGCCACTCTTATTAATCCATCTTGTCACGGGATAGATGCTAAATTGCTGTGTCTGGATATCTTTCTCAGCCACGCCGTTATCCTTCAGTGCTTCCATCACCTTATCCATTGCCTCGCTTGCCTGTGCCTGAGCTTCGCTTACTGTATCTGCTTGAGCTTCAATACCAAGACACAGCTCAGCTATGTCAGGAATCACCATAGCTTCTCCCTGGCCAGTGACCCATATGCCAGTGTTTTGCTGTGGTAAGGGAGAAGTCACCACTTGAGTGCATCCAGCAGCACTCAATGCTAATAACACCAGTAAACAAGGAATTAACCACCAAATCTTTTTCATCTAAGCCTCCCTTCTTGTTTCATCCATTTCCTCTTTTTATTTTATTCTCCGTTAATAAAAACGAGACTTTTGGGAAAAGGTTTACAGTGACCAGCTTTCTCATCTTTTCAGGGCGAAACGATAAACCAAAGCAGCAACGAGCATCCCGATTACAACTACTATAACAATAAATGTCCATAGGGGCATGAGTCCCACCTGGAAAGAATGAGGAGCGGTCCAGCCGCTATCATTTTGGGCGCCATCTATTGCCTTCACCCTCCAGTAATAAGTGCCGTAGGACAAAGCTTGCCCTTGAGGCAAGGTATAGCTGGTTTCCGTCAACCCACTAACTTCAGGAATCGTTAGGTTGACGAAGCTCGGGTCGCTGGTAATCTGTAACTCATAGCTTACTCCACTAGACTCTATCACCACCGTCCACTGAAATGTCAGAGCCTGTTTGCCTATGAATCCGACCCTGCTACCATTGGTTGGTGAACTGAGTATGGGCTTGGCTGGAGCGCCTGATTCCGACCAGCTATATGTGACAATACCAGTCGGCAATGTCCCTGTCGATGGACTAACGAGCGATGGGACAAATAAAGCAGAGCCAACAATTAAAGCTATGGCTAGAGTACTAACCAAGGCTGGCTTCCATACCGGTCGCCATGAAATTAATCCTCTTAGCACATCTACCCCTCTTTTCACGGTCGAGCTCACTCGGCCAAAAACACCAACCTCCGGTTTCTCCTTAAAATACTCAGACTGAAGCAAAGCCATTCTCAGCCGGCGTCGGTGGCTTTGAACCTCAATCCCGGGAAGAGCTGTGTTTTCTAGCTTTTTGATTAATTCTTCTTCCTTCATTTATTGCCTCTAACTACTATAACGCTCCGGCCTTAAAAAGGTTGCATTTTATTCCATTAATTCCTTTAATTTTTTCAAGCCGCGATGAAGCAAAGACTTTACTGTTCCCTCCCGCTTTCCCAGAATCTGGGCAATTTCCTTAATTTGTTTATTCTCAAAGAACCTCAGGGTAATTACCTCCTGATACTTAATGGGTAATTTAGATATGTTTTCATGAAGAAGCAGGAAATCTTCGTGTCTTCTTAATTCCTCCTCAGCTTCAAGAACTTCACTCTCAATTGAGGGATTAGACGGAGTGATTGAATCAGGGATTTCTTCCAACGAAAACATCTCCTGCTTGCCTCCCCTGAAGTAGTCAGTAATTTGGTTGGTGGCAATTCGATAGAGCCAAGAGGAAAAGGGAACATTGCGCCAGTGAAATTGTCTTAAATTCTTTAAAGCTTTGAAAAATGCCTCTGAAGTTATATCCTGGGCAATCTCGATGTTGGCTACCCTTCTTAAAACATAATTAAAGATTCGGGAATAATATTGGTCATAAAGCTTGCCAAAGACTTCAGGGTCCCTCCGAGCCCTTTCCACAAGCTCTTTCTCTTCTATTAAATCCATATGAAGTAATAGGATACAAATCCTCTATACTATAATGCAAAAAGGTTGTAAATTGTTCAGCTCGCCTTTGCTCTGCAAAGAGCTATTTAAGCAACTACGCATTAATCCTTTAGCTTGACGTAAATTGATAAAAAAGATAGGCTATTAGCTTAAATTCAGCAAGGAGATTGGATAAATTGAGATGCCGCGGCATTAGAGGTGCAATTACGCTGCCTGGCAATGATAGAGAGAATATTATGACGGCAACGAAAAGATTGCTTAAAGAGATACTTCGCGCTAACGAAGTTGAAATTGATGATATAGCAGCTATCTTTTTTACCACCACGCCTGACTTGAACGCTGAATTCCCGGCAGCAGCAACAAGAGAGCTAGGATGGCCACAGCATATCGCCCTGCTTTGTGGACACGAGATGGACGTTCCTGGCAGCTTACCTCATTGCCTGAGAATTTTAATGTTGGTAAACACCAAAAAGAAAGCTGAGGAAATCACCCATGTTTATTTAGAGGAAGCTAAAAAATTGAAGGAAAATAAGTTAGCACTGTCTGGAGATAAAGCATGATTGTAGTGATGAAAGGCGGCTGCACAAAAGAAGAAATTAACACGGTTGTTTGCCGCATTGAAGAATATGGGCTGAAAGCACACATCTCTCAAGGTGTGGAGCACACCATTATCGGAATACTGGGACAAATCTTTCCCGAACTTCAGGACAGGATGGAATTGCTTCCCGGCGTGGAAGAGGTTATCCCTATCAGCAAACCTTACAAACTTGCCAGCCGAGAGTTTCATCCCCAGAATACCGTAGTAAAGATAAACGATATCACCATTGGCGGTGATGAAATAGTGGTCATAGCCGGTCCGTGTGCTGTAGAAAGCGAAGACCAACTGTTAACCACAGCTTTAGCAGTCAAGGCAATCGGCGCCAACATATTACGAGGCGGCGCCTTCAAGCCAAGCACCTCCCCGTACCACTTTCGTGGCTTAGGAGAGGAAGGACTCAAGCTGCTGGCGAAAGTTCGTAAAGAAACAGGAATGCCTGTAATCACCGAGGTAATGACTCCAGAGGATGTTGAACTGGTAGCCGGTTATGCTGACATACTACAAATCGGGGCACGGAACATGCAGAACTTTATCTTGCTTGATGAAGTGGGGAAAACAAGGAAGCCGGTGATGCTCAAGAGAGGCATATCAGCCACCATTCAGGAGTGGCTATTGGCCGCGGAATATATCCTCGCTCAAGGGAATGACCAGGTTATTCTTTGTGAACGAGGCATCAGAACTTTTGAAACTCACACCCGTAATACTATGGATGTCAGCTCTATCCCGGTAATCAAAAAAGATAGTCATCTACCAATTATTGCTGACCCCAGCCACGCCACAGGAAAATGGTACTTGGTAACACCTGTATCACTTGCCGCCGTAGCTGCCGGAGCTGATGGACTTATGATAGAGGTTCACCCTAATCCCGATTTGGCACTCAAGGATGGTGCTCAGTCGCTCACCTTCGATAATTTTGGTAAACTCATGTCTCAACTAACACCGATAGCCCAAGCAATAGGTAGAAAGTTAGCCGTTAGCGGTGCAAAGACAAGTTCTTAAAGCTCTTATGACCCTCGAACAAGAATTAGCAAACCTGGTTCCGCCCAAAGAAACAGTCCTCACCATTGGCGTTTTCGACGGCGTGCATGAAGGACACCGTTATTTAATTGAAAAGCTAATCCACCGAGCTCAAGAAAGAGATTTACTTAGTGGAGTAGTTACTTTTCACCCTCATCCTCAATCTGTACTAGACCCCAACAATCAATTGCCCTACTTAATGAGTTTAGACGCTAGAGTTAAGGAAATCCGCCAGCTTGGCATAGATTTGATTGCTTTGCTATCCTTTACCCCAGAGGTGGCAAAACTCTCTGCCAGACAATTTGTTACCCTGCTTAAGAAATATCTCAAAATGCGGGGGTTGGTAATCGGGGCCGATTTCGCCCTTGGAAGAGGGCGGAAAGGAAATGCCGAAAAACTCGCCACCTTGGGGAAGAAAATAGCTTTTTTTGTAGACACCATCCCACCATTGACCATCGATGATGAAACGGCGAGTAGTACTCTGGTACGACAAACGCTCGCTCAGGGAAATATGGAAAAGGTGAGAAAATTAATGGGACATCCCTTCAGCATCAGCGCCAAAGTCATCACTGGCAATAAGCGGGGACATACCCTGGAATTCCCCACTGCCAACCTTGATATAAGTTCACAGCAGGCATTGCCTGGCAACGGAGTCTACGCATCAATCGCCTACGCAGATGGTAAACAATTCACCTCAGCAACAAATATAGGTATTCGTCCCACTTTCGGGCAAGGTGAAAAAACTGTGGAGACTTATCTCATAGATTATCACGGCGAATTGTATGGTAGAGATATAGAGGTGGAATTTAGACACAAAATAAGGGATGAACAGCGATTCGCTTCTCCCCAAGAACTAAAGTCTCAGATTGAAAAGGATGTTGAAAAGGCAAGAATAATCCTGAACAAAGAAACAAAATGATAGCTTCAAAATTTGAGTCATTGCTAAGACGAGGGGTAGCTGAGGTTACCGTGGAACAGGAACTCATAAAGCTACTGGAATCAGGAAAACGCTTGAGGCTCAAACAAGGGTTTGACCCCAGTGCTCCCGATATTCACCTGGGACATGTAGTTGGATTGAGGAAATTACGCCAATTCCAAGAGTTAGGACATAGAATTATTCTGATAGTCGGTGACTGGACAGCACGGATTGGAGACCCGAGTGGACAGGTAGCTACCCGCCCCATGCTTTCACCACAGGAAGTGGAGGCTAACACTCAAACTTACCTGAAACAATTCTTCAAAGTGGTAGATAAGGGTAAAACAGAGGTGAGATGGCAAAGTGAATGGTACAATAAATTTGGTCTGGATGAGGTGATTAAGCTTACCAGCAAATTCACCATAGCCCAGATTATGGCGAGAGAGGACTTCAATAAAAGGGTCAATGCCGGGAATCCTATTTCTCTGGCTGAAATGCTCTATCCCTTACTCCAGGCTTATGATTCAGTGGCTATCCAAGCCGATGTTGAACTTGGCGGCACCGACCAGAAGTTTAACTGCCTCTTAGGTCGAGAACTACAGCAAATGACCGGACAGCCCCCCCAGCAAGTCCTCCTCGTGCCTCTCTTGATTGGAACCGACGGCAAACTAAAGATGAGCAAAACTTTTGGTAATCATATAGGCATCGATGAGTCCCCCCAGGAAATGTATGGCAAAGTGATGTCCATTCCTGACCACCTTATTATCGATTATTTCCAGCTAGCAACCGATATCCCTGATGAGAAAATCACCGAGTTTAAGAAGCAGATGGATAGCCACTCAGTCAACCCGATGATACTCAAAAAAAGATTGGCGTATGAGATCGTGGCTAAATTTCACGATGTTAAATCTACCGAGGAAGCGGAAAAATATTTTCATACAGCATTCCAACAAAAAAAGCTGCCAGAAGAAATCCCGGAATACGCTTTCATTGCTAGCCATGCTGAAAATGCGCTGTACCGCATTGACATTGCCCCTACTTTAGTTAAAGAAGGAATAGTTAAAAGCAATAGTGAGCTGAAACGCCTTCTGGCACAAGGGGCAATCGAACTGGACGGCAACAAAATAAGCAGCAATATCATCGATGTCCATAATGGCGCCGTTCTCAAAGTAGGAAAACACAACTTTGTCAGGATAGCCATTGAATTATCTTCAGGAGGTTTGTAACATGCAGCTACGTATACCAGGACCGACACCGTGCCCACCAGAAACCCTTCAAGCAGCGAGCCATCAGATGATAAATCATCGCGGCAAGGAATTTGGCCAGCTTCTCCAATCCGTAACAGTAAGGCTAAAACAGATATTTCAGACTAAAGGAGATGTTTTTGTACTTACCTGTGCTGGAACCGGTGGGTTAGAAGCCGCTATCGTCAATACACTGTCTCCAGGTGATGAGATACTAGCCTGTTCCTGTGGTGTCTTTGGCGACCGCTTCGCTGATATTGCTGAGCAATATGGCGCTAAAGTAAATCGCCTCAATTTCGAATGGGGAACCCCGGCAAAGCCGGAAGCAATACGCCAAGCTTTAAGGGCAAATACCAACATCAAAGCGGTGCTGGTCACACATAACGAAACTTCCACTGGCGTGACCAATGACCTAGCCAGCATAAGCTCAGTAGTCAAGGAATTTGACAAGCTGCTTCTTGTTGATGCTGTGAGCAGCCTCGGATGCATCGATTTACCGGCAGACGACTGGCAGTGTGATATAGTGGTAACCGCTTCCCAAAAAGGATGGATGGTTCCCCCTGGCCTGGCAATGGTTAGCGTAAGCGAAAAAGCATGGAAAGCTTATTCACAGGCACGAATGCCACGGTTTTACCTTGACTTTGCTAAAGCCAAGGATTACCTCCAGAAAGGACAGACCCCGTGGACCCCAGCCATTTCTATTTGCTACGCTCTGGATGCTAGCCTTGATTTAATGCTGAATGAAGGGCTACAAAATGTATTTGCCCGCCATAAGAGAGTAGCCCAGATGACTAGGAATGGCATAAAATCTCTGGGATTATCTCTTCTCCCTGATGAAAGTTGCGCCTCCAATACAGTTACTGCGGTCAACGCCTCAGACAAGCTTGATGTGTCTAAATTCGTCCAAATCCTGAAAGAGGAATCTGATGTAGTTATTGTTGGAGGTCAGCGCAAATTATCGGGCAAAATCTTCCGCATCGGTCATATGGGCTTGGTCAATGAGGATGATATCAAAGTAACATTACAGGCAATAGAAAAAACTTTGCCGAAAGCGAGGTATTAACTTAAATGAAAGTTTTAGTCGCAGACCCTATTGCTGAAGAAGGAATAAAATTTCTCGCTGAGCACACTCAAGTTGATGTCAAGCTCGAGTTAAAGCCTGAGCAACTTAAGGAGATAATCGGTGATTATGATGCCCTGATTGTGCGGAGTGAAACAAAAGTATCCGCAGATATAATTGCACGCGAGGAAAAACTAAAAGTAATTGGTCGAGCCGGAATAGGAATAGATAACATCGATGTTGGTGCCGCCACCAAGAAAGGCATAGTGGTAGTAAATGCTCCTACAGGGAACACCATATCTGCTGCTGAGCATACTGTCGGTCTTATGCTCGCCCTAGCACGCAATATACCAAAAGCCAATGCTCAACTGAAATCGGGAATATGGCAGCGAAGCAAGCTAGTGGGCACTGAGCTCAGAAACAAAACTTTAGGAATTATCGGTTTAGGTAACGTTGGCTCCGAGGTAGCCAAACGGGCTCAAGGATTTGAAATGCGCATTATTGCTTACGACCCTTTCATCTCGGAACATTATGCCAAAAATATAAATGTCACCCTTGTTCCTTTAAAGGAATTACTGGAAGAAGCCGACTTTATTACTCTTCATACGCCATTGACTAAAGCCACTAAGAAATTAATTGGTACCGGAGAAATAGCAAAAATGAAACCTACAACCTATGTTATTAATTGCGCTCGAGGTGGCTTGATTGACGAAGAAGCATTATTCAAAGCGATTGAAGAAGGAAGGCTAGCCGGCGCCGCTTTCGATGTCTTCAGCACTGAGCCAGCGACAGATAGTATACTTCTTAAAAGTGACAAAATAATCGTCACCCCTCACCTTGGTGCCTCAACCGTTGAAGCTCAAGTAAATGTCGCCAAAGATATTGCCGAGCAAGTCTTGACAGTCCTTCGCGGAGAATTCAGCAAATATGCCGTCAATATGCCTCACATCTCTCCCGAATTGCTGCCACTGTTAAAAGCAGCTTCATTAATTGGCAGCTTTGCCAGCCAATTAATGGAGGGGCAGATAACCGACATACGTATCAAATACTGCGGAGGAATCGCCAATTATGATTTAAGCCCGGTAAAAGTGTCTGTTATCAGCGGTTTACTAGGACAGGTGACCGAGGAAAAAATAAATTTGGTCAATGCTAATTTCCTTGCTGCCCAGCGTGGCTTGAAAATTAGCGAGGAAAAAGAGCTAATCTGTCCAAACTATTCTAACTTACTCACCGTAAGTGTTAACACAAATTCAGGCACTACTACCATATCAGGAACAGCTAGGGATAGCGAGACCCATATTGTTCAAATTAACGAGTTCTGGATGGACATATTACCTACCGAAGGCTATCTTTTACTTTGCGACCACCTTGATACCCCTGGGCGGGTTGGTGCTATCGGAACCATACTGGGCAAAGCTGACATCAATATCAGCGCAATGCACTTAAGTAGACAAAAACCGAGGGGAAAAGCGCTTATGATTCTAGTCCTGGATGAGCTACCCACCGAAGAACAACTAAGAGAGATTACGGCACTGCCTGACATTTATACCGCTAAAGTGGTGAAAATATAATCACCAAAGAGGATTAATAACTAATCCAGCAGGAACCTTGGGATAAAAGTAAGTTGATTTCCTCGGCATTCTATCACCAGCATCAGCAACAGCCTTGACCAGCCCCAATTCAGGCGATTGAACAAGAAAGGCTAATTGATAATGCCCTTCCGCTATCTCCCGATAAGCTTCAGCAATATCACTAGTATAGCCGAGAGCATCCTTGTTAACATTAATCCCCAAAATTTGCTTCAGTATAAGATGATTAAGAAAACTGACACCCACTTTTTTATAAGCTTGGGAACGAGCTTGAGGCATCGCTTTATCTAGAGGTACCCCCAGGCGGGGGGTTAACATCACCAACGATTCACCCTCCAACCCTAAAACTCCTAAAACCATTTCTTCTTTCCCACCGCGTTTCAGCCTATCATATACACCTTCAGCTAAATCGCCCGAGATATTCGACAAAGGAATTATCTCCGCAGTAAAGAAATCCCGAAGTTGCCGCTTCAGCTTAGCTCTGGCATCGAGCGATATTCCACGCACCAACCTGTGGAGCGGCAAAACAACGAGTCCAGGGTCGGAAAACTCAACCAAGGACATCATTATGTAATTAAAGGCTTCCTTCCCAGTCGGAGAAGAAAGGCGTCCCATTCTTTCACGTTGATACGCTAGCCCAATCTCATAGCGATGGTGACCATCAGCCACATAAAAGGGTAAATCAGATAAAAGCGCGCTGATCCGGCGTATTAGCTGAGGCTCAGTTATCGCCCAAATGAGATGACGTTCACCAGAATCAACCAAATCCATCGGCGGGTTATACTGTGACACCGAGGAAGATATTCCAGCGATCTCACCACCCCTGTCCTGGTATAAGGCAAGAATCGGGCTGAAGGTAGCCTGGCAAGCCCGCAACAGCCTAAGTCTGTCTTGTTTAACTTTAGAAGACGTCTCTTCATGAGGACATACGCCTTCACCCCAGGGCACTAATTTGACTCGAGCTATTAGCTCACGTCGCCGCCTCTTCCCTTGATAGGTAAAATAATGGTCATGGAGATAAAAAGCAGGTGAGTCATCCGCTTGAAGAACTCCTTCTGCAAGCCAGGTTTTCAGGGTCCTCGCAGCACCACTATACTCAGCCTCGGCACCGCCTCCAGATTTGCGGGTGGGAAGCTCCAAACGAATTATATTGTAATCGCTTTCCCGGTAATAAAATCTCTGTTCTTCGGGAGTAATCACATCATACGGCGGACAAATAACCGCCCCTAGGTTAGAAACTTTTTCCTTTCTGTAACGTATACCACGGAACGAGCAAACTTGAGCCATTTAAGTATCACCCCGAGTTCTATCCAAGCTGGTTAGCTTGTTTATTACCAAAATCCTGATGTAATATTATGTAAAGACCTAACCTTGAGCAAGCAGCTCAGAAACTATCTCGTCTACTTCCTTACCGCCAGCTTTACCTTTAAGCTGGGGCATAAGCTGAGACATAACTCTACCTTTATCTTTCTCCCCTTTTGCTCCAACTATGTCAATTGCTTGCCGCGCTGCGGTAATAATTTCTTCATGGCTCATTTGCTTGGGAAGATATTCTAAAATAATGGCTAACTCTGACTCTTCCTGGGCTACAAGGTCACTGCGATTCCCCTTTTTAAACGCATCGATGCTTTCCCGCCGCTGCCTCGCTTCCTTACCAAGGATATCAATACCTTTACTATCATCGATAGGCTTCCCTTGAGCAATTTCAGTATTCTTTATCTCAGATAAGAGCAATCGTAATGTGGAGATTCGTACCTTATCCTGCCGCTTAATTGCCTGATAGAGGTCCTTCCTTAGTTTCTCCTCCAGTGTCACCTCACCCCTCTCACACTTTTCGCCTCTTTGCCGCCTGTTTCCTCTTCCGCGCCTCGCTTGGTTTCTCAAAAAACTTTCGACGCCGAACTTCAGCTAAAATACGGCCTTGCTGCACTTGCCGGTTAAATCTACGCAGCAAGCTCTCAAAGCCTTCACCAGAGCCAAGTTTTACTTCAGCCATATCGTATCCATACCAGTTTTACAAATGCTACATTGTATCGGTTAGGACCTGCCCATGTCAATGGCTCTTGTCAGCGCTCTGCCTTTACCCACAGCTTCTCCCCATCGGTGATAAATTCAATAGTGCCATTTTCTGATGTTAGATAAATGCTATCTTCCCCCAACCTCTCCCTCAGCCTTGCTACTACCTCAGGGTTGGGATGACCAAAGGTATTGTTTGCCCCCACTGAGATTACAGCTATTTGAGGGTCAACTACGGATAGAAACTGCGGAGTAGTGGACGTCTTGCTGCCGTGATGGGCTACCTTCAGGACTGTGCTTCTCAAGTTAGCTCGCTGTTTAATGAGCTCAAATTCACCTTCCCACCTGATATCGGCAGTGAACAAAAAACTGACCTCACCCCAGCTTAGCCTTAATACCACCCCGTTGTTATCCACATCGGCGCTGGTCCCTTTAAAAAACTCATCGGGAGGATTAAGCACTTCTATCTTAATGCCACTGCCTAAATCAACTTCCTGCTCCGCTTTAGCCACATCGTGCTTGATTTCTTTCTCCTCAATCAGCTTGAGCCATTCTTGATAAACGCAAGAATTATAAGAAACACCAGGCTCAAGCACTTGCTTCACTTTATACCTTTGCAGCACTTCCACCAATCCAGTGATGTGGTCAGCTTGAGGCTGTGTGGATATCATAAGGTCGATCGTTCTATCCCAGAAGGGGAGTTTCTCACCTAATTCTAAATCTATTGTCTGCGGACTAGGACCACCATCAATGAGTATATTCTGATGACTAGGCGTTTGTATCAAGATGGCATCTCCCTGTCCCACATCAAGGAAACTTACATGAAGATTATCATCAGGAGTGGTGAGAACTGCAGCCCAAACCAGGATAGCTGCTAATAAAAGGGGAGGAATGAGCCATTTCAGGAGCGAATGTCGGGAGAATTTAGCCATTACTAACCACTTCCCTTCGCTTCAGAAGCTAACATAGGGAAAATATTGGGCAACTGCTTTCTATGATTAAGCCACGCCACAACTATTGCAAGCATGATGTAATATGTCCACACTAACCACACAGGGATACTAGGTATCTGGAAAGAGGAAAATGGCATGGCATCAAAACCCTGAACTACTAAAAGTAAGTAACTCAAGAACAGCCAGGCGACCCAGCCTAAAATTTGAGAGGCAAATACAGCAAATAACCCTACAAAGGCGACCAATGCAGAAGCAACTATAATAGCTGGCAAAGCAGGCAAAGAAAGGAATGTTGCTGGTACACCAACCAGTGAAACAATGCCAAAGTAGTACGCTATAAGTGGCCAGACTGCGATGATAGCCGCTAGGGTCAGTGTAAAGCCATCCACAAAGACATTGCCAATAGCTATAGCTTTATCCCGGTATTCAAACACCTTTGTAATGCCCCTCCTTCCCCAATTCTGAAAATAAGGATAGAACAGAACAAGGCCGAGCATTGCCATAAAGCTAAGTTGGAATGAGGCGTTCCACAAAATTTGGGGCTGGATACCCACCATCACTGCAGCAGCAAAAGCTAAGGCAGTAATGGCGCTGCGCTGTCTTCCAAGATATTCAGCTATCAAAAATAAGCTCCCCATTATGGTGGCACGAATTACCGGCGGATGCATTCCAGTGAGCAAGGCATAAATCCAGATAGCCATAAGGGTAAGCCAGATATATATGGAACGCTGTCTCCCAAAAATTAAAACTAAAAAGCTGAGGAGAATGCCAATGATGATACTCATATGCAAGCCAGAAATAGCCAATATATGGGCAGTCCCTGTTCTTGAGAAAGCTTGCCTCACAGAATAGGGTATATTGCTTGTCATGCCAAGCAGGATGCCCTGGGCTAATGAGCCCTGCGGCTCAGGCAAAGCTCTAGCTAGGGAATTCGAAAGGCTCTCCCTGAAGGAATAAAGCCACTGCAACGGGGTAAAACCTTTACCTTCAGCAATAACTTCTATCCTAGGATAATAACTAATGGAGTAAATTCCTTGATGCTCTAGATAGCTTTTATAGTCAAAATCTTCAAACGTAGGAGGGGTCTCCAATTCTCCAGTTACCTTGATGACATCTCCGTAATGATACTCAGGATACCTTGATACTCGAATTAAGACGGACCCTGAAACCGCTTTTTCTTCGTCATTTACGGTCACCTCATTAGTGGAAATCGTTAACAGACAATACCCGTCTCTAACATCGGGCTCCTCTTTCACCACCCCCTGGATTTCTACCACCCCGGCATCGTTGTAAAAACAAACAGAATGCTCATCTATCTGAGGCAAGCTTGTCGGAAAATAAAGACCGCCGCCGATAAAAGCAAAAAAACATAATCCCGTCACTATTAAGCTCCCCCTTTTGTCACGGAAAAGAGGGATGAACAAGAATGGAAGAAGCCCGAGAGGGATAACAATTAACGGCAGGCTAACTTGTGAGCCTATAAAAATACCCGCTATCCAAGCACAGCTAATATAAAGCAACCACATTAAAAAGTTTTGCTATCTGATACAGTGATATAATCCTTTATCTCGTCAAATATTCCCTGTCCAATACCTTTGACCTGAAGCAAATCTTCAAGCCGTTTGAACTTACCATTTTCATTGCGGTAATCCACAATAGCCTGAGCTCTAGTTTCTCCTATCCCTGGCAGGGCTTCAAGAAGCCAGGGTTCTGCCCGGTTGATGTCTATCTTTTGAGGAGATTGTTCTTCACCTTCTTCAGGAATATAAATCCCGATATAGCTAAGGGCAGCACTGGATTCAATGCCAACGTTTGAGAGAATAGCATCTATCGTGTCGCCTTCCCTGAGGGGATAGATGCCAGGATTAACCACAGCGCCACTAATGTAAACTTCACCACTCTGCTGCGGAAGCGCAACTTGAGATAACACTAGCTCAGTAGGCTGGATTTTACTGCGGTTGACCAGCAGCATAACCCCGCCAACTACCAGGGCAATGACCAAAAAAACTGTGATAAAGATGTAAAATCTATCTGCTTGATTCATTTCAGTTAGACTCCTTCCTTGGACGTTGTTTTAGCGACCTTATCCTTCATCATTCTGAGCCATAGCGAAGAATCTTGGAGATTCTTCATTCCGCTTTGCCCCATCCAAAATGACAACCTCGCATTTCAATGGTAAGATTTTCATATGGCAAAAAACTCAGGGATATCAATCGTTAATCGCAAAGCTTATCACGACTACCATATTGAGGAAAGCCTTGAGGTTGGCATTGTGCTTAAGGGCTCCGAGATTAAATCAATAAGGGAGGGAAAGGTAAGTTTACGGGATGCCTATGCCAAACCAGAAAATGGAGAACTGTGGCTATTTAACAGCCACATCGCCTCTTATGATGCCGCCAGCTACAACACCCATCAGCCAACCCGCCCTCGTAAGCTCTTGCTCCACAAAGAGGAAATCGATAGGCTTACCAAGAGAGTAGCGCAGCGAGGTTTGACTTTAGTTCCTCTTAAGCTGTATATTAAACATGGGATTGCCAAGGTTGAGATTGGTGTCGGCAAGGGAAAGAAGATTTACGATAAGAGGGAAGTTATTGTCCGCCGGGAGACAGAAAGACAAATAGAGCGGGCACTAAAAATCAAAGGGAGGTGGTAAAAAGGCAATTTGACAATATAGCGGGGGCGCGTGGATTCGACATGGGACGGCCTACAGAATTGCAAGCTGAGGTGCCATTAACCTCACAAAACAAATGGCAAAAAATAAATGCCGAACCTATTGCAGCCTAATTAAAGCTACACACCCACCCCAACCTCTCCTCGAAGGTCGGGACTGGGTGTCAAAAAGTCGAGGTGCTCCAATCCCGATGTCGATAAGGATTGGATAAGAGAAATCGACTGGCTTAGCTGGATTCGGTCAGCAGATGAAAGTTAGGCGAGATAAATGGAGCTGGCCAAGCTTGTAGAATATTCTGGCAACCCCCCTATGGACGGGGAGTTCGACTCTCCCCCGCCTCCACCAATTGAAGTTTTGGCAGCACTATCC
Organism: Dehalococcoidia bacterium; assembly: GCA_034414555.1. GTDB lineage: Bacteria > Chloroflexota > Dehalococcoidia > GIF9 > AB-539-J10 > CG2-30-46-19. The sequence continues at coordinate 60,533 of DAOUMA010000005.1, read as the reverse complement.
TTAAATAAATAATTTTCCCTCAATTGATAGCCTTCGAGATAAATTACATGGCGCTCATCAATTTTTGCGGTTAACAAATAGAAAATAGGAGAAGGTAATGAAAGAAGTTGTTATAGTCAGCGGGGTAAGAACACCGATAGGCACTTTCGGTGGCACCTTGAGGGATATCCCCGTTGCCAACTTAGGGCACCTGGTGATCAGGGAAACGCTTAAACGAGCTGGTTTAAGACCAAAAACTAGCAAGAAACTTCTAAGTTACGGACCTTCTGTTTTTAAAGACGAAGAAATCTCTGAGTTAGAAGCAAAATACTATAATTGGGATCCTTCCTTGCAAGAAATTCAAGTTGACGAAGTAATCATGGGTAATGTCCTTCAAGGAGGGCAGGGACAAAACACTGCCCGTCAGGCTGCTATTCATGCTGGCATCCCTAAGGAAACACCTTCTTATACCGTAAATAAAGTTTGCGCCTCAGGCCTAAAAGCAATCATATTAGGTGCTGCAGCGATAATGCTCGGCGAAGCAGATGTGGTGGTTGCTGGAGGAATGGAAAGCATGAGTCACTCCCCCTATATCCTTCCTAAAGCTCGTTGGGGCTACAGGATGAGCATCACCGTTAAGGCAGACGTTATAGACCTCCTGGTGCTTGATGGACTGTGGGATGCGTTCTACGGATATCATATGGGTAACACCGCAGAAAACATCGCCATCAAATACAATATAAGCCGCACCGAGCAAGATGAAGTAGGATTTCTGAGTCATAAGCGAGCTAAAACAGCTATAAGGGAAGGAATCTTCAAACAGGAAATCGTTTCTGTGCCTGTTCCACAAAAGAAGGGAGGTCCACCAATCCATTTTGATACCGATGAACGCCCTATGGACACAAGCCTTGAAAAAATGGCTCTCCTGCCCCCGGTATTTCAAAGCAATGGAACAGTCACCGCAGGCAATTCCTCAGGCATCAACGACGCCGCAGCAACAGTGATACTTATGTCAAGTGTTAAAGCTAAATCGTTAGGACTCGAACCCTGGGTAACTATTAAATCCTATGCCTCTGGAGCTGTAGACCCAGCTTATATGGGACTGGGGGCTATACCGGCAATAAAAAACGCCCTCAGAAAAGCAAGACTTACCATTAAAGACATGGACCTCATCGAACTTAATGAAGCTTTCGCCGCCCAAACCATCGCCTGCATGAGAGAGCTTGATATGAGCTGGAATAGCACCAATCCCCATGGAGGCGGCATCGCCTTGGGACATCCCCTCGGCGCAACAGGAGCAAGGTTAGTAGTTACCGCTATGCACGATATGAAACGAAGGAATCTACATTACGCCCTGGTAGCTATACCCGTTGGTGGCGGACTGGGCATGGCAGCAGTGTTGGAAAGGAAAGCATAATCATTTGCCCTTCTTACTATAATCAGGACACCAAATAGCATTGGGACGTTCAGGACGATTGCAAGCACTCCGCCAATTCCACTGGCAACTATCACATAGAATAATATCCTTGCCCAACGCCTTTTTAATTCTAACTTTAATTCCGTATGCCCAGTTTGGTCCCTTGGCACTCATAGTAAAATTGAGATTTCTCACATATCCTTGGACAAAGTAGCTAAGAATTCAGCGTTATCCCTTGTCTTAGATAACCTGGCCAACAACCTCTCTGTAGCTTCACTGGGATTAGGAGAATCGTCAGCTAGCATAGAAACTACACGCCTGAGCAGCCATACTTGCTTTACAGTGTCCTCATCTAAAAGAAGCTCCTCTCGCCTCGTTCCACTGGGAATTATGTTTATTGCCGGGAAAATCCTCTTCTCCGATAATTTTCTATCTAAATGAAGCTCCATATTCCCCGTCCCCTTAAACTCTTCGTATATAAGCTCATCCATACGACTGCCAGTATCCACCAAACAGGTAGCAATGACTGTTAAGCTACCACCTTCCTGAGTATTGCGAGCAGTACCGAAGAATCGTTTCGGAGGATACAAAGCTGACGAGTCAAGACCACCAGATAAAGTGCGTCCGCTGACAGGCATTGCTAAATTGTAAGCTCTAGTAAGACGAGTGATACCATCGAGGAGAATAACCACATCTTTGTTCAGTTCCACCAGTCTTTTCGCCCTTTCCAATGCCAGCTCAGCCACACGAGTTTGATTCTCCACTGGCTCATCAAAGGTAGCAGCAACAACCTCAGCTTTCACTGACCTCCTCATATCAGTTACTTCCTCAGGCCTTTCTCCAATCAAGCAAACCATAAGGTGAATATCATTGTAATTGGTGGTGATAGCATTAGCGATTTTCTTAAGGAGTACCGTTTTACCTGCTTTAGGAGGCGAGACTATCAGTCCTCTTTGTCCTCTACCTATAGGAGTTATTAAATTAATCAGCCGAGTAGATAGCTCACCGGGAGTAGTTTCTAAATTAATCAGCTTGTCGGGAAAAGTAGGTATCAAAGAACCAAAATTGGGACGCTCCCTGACCGCTTCAGGGTCGAGCCCGTTAACGCTTTCCACACGAAGCAACCCATAATATTTTTCGCTATCCTTAGGGGCTCTAGCCTCTCCGCAAATATAATCGCCATTCCTCAAATTGAACCGACGAACTTGAGAATTAGATACATAAATGTCATTGGCACCACGCAAAAAGCTATCCTGCCGTAAGAACCCATAACCTTCACTCATAATCTCCAATACACCGCTCACGAACAAATTACCCTGCTGCATTGCTTGAGATTGTAGGATATGCTGAATAAGCTCCGCCTTTTTCAGCGAAGAGTATCCAGTGACGCCACATTCCCTGGCCATCACCTCCAATTCGTCACGAGTCTTATCTTCAAGTTCAGTCATGCTTACCATAGCAACCTCCTTAATCCTTCATCACCCTTGTCCAGTCATCAATAAAGCGCTTAACTCCAATATCAGTCAAAGGATGCTGTATCATTTGAAGCAATACCTTATAGGGAACAGTAGCAATATGCGCACCAACTTTTGCCGCTACCATGCAATGCTGAGGATGCCTGATGCTCGCTGCTATTACCTGAGTAGGGAGTTGATAAAAGCGTAAGAATTTAACAATATCCTCCACCACTTTCATGCCATCTTCGCCGATATCATCAAGCCGGCCCACAAAAGGGCTTACAAAGCTAGCTCCTGCAGCCACCCCTAATAAAGCCTGATTTAAGGAAAAACATAAGGTGAAATTCACCTTAATACCCTCTTTAGATAACACTGAGGTAGCTTCTACTCCTTCGAGGTTAGCTGGTATTTTCACCACGATGTTGTCTGCCCATTTAGCTACTTGCCGGGCTTCATTAATCATACCAGAAGCATCCTGGCTTAATACTTCAGTAGATACCGGTCCAGGAACAATAGCGCATATCGCCTTGACCAACTTTTGGTAATCAACCTTCCCTTCCCTGGATATTAGGCTAGGATTGGTAGTTACTCCACTGATCACCCCTAGTCTTACACCGTGGCGGATATGCTCTATATTAGCGGTATCCAAGAATAAACGCATCGCTCTCTCACTTAACTCAAGGGTAGGCTTGTCTGAGCACCTTCAACAAGCGTCTCATTCGCTACCTTGATAAAATTCACAAAAAGCGGGTGAGGACTGTCAGGGCGAGATTTAAATTCAGGATGGAATTGACAGGCGACCATCCAGGGATGATTCTTCAGCTCAACGATTTCCACCAATTCCCCGTCCGGTGAAAGCCCGCTAGATATAAGTCCTGCTTCCTCCAATGGCTGACGAAACCGATTATTAAACTCAAAACGATGCCGATGCCTTTCATAAATTGTCTCCCTATTATAAGCCTGAGCTGCCTTCGTCCCGGGTACTAAGCAGCAAGGATAAGTTCCCAAACGCATAGTTCCTCCTTTCTGGCTAATACCACGTTGTCCAGGAAGCAAGTCAATTACAGGATAAGGAGTGTCAGCGTCAAACTCAGTAGAATTAACTCTCATATTATGAAACACATGCCGCCCAAATTCAATAACCATAATCTGCATACCAAGACATAAACCCAAGTAAGGAACCTTTTCTTCTCGGGCAAACTTAGCAGTCTCTACCATACCCTCAATACCTCTATGCCCAAAGCCACCAGGTACCACTATGCCTTGAACTTGCCTCAACTTATCATCATTACTGCCATCCAATCCTTCCGAGCTAAGCCATTCTATCTTCACATCCAAATTGTGCGCTAAAGCTGCATGACATAATGCTTCCCGCACCGAGTAATAGGCATCATGAAGCTCAACATACTTCCCCACTAGACCAATGACCACTGGGGTTTTAGGGGCTTTCAGCCTGGCTACCATCTTGTGCCAATTATCCAAATCAGCCTCCTTAGCCTCCAGCACCAAACGATTGACTATGAAGTCCCCTAACCCATATTCCTCCAGCATCAAGGGCACTTCATAAATAGTTTCACTGGTAACCAAGGGGATAACTGCTTCTTTTGGCACATCACAGAAAAGTGATATCTTATCCTTTATCCCTTCCGGTATCTCCCGGTCGCTGCGACACAAGATAACATCAGGTTGAATACCAATCCTTCTTAGTTCATTGACACTATGCTGTGTAGGCTTGGTCTTTAATTCGTCCGTGGCAGCAATGTAAGGTAAAAAAGTAACATGAATATACAGCACATTATCTCTTCCTTCTTCCCCCCTCATTTGACGAATGGCTTCAAGAAACGGCTGCCCTTCAATATCACCCACAGTGCCACCAACTTCAACTATGACTACATCGGCATTAGATATTTCAGCTACTTGCCTGATACGCCTTTTTATTTCGTTTGTCACATGAGGTACTATCTGAATGGTGCCGCCCAAAAAGTCACCTCTTCGCTCATTGGCAATAATCGTGGAATATATTTCTCCTGAAGTAACATTTGAAGCTCTAGTTAATTCCACGTCGATAAACCTTTCATAATGTCCCAAATCTAAATCAGTTTCAGCGCCATCTTGGGTAACAAATACCTCCCCGTGTTGATATGGAGACATTGTGCCCGGATCAACATTCAAATAAGGGTCAAGCTTTTGCACTGAAACAGAAATAGAACGACTTTTCAATACCCGACCAATAGAAGCTACCGATATCCCCTTACCAACAGAACTAATTACACCACCGGTAACGAAGATATACTTAGCCACTATTTATCACAGATTTAATTAACTCAAGAAACGAGGTATGGTCACGTGATTACGAGGCAAATTGAATTATACACAATTATAAGGAATCAAAGTTAATCTTGTCAAGTTACCTCCGACTAAACTTTCCTTAACATCTTTCTAGCCTCCAATTCATAAGCCTGGATGATGCTATCGCGGGTCACCAAGCCCAGAAGTTTTGTAGGCTCTTTCCTATCCACTACAGGCAAGACAGCTACTCTTCTGGTTATCATGAGTTCCAGTGCTTGCTCCAGCGTTTCCTCAATATGAATCACCGCTAAATCAGTTGACATCACGCTTTCAACCTTGGTTATACTTCTTGACTCACTCGGAATAGGAAGAATATCCTCCCTGGCTACTATTCCTACTAGCTGCCCTGCATCTACCACCGGAATATCCATGTTACATCTATGTATCATTTCTGCCGCTTCTTCCACGCTTGCCTTTGTAGAAATCACCTCACAACCACTGACCATTGCCTGCTTTACCTGCATTATCCTCAGAAGCGGGGTGACATACTCATATTTGTGTGCTGGGGAAGCTATTGGGGATGAAATCTGGCTTTCGTAAATAGTAATCCTGCCTACAATGACATAAGCAAAGCCTACTGCTACCATGGCCGGCACTAGCATCGTATATGTCCCTGTCATCTCACTCACCATAACAATCACCGCTACAGGAGCATGAGCCACAGCACCAAAAAGAGCCATCATGCCAACGACAACGAAGGGCTCGGGATTAGAGGGCAAATAAGAACCAACAAAGTTATGACCTAAAGTCCACAGTGAAGCGGCCAACATGCCTCCCATAACTAAGCCAGGAGCAAACACCCCACCACTACCCCCGGAACCTATAGAGAAGGAGGTAGCCACTATCTTGGCAAATACCAAGGCTATCATGACAGAAAGCGCCAATCTTTCAGGTTGCATTGCCAACTGAAGCCAGCCATATCCCATACCCAATACTTGCGGCAGAGCAAGCCCGATCAAGCCTGTAACCAAGCCGCCGATAGCCGGTTTATAGCAGTTTGAGATGTTCAGTCTACGAAAAAGGTTACGCACACCGTAAAATGTGCGAGCATACACAATGCCTACTAGGCCACAAAGGATGCCTAATAGGGCGTAAGAACCCAGGGTAGCAGGATTGGAGAAGCTTATGGCAACGTGTTCACCAAAAATGGGAGCAAATCCAGACCAGCTAGCATAGATAGAATAGCCAATGATTGTGGATATAAATGAAGGAAGAAGAGCCTCTACCTCAAATCCTTGTAAGTACAAAATCTCTGCGCTTAGTATAGCGCCACCAAAAGGTGCTTTAAATATAGAGCCAATCCCGGTTCCAATTCCCACAGCTACAGCCAGCCTGCGGTCATGGGCGTTAAACCTGAATAGTCTCCCTACCAAGGAACCACAGCCAGCTGAGATCTGAGCCATTGGCCCTTCCCTGCCAGCACTTCCACCGGAGCCAATTGTGACCGCCGAAGCAACCAACTTAAGGAGAGGGATCCTAGTTCGTATCACTCCATCCTTACGGTGAAAGGCATCTATGGCAGCATCAGTTCCGTGACCTTCAGCTTCAGGCGCCAACTTATAGATGATAAAGCCGGTTATTAGACCACCGATCGCGGTTATTACGGGAATCATCCATTTCCTGCTTATTCCAGTGACAACAGTCTCGCCAACACCAGCGGGGACAGGAGGAACAAAACCAGCCCCTAAACCAAGGAAAAGCTTGCTAGCCCAGTTTATGGCAGAAAAGAACGCAATAGACGCTACACCGGCAGTAATGCCAATCAAAATGACGGCGGGAAGCCACCTTCGCAGGTAGGCAAGGGTAGCAAAAGAAGCTATATGCTTCAGTTGTACCACAAATTTGTGGTAAATTTTCTCCATGTGGTTACGTAAGAATATATTCTAGTAGAGAGAATACCCTGAAGCAAGGGGGAGCCTGGTAAATGATACATCACTAATCATGAAAGCAGTCATCAATTGTTGAAGCAGAGAGTAAGTTACGATAAAATGATAACTGAGAATGCGAATAACAGGCGGTAAAGCCAAAGGAATACAATTAAAAACGCTACAGAAACAATCACTTCGCCCTACTACAGATTTAGTAAGACATGCCATTTTCTCCACCTTACAGAACATGTCCCATGATTGGCACCGGATTGTTGACTTATATGCTGGCACTGGGGCTTTAGGCATTGAGGCCCTAAGCCGCAACGCAGAGTGGGTTGATTTCGTTGACCAAAGCAAAAAGTGCTGCGACATTATTAAACATAACCTGGAAAAGACAGGTTTTCCCGACAGAGCTCACGTTTATTGTTGTAACGTGAAGAAAGCAATCACATTCCTAAACAATAATTACGATGTTATTTTCCTTGACCCCCCGTATTCTCTGTCATCTATAGACAACGTATTAACAACCATAGCCAGTTCAGAGCTTATAGGAGCCAACTCCATGGTAGTGCTTTGCCACACGAAGCACTTTTCACCAAACTCTGAGTATGATAAACTACATCTAGTTAAACAATCTCATTATGGTGATACATGTGTTTCTATGTATCAAAGAATAAACAATGGTAACAGCAATATATCCCGGTAGCTTCGACCCCATAACTAACGGACACCTCGATATTATTAACCGTGCGTCTGCTCTTTTTGACAAGTTAATCATCGGCATCTATGATAGACCGGATAAACAAATGCTCTTCTCTCTAGAAGAAAGGTTAGCTTTGGCCAGAGAAGCAGTAGCTGAAGTACACAATGTTTATGTTAAATCCTACTCTGGCCTTACCGTGGACTTCATCCGCAAAGAGCGAGGAAAGATAATGATTCGAGGATTACGGATGAATTCCGACTTTGAGGCAGAGTTCGAAATGGCAATGATGAATAAGAAGCTGGCACCAGACATAGAATTAATTTGCTTCATGACAAGCTCTGAATATCAGTGCCTCAGTTCCAGGTTGATTAAGGAAGTAGCAAAGCTTAGAGGTTGCCTTGAGGGACTAGTTCCCAAACATGTTGCTGTTGCCTTGAATGAAAAGTTATGTGGAGAATACCTTGAAGCTCCAGCAGAAAAGGCTTCACATCGAAACAAAATTTCATTGTAATTAAGGAGGTGATAAAGGAATGGCATACAAAATTAACGATGAATGCATCAGTTGTGGCGCCTGTGAATCAGAATGCAAGAATGAGGCGATAAGTGAAGGTGAATCAATCTATGTCATCGACCCCGACAAATGCACTGAGTGTGTAGGGTGGTTCGAATCATCCAAGTGTGTTGAGATATGTCCAGTAGATTCCTGTGTTCTCGACCCAGAGCATAAGGAAACCCACGAGCAACTTCTGGGAAAGTGGCGCAAGTTACATCCCGGCGAGACTCCAACTGTCACTTAAGGTAAAGCTTATCAAAGATTTTAAGCGAAAAACCGCTTGCCATAACTTGGAGCCTCTTTTACCTGACCCCAAAATGACCTCTCGCTGTAAGCCCTTATACTAACATAACAATCACTACATTGATTAGAGCGCGAGAACTTTTCTATCATCTCTTTTTGGCTGGAATATTTGTTACGCCATAGTGAACACGGGACAAAAGCTCCGTCAGGCATTACCACGAAGAACCTTATACCCGCCTTGCAATTAGGCATATATCCTTGCTCAAGGAACTTCAAGGTATCCAAAAGTTCAGCTTTAGGGTTAACTATATGATTAGTTCGCTTTTGTAATTCCAAAAGTTGTTCAATAGTTCTGCGTAAAATTTCCTGTTCTTCTTCACTAGCGATACAATAACTTCTATCACCCGTCCGTCTTGCAGTATATGCGCTATATGATATGAATACATTCCACTCTTCAGCCTTCCTAGCTATAGGCAAAACTTCCTTCAGGTTCGCTCTGGTTATAACTGTGTTCAAGATAATATCTCGATAACCAAACTTCGCTAACTGTGGAAGTGTCTTCTCCAAACGTTTATACAAACCCTGATGCCGTCGGAAATCGTCATGCCTTTCATCGGGAAAATCAAGCGATACCGAAATTTGATTCACACCAGCTTCGTGTAACTGAAGATAATTACTCTCATTTAATAGCACCCCATTGGTAACAAATATCAAATAGGGAAGCCCATCAGGTTGCTTGACAGCCTTCACCACCTCGATTATATCTTTACGCAGAAACGGTTCCCCACCTGAGATCTGCAACACAGGAGGATTCAACAATCTAGTTAGCTCACCATACTCATGTGGCTGAAGTTGCTTTTCGTCCCTTATCACGCCACCGAGGTCGCAATGGCAGCAGTTGCAATTACAAGAAAGAGTCACTTCATAAGAAACCACTACAGGGCGATTTGTCATATAGTTACGTATTGCCTTCCTGGCAAGCTTAAGTCCTTGTAATACCGAAAAATTCGTCATTCGCTAGCAATAGCTTGAGACTTCTGTTTGAAGCCAATCGCTACACAGTTATCGAGTCTTGAAGGGTATACCAATGTTATCTTATTCATAATCCTTCCTTGAGTAGAGCCAGGGTGGAGTAACGCCGTTCCCAGCTTACGCGCCTTAAACCATCTCAACAATGGTATAACCAGCATAAGTAAACTTATGGATTCCCTGTAGTTGACCGAAGATAAATTCTCAAACCCGGCATTCTTCATAATGTTCATAAGGGTTTTGGTGGTAAATTGATTGATGTGAATTCTCCTCACATTCCACCATCTTTTCCCCATGATTCTTGCTGGTATCCCTCCAAAGTCTGGCGTTGATACCACCAGCAACCCTCCTGGCTTAAGCACCCTGCAGGCCTCTTTAAGAACCATAAGCGGTTGTGGCAGATGCTCCAGAACTTGCCATAAAGTAACCACATCAAAATAGTTTTCTGGAAATTGCATCTCTTCAAATGGTCCTACCTCTACATCCAAGCCAAACTCCCTCCTGGCATATTCCACGGCATTCTGCGATAATTCAACCCCCTCGGTAATATAGCCTGCCCTGGAAGCATTAAACAGGAAAAACCCTTCCCCACAACCTATATCTAAAAGCTTGGTATTGCCCTTATATTTTTGGGCTAATTTCACCTGCGCTTTAGTGGCACGTAAGCGATTTTCCCGAACAATAGACACATCGCCATTGTTCATTTCAGAGTAGTTATCGTTGATTCGGCTTGCTTTCTCAATTGGATTTACACATACAAGCTGGCACTTTCGACACTTAACATGCCTTCCATATTTATCCCCGGGAAGCATATAGATAGTATCTATACCACCTTGAAGGTCACCTCTCTTTATATTGGAGTCGAACAGCACCTCAAAGTCATTCTCTCCACAATTGGGGCAATTACGATGCTCAAATAATGAATCCATCTTACCTTGTTGCTTGCTTAAAGTCGCTTGGCTTTCTCATAAGCAGCAATAACAGCTTCAAGAATGCTGGAGCGAAAGCCTCCCCTCTCCAATTGAGCCAGAGCTTCAGCAGTCGTCCCACCTGGAGAAGTAACCATGTTTCTCAGCTCAGCAGGGTGTTTTTCCATCTTTTCCACCATGTAAGCAGAGCCAAGTATCGTCTGTAGTGTTAATTCCTTAGCCGCTTTGTAAGGTAAACCGATATGGACGCCGGCATCGGTAAGCACTTCGATAAATAGAAATACATAAGCTGGACCACTACCACTTAAAGCCGTAGCCATATCAATATACTTCTCATCGGGAAAATAAAGTTCCTTACCCAAAGCACTAAGAATAGAGCGAGCCATCTTTTTATGTTCCTGAGTAGCTTCGCTCATCGTAGTCCATACCGTCATTCCTTCTCCAATCTGCGCAGGCATATTAGGCATAGCACGAATGATATAAGGATAAGTTAAACCATCACTCAGAGTAGATAAGCTAGCGCCAGCCACTATGGATAATATGGCTTGTTGGCGCAGTGACCCTCTTATGACCTCCATCACCTCCGCTAAATCCCTAGGCTTAATTGCCAGGACAACCACATCAGCATTCTCCACCGCTCTGCTACTATCAGCAGAGGTTTTCACCTTATATTCTCGGGCTAATAATTCACGCCTTAATTCATTCACATCGCTAACCACAATATCCTGAGGCAAAACGACCTTTTTAGCCAGAAGGCATTTAATCATTGCTTCTCCCATCGTCCCACCACCAATAAATGTTATTTTCATATCCCTCCTTTATCTCACCACAATATTCATCACTCGACCAGGAATGTAGATGATTCTATCAATCTTTTTACCATTGGTGTAGGCTTTAATTCGCTCACGACTCAGCGCCAGTTCCCTGACTTCAACTTCAGTTATAGAAGCAGGCACAACCAACTTGTCACGTAACTTACCATTTACCTCTATCGGTAGCGTAATTTCTGCCTCTTTGGCAAGCTCTTCGTCAAACTTCGGCCAGAATTGATTATGAACGCTGTAAGAATGACCACTCCTAACCCATAATTCCTCAGCAAGGTGAGGAGCGGTGGGAGCAAGAAGAAGCAAAAAATAGCTAATAGCTTCTTGCCACAGCAGAAGTGAGACATTCCTCACTTCCTGTACTTTGGATAGGTAATTGGTTAACTCCATAAGGCTAGCTACCATAGTATTAAAGCGAAATTTTTCCAAATCCTCAGTCACCTTCTTAATTGTCTTGTGAACAATTCGGCGAAGTTCTCTCTCACCTTCAGATTCGACTTCCAGGCTAACATAGTCTGTCACTACCAAGCTCCATACTCTGTTCAGCCAGCGGCTTATGCCTACAATACCGCTATCACTCCATTCACCACCGGACTCCCATGGTCCCACAAACATTAAATAACCCCGAACAGCATCTGCGCCTAACTCGGCTACGTATTCATCCGGAGCAATTACATTTCCTTTAGACTTACTCATCTTGCCACCATGGTAAATTATGGTGCCCTGATTAAATAGACGAGTAAATGGCTCGGCAAAATCAACCAGACCTATATCTCTCAATGCTTTGGTAAAAAAACGAGCGTAAAGAAGATGCATCACTGCATGCTCGGCACCGCCAGTATACATGTCAACTGGCAGCCAATACTTTATCTTTTCAGCATCAAATGGAGCATCGCTCGCTTTGGGGCTAGTATATCGCAGGAAATACCAATTAGAGCACATGAAGGTATCCATAGTATCAGTTTCCCTCTTTGCTGGACCAGAGCACTGAGGGCAGGTAGTGTTGACAAACGAGGGACAGTATTTAAGAGGAGACTCACCGGTGGGCTTAAATTCAGCATCAGGAGGAAGTAAAACAGGTAATTTCTCTTCAGGCACAGGAACTATGCCACATTTATCACAGTAAACTATAGGTATCGGCGCTCCCCAGTATCTCTGTCTCGAGATGAGCCAATCCCGGAGTCGATAACTAACAGCTGGTTTACCCCACCCCTTTTCCGTTAACAAATCGCAAATCGCCTTACTCCCTCGTTCACTGGACAACCCGGTAAATTCACCGGAATTTATCATCACGCCTTGCTCAATATACAGCAGCGGAGTTTCCTCACCCAACCAGCCAGGAGGAGCAATGACAGGACGAACAGGCAAGCTAAATTCTCGAGCAAATTCCAGGTCTCGCTCATCATGAGCAGGTACCCCCATCACCGCTCCAGTGCCGTAACTAAGCATCACATAATCAGTGATCCAGATAGGCACTTTCTCGCCATTCAACCTATTGATGACATAGCTTCCCAGGAAAACCCCGGTCTTTTCCCTGCCTAAGGCTGTCCGCTCATATTCAGTTTGCCGCCGACACCACTCAGTATACTTTTCAACCTCAGCCTTATGTTCCGGGGTAGTCAACAAAGGAACCAAAGGATGTTCCGGTGCTAGCAGGAAAAAGGTCACTCCAAAAATAGTATCAGGGCGAGTGGTAAACACCCTTATCTCCTTTTGCTCTACGCCCTCTTGTTCTAACTCAAAGGAAATTTCAGCACCTTCGCTTTTACCAATCCAGTTTTTCTGCATTATCTTTATGCGTTCCGGCCAATCTATTTGACTGTGGTCAAGGAGTTCTTCGGCATACTTGGTGATTCTAAAGAACCACTGCTCCATATCCTTTTTAGTCACCTGAGTGCCGCAACGCTCACATAATCCCTCACCTACCACCTGTTCGTTAGCCAATACTGTCTGACACTTAGGACACCAGTTAACTGGCGCCTTAGCCCGATAAGCCAATCCAGCATGGTAAAGCTTTAAGAAAAACCACTGTGTCCATTTATAATATTCAGGAAGGCAGGTAATCACCTCGCGCTTCCAATCATAGATTGCGCCTATGCTTTTTAACTGGCGGCGCATATTCTCGATGTTCTTCATCGTCCATACATAGGGATGGATACCATGGCTAATAGCGGCGTTCTCGGCAGGAAGCCCAAAAGCATCAAACCCCATCGGGTGAAGCACATTATAACCCCGCATCCTCTTAAATCGGGCATACACATCCGAAGGAGCCATAGCATACCAATGCCCGATATGGAGGTCCCCTGAGGTATAGGGGAGCATGGTCAGGGCATAAAATTTAGGGCGGTCGCTTTCCTCACTTACCTCATAAATGCCATCGGCGGCCCATTTATCCTGCCACTTTTTCTCAATTTCCCAGGGATTGTATTTCAACGCCATGGTGATAAAGTTTAGCCCATTTCAGAGGCAAATTAAAGAGCCAAGTTTCATCCACCTCTGAAAAAGCCGACCTTGTCATTGCAAGAAACGTCAGCGACGAAGCAATCTGCAAGAGAGATACCTCGCTTGCACCCATAACAACCTGTGTAACATAGAGAGTGTTTACTAACCTCACCCCCTTTATCCCCCTCTCCTTCAAAGGAGAGGGGAAGAAATCTATGGAGAGGGGGTTCACCCCTCTCTTACCTACACTCCCCCTTCCCTTAGCAAGGGAAGGGGGCAGGAAGATAGGTTGCTAAACAATCTCTAACATGCAGCGTTGCTTCGCTTATCCGTCAGTCGGAGGATGAGATTGCCACGCTTCGCTCTCAAAGACACAAAAAGTTATCAAGCCTTAGTTTTCCTGTATAATCACTATAGATTCACAGCGAGAACTTTATGAAAACTAAGCCTGAATTGAGGGAAAGAAAGTTTACCTGGAAAAGGACATTGAGGATAAAGACGAATATGGTCGCTTGCTCAGGTACGTATGGGTGGACAATACTATGGTTAACGCTGAACTTGTTAAACTAGGCTATGCCTATTGTTACTCCTATTCACCAAACACCAAATACCAAGAATATTTTCTCCAATTGGAGAGAGAGGCACGAGAGCAAAAACGAGGATTGTGGGCCGCTAATCCCTAGCAAATACTAGCTAAATAGCATATACTATCCCAATATTGCACGCTAATGGATGAAGTCATTATCTCCAAAGCGATAACTGAAAGCTACATAAAAGACCTTCTTGAGGCAATGGAGGTCGATGTTGCTATAGTGGGTGCCGGACCGTCAGGGCTGGTTGCTGCCTGTTATCTGGCAAAGGAAAAAATAAACACCGTCATCTTCGAAAAGAGAGTGAGCATTGGGGGCGGCATATGGGGTGGTGGAATGATGTTCAATAGAATTGTAGTCCAGGATAAAGGCAAGAAAATACTCGATGAATTCGGCATCACCACTACTAAATACCAGGAAGGCTATTATGTTGCCCGCGCCATAGAGGTGGCTTCTGCCCTCTGCTTGCAAGCGGTAAAAGCTGGCGCCAGGATATTCAACTTGGTTAATGTTGAAGATGTGGTTATCAAAGAAAACGATAAAGTTAGCGGGCTGGTGTTGAACTGGAGCGCTGTGCCCATAGCAAATTTACATATCGACCCCCTGGCTATGAAAGCTAAACTGGTAATTGATGCTACGGGGCATGATTGTGAGGTTTGTCATCTGGTCACCAGGAAAATAGGCGCTAAGCTCAGGACGTCCACAGGAAACATAATCGGCGAAAAACCGATGTGGGCTGATATGGCTGAGAAACAGGTTGTGAAAAACACTAAAGAGGTTTATCCCGGATTAATAGTTGCCGGCATGGCAGCGAGTGCCGCCTTTGGTTTGCCCAGGATGGGACCAATATTCGGAGGCATGCTTCTATCAGGCAGAGAGGCTGCTGAGCTGGCTATAAAATTACTGAAATAACAATGGCAAAGACAATCGCTGAGATTAACGAAAAAATTAAACAAGGAAAGGCGGCGGTGGTAACCGCTGAAGAGATAATTGATATTGCCCGCGAAAAGGGCATTACCAGGACAGCCGAGGAAATCGATGTCGTTACCACGGGCACCTTCAGCCCGATGTGCTCTTCAGGCGTGTTTCTAAACATCGGCCATTCCACGCCGAGGATGAAGTTTGGCGGCGGCAAGGTTTATCTAAACGATGTTCCAGCCTACACCGGTCTGGCAGCCGTGGATATCTTCCTCGGCGCAACTGCTTTGCCCGATGATGACCCCAGAAACAAAATCTATCCTGGCGAATTTCAGTATGGCGGCGGACATATCATCGAGGAGCTGGTAGCCGGAAAAAACATAAGGTTAGAAGCTATCGCTTATGGGACTGACTGCTACCCCAGAAAGAAGCTGGAAACATGGATTAACATCAACGACATAAATAACGCCATCCTGTTTAACATAAGGAACGCCTACCAGAACTATGATGTCGGGGTAAACCTATCGAACCGAATGATTTATACCTATATGGGTGTGTTGAAACCACAGCTGGGCAACGCTAATTACTGCACCTCGGGACAGCTTTCCCCCTTGCTTAATGACCCCTATTATAAAACCATAGGCATAGGAACCAAGATATTCCTGGGTGGTGGCGTGGGCTATGTCGCCTGGCATGGTACACAACACAATCCCGATGTCCCCCGAGGGGATAATGGAGTGCCCTTAGAGCCCGCCGGGACTTTAGCGGTAATCGGCGATTTAAAACAGATGAAACCAGAATGGTTGGTGGGAACCAGCATGCTTGGCTATGGTTGCACCCTGAGCGTAGGGATAGGCGTTCCTATACCGATACTCTCTGAAGAGATTTTACGCTATACCACTGTGACCGATGCTGAAATATTCGCCCCTATCATCGACTATTCTGAAGCTTACCCTAAAATGAAAGCGGGCAATCTCGGCGAAGTGAGCTACGCTGAACTGAAAAGCGGTCACATAAAAATTCACGGAAAGGATGTCCCCACCGCTTCTTTATCCAGCTACTATAAAGCTCAGGAAATCGCTAATACCTTGAAACTATGGATAGCAAAGGGCGAATTTAGACTTACCGA
The DNA here is from genome assembly GCA_034414555.1 of Dehalococcoidia bacterium. Taxonomy (GTDB): domain Bacteria; phylum Chloroflexota; class Dehalococcoidia; order GIF9; family AB-539-J10; genus CG2-30-46-19. Next base: position 44,103 of record DAOUMA010000005.1, on the reverse strand, counting down.
ACCAGTAGCACCTTTGCCCGGAGCAGAATCAGGGATAACTATTAAGCCTCTTAAGGAAAGACCGATAATGGAGTGATGAGATGGACGTTTCCCGAAGAATAGTGCTGCACTTCCCTCCCCGCATTACCAATCAATCCATAGTGTGCCGACTGGCTAAGGACTTCGACCTTACTTTTAACATCCTTAAAGCCTCGGTTACACCAGGAGAGGAAGGGCTGATGGTTATGGAGTTAAGCGGCGACCAGAGAAATTACGACAAAGGTATCCAGTACCTCACCAAAGTGGGAGTGAAAATTCAATCCTTGAGCCAGGATGTAGTTCGCAATGAAACCAGATGCACCCACTGTGGCGCCTGTGTCAACCTGTGCCCTACGGGTGCTTTCTCCATAGACCCTGAAACAAGAAAGGTGCTTTTTGACCATAATAAATGCGTGGTTTGTGGGTTATGCGTTCAGGCTTGCCCCCCTCGAGCTATGGAATTATATTTCTAAATGTTCTATCGCCTCGGGATTAAAGACACCGACTTAGTTTCCTTCAATGTTGTGGTAAAACAGACCAACCTGTATATCCGAGCACAACACAACCTCAAGGATAAGGCATTTAAATCTGTGATGAAACACCGCCGCTCTCTGGAAGGATATATCCAGCACCACCCCTTATTTTTAACAACGCTCGAGCCATATCCAGCAGAACAAAACGCTCCAGCCATTATCAAAGAAATGACAATAGCAAGCAAAATAGCCGGCACTGGTCCTATGTCAGCTGTAGCTGGCGCCATCGCTGAAGCCGTGGGCAGGGATCTGCTCCCTTTCTCGCCCGAGATAATCGTGGAAAACGGCGGCGATATATTCCTGAAAACATCGAAAAAAAGGCTGGTGGGCATTTATGCCGGGGAATCCCCCCTTACTGGCAAAATCGCCCTGGAAATTAAGCCCCAAGAAACGCCTCTGGGGATATGCACCTCATCGGGAACCATAGGGCATTCCTTAAGCCTGGGCTGCGCAGACGCTGCGGTCGCCCTCTCATCATCCACAGCTCTGGCAGATGCCATCGCTACTGCCGTAGGCAACATGGTCAAAGACATAGATGCTATTCCTCAAGCAATTGAGAAAGCCAAAGACATCGCCGGGTTATATGGCATAATCATCATCAAGGACGACAAGATGGGAATCTGGGGCAAGGTAAAAATCGTGCCCCTGGCTACAACTGGCAGGAACAAGTTACCACGGTGATGAGCACTTGCTGGCTGGCTACGCCACCATGTTCATCCGAGACGGTTGCCGTAATGATGAATTGCCCTCCGCGTGGAGGCGCAGTCCACTCAACCTCAGACCCACTTCCGGAGATATTCCCGGCATCGATTGACCAGGAGTAGCTGAGTTTATCATTATCGGGGTCCGAAGCAATACAATCAATATTACAACTCGTACCCTGCAGAATTCTGGTTTTCTCAGCAGTCAAGCTCTCGATGACCGGTAGATGATTAACCCCCACATTGATAGTCACCGAAGTGGTGCAAATACCTCCCATGCTGTCCTCGACCAGCACAGTGATATTATAACTGCCCGGTTGTTGAGGAGCAGTCCAGTTAACTATAGGGCCTTCACCAGTAATGTTACCACCTTCAGCTTCCCACTTATAAGTCAACTGGTCATTATCAGGGTCTTCAGCCTGGCACTCTATCTGGCAATTACCTGAAGGAACCACCCGATCTCCACACGCAGTCAAGTTAGTAATTATTGGAGGCCTGTTAGTCCTCACGGTGATGATTATAGAGCCGGTAGCTTCATTACCATACTCATCGGTCACATTAACCGTGACGGTGTAATTGCCCGGCTCACCAGGAGCAGTCCAGCCACCAGATTCACCGCTCGCCCGAGGACGCATAACGCCTCCACTCGCTGACCAGTTATAAGTCAGGTTACCGCCAGCAATAGAAGTGGCATTACATTCAATGTTGACCGTTTCTGAAGGAAGCACCAACGTTTTAGCAGCCTTGAGGCTGTTGATAACCGGGGAATGATTAACTAGGCCGCAACCGCAGGCAATAACGATAGCAACAACGAGAACAATCAAGCCAACTAGCCATTTCCGTAACCATAAATTCATTTTATGCCCTCCCATTTCCATTTTTTAATCAGCCAGGGACGAAAGTGCCAGAATCCACTGGGATGAAACACCAATACTATCACCGCCAGCATTAAAAGCACAATATCATAGACCATTGCCTGCATTGGTGTCACTATCCCGAAAAGCGTTTCCCATACCCCAAAGCAGCCGCATGAGGGAAATGCTTCAATTCCTCGGCTTATTGCCAGGGAATTATTAGCCATAAAGCCAATGATGAGCGGGAGACACAACCCAGCCGCAATTCGGGGAAATATCCCCAGAATTAAAAACAGCCCCAGAATTATCTCCCCTACAGGCAAAACATGACCGATGAAGTAAGCCATAGTCGGAGTCCAGAAGGACTTCATCAGCAAGTCAACAAATTCCGTTTGACCGGGTATCTTGCCTGCCCCGGAGATAAACAAGGTCAAACCCACAAATGTGGTGGGGCCAAGGGCAATCAAATCTCTCCGCCAGTCCCCTTTGGTTATGATACGAGGCATATCACGCTATTATAGAATGTGTAACTATGCCACGCAACCTCCAAAGCCTCACACGACATTTTTGAACGCCTTTTTTTGTCATTGCGAGGCACTCTCCTCTTTTGTCATTGCGAGGCACAACGTGCCGAAGCAATCTATACTGATCCTTCCGGGCAAATATGGCAGGAGGGAGTTAGAAGGAGAAGGAAAGTCTGTAGCTACGTATTGAATTATGCCCCTGATTCCGCTTACAATGGAGCAAGAATGGACAAAAACAAGGTCTCCATAATCCTCCCCGCGCTTAATGAAGCCGGGACAATCGGCAAGGTCATTGACGAAATACCTACGCAAGCCCTGAAGCAGGCAGGGTACAGCGTCGAGGTTCTGGTAGTTGACAACAGCAGCATTGACCAGACCGCTCAAATCGCCCGAGAAAAGGGAGCCAGAGTTATCACTGAGCCCCGAAGAGGCAAGGGCAGGGCAGTAAGAACCGCTTTTGAACAGGTCAGAGCTGACTTCGTGTTCATGCTTGATTCCGATTATACCTATCCCGCCACCTATATCCCTGAAATGCTCAAGCTTCTCAACCAGGGCTATTCCGTGGTAATAGGTTCCAGATTAAAAGGACAAAGGGAAAAAAATGCCGTAAGCCGCCTGAATATAATCGGCAACCACTTGCTCACCCTGATGGCAAACATACTGTATCGCACCAGGATAAGCGATTTATGCACCGGCTATTGGGGCTTTAGAGGCGAAGTTATACCAGGTTTAAATTTATCTGCCGAGGGGTTCAACCTCGAGGCAGAGCTATTTAGCCAGGTAGCCAAAAAAGGCTACCGCATAGGCGAGGTGCCCATCAACTACCGTTGCCGCTTCTCAACCAGCAAGCTCCACTCAATAAAAGCAGGAGCGAGCATAGCCCGGACATTGCTCGCCAGGAGGTTTTGATACCATGATTATCAGAAGTAAAGCTCCGTTAAGAATCAGCTTTGGAGGTGGAGGCACAGATGTCTCTCCATACCCTGAAGAGAGAGGCGGTGTAACATTAAGCACCACTATTGACAAGTACGCCTACTGCACTTTAGCCACACGAGACGATAATTCAATCAATGTCCAATCTCTGGATTACGACCTCGCCGCCCGCTATTCTACCGATGAGGAACTACAATACGGCGGAAAGCTGGATTTGGTAAAGGCAGCTATCAAAGTGATGAAGGTAAAACAAGGGCTGGACCTTTTCTTGCACAGCGACGCCCCTCCAGGATGCGGTTTGGGAACTTCATCTACCATGGCGGTAACATTGGTAGGGGCATTCAAACACTGGCTAAAGCTTCCCCTCACTGATTATAACATCGCAGAACTAGCTTATCACATTGAGAGAGAGGAATTGGGTATTAAGGGGGGGAAACAGGACCAATACGCTGCTTCCTTTGGGGGATTCAATTTCACTGAATTTCTTGGTGATAAAGTAATCGTTAATCCTCTACGCATCAAGCCAGAAATCCTTAACGAGCTGGAATATCGGCTTATGCTATGTTACACCGGAAAAACAAGGCTTTCTGCTGGAATTATTGATGACCAGGTGAGTAACTACCGGGAAAAGAAAGAAGATGTAGTTCATGCCCTAGATGAAACCAAGCAACTGGCTATCGCTATGAAAAACGCCCTTCTCCTGGGACAGATAGATGAGTTTGGCTCTCTCCTTCACCAAGCCTGGTGCAGCAAGAAGAGGTTCTCCTCCAAGATAACCGACCCACACATTGATAAACTCTATGAGACTGCCAGAGAGAACGGCGCCATTGGTGGTAAACTACTGGGAGCAGGTGGCGGTGGATACTTACTGTTACTTTGTCAGTTTGATAAGCGGCACATCGTAGCCGAAAAACTGGAACAGCTCGGTGGGAAAATCACCGGTTTTGCCTTCGATTTTAACGGCTTGCAGACATGGGAGGTGAGTGCCTAAGTGAGTAATCAAGATGAAATTATAAAACAACTGGAAGACAATGTAGCTTTACAAAGATACCTTCAGAAGCAAACGAAAGTCCTGACCACCATAGCTGAATTGCTAATCCAGGCGTTTCGAAGAGGTGGCACAGTGTTTCTTTTTGGAAATGGCGGCAGTGCTGCTGATGCTCAGCATATTGCCTGTGAGCTAAGTGGAAAATTTTACTTGAATCGAGACCCACTTCCGGCTATAGCACTGACCACCAATACTTCCTCTTTAACCGCCATCGGGAATGATTATGGCTATGAAGAAGTATTCGCTCGCCAGGTTAAAGGATTAGTTAGGAAAGGAGATATAGTCATCGGCATCAGCACCAGCGGCAATTCCCCTAATGTCCTTCACGGCATTGAGCAGGCAAAACAGATTGGTGCCATAACCATAGCTTTTACGGGGCAAGGTGGTAGATTAAAAGAATTAACCGATTATGTGCTTTCCGTCCCTTCAAGTGATACTCCTCGAATTCAAGAGGCACACATTACCGCCGGGCATATTATCTGCTACTTGATAGAGAAAGCTCTATTTGGTGACCCCCGGAATGAATAAAGCTGTTTTCCTGGACAGAGATGGCACAATAGCCAAAGATGTCCCCTACTGCAGCCGCCCTGAGGACTTCAATCTGCTTCCTAGGGCGGCTGATGGGATAAGGCTTCTCAATAAGCACGGCTTCAAGGTGGTAGTTATCACCAATCAATCTGGGATTGCTCGTGGCTATTTCACCGAGGAAATGTTGTCCAGAATCCATGACAAAATGCGCCGCGACTTAGCCAAATCTGGTGCCCACGTAGATGCCATCTATTATTGTCCCCATCACCCTGATGATAACTGTGAATGTCGCAAGCCCAAGCCCAAGATGCTCCTTCAGGCTGCTTCAGACCTGAATATAGATTTAGGGAAATCCTACGTGATTGGCGATAAATACATAGATATTAAGATGGGTGAAAATGCCGGTTGCCAAACCATCCTCATAGTTGAGGGAAACAAAGAAGGCGGAACAGATAAACAAGTGCCCTGCCCTGATTATACTGCATCTAGTATCGACGATGCAGTACGGTGGACAATCGCCAAACAGAATTAGAGATTTGAGTTATGTCAACTTCCCAAGCTAGCAGGAAAATATGCATCGTGGGCTCTTCCAAGCGTTTCTTCAGCGGCTTAACCACACATACCATTTTCCTGGCTAATGCCCTAGCAAAGCGTAATCAGGTCTCGGTAATTTTGTTGCGAAATCTTTTGCCAAGATTCCTGTATCCCGGCAAAGGACACGTTGGAAAAAACAATTACCTTGTGGACTTCAGCCCTGAGATAGATGTGTATTCAGGGATGGACTGGAATTCACCTCGAACCTGGTATGGTGCCTACAGGTTTCTGAAGCAGCACCAGCCCGACGCCATAATAATGCTGTGGTGGACATCAACGGTAGCTCACATGGAACTGCTCTTAGTTCTTGCCAATAGACTAAAGATAAAATCTAAACTTATACTCGAAATGCATGAGGTTGTCGACCCGTTGGAAGAAAGCATTTTGCCCGTAAGGCTCTACTCCAGATTGGCTGGCAGAATGATAATGAAAAGAACCGACGCCTTCACCACTCAGTCCAGCTCAGCTAAGAATCAGGTCGCCCAAATCTATAAGCTCGATGAACGGAGAATTTTCGTTGTTCCGGTAGGATTATATCAGGATTACAAACGTGTATCGGACAAAAATATCTCCAAAGGTGAGCTTGGAATCAAAGAGGAATTTGTCATCCTTTATTTCGGGCTGATACGGAAATATAAGGGTGTCCCTTACCTTGTTGAAGCATTCAACCGATTTCCACAAGATATAGCCCAGCATTCCAGATTGGTTATCGCTGGCGAGGACTGGGAAGACGAAACATCGCTAGCAGGTATGATAGATTCTTCACCGTATAAAGGACAGATAACCTATAGACCCCAATTTGTCCCCGATGATATGATTCCCAGATATTTCTCTGCCACTGATGTCGTGGTATTGCCCTACCTCAGAACTGCTGGCAGCGGTGTGGCCAATATCGCTCTGGCTTATGGCAAGCCCATAATTACCTCAGAACTCGAAACCATGCGAGAATGTTTAGAGGACTATGAAGGAGCAATGTTTACCCCGGTAGGTGACTCGGCCGCTATAGCAGAAAAACTTACCGAAATTTATACCCAATATAAATCGGGAAAACCTATGGTTTATAATCCACCTCGGAATACCTGGGATGAAATTGCCAGGCAGTATGAGCAAATAATAGAGCAAATAGGCAATGGTAGGTAAAATAAGCTCACTTGAAACTGCGCCGGAGGTAATTATTGGTACCCCAATCTACCGTCGTGGCGCCTTTATCCTTGATAAATTCCTATCTAATCAGAAAGAGATACAAAATAGGTATCCCACTTCTAGCCTTGTATTTGCTTGTAATGAACCTGATTTCGCTGGTGAGCTGAAGCAACGTATTCAGGCTTACGACCTGAAGGGTGAGGTTATTGCTTATGAAACTAATAAACCCAGTTATGCTAAAAATTGGGTGTGGAACGTTGCATGTGGGCGAGAAGCAATACGCCAGTATATGTTATCGCAAACCAAAGCAAACTACCTTCTATTTCTAGATGCAGATATGACCTCTGACCCCTCCATCATAGAAATAATGCTGAGGAAAATCCAAGGTAATGATGTTGTCTTTAGTGGCTATGCCGTTCGGACTGTCTCTTTGACATGCCTTGGAATAGGATGCTCGCTGCTCACCAGAGATATCCTGGAAAAACTTAGATTTAGATGCTATGAATTCAAGAATGGCCATGTGATAGATGAAGGGGAAGTACTTGAGATGGATTTATTTAGTCACCATGCCAAAGTTAATAGAGGATTTTTTGTTTCCACCAAGCACTACAGAAATGCACAGGAATATGCTGCTATTGAGCCACAGCCAGTAAGTTGGTTCAGAAAAATGACCAATAATCTGCTCGTAAGGTATATGCTCATAAGAGGCGGCATCTTGCTCAGACACGATATACTAGGAAAACTTCAGCTCGTTCTGTATAGAGCGAGACACCGCACGAATGTGAATAATCTGGGTTAGTATCACAAATGTTGGAAGAAACTAAGAGATTAGTAAAAAGAATTGATGGCTGGCTTACCGATAACGAAGGAGAACTGCTGTATAATCTGGCGAAGAGTTGCAAAGGAGATGGCGTAATTGTTGAAATCGGTTCTTGGAAGGGAAAATCTACGATTTGGTTAGCTAAAGGTTCAAAAGCGGGGAATAAATTAAAGGTTTATGCCGTTGACCCTCACACTGGTTCATCTGAGCACAGGGAGATGTATGGCAAAGTTTGGACTTTTGAGGAATTTAGGCGAAATATAAAGGATGCAAGAGTAGACGACATCGTAATCCCTGTCTTAAAAACCTCAGAACAGGCAACTAAATTTTTTGATGAACCAGTTGAGTTTATCTTTATAGATGGTGCTCATGAGTATCAGCTTGTAAAGTTGGATTTTGAATTATGGTTCCCAAGACTGATAGATGGCGGAATTATAGCTTTTCATGACACAACTTGGTCTGCTGGGCCTAAGGAAGTTGCCAAAGAATATGTTTACAAATCAGAGCATTTTAGGAATGCGGGCCTTGTAGGTTCAATCACTTTCGCTGAAAAGGTAAAACAGAACTGCCTAAGAGATAGGATAAGGAACAGATACATTCTCTTGCTAATGAATATATGCGAATTTGCAGGTAGGTCATACCTACCAGAACGAATAAGAATAATTGGAAGGAGGCTTACAAGATTGATACAATGATGGGAGGCCTTTGGAGAAATGCTTCCTGGGCTGGCTCGACCCTGTTACACTGCCGGGTGAAGCTCAGTTAAGGTCGCGTAATGCTGGTAATCGGCACTATGAACAGGTGACAGCGCAAGTAAAATGAAAATCCTTCAGGTATGCCCGAAATATTACCCCGTCATTGGTGGCGTCGAGGAGCATGTTAAGAACATAAGCGAGAGGCTGGCTAAGGAGCATGATGTTACCGTTTTTGCCTGCGACCCTTCAGGGAAGCTGCCAAGGGAAGAGAAAATAAACGGCGTTCTAGTTAAGAGATTTAACAGCTTCTCACCCGGCGATGCTTACCATATCTCGCTTGAAATGGCGAGGGAACTCAAGAAATCTGAATTTGATATAGTTCACGGGCATAGCTATCATGCCTTGCCCTTATATTTCGCCAGAAACGCCAGAGCAAAGAAATTCATGGTAACTCCCCATTATCATGGGCATGGGCATACGCCAATCCGAAACCTCTTCATCAAATTGTACAAGCCATTGGGCAAAAGGATTTTTGACCGAGCCGACAAAATTATTGCGGTTTCAAATTATGAAAAACAGCAGTTGCTTAACGACTTTACTATGGATGAGAACAAAATAAGGGTGATTCCTAACGGGATCAATCTAACAGAATTCGTTGACTTGAAAGCAATACCAAAGGAACTCAGAACGATTTTGTACGTTGGCAGGTTAGAGGAATATAAAGGAGTGCAATACATAATCCAGACATTACCCCTGTTGGATAAAAACTTCTGTCTGGGAATAGTGGGCAAGGGACCTTATAAAGCCAATTTAAAGACCTTGATAGATAAGCTCAGATTAAGCGACAGAATTAGATTTTATCAAGACTTGCCTCGCCAGGAGCTTCTAAAGATGTATGCCAAAGCCGGAGTATTTGTCCTCTTATCTCAACATGAAGCCTTTTCCATTGTAATTGCTGAGGCTCTAGCCTCAAAGACACCGTGCATTGTATCTAACGCATCAGCATTATCGGAATGGATTGATAATGAGAACTGTTTTGGAATTGATTATCCCATGAATAATGCTAAACTGGCAGAGCTAATAAATAAAGTTGTCGGCAAAAATGTTGGCGATGTAAAGTTATGGGATTGGGATGAAGTTACCCAGAAGGTTGCCAGGCTGTACGGAGATGGGGTTAAGTAGGAAGACATTTAAGAGTGACTCCAACTAACGATTGAAAAATCAAAAAGTGCCTGCAATGAGCCCAAATATTACTCCAACATGAGGATTCAATCCTTTGTATAGAGCTTAGCGCTAGCTTCAGAATTAGATAGCCCATCCTTGACCCCGCGGTAAAAGCTAGTGAGCGCCTTCAGGCTGTGACAGTATACCAGGTAATATCCTGTAGCAAGCCAAAAGTAAAAGCCAAAGAAGTATAGCAGGAAACAACGATATTGCCATCTGGTGGCATGTTTTTTCATGAACCGAAAGCGATTTCTCGTCGAGTAGTAGCGATTGAGATTACCCCCAGACACCTTCTTCACTGACTGCCCTAACTTGTGCCACACCTTTGCCCTAGGCGCATAGACAATTCTAAAACCAGCTTTCTTAGCTCTCATGCAGTAATCCGTCTCTTCCCAGAAGCAAAAGTAGCTTTTATCCAGCAGACCAATGTCTTCTAGAGCCCGCTTCTTTATCAAGAAACAAGAGCCCCTAATACATTCTACCTCTCTAATCTGGTCGTATTGCCCTTCATCAAACTCTATACTTTTGATTTTTTCTGTGACTATTTTGGGCGTCCCGATTACTTGACCCTTCCAGAAGTCTACTTTGCCCCACAGGGATTGCAACTGGTTGGGATTGTCGTAGTAGTAGAGTTTAGCCCCGGCAATACCAATAGCGGCATCGGTTCCAGCTACCGTGACCATTTCAGTGAGAAACTCCGAATCAACTACAGTATCATTGTTAAGCAACAACAAATAATCAGGATTCAACTTATTTAAGGCATATCTCATGCCGATATTAGCCCCTTCAGCAAAACCATAGTTCTTATCGTTTTGAATTAAATGTATGTAGTCGCCAAATTTTTCTTGCAGCACTTGGGCATCGTTACCTTTCGACCCATTGTCAACAACAATGACTTGATAAGTGGGATAGGTAATCTTTTTGAGAGATTCCAAGCATTCTATAGTATCCTTAAGCCCGTTCCAGTTGAGGATTATTATGGAGACCTTAGGGCAATTCATCTCTCATCACAAATTCGTTTAATAGCAAATAACTGAAACGCTAGTTTGGGATAAAAGTATGTCACCTTTTGGGTCAAATCCGAAATTATTTGCCACAAAAGGGCTGGTTTATATCTTAACAAGCCTTTGTATCCCCTGAGTTTCCTCCAACCATTTATTCCACATAGTTTAAAGCCTAACTCTTCTAGCTCTTCCACCCTCCAGCCAGACCTATGCTCTTGTAACGGATTAGCATCATAACCATTCTGCCACAGATATCCATTTGGCATCGTAATTATAACCTTCTTTCTAGCCCAGGTTTCCATTTTTCTGATTAACGCACGCCCTTCCTCCTTGCTCAAATGCTCCAATACCTCTATAGCTATGGCAGCATCGAAGGATTTTGGCTTAAGCTCCAAGTTTCTGACATCCTCTTTAATATATTGATTGTGAATGCCCTTCTTTTTGCTTTCCTGCAAGTAGGGCTCAAATAATTCAACCCCTACTGAGAAAGGTATGTTGCAATGCTGAATTGGGGAATTATAGCCACATCCTAAATCCAAGACCGCATCACAATTGGCGAGTTCTTTCTTGAGACACTCGACCCAGCTTGGAAACAATCTGTGATAGAGTTGTAAAAGGATTTTAAAGAGTGACAGTAACTTAAGGTTCACTGAAGAAATCTCACCCATGGTTGTATAAATATGTTTATAATTCGTTCTACGCTCGTTGTACAATCCTTTCTGATACCTAAATCTGCTGAGAAACGGCTACAAGCTACCTCCGTACCTTATTCTGCTCAAATATGTCCTTTGCTTATCATATAATCTTTGAGCGCCTCCTGCCAGGGTCTCATATCATCCATACCTAAAAGCCTGAGGTGGTAGTTGTCCAGCACTGAGAAAGGCGGTCTTTTAGCCTTCTGGGGATATTCATCAGAGGTCACGAGAATAATAGGAGTTTTTAAGCCTGCCAGCCTCAATATTTCCTTAGCGAACTGATACCAGGAGCAAAAGCCCTTATTAGTGATATGGAATATGCCATAGTATTCGGTGACTATAAGCTGGGCTATCTTCCCAGCCAAATCTTTAGTGTAAGTAGGGGAGAGTACCTGATCATTCACCACTCTAATCTCATCTCTCTCTCGAGCTAACCTGAGCATAGTCTCCACAAAATTGCCCCCTTTGCCAATTGCCCCAGCAATTCCAAAGAGACCTGAGGTTCTGACAATGAAATGCTTGTGACAGAGATGCCTTACAAAATCTTCTCCAGCTAGTTTGGATTTGCCATAAATATTAAGGGGAATAGGGGTATCGAATTCAGTATAAGGTGTGGTGCGTCGCCCGGCTTCACCACCGAAGACATAATCAGTGCTGATGTGAGCTAGCCTTGCTTCAAGTTCTTGAGCTACTACGGCGACGTTCCTGGCACCTAAGGCATTTATCAAAAAGGCTTCATCTTGTTCAGCCTCACAGTCATCAACACGGACATAAGCAGCGGTGTTTATGATTATATCGGGCTTATATTTTCCGAAAGCCTCTTTAACTGAACTCATATCGGAAATTTCAATATCCTTATAAGTGAGGGGAATAAGCTCAAAATGCTGCAGAACCTTACAAAGGTCAGTTCCGAGTTGCCCATTGGCGCCGGTGACTAAGACCTTCATCTGCGGGAATACATCCTGTCGTAATATTTGGCATAGTCGCCGCTTTTAATCTGACGCCACCAGGATTCATGATTTAGATACCAGTCAACAGTAGCTGCTAGTGCTTTTTCAAAGGAATAAAGAGGCTTCCAGCCTAGCTCACGGGTTATTTTAGTTATGTCAAGGGCATAGCGGCGGTCATGCCCAGGACGGTCGGCGACAAACTTTATAAGGCTTTGGGGGGTATCCATTACATCTAGAAGGCGATGTATAAGTTCCAGATTTGTCCTTTCCTCGTTAGCGGCAATGTTATATATCTCGCCAGGTTTCCCTTTTTGAATGGTAAAATCTAAGGCTCGACAGTGGTCGAGGACATAAATCCAGTCTCTGACATTCAGCCCATCCCCATAAATTGGGATAGGTTTATTCTCTAAAGCATTAGTTATAGCTAAAGGGATGAGCTTCTCAGGGAATTGAAATGGTCCCAGGTTATTAGAACATCGGGTAATGATTACAGGAAGTTGGTAGGTCTTCCAGTAAGCACGGCATAAAAAGTCGGCAGCAGCTTTGCTGGCAGAGTAAGGGCTATTTGGAGAGGGAGGCGATTGCTCGTTGAACTTGCCTTTTTCAGTAGAGCCATAGACTTCATCAGTAGATACCTGAATAAATTTCCCTACCTTATATTGGCGGGCTCCTTCGAGGAGCGTTTGAGTGCCTTTAATGTTAGTTTCGATGAAAGGCGAAGCATCCATAATGCTGCGGTCAACATGTGATTCGGCAGCGAAGTTTATAATTATATCAATTCTATCCTGCAGAAGATTGCTGATTAATTTCCTATCAGCTATATCACCTTTGACAAACTGGTATCGGGGATTATTTTCGATATCCTGCAAGTTCTCCAGATTCCCGGCATAGGTGAGCTTATCCAGATTTACTATCTCCCAATCAGAGTGCTCAGTAATGATATAATGAATGAAGTTGCTGCCAATAAATCCAGCACCACCAGTAACAAGAAGCTTCACTTCGCCTCCTCCTTATAGTAGAAGTTAATATCTACTTCCCTCAAAGTTGGCCACTTTCTATCCTTTTCCGACAAAATAGGCTCCTTAATTGGCCATTTTATATTTAAGTCTTCATCATTCCAGATAACACCTGCTTCACACTGCAGAGAATAAACATTTGTAGTTTTATAGATGACTTCAGCAACCTCCGAAAGGACGCAAAAACCATGAGCAAATCCCCCCGGAACATAAAGCATATTCTTATTTTCTTCGGATAAAATTACACTCACCCATTTGCTATAGGTAGGCGAACCCTTTCTTATATCAACAGCAACGTCAAAAATCTTGCCCCTCACCGCTCTTACTAATTTCCCCTGTGCAAAAGGTGGGGTTTGATAATGCAAGCCTCTTAGAACCCCTTTACTAGAACGTGAGTGATTCTCCTGGACGAAATTTCCATTTATGCCAGAAGCAACAAAATCTGGCGTTTTGTATGTTTCCATAAAGAAACCTCTCTCGTCTTCAAAAACCTTTGGTTCAACTAAAATTACCTCAGGAATTTGTAAATTTCTAAAACTAAATGGCATATTAAATAGTCCCTTCCCTCGTGCTATTGCAAGCAGAACTCAGCACCTCTGTCCCCAGATTGCTTCGGTCGCTCAGGCGACCTCACAATGACGACCTTGGGAAGAACTAATCCGCTTTTAAACATTCGTTATAGTTCGACTTTAGCATCATCGCCAAGGAAAAGTCTCAAGGCTTTAAAACCTTGCTCCCGTTTGACCACTTCCGTACCTTTACCAATAATGCTATCAGCAAGGCGCTCTACATTAAATATATGACAGCTTCCCAAAACTACTGAATGTTCAACGGATGAATGTTCTATCACCGTTCCCTTTCCAATACTGGTAAAAGGCCCAATAAGGGAATTCTTAATCTGGCATTCTTCAGCAATTGATGCCGGACCTCGGATAGTGCTATTTTCTATTTTTGTTCCCTGCCTGATTTCTACTCTACCCACTATTTGGCTTGCGACATCAACTTCGCCTTTTATATCACGCTTAAGATAATTGTCAAGGACAACACGATTGGCTTCCAAAAGGTCATCCTTTTTGCCGGTATCAAGCCACCAACCATCCAGTATATAACTCTGAACACTCTTACCGGTATCGATAAGTCTCTGGATAGTATCGGTAATTTCTAATTCGCCCCGCCACGAGGGTTTGATATGCTCGATGGCCTCATGAACAGCAGGAGAGAATATATACACCCCTATTACCGCCAGATTGCTCCTGGGATGTTTTGGCTTTTCTTCAATATGGCATACCTTTCCCGCTTCATCAAGGTCAGCAATGCCGAAGAGATGAGTTTCCTTGACCGCTTTTAGCAAGATGAGGGCATCGGGAGAGCTTGTGTTAAACTGCTCCACAAATTGAGCTATCCCACCTTGAATGAGGTTATCGCCGAGGAACATAAGAAAGGGGGAGTTGCCCAAGAATCCCTGTGCTGTCTTTACAGCATGGGCCAATCCCAAAGGCTCGGGTTGAAGAATGTAAGTAACCTGGACATCCCATCTAGAGCCATTTCCCACAGCCTCTCTTATGTGAGGGCTGGTTTCCGGTGAGACGATTATGCCGATATCAGTAATGCCTGTTTCTTTAGTCTGGTCCAGCACATAAAACAGGATGGGCTTGTTAGCCACAGGCAACAGCTGTTTGGCAATAGTATTGGTTAGAGGCTTGAGCCTCGTACCCTTGCCACCAGCCAGTATTAAAGCTTTCATAATGCTTTATTGGAAATTAATTTATCCCTATTATATAGCAGCTAATAAGCCAAGCATAGCCAGCACCGATAACTGTAATGTCAATCATTCCCATTATAAGCAGCCTAATGCAGATGAATCAATATCGTGGGATTGCCACACCGTAGCTTGCCCTGAGCAGTGAGATTTTTCCCTTTCACTTCATTCAGGGTCAGAATGACACTAAGTGAAGGGGCTCACAATAACACGAAGAAATATCAACTACACGGACAGTCTGCGGGCGAGGACATAAATAGCCACTATGGTCTGAGCGCCAAGCCAGGCATAGCCAATGCCAACTATACCAGTTGCCGGCATAACCAGATAACTGGCTAGAAACGTACCCAGGGCGATGAATCCCCAGATTGCTATCAGTTCCCTTATTCTCCCCGTTACCTGAAGTATGCCGGTATAGATATAACTAAGCGCTGACGGCAGCGAGGAGAGACTCAGAACCCAGAGCAAATGCAAAGCATTAGCCGAATAACTCTGCCCGAAAGCAAGCAGCAGCCACTTGCCTACCAGAACAAGCACGATGACCGCAGGAACCAGCAACAGGTAAGTGAATTTCAGGGAACGGGTGACATTTTCCTTCAGCTTATCCTCAAAGTGAGAGCCCTCGGCGAATAATGATTGGGAAACTGCCGCAGGGATGGCAGAAAGCAAGCCAGCTATCATCCAGCCGACGTAGAAATAGGCATTTTGCTCGGCACCAAGGAGGTTTACCACCATCAGCGGCAGAATGAATGGGAGACAGGTCATAAATAGATTGGCTAAGTAATTGCCGCCGGAATAGCGCCACATATTTTTGAGCAAGCTGAGCCTCAAAGTCGGCACTGGCTTATAGGAATCCTGGACTCTGGGCAAAAACAGGAAAATGGAAACAGCCAGAGCCACGGCCAGGGCGATGCCCCAGGAGGCGACTATTCCAAAGGCATGGAAGAAAAGAACGAAAAGAATGGGCAGGGGGAGCTTGAGCACCGAGTAAATGGTGTCTTTGGATAACACAAAGCCAGCTCTTCTTCGGGCAATAAAGGTAGAATTCACTAGGCTTGACAGCGCCCATAATAGGGCAAAAACAATAAAGGCTGAAGCGAAAACAGCATTTTGCCTAACAAAGGCTAACGCTGGAGACCAGAAGCCCACGCCAGCAAGGAAAATGCCCGCGATAACCAGGCTGATGAGGCCGCCCAGGGTATAGCAGGAGTTTATCAATTCCGGCGGTTTATCAGCGTGAGGCAGGAAGCGGATCAGGGAGATATTCAAGCCGACCAGGCTTATGACGGCAAGGAGACTGATTGCTGATATTATGGCGGAACTGAAGCCCACCTCGGCTTCAGTGTAAAATCGGGCAACTATCATCCAGAAGAAGAAACCGAGGAGGGACATAACCCCGGTATCAAGCATCAGGTAAAAGGCATTGCTATAAAGCGGAGTGGTGGCAGTCTGCTTCAGCTTTTCTCGGGAGGTGATTATATCTATAGCTTCGGTGATTACCTTAAAGGGGGGAAAAGCGGACAACTTCATTTAACATACTCAAATATCTTCACCGGATATTGTGATGATGTCGCATAAACAAGCTGGTAGTGCTCCAGCTTCTCCAGCGGCACCGGGCTCTTGAACGGGTCTACACCTATTATTTTGTAATTCTCAGAAGCATGGCTAGATATAAAATCTCTGGCTTCTTCGTAGGTGGAAAAAGACTGTGCGCTGGTAATTTCTTTATATGGCATGCCCTGTTGATTCACCTGGTCTTTATATGAAATAACTATGGTGGCGTTTTCAGCAGGAACTACAGCTGTGCCATTGAAGTTATACAGCCTGACAACGGTGGAATTATAGTAAGAGGGATAGTACAGCATCACCGGTTGCAATGTCGCATTTCCCGTCGGTGCATAGTAGACATCATAAAAATCACTCAAGTTTTCACCTGCCCAGGTCACCATGGCATAGAATTTTCCGATGGGCATAGCATAGTCGATCATTACATATTTCGCCCCTAATTCGTCCATTATTTGATTGGCCGAGGTTTCATTCTGGGAGGTAAGGTATTTGCCGGCTATTGTGGCACCTTCCTGAAATGGGTTGGCAATCGGTATGCGACGCCCAACATTTGTTATCCAGTGACCATAATCCCACCACGACATTATGCCATAGGCGGTATCGGGATAATTGTAATCCTCCCCTGATGGCGGCGCTTCATATAGCTGATAATAATAATTGGGGTCACCAAAAGGCTCCGGCGTGTTATTTCTTAACCACACCAGCGCGCTATACCAGTCGGGGTCCATGCGAACCGGCCCAATGCTGGCAGTCGCCTCCAGTCTCCCAAAGGAAAAGCCAGCCTGAGGGGATATATTGGGGAAAAAGACCAGGAAAAAGATGGCTATTCCAGCCCCAATCACCTTTATCCAGGTAGCCCTGGGCTGCAAGAATCTTCTCTGGCTCACTTTCGCCCTTGCTTTCGCCTTTTTCTTTTTCTTCCTGGTAGTATAAGCACTCACCAATTCTTTAGGTTTGGTCAGTAGTTTCCTCAACCCAGCGAAGTCCAGCACCCTCCAGGAGAAATATCCGGTGAGCAAGGCAACATTCACTGCGAAGTAATAGCAAAAGCGGACCTGACCCAAAGTTGCCGCCAGTATTACCACAGACCATATCAAAAACAGCGTCTTATCGGCGCTCCTTTCTTTAACAGCATGGTAAATGAGCAGCCCCAACGGGATGAAAGCAATGAAGAAAGAAGTGGTGAAGTCAGACCATGCAATGTTTATGGTGAGGGGTCGTGCCTCCTGGATGGTCAAAGCCACGATACCAGGATTAAAGACGCTGAATTGGCTGAGCATCGAGTGAAGTAGAGACGGGTCAATAAGCCAGAAAATGAGAAGTCCGACGCCGGCAATTCCGAGCAGCGCTGCCGGATAGTAAACAGGTTTCAACGCTTTGCCTGCCATGAATCGGGAGAGGCCGCTCAATCCTATTGGGGCAACTATGGCGATTATCACAGACACAAGAACGAAGGTTCCCACCCCCGTTTTGAGCACAAATGGAAGCGACATTACCGCAGCGATGGCGAAGGGCAATACGCTAATAATACAGAGATAGTCAGTTGATTTACCTCTTAAATGGTCTATGATAAATTGAATTCCCAGATAGGCGAAGACGATGAATAACAGCATCAGCGCACCTACCCAGACAAGAAAGTAAATACCCAGGAAAATGCCCGCCAGTAAGGCATAAATGAGGGGCTTCTTTAGGACTGCCCAATCTTTGTTTACCACGTGGCTAAAAGATATTTCTCTTTCCCTCGCTCTTTTAACCGCCATTATCAGGAATAGTATGGTTACCGAGCTGAACAAGGTTTCGGCGACATGGTGGTCGGTAAAGCCGAGAATCGAGCGGGCCAGGAACTCGCTGGGCAATACAACCAGTATGGCAGCCGATATTACACCCACCCAGCGATTAAATAACTCCTTGCCAATAAAATATACCGGGATAACCGTCAATGCGCCGAGAACAGCCGGGGTAAAGGCGCCGACTGTCTGTGCCAGATGCTGGCTGGGATGCCCCAGGCCAATTATCCAGGCAGCGCCGGCGATAAGCCAGTCATAGAAAGGCGGCCAGGGGACCACAGTGCCATGAGGATAATAAGTATAGGGGTCAAAGTAAATACGATGGGGAAAATGTTGAACTAAGTTTTCCACCAGCCTCATGTGATACCACGCATCATCAATGAACCAAACCTGACCACCGGAAAAAGTCTGGTCGTAGGGCAAATATATTCGGATAAATAATGCGATGCCACAGAGGACAGCTACGATTATACCCGCAATAGCTGCCGGGGAAAGTTTGAATCGCCGTCCCTGAGATTGCTCGCTCACTTAGCTATTCCACCAAATCATTTATTTTTGCCTTAAACGAATATAATACTACAACGCTGTCCAAAAATAATAAAGAGCGGCCCAGGAAATTAGTTTACTCAGAGGATAACATTTTTTATATCCTCATGCCACCGAGGAATAACCCCTCCGTCATTGCAAGCTACCTCCGGTGTCATTAGATTGCCTCGGCACTTTGTGCCTCGCAACGACACGGAGGTATGCCTTACAAATGACAAGAGATGAGCTAGTGTCACTAATCATATGAACCAATACAGAGAGTGTTTACTAACCTCACCCCTTCTCTTACCTACACTCCCCTTCTCTTAGCAAGGGAAGGGGTCAGGGGATAGGCTGCTAAACAATCTCAGTACAGGCAATTGAAAGGGATGATGATTGTCGGTATAATATTTATGTTTGTGGTGAGCGTAGCCCAGTGGTTAAGGCGCCAGGTTGTGGCCCTGGAGATCGTGGGTTCAAATCCCACCGTTCACCCTTCTTAATTATGCGCCTATAGCTCAGCGGAACAGAGCACCGGTCTTCGGAACCGGGGGTCGTGGGTTCAAATCCCTCTAGGCGCGCTATTTGAATCGTCATCTTCGGCTAACATCTTCCGGCTGAGCTTTTTCCTCAGGCAGCGCATCAAAACACGAAGCCGCTGCTTCCCGAAGTCCAGTCATCACATCCCTACAGATATCAAGCGTTACGCCAGGCCAGAGTATTAGCCAATCCCCTGACTTCCCCCTTAAAAATTGCACTGTGCTAGCAATTCTGAAGCGCGTTGGTTTGAGAAAAAAAATGATGGTGGTCTGCAATTGCAACAGCTGGGTGAGTGTTCTAAGTCGAAGTGAGGTAGTAAAGCCGCTGACGGGTGCTCGTTCGCTGTGGAGCCTTTTTAAGGAGACATTTTGGGGGAGCGTTTAAATAGCCTTCGCCACCAGGGTTGTTTACCGGCGGTGAGCAATTTAACTTGATTTTCCAGGGCGCGGATTCTCTCGCTGGCAGCTCCGAGCTGAGCCGCAAGCTGTAAATTTTGCTGCTGTAACTCATGTAGTAACCCTTGAAGGGTGTCCATGGTCCGTCCACGTTCTTTGTCCAGGGTCTTTCCCTTGATTAGCTCAGGTGGTATTGCGGATATCCTGAATTCGCCGCCATGATTCCCCTGGATAAATTGAGCATTGAGCTTGCCACTCTTAATATACCGTCTGACTGTCCTGGTGGATACCCCCATTGACCGGGCTGCCTGTGTTATTGTCAAACTCTGATTTGCCATAACCCTAGACAAGTCTATAGACAAGATGCTGGTTTTGTCAATAGTTGCTAGCGATAAAGTGAGCGATTTTTACCGAGTATAAATGCCTTTAAGTAAATTAATCTAACTAAGGAGGGAAGCAAAATGAGCGGTAAGTTAAGAATTTACCATTTACTCGCCTGACAAACCCCACTGGACTGAGACCCTACCGTCAAGGAAAGTCCAATGGGGTGAATCTCTCTAGCAGTGCTACAGGGCAAATTCAGCCCATTTTTCGCAGGTCTTTATACAATATCTTTCCCATGATGTTCTTGGGAAGAGCATCAAGGAACTGAACATATTTTGGCGTCTTAAAGCTGGTGAGCTTTCCTCTGCAAAAATCGATTATCTCTTGCTCGGTGGCTTTCTCACCGGGTTTCAACACGATAAAAGCCTTGAGCTCCTCGCCATATTTCTTATCCGGAACGCCAGCAACGGCTGCCTCAGAGACTTTAGGATGTTGATAGATAACTTCCTCAATCTCGCGAGGGAAGATATTTTCCCCGGCCTTTATTATCATATTCTTCTTCCGCTCTACGATGAAGTAATATCCATCTTCATCCATATACCCCATATCTCCAGTGCGAAGCCAGCCCCGTTGCAATGCTTCCTCAGTTTCCTGGGGCTTGTTCCAGTACCCCTGCATCACCACAGGTCCCCCCACCACTATCTCCCCTACTTCACCAACCTTGAGTTGTTTGCCATCTTCGCCCACCACTCTCATCTTACCACTCAGTGGCTTACCTATGGAGCCTGGCTTATACGGTCTATCAAACGGGCAACAGGAATTAGGGGCGGTCGCCTCGGTTAATCCCCAACCCTGGTATACCTTACCGGGATATTTAGACTCGAACTCCTTTCTGGTTTCCTCGTCCAATGGAGCAGAGCCAGAAATCCAGAACTTCATCGAGGAGAGGTCATATTTCTTGGGCGCAGGATATAGGTTTTGCATAACAAACATAGTAGGCACTTGTGTTGTGAGCTTTGCCCTATGTTTCTGTATCGCTGCAAAAATGAGATCGGTGTCGAACCACCTGACCAGCACCCATCTATCGCCACCGTAGAGAAAGGCACCCATTGTTCCCATTCCATAGATATGAGAAAGGGGGAGCGAGCTTAACATCACATCGCCGGGCATGACTGGTCCCCTGAGGGTTTCACCTTGCCCCTCAGCACAAGCATACAAAGCCTGGTGGGAGATCATAACTCCCTTAGGTTTTCCGGTAGTCCCAGCGGTGTAAACCAGTGCTGCTAATTCATCATCGGCGGTATCTTCCATCTTCAATTTGTCCGAGCTTTTATCCACTATGTCTCGAAATAACAGTGTGTCCGGGGCTTTGTCAACCGAGATTACATGCTTTATGCTCGGTGCTTCTGCCTTGCCGCGGGAGACCTTTTCCATAAACTCTGCAGCACTTATTACCACAACTGGGGTGGAATCCTGGTAGATATATGCCGTTTCCTCAGCGGTGTAGAGGAAGCTGAGGGGAATAACCACAGCGCCAACTTTGAATATTCCGATAAAGCTGACCACAACTTCAGGGCAGTTGGGTAGCTGAATGACAACCCTATCACCTCTTTTCACACCGAGGCTCTTAAGTGCATTGCCAACTTTGTTTGACCAACGGTCAATTTCAATATTGGAATATTCCTTGTCTTCGAAGGTCAAAAACGGATACTCACCATAGTCGTTAATGTTGTCTTTTATCAATCGCCCCACATTCATTTTTTACCTTTCCTCCTCTTAGTTTATTTCGGAAAATATTTTATGTTATAAATACTTAAAAAGCAATGCCCAAGCCTCGACAACCTTGTCAAGATGAAGTCATAAGTAATATAATTAGCAGGAAAATTTTTTACTGAAGAAAAAAAGGAGGTGTTCGAATGGACCAGGCATTACAGTCGAATGTCATGCGGAGGATGTGTATTGGGGATATGCTCCGGCGAAGCGCACAAGTATCTGCCAAGAAAGAAGCATTAGTCTACAGCTATAAAGGCACAGTCACAACTCGTCTAACTTTCGAAGAGCTCAACCAGAAAGTAAACAGGTTTACCAATGCTTTAACCAAGCTTGGAATCAAGAAAGGAGACAGGGTTGCTATCATCTCACATAATTGTTCCCAATACGCCATCTATTTGTGTGCCTTAGCAAAGATGGGGGCCTGGATAACACCGCTAAACTTCGCCCTCAGGGGAAAGGAAATTACCGAACTAATAAATCATGCTGAACCTGTTGCTTTCATCGTGGAAGACGAGCTGGCAGACGATATAATAAAATTGCAGCAGGATATGCCCAGCGTGAAACATTACATCATGATAAATCTTGCCAGTAAGAAGCAATTGCCTGAGCGATGGCTTGATTTCAACCAGCTATGCTCAGAAAAATATTCCGATGACGAGCCGTATTTTGAGGTCAATGGCGATGATGTCATGACCTTGATGTATACCTCGGGGACTGAAGCGATGCCTAAAGGCGTCATGAATACCCACAGTAATTGGCATTCCACTTTCTTGAGCCAGCGTGATGACCTCAGTGCAGTGGCATGGATGCCGGATGAGTGCATGATAGACTCGATACCCCTTTATCATGTTGCCGGGGTGAACTTGTTCCTGGCCACTTTGTCCATTCAGGTGAAGGTTATCATGCACCATGAGCCCAGTCCTGCAGAGATACTGCAATTGGTTCAGAACGAGAAAGTTACCTACCTGGTCTATCCCCCCACTGTCTTTACCAACATCCTGAAGCTCCCTATACCGAATATAGAAGAGTTCATGAGAAAGTCCTTCGCCTCAGTGAGAAGGGTTATCCTCTTTGGCGCTCCTATCGCCGGAGCATCCATGAGGAGGCTGGTTGAAATACTGCCCAATGTCTACTGGATGAATTACTACGGGCAATCGGAATTGACACCCCTGGGAACATTGCTGCAATACCCTGACGTGCTCAGGAAGTTTAAGGAAGCCGAGGAAAGATTCGGAGGAGCAGAGCCAATCGGACAGCCTCATAATATGGTGGAGATGAAAATAGTGGATGAAAACGGCAACGAGGTTCCGCCGGGAACCGTCGGGGAAATGGTCGCCAGGAGTCCCTCTGTGATGCTGGGATATTACAAGGAGCCAAAAAAGACCAGGGAGATTTTCAAAGGAGGCTGGCTCCATACCGGTGACCTCGCCATAATGGATGAGGAACATCACTTCTACTTCGTCGATAGAAAGAAGGACGTCGTGAAGAGTGGAGGAGAAAATGTCTCTACCGTTGAGGTGGAATCACTGATATTCGACCATCCCAAAGTTGCTGATGTCGCTATAGTGGGTCTTTCCCATCCGAGGTGGATGGAGGCAGTTACCGCGTTTGTGGTCGCTAAACCGAACGAGAGCATCACCGAGGAAGAAATCATCCAGTTCTGCAAGCAAAACCTTGCGGGGTATAAAGTGCCCAAGAAGGTCGTTGTGCTGGATGAAATTCCCAAGAACCCCTCAGGGAAGGTCTTGAAGAAGGATATAAGGAATCAATTCAAGGACATTTATCAAGGCAGCTAAAGACTGATAGTCGTTGAGACATGAATTCTAGGCTGGTGAACCAGCCTATAGGTCATGTTCTTCTATCATCTTCTCCGAGATTCTCAATCCCCTTTTCTTTAGCTCCTCGAAGAATACCTGTGGCTCAATGCAGCCCTCCGGTGCGAACACGCCTTTCTCTGTGATACCGCCGCTGGCGACCATCTGAGCCCCGATGGCTAACGCTATCCCCGCTTCCCAATCATTACCTATCCTGTCATAAGTATAGCTTGTTACCCTGCCCCCCTTCTTACCCGTCACGATTACCCGTGATACCTTGGTAAGCTGTTCCCCGCCAATCATGTCCTTGCCTATTCTGTGAAGCAGAGATTCCAGGAGAGAAACGGTGAACTCGCGGGGCACTACCGGAACTCCTCTCACTTTAATAGGCTCAGTATCCCCCAGCCCATAGGAGAGAAACCTTATAAATTCCTGGCCGGCCCATACTGGAACGATACCTCCCTTACAGGACACATTCTTGACCGAGATATATCTGGGTATGGTTAGTGGCTCGGGATGCCCCGAGTGAAACACCTCAACTTTGCCCACAGGTTCAGGAAAGTCGATTACTTCTTTTTCTGAACCAGCAGGCACATCAACCCAGTGTCCCTGCCGATAGGAAGGCACATCCCCAGAAAAGGCACCAATGGCATGTAGGGTGGCAGCGCCTCCCGTTCGAGAAATAGCGGGATGAACCCAGATAAGCTTGATTTCCTCAACTTCATCCAGCTTCTGCGCCCCGTATTTGGCACACAAATTTCCTACCCCGGGATTATTGCCCATGCCGATTATTGCAGTTATGTCAGCTTGCTTAGCCTCGTTGTGTAAATTAAGCTCATCAATTGTTGGCTGAGGGTCATCACAGATATCCACAAAGTCCACTCTAGCTTCTATTGCTGCCTTAAGGACTTTAACCCCATATTCGCTGAATGGACCAATAGCGCTGGCTACAACATTAGCACCCTGCATCACCTTCGTTAAAGAAGCACGGTCATTGGCATCTACGAACTCCGCTGAGATTTGCACCTCTCGAGTCTTATAGGCTTTCGCCAGGGATTCAGCTTTGCCCCTATCGTAGTCGGCGATAACGATTTGTTTAACGTGGCTGCTGACCAAGTCCTTCAGGGCAAGCTCTCCCATCCCCCCTACCCCAAGCAAAACAATTTTCATCTCGAACCTCCTTCCTGGTTAGCCATCTTTTCCCCTTTCCCAACCTGCAATACAATAACTTTTATCCCTATCTCATCCAATTTCCCCTGCTCGTAGTAAAATTTCAAAGGACAAACTGGATACCATTTACAGACCTTATGGCTCATTTTGTCGCTACACCGATTATGTCAACTAGACTTGCGATTCCCTCGTCTTTCATAAAGCGTTCTATTCCCTGCAATACCTCAAGGCCAGCACGAGGATTGGTGAGATTAGCCGTGCCAACCTGGATTGCGCTGGCACCAGCCATGATGAACTCCAGGGCATCCTCAGCGGAGGTAATGCCACCACAACCTATCACCGGAATGCTGACAACCTTAGCTACCTCGTACACCATATAGAGGGCTATTGGCTTGATAGCAGGGCCAGAAAGTCCGCCAGTAATATTCCCCAGGGAAGGCTTCCTCTCGTCTATATCTATTGCCATTGCCTTCACCGTGTTGATCAAGCATACTGCGTCAGCCCTGGCTTCCTCTACCGCCAGAGCAATTTCCTTAATATCAGTCACATTTGGAGTTAATTTTACGATGAGGGGCAAGGTAGTCACAGCCTTAACTGCTGAGGTTACCTGAGCTGCCGCTTCAGGAGTCAGGCCAAATTCCATCCCACCTGCTGGGACGTTAGGACAGCTGATATTCAACTCAATGCCACTTACCCCCGGTACACCTTCTAACTTAGCAGCCACCCTAACATACTCGCCAATTGTCTCCCCGGCGATATTAACAATGACAGGCACCTGCCAGCCTTTCCATGCCGGCGCTTTATCTCTAATCAAGGCATCGACACCGATATTCTCCAACCCCACGGAATTAAGCAATCCACACTTTGTTTCTATCAACCGTGGCTGAGGATTGCCATTCCTGGGCTTGAGAGTGATTCCCTTGCATACGATAGCCCCAAGCTTCTGTATATCGATAAGTTCACTATACTCCACACCATAACCGAAAGTGCCCGAAGCAGTCATCACCGGGTTAGCCAAAGTTAATCCTTCAGGATGATGCGGCGCTAACTGAATGGTGGTGTTTAATAAATCGCTTCCCATTTTTACACCCTTCACCATTATATCAAGGTAGTTTATAATAAGTCCGTATCAATCAATTATGTTGAATTAAAAACGATGGAGAAAAAGCAATATATCATCCGTTTGGCAGAGAATAGAGATATTCGCCAGGTAGCTGAGGTAGACCGGGAAGCTTTCTCGGAGGAGCAATTATTTCGCTCCTATAGCTCATATCACCGAGAGATTCACAACCCATTAGCTCGCTACATTGTAGCATGTACAGAAGAGAAGTATGAACCAAATGTAAATAAGCAAATCATGCCCGAGATTCCCTGGTACAAACGACTTTTCAGCTATGAGCGTCACAGTGAATCTGCCCACAATGAACAGTATATCCTTGGTTTTGCCGGCTTATGGATTATGCCCGACGAAGGGCACATCTCTGCCATTGGAGTAAGGAGCAATTATCGTCGCAGGGGAATAGGAGAGAGATTACTTATCTCACTTATTGACCTTGCCACCGAACTAAACATCAAAACAATCAGCTTAGAAGTACGTGTTTCCAACGAGGCAGCTCAATCCCTTTACCGAAAATATGAATTTCAAACAATAGGAAGACACCCCCATTATTACTCGCAAAACGGCGAAGATGCTCTGCTTATGAGCACAAATATTATAACCTCTGCTCCCTTTCAGGCACGTTTTCAACAATTAAAGGAAGCTCACGAGCGAAGGTGGAAAGAGTGTTCCGTTACCGTTTAACCGACAAGTCAGCTATATTTGCCTAAGATAGACTTAAAGGAATCGACAACAAAACTCAATTGTTCCTTACTAGCTGCAAAGGTAGAGAGCTTAAAGGATCTGGCTAAGCCTGGCTGCGTACCCCAAATTCCCCTATCATCAAGCTCTTTATAAAGAAAATAACCTCGCTCCCGAACACGCTGGGATATCTCATAAAGCATCGGTGCCTCAAAATGCAATAAATCATGTTTGTGTGGCTTTTCCCCCAACTGCTTGAAACCCAATTTCTCAAGCTCACTGGAAAACCACTGCGCCTTTAATACTTGTTCATCCCAATGGTTAACCCTCTCTACCACATAAGGAAAGGATGCCATAAGCGTTATCAGAGGAACTCCCCTTAATGTGCAGCCAAGAAGCTCAACTTCTTTATTGCTATATGCTTCTGCTTTCCGCAATACCACCTCCTCCCACCTCTTTTTCATCCCCAATACTCCACAAGGCCCGGCAGACGCCATACTCTTATGACCGCTGCCGATAACGAAATCCGCCCCTAGCTCATTCATGTTCACCGGCATCCTGCCTACAGCATATGCACCGTTGAGAATAAATGGAACATCATGTTTTTGAGCAATATCTCCCAGCCTTCTGGCATCAGGGATATTTCCATAGTTGCCATCAGGGTAAGTTAATAAAATCATCCCGGGATGATATTTCTCTATGAGCGGCTCATACTCGCCAACATCAACGGTAAATTCGGGGTAGCCAGAGCCGGGCACTTCAATTACATTTAATCCCACTCGCTCAGCAGCAACAATTGTAGTGTAATGCCGATTACTATCGACGATAATCGAATCACCAGGCTTAGCCAGAGAATGCATTATCGCGAATTTAGCCTCCCTTGCCCCGTGAGTTATGGTAGCAACTTCACAGCCTAAGAATTTCGGCAAAAGCTCATGCACAAACTCCCGAATAGGAGGATTTGTGATATCACACAAGGAACCAGAACAAAAATCGCACACGGAATAACCGTCTCCGAATTCTATTAAAGCCTGCCTTGCCGCTTCAGTGAGAAGCCCGCCTGTCTGCAATGGCATAAGGTTTATAATATCCTTATGCTTTCGGTGTAACTCGCCAAGCTTCTGCAACCTTTTATCCTTCACCTTATTTGCTCTTCTTCCCTTTAGAGTGTGATTTTATGGTCACAAACACCGCCCCTCTAACCCCAATCTTTTTCTGCTGTCTTTCTATGTATTCCAGAATAGCTTCAGGAATTTGCAAATTGAGGTCCGAGAGATGCCTTACCGTTTTCACCTGGTAGGCTAAATCCTCGTGGCTATCCTCTATTAGAGCTGCTGCAGCCATGGCGATAGCATGCATATAGTTTATGCCGCTATATTCCCCTGAAGGGACTATATCACTATAAATGGTACCATCAGCCACACAAATCTCATTGAATCCAGCGGGACCAATGAGCCTCTTGCCCTGCTCTACTTCCACCACTTTCACTACAACTAAATCATCTTCCCAGGCCACAAATTCACAGGGAGCAATTTCATCCTTGTGCTTTCGCGCAGTTTGCTCAAGCGCACTGGCTATTTTTCTCCCTCGAGAAGTTCTGGGGCCTGCCAAATAGGTGATAGACCGGGCTATCTCCTCATCGGAAAATTCCGCTACGGAGAATTGAGGATATGCTACTTTCCTAACATCATCTATTCCATAGAGTATCATCGCCAACCTCTCGATGCCTAAGCCAGCGTTGAATACCGGATATTTAATGCCAAAGTTCGCCAGCGACACCGGGGAATACATACCAATATCAGCGACTTCTAACCACTCACCCTTGTGATTAACAAAAACTTCCTGCTCTTGACCAGGAGCATAATATTTAGACGTTGCCATTTTCGTTTCAATCTTAATATCAGAAAAACCATATTGCCTGAGAATTTCCTCAGTTATCTCTCTTCCAGCACTTAAGGAAATGTTGGCATCCATTATCACTATTGACGCTGAATGATGAATCCGTAAATGGTGGGCATCTTCCCTCTGCTCATTTCGATACCGAGGACCTACTGAGAACAAGGCAACGGGAAACTTAGCTTTATCCTGTATTGCCGCTAACGTGTGAAACCAGGTACCTGTCATGTGACTTCTGAGGGTTTTATTGGAAGGTAGTGGTCTCATTTTTTCCAGTTCCGGAAAAACCCGGCTCAGAAGCTCTGTAGCTTGACGGTCAGTGATGTCTAACGCGTTGATAAGCTCTTCTACAATGTTATCAGCTTCAATTTCCCCTTTTTTATATGCCCTCAGGATAGTTCGTAACGCCTTGACATCAAGCTCTCCCGCTATCTTTTTTGCCTCAATTATCTTCTTGCTGCTCAAACCTATCTCGGGACGAGGCAATTCAGCAAGATAATAAACCCGGTCAAGGATAACCCGAGCTTCAGGACCATATTGCTTGGAGACATCGCTATCGGGCAGGATGGTAAGATTTTCCACCTCATCGAAGCCAAGTCTTAATAATATTTCCCGGGACTTTTGAATCAGCTCCCGTAGAAGGTGAGGCTTACCACGACCCTGAAGACTGACTTTGGTATCTACAGGCAAAAGCTTGGCTGTCGACATCCAGGCCTCGGTAAAGTCTCTTCTTGCCTCAGCCCGTATCTTGCTTAAATCAAACATCTCAGCCATCAGGATAACAAATTGTCACGCAACTCGCCTAGCCAGCCCTAATCATCCTGGTTAGGCGATTCAGGATATCTTCTGCGCCACTCACCACATCATCGATGACTTCCTTCACAGTAGGGACTTCATTGATAAGCCCGATAACCTGCCCGCAAGGCAGAATTCCCATGTGCAAATCACCTGTTTCAAAAGCCTCCCGAACCTTTTTACCTATAATAAGTGGAATCAACTCCTCCAGTGTAGCTCCTTTTTTCTCCATCTCGACGACTTTTTGTGATACTTCGGTTTTTAGAGTTCTTTCCATAATGCCCAGGGAGCGCATCACACATATGGTGTCAGTCTCCTTAGCATTGACCATAGCTTGTTTGGCATTCGAATGGATCAGGCTTTCCCTGGTAGTCATGAAGCGGGTGCCCATAAGTACACCCTCCGCTCCTAAAGCTAGGGCCGCTACAAAACCGCGGGCATCACCAATTCCACCCCCAGCAACAACAGGAAGGTTCACAGCACCGACGACAAGCGGAACCTGAATAAAGGTAGTTATCTCATCCATTGGTGGTATGCCACCGCACTCAAATCCCACTATGGCCACAGCATCCGCCCCCAGCCGCTCCGCTGTCCGTGCATCCCTCACCCGAGCTACCTTATGAATATGCTTCGCATTGCCCTTCTTAATACGCTGGACATGTTCTTCCGTGATTCTTCCCGATGTTTCAAAAGCGCTAACCCCTTCCTCAATAGCTGCATCCATCATCCCTTCCCTATCCACGAATTCAAGCACAGGCATGAAAGTAACATTGACTCCGAAGGGCTTGTCAGTGAGCGTTTTGATCTTTCGAATCTCGTCTCTTAGTTCCTCTTTAGAACCAAAATTGCCCACAGCAAGCATACCCATACCACCAGCGTTGGATACCGCGGCAACAAGCTCAGCATTTGACACATACTGCATCCCCCCACAAATTATGGGATATTCAATTCCCAGCATTTCAGTTATCCTCGTCCTAAACATTTCTTACCCCCCTTGTCAGAAATTTGCCCTATTATACCTCATTTTATGGAGTATATCGCAGTTAAGCAGTGTTTGACTTATGAAACCCCGTTTGAGTAGTATATAATGCAAATTTTTCAATTTATCGGGCACTGTAGAATAAAATTCTAAAGGAGGACACCTTTTATGAACTTTGAGACGCTTTCTGTATCACAGGAAAGTAAAATTCTGTATGTCAGCTTGAATAGACCCCAAAAAAGAAACGCCATGAATCTACAAATGTACCAGGACCTTGAGGAATGCATGACCAAAGTAGCCTCCAGGAGTGACGTGGGAGCAGTAATCATTCGAGGGGAAGGAAAAGCGTTCAGCAGCGGCACAGACTTAACTGAATTAGCGAAACTGGCACAACAAGGTGCTGATATCCAGGACTTTCGAGCGTCACTAAGAAAACTTCAGCGCGCATTCTCAGAGATAGAGAATCTCGAGAAAGTGGTTATCGCCGCAATCCATGGATATGCCCTTGGAGGGGCATTTGAATTGATACTCGCCTGTGACCTCAGAATCGCCTCCGAAGAAGCAAGATTTTCCATACCCGAGGTGAATTTGGGCATAATCCCGGATTTAGGTGGCTCGCATAGGCTTTCCAGAATGGTAGGCCTGGGCCGAGCAAAGGAACTCATCCTGACCGGCAAGATGATCTCTGCTTCAGAAGCAGAACGAATCGGACTGATAAACAAGGTTGTCCCCTTGGAACAACTCCGAGATACTGCTAAAGCCTGGGCAGAGGACATCGTGAATAAACGGCAATTAGCCGTGGGACTGGCAAAGAGAACCATTGACTTGAACTTCCCATTGAGCACACCTGAAGGACTTGAACTAGCGGGCATCATGCAGAGTCTCCTTATTTCCGGTGAGAACTTCAGACCGGGAATTACGAAAAAAGATGCTTAACCCAGGAACAATTGCCTGACTTATGAAGCAATGCACCCGGTCATAACAGGAGGTTTTTATGACTACACTGCTGGATATAAAGAGGGGACTAATGTGTCACTATCATATGAACGAGTACAATCGCTTTACAACTTTACATCATAGGGTTAGAATAAAAATAATGTTTTTGCGGGTGTAACTCAGTGGTAGAGTGCTTGCTTCCCAAGCAAGTCGTCGTGGGTTCGAGCCCCATCACCCGCTGTAGAGAACTAAATAGGAAGTCATGCGGATAAAGTTAAAAAACGAGCAATTAACTAAACTAGCACAACACGTCCCTTTTGAGGTTATGCTGGACCAGCCCAGAGATGTTAAGGGCTTTCTGGAAATACTGGGACACGGCATGCCCTGGGACGATGTTGGGCTTAGCAAATTTGGTGACCCTCTTAAAAAGCCAAACAGGGTTACCTTCGACGTCGAGGCGATTGATGGCGGATTCATCTGCGATTTACATCCATCATTTGCCTGTTATATCTCCGACCTGTTAACTCAAAAATAAACACATGGGCCGTTAGCTCAGTTTGGTAGAGCACCTGACTTTTAATCAGGGTGTCGTGGGTTCGAGTCCCACACGGCTCACGAAAGCCAGCAGGGCACTTGACTATCAAAAAATTCCTCCAGATGTTGCCTTAAGCTGCACGACCAGACCCGTTCACTTTGATTTCAATTTATTTCTGATATCTTCCTTCAGTATATTTTTCAAGATTTTGCCGTTCCGCTCTTTAGGTATCTCCTCTGTAATTTCAAGTCGCTGTGGAAGCTTATATACAGCGATACTCTTTTGCTTCATAAATGAAGTTAATTCACCCAGGGTGACTTTTTCGCCTTCTCTGGGAACTACATAAACACAGACCTTTTCGCCCAATCCTCCGTCGGGCATCGGTACCGCTGCTGCATCCAAGACCTTAGGATGTTCAAGAAGGATACTTTCAACCTCCAGTGCACTGATATTCAAGCCGCCTCGAATTATGATGTCTTTTCCCCTATCAACAAAACTAATGAAATTCCCTTCCATTATTCGGAACAGGTCTCCTGTACGAAGGAACCCCTGTTTATCAAATGCCTTTTCTGTCAAGTCGGGGCGTCTAAAGTAACCAGATATTACATTTGGACCTTTATAAAATAGTTCTCCTACACGGCCCACTTCAGTTATCTCTTCGCCAGTCTCAGGGTCTACGAGCTTTGTTTCAGTGCCTTCACTAAAGAGCTTCCCGTTCCATGTTACCCCTCGCTTACCGTATTGAGGCAATCCCTCTATCCTTCTCTCTAAATTGGGGGCGTCCAGCGCTCCAGAAACAATCCCTGGCCCCTCGTTCATCCCCCAGATATTCCCTATTTCCATGTTCCACCTTCTTTCAAATTCCTGAGCGGACCATAGGGCTGGTGGTGCCCCACCTATGGTGATTGCCCTCACGGCGCTCAGGTCAAATTTATCTGCCAGCGGGGGCTTTGCTATGGCGTTTACCAGCGCAGGAACAAGAAGAGTGTAGTTTACCTTCTCCTCTATCATTTGCCGCATCCAAATCACCGGATGAAAGGGATGATGCAAAACAAATGTACCGCCCACTATGAGCCAGGGAACATATGTTGTTCCCACTGAAGCTATGTTAACCAGTGGGCCAGCAGTTAGCAGTGTTTCTCCCTTCTTGATCCCCGTCAGCTCTAGTTCTGCAGTACCTTCAAAAATCCAGTTGTTATGGCTTAGGGGGCATCCCTTGGACTCGATTTCAGTGCCAGCGGTCCAGCAAAGCGTAAAAATGTCGTTAGCATCTATTTTCACCTCATCAAGTTTGCCCGTTATCTCTCCTTTCCCCATTTCTCTCAGTTCTTGTAAGTAAATTATGTGTTTTAAATTGGGAAGCTTTGACTGCAGTTTTTCGACCATTTCTCCATGTTTAAAATCATGAAATTCCTCGACCGTAATGAACGCTCTGGCTTGAGTTAGGTCACCAACATATCGTAATTCTGATTCTCTCCATTGTATTGGCGCAGGAGAGATGAGGGCTCCCGCCCTGGTAATAGCCAAATAGAGCATTGCCAATTCCCAACAGTTGGGAAGCTGAACGATAATAATATCATCTTTCCGAATACCCATTCGTAAGAAACTCTCTGCGGTAGCATCCACTGCCCGATCCAATTCTCTATACGTAAGCCTCTCCGGCGTTAAGCCCACTAATTGCTCTTTATTAGGAGGATCTACCAGGCAAACCCTATTAGGGTCCTCATTCACGTTTTCTTTGAAATAATCGATAAGCGATTTCTTCCCCCAATATCCCTTTGCCGTGTATTCTTTAATTCTTTCTTGCGAATCCAGTATCATTTCATATCCCCCCTTTTGTTTTACCTTAACGCTTTCGCGCTATCTTTGAGTCTCGCTAATCTTTCCTTCGGCACCACCCGCTGGGCGATGTCGTCTCCAGGCATTTGTTCAGCCACATTGCTTGTTGTCGCTTCCATCGCCTCTGCGCAAGAGGTCTGCACCGGGAAATCTATTGTGGTGGCATCGCCTCGCTTCACTATAGCACACTCGATGGCAGCAAAGAGCTTGTAATAATAGTTGCGGAGCATAATAGAGACACTGGTAACACAGCTCCAACGTACACAGCCGCTATAGGCATAAGGATATTTTCAACTTCCTGTGCACAGATATTGAAACCGCCGAGAAGTCCCTTGTGAAAGCTGGGATGAGAGGCGACCCTCGGGGATGCTTTTTCAGCAACCCTCTTCACGCAGACGATAAATGCGCATAATCTGTTCAACTGTATTTGTAATTAACTGACCAGGGTTTTTGCGAATCTCGGCAAGAGTCATTATCCGGGGAGTGGTGCTGAAAATTGCCTCAATCCCATATTCCAAAAGCATGTAGGCACCGTCTTCCACATTGCCCGCAATGGCAATCACCGGCACCCCATACTTTTGGGCAATTTTAGCCACGCCGAAAGGAACTTCCCCATAAAGAGTCTGGCGGTCAATACTCCCTTCGCCAGTAAAAACTAAATCAGCGTTTTTCATTTTCTCCTTCAACCCCCAAGCCTTGATAACAATGTCAACGCCCTGTTCTATCCGAGCATTCAGGAATGCTGCCAAGCCAGCACCCAGTCCACCTGCAGCTCCAGCCCCAGGCAAATCGGCTACTTCAACCCCAAGGGCTTTTTTTATAACTCGGGCAAAATTGGTTAAATAATCCTCTAATTCTCCCACCATCTTCGGGGTTGCTCCTTTCTGCACGGCATATACCCGGGCGGCTCCCTGTTTGCCAAGCAGAGGATTATCCACATCCGCAGCAACGATGAATTTGGTGCGCCCTATCCGGGAATCCAGCTGGCTGCAATCAATGCGAAATAAATGTTTTAATCCCTCTCCTCCTAATTCAACAGGCTTGTCAGACTTATCCAGTAGTTTTGCCCCCAGAGCCATTGCCATCCCGGCTCCACCATCCACAGTTGCACTCCCGCCAACTCCCACAATGATTTTTTTTGCTCCTATATCCAAGCAAGCCTTAATTAATTCTCCAGTTCCATAAGTGGTAGTTCTCAGCGGATTGCGCTTTTGTAGTGGAACCAGCCGCAAGCCAGAAGCAGAGGCCATCTCAACAACCGCAGTCACTTCGTCACCCAACAACCCGATTTCCGCCCGCACTTTCTTGCCGAGCGGACCGGTCACCTCTCTGGCGATTATCTTTCCACCCATAGCGGAAACAAGAGCATCAACTGTCCCATCCCCTCCATCAGCCAGGGGAAATTTTTCTATGGCGATTTTCGGCCAAATTTTTCTAATTCCCTGCTCTATGCAGTCAGCCACTTCTACCGCGGAGAGAGTTTCCTTAAAAGCATTCGGGGCAATAATAATCTTCATTTTTTGCTACAGAATAACACAAAAACTTTTTCAGCCACAGATTAAGGCGGACAAACACAGAAATTTTTTAGCACGCAGATTTTCGGAGAAAAGCGCAGACTCTTTTTCGTGTTATTTTCAAAATATAAATCAGTTAAATCCGCGGCTAAATAATAGCTAAAACCTCAGTTATGCATCTCGAAGTGAAGTTATTCAAGATGCCGGCACACTCTTCCTTTTTCCCATCTTTTTTCAAGCTAATGGCTTCTTTCTCAATATCCCCGACTTCATTTAGCCATTTTCCCTGCATATGGGCAAAAGTTTTTCGCGTTTCCTTTTTTCTTTTAGCGTTGTCAAAAAGTTTCCGCAAAAGCCACCAGTAGGACTCAGCAGAGAATTCATCCTTTTTCGCATCTGGCGCCGGGGTAACACTTTTGCCCGCTTTCCCCGCCCGGGAAACAATTTCCGGAATCTTATTCCCGTCAATAAAGAAAGGAATATAAATACCACGGCAAGGAGGGCCAGGCGTCCACCAGAATTGAACTAACTTATCGCCGGGCTCCGGAATAATGGCGATGGCTGAACTGGCTGTTCTTACCCAGCCCGTCCCTGAAGGCAATTTGTGCATACAGATGGGCGGAAAATGTGTCTTTGCTATTTGCATCATCGAGGTAAAAGAAATTTCTTTCTTTTTCCCAAGTAACCCGGCAGTTTTTTTAGCTCGCCAGCCGGCAAGATTGAGCAACTTCTCTTTTCGATCACCGTAAGCCTGCGCAAAGTTAAATGATTCTTTTCTTGCCGTGGGACACCAACCCTTTTCTAGCGCATAGTCTATAATATCAGAGCTTGCCAAATCCCATTTGGTCCCAATACCCAGTCCATTTGAAATAGCACCATATCCATAGTTTATTTTTCTTGCTATCCAGCGGCGGCCCACAGTTTCTAAAATCCAGGATTCTTTTGCATCCGCAATGAGAAAAGAATTGTCATAACTCCCTTTGCAATGGTCTATCCCAGGAAATCCCGCACCCCACTGTCCATATTCGGCGACAAGATCAGTTATTACCTTCAGAACCTCATGAGCTGTCTTCCCTCTTTCCAAACCGAGCCGGAGCAGGTCCATTCCTAAAAGTCCTAATTCTTCTCTTGCCCCTTTCTTTTCTGCCGCCTTGAGTTCCTTAAGGGATTTTGTATAAACTGCCTCATTGCCCGCCGCAACACCATATTCATTGATACCTTCTTCATAACCCCAACACCAGTAAGGACTTGAGCCAAGAGTAGCATAGGTAACTTTTGTCTGAGGAATTTCTCGATATTCAAGTTTAAGCATATTCCCTTCTGGCCAGGTCTTTCTAGGATGATGTACCAGAGGTTGACAATCATCAACGGGACGGTCGCTGTTTTTGGCAAGGATAACCATCCCGGTTTTGGTAATATCCTTCATTGCTACCCAGGTATCACAGCCATACAAAGACATCTTCAATAACACTTCAAAGCGACCTAGAATTTCTTCTCTCACTTCAGCTACCACCAGACCACCCAGTAACCTCAGTTTTTCTCCTTCCGTAAACTACCACTTCCTGAGTCGGAAGAATACCCCGCTTATTTAAACGGTATTCTACGTGGTCGCTAATTCTTTCGTCAAGCTATCTAGCTCACCACTTTTGCCATAATTTTGGCCTAGATTTTCTTTTTATGGCATGTCCGTAATACGCCCAAGTCCATTTCCTTTCTCAATAGCGACAAAGTGACGTAAGCCCTGTCTGGCGTTTTGACTGTTGAGGTAAGTTCAAATCGTGCAATTCCAAAAAGTAATCAGAGCACTGGGCTATCCCGGGGTAAACAATACGATGAAGTGTTTCATCCACAGGTCTATATTTCTCCCAGCTATCCACCACTTGCCACTTATCCACATTACGCCAGACTGATAATGGTAAAGGCATCCCTCTCATACAGTGATTACCAGCCAAAACCATACGGAAAATCTAAAGAAAGGGCTAAGCCTCCTCTATATGTTGTCCGGGACGGAATCCAGGACCTACAGAAGCTGGACGCAATTTTAAGAACTGCCGAGGCGACTGGCGTTCATGGGGTCATTGTGCGCTCAAGAAGGGCAGTGGGGCTTACGTCAGCCGTGGCTAAGACATCAGCTGGCGCAGTAGAGTACGTGCCGGTGGCCTAGCTTTGCTTGACGTATCTCAGGTATAGATTACCGGCTGCACAGTATGAGGTTTTATGCGGCGAGGTTGAACAAAGCCGAGGATTACTCAGCATCCCGCAGGTTGGAGAGAAGCGGCGGGACTTTTAAGCAAAGGTCTTGATTTTGTCCTTGGTCGCACCACATATCGGGCATTTCTCAGGCATATCTCCCTCGTGGGTCCACCCGCAAACAGGGCACACCCGCACCGGACCCAGGTCCATATCCTTGCCTCGGGAATCAACAGCCTCCTTGGCCTTCTGGAACAGTGCCCGGTGTGTCCGCTCTCCCTCAAGGGCGTAGTGGAAGCTCAGTTCCGCGCCCTTTTCTCCCTGAAACCGGGCAGTCTCAAGGTAAGTCGGGTACATCTCATTAATCTCATAGGTTTCTCCATTGATACCTCCCTGTAGATTCTGAGACATGCTGCCCAAGCCAAAGACAGCCATCGAAGCGCACAGCGAGTCCCCGAAGTTGTCTTTAAGCTCGCGGAAATGGTTGGTGGCGTGAACCGTTTCAGCAAAGGCAATGGCTCGGAACAGACGAGCGACATTGGGGAGTCCCTCTTTCTCTGCCTGATTACCCCAAATCAAGTAACGCATGTGGGCCATTGATTCACCGCCGTGAGCATTCCTGAGATTAGCCATTGTTATTGCGTGCATCTGAATAACCCCCTTTTTATAGAACTTTTCCTTTCATTTTGCTCAGATATAGTCACCACTGTCAAGAGACGGTCATCGTAGAGGCTACACAACCGTCATGAATGTTGCGTTACTATGTCCCCTTATCCGGATAACATTCCGATGGACTGCTGGACAAGCTACAGACCTATTTCTTTTCCTCGGCGAGGTATTTCTCCGGGTTCTGGTCGAAAGCTTTCTTGCAGCCCATAGCGCAGAAGTAGTATTTCTTTCCCTTGTACTCAGAGGTAGCTGCTGCCTTGCTCTCATCCACTTCCATCTTGCAAACCGGGTCAATCGCCATTTACGCACCTCCTTTAGTTGTTTCAAGGCTGGTCGGCCTGAACCTTTTGAGACGCAACGAGTTAGATACTACGGTGATAGAGCTGGCGGCCATAGCCGCTGCCGCCAAGATTGGATTTAAGAAACCATAGTTGCCCAGAATAAAGTGAAGCTCTGGAGGAACACCGGTATTCCTGAAGGCAAAGTACAATACTCCTGCCGCCACCGGGATAAGGGTGGTATTGTAGGCAAAAGCCCAGAAGAGGTTCTGCTTAATAGTTCTCATAGTGCGTTTGCTCAAGGATACAGAAGTCACAATTCCCCCTAAATCACCGCTAATCAGCGTAATATCTCCGCTTTCCATGGCCACATCGGTACCGGTACCAATGGCGATGCCTACATCCGCTTGAGCCAGGGCTGGGGCATCGTTTATCCCGTCTCCCACCATTGCTACCACTTTCCCTTCCTGCTGGAGCTTCTTGACCTCCCCGGCTTTATGTTCCGGCAGCACTTCAGCCAGGACACGGTCAATGCCCACCTCCCCAGCAATAGCCTCGGCAGTGCGCCGGTTGTCTCCGGTGAGCATCACCACCTCAATACCCATATTATGCAGCGCATCCACAACCGCTCGGGCATTCGGCTTAAGGGTATCAGCCAGAGCAATAATGCCCGCTATTTGGTTATCTACACCCAAAAACATCACTGTCTTGCCTTTCGCCCAGAGCCGCTCGGCTTCTTCCTCCAGTCCATTTAAGGAAAGGCCTTTTTCACGCATTAGCCTGAGGTTGCCCAGTAGAAGCCTTTTGCCTTCTACTAAAGCCTCGACACCGTGTCCGGGGATAGCGTTAAAATCAGAGGCTGAAGATACCGGCAGCTTCTTCTCCGAAGCAGCCCTGAGTATAGCCTCACCGAGTGGATGCTCCGAATCACGCTCGGCCGAGGCTGCCAGCCGGAGAACCTCTTCCTGAGAAGAAGAAGGGAGAGCGAGAATATCAGTTACCTCGGGTTTGCCCTGAGTTAGAGTGCCTGTTTTATCCAGCAGCACAGCACCTATTTTATGAGACCTCTCCAGTGTCTCAGCACTCCGGATAAGAACACCATGCTCGGCTCCTTTACCTGTGCCCACGATAATCGCCGTTGGTGTCGCCAGCCCCATGGCGCAGGGACAGGCAATGATAAGCACCGCCACAAAGTTGAGGATGGCATAGGTAAGAGCTGGGGATGGTCCGGCAAAGTACCATACTACGAAGGTAATGATGGCAATTCCGATTACTATCGGTACGAAGTAGCTGGCGATGACATCGGCCAATCGCTGAATAGGTGCCTTGCTTCCCTGGGCTTCGTCCACCAGCCGGATAATTTGAGCCAGGGTGGTATCTTTACCCACCCTGGTTGCCTCGAACTTGAAGCTGCCTGTCTTATTAATGGAGGCACCGATAACTTCGTCACCTGCCTTTTTCTCCACAGGAATGCTCTCCCCGGTAATCATGGACTCATCAATGCTGGAATATCCCTGGCGAATAATACCATCCACCGGTACTCGCTCTCCTGGTCGTACCAGAATGAGGTCACCAACCTGGACATCATCTACAGGAATTTCTGTTTCTTTATCGTCACGGATAACCACGGCTGTCTTAGGATTCAGTCCAATGAGCTTCTTTATCGCTTCTGAAGTCTGTCCTCTGGCCCGTGTTTCCAAGAGGCGACCAAGCAGTATCAGGGTAATAATCATTGCTGAGGTATCGAAGTAGAGACCAAGCCCTTCCCCGGCAGCAGCAAAAAGGCCTGGGAAGAGAACAGCTATCATACTATAAAAGTAGGCAGCTGAGGTGCCCACGGCCACCAGCATATTCATATCAGCAGTTTTGTGTCTTAACGCACCCCAGGCACCCACGTAGAATCGCCAGCCTGCCCAGAACTGCACCGGCGTGGCCAGTGCCCAGAGTAAATATGGTTTCCCGGCGAATGAGGGAACCCATATTAAAGCCAT
Organism: Dehalococcoidia bacterium; assembly: GCA_034414555.1. Taxonomy (GTDB): domain Bacteria; phylum Chloroflexota; class Dehalococcoidia; order GIF9; family AB-539-J10; genus CG2-30-46-19. Next base: position 3,750 of record DAOUMA010000005.1, on the reverse strand, counting down.
AATTGATGAGGCAAGGATAGCGGCAACGATAAACCTGTTCCTTATGCCGCGGAGTTCTCGCTGTGAAGCAGCGGACACATCTTCCAGCGTCTCGGCTTCCGAGCCAAGTTCATAGCCGGCATCTTTCACTGCCTGCTGGAGGTCAGCTATGCTCGTTCCATCTGCGTACTCCACAGTAGCTTTCTCTAACGCTAGATTAACATTGGCGGAAACTACCCCGGCCACACTGGAGAGAGCCCCCTCTACTCGGGCGACGCAGGAGGCACAGGTCATTCCACCTACAGGGAAGATAGATTTCTTGGTGGCTACCCCGTAGCCCAGTTGAGAGATGATATTCTTAATTTTGGTAAGGTCTACCCTGGAGGGGTCATATTCTACAGAAGCTTTTTCCGAGGCAAAGCTCACATTTGCCTGCTCCACACCGGGTGTTTCTTTAAGTCCTTTCTCGATAGTGGCGGCACAGGTAGTGCAGGCCATCCCGATTATGTGAATACTGGCCTTTTCTGTTTTCTTACTATTAGGAGTAGCCTTTCCCCCCATTATGTTCCCGGAACCGCGTCTGAACCCAGAGTTCTGTCGGACTTCTATGCCCTAAATTCAACCGCTACTTCTTTTACGTCCCAGAGTGGCTCTATTTTCTCTGTTATCTCTTCCCTTATTGCCGCAGCAAACTGGTGGTCCGGAGGTAAGTCAATCACCACTCGGACAGCACCATCCTTTACCTCAATGTCTCGCACCAGATTTGTACGCACCACGCTTAACCCGGTCAGAGGGTTTATAACCTTCTTGAGGCGCTGACGAACCACCTCTACCGTGGTCGGCTTTTTCTCCTTAACCAGACCGTGGCGCTCTTCGTAGTTTTCAATGGCCGAACGTAGACCTTCTATGGCAAGTACCGAGCAATGGACTTTGATTTTGGGAAGCCCTCCCAGTGCATCTGATGCTTCCTTCCAGGTAATCTTCTTGGCTTCATCCAATGTCTTCCCCTTGGCCAGTTCCGTAATGATAGAGCCAGTAGCGATGTTAGAAGCACAGCCATAAGATTCGAATTTGATGTCTGAGATAGTATTCGTCTTTGGGTCAACATTAATATATACAGCCACCATATCGCCGCAGGCCGGACTGCCTTCCATCGCCTTTCCGTCGGGATTATCAATCTTACCTACATTGTGCGGGTGTCGAAAGTGCTCCAGTACCGTTTCACTATATGGAAATCTCATCTCTACTCCTCCTACTCTTTATTTCGTTTGCCCAACGGGCTGATACTTCTCAGCTCCGGCACTACCTCGGCCAGCGTGTGAACCACGGCATCGACGTCTTCCATAATGTTGTAACGCCCGAAGGTAAAACGAATTGACCCGTGTGCCCTTTCGTGGTCACCACCTATTCCAAAGATAACGTGACTACCCTCCAGAGAGCGGCTGAAACAGGCAGAGCCGGTGCTCACAGCAAAACCGTGCATATCGAGATGCAGGGTGATAGATTCACCCTCTATGAAGTGGAACGAGATATTAGCGTTCTGCGGGAGCCTCTTCCAGCGGTGGCCATTGAGAGTAGTATGCGGTATCTCGGCAAGTATACGGTCAATAATACGGTCACGCATTGATTGTAACCTCTTTGTTTCTTCTGGCGTGACCAATTCTACCGCTTTGGTGAATCCCACTGCACCGGGTATGTTTTCCAGTCCCGCCCGAAGGTCGAACTCCTGAAATCCTCCATCTACCCACTTGGCTATTCTTGTCCCTTGACGAACGTACAGTGCTCCGATGCCTCTTGGCCCATGGATAGTATGGGCGGATACCGTGATTAAATCCACAGGTATCTTCCTGACATCGAGGGGAACCCGGGTAAAGGTATGAGTCGCATCAGTATGAAACAGAGTCCCTTTTTCGCCGCAGATACGACTAATACTAGCAATATCCTGAATGGTGCCAATCTCCTGGTTGGCATGCTGGATGGAAACCAGAATGGTCTCATTTGTGATGGAATCTCTAAGCTTGTCGAGATTCACAAAGCCGTCACTATCTACATCCAGATAGGTCGCCTTAAAGCCCTGCCTCTCAAGGGCTCTTGCGCTGTGAAGTACCGGAAAATCCTCGATTTTTGACACAATTATATGCTTCCCCTTGCTATTACCAAGAGCCAGGGCTACTCCCTTCAGGGCAATGTTTGAGGATTCGGTGCTTCCTGAGGTGAAAATAAGCTCTCCAGACGCTGCTCCCAGAGCCGCAGCCAGGGCCTCTCTAGCACCGTCCAGGACCTCTCGAGCCTCTATGCCCTGAGAGTAGGCAAATTCCGAGGTGGCAACGGCGTACTTATCGAAGAAATACGGCTTCATTGCCTCCAGTACCCGTTCATCCAGCCGGGTGACTGCTGAGTTGTCCAGATATACCTGTCGTCTGTCCAACATACCTCCCTCCTGCCTATATGAAGGCTGTTTAATTTTGATTTTGCGTTCGCTTTTAGGCATATTAGAGATGTTTCACCCCCAAATTTCTGTAGTTGCCTGATTCATCAGGCGCATTTGCCCAATAAATTGGGCAACTACATTTTTAAACACCCTCATATGAAGAGGGTCACACTTGATTCTTTAGCCTCATTTATGTAAGTGCCCACCGAAGCGTAATCTGATATCAAATCATCACGGAGGTCTTCCTTCTTTACCCCCATTATTTCCATGGTCATGTCGCAGGCAATGATTTTACCCCCAAGCTCCTTGAAGTCCTGCAGAAGCTTCTCTAAAGAGGCCGAACCAGCCTTCTTCATCTTCCGTTTAACCATCCACTTGCCGAGGCCTAGAATGTTCATTTTTGATAGTGGTCCCTTTTCCAACCCGCCTTTCTTGAGGCGTTGAAGACCCCAAAAGGTAAAGAAGAGCGATACTTCCATCCCCATCGCCAGTGCCCCATTAGCTATAATAAGGGCACTGTAAACCTTGTCCATATCACCGCTATGAACTACAATAGTAGCTTTATTAGCCATAGTTACTTCCTCCTTCTACCTGCGTATCCTTATTTTCCAAACTCCGTCTTTCTCCTGAATGTCCATAAGTTCCAGCCCCAGAGCTTTGACGGCCATTGGTATCTCTTTTTTAGAAGAAGGATGAGTTCCGATGACCTCCACAATGTCACCTTCTTTTGCTTTCCTTAAGGCCTTCCGGGTTTCAACTAAAGGAACCGGACAGGTTTCACCTGTGCAATCCACCTTTATCTCAGACATTTCTTATACCTCCACGCAGGTTTAATTATACCATACTTATTTATTGCCTACATTTTCACAATCTTGACCTTTTATCTTCTAAGATAATTATACGTCGGGAAATAAATACCCATATATGACTTATGTCATACTCCAGTACAGTTGACCAACTGCTGCAGGTGAACTAGAGCTAGCTATTACTTTGGATAAGATACAAGCAACCATTGTAAAGCCGGAACCAGCTGCTTCTTCTCGAAGAAAAGTTCGGAAACTGATCTGAAAGGCACACCTAAGGGGATTCGAACTCAATTAGATAAAGGCAAATGTTGCTCTAAAAGTTCTAGATATTGAACAACTTGGGCTCCCGTGATGGATTCGGACCCAAGCTATATGAATCCCCTGTGTCGCTCCCGAGCTGCACATTCCGTCAGTTTGTTCAGCCGCTCCTAGCGTCCCTCCCATGAGCAACCCCACAGTGATGAGTTAAAGCTAAGATAAGTGGTATTGACAAACTCAGCCCCGTGCTAATATTTTGTATGTTTTGTAAGAAAG
>DAOUMA010000004.1:0-48203 GCA_034414555.1 Dehalococcoidia bacterium | reverse complement strand
ACTATTCAAATCTGTGTTCTTCCCCTGGTAGTGCCTAACTTTCTCTCCAAGCATATTGTCCTCCTTTTTCTAAACTGTTATCAATTGAACCAACTCCCATGCTCAAACCTGAGTTTAGTCCTTTTCTAAGAGGTCTGTCAATAGGCGGAAATAGGAAGCCCCCCTTTGTGTGCCGTGTTGCACAAACCGCTAAAAAGTGCAACGCAGTCTCACTGAACAACATACTATTTATTTGGCCATAAGCATCTGCCAAATATTAGAGCACGGCGAAGATTGCCACTTCCCCCAGGTCTTTCGATTCTAATAGTTCAGCAATATCATGTTTATTTTGTGGTTTCACTAAGATTCCCATTATTGAGTCCCATCGAATTAAACCGATGGCAGGGAATTGGTTATACTCTCGAATCTCCACACGGACTACGTCGCAATAGTGGAATGGACGAAGTGCGCCAATACGGAAGCGTGGATTATCAAAATGATGGCACTTGTTTGGTGGAGGCAATGGGTATGGCCGATTCCTTGAAACATTGATAACTGTGAAATCCCTCTTCAACTTCCTTTTATTGAAGATTATGCCAATCTCAAATTGATCGTTTCGATCAGTTTCATACTTTTTGATTACCGCGCAGAATTCGTCATTGACTTCAAAACAATTCAAACAAGGAATTTGGGACTTTTTGTCTCGCGCACTCGAGATGCCATGATTCTTAGTACCGCCTACCACCCAATCTTTTGATGGACAAAATAAGTTAAAGTAAGCGAACTCCACTTTTCCGTAAAAGGGCTTCGCTTTCTCTCGAATATAAAAATGACATATCAAGCCACGCCTGGGTGAATACTTCCTTACCCATCTGGCAAATCTGCTTTGCTCTGTCATAGCCTAGATTCGTCCTCCAGAAGGCTTTAATTTACAAGGCATATTATACTCCGCTTCGATTATATACTAATGGACTTATAAACATGGTCACGAAATGAGTGTTTGTTTAACGTATTGAGATTGCACAATAGTCAGGAAAGTGCAATGGTGATTCAGCGCACGACTGAGAGCACTATTCTGCTAGTCCACACAAGCGTTGTGCTGTCGCTCCGAGGTTCTCTTGCATTTAGGGTTTTTGCCCCTTTTTACCTAAATAATCTACCAACTCAATCCAAGTCTTAAAGGGCATTTTAAGTCCTGCTGCTGTAGCTGGAGTTTTGCCCTTCAAAGTCCAGCCTTAAAACCGTATTTCATTGTTCTGAGTAAACCACAAAATTTACAGTTCATACGTCAACCATTTTCTAACCCCAAAATTGAATATATACTGCCGTATTTTAACGTTAGATATCGTCCAATAAACCTTCTTACCGTACCGCTTAGTGTAATTACTACCTTCGGGCATGTCTTTTGCTTCCTCTGTTATATATACGGTTAAGTATCGAAAATGTTCAGGTAAATCTTTGGAGGCAACTTGAATAAACCCTCGGCCAGTTACAGGCCTTCCCACAGTCACATTTTGGTTTGCAGTATGGAATTCCATTAGCCATTTGTCAGGTTTCTCTATCCAGTCTTTATCAGTATCAAATTCAATACTCGCAATCATTTTTTCTTTCCCCAAATCGATTCTAAACCATTGTTCTACAGCCTGCGGGTTTGAACTCCGCCATTCCCTCCTCTTGTCCTTTATATTATCTGGGTTATTTTCGTATGCTATACTTGGATAAGATGACGTAACACGCCATTTATCACGTCCAGTCCATATACGCCTAGTTAATTTAATTACTGCATATATCACGAAAAGAGAGGCTGCCAATACTGTAAAGAAAATTGCCAAAAATAGATTGGCTTCCATTTTAAGCACCACCGCCCAAAAACCTACAGCTACACCTACAGAGAAAATTGCCCCTGATAGAAGCCAACTCATATTTCAGAACATACCACTTGCCTAAAAATTGGTCAACCTCCAATACAAGAGAACCCGCTCCGACCCAAATGTTTAAGTTCGTCGTCAACAATAGTAAAATAGCGGCAGATACTTCACACGTTAGGCTAATTGACCATGACAGATAACCATATAGACGTTGATGTCAGGGAACTCGCAGAGAGGATAAACGAAGCTGCTCGGCAGTCGCGTTCCGAGGAAGACGTCAAGATGCGAACCGAGTACATACTCAGAGAGCGAGTCTTCGATAAGCTGAAAATTCCATGGGCAAGCTACGAATACACGTTTGTTTCTGGCCAGAGACCGGATGCACTGTACGGTCATGTCGTGATTGAGTATGAAAAGCCAAAGGTGCTACAAACCAAAACAGGATTTACCCATGCTATTCGCCAAGCCAGGGACTATATCATCGAGCAAGCCCAAACTGAAGGAAGTTACCCTCGCTACTTTGGCGTGGTGCTTGACGGTCTTAAGATAGGCTTCTTGAGGTTCAGGGGAAGAGACAAACAGTGGGTCGTCCAAGGGCCTTACGATATCGGTGCCACGACTGTCCTCAGACTCGTAGAAGCAATCAGAGGATTGGTCAGAAAGCCTCTGGATGTTGGTCTCTTGCTGGCAGATTTCGGGCCTGAAAGTCTGCTGGCAGCTAAGGTGGTCCGCACTCTCTACTACAAAGTTGCAAATTGGCGAAGTCCCCGAACCGATATGCTGTTCACGGACTGGAAGAAGGTTTTCTCGCAGGTCTGTTCCTATTCGCCAGAAAAACTGGCGGGACTTGAGCAACGATATGACCTGAGTGGGAAGCTAGACCCGGAAAAGGTTCTCTTTGCAGTCCACACCTATTATGCCCTCATCATGAAGCTGCTTGCTGCCGAAGTCGCTGTTCTTTTGGGTCAGCCGTTCCTGCAATCGTACATTAGAAAACTGGAGGATGCCTATCTGGCAAGCGCTGATAACTTGAAGGTTGAGTTGAACGAACTCGAGGAAGGTGGGGTATTCTTGAGCATGGGCGTCCGCAATTTCCTCGAGGCCGACTATTTTTCTTGGTATCTCAATGAATGGGATGATGAAATCGCCAAAGCAACCATGGAGATTGTTAAGACGCTTTCCAATTACGAGGTTGGGACTGCTGAATTGGAGCCAGAGAGAATAAAGGACTTATTCAAACGCCTTTATCAGGGCCTTGTCTCTGAGGAAATACGACACCGACTGGGCGAGTACTACACTCCAGACTGGCTTGCCGAACTCGTTCTAGACGAGGTCAAGTACAAAGGTGATCCCGATAAAAGGCTTCTCGACCCAGCCTGTGGCTCAGGGACATTCCTTGTTCTGGCAATAAAAAGGGTAAAGGAATTCAGCGAGGAGAACTTTTACGATAGGGGAGACCTGGTAGAAAAGGTCACTAAGAACATAGTGGGCTTCGATCTCAACCCACTCGCTGTTATGGCATCGCGTGCCAACTATTTGATCGCGTTAGGCGAATACGTGAGGGAAAGGAAGATAAAAGAGTTCGAGATCCCGGTCTATTTGGCAGACTCTATTCTTATTGAGAAAGAAGCTTCGATCTTCGGCCATAATTTTGTCTTGCACAAGGCTGTGGGCGATTTCCGGGTACCAGTATACATCGTCGAGGGCGGGTTATTCGGAAGTTGCCTCAGCATCTTGGAAAGCTGCGTGAAAAACCGATACACGACACAGGACTTCGAATCCAGGTTGAAAACTGAGATGCCAGAAGTGCAAACTGCCGATGCCTACACCTTAACCCAACTCTTCGAGTTACTTGTCAAGTTAGAAAAGGAGGAGAGAAACAGGATATGGATTCGCCTACTCAAGAACTCCTTCGCACCTCTATTTGAGGAGCATTTTGACTATGTCGTTGGCAATCCGCCTTGGATACGGTGGGACGAATTACCACAGGATTATAGGGAAAGAACAAAAACTGTCTGGGAGGCCTATAAGTTGCTCTCCAAATCTAAGGGCCCTGGGCTAGGTAGAGTGAAGAAGGACCTGGCTATGCTTTTCGTCACTGTGCCAGTCAGCAACTACCTTTCACAGTCCGGAACTTTCGGTATGCTTCTCCCCTTTACGATTTTCAAAACACAAGCAGGCGCAGGCTTCAGAAAGTTCCTGGCCACTAATACCCAAGTGCTTAAGATTGACGATGTGGTGGAGTTAAACCCATTTGAGGTGGCTGTGAATAGAACGTGCTTAGCAGTCCTTACTCCTGGGATGACCAAATTTCCTATTCGAGCTACAAGCTGGACAAAGGTGAAAGGTAAGCGGATACAGTCAGACACCCCACTAGAGGAAGTGAAGACTCGAACCACCAGAACTAGAATGGTCATGAGACCGATTCAAGGCGACCAAAAGCCAGAGTCTTCATGGATGCTTGTTTCGTCCAAAGCAGGTAAGGCCATGGAGCCGGTCCTGGGTGTATCATCTTCCAAATACGATGCCCACGCCGGCGTATTTACTGGCCTAAACAGTGCCTACTGGGTAGAAGTTCTTTCCAGCGAGCCAAATGGCTTGCTAGTCAGAAACCTGCATCAGGTGGGCAGAAAAAAGGTAAAACCTGTGACGAGAGTAGTTGAGCCCGAATTTGTCTATCAAATGGTTCGGGGGCGTGATGTAAAGAAGTGGGTTTGCTATCCCTCCTGTCATATCCTGGTGCCCCATGACTCAAACACAGGTGACCCAATTGATAAGCAGACAATGCTAACACGATACTACAAAGCTTACGAGTTTCTGCAAGAATTCGAACAGGATATGGAAGCTCGTGCCATTCACAAATTATGGGGTAAACGGAATCCCTTCTATGCTGTTTACGATATTGGTGGCTACTCCTTTGCACCCTTTAAGGTTGCGTGGAAAGAGATAGCGGGCAAGATATCAGGAAAAGGGGAGTTCTCCGTAGCCGTGATACCGCCGTTTGAAGATAGGCGGCTGGGCATAAAACCCGTCATCTGTGACCATAAGCTGATGATTATTCCTCTCTATGATGAGAAACAGGCGTATTATGTGGCAGCCATCCTCAACTCCTCAACTGTTAGGGCTGCTGTCAAAGGTTACACTATCGAAACCACGATGGATACCCATATTACCAGACATATTAGGATTCCTGACTTTGATAGGGAGAATCCGCTCCACCTACAGCTAGCTGAGTTATCAGAAAATGCTCATGAGCTGGCACAGAAGGGTGAAGTCTCTAAACTGGCAAAGGTGGAAAAGGAGATCGACAAACTGGTGGCAAAGACTTACGGTGAGCCGACCTCTAATGGGAATGAGGACCGTGATGCCAAATAATTTGCAGTTTCTGTCAAATAGTGAATCGGCAAGCTCCATTAGAGCGGTCGCTGGTTAGCTAACAAATTCTACTTCGGTTTTCTTCTTGTACCGGGACTCCCTAAGCCGCTCATACAAGTCAAGAAAAGACATTCCAGCTGTGTAAAGCTGGTATACAGCCTGTATTGACCAGGCTTCCATCCAGTCCACCAGTTCATCAAACCTGATAATAGCATTCAGCCGTTGCAGCTGAGCTTGCTCAATCACCATGATGACCTTTCGGTAATTGAACTTCTTGGCTTGTGCCAGCTTATCCTTAGCCTCTATTAGATTGCCACCTATCTGAACTTCGATTGCTATTTCAGGGCTCTTTTTGTCCAGCCAAGCGACATCGAGTTCGACAGCATGCTCGGGCGTAACACGATGGTTGGTATAGGAGTTATATTCCATGCGGCTTCCAAGCGTCTCTAGCATTTCACAGATGCGGTCATGGAGAGACCTCTTCTCTAGAGCAAGCGCCATTATTGCTTCCTTAGCTTGTTCTTCTGTGAGAAGCCCGCTCTCCGGCTTCCTGCCAGTTAATGCCAGGATCTTTCGCATCTCGGACTCAGTCAGCTCAAAGTCATCGTGGGGAATCTTGCGTAGACTCTGATGAAAGGCCAGACCCCAGTTTACCCTTTTCTGTTCAGCAGTTATGAAACTTAGCTGTGTCACCAGCTTCTTAGCGTCCAAAAGCTGGTCGTCTTCTAATACAATAATAGGCTTGGTTGTGAATCGACACGGCCACATCTCGTCTTGTTCTACCCATATTCTCGTTTGCTCGTCGGTATAAGGCTTACCAGTAGCCTGTAATGTCGCCCCAAATCTTTGCAGCTGATTGATATAAACGACGAACTTATCGCCTGGTTTAATTTCAGAGACTAGTCTCCTGTTACGAGTTCTGAACCCTTCTACGGAGAAGTTATTCTGCCGATCGATTTGGAAATTGACCTGGCTAGTACATATCAGCCAGCACTGGGTTTCAGAATTTGGCGTCTGTGTAGTCTGCTTCACGTCGGCGCTCCACCCGCAGTCGGTATGCTTTGTGAATATGATACTCCACTTAAGACAATGAAGCAACTATCATTATGAGAATGCTTATCCTTCTGCGAACCGACAGGAGGTTGCGGGTGTGAGGAGTAACATTCCGTCATTTTGTTCAATCAGTAATCCTTTTAATGTGATACCTTGATAGTATGCTAAAATACTTAAGTATGTATGGAAGTCGTTTCGAATTTACTTGTGGTAACATTCATAAGAGGGCTTCAGAATACCTCGGAAGGGAAGATATATCGATGGCTAAAGAATACCATAAAGAGCAAGAGATGCCCATGGCGAATGTAGGATTATCCCTCGAGGAGTTACAGGGTCAACACTGAAGTTATTCGCTCGGGAGGGGACGAAGATTCTGCTTACCATGGCTCTGGAGGAAAAGGTAACTGAATTCCTAGATTGAGGTCGTTACGAGCGCAGTCATGGGGAATGCTACGGTTACCGCAATGGGCATAGAGAGTGGCGAGTGCCCCGGGCATCAGACCAAGTAAGCATTTCGCCGCCAACTGCTTAATACCTGGCAGCATCGCAGCCGGGCGCTAGAGAAAGTCATTCCAGTGCTCTACGTAGAGGGGCCATCAACTTGAGACTTCAAGCAAGCCCTGGCGCCCTTATGAGGCAAGAGCGGGCTCTCCCGCTCCAGTATCTCCCAGGCCAATCGGAGACTCAACGGGCTTATTATCTCTGATGTCAACCCAGGATTGCTTCGGGCTACCAATGATGTATGGTCTGATGTCCCCCGGCAACGCTGTGTGGTTCACCGCACCTGAGATGCGCTGGCTAGAGTGCCCAAAGAAAAGGCAGGCGGAGGTGAAAAAGGCCCTACATCGCATTTTATAGGCTGCCTCTTTGGATGATACCCAGGATGAGGCGAGCAAGTTTCTGGCTCGCTATGGGGAGGAATTTCCTACTGCCACTGAAGTTTTAGGTAAGCACCTTGGTGAATGTCTAACCTTTTACCGCTTCCCTGAGCGGCACTGGAAGCACATCCGTACCAGCAACGTCTTGGAGCGAGCGTTTAAGGAAGTTAGAAGGAGGACGAATGTGGTAGGGCGTTTTCCCGGTGAAACCTCGGCTTTGGTGATAGTATCCGGCATCCTAGAGGAAAAGCGTTTGAACTGGCAAATGGTTAGTTATGGGGCGCAGCCATTTGCCATTTTGAGGCATCAAAAACAATCTTCGGCTTAACACACTATTTGTAGTAACACATACTCACAAAGGCAAGGCTTACAGCAAAGCTGGCGCTTTATAACACAGGGTAAGCATATAACCGTAGTTAAACCGTTCATCGAAGATGAAACGCTCCTTTCCCTCTAAACTTTCACGCTTACCCATCAGCGAATAGTAAATACCCGCTTCATCAGTACTACCCACAAACTGTAACCCTACTATCCTATTGTCTTTGAGATAGAATTTTCTGTATCCATTTTCATCGAATCTTTTAACAACATCTCCCTGCATTACGCCAGCAGACACAACCGGGGTATCAAATATCTTGATGATAGTGACATTTTCTGAGCCTGGATATTTTTCGGTTTGATTCACAATATTCTTACCCGCTATTCTACCCTGTACAACTGCATTAGGATGAATTGCATTTACAGTAAATTCACCGGTAATTCTATCCTTGAATTCTACTATATCGCCTGCAGCAAATATATTCTCTTCTGAGGTTTGAAGATGTCCATCAACAACTATCCCCACATTCGTCTTCAGCTTTTTCGCAATAAATGATAGATTGGGCTTTACGCCCGTAGCTATAATTAAAAGATCGCATTTTAATTCCCTGCCAGATTCCAGTACAATTTCATCTACCCTATCCTTTCCCTCAACTCCGCTAACTTTTTCTTGGAACAAAAACTCTATGCCCCTTTCCTGCAGTTTCCCTAGAGCATATCCCGCCATCTCTTTATCCAGCATTGCAGGAAGTATCCTATCCAATACCTCAATTACCTTTACATTTAACCCCTTTTCTTTCAAACACACAGCTGCATCGATGCCAATAAATCCAGCTCCCACAACTATAGCTTCTTTGGGGTGTTCCTTCCTCAGCCATTTCAGTATGTTCTCGGCATCTTCCAGCGTCTTAAAAGTGAAGACCCCTTTCTTATCTATACCTCTAATTCGGGGAACAGCAACTAGAGCCCCAGCAGCGATAAGTAATCTATCATATGCGAGCTCTCTCTTTAACTCAGTTGTCACCTTTCTATCTTCCGGGAATATTTCCGTTACCCTATCATCTAAATGCTGAACCTTCGTCTTAGAGAAGAAGTCTCTCTCTTTCCATAGTACAACTTCTTTCTCCTCATTCAATAGATAATCAGGTAACAATGTAGGAGAATATGGGATACTGCTCTCGCCCGATATAACAATTATCTCAGATTCTTGGTCGTAGTTTCTTATTGATTCAATAGCACTTATCCCAGCTGGCCCCTGACCAATAATTACTATTCTCATCCTTCGCCCCAATCTATGAGCCTTGACAGAGGAAACCCTGCCCCTTTACCCATTCCAATCAACGGATTAAGTTAATCCCAGCGCTTTCCTTTTACTCTCAATATAATCAACCATTAAGCGAGCTGCTTTTACTGGGTCTGGTTCAACCGCAAATTTAGCTCCTATCACCCCCTCTAAATCCCTGGTCAACAAATTGGTAACGTTCAAGCTACCCAGCACTGGAGGTATTGTCCCTAAAACTGTGAAGATACCCGACCCTACAACATAAGTCCCAATGCTAACTGCTTTCTCTGACATCCATTCAGGGGCAGCACCGGCTACAGGTAAATCACTGATATCCACATTCAACGCCTTGGCTAACTCGCCCAGTAAAACAAGAATACGAGTATTATCTACACAAGAACCCATGTGAAGCACGGGTGGAATACCAAGGGCTTTAGCTATTTCTTTAAGTCCATCTCCGGCAAGTTCTGCTGCCTCTGGAAGCATTAAACCTGCTTTAGCTGTGGCAATGGCATTACATCCAGTGGTAACAACTAATATGTTACTCTCAATTAGCTTCTTAACCAAGGTTATATGCCCGTAATCCTGGGGAATTTTAGGGTTATTACATCCGACTACACCGGCAGCTCCACGGATTTTGCCATCCTTTATAGCGTCAATCAAAGGTTTAGGCGTACCACCCAGAGCTTCCAAGATTGCCTCAACAGAAAAACCAGCCACCAATTTAACCGGCTTTTCGGGAATCATCACTCTTTCTTTAATTCTATTGGGGAAATTCTCAACTGCAATTTTAGTGATTCTCTTGGCTATATCTACAGCTCTACGCTCATCAAATTCAATATATTCAGTTCCCGGGAATTTAGCTTTACGAGCGGTAGAAATAACCTTGGAATGGTAACACTTGGCCACATCAGGCAGAGAAGGCATTATACATTGATAATCCACCACCATTGCTTCTACAGCCCCGGTAATAATAGCTAATTCCTGATCTAGGAAGTTCCCAGCGATAGGAATCCCTTTTCTCATCAAAAGCTCATTACCTGTGCAGCACATCCCAACGACGTTTATTCCTTTTGCCCCATTTTGCTTGGCCAACTCAATCAATTCATTGTCTGAAGCAGCCTTGAGTATCATCTCTGAAAGAAGTGGATTATGACCATGAACGACGATATTCACCATGTCCTCTTGTAAGACTCCTAAATTCACTGTAGATTCAACTGGTTTAGGAATGCCAAAAAGGACATCACTTAATTCAGTGGCAATCATTGAGCCGCCCCAACCATCGCTCAATGCAGTTCTAACCCCATGAAGCAGGATATTTATATAATCTGTATCAACTCCGATATGGGTCCTATGCATTACCTCCACAATTTCGCGGTCAACGCCTCTTGGCAGGACGCCGATTTTCCCCCAGAGTTCCTTCCTTTTTTCAGGTGGTCTTTGAGCAAATTGAAGTTCGCCTTTTATCATTCCATATTCTTTCATTATTTCTAAGGCAAGCTCTTCAGCCAATTTCTGTTTATCTTTCCCCTTGGTACTAATTCCGTATTCTTCACATAAGCGCTTCAATTTCCCCTCATCCGTAATTTCATATCCTTGAGTCTCTCCCCGGGCTGTGAGATGTAGGGCCTCCACAATATCTCTATCATGGTCAGAATGAGCCGCAGCCCCGGCAGCAATCATCCTCGCCAGATTCCGAGCAACAATTGTATCAGCAGTTGCCCCACAAACTCCCTTTTTAGGGCCATCTCCGAATGGGTCAATTCTACATGGTCCCATATTGCAGTTTCGGCAGCAGATACCCAGTTGTCCGAAACCACATTGAGGTTGCTGAGCCTCGAAGCGGTCCCAAACGAGCTCAATCCCCTCTCTCCGAGCCTTCTCTATAAGCTGCCCAGCCAACTTATCAATTGTTAACCCCATTTTGTTATTCATCTTACCTCCTCCTTAAGTTTAGTTATCTCTTCGCCAAAATCTCGCCATATCTTAATAGATGCGGGAACCTTTTCAACTGGTTCTCCTCTTGAGACCTTGTGCACTGTATCGGCAAGCTTCATACGCTCTATTTTGAACAATGTCATATCTTCTGTTTCTTCAATCCGCAATGCTTTAGTTGGACAAGCCTCCACACATGCGGGTTCTCTTCCTTCTCTTTTGCGTTCTATGCAGTCATCACATTTTAGTGCTTTACTGGTAGTATGGTCGACCTGAATAATTGAAAATGGACATACAATGAGGCACATCCAGCATTTCCGACATCTATCAGGGGCAATCAAATTGACATCTGCTTCTCGACTAATTGCACCAGCTGGGCAAACATCCACACAGGGCGCAGGATCACATTGACGGCAGGTGACAGGGAATGTCGTCAGCCCAGGGCTTGGTGCAACTTCAATCCTTTTTTGTGGACGCGGCTCTTCGAATACACTGGAGAACAGCTGCTTTGTCCGGGAGTGTTCCACAGCGCACGCAATTTCACAGGACTTACAACCGATACACCTATCCACTAAGACAATTTTGACTCTCATCATTTGCCTCCCTTTTCAAAGGATTTCTTAGCAACATGTCAAAGAACTGACATTTCCCGCGACTACCCCTACAGACATTCCCTTTGAAATTATAATAATTTACTGTTCGAGGTTTGTCAATCATTGTCGGCTGTATTTTAGATTGTGTGGAAAAATTTTTCTGGAAAAAGTAAGGTGATAAAAACCCCAGGATAAAGAAGAAGATAAAGGAAGGAAGTCTCACTACCGTGGCTAAGAGCCAAGAAAATGTATCACAATTCTGCTCGGACTTAAAGATTACGAAGTGGGGGGTGGGGGGATAAGGAGAGGGTAGTAGTAAAGATGATGGTTGAGGTAACGAAGATGAAATGCCCTTATTGTAGCTCGACAAGGTTGCACCGGCAGGGTGTGAGCAAGGCAAGAGAGGTGCTTCACACCTAGAGCAATGGCAGGAGGGTTTATCTTGAGCTTCATCGCCATGCTGGCGATGCCGCGAATGTGGGCATACCTTTGCCGAGGGCAGAGGGTTGATCCCGCCTCATTTGAGACTTACCAGACAGGCCGAGGCAGAGGTGCAGTGGCAGCTCAAAGATGGAAACTTCAGCCAAGTGAGAAGGGAGTTGGGAATAGGCTATAGTACCCTGTGCTGCCTCCTAGGGCGTGCTGTGCACATGACCTGCCACAAACTGTCCACCATGATGTTCACTGGCCAATCTCTGAACAGAAAGCCAGAATGTGTCATCCTACCAAATGAGCATGACCTCTTCGATGTTATCACAATATTGAACCGGACACTCTTTCGTAATAGAATAATAAAGATGCCTACTAGAGGAATAAAGCGATGGAGATAACTTCCGGCATTCATCGGATAAACAGTGTCAGAGGTGCCAACTGCTATCTAGTCATCACCGAGGCTAAGATGCTGGTGATTGATACAGGTATGCCCGGCAACGGAAACAAGATTATAAAATATGTTAAAGCATTAGGGAAAAATCCATCTAACATAAATTATGTCATTCTGACTCATGCCGATATAGACCATATCGGTAGTGCCGCAGAAATGAAGAAAATGACAGGTGCGAAGCTCGCCATACATGCCAGTGATGCTCCAATCCTTTCGGGCAGGAGTGGATTTAAAACTATTAGAGGACCTCTTGGGGTACTTTTCAAGTTAATGACGCGGCTAATGCGTTTTCATGCGGTGGAACCTGACATCATCCTCGGGGACGGCTTTGAGATGAACGATTTCAAAGTTATCTACACCCCGGGTCATACCAATGGCAGTATCTGTCTCTATCTACCGGGAAAAGTCATCTTTGTCGGCGATGCTCTTAGAAGCGACTCGAAAGGTAATCCCAGACCTCCTGCCAGCAACCTTTCTGTGGATATAGCACGAGCTAAGGCTTCATTAATTGCGATCTCGCAGCTGGAATTTGATATCTTACTTCCGGGGCACGGTGCTCCAGTTATAGGCAAGGCATCCACTAAGCTTAAGAACCTGCTCATGCACTTGAGGTGGGACACTCAAATTCCAAATATCAAATAATCAAACTGGAGGTGATTACATGCCAGAGCACCCTTTGAGAATTTATGAAGATTTGGATCCGAAACTTCTGAAACTGGTAAACGATACCCAAAAGCTAGCCCTAGCAGACGGCGCCCTGCCAAGGAAAATAAAGCTATTAATTGCCATGGTGCTGGACGCGGTGCATGGAGCATCGGACGGTGTTCAGTCACTGGCAAGAGAGGCAATAAAGGCGGGAGCGACCAAGGAAGAAATCGCTGAGGCATTACGAGTGGCTCAGTACGTTTGTGGCGTGGGCTGTGTCTATACTGCGGCGAGGGCGCTTAAGGAAGTGCTTAAATAGGGACCTATTTGGTACTCCCAAATTGATAATGCACTTCCGGCCGTTAAGATGTCGTATTCTCAGGATCGTTATATCCTATAGTAAGTAACTTTTCATCGCATTGTGACGTAACAAAATGACTATTGTTACATTATCGGCAGTCGCCTATCTCTTCCTAGCCGTTGCTACACCCCATATCCCCAACACAGCAGGGGCCATTACTGGAGCTACAGTCTCACCTGTTGTTCCCACTAACAAAATCTACGCCGCTAACGCCAGGTAGATGATTCCAGCGATAAATCGGTCTTTTCTCAGTTGTGGATACCTCTAGTTCAGCACTGACATTCGGGAGCTATACTATAGACCACAGGGAATCCGAGAAAACTACAACTCTTACAATTATCAGTGTAATATTCCCAGAGGTTGGTCGAAGATGGAGAAAAAGACTAGGGGTATAGTAGCCTATATTGTTATTGCCTTCGTGATGGCCTGGGTATTATGGGAAATTCCGATACGCCTGGGATTTCCAGTCAGCAGTGAGTTTTTCCAATTTGTTATCTTGCCCGGCGCCTTTTCCCCGGCGATTGCAGCGATTATTGTGCGTAAATGGATTACCCGTGAGGGGTTTTTTGATGCCGGTCTAAAGCCAAACCTGACTAAATGGCGGTATTATCTTGTCGCTTGGCTTTTGCCACTTTTCGTCTGTGCCATAATTATTGGACTGGTGGTAGCCTTTGGAATTGGCCATCCCGACTTTTCCCTTGAGCGAGCGCTAAGAGTGTTAGCACCGGGCACTGTGGTACCTTCGCTTCCGTCCTTCATCTGGATATTTATACCTATATCTTTGTTAATTACCTCTCTTTTTGCCACCTTCATTTTGTGGGGTGAAGAGTTCGGCTGGCGCGGATACCTTCAGATGCGCCTATTTGCCGAGCGCCCTTTGCTGGCAGCCGTCACAACCGGGATTATCTGGGGGATCTGGCATTACCCGCTCAATATCCGGGGCTATAACTTCCCTGGGCACCCCATATTAGGACTGCTGGTCTTTCCCGTCAGTACAGTTTTGCTGTCTATCATATTTGGTTGGTTACGCCTGAGGACGGGCAGCGTCTGGGCACCGAGTCTGGCGCATGCCGCTACCAATGCCATTGGTGGCTCAGTGACGGTGTTGTTATTTGCTGGTGGGCCAGATCTCCTGTTCGCTGGTTACCTGGGATTACTGGGTTGGATTCCTCTGACCGCCTTGTGTATCTGGATTATCTTCACCGGTCAACTCAAGCCTGAGAAAAGGACTGATCTTTTACCGTAGAACCATGGTTAGAATAACAAAAACTCAGAATGTGACCCGCAATGTAATTAATCAACGCCTTTTTAGTGTAAAAATGGAAAATAGTGCATCAATGTATTCCACAAGTAGATAAGCATAAGGTATTTGGGGAATTTACCTATCCAGATAGCGGGCAGAAATTGGCGTATTGGCATTTTAGCAACTCCCGCAATAAACCCTCCTATTTCAAAAGGGATAACGGGTTGAAAAGAAAGAAGAGCGATAGCCCACATACCATATTTCATAATCCAGCCGTGAACCACCCTATAGCCGAGTATATTTTCATCTATAGATATCCTTTTACCCAAATAGCCGAAGAAATAGCTACTGAATTCTCCTAGACTTGCCCCCAGACTTCCAAATAGTGCTACTAGAATTGGGTTCCAGTGTGCTGCAGCAACCAACATTATAGAAATACCAAAAGGCATCGGGAGTACTGAGACATTAACTACTGCCAGTATTCCAAATACTAATGAGAGGGCTATCCATGCCGGAATATTTGCGGGAATATAGTAATGGGCAACAAGAGACTCGATAAGGTAACCAAGTCCAACGCTTAGGATAATAAAACCCAGGAAAGTAAATCCCAGCTTCAGCCAGCGATCTCTCCTGCTTTTAATACCTGCCATACCATAACATTGTAGTTTATTCGAATAATAAATAATGACATCTCACATTTTTGTAAGTGTAAGCGTTTGCTATTAATTAAATTGCAGATTGTTGAGCCAGGTTGCACCTTTTAGTAGATTGTTGGGTCGCAATTACTTGTTTTGTTACCTAATTGCACAATCGTCCAGATTGTCAGAATGTTACGTCAGGAACTTCTGTCCGTGCGGAATGTAATTACAACTTTTGAGAGGGAGGTGGTTCTGGCACAGAGATAAATAAAATCCTACGCCCTGCCTTGAATTTGGACTGCCAAAGTAATTCAACCTCTACGACCAGCCAAGAGAGAAGGTAATCGCAGCACCGCGCTACTCTGGAGTAAACAATACGAGCAAAAAGGATATAAGTAGAAGATATCTATGTCGATTGTTCATGATAGCCATACACAGCGTTTAGAAAATTACTCTTAACAGAGCAGTCGCAAGCATTAGTAAGCCAATGCCATAGAATAAATTAAACCAAACAACACTTAGAGCATTGGCTATCTTTATTAAAACTACAATAGGGAAACCGACTAATGCCCATGGTGTCGCTCTCCAGGCTGCTTTAGAATGATTCCATAGATTATCAGCATCTCCGCTACTTGGGAAGGAGTGCATAGCTATTGAAACGCCTAACCAATATAATCCATATTGTCCAATATTCGTTGGTATGTTAACTGCAAGCAAAAATATAACGAAGGCAAGTGAACTATTCACTATAAATGGGGCTACACTGATTAGAAAAGCAGCCCCGTAGCTGTACACTGGCCTGTGGAGAACATAACCTGCAGGATTTCCGATTCTAAAATAGCATACTTTGTAGACAGGAACTCCTGAAATTTGACAAAAAATTTTGTGTGCAAGTTCGTGAATCATGACTCCCGGGAAAGTTAAAACTGCTATAACCTCACCTGGAATCATCTGTTTCAATTCCTTTTAGGGAGTTGGAAGGCAAAAAGTCTAGCCAGTCCTCTATATTATCTACTACTTCTTCAGCTATTTCTCTTAGCTCCGTGCCCAATGGACGACGTAACTGATGTACGCGCTCCCATTCTCTCTTAAGCTGAGCGGCGACTTTCTTAACATCTTTTCCAGCGGGTTTGGCTTCTCGTATTTTTAAGAGTAAATTTGCAACTTCAGGAAATCGCTTTACCTTTATGCAATGTATAACCTCATCCCATCGCTCATCCCTCATTGTCTTTTCCATTTGCACATCCCCTTTTATATTATTGAAATGGTGTCACCAAGACGCGAGGGAGGCGAGAAGACAGAAACAGGCTTGGAATAACCGTGGAACTCAACCAAGTCATAATAGCTCCAGACATATTTCTTCTCTGACTCAGCAGCCCAGGTTAGAGCTCCTTCAATAACTATTTTGTCCTCCTCCAGTAAATACTTTTGACAGTAACAAGCAAATTTCAGTGGCTCACCGGTTTTGTTCGACTTAAGTTGATACCTTGCTCTCATCTTCCACTACTACCTATCCATATACCGAGTAATAAAGCTCCAAGCCCAATTAAAGCTACAACCCCTGGGTCTATGCTGCTTCTTTCCTCTCTTAATTTTTGAACAAGAATACGGAATTGTATATTTCACAAACCCACTTTTTTATTGGCGATAAAAAGGTATTGGTTGGTCGCCCTCACCGATATAGAGATAGAGGCATTTGAATTGGTCTAGATAGCGGTATCTTATGGTAGCTAAAGTGATAGCTAGTTTCATCCACTCACCCCTTGTTTAATTTCCTTTCAGCTAAGTATATCCCCCCACAAGACCGCTTGACACTCAGCCTCAGCAGCACGCTCGTGCCCTATTAGCCGATGTGACAGACATTACGAGTAATTCGCAGGCTTAGCTTTCGTGAGGCTATCTTACCACGTGTTGGTGATGTTGAACAATGCATCGCTTTGTCCATATTGCCATCCACGAAAGGGGTAAATCCTCTTCTCAAAAGCAGCCAATCTGCCCTTATACTCATCATGAAACCCATATATCCGAATCATTGAGGCTGGCACCCAATTTCTTATCATAAGGCAAAATCCGAGCTAGGGCTTGACATTTTCTGCAAGCTGTGCTAAGCTAAAGCAAAGTTTAGTGAGGTGTCATTTGGACAATGAGTTATTGACGATAAAGGAAGCCGCTTCCTTTCTAAAGACGAGTGAATTCACCATTTATCGTCTTATGCGACACGGGGAGTTTCCCTGTATCAGAAAAGGAAAGCGGTTCACTCGCATTAGAAAAAGTGACCTAGAGGCATTCTTACAGAAATATACCGTCGTGAGGAGGGACTAAAATGAAAGCAGCAATATATGCCAGGGTATCAACTGAAGACCAAGAAAGGGAAGGAACATCGCTAGGTAGCCAGGTGGAGGCTTGCCTTAATAAGGCTCATGAGCTTGGCTATGAAGTGTCAGGGGAGCTTATCTTCAAGGAAACCTACTCTGGCTTAGTTCTTGACCGTCCACAGCTTACCAGGCTAAGAGGCAAGACTAGAGATAATGAGATAAAGGCTGTCGTCATATACACCCCAGACAGGCTATGCCGTAATGGTGAGGACATTCTTTCCTTAGCTAAGGAATTCAAGCTACAAGGCATAAAGCTACTCTTTGTCAAAGAGCAACGGGAAGATACCTTAAATGGCAAGCTCATTGCCTTTGTGCTTGGCTGGTCTTCTGAATTAGAGGCAGCCCAGATAAAAGAAAGGACTATGCGAGGTAAGAAAGTTCATGTTGACCGAGGTCAGTTACCTCAGGGCACAGGGCGGGGATTATACGGCTATAAGTGGGATAAGGCAACGAAGAAACGAATCCCTATAGAATTTGAAGCTAGAGTCATGGAACGAGTATTTACGATGGTAGCCGAAGGAATGAGCCGGTTTAATATAGCCAGGGTGCTAAATCAGAAAGGCATACCTACTAAGTCAGGTGGTATGTGGTATCCCTTGACCATCAGTAGGATGGTGAATAATCCCTCATATATCGGACTAACTTACTTCGGCAAAACTAGGGGTAGCAAGAAAACATCTCTCCAATCACAGCCTGAGCAGAATTGGAAACTACTACCCGACGTTACTCCATCTATCATAAGCAAGGAACTTTTTGAGCGGGCACAAAAGGCTCTTCAAAGGTCTAAGGAATTGCGACCGGGTAGAGCGTTGCATCAATACCTTTTGACTGGCTATGCAGTCTGTGGGCATTGTAACAGTCCACTTGTAGGTAGTTGCCTTAGGGGGGATTATCGCTATTATCACTGCCGAGGCACTTATCCAACTGCCACTAGGGAAAGGATATGCAATGCCCACTACATCAGGGCTGGGCAACTTGAGGAAATAGTTTGGCAGAAGGTAAGAGAAGTCTTAGAAGACCCTCAGGTCATCCTTGCCGAATTACACTGGCAGGCTGAGGCTTACCAGACTACAAGTGGTAGTGAGTTACCGATAGATAGAGAAATAGCAACATTGCGTCGCAAAATCCGAGGCTATGACGCTCAGGAAAAGCGTCTCATTAAGCTATTTCGCTATGAGGAAATAAGTCAGGATTCTATCCTAGACGAACTCAATCAGTTAAAGAACGACCGCCAGGCGGATGGGGAGAAACTAGCAAATTTCTGCCAAGCAAAGGAACAATTAGCCAAACTGGCTAAGGCTGAGATGAAGCTGAATGAGTTCTGCCAAAGGGTGCGCCAAAATCTATCTCAGTGCACCTTTGCTGATAAGAGGCTAGCCCTAGAAGCTCTAGATATTAAGGTTATAGCCACGCCTGAGCAGGTTGAGGTTAAGGGAACTATCCCGATAGGTGTTACAGCCATGTCTTCATCAGACAGTTTACTCACCACTGAACAAACATGGGCATGATCACATGGACATAGTTGTCCACGCCAATAGGGCGGATGACGCCGGGGCTTGAGGGGGTGGTGACTTCCAGGGCGACCTGAGCTTGATGGACGACATTTAAAACATCGCTGAGATACTTTACGTTGAAGGCGATTTTAGCCTCCTCCCCGTCGACAAGGGCGTCGATTTCGCTGACATTGCCGCCTATTTCTTCAGCTTGAGCAGAGGCGGTTACCTTTCCAGGGGTAAGTTCGCTTCCCGGAGTGATGACCAGCCGGACGATGCCGCTGGCATCACGAGCAAATACCGAGGATATTCTGGTAATTCGCAGAAATTCATTGATGTCCACCACAGCTCTTGTGGTATAGCTTTGCGGGATGACCTGGGAGTAGTTGGGGAAGGAGCCCTGGATAAGTTGCGAGACTATTTGAGCATCTTTGAGCTTGAAGCAAACCTGGCTTTTCTGCTGGTTCATGGTGATTCCCACTGGCTCCTCTTCCTCGGCAAGAAGGCGGTTTAACTCGTTAAGTGTTCTTGCTGGGATAATCGCCGTGGTTTTCTGTTCAACCGGTGTGGGCAGGTTTGTTTTGTGGACTGCTAATCTAAAACCATCAGCGGCTACCAGGTTAAGCCGCTCTTCCTCAAATTCAGTGTAAATACCGGTTAGCACCGGTCGTGATTCCTCCACGGCAGCGGCGAAGGTGACCTGTGCAATCCCCTCTCTAAGTGCAGTTGCTTCAATAGTGGTGGTCAGGTCGCCGCTTACCTCAGGGATTGGTGGAAAATCTCCAGCGTCAATGCCATTGATGTGAGCTTCAAAGCGCCCGCTTTTGAGCTCAACAGTATGGCTTTTGGCAGGCAAGGTGATTTCGATTAAATCGCCGGGTAAGGAATTGATAAAGTCGATTAATAGTCGGGCGGGAATAGTTATGCTTCCTTCTTGTTCCACTTTGGCGCCGACCCAACAGGTGGTAGCCATTTCCAGGTTGGTGGCGGCTAACTTAAGGCGAGATGGCTCAGCAGTAAGAAGGATATTTTGAGTGACAGGCAGAGTAGACCTGATAGCTACAGCTCTGCCTACTATGCTCAGCCCTTTGTTCAGGTTTTGTTGAAGACAAGATAACTTCACTGCAATACCTCCCCAAATTTATAAAAGGCATTTAATGCCTCTCCGTCATTCTGAATGTATCTGGGAATGAGAGTCTTCGGTGACATTCAGGTTATGGTTAGAAAATATTTTACACTATACTCTCGGTGGTGGCAATGTCAATATCTCAACTATGTAGTTGTTTTAATATTATTCTTGCCTTTCGGGCGGCTTGGGCACGATGGCTGAGTTGATTTTTAAGCTCCAGCGGGAGCTCAGCCATGGTCTTGTCAAGTTCGGGGAGGTAGAAAATGGGGTCATAACCAAAGCCATTTTCCCCTCTAACCTCGAAGGAGATAATGCCGGGGCATTTACCTTGACATAATTCTAATTCACCTTCTGGTGTGGCAATGGCGATGACGCACTTAAAATTAGCAGTCCGCTCATCCCAAGGGATACCATCCATCATGGCTAATAGCTTTGTTACTCTATCGGCATCAGTGGCATCTTCTCCAGCAAAGCGAGCTGAGTGAACGCCAGGCTTGCCATGGAGGGCATCTACCTCAAGTCCTGAATCGTCGGCGAGGGTAATGAGTTGGCTTAATTTAGCATACGTAGTAGCTTTTATTTGAGCGTTTTGTTCATAGCTATCTCCCTGCTCGGTGGCAATTTTTCTTATTCTTTGGTCGGACAGTGTAACTATTTGATAGCCAAGGTTATCGAGAAGAAGACGATATTCCCTGATTTTCCCGGGGTTGCTACTGGCGAGGAGGAACTTGGGCATTTAATTTATTGAATGCTCTGGAATCTTGGAGCCAGTCTTTTCACCACCTCAGCCGTGTTGGAATATTCCATTTGCTCCAGCGGCAGACGATGCGGCTCAAAGGGACCTATGCGTCGCAGGAAGTCAGCGATGAGATTTGCCTGATGGCGAGCTTCGTCGAAGGCCGGGTCATCGAAGAGGTCATTGGCGCCGATGAGCTTGCCCTTGGATAGTTGAAAGCCAGCGGCTATTACTCTTGGCGGACCATCAAAGCGAGTCGCTCTGGCATCGTGGAAGGATACCGGCATCAGAGGACCGTTGTGAGAACCCCTCATCCAGCCTTGAACTATGTGTGGTGAAGCGAATGGCTCGAGTATCTCACCTACAGCGGGAAACTTACTCTGAGACCTGACAATGCAAACGGGGTCATCTTTGCCTACATATCTGCCAGCGATGCGGGCTAGACGCTGAGTGGAGCAAGAAGCGGCGATTTCACCACTTTCTTTGTGGAATACCTTGGTGATAGCGTAACGGCTTGGTGAGCCTAAGAAAACAAGCATGTCATAGATTTCTTCAGGAGTATTAAACTTGATTTTTTTAGCTTTCAGAACATCCTCAACTTCGAAGATAAAGCCCGAGTGCATATTAGAGGCAATCACCAGCCCGATGGTGTTAAACGGGTCAGCGAATATTTTGTATAGCGGTAGATTCCAGGCACCTGAGGCAGTTTTGTCTGCCATGAAGATAACCACAGTTTCCGCCTTGCGCTCTTTGAATTGCATTTCGGCTACACCTGGTCCCATCCCCCTGATGTTGCCTGAGAAAGCATCAGCGAGAAGGTCCTGTCCAGCACCGTGAAGATTTAACTTCTTAGCTACTTCAGTGCACTCTACAAAGGTATCCCAGGCTAGCTTATGGATTTGCTCGTTATCTTCACCCTTATGGTGAGTCATTATCAGTTGAGCATCGTCCCCACAGGCGGTGACATGATAATCGATAAGCAATCCTTGCTTTTTAGCACGCTCCATACACTTCCTTGCTTTCTGTAGCACATCTGGATGTGAGCCGGAGTGTCCTACATAGCCACCAACATCTGCCTTGATGACGCTTAAAGTTATTTCCATTACACTCTCCTTTGGTTAATAATCTATGCCTTTGCGCGCTAATACCCCTTTATCATAGGGATGCTTTACCTTGGTCATATCAGTAACCAGGTCGGCTAATTCGACAAGCTTGTCATCGGCATATCGCCCGGTAAGGATAAGCTCTACCCTCTCTGGTTTTTCCTTTATTAGCTTTATCACCTCAGCAATGTCGATTAATTTCCAGGCTACTGCCACATTGATTTCATCGAGGATTACTATATCATATTCATTGCTGGATATCACTTCTTTAGCCTTCTGCAGGGCTTTTCTCGCCTCTCCCTTTTCTGCTTCAGTCACATTGTTTGGGTTAACGAAGCTCTCGAGACCGAATCTGGCAAAACTGATATTTAATAGTTGGGATAAGGCTTTCTGCTCCCCGTAAGGGAAGCCGCCTTTCATAAAATAAACAATGAATATCTTTAAACCATGTCCTGAAGCTCTGAGAGCTACACCTAAAGCAGCTGTCGTTTTTCCTTTGCCCTCGCCGGTGAAGATTTCTACCAGACCTCTAGCAGTTGTTTTACGATTTGCTGCTGATGTGTCACCCAGTGACATTTATCTAGTCTAGCAAGGTGGGAGGTAGAAATCAAGAGCCCCTTTACCTTTGGCTAGCTTTGGGGATGAAGATTAGTCCTTCTTCGGCATCCCCCAGAGCCTCGGCCATGTTCTGGTGATAGAGAAAAGCAGTATAGGCTGCTGAGGCAGCATCACAGAGGTTATGGTCGAATAACTCAAGGTAGGGGCTAAGAAGGGTAGGGAGAAGGTTTGCTAATCGTTGTTTGAGGAAAGATATGCCTTCCGGTGTGGTCTTCTTAGGAATAGTTTTACCAAATAAGCAGGTATTAGTGGCGTAGGGGTAAACTTCAATGACGTTAAATCCTTGTTGGCAAAGTTTATTCTTAAGGCTGATGCCGCGATAAATCAGCTCTTTTATAAATGTTTCCTTGGTTGTGGGATAGCAGGGAATCCTACGGTGTCTTAATTCTCGGTCACATTTTCTATTTTTCTCACTGGATTTTGGCTGGCAAGGACAACTTCTTTCAAGGCAACATAACCCCAAAGGTAAACTTAGTGGGGCATCGATAGCTATTACTTTCGGAGAATAAAGATTTTGGAAGGTGATAATATCATCATCAGTAGCCATGAAGCCAAAATAGATAAGTTGTAATTTGTCATCCAGAGCCAGACAGGCACTGGGTTTAGCTGGGGTAGAGGTTAAGTCGATGCCGAAAAACAGTTGATGTTGCTTAGCAAGACCTGTCCTGAATATTGCGAGATTGTTTCGCTTTGCTCGCAATGACGTGGGGAAAGTGTTCGGAATGATGGGGGGTGAAGGGTTGGCAATGGCATGGGATTGGGTTGGCATTGCTAGTTTTTACCTAGTCGTTTTAGTATCTCTCTGGCTGCTACTGTGCCTGATGCTGAAGCCTGGACCAAGCCTCGGCTTATGCCAGCGCCATCGCCCGCAGCGAACATGTTGCTGATTTCAGTTTCCAAGCAAGGAGTGAGTTTTAGCTGGCTGGAGTAAAATTTAACTTCTATTCCATAAAGTAGGGTATGAGGAGAGGCAACTCCGGGAGTTAATTTATCCATTGCCTGAAGCATTTCCACTATTCCCTTAAGATAGCGGTAGGGAAGAGCAAAGCTTAAATCCCCGGGAGTTGCTGCCTTCAAGCTAGGCTCGGTAAGGCAATGTTTTATGCGGTTTTGGGTTGAGCGTCGACCGTCCATTAAGTCCCCCAATCGCTGTATCAAAACACCGCCGCTAAGGATATTAGCCAGACGCGCCAGATACTTGCCATAGGCAATTGGTTCATGGAAAGGCTTAGTGAAAGTTGTGCTTACTAATATGGCAAAGTTGTTGTTTTTCGTTTTCTGTTCGGTGTAGCCAATGCCATTTATGGTAACCACCGGGTTGGGACCCCCAGTAGATTCCATGATTACCTCACCCCCGGGACACATGCAAAATGTTCTTACCCGGTCATCGAAACTGAGGGAGTAGAATTCAAGCTTCGCTTCGTATAGCACGGAGGTTAATTCCTCCGTAATCGCTAATGGGACTTCCACTCTTACACCCACATCAATGGGGTTGGAAGTGACGCTGAGCTTGAGCCGTTTAGCTTCGCTGGCTAACCATTCTGCCCCTTCTCTACCCGGCGCTAGAATCAGGTATCGGCAAACCAGTTGCTCTCCGTCATCGGTTTCGATAGCCGTGACAGTATTATCCTCGACTATGATGGTCTTGACTGCTGTCATTAGCTTTATATCTACTCGTGGAGAGAGGTATTTTTGCATTGTTTTTAGTGTTTGACGGCAATTTTCTGTTCCTAAATGGCGTAGCTTGACCGGAGTCAGTTTGAGTCCAGCTAAGGTTGCCCGACGCTCTATTTCAGTTACTTTCTCACCTATACCGTAAACCTCATGGGGAGTGCCAAATTTGAGGTAAATTGAGTCGACATAATCAACCATGGTTTTTGCCTGTTCCATTCCAATCAGCTCTTTGAGGTGTCCGCCGACTTCAGTGGATAAAGTTAACTTGCCATCGCTGAAGGCGCCAGCGCCCCCGAATCCGCTTACCAGGTGACATGGAGAGCAATAGGCGCAATGCTTACTCCCTTTTTGGACAGGGCAAATGCGAGCATTGGTTTCCCTCCCTTTATCGAGGAGCAAAACATCAAGCCCGACACTGGAAAGTTCTAAGGCGGCGAAAATGCCTGCCGGACCAGCACCGACTATAATAACATCGTATTTTCTAGCCATCGATATTCACTCCGGTGATGATTAGGGTAATTCTCCTGCCATTGCCCAATTTTAAGGTTTGTCAGGCTATTCGTCAATCAAGTACACACAATACATTAGTCACGATACATTAGTCACGTGTTCTTTCCTTGTCGTGATGTCACCTATCTATCCAGGTGAGCTCGTCAAATGCAAGGGTTTTTAGATAGACCCTATTGACAACTCGTTAACTGCTATTATACTTTAATCAACGGAAGGCGGTGTTGCTATTGGTAGGCTTTGAAAATTGAAGTGCTAATAAATAAAAAGGAGGGATAAAGAAGATGGAGGTTCCGCAGGAGGAGAAAGTGGAAGTTAAGCCGACATGGGGACTAGCCTGGGGGTTATGGTGGAGGATGTTTCTTATCGGACTCGGGATAACAGTGGTAATCGGCGTGATATGCTATTTTGTATTGTGGCCATGGCTGCTGCCAAAGCTACAACTGGCGTTTTCTTCTCTCGCTGGTCTCTCTGGCGGCTAGATAATATATTTAACCCATTTATGACCGGCTTTAGTAATTGTGCTCATTAGCAAGTAGGCAAAAATGACTGGTTCAGGTTCTGCTCCATTTTGTGTGGGGCAGACGAGGAGGTATTGTGTTTTGTAGAAATTGTGGTAAGGAACTGATAGGAAGCCCCGAAATTTGCCCTAATTGTGGAGCGAGACCCATGAGCGGCACCAGCTTTTGTCCCAATTGTGGTGCGCCAACAACCGAGCTAACCGAGATATGTCCTAAATGTGGTGCGCGAGTAGCCGGTAAAGCAGTAGAGAAAGCTGGTGGCGCCTGGATGCCGCTGACGGCCGGGATACTTGATTTAGTTGCCGGAGTCCCTGCCTTGCTTATTGGCATATTAGTTGCTGCAGGTTTGGGGGCGCTTGGAGCGCTTATTGGAGGGCTTGGTGGTATTCCTGGGGTTGGTACAATAATGGGTGCGATAGCCGTGCCGATGATTGTCTTCGCCATAATCGCCATAGTAGGTGGGGTTTTTACCATTAGAGGAAGAACCTGGGGGTTGGCATTAGCTGGCTCAATCTGCGCTTTTCTTGCCGGGTTACCTCTTATTCTCCCTGCGATATTCCTAGGGATCCCTGCGATTGTGTTTACCGTAATGGGGAAGAAGCATTTCATGAAAAGCTAGCCGCGGAAGCACGGTTGGAAATCATTGTGGATAATCTTCTGTAGAAATTGTGGAAAGGAACTGATAGGAGTTCCTGAAGCTTGCCCTGAGCGCGCCGCGAGACTGATAAATGGCTGGTAAAGCAGTAGAGAATGCCGGTGGTACCTGGATGCCGCTGGCTGCGGGAATACTTGATTTAGTTGCTGGAATCCCTGCCTTGATTATCGGAGTATTATTTCTTACCGATGCCGAGGTCCCTGGGTGGCTTAGTGGTGTTGTTGGGTTTGGTGTATTAACGGGCACAACAGTTGTGCTGGTAACTATCTTCGCGGTAATCGCCATAGCAGGCGGGGTTTTTGCCCTTAGGAAAAGAACCTGGGGGTTGGCATTAGCTGGCTCAATCTTCGCCCTTTTCTGTGCCTGGATTTTGGGAATACCAGCGATTGTGTTTACCGTAATGGGGAAGAAGCATTTCAAGTAGAGCTAGCTAAAATTCAACAGGTTATGTGAATTAAAGCAGCAATCTTTTTCTTTTGCCCCGTAAGTTCGTTTAGTTTTGCTAGAGCTTCCCGTGATGGCTGGACAATCAGGCTTAAATTCCGTTCCTTTGCCCATTTTTCAACTCCAGAGGCTAATTTAGCTTTGCCATCCGTTCCTGTGCCCGCGATTATCGCCTCGGGTTCGCCGCGGACCAACTCCTCTACTTCTTCCTTCTTGATATTGTGGCTGCCAAACACCCCGAAGCCGCCTTTCCTGTGCTTTACTGTTCCGTCGCTGAAGATGAGCACATCCCGGCGGTGCTTTTTGCCGTCAATCACTATGGAACCAAAATTAGACTTATCTATTTTAGCCGTGACCCCTTCTTTTACCCCTCGAAGTATTTTGTTTGGCAATTCTTCGCTTGCTGCTCCGCTTTATCGCCCTGCCATACTTAAAAGGGTTTAAATTTACAAAGCCTTTAGCCATAATTCTCCTAAATGAAGCCGTCCTTTAGCTTGAATAGAACCTCGTCCACATTTTCCCCTCTGCGTTTGATTTGCGTTATAACTTCGTCAATTTTGTAATGCCTGTAGCTATCCTTGAGGTCACTTAGCTTCTCATAATAGCCAAGCCTTCTCCCAAATTTGAAATTGAGTTTTTCTTCATCCGGCAAGTTGAGATACTCATTTATAATATCATGGCATTTTTGTTTATCCTCGGGCATTTTGCCCTCTACTTCCATCAGCAGATTGAGTATGTGGTCGCTTTTAAGGTAGCTGGTAACTTGCAAATTCTCGACAAAAATGCCTATCTCCTCCACCACTTCATCTTCGGTCTGTAATTCAAAATCGCCATCGTGTATTTTAGCCCATAATGGCATGACAGAGTGAACGTGAAGACTACGCAACCTGATGTAGTCAGGGTTGATTTCATTTAGCACTCTGGCTGTTTCTCTGGCATGCTCGTGAGACATCTTCTTTCCCCCGAGCCCAGGCATGACATACTCGCATAAGGAGATGCCCGCTTCCACCACTTTTCTTCCTCCGGTAATGTGTTTTTCGGCAGTAACTCCCTTCTGCATGTAAGTCAGTAGGGGGTCATAGCCACTTTCAAGTCCAATATGGATTCTATCTAAACCAGCAGCTTTAAGGTCCTTCAATTCCTCCAGGGATTTTCTTGCTGCCGCCTGTGAACGTCCGTAGGTAGTTACTCTATTTAGGTTAGGGAAGGTTTTCCTCAAGAAGGTGATTACTTGGACTAGCTCCGGGGTTTTCATAATAAGTGTGTTGGAATCCTGAAGGAAGGCTGATTTACCGCCAGCGAAAAGCCAGAGGGCAACATTGCGAACGCATTGTTCATATTCTTGTTGGTTATATAGCATTGCTGCTATCTCTCTAACGCTGCCACCGTAGCCCATTTTCCCGGCTATTTCATTTATGCCATCGCTGATGGCTTTCGCGGCCTCTATATCGCCTTGGATTTCCTCCACTGTTCTCAGCTCAAATTTAGTTCCCTTATAAACAGGGCAAAACAGGCACTTATTCCACGGGCAGTTCCTGGTGGCTCTTATCAATAGGGAATAAGCCTCGCTAGGAGGTCTTATTGGTCCAAGCTCAAATATGTGTGTTAGTTTGTTGGTGTCCAAATAACTTAACAGTGGCATATCATATTGTAGCTAATTGAATTTTTCATGTCATTGCGAGCGAAACGTGGCAATCGAGTTCCCTAAAAATTCGGAGAATTTTCAGGGTGAAGTCTCATGTTATCGCTTCCTCCACAAACAAATCTAAGTCAGGCTCGCCTTCATCTCCTATTCGCTGTTCCAGTCGGGACATTACTTCAATCATGCGGTGGTTAACGATGTAGTTTTTTATAGTAGTATCTACCTGAGGGCAGGCTAAAACGCAAGCATCGCATTGGTCGCAATCTGCCCCGACTATGCTTTCCAATGCCATTGATGTCCGTTGTTCTGTTTTATTTCGCCGAGATGGCTCGCGAAATAAGATGGGACAGATGTCTATGCAATTACCGCAGCCAATACACTCCTTATGACCTCCGATATTCTCGGTTATGTTTAAGGCATGACCGGGGTTAAAACCAGTGGAAAGGAGGCGGCACCGGGCTACTGGCGGGCTGTTGATGTTCAAGATTTTATTTAAAACGCCTTCTATTTCCGTGACATCTCTTTGCTCTCGCAGTGGCATACTCTTTCCTCGAATGTTTAGGCTACTTTTATCTGACCAGCGTGCAATCTTTCGGTAACATAATCGGCCAGGTAATCATGTGGCTGTCTGGCATAATCCGGTAGAATCTTTGGGGAAATAGGCCTTACTTGGGTTAGGCCAGCCTTTTTAAGTTTCCTTTGCCATTGACGTACATGGCCTAAAGTAAGCTTGCCTAGCCTTACCTCTTTAGCATGTTGAGCTGCCGACTTTCCTGCTCTTCTTCCGAAGACAAACAAATCCAGCGATGAGTTGCCACCGAGCCTATTCTTACCATGCACCCCACCCTCAACCTCACCAGCAGCGAACAGCCCGGGTATAGCGGTGGCTCCATCGGGGCTGAACTTTATGCCCCCGTTTTGATAATGTAAACCAGGATAAACCAGCATCGGCTCCTTGGTTATATCGATATCAAAGCGGCTGAATTGGCGCACCATGGCTGGCAAATTCTGTGCCACAGTTCCTTCCCCATGAATCATATCAATCCTGGGTGAATCTAGCCAGACGCCAACTTGACCCGTTGGTGTAGTTACTCCTTTGCCGCGCTCTTTGCATTCTCGAATAATACACGAGACCAGCACGTCCCTTGGCTCCAATGGGTTAGCAAACTGCTCTCCATCAATATTGACTACTTGCGCTCCCAGTCCCCTCACCTTCTCAGTGACTAACAGCCCTAGAATTGCTAAAGGGTAGACAGCGCAGGTAGGATGATATTGCATGGTATCCGTGTCTACAAGTGGGCAGCCTACCCGGTAGGCTAATACCAATCCATCAGCCGTAGCCCCGTAGTGATTGGTAGTCGGGAAGCCTTGAATGTGCAATCTTCCAATGCCGCCAGTAGCCATAACTACCGCTTTAGCCCGTACCAAGCTCAACTCGTTGGTCTCCACGTTCACCAATATCGCCCCAGCTACCTGTCCCGTGTCATCCATTATCAGTTCTATTGCCGGGGCGAATTCTACGTAATTTATATTCCGGCACCTGACTTCATCACGCAGGACACGCATTACCTCCAGACCAGTATAATCCTTACAGCAGTGGCACCGTGGGACACATTCCCCAGCAAGAGCTACTTCAGCCATTGACCCATCCGGCTTCTTATCCCAGATGACACCCAGCGACTCCAACCATCTGATAACATCTGGAGCGTCTTTTACTAGTGCCTCGACTAATTCAGGGTCAGCGGTAAACCGGGCGCCGCCCATCGTATCAAGGTAATGAAGCACAGGGGAATCATCAGGTCTATCTGCTGCCTGCGTTCCCCCTTGGTATCCCACGGTATTGGCATCGCCCAGTCTCAGCTTGGTTACTAATAGGACATTTGCCCCATTTTCTTGAGCTATAAGTGCTGCTGCCGCACCAGCACCGCCAGCACCGATTATCAGTGCATCCACATCATAGTCAATCCTGGTTAGGTCGATTTTATCAGGGTCGATGTGGCTATTTCCCTCCAATAAATCAGCTAGCTCATTGGGTGTGCGATCACCCTTGTTTGGTCCTACCAATAGCTCACGCATGCTATTTTTCACAAAGTCAGGGTGGAATTCCTGTAACACCGGCATCCTCTCGCCAACAGGAATGCGTGGGAGTTCCTCCTTTAATCGCCTCTCCCTGGTGCCTTCCACCTTCCTGATGCTTTCTTCCATATAAGCAGGATAAGGCATATCGCTTACCTCCTACTATTCCTTCAAAATTGGACGCTCGTCAAAGCGTCGCTTTAGCTCTTCCAGACTCATCTTTTGCAATTCCTCTATCTCAACGTCAAATTCACCTGCTTCTATTTCGGCTATTCTTTCATCCAAGTGTTTGGAACGAGGTACCACGTAGCGACCATGTAAACGCCGACATAACAAAGCTATATTGTATGGCACTAGACCCTGTGGGCATCGAGCAGCACACAGGCCACACATCAGACAATCAAAGGACTTAGTTGTCACCTCTTTGAGGTCACCTCTTATAGCGGCGGACATGAACTCCATCACCTCAAGCTCTTGGGGGCAGCTCTTAGTGCAATTGTTACAACCAAAGCAGGTAACCATCTCAGGGTAAATTTTCAAAAGCTGCTCACCTGTTGGTTCCATCTTCTCCAAATCATAGCTAGGTTTGGCAGCGGGAAAGAATGGAATCTGCGTTAAATACATATCCTGTTCCACAAGCTTTTGACAGGCAAGGGCATACCTTAGCACCGGGTCATTTTTAAAGTTATAAACTGTGCCACAGGCACCACAAAACGCAGCCCGACAGCCACAACCGCGAATCAGCCTATAACCACAGTATTCCAATGCCGTCATGATAGTAAGCCCTTCGGGAACCTGATAGTGTTTCCCCATAACATAGATGTCGAGCACCTTGGCTTCTTTCTCAGCTCTGACCTGCGTACTGTCTTGAGGTTCAGCCATTCTTATTTCCAATTACAGGATTGCTTCTTCATGCCGGGCACACCAGCATTGCAAGTTAACTGCTACGGGTAAGCTAGCAATATGGCACGGGAAAGTTTCAACGTGAACTGCCAGAGCGGTGATCGTGCCTCCATATCCCATTGCCCCAATGCCCAGATTATTAACGCGCTGTAGAATCTCCTTTTCTAGCGCAGCAACTTCGGCATCTCGGTTTGGCTCACCAACTTTTCTTAACAGCGCTCTTTTAGCCAGCATCATTGTCTTTTCTACTGTTCCCCCTATCCCCACGCCAACAATAATGGGAGGGCAGGGATTGCTCCCTGCTTCATCAACCCGGTTTACCACAAAGTCTATAATCCCCTGGCGACCCTGTGATGGTGATAGCACCATCAGGCGGCTCATATTCTCGCTGCCACCCCCTTTAGGCATCACTGTAATTCTGAGCCTGTCACCAGGGACTATATCGGTGTAAATCATCGCTGGAGTGTTATCTTTGGTATTTATCCTTTCTGAAAAAGGCTGACGCACTATGGATTTGCGGAGATAACCGTTGACATATCCTTGACGCACTCCCTCATTTACTGCTGTATAGAGGTCATTGCCAACTATGTGAACTTCTTGGCCTAGTTCTAACATAACTACTGCAGCACCAGTATCCTGGCATAGCGGAATTTGCTCCGCAGCGGCGATTTCGACATTCTCCAGAATTTTATCCAGGACAGCGCGTGCCACTTCTGACTTTTCTTTTGCTCTGGCTTGCTTTAGAGCAGCTAACACATCTTGAGGCAGGTAATGGCAGGAATGCTCGAACAAATTGGCTGTTGTCCTGGTAATATCCTCCGTTTTGATTTCTCTCATAATGCCGTGATACCCCTCCTCAGCTATGTTACTGCTGGGGCAATACAACCTGCCTTTACTAAAACGTCAGCCTGCTCCTTAGCGCTGAGTATCATTGTCTCGCTTTTCTTGCGAAGTTCATCACGACTGATTTTCAGCCGGGCGATGCCTTCCTTCTGAGCTTCCATTCCTACATCCACCGCCTCGCGAACAAAAGCTTCAGTCTCTGCCATCGTTGGGGCGATATAATCTTCGTTTATGCCCTGCTCCTCAGCGTATTTAGCCAGTGATTCAGCAGCAACAATGCACATCTTATCGGTGATCGTCTTTGCCTCTACATTGAGGACACCACGGAAAATAGCAGGGAAGCCTATGGAGTTATTTATCTGGTTAGGGAAATCCGACCTGCCTGTGGCCACAATTCTGGCGCCCGCCTCCCTGGCTTCCCAGGGCCAGATCTCAGGAACAGGGTTAGCACAAACAAAACATATCGCATCTTTTGCCATCCTCTTGACTTGCCTGGCGGTAGTGACTCCCGGACCTGACCTGGAATAAGAGATGAGGATATCAGCCCCTTCCAGTGCCTCGGTTAACCCCCCGGTTTTTCCCTCAGGATTGGTAGTCTCGCAGAATCTCCATTTATCAGCATGCTGTTCTTTTGTTTGTTCCAAGTCTTTCCTTCCCTTGTGAAGTATGCCTTTGCTGTCAACCATTATGCTATTTTCAGGCTTAGCTCCATAAGCACAAAGGAGTCTGAAGTTACCGGTATTAGCTGCCCCAGTCCCGTTAAAGACAATCTTACAATCCCCTATTTTCTTGTTTACAACCTTTAAAGCATTTACTAATCCAGCCAGCATTACCGTAGCTGTTCCCTGGACATCATCGTGCCATACGGGAATTCCCACCTCTCTCCGGCACCTCTCCAGTATGCTAAAGCACTTGGGGTAAGAAATATCCTCCAGATTGATGCCAGCGAACGATGGCGCGAGCCATTTTACTGCCTGAACAACGTCATTGGGATCCTTGGTATCCAGACAAATAGGCACGGCATCCACCCCGCCAAGATATTTAAATAGCAGACACTTCCCTTCCATCACCGGGTAGCCTGCCTTAGGCCCAATATCTCCCAGTCCAAGGACTCTGGTGCAGTCGGAAACCACCGCTATGGTGTTCCATCTGTTAGTGAGCTCACCCAATCTTTCCTCATTTGCCTGTATTGCTCGGCAGGGCTCAGCTACACCAGGGGTATAGTAAATTGCAAAATCGTTGACGTCACGAACCTGGCATTTGGGCATTGTTTGCATTTTACCGTGATAGAATGAGTGCAACTTCATGGCATCATCGGCAGGTTTCTTTGCCTTGGCAAGAAGCTCTTCTTTAGTTACTTTCTGCATCGTTATCGTCCTTCCTTATTAGAAAGCGTAATTTGGAGTGGTTATTATAGCATAAAGTTTCGGTTGAAGAAGGTGTGATAAACTTGGATAAGATTTGCTGGTGTGCTTCAGGTTAATTGTTTGACCATGTAGTCGCCTTCTAAGTCATAACCTAGCGGACGATAATAGTCTCTGACT
Source organism: Dehalococcoidia bacterium (assembly GCA_034414555.1). Lineage (GTDB taxonomy): Bacteria > Chloroflexota > Dehalococcoidia > GIF9 > AB-539-J10 > CG2-30-46-19. The sequence goes on along the minus strand of DAOUMA010000004.1, from coordinate 14,889 downwards.
CCAACACCGCTCAGGATACTTAATTTCGTGATATGAAATTCCTCGGCAGCAATCATTTCTGCTTCTCGAAGCAGCTCTTTTCCTAAGCCTTGATGCTGGGCAGCTTGCTCCTCTTTTTCCCCCAGGGGGACTTCAGGTCCGAAGATATGCAGCTCCCTGATGAGAGCCTTATTGCTGTCGTGCCCTTGGGGATTTATCCTCAGCCGTAACAAACCAAACAGGGTCTCATCTTCATCTTCATAGCAAAGGAAGATTTCCTTTCCCTGAGAAGCATCGTACTCTAACCTGGTTAGATGCGGTTCACCGACTATCCAGCCATCTCTCAAGCGATGTCCATATTCTCGGCAGCGAGTGCATTGACAGCGGAGGTTAAGTTCCCTCATCCGTCTTGCCACGGTTTGTCTCAGTGCCAGGTCACTGCAGCCAGCGAGGATGAATTTGCTGGGAATATCCCGCATTAATCTGGGGACCCTGACATATTTTGGAAGAAGGTTTTTAATATTAGCCAATAAATCTACCATCTGTTCATCCTTATAAGGCTGGTAACGGTTATCACGATACCAATTTTCCAGTTCACTCCCTGTCACTACAAGCGTGGGATAAAGCTTGAGCCCATCGGGGCGAAAATATTCATCATCAAAGAGCTTCTGTGATAGTTCCATATCATGCTCAGGGGTTGAGCCAGGTAACCCTGGCATCCAATGGTAGTAAACTTTAAAGCCATAATTACGCAATAGCTTTGTCGCTGAGATAACCTCTGCCACTCCATGTCCCCTTTTTGTCAGGCGATGAATTTCGTCGTCTAATGTTTGCACACCCAGTTCCACCCTGGTAGTGCCAAATTCAAGCATCCGCTTTATCTCTTCCTCCTCGCAGAAATCTGGTCTGGTTTCGATGCATAATCCTACACAGCGATGTTCAGCGGTCTCGTTCAATTTCTTGGTTTCTTTTATATCAGATGAGGGGACACCATTTAAGCCATCATAGCAGTCCTTGATGAATTGGTACTGGTAATCCCGCGGATAAGCTAGGAAAGTACCTCCCATGATAATTAATTCTACTTTATCCAGTGCATGTCCCATCTCAGTCAGGGTATTCAGCCTGTATTCCACTTGTTTTCGAGCATCAAAGTTACATTTTCGGGCACGAAGCACTGCCGGGGATTCCGCGGTGTAACTCTTCGGGGCACAGGCAGAAGTTGGGCAATAAACGCACTTGCCAGGGCAAGGAAAAGGCTTTGCCATGACTGCCACCGGCGTTACTCCAGAAATGGTGCGAGATGCCTTCTTTATCGAGGTCTTAATCATTTTTTATTTCTGTTGTTTCTTCTTCGAAGCTTCCAGATTCAACAAGGTTGATAAAAACTTCGGCTAACTTGGGGTCGAATTGTGCGCCGGCATTGCGTTTTAACTCTTCGATAGCCTGTTCAAGTGATAGAGGGCCGCGATACGGGCGTGCTGAGGTCATTGCCGAAAATGCATCAGCTATGGCCAGGATGCGGGCTTCTAGAGGGATTTCATCGCCCTTGAGCCCTTCAGGATAACCACTGCCATCGTAGTGCTCATGGTGGTAGAGGACAGCGGGAATGCAAGGAACTAATCCGGGCACGCTGCCTACAATACTTGCCCCCAGTTTGCTGTGGGCTTTAATTATTTTCCAGTCTTCTTTAGTGAACTTGCCCTTTTTGTTGAGTATGTCATCGGTGATGCCGATTTTACCGACATCGTGAAGGGAAGCAGCGGCGCTTATTTTGGTTATCTCGTCATTGGGTAGTTCAATGGCTTTAGCTAAAGCTATGGCATAGGAGTTAACTTTTCGTGAATGTCCATAGGTATAATGGTCTCTGGCCTCTACCACTGAGGTTAAGGCGTAAATAGCATTTAGACTTATGCCCATGGTCTCTTGCCTTACCATGGCTGGTGGTTGAGGTGGAGTTTTGGAATGGATATAGCTTTGGTTTCCGCCTTTAGTCTTGGCGTAATATAAAGCGGCATCGGCTGTCTCCATAAGGGTATTAAATGTTGTCCCGTTAGAGGGATAATGGATCAGACCGATGCTGCAAGTCAGGATGATATTCCGGGCTTTCATTTCAGCAGCGATTTCTTTTCGAATCCGCTCCGCTACCATATAAGCATCATCAACATTCGTCTCGGGCAGAATAAAGGTAAATTCATCTCCACCGTAACGAAAAGCTTGGTCAGCGCTCCTGATGGAATTCTTAATAATTCTGCCTACTTCTCTTAAAAGTTTGTCACCAGCGAGATGTCCGTAAATATCGTTATATGCCTTGAAATAATCGAGGTCAAGGATAAGCATGGAGAAAATGCCGCCATAACGGGAATGCCGTGCGATTTCATCTTCGAGTCTTTCCTCAAAGTGACGGCGATTAAATAATCCGGTGAGGTCGTCAATGCGAGCCTTTTGTTCTGCTTGGGTGTAAAGTCGGGAATTCTCGATGGGTGCGGCAATTTGTGATGCAAGTTGTTCTAGGAGTTGCAGTTGTTTGGCACTATAAGCATCGGGCTGGCGGCTAGCGATGATCAGGGTGCCAATACTCTTGCCTGTTACTAATAGTGGCGAGTAGACAATGGACTGAATTCCTCGTTTGACTAGGTTATCTTCAGTCCAAAACATTCGGTGTTGTCCAAGGTCGGGCTCATACAGGCTCTTTCCATGTTTAATTACCCATTCGCTGCCTGTTCCTTCCAGTGGTATCCTTTCCCCTGTTTGCCATGGTGAAGAGATAGTGCCCGATAACGCTGAAAAGCAAAGTTGTTCATTCTCAATCAGGGTGACCGCTGACCAATCAATAGCAACGATGTCCTTTAACTGCTGCGAGAAACCTTCAAATATCCCCTTGATATCCATGCTTGAGATTACGATATTGGTTAGACGGCTAATGCTGCTTAGCTCCTTTTCTCTTTCCTCCAATTGTTCATAAAGATATTGTCTTTCCATAGTGGCAGCGATGCGGTAAGCAACAAACTCAATTATTTCAATATCTTCAACATCGTAGAGCTTACCGTTTTGTTTTTCCCCCATTGCCAGGATAGCGATAAGTTCGTCTTGTTTCATCAAGGAGAAAAGCATCTCTACCTTTGCCAAATGAATATCCTCATATTCCTTCTGGTTCATACTGTCTAACTTAACAAAGTCTCCTTTGGATATAAAACGAGCTTCTCGCCTTAGCCAGTTTGCAATGGTGCCGTCCTGTTTCAAGCTCAGCTTTTGTAGCGCATTATCTTCCACTGGAGGGTAGCTGAATGTCGCGCTGAAATCACCTTCTTCAGACTCAGGCAAAAGCAAGCAAGCTCGGCAGCACTCCACAGATTGACATAGCAGAGATATTAGTTTGTTTCCTAATTCCTCCAAAGTAGAAACAGTGTCTGCTTTGCTGGTAAGATTGAACAACTGCCGGCGATAATTGTATTTTTCTTCCATGAAGCTTTTCATTCCAAGACAATTATTAACATAAGTTCTAAAGGTGTCAAGAAGGACTAAAGTAAACTGAGAAGGAGAGGGGATAAGAGGGGTGAGGTTAGTAAACAGTCTCACTTAAAGTAAGCTCATGACATACTGCTCGTGGCGGATTAGACGATGTGTTGAACTTATTTTATCGCTTGATGAGACAAAAGGCGATAATCCCTACATCCAGGAAGGCAAGTAATCCTATAGTGATCCATATCCATGATGGGGTTGATGGTGTCGGTGCTGCTGGTTCGGGCATGGGCATTACTGTAAAAGTGCCTATGCTTGACTCACTGAGCACAGGGTCAATAGCTCTTACTTGCCAATAATAAGTCGTGCCCCAGTTTAGATACCCTTTATATTGATAGGTTGTGGTAGACACCTTTTCATTCACTACCACCTGGTTTAAGGCATTGTCCGTAGCGAGGATAAACTCATATTCAGTGGTGGGGGGAAACCCTTTCCAGGAGAAGGTGGGTGAACGTCCGATATTCTTTGCGCCGATCTCAGGGACAAGCAATAGAGGGGCGAGATATACCTCTCCTTCCGATGCCGAACATTCCTTTACCGTGAACTTCATTGTCGGTGACCACCGACTGTGGATGCGTTCCCCTTCAGTGCTTTCACAACTTCTTACTTTCCAGAAATAAGTTTCACCGCAAATAAACTCAACTGAGCTCGATGATGGACACCAGGCAGGAGCACCTTGGGCGGCGGGAGTTATATCTACCTCTTTGTGTATTATGGCAGTGAAGTTTTCATCCAGAGCTATCCACAGCTCATATTTTTCAGTCGAAGGTAGCATTCGCCAGCGAAAACAAAAAGCCTCTGCTCGACAGGTGCATTCATCACAGGGCAGCGATTCGTCCAGCGATGGCGTATTCGGCCAGGGTGTTTCCAGCACAAAGGCGTCAGTATAAACCCATAAACAGCCTTCTTCATTGGGAAAGACATAGTTTGCTCCGTCAATAGCCCACAACTCGACATCTTCATTGCTAATTGCTTTTAATGACCTTGACTTGAATGTTACTCCTGAAGTTAACCCGACATCGGTGGTATCCCAATCGGTTACCGCGATGGTTTCCAAATGAGGGACGAGAGTGCGGGCAACACCGGGACCATAACTATAAGCTCCGTAAAGGACTTCGTCTATTTGAGACAGTCCGTGAAAGCCCTTGTATGGGGTATTCATTTCCTGCCATGATGTACTGGCGCCAATGGCCCAGCGATAAATGTCGCTGGAACTACCATCACTGGCGGCATAGATAAATTTGTTGCTATTGAATTCTTCATCCACAGCGAGCTGAATTTCGCCTGGCTCTGGTAAAGACTCGGTAACATTAAAGATTTCCCCGCCATCGCTGGAATAGGCTATCCTGCTTTTCCCCCCTTTTTCAGAAACGAACACATAATGCTCGCCATAGGCAATCACGGCATCTCCTGAAGGAAGTCCAGTGTCTATGTTGGTTTGCCATTCCCAGATGCCTCCCCATAGTGTCTCGTTCCAACTGCGCCTATTTAATACATTATCATTTAGGATATACAGCAATTTATCGCTCACCACCGCCAAATCGGTGACTGCAGGGCAATCCCAGACCTTCTCCCAGGTCTGCCCTGCATCCTCGGAATACTGCACATTATTGGTGCCGGGCACAGCAAAGTAAATTTGCTCCTTTTCCACCCACTCGGGAGTGGGTCTCAAGATTATGTTATCCCCTCCATCAAGGCAGAGCACCCGCTGCCAGGTCTTGGTCAGTGCCTCGTTTTCAGTCTTCTCAGTTCGCCATATACTATCAAAAGCGGGACCATTCTTATTTATCGAGGATAAATAGAGGATAGTGTTATTGGCGCAGAAGGCATAATCGCAAAGGAAGGTTATTTTGGTATCTATCAGGCTGAGCTGATTCCAGGTATCGCCGCCATCTTCACTTTTGGAAAAGGCACTTTCATCGCAAGCTTGCCCCTGCCATGGACCATCAGGGAGAGCCATGTTTGCCCATGCTGTAGCGTTGGTTACATTATTTGTGCTTGTAACGCAGTAAAGTACGCCACTGGTCAACGAGGCAACCTGCGCGTTGGCACGACCAGAGGAAGCGCCGCCAGTGGGTTGTTTGGTGGGATCTTTCCACTTTGGGGGACATTCTGTGGGATTGGAACAAATATGAATTAAGGCATCGGGGGGGTCATTTTTGGCTAATACCTCCCCGGCAAAGAGTATGCCCCCTTGGTAAGCAATCGAAGCTATGCCAACCTCATTGCCTCCTTTGACCTTCAACCGGTATACCTGTCCGCCAGCTTCTTCTATCCGATATGCGTCATCGCATCCAGTGGTAGAATTAGAGTAATAGCTGGCATAGGCAATCCAGTTGCTACCTTTGGAGTAATCCTCGGAAGGGAGGGCTAAATCGGAGAAAATGATTTCATTTTCGTCTGGTGAATTCCCCGAGCTGATTTCTATGAATGTGGTCCATGTTGTATTTTTGCTTGCAGTATTCCTTTCTCCAGTGCAGAGGAATGTCCCGTTTTTCCGTTGAGAAATATCGTTTGCTGAGGAGGCGATGGCGAGTATGCTTTTGTCTCCGGCATAGTTAGGAGAGAAGCGGACTGTGCTTACATCAGCGCCGGTGCCGGTAGTATTAGGGTCTATCTGTAAATTTTGGGCTTTCCAGCCGCCAGGACTTCCCAGCGTAATTACCCAGACATCACCATCGGTGGCATTGTTGGGATACCTGGTGCCTATGGCAACGTCATAGGTGTCGTCATATTTGGGAGAGATGGCGATATCTGAGATAAGCGTGCCATTTAAATCAGGAACTCCACTATCTTGCCAGCTATTCCCGCCATCATCGGATAAATAAACCGCTGTCCTGTTATCGGTGACCACAGCTACCAAATTGGAGTCATCCGGGGCAACAGCGATATCCCAGGCGGGCAAACTGGCTCCGTCTCGAATGAGAGCATCGGTTATGTTTTCCCAGGTAACGCCAGCATCCACGGACTTGTAAATCTTCTCATTGGGAATATCTATGGCATAGAAGGTATCATTAAGGCTAATAGCAAAGGCATTTATCTCGCTGGGGCTGACCACTACATTTCCTTCTTCACTGGGAGTGTCAACGACAGACCACTTTAGCCTATCTGGGTTGGCTGAAACTGGCTGGCTGCCAACCAGCGGGAAAAAGCTCAAAAGTAGAGAAAAACCAAGCAGCCATGATAATAGCTTTATAAATTTAGCTCTATTATTCACTATGCTCATTATTAAACAATAGCTTAAGGTTTGGCAATACCTTCAATGATATTCCGTTGTATAGTACGCTAAACCGTTGACTATTTTACTACTTGTCTATATCATTAATATTAAGTTAGCTAACAGTATTTTAGCATATAGTGATTATGGTAATAGTTACCAAATTCCTATTTACTGCTTTGTTATATCTTTTTTAATATTAGGCGAGCTGAGTATTTTAGCAAAGAAGGGGATTGCGGCAATAATGACCAAATTCCTGTTACCAAAGTAAGAAAGGAGGTGATAAGTTGGTAGTAGAAGAAGCGAATAAAGAGACCGAGGAGACAAAAAAGAGGAACATAGGCGAAGTTGTGGAGGAGGTAGCAAGGACGACCGAGGGGTTACTTGGAGTGGGAGTAATGGATATGGAGGGAGTCCCTGTTGCCGTTGTTGCGCCGCCCGGCTCAACACTCAATGCTGAACTAGCGGCAGCCCAGTTAGCTGTGGTGGTACGCTTGTGTAGCTCGACTGCAGATAAGCTAAAGCTCGGCGATTTTGATGAAAATTTGATCACCACCGCTTCCAGGTATATTTTGACTAAGGCTCTCACTTCTGACTTCTATCTGGCAATGATTTTATCCAAGGAGTCCACTACTCTTGGTATGGTGCGCTTAGTGGCCAGAGAACATGCTGCCCGGGTATATCAAGCGTTGCCTAAATTTGAATGATGGCTGATTTATCTAGATTTACCTGGGGGAAGAGGAAGAAGACTGAGCCAGAGGAAAGAGGTGAAATGAGGGAAATGGGAACAAAAGGAAACTTGAGCAGCATATTGGCGGAGATGGCAGAGCAAGTCGAGGGGTTATTATGTATTGCAGTGGCCGGTAGTGACGGGGTTGTCATTTCCAACTATGTGCCTCCTGGTTCTATGCTTAACGCAGAGTTAGCTGCAGTTCAACTAGCGTCAATATTCAGGATCTTGCGAACGACCTCAGATAAGCTAAAAGCTGGTGAACTTGAGGACAACTTGTTGACTTCAACTGCAGGTCAGATTTTAATTAGACCTCTGGGTGAAGAATCCTATTTAGCCATGGTGACTACCAGGGATGCACCGTTGGGCATAGTGCGATTGGTGGTTAAGAGCTACGCCAGCAAAGTAGAGCAAGCTCTGGGTAAAGGCAACTAAAGATAAATCACTGGTCAATATCAAGTTATCTCACGTCGGTTTGATATTTTAGTTTTAATTACTCACTTATCGGGCTCCTCTTTCTTGGTGGACAGCATATATCTAACAACAATAGGACTTAGTCACAGGGTACTAAAATACCGTTCCAAATAGTACCAACGGGGGATTCGCACAATAAGTAGTACAGCTTAGACTGTATATATAAGAGTATACCTGATTAGTGTTGGAGATTCACAAATATGTCGGGGTTTGATATTTTAGTTATTGTTTCTTAGAATATACCTATATATCTAGAGAGGAAAATGGGACCAAAGAATGTGAATAGGGGTGAAGGTGAGCTAGAGGCTGCTGTGCATCCTGAGGTTGAATCTGACAACCACCTGCAGGATGTTGAGGGCCAGTTTGCCAGGAAGCTCAAGGCACTGGGCTATAAAGTTGAGCATAATGTTACCCTTGCTGGTAAGTTTAGGACTGAATATACCTTCGATTTGTTAGCTCGCAAGAGTAGTGGACTTATATCCTATGTTACCGCTATAGGTATCATCAAGCATGATAATGGTCATCCGATAGGATTAACCGAAGTTTTTGAATTTGATGACAAATGTTATAACTGTGACATCTGGGACAAAGTCCTTATTGCTCTTTCCGAGCTTGATTCTGTAGCAGCTCAATTTGCCCATGGGCAGCAAATAAAGATTTTATCGGAAGAAAGCCTTAAGGAATTTTTAGCCTCACCAGTTGTCAAACGGGACAAGAAAACTGTGGTAGTGGGATTTAACTCCAAGGAGCAATTACTGTCCTCTCTTGTTGAGCTGGGATACACAATTGAACAGGATAGTAAAGTGAAAGGAAGGTCTGGTGCTGAGTATACCCTTGATATTTTGGCCCGAGAGGATGATGGGCTTATCCCTCACCAATTAGCCATAGATGTGCTAACTGGGGAGCGAGTGAGCTTGGAAGAAGTGTCTTTATTTGACAAAAAGACTTGTGATGCTGAAATACAGCAAAAGGTTCTATTGATTTCGGGCGAGCTTACCACTGAGGCGGCGAAGTTTGCTCAGCAGCAAAAGATCAACATTATCAAGCTTGGTAGCCCGAGCAAAGAAATATCTATCGGTGGAGAAGTTGTTGAAGAAGAGAAAGCGCCTGCTGAGGAAGTAGCTGCCAAGGAGGAAGTTGTTCCTCAACAGGACATATCTGCTATTGAAAGTGCTATTTCGGAGATATTAACCGAAACACCGGAATCAAAAGAGGTAAAAAAGAGGGTGAGATTACTCAAGAAGGCAATCGCCCCTGAGGCATTGAGGTTGATCCCTGAGTCCACGGCAAGAAGATTTGTGGCCATACCGGTGTCCGTTAAGGGCAATACCCTGGAAATGATGATGGCGAATCCCGCTGATATATTTGCCATTCAAATTCTAGAACACCAGAGCAGGATGAGGGTGAAGCCGATGGCTGGTGAGGAAAAGGAAATTCGGGAAGCCATTGACTTAAATTACAAGAGTTTTGGGAAAATTGAGGAGCAGTTAGCCGGTGTCGAAGGTATGGCTTGGGCCGAGGAAGCGGACTTGGTCGCCGCTACTGCCGATGCTCCAGTGGCTAATGCTTTACGCCTTATTATTGATGAAGCAGCTAAGGCTAGAGCCTCCGATATTCATATTGAACCAGAGGAGGGTAAATTGAGGATACGCTACCGCATTGATGGCGTCCTTCACGATACTTTGAGCTTGCCGATAAATATACATCCTGCCCTCACCTCTCGAATCAAAATAATGGCTGACATGAACATCGCCGACCATATCCGTCCCCAGGACGGACAATTCACCGTTGAAGCTAGTGGCAGGCCTATCGATATTCGTGTTGCCACTTGTCCCACCGTTCACGGCGAGGGAACTGTGTTGCGGCTTCTGGATAAGTCACTGGCGGCTCATGAGTTAACTGAATTGGGCTTTCTTCCTGAAACTCTGGAAAAGTATCAGCAGATGCTCAGGGTTCCCTTCGGAATGATTGTAGTTAGTGGACCTACCGGCTCCGGGAAAACTACTACGCTTTATGCCTCCGTCAATCAGTTAGATAAGATATCTCGGAACATCATCACTATCGAGGACCCTGTGGAATATCGCTTCCAAAATATAAATCAAATTCAGGTTAACCCTAAGGCTGGACTTACCTTTGCCACCGGCCTGCGTTCTATATTGCGTCTCGACCCTGATGTCATACTGGTGGGGGAGATACGGGATGCTGAGACAGCCAATATAGCGGTTCAATCCGCCTTGACCGGGCATCTGGTTCTCTCCTCTCTTCATGCCAACGATGCCGCGGGCGTTATTTATCGTCTTCTCGACCTGGGTATAGAGCCCTTCCTTGCTGCCTCAGCACTTATTGGCACGGTAGCTCAGCGTATGGTGCGGCGTATTTGTACCGACTGTGCCCATTATGTCAAAGTCTCAAAATTAGAGCAGTTGGCTTATGAAAAGGAAATTGGGGAGCACAAGGAGGAATTTCTTCATGGCAGTGGTTGTGAACCATGTGCTAATACCGGGTATCGAGGCCGGATTGGAATGTTTGAGGTGCTTCATTTGAGTGACGAGCTGAGGATGATGATACTGAGAAGGGCCAGTAACGTTGAATTTCGGGAACAGGCAATCAAGGAAGGCATGGTCCCATTAATTAGAGATGGTATGCTCAAGGCAAAGGAAGGCATAACTACTCCTTCTGAGGTATTGCGTAATGCCTATATCATGGAGGAGTAAGCGCCGGCATATGAGGAGGTTCTATGGATTTTGAGTATCTAGCGTATACCAAAGAGAGGCAACTACTCAAAGGTAAAATCAGCGCTGCTTCGGAGGAAGCAGCCATCACTACCCTTAATTATAGTGATTTGAGGGTGGTGAGTTTAAAGACAGTCACTCCATTTTTCAATCTGGGGAAGTTGAACGCTGCCTTCACGACCATAAAGCCCAAAGAGGTGGTCATGTTTTCCAGACAGCTAGCCTTGCTTCTCGAATCAGGGGCTGACCTCGTTGGTGCCCTTGAGTTATTGCAAGCACAAATTGGCAATCGTGCCTTACAGAAGATGGTGAATGAGGTAATCACCGACGTCCGCGGTGGTGCCAAGCTATCCCAGGCGATGTCAAAACATCCCAAGGCTTTCTCCAAACTCTATTGCCGCACTGTTGCTGTCGGTGAGGAGACTGGTAACCTGGAACAGGTGTTGAGGCAAATGGCTGATTACGTTGAAAAACAAGCCGGTGCTGCCTCCAGGGTAAAGAGCGCCATGATTTATCCCATAATAATACTTGTCCTGGTAATCCTCGTTATTGCCATAATGGTCTTCTTTGTTATGCCTAATTTTATAAGGCTTTATGGAGCACTTGGTGCGAAACTGCCCCTGGTGACCAGACTTCTTCTCGCAATAAGCGGCTTCTTCCTAAATTACTGGTGGATAATCTTGCTTGTCGTAGTGGGTATCGCCGCTGGTGTTTATGCTTATATCAAGACCCCGGCGGGCAGATATCGCTGGGACATGTTTATGCTCAAGATGCCTCTTCTTGGTCCTGTTGCCCTTTTCAGCGAGCTTTCACGTTGTGCCAGTACTATATCCACTTTGTTTCGTGCTGGCGTTCCCTTGCCCGAGATAATGACTCTGGCTATTGATAATGCTCAAAATAAGGTGATTATTAATGCACTGACCACTGTGCGTGACGAAATGCTTAAAGGGCAGGGACTATCACGTCCTATGTCTCGAAATCCCATCTTTCCCCCCCTTATGGTGCAGATGGCTGCTGTTGGTGAAGGGACCGGTAACCTCGATGCCACCATGGAAACCGTGGCACAGAGTTATGGGATGGAAGCCAGTAGCCGCACCGATGCTCTTATCGCTGCCATTACACCACTCACCACCATAATTATGGGGGCCATAGTAGGCTTCATCGCCCTGGCTCTCATCTCTGCTATGTACGGTGTTTTTGGGCAGATGGGGCAGATAGGTTAAACAGCATTGCTGTATTAGAAAAGAGCGGTCAGTAGTCAGCATATAAAAATCCCCCTAAATCCCCCTTTAGAGAAGGGGGTTCAACGCCCCCATAAGGGGGATTTGCCCATTTGAAAAAGCAAAACGACAGAGCAAAAAACGTAACAATCAACATGCAGAGAAATGTAGTTGCCCAATTTATTGGGCAAATGCGCCTGATGAATCAGGCAACTACAGAAATTTGGAGGTGAAACATCTCTGATGTGCCTAAAAACGAACGCAAAATCAAAATTAAACACTCTCAAGATGAGGAAGGTCTTTACCTTTTATGGTATCCCGCATACCTTCGTATAAAAATCCCTCTAAATCCCCCTTTAGAAAAGGGGGTTCAACGCCCCCATAAGGGGGATTTGACCATTTGAGAAAGCAAAACTCGAAAGTCAAAGTGCAGAACGGGGAGTATTCTTGCATTTTGCGGTGTACTTTTGCTTTTTTACTTTTGCATTTTAGTCTTGGTATTTTGGTCTTGGTATTTTAGTCCTAACATGAGAAGCAGTCAGTAATCAGCAGTCAGCTGATAGCTACTAACGTCATTGCGGTGAGCCAGAGTCCTGGGTGTAGTGAATGGCAGTGATGCAATCTCGGCTGGTTGCCAGCTTGCACAAGATGTAGTAAACTTAAAAAATAAAGGTGATGAGATGAGGTTTATAACCGGTCAGAAAGGGCTGACTCTGATTGAGGTGCTTATCGCCATAGCTATTTTGGGGATGATTGCCGTCCCATTTCTCACTGCTTTGAGCACCAGCTCCCGAGGCCTAATTATCGCCGATGAGAGAACCGCTGCCGAGAGCATTGTTCGAACCGAGATGGAATATGTTAAGAACTCCCCTTACAATCCCACCGGTTTCTCTTATAACATTTCCACCACTCCAGATAACCCGCCATCCTGGGATAGCTCTCATGCCCTTGATAGTCATTATGCTGGCTATTCGGTAAATGTAACCGGTGTGCCGATTAACCTATACATTCAGAATATAACGGTGAAGGTTTATCATGGGGCTAAGCTGGTGCTTACCACGAGCACTTATAAGGCAGCGCGATGAGATTGATACATAAGGACCAGAAGGGTTTTACACTTATAGAAGTACTGATAGTTGTGGCAATATTTGCTGTCGTTGCTGTTGCTGCCAACGCTGTCATCGTTCAAATAGTTCAGAGTAATCGTACCAGCAATCACATGGTCGCCCTCCGGCAGGTGCAACAGGCTGGATATTATGTGAGCAAGGACGGCCTTCAGGCCCAAAATATTAGCGGTAACCTTACCACAAGTTCCTCTCTTCATCTCAACTGGACTGATGGGGATGGCGGTAATCATACAGTGGTTTACAACCTCGTCAATCCCTCAGGTGGACTTTACCAGCTTCAACGTAACGAGACTGTAAACCAGACGAAAACAACAACTGTCGTAGCTCAATATATTTATTTCAACATAACGTCACCCAGTTCTACTGGGTGTAGCTGGAATGCCACTGTGCTTACCTTTAACGTAACTGCCCGGGTTGGTGTGGAGACCGAGAGCAGAACATATGAAATTAAGCCGAGGTATTTTGTTTAATAGTAAGAGACTTGGAATGTAAATTGGAAAGGGGGGGTGATGAAAATGGCAAAGCTGAGAAAGATGTTGACTCACCCGGGGAAAAATGAATCGGGACAGGGTGTTCTGGCTATAGTCCTGATGTTGCTGATGCTGGGCGCTGTAATTATCACTCCGCTTCTTGTCTTTATGAACACTGGACTCAAAGCAGGGGGGGTTTACGAGTCAAAACTGCAGGAGTTCTATGCTGCCGACTCCGGTGTAGAGGCTGCAATATACCAAATATCACAAAATAATACGACGCCGATGGTGCCCCCCTATACCTTAAATGACAGAAATGTAACCGTTACCATTGGAGGTATAAGTGGCGGAGGATATAGCGGTTATAAGATTATCTCCACCGCTATCAGCAATAGCGGGGGTAATACTACTATTGAGTGCTACTACGGTGCATTAGATTATTCTGGCCTTCTTAACGACGCCATTACCAGTGACGGCACTGTATGCGTCAAAGGCGTCGTGAACGGTAGTATTGTTGCAGCAAATTGCACATCGCCGCAGGGAATGGGATGTAACAATACTAACTGCACCACAAATACCACGATAAATTGGCCTACGGCAGAGCAACTTTCGGCATGGTACTGGGACCAGGTAAAAAATTTACAACCACCCTTCCCTTACAGCGACCCCCTGAATATTGCCGGTACCAACACTACCATACAAGCATTATATAGAGACGGCCCTTGGACAATTTACAATAAAGGTAACCCAGCAACGCTCACACTTAATGGCACCGTGTATGTTACCGGCGACCTGACGATCGGCACCACAGACCAAGATTTCACGCTGAACCTTAATAAACAGACTATCTTTGTTAACAGTAGTTCTGCTAACGCTATTACGGTGGGTGGTAAGGTCAATGTCATCGGGTCAGGATGTATCATCGCCGTGGGAGACGTGTACTTTGCGCCAAAGGGTGATGTTGGTAGTCCCGATAATTTCGTGTTCATTATGTCTGTCGAAGGCACAGTTTTACTACAACCTAGTGGTACTTTTTATGGAGCTATAGCCGGGAATCTTAAGGTTATACAACAACCGGGCTACAACCCTAACATCACCTGGATAAGCCCTGGGAATGGAAGTAACCTCAACTTCCCCACTGGGAGTGTGATGAAAGTCCTCAGCTACACCATCAAGTAGTCTAAACCAGCAGTAAGGCTGGAAAAAGCACAGTAAGCATAGTCGCTGCTCTGTCATTGCGGCTCTTTTTATTTGTCATTGCGAGCCCCTTTTTATTGTCATTGCGAGCGTAGCGTGGCAATCCCGAAGAACAAAATCCTAAATCCTAAATCCGAAATACTAAACAATATGAAAAAGCAGTCAGTAATCAGCAGTCAGCGGCTAGCTAATGGCTGAAAGCTGATAGCTACTGAACCGAGTTT
>DAOUMA010000003.1:0-186328 GCA_034414555.1 Dehalococcoidia bacterium | reverse complement strand
CCTGACTTCCTCTGGCTCAAGATAGGTCTTCATTAATCACCATCTCCACATACGAAATCGCGTTTTTCGTTGATTTGCTGCATTTATTACCCTTATCCATAGTTTCATTCACATCACTTGAGATACCCAGTGGCAAAATAGTGTTAAAAATGGCTTACAGGTCATTTTTTTCATTGTCCACAGTCCTGCGAGACTTGATGATCCGCCGGACAGTGCTCCAGTCCGCGGAAACACCTTGTTTGCCCAGCTCACGAGCAACTGCCCGATAGCCCAAACCTTCATTGTAGAGGCGAAGCAAGCTTGGTATCACGCTTTCAGGTATAGCTCTGGGCCTGCCCGGCTTCCTCTTTGTCTCAGTGTTCATTCCACAACCTTCTCCCACCAGTAAGCGCCGTCAAGATGGATGTAGCCATCGTTGGTTGGATGGTATAAAATATACGGGCGGGGAACGAAAGCATAAGTAGGACGGGTCCGCAAACCTCCTATCATTATTTGCCCTCGTTCCCCATAACCTCCTTCAGCTTTGGCTTCTTCGGGCGCCCACCGAGCTTGCCCCACTTCTGCGCCATATTGGGATATCGAGCGCGCATAGCACGCTGACCTTTCCTGCCGATCTCGGCAAAGAACCGCCGTCCTCGATGTCGGAAGACAGCAAGCCCACCTCTTCTCCCAGCTTCGTTAACACTAATGCCCATTGTTAAAATAATGAGTTCAGCCAACTTAATCACCTTGCCTTGGGTCATACCTAATGCTAGAATATCCATAGGTTTCATGTCTAAAAAGGGCAAAAAAGGCAAAAAAGGCAATCCATATCTAACTACCGGTGAAGTGTCGAGGAAGTTGGGAATGAAACCCCGAACAATCAGGGATTTAGCGAAGAAAGGCAAATTACCAATATTGCCTCGCCTTGGGAGTGAGGGGCATTACCGTTATCCCCGGGAACAAATTAAGCAGCTAGCAACACTTAAGCAACAAACTGGCGTTCAGCAGACTATGGATGAACGAGCAATGAAACAAATCATTGAACGCCTTGATAACCTAGAAAGGGACTTGCATCCTGTAGTCGGGAAGGGATTATTCACGCCTGGGTAAAATATCCGTCTAGGAAGTGGCGATTTTTGCAGATATGTTATTTCTGCTATTTGGTAATTCCTACAAGTTTTTTCAATTCCGAAAATTCTTGTAAGCTCAATTCTACTGCTCGCTGGGTTAGGTCTATCTCAGCCTTAGTAGCGAAAGCTGCTTCAAAAAACCTTAAAAATCGCACTATGGCAACGATCTCATCCTGACGTGATGAACCCATCACACCTTTTTAGGCACGACAGGTCTTGTCAGTGGTAAATTTGCTAGCCCGTGGCTATGGCATAGCTGTTAGTTAATCCGAAAAACGAATCATCTCAATCCCAGCATATCGGCGGGGCTTGCCTTCTCGTGAGCTTTCAGGGCATCTTCCATCCCTAAAGTTGCAGTATAGTGCCTCACCATTCTCAAATCAGAGTGCCCTAGAAGGTATTGAAGATTGAAGGGATTCCTGTCAGCTCTGAGAAAGCTAAGAGCAAATGTATGGCGGAAGCGATGGCAATTCCCTTTGCTTGTTATTCCTGCCCTTTGCTTTATTCTTCTTACCATCATTTGGATACCATCTGATTGAAGTGGTGTTCCTTCCTCTGTCAGCCATAGTTCATTCCTTCCACTATTAGGGCGGTGGACAAGGTAGCGCCAAAGAGCCTTCTGGGCAGTCGCTCCGATTCTGACCACTCTCTCCTTACCTCCTTTCCCCTTGACTTTGACCCATCCTCGAGCAGTGTCTATATCTCCGAGCGCAATATTGGCAATTTCGCTTGCCCTCATCCCCGTATCTAATAGCATTAAAATGATAGCCCTATTGCGGCTGCCAAGGAATCTGGCATTGTGCTGATAGTCATGACTGCAAACGGCGATCATCTTGGCTATTTCATCCGATGCATAGGGTTGGATTACTCTCGGTTTGGGATTAACCACTTTGACCTTTACCAGCGGGCTTTCGTTGAGGAAGCCTTCTCTAACACACCAATTAAAGAAAGCTTTTAGGACGGCATAATAGTGATGAACTGTGGAGTGCGAAGCTTGCCTTTGGCTTGATTCTGAGCCGTTTCCCTTAAGTCCCCAACGGTGAACCTCACTAGCAACATAGTTCAAGAATTCCCGTATGTGCCATTCTGTGACGAGTCGCACATCGTCGAGCCAATTTTCCCTCTCCCCATACCACAAGAACCGGTGGAGATTCCCTTCGTAATATTCCACTGTTCTGGGGCTTTTGCCATTGGTCCTCTCCGTTAGCACAAACCCTCTTACCAAGGATTTTAATGACGTCCCTGGTGGCGCCTCTAGGTTGATTGATACGACCATTATTCATTTTGCGGACCCGCCTCTTATACAAACAGGTGGTCAGGCTTGTATTTGGCCACCTTTAGTTTGCCAAACAATCAGGAGGTCTAGAGACCTCGCCCCATGTCTAAAGTGGGCAGTAGTGGACTTGAACCACTGACCTCCTGTGTGTAAGACAGGCGCTCTAACCACTGAGCTAACCGCCCGGAATAGCGCGCCTGGCGGGATTTGAACCCGCGACTTCAGCCTCCGCAGGGCTGCGCTCTATCCAACTGAGCCACAGGCGCAGCGATATTTATTTATGCCGAAGGAGGGATTTGAACCCTCACGCCCTTAAGGGTACTACGCCCTGAACGTAGCGCGTCTGCCATTCCGCCACTTCGGCTTCATGGTGGGCAGTACTGGACTTGAACCAGTGACCTCTTGCGTGTGAAGCAAGCGCTCTAACCACTGAGCTAACCGCCCCCAACTATACCTATTTTAACCACAAAACCCCTGTTTGTAAAACCAGACCTGTTGCAGAGATGCTTTTATAAGCAAGGCGCTTGCCTCGTCAAGATTGTGGATAGATATGCCTGAATTAATGGGAGAGTTGTGGTTGCAATGCTGGGATCTTCGGGTGTCCCCACAAAGCAGGCGAAGCCGGGTCGTGTTCCTTATACCGGCGTTGGGCAATTTCATTGTTCCTGGTGGAGTAACAGTAGGGGCATCCCTGTATGCAGGTATCGTTTATGCCGATATCCTTGCTTACCGAGCATCGGCAGTGTTTACGCTGATAAGGGTCCTTAGGATAATGGTCGGGCAATCCCCACAGTTGATGGAGCAGACCTCCGTCGATGCATCTCCCTGGCGGCATGCCGAACTCGGTGAAGTCGCGCTCTGAAGCGCAGGTGAAGCTCTCCATATTGTGATGTTTGGCGATAGAGGCGAGGTCCGTAATAAGATAAGCAATATGGTCAGAGGAGATTGCTTCTTTATCGAAGGAAACTCCATCCTGTTCCAGCTTGGAAAGTCTACGGTCTGTCTTTTTATAGAAATGGACTATGCTTAGCATGACACGGCAAGTAGCTCCGGCTAACTTTCTGGCGATAGCGGCGAATTTCTCGCGGTGAAAGTCAGCAGTGGTGATGTTTGATAGGATAATGGGGTCATACCTCCAGATAACCCTTTGTGGTTCCAGATGTTCGCTTAACTTCAGGAAGGTGGTTATTCTGTCATCAAGGCTGGGGATATGTGGCTCGAGAGCTTTGGGATAATTGTTAAGGGTAAACTGGAAATAGTAGCGGAATCCTGCTTTGTCCAGTTCCTCTAAATGTGCCAGCATCGGGGCGGGATTTTTTGACCAGAAGACGATGGCATCCACGTCCTCCGGTTTGAGGGATACATGGGATACTTGCCCGGGATTCACGGGGTTGGGCACCAAACACCAGCCAGCACGAATACGGTTCATGAACCACTGACTGTAGAGTGCCGGGATATCTGTTCTACGGCTGGCAGAAATAATCACGGTGATTTTATTATATAACCCCCCTCCTTTGAAGTATAACAAAGAGATTGCTTCGTCATCCCTCACTTCGTTCAGGATTCCTCGCAATGACGGGAAAAAAGGTCGCGATGATAGCGAACAGGGCTTGCAATGGCCGCCTCTTTCTGTCATTGCGAGGCATAGCCGAAGCAAATTAGCCGTGAAGGGGGTTGTGGTGGTGGAAGGGTGGTTTTAGCTTTTGGTGTGAAAAGCTGTTAAAATTATAAATTCAAGGAGGTATTGAATGGGAGATATTATTGACGAAGCTACGGCGATTCTCAGGTGTAAGGAATGTCCGTGGTATAAGAATTGTGTAACTCCGCTACTGGTTAGCCCTGAAGATATTGCTCAATTCAGATCGATGTTGCAACAAGGAAATCTTCCGGAACAGGCTAAAAACGAAATGGAAGGCATTCTGGAAAATATAGCCTCTATGAGCCAGAACATGATTTTGCAAAGTTGCCCTGTGTTTGCCCAGCGGCTTAAGGAAAGTTCTGAGCTTGCCCAACGAATTAAGGAGATAATGCAAAACTGGGGAAGGGGGGAATGACCGAGCAAGTAGGTAAAATAGAGAAGCCGCCAGCTGAGCAGTTTAAGGGTAGTAAGAAGCTTTATCTTGTCCCGTTGATATTCTCTGGTGAGGATGCTCCTGCGGAATATAAGGAAAGATGCCAGCGCTACTGGCAGCAGGTAGTAGAGCAGTTAGCCAATCTGGAAGGAAAAATCGGCAGGGTGAATCGGGTTTATCACGAATCAATCTCGCTGTCCAGCGAAGAAGGTATGAAGCTGGCGGAGAAGGTAAATCAAAGTTGCTATCAAATTGCTAAAAGCAAGTGTGATAACGGAGCTACTTTTGAGGCACTTGAGGATGAGAAATTGCTCGAGGAGGTTATAGATTGGGAGAGATGTCTTTTGCTTGGCTTTGTAACTGAGAAGGTGGCGAGCAAAGTTTCGGAATTTTACACTGAAGCTTCGAGGAAGCGGTATGAATTCATGACCAAGAAGATAACTGAGACGCTCAAGGATAACGAAGCGGGACTTTTATTCATCAGGGAGGGACACAGGTTACAGTTTTCCAAGGACATCGAGGTATTCAGCATTTTTCCGCCGGCTCTGGATGAATTGCATCGCTGGCTTCGTGACGAGGCGATTAAGAAAGAAGAAACTAAGGAAAAGGAACGGAAAGAAGAGAAACCCAAGGAGACCGAGGAGAAGAAATGACTGCTAAGGCAAGGGAAGCGGTGGTTGCCGGGACATTTTATGCCGGCACATCTGAAGGACTCAGGGAGCAAATCGAGTGGTGTTATCGGCATGAACTTGGTCCCGGGTTTGTGCCGAAGGTGAATAGCAAGGGTCCCAGAAAGATTATCGCCCTGGTTGTTCCTCACGCCGGTTATATTTACTCCGGCCTGGTAGCAGCGCATGCCTATAAAGAGCTTGCTAATGATGGAATATTCGATACCGCGGTGATACTTGGTCCCAACCATACTGGCTACGGTGCCGCAGTCTCAGTGTGGATAAAAGGTGGCTGGAGGACGCCGTTAGGGGAAGTGAGGATAAATGAAGAGCTTGCTGATAAACTTTTGGGCGGAGTCATTGAAGCGGACGAGACAGCCCATTTATATGAACATAGCATAGAAGTACAGCTGCCGTGGCTTCAGTATCTCTATGAGGAGGTTAGCATTGTGCCGATAACCATGCTTGCTCAGGATATTGTGACCGCCAGGGAAGTTGGTAAGGCTGTTTCTAAAGTTGGTGATAACATCATAATCATAGCCAGCAACGATTTTACCCATTATGAGCCTCATCACATAGCCTCGGAGAAGGATAAGTCCATGATAGAGGCAATAATAAATCTGGATGAGGAACAATTATATCAGCGGCGTGCTTCACTTGATTGCACCATGTGTGGCTATGGTGCGGTAGCAGCAGCGATTGTAGCCGCTAAGGCGATGAAGGCCAAAGAGGCGGCTTTGTTGAAATATGCCACCAGTGGAGATACTACCGGGGATTTCTCCAGGGTGGTTGGCTATGGCTCTATTGTGATAAGGCGGTAAAGCTGTTGTTTATCGTGCCTCATTCCCTTCAAGGCGAGGAATTTTACTGGATAAAGGTTTTGAATTGTATTTTTGATTTTTGATGTTGCTTTGATATTTGTTAGGATGTGGAGTTTATTATCTCTCCTGTAATATCTTCCTCAACGGTAAGGATGCCGAAAGACTGTGATGCCTTGCCGGGATTAAAGAAAAGGATGCCGTCAATCACCTTATTCTGAGAAAAATGGGAGTGTCCGAAGATTATGGCATCTAATTTCTCACCGGGGAACACGCTTTTGACCTTGTGTTCTATCCTCAATGGTGCACCCCAGCCATGAGCGATGCCAATCCTTTTGTTTTCCACCTCAATTATCTCCTTCTCAGGCAATAAATTCCTCAACTCATTTGAATCCATATTGCCGTGAACTGCTGTTACCTTTCCCCGTTTCCTTAGCCCCTCAAATACATCTCGGGTAACGAAATCTCCGGCGTGAACTATCAAGTCCACTGTAGAGAGGCAATCGATTATCTTCTTTGGGATGGCATCAAAAGAGGTTACATGGGAATCGGAAAGCACAGCTATTTTCATAATATATACGTTTGGGGGTAAGTAAACCTGTAAGCCGAGTTCTGTGCCCCGAAAATATCAGGGTGGTGACCATTCATCTAGCCTTGATGTTACCATCAAGGTCAAGCGACCTACCCAGGGCATCGGCCGAGCACCTTAATCGCCCTCTGTTTGGTCTTGCTCCAGGCGGGGTTTGCCCAGCCAGCCAGTCACCTGGCTGCTGGTGAGCCCTTACCTCACCATTTCACCCTTGCTTCATTTCTGAAGCGGTATGTTTCTGTGGCACTTTCCATAGGGTCACCCCTCCTGGGTGTTACCCAGCACCTTGCTCGGTGGAGCTCGGACTTTCCTCCCTATGCTTAAAGCACAGAGCGGTCACCCGGTTTACTTAACCCCAATATTAATTTACATTTAATTGGGGAGCAGGTCAAATTGCTGAGAGTGTTTACTAACCTCACCCCCTATATCCCCCTCTCCTTCAAAGGAGAGAGGAAGAGATTTATAGAGAGGGGTTTCACCCCTCTCTTACCTACACTCCCCTTCCCTTGCTAAGGGAAGGGGGTCAGGGGATGGGTTGCTAAACAATCTCATTGCTAATTTTTCTGGGCAGGATGTATGATAATAATTTGAATGTCTTGAGAGGATATCGGGGATTGCATGAAGGTAAAAACTGAAAAGAAGGGCAAGGTATTTACGGTAATCATAAACCGTCCTGAAATGAGAAACGCAGTGGACGGGGAAACTGCCGAGGCACTTTCACGGGCATTCAGGACCTTCGAAGAAGATGATTCTTCATATGTGGCTGTGCTCTACGGTGAGGGAGGAAATTTCTGTGCCGGGGCTGACCTTAAGGCAATTATGGAGGGTAGAGGGAACCGCGTGGAGGCTGATGGTAATGGACCAATGGGACCTACCAGGATGCTACTATCCAAACCCGTCATAGCTGCAGTGTCGGGGTGCGCAGTTGCCGGAGGGCTTGAACTGGCAATATGGTGTGATATTCGTGTGGTTGAGAGGGATGCTGTATTTGGGGTCTTCTGCCGCAGATGGGGGGTGCCTCTCATTGATGGCGGTACAATACGGCTTGCCCGCTTGATTGGGCTCAGTCATGCGCTTGACATGATATTGACGGGCAGACCAATCTCATCAGAGGAAGCCCTTTCAATGGGGCTTGCAAATAAGGTTGTCTCAAATGGGGCTGCTAGGGCAGAGGCAGAAAAACTGGCGGCACAAATAGCTGAATTCCCACAGATCTGCCTGAGACATGACCGGCTGTCCACGTGCGAAGGGTTAAATCTAAACTTTGACGAAGCAATGGCTAATGAGTTCCGTCATGGGAAGGCGGTTATTGATAGTCTCGAGCCTTTACAAGGCGCAGAACGCTTTAAACATGGGGCGGGAAGACACGGGGAGTTTTAAACAAGCGTAAGCCCCTGTGGTAATTTCTACAAGCTATCTATCACAACTTTACTGGATTTTTATTCAAACGCCGATACATTGCGTTGTTGCTATTATATATCTTCAAGAATTCTTCAAATAATTCATCATACATCGTTCTATTTTCGGGATTTGGATAGTATGTGTTTGAGTATCGAATCAACTGTGGAATATCATCAAAGGTAATATATCCCAAAGCAACGGAGGCAATGAGCGCAGCGCCACGGGCGTTTGCCTGCATAGGATTTTCCACCTGCCTGATTGTCCTATCAAAGACATCGGCGAAGATCTGGCACCAAACATTGGACAGAGCGCCGCCACCGATAAAGTTTAAGGTATCCATCTTTCTCCCGATGAACCTCTCAACATATTTAAGGTTCCAGCGAGTATTGTAGGCAACACCCTCAAAAAATGCCCGTATAATATGGTCCATATTGGTAGTCATGGAGACGTTGTATAGCCCTGCTCTTAGCATGGTATTATCAACCGGGCTTCTTTCCCCATTGAGCCAGGGAGTGAAGATTAATTTATTGCTTCCCGGAGGCACTCGCTCAGCGATTTCATCCAGTTTTTTATATATGTCTGGAGGGGGCTCGTCAGTCCTCAGCGGGTTTTTGTGGTAAATAATATTATCTACTAAGAATGGCAAAACCCCTCCAGCGATATCCTGTTCATTTATACACTGATACTTACCCGGGATTGCTGCAGGGAGTGATGCAATAGAATGAAACACGTCTGTTTTCTTGAATGGCACAACGCATTCAACCCATGACGAGGTACCAATATAAAGGTGACCTTCGAAGTCCCTTATTGCTCCAGAGCCAACGAGGGCTGCTTGGTGGTCAGCGGCACCCATAACAACCTTTACTTCTGGTCCGAGCCCGAGCTCATCTGCTACCTCTTTGGAAACGGTTCCTAAGATATCAATGGATGATTTCAAAGGTGGTAGTTTGTTTTTGTCAATTTTCAATCTGTTTATCAACTTATCGTCATAGTGAACGTTGTTGATATTTCTTATATCGGTAACCCAATAGAGAATTGTGGAATCGTAGGAGCCGGCAAACTCCCCTGTGAGCCTCAGGTTTAAATAATCCTTGCTTTCCAGGAACATATGTGTTTTTTGATAGACCTCGGGATACTCATGTTTTACTAGCAAAACATGGGCGATATCATCCTTCCCGGATAGAGTAGGTCCTCCACCTGTCTTGGGGATCCATCTTAAAACATTAAGTAGACTATACCCCGAAATACTGGGGAAACCTCCCATCAGCTCTCTGACATAGGGAGCACCTCGAGAGTCCATCCAGGTAAGTGAATTCATCAGGTGATGGCCATCGGAGTCTACAGCGACAGTGCTGGACATTGTGCTTGAGACACAAACCGCAGCGATATCGCTCGCGGGAACAACGTTTTTGTTAATCAGTCGTTTTGAGGTCTTGACCAGGGCATTCCACCAATCATCCGGATCCTGCTCCGCACCCCCATTTGGCAGGAAATATACCGGGGTCTTTTCAGATTCGAAATCTACAATCTCTCCGTGTATGGAAACTATTGCTGTTTTAACGCCAGATGTTCCGTGATCGATTGCCAGGACGTACTTGTTGTCAGCACCCTTTTTTGCCTTTTCTTCCCGCTGCATACTTTTTAAATACCTATTAAGGGAATAATAACACTATGTAGTTCAGGCAAACTTTACGCTCTTTTTATATATCTATCTTTTTGACGTTACCACTTTCATCTACCATTTCAGCAATTAATCCCCCAAACGATTCTCCACCTTCCTTGGCTTTATCAAACTTCATAACCTGTGGAACAAGGCCCAGGAATGCCTGTGGATTTATGCATCCCTCAGGAGGGAATACTCCCTTTTCGGTAATCTTTCCTTGCTGCATAAGGATTGCCCCTATAGCTGCTGGAATTCCGGTACCTTCCCCCAATGCTTGGCTTTTAGAAGCCATGTGGACTCTATATTCCCGGTATTTCCCATCTTTCTTGCCTCTTACAACGGTTGAACAGCAACCACGCTGCATACCAAAATTGGTTTCTTTCAGGATTTTTTCCCGTTCTCTAAGAATATAAGCAACAGCGAAATCATACGGTATTATAGTTCGTCCCTCCACATCCAATGGTTCTGTACTGGAAAGGCCCAACCTGCACATATCTCTTGTCAGGTCGTAATACTCATTTGGTATGACAGAACCTTTGTTAGTAACCTCATTACATTTGATGTACTTTGGGAGGGTAACCTGCTCCGGATGCGGGTATGGATATACTGGTACTTCACCCAGTATAGGGAAATTAAATGTTTGGCGAAGTGCTATTCCATCCTCTCCGAAGTATTTAACCGTTTTCAACTTCCCATCAAGAAACATCGGGATGTCTATAGACATAGAGTGGAATCTGTGACCAATTACACCTTTTCCCTCCACAGGCTCACCACCGTGGGCATGGAAGATACCAATAGAATCAACTTCGTCCAGCAAATGGTCAGTAACGAATTTTGCAATCAGGTTTGTAGCACCAGGAGAGCTACCCATTCCAATCACTGCGGTAATACCGGCTTTTTTGGCAGCACCATCCATCTTGAAGATATCCATAGTTACGTCAACATCATCGCAAATATCCACATAATTTATTCTGGCATCGATAACTGCTCTCACGACATTCTTCACAGTCTTATAGAATGGTCCTACGCAATTAAGCACAACGTCAGTGTCCTTAACAGCATCCTTTATGCTCTTTTCATTCTCAGCATCAACTTTAACCGCGGAAACCTTTTCTGACCGCAGTCGAGCAACAAGTTCTTTCGCCTTTTCAATATTAAAATCGCCAATAACGACTTCTGAAAACTCATCGTTGGATATAAGTGTTTTAACCGCAGTACTCCCCACTGTTCCACAACCTCCGAGAACAATAATTTTTGCCATAATTAACCTCCTTAACTTTTAATTAAACCTTAAGTTTTAGCTTGGCTGGTTATTCTCCCAGAAATCCCAAATCAGCTCAAAAACATTCAGGCTTATCCTGGCTATGACTTTAAACATCACTCAACATATAATATTCTGTTACAACTGTCACATTGGACTAAGTTCCCCGCTTTAGCCTTTTGCCATTGGATTGAGGGTAAAGTGATGTGACATCCCTGGCATCTCCCTCGTTCCACTTTAGCTACAGCTTGCTCTTTGGTCGTCCTGATTTGTTCATAAAGGTGGAGTGCTTCCGGGCTAATTTGCTTGGTTAATTCTTCACGGTCCTCGTGGAGACTGGCAAGCCTGGCTTCTACCTCTGACTTTCTCTGGATGAGCGTCTGTTGCCTGCGTTGCCACTCCTCAGTTAACCCTTCCAGTTCTTGGTTGTCGCTTCTTATATTACCTTGAATATCCTCTGCCTCGCTCATTAACTCCAATAATTCATCCTCTTTCTTGCGGATGTTTTTGTTAAGCTCCTTGCTCTCAAGGTCAAGATTAATCAATTCTTTGGGATTCTTGATTGTGCCACCATAAAGCTTATCCTTAATTTGCTTCACCTTCTGTTGGAGGTCTTCCAGCTCCCATTCAGCCTCTTTTTGTCTTTTTTCCACCTCTGCTAGTTGCGCTTTTTTGGCAGCAAGGTCGGATTTGGCGGTAGCTAAGGATGTGTCAT
Source organism: Dehalococcoidia bacterium (assembly GCA_034414555.1). GTDB lineage: Bacteria > Chloroflexota > Dehalococcoidia > GIF9 > AB-539-J10 > CG2-30-46-19. The sequence continues at coordinate 174,753 of DAOUMA010000003.1, read as the reverse complement.
TTAACTGGAGCTCGATTTCATTTAATGCCTGCCGTTTTCTTTGGAATTCCAAGTCAATCTGCTGCAACTTGTAAAGCTGCGCTGGCGAATCCATGTCACCGGTTATTTTAGGCAAGCAACATAGGTCGTGTCAAAGGAGCTTTGGTTTGTGATGCTGAATTTAAAAAGGGTATAATAGATAAAAAATAGGTTAGATGTAATATGGATGAAGAGAGCCTCCAAGAGCTAGTCCATGATAAGTTAAGCGATTATCTATTTATCGTTGTTTCTAACCGTGAGCCTTATATCCATATTTGGGAGGGAGATGAAATCAGGTATATTCAACCGGCCAGTGGTCTTGCCATGGCATTAGACCCTGTGTTGCGAGCTTGTGGTGGATTATGGATTGCCCATGGCAGCGGGGATGCTGATGCTGACGTGGTTGATAAAGACAATAAGATCCAGGTGCCGCCAGAAACGCCTCGGTATACCTTGAAGAGGGTATGGCTATCTAAATCTGAGGAAGAGGGCTACTATGATGGTTTTTCTAATAAGTCGCTATGGCCACTGTGTCATACAGTCTATGTCAGGCCCGAATTTAACCAGTCCGATTGGGATACTTATCAGAAGGTTAACAAGCTCTTTGCCCAAGCCGTTATTGAGGAAATTAATAAGCGTAAGGCCTTTGTCTTCATCCAGGATTATCATCTAGCTTTGGTAGCTCGGTATATTAAGGAGCAGTGTCTCAATGTTATAACTGCGCAATTCTGGCATATTCCTTGGCCAAGCAATGAGGCTTTCAGAATTTGTCCCTGGCGGGGGGAGATTTTACAGGGGCTTCTCGCTAACGATTTGCTGGGATTTCATATTATGTACAACTGTAACAACTTTTTAGAGACTGTAGCCCGACAGCTGGAGTGTAAAATTGAGCGGGAAAAGAGTGCTATTACTAAGGGGGGACATAGTACATTGGTGCGTCCTTTTCCTATTAGTGTTGCCTTTGACAAGATATCTGCTCGAGCTAGCAGAAGGCATATAACTCGGGAGATGAAATGGCTGAGGCATCTTTATGGCTTAGGAACTGAATTTATCGGGCTGGGTATTGACCGCGTAGATTATACCAAGGGCATACCAGAGAGGTTAAAAGCTGTGGACCGTTTTTTAGTGAAATATCCTGAGTATAAAGAGCGGCTGACTTTTGTTCAGGTAGGCGTGCCTAACCGAATGCGTGTGGAAGCATATCAACGTATAAACGACGAAATAGATGAATTGGTGGACAGGATTAACTGGCGTCATCAAATTGGACATTGGAGACCTATAGTCTACATTAACAGGTATTGTTCTCAGGATATTCTGGCGGCACTATCGAGGCTGGCTGACTTTTGCATCGTCAGTTCGCTTCAGGATGGGATGAATCTGGTGGCCAAGGAATTTGTTGCCTCCAGGACGGATAGAGATGGAGTGCTCATCTTAAGCCAGTTCACCGGTGCGGCTAGAGAGCTTCAAGAAGCTTTGTTGATTAACCCCTATTCCATTGATGATACCGTGGAAAGCATAAAGAGGGCTCTGGAAATGCCTCGGGATGAGCGACAGAAGCGGATGTCCAGAATGCGGAAGACAGTGCGTAGCAACAATATTTATGATTGGGCGGCCAATATTATCACCGAAATAACAAGATTTGAGTTCTCGGGAGAATGACTTGCTATTTGCCTGATTCCTGGGAGGAGATTGCCTCTAGGATAAAAACCGCGTCTCAAGTAATCATCCTGTTAGACTACGATGGCACGTTGAGTCCTATAGCTTCCACGCCTGAGTTAGCTCTGTTGCCTCCTGGAACCAAACAAGTTCTTGGGGAGCTTGCGCATCATGATAACTTTGAGGTGGGCATAATCAGCAGCAGGAGCCTGGCTGACGTTAAGGCACTTATAGGATTGGAAGGGCTGGCATATGCTGGCAACCATGGTCTGGAGGTAGAGTACTGTAAAGAAAGCTTTGTGCATCCCATTGCTACAAAGGCGTCATCCTTGCTTAAGGAACTTTATTCCCAGCTTAGGGAAAGATTGGCTGGAATTAATGGTATTATCCTGGAGGATAAACAGTTTAGTTTAAGCGTTCATTACCGATTGGTGGCAAAATCTGAGGTGGAAAAGGTGAAGACATTGTTTAAGGAGGTAATTGAGACTTCGGAGAATGAAGGGAAAGTCAGGGTTACTGAGGGGAAGAAGGTTATTGAGGTAAGCCCACCTGTTGATTGGAATAAAGGCAAGGCAATAGAATGGCTGTTAAGTCATTACCAGGCTGAAAACTCGGTGGTTATCTTTGCTGGCGATGATGTTAGCGACGAGGATGGATTTAATTTCGTGAATCAAATAAATGGCATCTCTATCAGAGTGGGCGAGGCAAATGCTGCCACGTGTGCTGATTACTATGTTCGCTCACCTGAGGAATTTTGTCTGTGGCTGGAAAAGCTAGAAGAGCTGGGAAATGCTCCCTAGTTCGGCCCTTCTTCTTTACATGGCTATGATCAATTGGAGATTGGAATATATTTTCTGGTGAGCTTAGTATTATATAATAATAAAAAACCCATATAGTTAGGGGGTGAATTGTCAGGCGGCTTGTATGATGTTATCGTGGTTGGAGCAGGTCCTGCGGGGAGTTACGCTGCTTATAAGCTATCTTCTCAAGGTTGTAAAGTAGCTGTTTTAGAACAGAAGAAAGCGCCGGGAGTTGGTATTTGCTGCACTGGCATTGTTAGCCCTGGGTGTTTTGACTCCTTCGGCGTTAATCCTGAAGTAATATTAAACAAAGCAAGAGCGGCTAAACTATTCAGTCCTTCGGGTAAGTGGCTAAGACTGGAGAAACAGGAAATCCAGGCTTATATTGTCGACCGGGCTTCTTTTGACCAGGCAATAGCTGACAAAGCTATGGCTGAAGGTGCTGATTACTTTTTATCTCTTCCCGCAACGGACATTGTCATAGATAGCGATGGGGTACAGGTTGAAACACCTCGTTTAAAGTTTAAGGCTAAGGCGGTGGTAATTGCTGCTGGGTTCAAGTCCGCCTTCACCAGAAAACTTGGTTTAGGGAGCGTTGACCATTTTGCTATGGGTGCCCAAACTGTGGTTGAGGTTCAAGGTATTGACGAAATTGAGATTTATTTCGGTCAAGAGATGGCACCGGGTTTTTTTGGCTGGCTTGTTCCTATTTTAAACGGTAAAGCTTTAGCGGGAGTGCTTGCTACATCGCATGCCAAATTCTATTTGGAGAAATTACTGACTAGCCATTTTTGCCGGGGGAAGGTAATACGACAGGAAACAGAGGTGAGATTGGGAGCTATCCCCATGGGGATTTTACCTCGAACCTATAGTGACAGATTATTAGTTGTTGGTGATGCTGCTGGACAGGTGAAGACTACTACAGGAGGGGGGATATATTTCGGAAATCTGGGCAGCAAGGCAGCAGTTGAGGTACTGAGCGAGGCACTTGATACCGGGAATTTAGGAGCAAAACAGCTTTCTCGTTATCAAAAAGCGTGGAAGGCAAAGATGGGGAGGGAAATTTACCTCGGCTATTTGGCTCGCAGGCTATACCAAAAACTGAGTGACAGTCAAATCGAGAGGATGTTTGATATTGTTAGCTCCAATGGCATAGCAGAAACTTTACTTGACTCGTCCAGTTTTTCCTTTGACTGGCATGGCAAGTTGATATTAGCCTTTATGAAAAGCATTTGGAATTATCTTCCCGACAAGATATCCTCCATATTTAGAAGGGAGATTGATTCCATAGATATTAACGGAAGGCAATGAGCATGAGTGGAGATAGTTCTTTGCCCTGTCATGTAGCCATAATCATGGATGGCAATGGCAGGTGGGCAAGGCAACGAGGGCTTCCCAGATTTGAGGGACATCGAGCCGGCGCCAAGAACATTCGTATAGTAGTTAAAGCATTTGCTGACTGTGGGGTGAAGTATCTCACTCTCTTTGCCTTCTCCACCGAGAATTGGGGTAGGCCGCAGGAGGAGGTCACCGGCCTATTGCACTTGCTATCGCAGAGTATAGATGAGGAAACTCAACGTTTCCATCAGGATAATATAAAGTTGATGCATATAGGTAAGCTGGACAGGTTGCCTTCAGAGCTAAAGCGGAAAATTGCGGAAGCACTTGAGCTTACCAAGAATAATACCGGGATGACTCTGTGTCTTGCTTTCGATTATGGTGGTAGGGCTGAGATAGTAAACGCGGTGCGCCATATCAAGGAAGGTGATGTTTCTACTGGAGACATAGACGAAGTAGTATTCAGCAGCTATCTTGGCACTCAGGGCATTCCTGACCCTGACCTCCTCATCCGTACTGGTGGCGAAATGAGGTTAAGCAACTTTCTGTTATGGCAAGCTGCTTATAGTGAGCTTTACTTCACACCGGTATTATGGCCGGACTTTAGCAAGAAGGAAATTGATAAAGCGTTGCTTGACTACAGGCAACGGCAGCGTCGCTTTGGCAGCCTGTAGTCTATGTGAGTAGCTACTATTATGCGAAGTGTAGCTCTAGTTATAGCAGTTACACTGAGACCAATCAGCGAATTAAGGGGTGGGATTCCATTAGAGGTGTCTTTGGGACTTGACCCGCTGCTTACCTTGTTTGTGGCAATATCCCTGCCTCTTACCGGGGTATATACAGCAACCTTTTTGAGCTGGTTGCTCGCTATGGATTGGAAGAGGGCTTTTCCTGCCATTACATTTGGGGTAGTTATTGCGGGTGTTATCGTTCTTCTAACCACTCTGGGCGTTGTTGGAGGATTGAGGCTGTTTACTGAGATTGTTTAGCAACCCATCCTCCTGACCCCCTTGGCAAGGGAAGGAGGAGTGTAGGTAAGAGAGGGGTTTCACCCCTCTCTATAAATCTCTCCCCCCTCGCCTTTGAAGGAGAGGGGGATAAAGGGAATGAAGTTAGTAAACACTCTTTCATTCTGCTCAGGACAGGCTCCGCGAGGCAATCTTAAATTTATAAGCCTGCCTCGGCCCTTAGAATTTCCGCCTTGTCCGTCTTCTCCCAGGGAAGGTCGAGGTCTTCCCTCCCGAAATGTCCGTATGTGGCGGTCTGCCTATAGATGGGTCGGCGCAAATTCAGGGTCTCAATGATAGCTCCTGGGCGTAAATCGAAGTGTTTCTTAATCAGGTCAAGGATAACATCATCGGAAACTTTTCCTGTGCCGAAGGTCTCAATAGAGATGGAGAGGGGGTATGCTACCCCGATGGCATAGGAAAGCTGTATCTCAAGGCGGTCAGCTAACCCGGCAGCAACTAAATTCTTGGCGACATATCGTGCTGCATAGGCTGCGGAGCGGTCGACTTTCGTTGGGTCCTTGCCCGAAAAGCAGCCCCCGCCATGCCGGGCAATGCCACCATAGGTGTCGACCAATATCTTGCGTCCGGTGAGTCCGGTGTCTCCCATAGGTCCACCAATGACGAAGCGTCCTGTGGGGTTGACATATATCTTGGTTTCATCGTCCATCAGGTTGGAAGGGATGATCTTCTTAATCACGTGTTCTATGAGGTCGTGCTCGATGACATCATGGCTCGTCACTGCATCGTGCTGAGCACTAAGAACAACATTGCCCACCCTTTTAGGTATGCCGTGACTATACTCCACCGTTACTTGGGATTTGCCATCGGGACGAAGGTAGGTGAGGGTATGGTCCTTGCGCACCTCAGCGAGGCGGCGGCATAGCTTATGCGCCAGGGTGATGGTGAGTGGCATGAACTCAGGAGTCTCGTTGCAAGCGAAGCCCTCCATCATTCCCTGGTCGCCAGCACCCAGGATTCCCTTCTCATTAATCGTTTCCCCACTCCTTGCTTCAAGAGATTGCTCTATCCCTCTGGCAATATCCTTTGATTGCTCCTTTACGCAGACCATTACTCCACAAGTATCGCAATCGAATCCGTATTTGGCGCGAGTATAGCCCACATCTCGCACCACGCCGCGAACAATGTCCGGTATTTCCACGTAGCAGTCAGTGGTAATCTCTCCCATAACGATGACCAGTCCTGTGGTCGCTGCCACCTCGCAGGCAACCCGTGCCATAGGGTCTTTCTCCAGTATGGCATCGAGGATAGCATCGGAAATCTGGTCGCATAATTTATCGGGATGCCCCTCAGTAACGGACTCCGAGGTAAGCATGTATGAAGATAAATTTTTAAAGCTGTTCGGCATCTTTGCTCCTTTCTTCAATTATATTAAGTACCCGCTTCCCAGCTTTGCAGGTATTTTTGCTGTTCCTTGGTCAAGGAATCAATGGAAATGTTCATGGAAGCAAGCTTCAACCTTCCTATCTCTTTGTCAATCTCCTCGGGCACGGAATAAACATCTGGCTTGAGTTTTCCTCTCATCTTAGCAAGATACTCCAGGCATAGGGCCTGATTGGCGAAGCTCATGTCCATAACGCTGGAGGGATGCCCTTCAGCGGCAGCCAGGTTAATGAGTCTTCCTTCGCCAAGTAAATAGATATGCCGTCCATCATCCAGACTGTATTCATCAACGTAAGGGCGTATTCGTCTTTTCGATTTTGCCAGGCTTTCCAAAGCGGGAATATTTATCTCCACATTAAAATGACCGCTGTTAGCCATGATAGCCCCATCTTTCATCTGTAGAAAGTGAGCTTTGTCAATGACATTCATATCGCCTGAGGCGGTGATAAATATACTTCCTACCTGGCAAGCTTCCAGTAGAGGCATAACCCGATAGCCATCCATAACTGCCTCCAGTGCACGGATGGGGTCAACTTCGGTAACGATGACCTGAGCTCCCAATCCTTGGGCTCGCCGGGCTATCCCCTTCCCACACCAACCGTAGCCACAGACAACTATCTCCCTTCCTGCCCAGAGAATATTGGTAGCTCTGGTAATGCCATCAATGGTGCTTTGCCCTGTGCCATAGCGATTGTCAAAGAAATGCTTAGTCTGGGCATCATTCACAGCGATGAGGGGATAGCCCAACTTGCCTTCTTTTGCCATATTCCTTAGTCTGATGACGCCGGTGGTGGTCTCCTCAGTGCCACCAATCACATTGTGAATCAGCTCAGTATGTTCTTTATGCAAGGTGGAGACGAGGTCAGCGCCATCGTCCACGGTGAGCTGAGGCTTGTGTTCCAGTGCCGTGATAATGTGTTTGTAATAAGTCTTATTATCCTCTCCCTTTATGGCATTTACGGGAATGCCATAATCAACCAGAGCGGCAGCGACATCATCCTGGGTGCTTAATGGGTTAGAAGCACAGAAGACCAGGTCAGCACCACCTTCCTTCAGAGCCATTGCCAGGTTAGCTGTTTCTGTGGTGATGTGAAGGCAGGCGGAGATGCGAATTCCCTGGAGAGGTTTTTCTTTAGCAAATCTTTGTTTTATTAATTTGATTACCGGCATCTCCTTGCCGGCCCACTCAATGCGAAGCTTACCTTCATCAACTAAAGAAGGGTCTTTAATGTCATAATTTTTCATATTTAATTTTGCTCCAAATCTTATAGTGTTATCTATTGACAACAAAGTGTCAAGAAGAATGAATATTCAAATGCAGTATCCTTCTATCGCCTGAACTGGGTGGCAACCCAGTCTGGTATATCTAGCGTGCCCATTAGTAGCGGATTTTGGTGACAATCACTGCCTCCAGTCATAATTAGCCCGTGCTTCCGGGCAAACTCAATATAATGCCTGGTGGTTTTCTCATCGTATCTGGAATGCCAGCATTCAACGCCATCGATATACTCTAGCATATATTTTTGGATTATTTTCATCTGTTTCTCTAAATCATGCGTTATGGTCACTAAAGATATCCCATTTGGGTCATTGGGGTGTGCAAATACCAGTATGCCGCCGGCATTTCTGACTAATTTTGATGCTTCAGCAAGCGAAAGGGGATACTTGGGTACATCGCACTTAACCAGGTATTTATCGAATGCCTCCTGCGTATCATTGACGATGCCTTTTTTTATTAGATAGTTTGCGATATGAGGGCGTCCGAATGTACCGTCCACGCTATCCTGGATATTTTTGAGGTCTTCCTCAGTGAACTTAGGAATACCCTCTTTATCAAACTCAGCATTCAAGTTCTCTAAAATCAGGTGAGCTCTTCTCTCCCTGTGTTCCCGGATTAAGTGGAGCTTGTTTTTCAGCTCCTCATTATGGATGTCATACCTGTATCCCAGAAAATCAAGGGAAACGGATTTGCCAGGATAGCGAAAAGTCACATTCAATTCCACCCCGGTGATGTAGGATATCTCATGCCCTTTAGCCAGAGCAATCGCCTTTTCCTGGCAATCTATGTTGTCGTGGTCGGTGGTCGACATTAAGTCGATATTTCTATTTTTTGCTTCCTTAAATACTTCTTCAATGGAAAGATTGCCATCAGAACAGGTCCTGGTGTGGATATGCAGGTCTATCTTCATCTCTTTTCTACGCCGGTGATATACCACTCTTCAGGTGGGTCATGTTGTGTATCAACTATCAGGTGGATGATGTTAAGGTTGGGATTCAATCGTTTCAGGTCATCTAAATCCACTTGTTGGAACTTTTTTTTATTGTTGAGGTAGGCCTGTTCGGTGAGCGCATTTGATTCGTAACTCTCCTTGGTTCGTCTCAATATCCTTCCTATAGCTACCTCCTGCGGGCAATCTGTTTGTAGGATAACGAATGTCTTGTTGTGTTTGGCGGCTATTTCAGTGGCGCGTCTCCTTAAAGATTGGGTAATAAAGGTGGCGTCAATTATCACACTACCGCCCCTTTTAATGGTTTCCTCTGCTCTTCGGAAAGTCTCATCATAGACCATCGTTCGCCTGTCCATGTTTGAGGCAACATTCTCATCGAATATGTCCTCATCTTTCAATACTTCTTTCCTGACCAGGTCGGTTCGGACGATGGGATAGCCCTTTATTTTGGATATTTCCTCGCTGGTCTCGGTCTTCCAGGTGCCCGGAAGCCCGCAGGTGATAAGCAAAATGCCAGAACCTAACTTACTTTCTATGAATTTCCCAAATGGCTCTTTCAAGTTGTTGCCTCCTTACTCAGGGATTTGATAACATCTTCGGGTTTGCGAAGTTCTGCTGAAGGGAGAATTTAGGTGAGTGTAACGAACCACATACATCATGTTAGGCGAAGTCTTTAGCTCCAATTTCTTTATTCTCCCAGGATGAGTAGTCTGCATTGGCATTTTGAAGTAGCTCACCGATCCTCTCTTTCCCAAACCGAAGGCTATAGCCATGTTTTACTTTTGGTAAAATATTGTGAATCTTGGAGATCGGCATCATGAACAAGTGGATTACTTTTTCATCAGCAATGCAAATCACTTGGGCAAATACAGGTGTTATTCCAAATTGCTTTGAAAAATTCTCCAACTTTTTGATGTATGTATCTTCAACAACCACCTAGATACCCAATCGCTGTTCGGCTGCTCGTAAAATAGCTTCCAGCATCTCACCGTAAGACATTCCTGCTATCTTTGCCATCTTTGCCAGATGGCCATCCCAGCACCACCCCGGATTGGGATTTGCCTCAAGAAGCTTAGGATTGCCCTTAGCATCTAGTCTCCAGTCAAAGCGGCAATAGTCTCTGCACTCCAACCTCTCGGCCAGCTTCAAACACCATTCCACAATGAGTTTTTTTGTCTCATCTGGTAAATCGGCGGGAATGGATTTGATATTCCAGTAGGCTGACTGTGGCAACCACTTCGCCTCATACCCACATATTCTGGGAAGTTCTGGCGGAAGTATCGAGTAATCTTCCTCAATAATGGGTAAGACTGTGTAAAATTCAGGAGGGTTCCCTATTATCCCTACGCTTAAGTCTTTTCCGGTAAGAAATTCCTCAACAAGAATGGGTTTCTCATAGCCAAATCTTCCCCTGATTTCTGAGATAGCGTTTATAAGTTCCTCAGAGCTGTTTGCTACGCTCCTCTGGGTTATTCCAAAACTGGAATCACCAAAGTTGGGTTTTGTGATAACAGGAAATCCAAAAGGAAGTTCGAAGGTGGCGTCCTCTGGCTTGATAAACAAGGCTTCAGGCGTGGGAATCCCCATTTCCCCTGCAATCCCACGCACAAGCGACTTGTCATAACAGTAAGCAAGACACTGGGACTCAGAACCTGTATAGGGAATACCAAGCATTTCCAGCAAGGCGGACACATGAGGCTCTCTTCTGGCGTCGTTGTTGTAACCCTCATCGCATAGATTAAATATGAGGTCTACTTTATTTTTTAGTCCTACCAAGTCATAAATGAGCCTGTCGTGATTGCTAAGATATGTAAATCTATAACCTTTCAGTTCTGTTAATGCACCTTTCAGGCAATCAATGGTATAGAAATCATCGTCATCGAAGACGCCTAGCGGCTTTAGGGGATCGGGTTTCGCAGGGTCACCCAGGACCACAACCACATTCTTTGCTAGTACTTTATTCTTGAGAGGTGTCCATTCTTTTCTGACTGTGGCTGCTACAATAATACGTCTCTCCATCATCCCCAAATCCTGATTCCGCTGGGAAGCCGTGGATACTTCTTCATGAAAGGTAATGTCACTGAAGCCAGCCATTTTCAAGAGTTCGCCCAGGCTCTCACGGGTGTAGAGTCTCTCTGCATAAAACTGATCTGCAGTAACACCTTTTTCTACATGAGTAACCACCTCTCGTGAGATTAGCCGCTGTCTGTCCAATGAAAGGGAACGTTCCCGACAGACGAAATACTTTTTGTCCATCCATTCCCAGGATCTGGGCTGAAAATGTTCCCTTAGGTATTCCCCATCAGGGACATCAATAAGAAGTCGCCCCCGAGGCTTCAAAACCCGGAAAATCTCTTTCAGAACTCTCATGTCATCTTGAATCGTTTCAAAATAGCCGAAACTGTTTCCCAGGATCATCACCACGTCAAAGGTATCAGGTGCATAGGGTAGTTTTCTGGCATCGCCTTCCCTAAATCTAATGTCCAGCCCTGCTTTTTTTGCTTGTGCCTTGGCCTTTTGAATTAGATAGTGAGAGCGATCTAACCCTTCAACATATTTGAATGTTCTCGTTGCCAGTTCTAGGGAATGACGTCCCTGTCCACAACATAAGTCTAAGATTTTATCATCTGGCGAGAGCTTTAGGATCTCTGAGAACAAGTCCACTTCCTGATGGGTGATGGTGTGGTCGCCTACCACATCTCCATCTGTCTTCAGGTAAAGGGCAGTGAAAATGTGCCGCCACCAATCTGGGCGGACGTGCTCTTCAAGACTTGGAATAGGTCCTAGTGCTGCTGTTTGGTGTATGTTTTTCCTATCGTGTTGTGGAGGTTTATCCTTAGAATGTTTTTCCATCCACTGTTCTTACTCTACTGTTTTACCAAAATTGCATCTGATAGTCAAATATATACGAACTCCGTTTTCGCTTAATCAGATTTTACTCCATTGTTGCATATATTTATATATCATAAATAAAATTCGGCAAGCTCGAAATAGCTTCTGGCCACAGCTAAAGCCCCTTTTTTCCCCTCCTCCGAAATATAGGGGTCATCAAGCTTGAAGCCCTCTACCTTTCCCCGAACATAAGCCCGATAACACTTATAGAAGTTAAGCAATTTTAGCAGTTCTTCATCATGGCTTAATTCTACATAGGCATTTACCAGATGCCGGGAGAGGTCAGAGTGGTGGTAGCGGTCTAGATCCATGGCGAGAAAAGCAATCTCTGAGGCTACATCGGAGTATCTGAATCGGTCATTGAACTCGATGCAATCGTAGATGCAGATATTGTTGGTGAAGCAGATGTGGGCGGCGTGAAGGTCGCCATGGCAATCCCTTATCTTTCCTCCTTTTACCCGCTTAGTGAATAAAACACTATTATTATGAATAAAATCGTTGCTATATTTTTTGATACGGTCATACTTTGAGCGTGGGATAGATACATCAATATATTTCTCAGTTTGAGAAAAATTCTCAGCAATATTCTGTCGAATGACATCCAGTTTGCCGAAAGCGGCGATTTTGGAATTTGTTTCTGCCTTTTGATGGAAGTGAGCTAATTTCTCGGCTACCCTGGTTATCATTTCCGAAGTTACCTGGTCATCACGCAAGAGGACATCCATCATGCGGTGTTGAGGCAGTTGTCGCATTTTAACGGCATATTCAATTGCCTTGCCCTCGCCCTCAATGCAGAGTAGATTGCTTCGTCGCTTCGCTCCTCGCAATGACATTGTTATTGGCACCACAGCTAAGTAAACCTCAGGGCAGAGGCGTCTGTTCAAATCCAGTTCCTGTTGGCAGAAGAAGCGGCGTTTCTCTAAGGTAGTATAATCCAGATAACCCAGGTTGACCGGCTTCTTCACCTTATAAACATATTCGCCGGTGAGGAAGACGAAGGATATCTGAGTTTGCACCAATTGTATCTCTGGCGGTCTATGAGGATAGGACTCGGGTTTAAGCAGTCCCTCGATTATAGATGATGGCGTGGTCACTAATTTATTGTCCAATGGCTAGCTAGCCCTATGACAAAGCTTTGAAGGAGAGGAAAGTCCTCTCTCCTTCCTCATGCGTGGGGTCTGCTGCGTGAGCAGCCTCGACATAGTCAAGTTCCACCGGCGTTCCAATCTTAATCTGTTCCGGTTTGGAGGTATCTACCCCTGAAATGCGAGCACAAATTTTAGCACCTTCCTCCAGTTCCACAATGCCGCAGCAATAATACTTTTCCCTGCCGTACCCTTCTTCAACCATTAAGGGGGACCCCACAGCGATAATGGTGTAGGCCACAAGCTTTCCCCTTCCTTTCATTTCCTCCAGCTCCAGTTCATTTCCGTGACATTCAGGGCAGATAGGTTTTGGAGGCAGGGATAGATGTCCGCATTTCTTACATCTTGCCCCCATCAATTTATGGTTGCTGAGAAATTTATTGTACGCCAGGCTATAAAGTTTGTTTTCAGCTACTTCTGAGAATTTATTTTCTAAGGCCATTGATGCTACCTCCTCTGGAAAATATTGACTACAATGGTAGAGCCATGTGCTCCAGCATTGTGCGTTAGTCCTAAATCGACGTCTTTTTTCTTCACCTGCCTTGGTCCGGCCTCTCCCCTCAACTGCTTGAATATCTCCACTACCATTCCCACGCCTGATGCTCCGATAGGATGTCCTTTAGCCTTGAGTCCGCCATCTGTATTGATGGGTAGCTTGCCATCCAATCTATTTTCTCCCTCCCTGATTGCCTTCACCGCCTCGCCTGGCTTATAGAATCCCAGGTCTTCCATGGCAACTAATTCAGCTATGGTGAAGCAGTCATGAACTTCGGCTATTTTTATGTCCTGAGGACTAACACCGGCCATTTCGTAAGCTTCCCTGGCGGCTAATTTAGTAGCCCTTATCGATGCCAGTTCTTTCCTTTCTGCTAAGAAGTAATCGCTTGCCTGCCCGGTTCCAATGACAAATATCGGTTTATCGGTGAGATTCCTGGCGATGTCCTCGGCGGCAAGCAGGACGCATGAAGCGCCATCACAGATGGTAGAGCAATCAAATAACCTCATTGGCCAGGCAATGACGGGATTCTGTTTTGGGTCATGCAGAAACTCCATTTCGTCTGCCCAGTGGGGCTCGGGCAAGCCTTTCTTCACCGCGGATGCTGCCCGTCTTTTCATGATATCCAGGATAGAAGCATCGAAGTGAGCATGGGGATTAAGGCTGCCATTGTAGTGATTCTTTATTCCCAGCCTCATAAAATCCTCAACCTCAGTGCCGTATTTTGCCATGTGGGCTGTAGCTATAGTGGCGTAAATTCCCGGGAATGTTTCGCCAGCAGGAATTTCGGTATCAGGGTCCATGGCAGCAGCCAGGACTTCAGTTACCTGGGTGGTATCCAGGTTAGTCATTTTTTCCAGTCCCCCAGCGAGAACGATATCATAGATACCAGAGGAAATAGCGATAACCGCCTCTCTGAAGGCAACTCCGCTGGCAGCGCAGGCATCTTCAAACCTGATGGCTGGCTTGGGAACAATTCCGATGCGGTTAGCCACTGCAGGGGCAACGTGAACCTGACGCTCAAAGAGGTCGCTGCTGATGTTCCCCAGATAAAGGGCATCGATTTCACCAGGGTCAAATCCTTTATCTACCGAACTTCTCAGTTCATTGTAGGCCTCTACAAAAAGGTCTTGTCCCCTGACTCCTTTAGGATAAACCCCGAACTTTGACAGCCCTGCTCCCACAACAGCAACACCGCGACCTAATTTGCGTTTCTTTGGCACAATTCACCTCCAATTGTCGAAGTCTCTAGTTAGAGAGTGTTCACCAACCTCACCCCCTTTAACCCCCTCTCCTTCAAAGGAGAGGGGGAAGAGATTTATAGAGAGGGGTTTCATCCCTCTCTCACCTACACTCCCCATTCCCTTACTAAGGGAAGGGGGTCATGGGGATGGGTTGCTAAACAATCCCCTAATTATATTATTTTTGGACGGCATTTGCTACAGAAGCTTGCCTCCTTCCAATCGGTATCAGCGAGGCAATTTGAAAAGTGCATAACGCACTTCTGGTCGGGGCAGTGTTCCAGGTCGAAGGTGTGCCCGATTTCATGAACTATCTCCTTGGTGGCTCTTTGTATAAATAACTTCTTGTCCGGTGGCAAACCATAATATTCCTGTCTCAAGCGGCATAAAGATATGATTACTACTTTATGGATGATGTCGGCTTCGCCGAAGACAAAATTAAGTCCCGGTGCGTAAAGGTCAACTTCGGTTATGCCCACGACTCTCTCATCCCTTCCCTTCCCCAGGGCAATCAATGAGCCTATCAACTTTGAGGCAAGATACTGCCCTCTTTGCGAGTCATAAGCATCAGCTAGCTGGTTTAGCCCCGGCTTTATTTCCACAGGGCAGTTGAAAACCAGCCTGACTTTCTCCTTAAGCTCATCCGCTACTTCATCAGCTACATCACCCAGTGGCTTAAGCACGATTTTCATTTTCGATTAACCAGCTTTGTATTTCTGCTAAGGCTTGTTCTCTATTGTCCCTGGTCACTAACAGCACTTTGACTTCAGGATGGTGTTTGATTTCATCGGCAAAAGGATTTGGGTTGAGCATAATAGTGCCCAGGACTTTTTTACCACCGTTTATTGCCTGCCACACTGTTTTCCTGAATTGTGGAGACATAAGCTCCATTTTGCCAATTTCATCAATGATTATTAAATCACATTCCTGTAATGCTCGTTGAATTGCTGAAACGCCCGCTCTATTTAAATTATCAACATCAACTTTATACTTGCTTACTTGAAACGGGCTGGAGATGTTGACATGTGCCAGGATTGCCTCTTTGCCATCCAGGGTAATTATCTTGAATCCCTGCCTTATCCCGCTGCTTCGTATTTCCTCGGTATAAAAACCGCCGGCTTTGATTTTAGACCTGGCGATAGCTTCTTTGATGAGGTTCGTTTTGCCCGTGCCTGGCTTGCCGGTGAGAAGAAGATGTTGGGAAACTTTGGCCTCCTTAATTACTTCCAGTTTGATTTTGGGCAATCATTTTGCGGAGTTCCAAACACATCTCCGGCACGTCGATCTTCATGGGACACCTGACCTTGCATCTTCCGCAGGTGAGGCAGGTATATATGATGGGAGCTGCCTTTTCCAGGTTACCGGTGATTTGAGCTGTCCACACTGCTCCGATGCCGGCGAAGTATTTATCACCGAAATAGCCAGCGGTCACGGCGAAAATGGGGCATTCATACAGACATCCCCCACATCTCAGACAATAGAGTGCCTGCCGCAATAAGGGATGCTTTGCCAGCTTTGTTCGTCCTGAGTCCAGAAACACAACATGCACCTCCTTAGGACCATGAGCACCGTATGTGGTGACTTTCTCGATATCTCCCGTTTTGCTCGGACCCGAGACCAGACTTACATAAGACGGGATATTGTAGTTGGCATATCTCCAGGTAACCTCAGACACTTTCCAGGCGTCATGGAGCGTGGGGACAAGCTTCTCCAATCCCACGAGAGCTATGTGCACCGGTGGAACGCCGGTGCAAAGCCTGATGTTCCCTTCGTTTGAGATGAGGAACAGCGTGCCGGTATCCGCGGAAACCACATTAGCTCCGCTGAGACCGATATCTGCCTGAAAATATTTTTCCCGTAACAGATTCCTCACTGTGGCTACTTCCTCGGCTATGTCCGGCGCAACCTTCTTTCCGGTTATATTGGTCAAAAGGGTGGCAACATCTTCTTTGGGGACATGGATTGCCGGGGATAAAATATGCATTGGTTTTGACTTTAAATGCTGGATGATAAATTCGCCCAGGTCTGTCTCGTAAACTTCGTTGCCTGATTCCTCCAGATGTTCTCGCAGGTCAATCTCCTCACCGGTCATGCTTTTGCCCTTGACGATTAGCTTATCCTTTCCCACCAGGTCGCCGATAATCTTCAGCGCTTCTTCAGCGGTGTCTGCTATGTAGGCATGCCCCTTATTACCCTCTATAGACTCACAGGCTTGCTCGGCAAGTTCCCTCATCCTGCCGATGGAGTCCTCCTTAATTTTCCTGACTTCTTCAGCAAGCTCAATGGTGTGGGGGAACTTCCTTAATGCATTGTTGGTATTTGCCCGGTAGCTTTTTATAGCTCGGGATAAAGCGGTGCTTATCCTATCGTTATGAGCTGCCTCCATAAGCTGTGTTTTATATGCTTTGAATTGGGACATACTACCTCCTTAAAGCTCGGTCAACTACCTGAGCTAAATCCAGCACTTCTGTATGATTTCTTCCCAGGTCTCTGAGTCCTTCCTCAAGCTGCATCACGCAAGCCGGACAATGGGTAACTATTGTTGAAGCTCCTGTTTCCATAAGCTCCCTTGCCCTGTTCATCGCTAGAATGTGGCTTAATTCGGGGAATACCATCTCAAATCCACCTCCACCGCCACAGCAAGTTGCCCATTCCCTGTTGGTCCATTCAGGCTCCTTAAGCTCCAGCCCCTTTATGGAGTTCAGCACCTGTCTTGGCTCATCAATCACCCCCAGGTAGCGTGCCAACTGACAGGGGTCATGATAAGCAACCTTGACCTTCTGGGGCATCTCGAGGGGAATATTTCCCTCTTTAATTCTTTCCCAGACGACCTGGCAAAAGTGCTTTACTTCGATATCAAATCCTGACACATAGCTAGGAAACAGATTATGCAGTGCGTTGGTGCACGAAGGAACGAGCCCGATTATCTGTTTCACCCCCAGGGACTTGAACTTGTCATAAGTTACCTGGCAATGCCGGGCGAATTCCTCCTCCAGACCGAAAAAGTAAAGCGGTGCTCTAGAGCATGGCTCTTCTTCATAGAGGTAGCCAAAATCAACCCCCAGCCCGGTTAAGACGTTGACTGCGGAGCGCAAAACCTCGCTGTAGTGGTCATCTCCTCCCACAGGGAGTTTGGTATATATAGCAGTAAGGTCAATTCCCACCCTCTTGAACGCCTTGGCTATCCCGGTTGTCCTTTCCGCATCCAGCCCGTGTTTCTCAAGTTTGCTCAGCGCATCGAGCATGGTTCTGGCGTGTCTCAGGTATTGATACCCGCATCCGGCGAAGAAAATCGTCTTATTCCTCCTCGGTAAACTTAATTCTTTAGCCCACTCTGCTTTTGCTCCGGGTGAGGCTCCGAAGATGTTATTACGGGAGGAAATGTTGTCAGCAATGAGAAGTATGCCTCTGGGAATAAGGTCATCTCTCTTTTTAGGCACTTTACCCTCCTTAATCGTTTTTTAGTCGCCTTTTCCCGGAAAATTCAGGAATCTTCAACTAGCTTGCTTTGCTGGGGCTAATCTCTGTGCCCTTCTTTTCTCCCTGAGCTTCTTGAGGCGCTTACGGTGTTTTAACGCCGCCATTCTTTTCCTCTTATTCATATCTTCTTACTGTAAACGGAAATAAATTTGCTTAACGAGCGGTCATAGCTTCTCTCAACCTCAGGAGGAAACAAGCAGCCGGGAAGCTCACCATATTCCCAGTGGTAACGGATGCACTCGCAGCATTTCCCTTTCCGGGAACATGGTTCATAAGTGCAGGTGCATCTGGATTTATTGTCCTCTATCTGACACTCCATTTCGTAGCCCCCTATTATACACTATATTTCCTCCTTAGATTATGGGATAAATTAGCTACCAGTTCCAGAGCCTGGCGTGCTGCCTCGGGTGATAAGGATGCCAGTCCGCAAGAAGGGGTTAGCAAACTTTGCCTTAAGATTTGCTTAAAGCTGATGCCATTTTTGGTGAATGGCGCTATGGCTTCTCCAAGTCTATCATAGAGGCTGGACACAGTTTCGCTGGATAGGGCTTCTTCATTATTGGGGACAATTCCCCAGGCGATGGCACTTCCTCGCTCGAGGAAGGATTTTACTTCACCGGGATAACAATTGAAGGAGGAGGCGTAATTGTAGGCATCAAGGCTGAGGATATCAATTGATGTTCCTAGAAGGACGGGCCAATCGGTATTGCCACAGCAATGCAATCCTTTTAGTCCCTTAATCCCCTGCAAGACCTCCTCTAACAAAGTAGTGACCTTGTCCTCAGGGACAGGGGTAAAGACTGAACGAAGGGAGACCAGATATGGCTCATCAACGAAGACGATAGTGTGACGCGATATTTGTCTTAGAGCATTTTCCTGCCACGCGGCTTTTAGCCGTAGGAACTTAGCCGTAGCTTCAGCTAGATTCTCATTGTAGAGGATGCCTAGGCCCTGCTTGTCGGTAACCATCAATCCCCAGGTAATAGGCCCTGTTATTTGACCTTTTACCATGTCTGATTTCGGCGTTCGGGAAAGGAAAGCATGGAATCCCGCAGCATATTCAAGGGAAACGGCATATTTAGCAAAATTACCTTGCTCAGCGTCAAAGTAAACCTGTGTTAGTTCTGTTTCAAAGTCTGCTCCTGGCTCAATACGCATTTTGTCCCCGTTTACCGCTATTCCCGGGAAGCCTTCGCTAAATTGAATACCCATATTTTCCTTGGGAGAACGTCGTGGCAGTTGAGGCCAGGCAGGTATATCAGGAAGATATTTCATAACCAGAGAGCAAGCCTCTTTTGGGTCGGTGTGAGGCATGCTGCCGATGGCCGTAGGCAAACAACCAAACTCTAGCTTAGCCAAATTCCGCCTTTAATGCAGTTGTAAAACGCCAATTTTGTATTTGAAGGAAGCTGTTAATTATTATATAGTATTACTCTTCTAAGAGCCGCCCTTGTTCTGGGGATGCAAGAGGGGCACTGGACACTAGCTGCATTTCTATGAGGATGTGTTCTCTTCGTTGTCCTGAGATGTCGGTGGCATAGTAGCGCTTGGATTTTAAACGCTTAGCTATATTTCCCTTCTCAGCTAGGTAGCTAGTTCTCTCAGCAGTATCTATCCAATCATCCCTTGCAGCGATATAAGCTCTTTGTACTTGCATGGCTTTTAGTTTCTGCAGGTGCCTCAGATAGGGAAATGTTGGGCCTTGACTGGTGACTGTTTCATACCTACCAACAAAGACAAATCCCATGGAAATGTAAGTACCAAGGCATCCAACTTCTTCCATATTTTCACCCGGGGGCCGTGTGGCGACAGCGTCCATATATTCTACAAATTGCCTTGCCTCTTGTTTGTGTGCCTCCGTTGGATATCGGCTTCCAATTTTCACTCCAAGATCCCCAAGTTCTCGTAAGACTACCTTCGTGAATAGCCCTTGTTCATCGAGGCGGTCGAAAATGGTACAAAGCTTGTCTAGCTCAGGTTTTTCTGCAATGCTAGGTTCTATGACTTCCTTATATAAGTAATTGAGTGCGCCTTGGTATTCGATTGCGGTCAAAAACTTTCGCGTGACTGTGAAGTCTATTGCATTACTTAGCAGATCATTCAGGTATGGTCTTGATGCTGGCAACACCCCGACAGGGCAGAAGGTGAGCATCGCACGCACAAAATTTTTATCATCGTGTCTTCTGTCACGGATTCGCACTAGCACTAGATTCTTCTCTCGCAGCAGCTCTGCCCTGTCCATCTCGCGTACAAACTGTAATTTCATGTTATAGGGCATTATATTTGGGGCTTCTTTGTCTATAGATCGGCTGAAGGAATTTACCTTGCTCTGGATATCTGCCTTTACAGCCCTCCTTCGCCAGCCCGCGCTAGCCCAAGAAAAGAGGTCATAAAGCTTCGCAATTAGTTTCTCTAGCTCATCGTAAAAAACAATAATTAAGATTATTACAATTAGTAATAATCCCTATCCGCCGTACTGAGAAAGCCAAATTAAAATATCAACCACTCAATGTTGCCGCTCCACGAGTTGTGATTTTTCGAAGACACCTGTTGTTATCGCAAGACACGCCTATATCATTTTCAAGAGGAAAGATAGCTCCTAAGTTGTCTAAATCTACAGGACATCCACAAACCGCACAACTTAGCTCTCCTGCGATAAGCTTATCCAATATTCCGAGGTTTTGGAGAAGCTCCTGCAGGTCTGAGTCATAAATAGCTTTCACGTTTGCTACCTTGCGCATATAACTTCACCTCCTTGCCTGCATTCGTATTATATTTCTTCCTACCTAATTTGTAAAACCGATATTGACGGACGTACTATTTCGCCTAGGTCATTTTCGGGCATCGTCTGTCAAATTATCAAGTATGCCTAACTTGGCACCCCAGCTTTTTAACTTAGATATTTCCCCAAAAGTAGTTTTAACTCCTCTTTAGCCTTCTGTGATATATATTCCGGCAAAGTAGCGATAGCGTCCTTGAGGGCGGTGGCGCAGGCGCATTCACGTTTTCGTGGTATCCCCGGGATAGTTAACCTTAATATTTCCCGGGCAACATCGACTCCTTTTTGTAGATTGGTCAGAATCATCTCAGCGCTCACTGTTTCATAGCTTGGATGCCAGCAATCATAATCGGTGACAATAGCGAGCGTGGCATAGCATATCTCAGCTTCCCTGGCTAATTTGGCTTCAGGTAAGACGGTCATGCCAATGATATCAACACCCCAGGAGCGATAAAGCTGTGATTCAGCCTTGGTGGAGAATTGAGGTCCTTCGATGACCAGATAATTTCCTCCTTTATGCACTTTAGCTCCTGCTTTGGTAGCTGCCTCAAATAGGATTTGAGTTAATGCCGGGCAAAAGGGCTCAGCAAAGGAGATGTGGCCTACTATTCCCGAGGTGAAGAAAGTGTTATCCCTGTCTTTAGTCTGGTCAATGAGCTGGTCGGGAATAACCAAGTCCATCGGCTGGATTTTCTCCTTGAGGCTACCCACGGCGCTCACCGATATAATCCTTTCCACCCCCAATGATTTCAAAGCATAAATGTTAGCCTTTACCGGCAAATTTGAGGGGCTAATCTGGTGTCCCTTGCCATGCCGGGGAAGAAAGGCAACTCTTATTCCGTCCAGCTCGCCGGTGATAATAGCATCGCTCGGTTTACCGAAAGGCGTGGTTATATTTACTTCCTCTATCTTATTCAGCCCCTCCATGTTATAAAGTCCGCTCCCGCCGATAACTCCTATTTTCGCTTTGGTCATTAACCTTCCTCCTTTTCGATATGCTGGTTGGTTTGCTTATTCTAAATAACCATCTTCAAGTTGTAAATTTGCATTTAGAGCTTAGGTTGCTGTATTGTACCTTAAACTTAGAGCGCTTTCCTTGCTTGTGGCAGAATGAGAGCGTATTTCATTAAGCATTAGAAGGTTTAAAGTTTAAATAGCGTAGCATCTTAAAAACATGGAGGGATTTAGGATGGGTGAAGGGAAATATTGTTTTTTCAAAAAAGAATCATGTGACCTTTGTGGTATCTGCCTCAACAAGTGTCCGGTATTAGGGCTGTCCCTTGAAGAGGCAAAAGAGGAGATGAAGAGATTAATCGAGGGTGAAGAAACCAAACATGTTTTAGCAAAATGCACCAGTTGTATGACTTGTAACTTATTTTGTCCTAAGGATTGCCTTCCCTACGATTTGATTTTACAACGATGGTATGAGAGATATAAAAAAGAAGGGTTGTCGTCCTTTGCTAAGATTATGGTAACCCCTATGCAAACCTCTCCAAACTTGTGGTCGCTAATGCTACCCGAGGATGAAAAGAAAACTTACCAGACGTGGTCTAAACTGCGCAAATCTGAAGAGATTTTATATCCTGGGTGCGTGATGTGTTTTCCTCCTTATCTCAGCTATTCAAAATTATTCGATGGTTTCAACATAATGATGTCGGACGAGCTATGCTGCGGTGAGCCATTCTATCGAATTGGTGTGCTCGACACAGCGGAGCAAGTTGCGAAAAGATTGGAGAAACAATTCAAAATCATGGGTGTAAAAAAAATGATTTTCCCCTGCCTCGGTTGTTACAACACCATAAAAAATGTGTATCCTGAAAGATTTGGTGTTAAATTTGAATTCGAAGGCATAGCTTTGGTGGATTTGCTCTGGAAGAAGATCGAAAGCGGGGAGATAAAGATAAAGAACAAATTGAACATCAGAGTAACGGTTCTTGATAATTGCCACTCAAAGCCATTTAGGACCCATTTCTTTGGCTTGGTTCGCAAGATTTTGAAAACATTAGGAGCAGAAATCGTGGAGATGAAGCATAACAAGGAAAATGCACCGTGTTGCGGAATCGCTGCCTTCGCTATCAATCAAGATCCAATGGATGTAATAGACGCTGCTGCGAAAACTTTCCAGGAGGCTGAAGAAAGTGGTGCCGATGCTTTGGTGGTTAATTGCGGTGGGTGTTTAGGCATACAATCGGTGGGGAAACTTGTTTCTTCAGGTGAAATGCCTATCTATCACGTAATAGAATTAATTCAGGAGGCGATTGGTGAAGAGCCCGTTCACAGGAACATGGAAAGAGCAGAGAAGATGTTCGAAGTCGTTATACAACAGGCACCGAAATATCTCGCTGAACTCCCCGAAAGATATTGGGTGGAACCGATTGAGCCCGATATAGAGAACAAAATTGAATAAAGAAAAACCGCGCCAGTTTATTCTTGTATATTAGCTTGGTGGGAATAATGAAAACTAGTTTCGATCCCTTTAAGCCATTTGAGCGCGAGGCGTGCACTCTTTGCGGGGAGTGTTTTAATCAGTGCCCTGTGATGCACTTGCCAATTGACGAGGCGAAAAAAGAGATGGAAAGACTCATTGCCGGAAAAGAAACCAAATATGTGCTGCAAAAGTGCACCAGTTGCTTTGTTTGTAATTTTATCTGTCCTGAACATTGCAATCCTACCCAATTGATATTGGATAGATGGCACGAGAAATATGTGCAGCACGGTTTGCCTTTAAGCGCGGAATGGTTCATTCCACACTATAAGCCTAACTTCAGGACCTATGTGCTGGATAGGTTGCCTGAAGAAGAAAAGGAGATGCTTAAGGTGTGGGATAACCTTTCCCCCTGTGAAGAGATGTTTTATCCCGGCTGCAACATCATCACCAGCCCTTACCTGACCAGAACCAGCTTGCTAGATGGCCTTGAAATTCGAGGCTCTCTCGATACCTGTTGTAGCGAAATGTATTACCGGATGGGGCTTTTTGACCAGGTGGAGCAGGCAGCTAGAAGGCTGGATGCGTATTTCCGCAAATTAGGTGTGAAAAAGATGGTCATCCCTTGCACTGCGGGATACAACATGTTTACTAATGTCCTGCCCAGGTTTGGATTTAAGCCTGATTTTGAGATTCAGCATTTACTTGTTCGGCTTTGGGAACGGATAGAGGATGGAAGGATAGAAATTAAGAATAAGCTGGGAATGAAGGTAACAATTCAGGATTCTTGCTATGGCAAGATTTTCGGAGCGGAGATTCTTGACCTTCCCCGAAAGCTCCTGGAACGGATAGGGGTTGAGGTGGTGGAGGAGAGGTATTGTCGGCAAAACTCTTTATGTTGCGGCATCGCCGGAGGTTTCAGCCCGGAATCAGGTTACCGCCCTACTAGAATTGTATCTGCTACAATAAGGAGCCTGAGGGAAGCCAAGGCGACCAAGGCGGATGCTATAGTGGTATATTGCGCTGGATGCCTTCAAATGCTTTCCACAGTGCACACATTCTATCCCACTGGCATGCCCGTCTATCATATTCTGGAGATGCTTCAAATGGCGATCGGCGAGAAGCCGGCAAGACGCCAGGGACAAAGGGGGAGGTTGCAACTTTTAGGGACGCTGGTAAATCAATCCCCTAAACTTATTTCTAAAAAGAGATTTCGTGTTAAACAGATAGAGCAGGAATGGACTTGATTATAAGCTGAGTTAGTGCAGTGGAATCCATACTATTTGAGGCGTATCCAGGCCTAAAGAATATTCCCTGGAAGAGCCTGGGAAATTTCCCTACCCCAGTAAGAAAATTGGGGAGGTTGGGGAGGGAGTTCGAGTACGAAAATATCTGGATAAAGGAAGATGATAAATCATCGGACTACTACGGAGGGAATAAGGTACGAAAATTAGAGTTCACCCTTCCGGATGCGCTTCAGAAAAAAAAGAAAATCATTATGACTTATGGTGGGATAGGGACAAACCATGGTCTTGCCACAGTGATACATGGTAACCGCCTCGGGCTAAACACTCTGTTATTGCTGGTTGAGCAGCCGCTTACCACTCATGTTCAAGAAAATCTTCTTCTTTTCCACCATTTTGGGGCACAGCTTTGTTATACCAAAAATACCGCTGGGGCGGTGTTAAAATCAATTTGGTATTTTCTGTCGAAACGCAATATTTATTATCTTCCTCCAGGAGGCTCTTCGCCACGGGGAAGCCTGGGCTTTGTCGCCGCCGCTTTCGAATTAAAAAGACAAATCGATGCTGGAGAGATTCCAGAGCCAAAATATATATTTGTTGCCTTAGGGTCTAAGGGGACAATGGCAGGACTACTCGTGGGAAGTAAGCTAGCCGGGCTGAATTCGACAATAGTGGGTGTCCGTGTTTCATATCGGTGGCTGGCAAATGAGAAGGCAACTGCAAATCTAGCTAATAAGGTAGTTGATTTGATGAGGAAATATGATGGAAACGTTCCCCTTATCAGGTTCAACGGTGAAGATATGTATGTTTTGCATGATTTTTGTGGGGAAGGCTATGGTGTGCCTACCGCTCAGGGAAAGGAAGCGATGGAAATTATTCAACAGGCTGAAGATATAAAGCTGGATCTGACCTATACTGCCAAGACTTTTGCCGCGCTGCTGCATTTTGCGAGGACTCAAAAGGACCATGAACACGCCCCGCTCCTTTTCTGGAACACTTTTAATTCGGTGGACCTTACCCCCATTATCAAAGAGGAACATGACTACAACAAATTGCCAGAATCGTTCCACAAGTTTTTTAACAGCAATTTAATTCCCTATATTTAATAAGATAATAGTGAAACAATTTATTTTCAAAACTCTCATCGCTTAGTCTTACTCAAAACAATGCCCATCATGAGTAACAATAAGCAATGAAAGGCGATGCGATGGAAAAAGAGGCCGGTGTATCAGAATTAGGGCTCAAGAGAGAATTAGGGTTAACGGATGCAGTGTCCATAGAGATAGGAGCCATGATTGGTGCTGGCATATTTGCCTTGACCGGCGTGGCCATAGGAATAAGTGGCTCAGCAGTTCCTATAGCATTCATAGTAGCAGCTTTACCCATGATATTTGCTGTGCTTCCACTTGGTATGCTCGGCGCTGCACTTCCCACAGTTGGCGGTAGCTTCAGATATCCGAGCAGGATATTTTCTCCGTTCTGGGGGTTTATGGGGGTGTGGGGAATCATGATGGGAATACTTTTAGGTGGACTGCCACTGTATGCCTATACATTTGCAGATTATTTTCAGGTGCTTTTTCCATTTCTGCCCAGAGCAAGTATAGCAGTGACTGTGTTAACCTTCTTCTTCGTTATAAATCTCTTTGGTATAAAAACTGCTAGTAAGGTACAAATTGCCATGTTTTTCATTCTGATAGCGGCTTTACTTACCTATATCTGTGGTGGCATACCGAATATTGACCCTTCCAATCTAACTCCCTTGTTTCCCAAAGGAATTGGAAGCGTTGCCATTGCCGCAGGATTCCTTTTCTTTGCCTACATGGGGGCAAACTACATCATAGATTTGGGTGCTGAAATAAAGGATGCTGGGAGGACTATACCTCGCTCATTTGCCCTGTCAATTCCTGTAGTTATCGTGTTGTACACACTCATCGGATTGGTTGCCGTGGGTGCCGTTCCCTGGGAAATCAGCGCAAATCAACCTCTATCCATATCTGCGGGAAAATTCCTTTCCAGTCCACTGGCGATATTCTTCACTGTTGGAGGAGGGCTGTTGGCCATGGCTACTACCTTAAATGCCACGTATATGTTTGGCTCGAGGTATATTTTAGCTTTGGCTGATGATGAGGTAGTCCCCAGACCTTTAGCTGCGGTGAATAAGAAGTATGGGACGCCTCATTGGGGTCTACTTGTTATGTACCTTGTCTCTTTGGCTGCCCTTCCTCTAGGAGCGAGTTCGCTTGAAATTCTCGGTGTGACTGCGTCTATTGGTTCCATTGTTCTTCTTATTCCGATACTTATCGCTGCATATCTATTACCGCATAGGATGCCCGATGTGTATCAGAAAGCACCGTTTAAACTAGGAGGCCCCTGGGTTTGGTTACTTCCAAGTTTAGCCATATTATTTGGTATTTTTTTCATACTTGCGCTTGGCGTGGAGAGTCCATATGGTTTTGCCATCCTCGTAGCTTGGATGGTTATCGGAGTTATATATTATCGAGGAAGGAATCGTTATTTGAAAGCGAGGAGAGGAATAGACCTCAATGATATACTGAAGAAAGGCATACATGGGCACGTGTCTTGCATGCCTCTCAAGAAGACTTCATGAAGAAAGATACTTGGAGAAGCCCTGCCAATGATTTCTACCTTCGTTTTTGGAATTAGCCTTTTCTGAACCTGCGAACCCCGGTTGTACAGTGGTGTACTTCGTACTCGATTTTTTTGATGGGGTATTGTCATAAAGCATTGTTTTTGATAAAGTAGCAAACAAATAATACGCACTTAAAAAAGCGAGAGAATCAAAGAAATTCGGGCAGCAGGTTAGAAAAAGGATATAAGGAACCTGAAAGCCCGGAGGAAAAGGAGGAAAATAATGGATAATTCCATATCGACTGAAGAGCCCCAGCCACTAAGGAAGATCGGATTTTTCGAGTTTATTTTCATCAATGTAGGACTTACCATCGGTGCTGGGACGTTGGTTTTTGTTCCCATGGCGGCATCGATTGCTGGCTCCAGCGTTTTACTCCTGTTATTTATCGACCTCATCATATCTTTGGTTGTGGTAGCGAGCATGGCTGAGATAGCGACCATATTTCCTTATGCTGGGGGTCCGATATACAGCATACGCTATGGCTTTTCACCGCGGGTGGCAAATTTCTTTTTGATGGTTATGTTGCTACCGATGCTTATTTTGATTCTGGGAGCTGCGGGGACGGAGAGTCTTTCCTTTGCGTACTATGTTAAATATTTAATACCAGCATTGGCTGTCCTTCCCGATGCGTTGCTTGCATGCTTCTTGGTAGCCGCACTGACCATTATAAACATTATTGGGGTGAAGATTTTTTCCCGAGTGCAGTTTTACATAGTTGCGTTTATGTTTGCTGCTTTGCTTGTTTGGGGGGCATTATCAATACCCTACACTCAGATGGAATTATACAAACAGCCGTTCTTCACGTCGGGAATAACCCCGTTACTATTTTTGATGGCACTGGGAGTAGCCTATTGGGCGTTTGTGGGAACGGAGTTTGGTGGTACAATGGGTGGTGAGGTTAAGTATCCCATAACTGTACTGCCCAAGGGCCTTATTATTTCGGTTCTGATTGTATTCCTGGTGAATGCCTGGGTGATTGGTGTATCTTTAGGTCTCGCTCCCGGTGCAGTTCTGGGTTCTCCTATAGCAGCACCCATCGCCGCAGCAACTAAATATGCTGGTGCTGGCGCTTTAGCCATTGCCGTGATTGCCCTTGCTGCCGCTATCGGTGCGCATCCTTCTACGGTCAACACCGACATGAGCGAGATGGGGAGGGCATTCTATGGTGCTGCTAAGGAAGGAACACTACCAAAATGGTTTGCACATCTAAGTCGGAGATATAAGACACCCGTTAATGCCTTGATATTCACGGCTATATTAGCTTGCGCTGTTATTGTCCCGAACCTGGTCATGATACTGGGTGCCGGAGCTGCGGTGATGGCCCTTGTACTCTATGTTGTGGTAATGCTGTCCATTATCATGCTCAAAAGACGAAGGCCCAGCATGGAACGCCCATTTAAAGTACACATGGTTCTCCCAATCCTGGCAATAGTTTTTAGTGTTTTTATTGCTGTTGGCCTAACATACTATATTGGCACACAGGTAGCTAAAGAAATGGCAGTTTCCTTAGTTATGGGTGAGGTAATTTCAATAGCCCTGGCGGTAGTGTTCGTAGCAATCGGGGTAATCATTTACTTCATTAGCAGAAAGACGATGGAAGTTCCTCTTTCTATCGAAGAATTTAAACAACAAATGAAAGTGGATGAAGATGAAACAATACCTGAGGAGGAGTGGACTGAACTAAGAGCGCCAATGAGAGCAACTGGAGTGGCACTGAAGAAGATTAACCGACAGTATCACATAATGCTGGCAGTTTGTCTGTCTCTTATCGCTGTCACTGCGGCATTCGCAGCTTACATTTATTTCATATGAAAGCGGGCAGATGACGAAAGGCCTGTTTGCTTTTACCTGGTCTACCTCATTCACCCTCTTCCAGCTCATAGAACCCGCTTCTCCCGCTCATTTGCGTGTTTATTGACCAAGAGCCAGGGTAATTTTTACGCCTCGGCTCTTGCGGGTTATGTGTATCTTGGGTAGAATTCACTGGCGAAAATAAGGAGGTTAGGGACATGAAAGAAGGCGGGAGAGTTCTTAAGTCTGTAGCAATAGATACCGGTGGAACTATGACTGACGCAGTAATCATGGATACTGAAGGGGAATTCACTGTGGGTAAGGCGGTGACCACTCCCAGGGATGAATCACAGGGAATTTTGAATGCCATAAGGAGCGCCTGTGGTTATTGGAACCTTGACTTTGAGAAGGCAATCAAGGACATCGATATTTTGATTTATTCCGGCACCATAATGGCCAACAGGCTTCTCCAGAGGGAGGGGAATGAGAATATCGGGGTAATAACAACTGCCGGCTTTGAAGACCTTCACCAGCTTGGAAGGGGTATGCAATGCTGGGCGGGTTTGCCCTATGCTGGAAGGCTGCATGCCCGAGAACATAAACATCCTGAGCCTCTCGTTCCCCGAGAGAAGATAAGAGGAGTTCGGGAGAGAGTCAACTTTATTGGTGAGGAGTTGATTCCCCTCTACGAGGATGACGTGAGAGCGGCGGTGGAGGAATTGCTCGATTTGGGGGTCAACGTTATCTGTGTATGCCTTCTCAGCTCATATAGAGACCCAACCCACGAGCGCAGAGTAAAGGAAATTGCCGGGGATATCATCAGGGGAAAAGGCAAAGATGTCCGTGTAGTAATATCTTACGATGTTGCCCCTATCAGGGGTGAGACGCCAAGACTAAACACCATGATAGTGGAGCAATACGCTGCTGAACCGTCAAGAGAGCAATTGCGTAAGATTCAGCAAAGTTTTAGAGAGAAGGGAGCAAAGGCTCCGTTTAGAGTTTTAACCTGCTATGGTAGTACAGTTTCTCCGGAACATGAGAGGTTAGTCACAACGTTAATGTCGGGACCAATTGGAGGGGCTGTTGGCGGTGCATATCTGGCAAGCAAATTAGGGATAGCAAACGTAATAGGTGTTGATGGTGGCGGAACGACCTTTGATGTCGCCCTTATATCGGAAAGATATGTTCCTACCAGGTGGGAAAGCATTGTGGGAGGTTTCCTGTTGAATATACCAATGATTGGTCTGAGGTCAATGGCTGCCGGGACTGGTGCATATCTAAGATACAATAAGATAACTAAACGGCTCGAATATGGGCCTGATTCCGCGGGATATCTCGTAGGAGTTTGCAACGAGAAAGCCAACGTCCAAACTGTGACGGCAACCGATTGTGCCCTTATTTTAGGATATCTTAACCCTGATTACTTCCTTGGAGGTGATATACCGTTAAATAAGGATAGGGCATTTAAAGCCGTCAAGGAGCAGCTTGCCGGCCCGGTGGGCAAGGATACATATAAGACCGCCAAGGGCATGCTCGACCTGATTCAGCTGGATGAAGCGAGCTTTCTAACCGGGATAGTTGAGGGGATGGGCTATCGCCCCGAGAATTATGTTCTGTTATGTTACGGTGGAGGAGGTCCACTTCAGGTCGCCGGTTTTACCAAGGGGATGAACTTCCAGGATATCCTGATCCCTTCCTGGGCTGCTGCCTTCTCAGCCTTCGGATGTGCATGTGGCGATTATGCTTACCGGTATGAAAAGAGCCTGGACCTCATATTGCCGCCAGATGGGAGCTTCGATGCTATTGTAGCTATGTCCAGCACAGCGGGCTATATGGAATTGAAACAAAGGATTTGCAAAGAGTTTGAGCGGGATGGCATGAATCCCGAGGAGGTAGAATTCCGACCGTCCACCAGGTTGCAATATATGGGAATGCTTGATGACCTGGAGGTTGACTCGCCCTCTGATATGCTGGAAACGAAGGATATGAAAGAGATTACAAGTCGGTATGACAAGCGCTTTGAGGAGATATTTAAAAGGGGCACGAAGAGCCCCGAGCTTGGATACGCTATCACAAAGCTAATAGGAGTTGGTGTCATGCCAGTGGTGAAACCGGAGATTCCCTCCTTCGACCTTTGTGGAGAGAAGCCAGACGAGGGAGTGGCGAAAGGCAAAAGGGATATCTACTGGGAAGGGAAGTGGCATGAGGCATCACTCTGGGAGTGGGATTTGCTAAAGCCCGGGAACAGGGTAAAGGGCCCTGCAGTGATAGAATCGCCGGTCACAACCCTATTGCTTCCTCCAAATTCAGAGACGTATCTGGACCAATACCGGCTCTTTCACTTGAAAATTAAATAGGGGGTAATACAAATGAAAAAAAGAAAACCAATAGGCTGGGACGGAAAGACTCTCAAGGAGATGATTCAGGAGAGCGAGCAGCTGTTCAAAGACACGCGGAGGTATTACGGGATAGATAAATTGGAGTTGAAGGCGAAGGACCCGTTTAGATATGAAAGGGCTTATGCCCGGCTGAGAGGGGCCAGCGAATCTGCCTGGGAGACCGCCTTGCATGTAGCTGCCTCTCCCATCGTGAAGGAGATTGGAGAGCTCTGTTTTGCTCTGTACACTCCGGAGGGAGATTCTGCTGTTGTCTCCACTGGAATCATGGTCCATGTGCACACAATGAGCGAGGCGATAAAGTTCATAATAAGGGAGAACTACGAAGAAGAAGTTGGCATCAATCCCGGAGATATTTTCCTTAACAATGACTGCCTGTGCGGGAACGTTCATACCACCGATGTCCAGACGCTCATTCCCATTTTCTGGGAAGATGAGCTCGTTGGGTGGGTGGGGGGAGTGACTCATCAGGTGGACATTGGAGGTGTTGTCCCGGGGCACGATTTGACCTGTACTGTTGAGCGCTTCGATGATGGCGTCCATTATACATGTTTGAAGATAGGCTCCAACGATGAGATATGGAAGGACCATATGCTCAATGCCAGAAGGTCTGTGCGGACTCCGATGTTCTGGGAACTGGATGAAAAGTGCCGGTTGTCAGGATGTCTGATGATAAGGGATGCGACTCTCGATTTTATAAAAAATGAAGGGGTAGAGTACTACAAAAAATTCATTCGGGAGACGATAGAGGATGGGAGGAGGGCCTTCATTGCCCGCATCAAGCAACTTTTAGTTCCTGGAAGGTATAGAGCGGCATCATTTATGGGTAACACCTCGGAGCCCATTCAGTTGAAACCACAGGCAACCACAGCAGCGTTGTCGAATATGCCGCTGGAGCTTGTAGTTAAAGGTGATGGCAGCTTATCGCTCTCCTTCGATGGCTCAAGTGCCGCGAAACGATTTTCGTTCAACTGTGGGATAGGGGCGATGGAAGGGGGGCAGTGGGTTCTGCTGACTCAGTGCATCATACATCGTGATAAGGTAAACGATGGAGCTTACCTGGCTGTGGATAAGGACTATCCCCCGGGGACATGGTGTAATCCCGGTGACCCTTACCTATCTTATAATAATCCCTGGGGCCTCCTGATACCAGCTTATACCAGCATGATGAGGTGCCTTTCTTACGGTTTCTTTAGCAGAGGATTTAGAGAGGAGGTTGTGCCTGGATATTCTCACACCGCAGATGCCATTCAAGGTGGTGGATTTTTCGAAAAAGGACCTCTGGCAGGGCAATATTGGACTCTTTCGACCTTTGAGATAGCTGGACAGGGATACCCCGCCAGTGCTGTCACCGACGGGTTTAATAGTGGATATGCGATGTGGAATCCGGAGGGAAACCTGGGAGATGTAGAAACGTGGGAAGTCATTCAGGGAGGTATCCCATATCTTTCACGGCAGCTTAAGCCGAACATTGCCGGTCACGGCAAATATAGGGGAGGCTCAAATTTTGAGACAGTGGCAATGATTCATAACTCTCGTAATGTCACATTCTTCAATGCCGCAGAAGGGTTAACTTTTGCTGGCTGTGGCGGCATGCATGGCGGATACCCCCAGGCAACTTCTTATATCCTTCGCGCCGAAAAAACTAATATGGCTGAGGTGGTCAAAAATAAGCAGCCATATCCACTGGGAGACCCAGACCCAGCGCATGGAGAATTCGAGAGATTCATAAAGGGCAAGATAACAAGGATACCCGAAGGAATGATGATACCCATAGGCCTTAAGAATTATGACCTTGTACATTGGAGGGAATCAGGAGCTCCAGGATATGGCGACCCACTGGAGCGTGAGGTAGACCTGGTGAAGAAAGACCTTAAGGATGCCATATTCACAAAGGACGTCGTCTACAATGTCTATGGAGTTGTGGCTGCATACGATGAGACAAAGAGGGAGTGGTCGGTTGACTATGAACAAACCAAGAAGCGAAGGGAGCAGCTTCGCAAGGAAAGGGAAGATAACTCAATGACCTTTGAAGAGTTTTATCAAAGGGAGAAGAAGAGGATAGTGGATGGTAATCTGCTTGAGCCTGTCAAGCGGTCGTATAACGAGAGTATCCAATTATCTAAAAGATGGGGGAAGGAGTTCCTGGAGTTTTGGAATCTGCCCGAAGATTTCAGGTTCAAATTAGAGGAGGAGTAAATGAAAAAATATGATAAGTATGATGTTGAAACCATCGAAAGGATGATAGACGGTAAGCTACCGTGGCTTGAGTTGCGGCTGATATTATCTGAGGAAAAAGATAATGATAGGTTCGAAAAGGTTATGGAGATTATGCAAAAATGCGTTTCCTGGAAGGAGAAAATCCTTCTGCCCCTCCATGAACATTTATACATTGTGTCAAAAGAAGGGAAGAGGATAGTCAAGTGTGATTGTGGCTACGAATTCGGCGATTATCGGGAGAACTGGAAGACAAAATGCCGGGTTAGAGTGAGAGATACCAACGAAAGCCTCGACGAGATATATCCACCCTACATGCATTCAGACCCAGAATGGGAGGAAATAAGGGAATATTACTGTCCCGGCTGCCTTGCGCTTTTAGATATCGAGCTGGCGCCCCCCGGCTGTCCTCCGGTATTCAATTTCCTCCCCGATATAGACGCTTTTTACGAGGAATGGCTGGGAAAGCCCGCTCCTGATAAGAAGAGAGTGTAAGCAAGGCATATCCTCCCTTTAGATATTAGAGTATCCCACATAAGTTCGTATAAAAATCCCTCTAAATCCCCCTTTAGAAAAGGGGGACTAAGGGGGATTTGACATTCCTGAAAAAACAAGCAAAATTATAAATAGTTTTGTGGTTAACTATAGATAAATGTAATGGCTTGACCGGGATTGTAGTATCAGTTATCGGATAACGGGGATAGGAGGCGCTATTTGTGAAGAATATATTTATAACCGGCGTCTCAGGTTATTTCGGCTCCAAGCTTGTCTCTCTGTTTGCCCGAAAGGATGAGGTGGAAAGCATTGCTGGAATTGATATGAAACCACCTTCATATACCTCGGAAAAACTGGAGTTTATAAAGTATGATGTTAGACAAGAGATGTCCCCGCTACTCTTAATAAGAGGCATAGATTGTGCTATCCATGCCGCTTACATCTTGCCGCCCATACACAATAAGACCTTGATGGAAGACATTAATATCAATGGGACAAAGAACTTTCTGGATTCATGCGTTAGGGCTGGTGTGGGACAGCTTTTATGTTGTTCTTCTACTGCTGCGTACGGTTTTCATAAAGATAACCCATCTTTGTTGACGGAGGACTCTCCCCTGAGGGGAAATGATGATTTCACGTACTCCAAAAACAAAAAGGAGCTGGAGTTTATCTATAAAAAGTTTAAGGAAACCCACCCTGATGTATGCTTAACTATCATAAGACCATCTTTCGTAGTAGGCCCTGGATTCAATAACCCACTTGCCAGACATCTTAAAAAGAAGATAGTGCCACTGCCACGCGACACAGCACCGTTTCAGTTCATACATGAAGATGACCTTGTAGAGATTATCTATCAGTTGCTGTCGAACAAGAAGGAAGGGGCATACAATCTGGCTGCTGATGGCACGATGACTTTTGACGAGATGCTACACATCCTCGGCAACTGGCCGTTGAAATTACCGGCATCCGTGCTCTATCCATTCAACAGTATGATGTGGTTTTTGCGCATTAAGTTTATGTCAGAATTTCCCAGCCCTGCTTTGAATATGGTGCGTTATCCGTGGATTGCCAGCAACGAAAAGCTGAAAAAAGAGCTAAATTATAAATTTAAGTACACTACAAAGGAAGCCTTCGAGGATTTTGCCAGACATGTCAAGGTCAGGAGTTAATCCCACGAGATTGTAATCTTCTGATAGTCCATCCCCAGCTTTGCGCCAAGCATTAGGCTTTCCTCTCGTTTATTGTCCTTAAAGCTCTAAGAATTCCTCTACGCTTAGTCTAGCCTGACGCAGGATAGCCCGCAGTGTTCCTTCGGGTAAGTCACCAGGATGGTGAGGCACTGTAGTGCGAGCACGAGTTTGAGGATTCCACCATATTTCGTGGCTTCCCTTTGCCTGGCGGTCAAAGACGAAGCCTCCCTGCCTCAACTTACGAATAACTTCATCTGTGCTAAATCCAGCCAGCCTTCCCATCAGGATATGCTCACTGGAATGCGGATCTTGACACTCACCGGAGCAGCAGCTTGGAGCTTGGGCGGGAGCTTGTCACCATGCTCCAGATAGGACTCAATGAGCTTATGAGCCACATCCTGGGCAATCTCCACGGTTTCTGTGGCAGTCCGTCCTTGAGCTACCAGCCCGGGTAGCTCTTCGCTGGTAGCTAAAAATCCTCCCTCAGGTAAAGGTTCTAGCTGAATCTCCAGAAATATTTCCTTCATAACATCACCCTCAAGCTACTGACAGTATACCATATAGCTTGGTGTTGTGCCTTTCACCACACGCAGTTGCACTTAATCTTCCTGTAGTCCATCCCTAGCTTTGCCCACATTGCCAGGGTTTCCTTCCAGAGGGCAAGTTTCCTACTTTTCCAACATTCCCAGGAACTGGGTTGGTGTGATAATTTGTGTTCCCTCATATTCTCTTAAATTCAGCAAATGTATATCTCCAAAGACGATGAAATCTGCCTTTGCATCTACGGCGCAGGACAAGTAGTTATTATCCGCAGGGTCTTCCATTATCACCTCGATTGCCTTCTTTCCCTCAACGAGCGACATGATGCTTAACAGGTCAGAGACAAATTTCTTTAATTCTTCTTTCCCCAACCCATGTCTTTTCACCAGCTTTGGGTAGCTCAAAACTCGCGCTAGCTCTTCAATGATAGATGGCGAAGTAAAAAGGCGAATCTTATTGTCAAAGACATAATTGAGGATTTGGGCTGGTTTGCCACGGGGATTTATCAGTGCGCTGACAAACACATTAGCATCCAGAACAATCCTGAGCATAGGGAATATTCTCTGGTCAAGTTTGCCTTGCTGCCTCTACCGCTTCCCTGATTTCGGCCTCCAGCACTTCCGAGTCTACACTTCGATTTCTTTCCCTTAGCGACTCAATTTTCTCGTAAAGCTTTTCCCTGACCTTTCCCCAGGCGACATATTCTTCCACAGGTATCACCGCTACCATGGGCTTATTTCCCCTCTCCACAATATATTTATCTCCTCTGAGGCGAACTTCATCCATCAACTCCCCGAATCTTTGCCTTGCTTTCTGTGCCGATATCTTCTTAAGCATCTTAATCTCGTATGGTTGTTATGATCATATTGATTATAACGGATAACGATTTCCATTACAAGCGGGAAATTGATTCTTTACCACACGCAGTTACATTTAATCTTTCTGTAGTCCATCCCCAGATTTGCCCACACTGCCAGTGTTTCCTTGCAAAGAGCAACTTCCTTGTAGTTGTATCTTTGCTTTAGCAGGTCAATGATTGTGGCGTATATTTCATAGCGAGTATTAAATTCGACCTTCTTTCCCCAGTTAGAGTTTTCCTTTAGATACTCCTGCCAGCTTTTATCTGTAGCTCCGTTGATGGTAGTCTGCAATCCCCGAAGCGACCCCAGGGTAATTCGTGCTGGGACAAAATTTGCGAAGATTTGGTTAATGAGCTTTGTATAATGTGTCTCCCAGTCCTCTACGGGCACTATAGGGTCAATCCTTACCCTTACTTCATAGCCTGCTTGGCTAAGTTTTCGCCCAGCCTCAATCCTTCTATGAACGGATGGGGCACCTCTTTCCCATCTCTGGGCCACGTTGTCTGCATTAAGGCTAAAGCTAGCAATTACTTGATTGTGAGGATTAATCTCCAGCAAATTCTTTATATTATCGGACTTGCTAACGAACAGTATTTTATGCCTATCTTGTTCTTCGAACATAGGAATAATAAATTTGGAAAATGACTTGTTCGAGCCTTCCCACATTAGAGAGTCAGCTATTTCTCCTGTATTAAGTATTTCAGGAGTATCTACTTTGCTAAGAAATTCTCTTACATGCAGCCCTGTTTTCTTATAATCCTTAATCACTGGTTTAGTTTTAGTGGGTCGGAATCTGAAGGTGCCCTTGAGATAACACCAAGCACAGTCAAATGGGCAACCGTAAGCCCATTTCAATTCAAGGAAGTGGGGACATATAACATTTGTCTGCTTAACAGGCGAAGGCGTTTTATCAAATCTCTTGATAATTGAGCCATCTCCGACCTGTTGAATTAAGGATATTTCGGACCTGTTGAATAAGTGATATTCGCGAGTAACAATCCTTAAACCAGGCATTTTCCCGCTGTAACGATTCCTCCCCGTATCACATTACCATACCATTCTCATCTGCCCCGTTTCGGAGCGACAAGCAATTTTGTCCCAAAACTCCGCACCTTTGGGATGCTTACTAGCAAATATTAAGTGATACAGTGGCACCTTCCTTCTATTTGTCTCGAGCACATAGTCTTTTATAGCATGGTAGCCCAAGTCCCTTAATCCTCGTTCGTAAGCTTCCAGTAGTATGCGGCCTGTCGGTCTGTGTACTTTCCTAGCCTCCTTATATTCTTGCTGCCAGTTGGAGTCAGGGAAGAAATCCAACAAATCCTGTGGAGGCGTACTAGCGGTTCTCTTCATGGCTCCAACGTGGAAGGTTACAGCAAGGTCCATCTGCCTTTTCGCTGTAAGCCTTCGCATAGAATCAAATTTGATCTGCCAATTAGTTGGGTCGATAAAGCAGAAGTCTAAAGAATCGGACGGCAACTTCCGTAATAAGTCATCTATGAGCTCATTGCAATTTCTACTGAAGTAACTGATAGTCGCAGAATCAAATGATTTTGCTCGTGCCTGAAGGGATTCAATGAGACGAGGTTCTATATCATTGAAGAAATAGTGTGTGAATGGCACTTTGCACTTCAAGGCTATGAGTGAGGATCCGTCGATTTCCTCCTTTGTTCCCTCAATAAGGCATCTCCCCGGCCCAGCAAATAGGTCTATATAGGTTCGAATCGGCCATTTATTTTTCATGCCGGCATTGAGGATGTAGCAGTATCGCTTAATATAGAATAGCTTATCTTTGGCCCAAGGGCCCGCTTTAATTACAAGTTTACCGTCAGACCCAGCAGCGAAATCTCCAGTAGGCATCAGAATACCTCTTTGTGCATTATCTTGATTCTTAACCCCGCTCTTAGCAAGA
Organism: Dehalococcoidia bacterium; assembly: GCA_034414555.1. Lineage (GTDB taxonomy): Bacteria > Chloroflexota > Dehalococcoidia > GIF9 > AB-539-J10 > CG2-30-46-19. Next base: position 136,549 of record DAOUMA010000003.1, on the reverse strand, counting down.
AGCTTTCAGCCTCCTTTTACTATCTTTCTCTCTTCCTCAGCCAAACCGTAAAGGTCATAGACAAGATTATCTATCTCACTATCGGTGCGCTTTATTTCTCTAAGAAGTTCGTCACGCTCGTTGCAAGGCGTGTTGCGGATAGGTGCCAGGCGTTTATTTAGCTCCAACATCCTATCCACTAGGGCTACTAAGTTATCATGCATCTTCTTTTCAGCGGGGTTATCAAAGTCAATACGGTGGATGGGAAGTTTTTCTATGTAGCGGCGAGCGTAGGAGAAGAAACCACCTCGGAAGGGGCTGCTTATTCTTTTGAGATTGAAATCAAGTAGCGCTGAATTTAGTAAACCAAGGATATATAGGTAGTTCTCCTTAGCATCCGATTTTAGAGTAATACCATAACCCCCAGCGTTGCCGCCACCCATGAAATAGAAGACACCCTCCTCGTCAAAGGTGAACCGGCTTTTGCTAGCTAGCACGCCGGTCATAATCTTGCGGCAATCGTGAAGAGCAAGATTCTGCGTGCGACCAAAGGCATACCACTTTTCGTGTTGCATCTTGCCTCGCTCTCTATTCTCTAGTGTTTCTCTGTTTTGGAGTAAATATTCCCAGCATTTGGGGTAGGCGGAGGCAAATTCCTGGGGTGCTATAAGCTCAGCCTTTCCCTCCGCAACTTTATAAGGAAAGAGGAGCAGTTGGTTAGGGGTAGGGTGACCATAACGCTCAATGTCTCTGCCCATCAGTAAAGGCTTGAATATGTCAGGTTCGACCCCCAATTCTCGGTCTAAGGGGCGAGAGTAGAGTTTGATTATGCCCTCGCTGGGCTCGCTGCGCTTTTCCAATACATAAACTCTATCGGCACCGGTCACAAGGCCTTGAAAAACTCTTGCAGATAATTCTCCCAGCGGCACTGTGTTTTGGGCAAGCTTTGTGAGCAGGGTATCCGAGATTGCCACAGGCGGCCATATTCCCTTGACTACAGCCTCTTGATTTGTTGTGGTGGTTGGCAGTATTGAGGCGTCTATTGGTTGGGTCGTTTTGGAGAGGTCAACGTCTGCGGGAATAAAAGTGTAGCGGAGTAATTTGTCCTCAGTACCTTTCTTGAGCACGATTATGACGGGATAAGTTGTTGCCTCTGCGAATACTTGTTGGGCTGACAAGTCTATAATACTCTCCACGGTACAACTCTGATGCAGTAGTTGCTGAATTCTCTTACCGTAATCTGCCTTCAGAAACTTTCCTGAGGTGATAAAGCCAAGTCGCCCGCTTGGTTTAAGCAGCTTAATTGCCCATTCTAGGAAAAGTATATAGATATCAAAAGAACCAAAGGCAGCCCTATATTGCTCTCTATAGTAAGCGGCTTCATCCCGAGGTAATGTTTGTATCCTCACGTACGGTGGATTACCAATCACCGCATCAAAGCCACCCTTAGCCATAATGTCCTTAAACTCTTGCTCCCAGTTGAAGGGCTTCTTTTCTCGCCAGTTATCGCCAAAATAGCTTTTAAGCTCTTCTTCGGTACCTGAGATAAGAGAGTTGCCCTGGCGAATGTTGTCAGCAAGGCTGGGTAGAGTCTCCCGCTTTGCCAAGCTTCGCAACAGAAGATTCAGGCGGGCTATTTCAACAGCTTGCATATCCAGGTCAACGCCAAAAATGTTTCTTGTAAGAATAGGCAAGCGCTCATACTGGTCAAGCTCGGGAACGGACTTACTGCGCCTGTAAGCATGGTAATTTAAGAGTTCATCATAAGCACGAATTAGAAAAGAGCCTGAGCCGCAGGCTGGATCTAGAATCTTCATATTGAGTATTTCATTGTAGTTGTGCTCCTCAAGGAAATGCCCCACGGTTTCCTTGACTATATAGTTGGTTATAAATCGGGGAGTATAGTAAATGCCATGCTCTTTGCGTCGTTCTTTCTTAGCGGTAAGTTCAAATGTTGGGCCTACAGGGTACCCTAAATCCATGCGAATTTGTGCTTCCTTTGCTCGCTGTTTAACTACGGTGGCTACGTGTCCCAGATATTGCTCGTAAACTGCACCAAGCACATCAGCGTCAATAAGGGAGAAATCATAACTAGCCATGCCTCCCGGAATTTCATACAACCCATTGATGATGCTCTCGATGATAGTGCTTTCAATAAAGACCTGGTCGGTAAGATGAATTTCAAAGAGGTCACTATCATAGTAGCCATCAAAATTTCGAAAGATGCGACGCAATGTTTCGATGAGTTCCCCTTTGCACCCACCACTGCGCCATTCATGCACGGCACCGAGTAAGACTTTGTTCTCTATTCTCCTATCTTCACAAGTGCGAATAAAGACGAGCCGATTGAAGAATCGTTGGATGATTTCATCTACTTGGTTGAAACTCAGGTTTGGATTGTAGCGGTAAAGCTGGGTAAAGAGGTCTTCACGCCACTGGCGGAGCTGGTTATAAAGTCGCTGTTCTATCCCTAGTCTTGGAAGAAGGGCTCCATATTTTTCAGCCTTCTCATTCAATATGTTGTTCTCTAACGATTCCCGAGATAAAAGCCATAGGTCATCAAAATTCTTCAGGTAGTTATCATAGGAAAGATTTATAAAAAGGCTACCTTTCTGAGCATTATAGAGCTGTAATCCCTCAAAGTCGGTAAGGACCGCCCATGTAATTCCTTTATTGTAAGCATAGGTAATCGCTTGCTTGACATATTCGGGCTTGGTCAACTCGGCACGCAATGCCTTAGCTTCTAAATAGAATTGGGACACTCCACGTAGTTTAAAAACGTAATCTACCCGCCCAGTAGCTGCTTTAACTTCCTCGGCCACTTCCTCTCGGCTGTATACGTCCCAGCCCAGCGCTTGGAATAACGGCATGATGAAAACACGGCGGGTATCGGCTTCAGTATACTTCTTGATAGCTGTAGCAGTTAGACCTTGATATTTGGCAACCAGTTTGGCTACTTCTTGGCGAGCCTGCTCTTGTGTTATGGTCATACCATTATTATACCTTAAAGGTGTTTACTGCTTCTTTCTTAGTCTTCTAGCGAAGGGCTCCTTTATTATGCCCCTCTCGGTGATGATGGCGGTTATGTATTTATGGGGGGTTATATCGAAGGCAGGGTTGGCGGCATTTACGCCCTCCGGGGCGATAGATATTCCCTGGATATGGGTTACCTCTTCAGGGCTACGCTGCTCAATGGGGATTTCTGCTCCGGATGCTAGAGAAGAGTCAATGGTGCTGGTGGGGCAAGCAACATAGAAGGGGATGCTATTTTCTTTAGCCAGCACTGCCAGGGTGTAGGTGCCAATCTTGTTGGCGACATCGCCATTGGCGGCGATTCTATCGGCGCCGACGATAACGCAGTTTATTTTGCCCTGCTTCATAAAATAGCCTGCCATGGAGTCGGTGATTAATGTTACCGGGATATTTTCTTGCTTTAACTCCCAGGCAGTGAGCCTGGCTCCCTGCAGCAGGGGACGAGTTTCGGTGGCGATTACGCTTACCCTCTTTCCTTGCTCCTTAGCCGCTTTAATTACCCCAAGGGCAGTGCCATAGCCGGCAGTGGCTAAAGGTCCAGCATTGCAGTGGGTGAGGATGGTGAAGCCGTCTTGAATAAGCTCAGCGCCCAGTTGACTGAGCTTCGTGGTTGCCTCTATTTCATAACGGTGGATTTGTTTCGCCTCATCAATCAGCGACTTTTTTATCTCGGGAACATCATTACCCCGGGCAGCTTTTTGCATTCTATCAATGGCGTGAAAGAGGTTGGCTGCGGTAGGCCTGGCGGTGGCGAAGGCTTGCAAGATTTTGCCAAACTCGTTAATAAAGTGGTCTTTATTTTCCGTCTTTATCTGCTGCACACCCAGGGCGATTCCGTAGGCGGCAGCGACGCCGATGGCGGGCGCGCCACGAATTTGCATCGTTTTAATAGCCGAAACGACATCCTGGTAATCGGATAGGTCAATGAAGACTTGCTGTTGAGGGAGCTTGCTCTGGTCCAGAATCCTTATCTTATTATCGAGCCATTGTATAGCTTTTATGGTCATCGGTCTGGTAAATACTATAACGCTGAACAAGCAGATGCAATGAGATTGTTTAGCAACCTATCCCCCTGACCCCCTTCCCTTAGCAAGGGAAGGGGGAGTGCAGGTAAGAGAGGGGGATAAAGGGGGTAAGGGTGGTAAACACTCTTCGCAATTGATGTTGACTTGATGGACAGGGGGTTGTAAAATTTAGCAGTTTGGGGTATTGCGGGTGGAGAAAATAGTGTGGTCATCTCAGAAAATAAAGGGAAACAAGTCGCAAAATATTTTACGGAATAAATTCAGAAAGGAGGGTTAAAGATGGACTTTAAACTTTCGGCGGAAGAGGAGAAGAGGAGGAAGGAATTTTTCGATGGCTGCAAGGAACTGAGCAAGGAAATGCCGGAGAATTTCATAACGGGACTAGAAGCCGACTTTGAGACAGCGAACCAGCCTTACGTAACGCGTTGCCGTAAGGAATTTGCCAAGCGGGGATGGCTTCGGCTTGGCTGGCCTGCTGAGTATGGAGGGGTAGGAAGTCATATGGACCGTGTCTTCTTCGGTGAGGCCAGAGGATATTACGGTCTGCCTGGCGTTGATATCTTTGGAATAGAGATGCTTGCCCCTACGCTTATCGCTATGGGAAGCAAAGAAGTGAAAGATAGATTTCTACCTCCGATTGGAAGGGGGGAGGTGTTATGGTGTGAGCTGTATAGTGAGCCTAATGCTGGTTCAGATTTGGCAGCTCTCACCGCTACTGCGATAAGGAAGGACAAAGAGTATGTCATTAATGGTCAGAAGACCTGGACCACAAACGCTCACAATGCTGACTGGGGCTTTGGCTTGTTCAGAACCGACCCCCAGGGTCGTAAACGCCGTAACATTTCGTTCTTACTAATGGACATGAAGACACCGGGGATTACCATAAATCCTCTTGAATATCTGAACCGGATGCATATGTATAATGAGGTCTTCTTTGATGATGTGCATGTCCCTGCGGACCAGATTGTTGGGAAGGAGAATGATGGGTGGACAGTCAGTCAGACACTGGTTAATTTTGAAAGGTCTAATGTGCTGGCTGTCTCGGCAGTGCGGCGGATGCTGGAAACGTTAGTGGAGTATTGCAATGAGACAAAAGTGGGCGGTAAGCCTCTAGCACAGGACCCAATTATTCGCGATAAGCTTGCTGAGGTGGCTACCGAAATCGAGGCATCTCGTACTCTGGCGTATTACATAGCGGATCAACAAAATAGAAATCAGGTGGCGGCGCTATTTGAATCATCAGCAATGAAGGTGTTCATAGGCGACCTATTTGAGCGTCTGGGCGCTCTCGGAAGTGATATATTGGGCTCCTATGGTCAAGTTAAGGCTTCCAGGTGGGCACGCCAGGGAGGTTTCTGGGAAAGCTTGTATCAGACCGCTTTTGTACTGACCATCTCTATGGGGACCAATGAGATACAGAAGAACATCATTGCGTGGTATGGTTTGGGAATGCCCAGGCCGCTTTCGCCGGTATCTATAGAGAAGGCTTTAGCTGCAGCTCAAGCAGCAAAATAAGGAGGGAATATGAATACTACTTTCACGGAAGAACAAACAATGCTGAGGAAATCGACAGCCGATTTCCTCGTGGAGAAATATCCCGAGGCAAAGGTAAGGGAAATAGAGGAATCGGATACGGGACATGACCCTGAAATCTGGAGGGGAATGGCTGAGTTGGGCTGGATGGGTTTGGTTATTCCTGAGGAATATGGAGGCATGGGGATGACGTTCCAGGATTTATCGATAGTTCTGGAGGAAATGGGAAGGAATATCGCTCCTGGACCTTTCTTTTGCACTGTGCTTGAAGGTGCTTATCCTATTCTCGATGCTGGAAATGAAGAACAGAAAAAGGAGTTCCTACCGAAGATAGCCAACGGAGAATTGATTTTTACCCTGGCTTTACTTGAAGCTGACGATATACATGATGCCTCCGGTATTGCTGTCAAAGCAGTACCCAAGGACGATAGTTTCATAATAAGTGGTACCAAGCTCTTTGTAGAACAAGCTATCAACGCAGATTATATGATAGTGGTTACCAGGACCAGGAAAGCAGCTTCACCCGGGGATGGCATTACCCTGTTCATAGTGGATGCCAAATCTCCAGGAATTCATTGCGAAGTGATGCCCACCATAGGCATGGAAAAGCTGTGTGAGGTAAGCTTTAAAGATGTTGCTGTGCCCAAGAAAAATATGCTGGGCAAGTTGGACAAAGGATTGCCTATTGTCAGTAAGGTTATGGAAAGAGCAGCCATTGCCAAGGCCAGCGAGTCCCTTGGTGCTATGGATGGAATTGTTCCTATGACTACAGCTTACTTAAAGGATAGAGTTCAATATGACGAGCCTCTTGGCCAGTTCCAGGCACTTCAACACATAATGGCTGATATGTTCATCAGCCTGACTACCAGTAAGTATCTGGTCTACGAGGCAGTATGGATGGAATCGGAGGGTCTCCCCTGCGCCACCGAAGTTGCTATGGCTAAATCATATGTAAACCAGAATTATAAAGAGCTTAGCAGATTGATGGTAAGATTGTATGCTGGCAACGGTACTCATAGAGAATTCAAGCCCGGGCTGTACTACAGGAGGGCTAAAGCGGCAAGCATTGCCTTTGGCGACACCGGTTTCCAAAGGGAAAAAGTAGCTCGTGCCATAGGGCTTGTTTCTTAGTAATTCTCAGGCTGTGCCATGGGGGTGTGGTTGAAGTGAAGCAGCGGATAGAAAAGCTGCGCACGCTAATTAATTATCATAATCACCGCTATTATGTCCTCGATAGTCCCGAAATTAGCGATGAGGAATATGACGAGCTTATGCGGGAGCTCAGGCAGCTTGAGGCTGAGCATCCTGAGCTTATCACTCCTGATTCACCTACACAAAGGATTGGCGCACCTCCTGTTGAGGAATTTGGTGTCGTAGAACATCCTGAGCCGTTACTTAGTCTGGCTAACGCTTTTTCCTACGAAGACCTGGCAGCGTGGCATAGAAGGGCAAGCAACATTTTAGGTAGGCAGCATTTTGACCTTGTTTGCGAGCCCAAGATAGATGGATTGGCAGTGGCGTTAACCTATGTTGATGGTTTGTTTGTCACCGGGGCGACTCGAGGCGATGGCTACCGAGGGGAAAATATCACTCAGAATTTAAGAACGATAAGAAGTATTCCACTTTCTGTGCCGGGGAAGGAGACACCGCCAAGGTTCGAGGTTAGAGGGGAGGTCTATATTCCTAAAAAAGGATTCAAAAAGCTTAATGAAGAAAGAGCCAGGGAAAGCCTTCCCCTTTTTGCCAATCCCAGGAATGCTGCTGCCGGCTCGGTAAGGCAGCTTGATTCCAGCATCACCGCCAAACGCCCCCTGGATATATTTGTCTACGGATTGGGTCCTGCGGAAGGGAAAGCAGTGCCTGATACGCATTGGGTGATTATGCAATGGCTTAAGTCATTGGGATTCAAGGTAAATCCCGAGATAGCTTTATGCCGCACTATTGATGAGGCGGAGGAATATTATCAGAAATGGGCGGAGGGTCGAGAAAGCTGGCCTTATGAGGCTGATGGCATGGTGGTGAAGGTCAATTCTATTGCCTTTCAAAGGGAGCTGGGCGCAGTGGCACATGAGCCAAGGTGGGCAATTGCTTATAAGTTTCCCGCCGTCCAGGGCACCACAAAGCTAATTGACATTGGTATAAACGTGGGGAGGACGGGGAGCCTTAACCCTTACGCCATTCTAGAGCCGGTCCGAGTAGGTGGTGTAGTTATCAGTTCAGCCGCCTTGCATAATGAAGAAGATATTCACCGCAAGGACATCAGGATTGGAGACTGGGTTGTGGTGCAGCGGGCTGGTGAAGTTATTCCTGAGATTGTCGAGCCTATTGTCAGCCGCCGCACTGGCAAGGAGAAAATCTTCTCCATGCCCACCCGCTGCCCTGTGTGTGGAAGCGAGGTCATAAAGCCTGAAGGCGAGGCCATGCATCGCTGCACCAATACCGCCTGCCCCTCCCAGGCTCTGGAGAGAATCAAACACTTCGTCAGCCGCGGGGCAATGGATATAGATGGCGTAGGTGAAAAGCTGTGTCAGGCTTTGTTCGAGGGCGGCTTGATCAAGGATGCTGCCGATTTATACTACCTCACCAAGGAACAACTTCTCGGTCTGGAAAGAATGGCCGACAAAAGTGCCTCCAATGTGCTTAATTCCATCGCAGAAAGCAAGGACAGACCTTTAGCACGAGTTATCTTCGCACTGGGGATTTTACATGTTGGCGAGGAATATGCTGAGCTACTGGCAGAGCGCTTTAATAGCATAGACGATCTGGCTAAAGCTAACAGCGACGAGTTTCTATCCCTTCCCTCCGTTGGACCCAAGATAGCTGATAGCATCGTTGCCTTCTTCAGACAGGAAGGAAATAAAAATATTATAGAAAAATTAAGAAAAGCTGGAGTAAGGCTGAAGAGGGAGAAAGTTGCGGAAGCCAAGCCTGAGGAATTACCTCTGGCTGGTTTGGAGTTTGTCATCACAGGGAAGCTGGAGTCTTCAGCACGTTCGGAAGCAGAGGCGCGAATAAGGGCTCTGGGGGGCAAAGCTAGCTCGGATGTCACTAAAAAGACGAATTATGTGGTGGTCGGCGCTGCCCCGGGTTCCAAACTGGCTAAAGCCGAGAAATTAGGGATAAAGATACTTAGCGAAGCTGAGTTTTTAGAATTGCTAAATCAGAATATTTCCTTGCCTTGAATCTCTGGGATGATATTTTTAAGAAGGGGAGCATAGTAACCAGGCAGGTCAGCGATATCAAAGAATCTGGCATCCTCTACTTCATCTCCAGGAGTTAATTCTCCATGTTTTACCTTAACTAAGTATGCTATTATCAGCATATCCCCATAGATTTCCTTGTCCTCTATTCTAAGTACTCCAATTAGCTTCACTATTTCCCCGGATACGCCGGTCTCCTCCTTTAGCTCTCTTAAGCAGCCTTCTTCCGGCGTTTCTCCACTCTCGATAAAGCCTGAAGGAGAGGCCCATATACCTTTTACCGGTGGCACACCTCTTTTAATCAATAAGACCTTCTTATCTTTCACTGCAACTGCCAATGCTACTGGTAAGGGATTCTTGTAATCAACGAAATTGCATTTGGGGCAGTATTTCCTCTTTCTCCCTTCAACCATTCCCATTTGAAGAGGTATGGCACAAATTGGGCAATAGTTATATTCCTTCATCTTTTCAGTCTATAATATATCATGAAATAAGGCATATGCGTATGAAGCTCATCGTTGGTCTGGGCAATCCCGGCAAATTATATGCGCATAATCGGCATAATGTTGGCTTCCGCTGCCTGAATTATTTTGCCAGGCATCATTCCATCCGCTTTGATAGGAGGCAATGCCAGGCGAGGATAGGCGTTGGTGAAACGGCTGGTGGTGAATCATTGCTCGCCAAGCCACAGATATTTGTTAACGTCAGTGGCAAAGTGGTGAGTTGCCTGGTGAAGAAATACGATGTGCCGTTGAGCAATCTTGTGGTGATTTATGACGACCTTGATTTGCCCCTGGGCAAAGTTCGCATTCGTCAGAAGGGTAGTGCGGGAGGACATAAGGGGATGGGGTCAATCATTTCTGCTCTGGGGAACAAGGATTTCCCTCGAATCAGGGTAGGCATTGGTCGTCCTGCTCAGGATGACGAGGATTCCATAGTTAGTTATGTGCTTGGTGACTTTACTCCGCAAGAGGAAAAGGTAATCAGGTTAGCCATTATTAAGGTAGCTGAAGCAATTGATTGCTTCCTCGCTGAGGGGATAGAAGCAGCAATGGCCAAGTTCAACTAGTCCGTTTCATTTTGGAGCTTTAGCTGATAATATATATTATCTTGAGGCATAAATGATTATTGCTGTTATTGGTGATTCTTCCTGCTCTGCAGAGGAAGCCAAATTAGCTGAAGCCGTTGGTGAGCAATTAGCTCAACAAGGTGTCACAATCATATGTGGTGGTTTGGGTGGTGTGATGGAAGGGGTTTGCCGTGGTGCTAAGGCGAAGGGTGGTTTGACTGTAGGTATTTTGCCTGGAGAAGACCCGAGCACGGCTAACCAATGGGTGGACATTCCCATAGCTACCGGGGTAGGCTATGGCAGGAATATAGCGGTGGTCAAGTCAGCCCAGGCAGTGATTGCCATTGGTGGCAATTATGGGACGCTCAGCGAGATTGCCTACGCTTTGAAGAGCGGTATCCCCGTTATTGGCTTGAACACCTGGTTATTGTCTCGAAATGGCAAAGAAGTCGATGCTATAATCAGAGTTGATAATGCTATGGAGGCGGTGGACAAGGCTATTTCTCTGGCCAGGAAGTGCAAGGCTGGTGAGATTGCTTCGCTTCGCTCGCAATGACACAATCGGGCTGGCTATGATAAAGGGGAGGCAGGTTTAACATGAGCGTGCAAATGTCAAGCATTGAGAGCATTAAAGCGTGGGAGATTCTCGATTCTCGTGGTAACCCCACCGTCGAGGTAGGGGTAACATTAATTGATGGTGTTGTTGGTGTGGCTTCTGTTCCTTCAGGGGCAAGCACAGGCAAATACGAGGCTGTTGAGCTTCGTGATGGCGATAAGAGCCGGTATAACGGACTTGGCGTTTTAAAGGCAATAGACCATGTTAATAATGATATTGCTCCTGAGATAAGTGGCATGCCTGCTTTAGAGCAGGCAGCTATAGACCAGAGAATGATTGAGCTCGATGACACTGCCAACAAATCTCGTCTTGGGGCTAATGCTATGCTCGGGGTATCTCTGGCGGTGGCTAAAGCAGGCGCCAATTTTCTGGGACTCCCGTTATACCATTATTTGGGTGGCGCGAAGGTCTCCTTACTGCCTGTTCCGATGTTGAATATCTTGAACGGTGGCAAGCATGCGTTGAACTCCACTGATTTTCAAGAATTTATGATTGTGCCCGTTGGCGCTGCCAATTTCCGCAAAGCTATTCAGATGAGCAGCGAGGTTTATCATTCTTTAGGTAAAGTCCTCAGAGATAAAGGTTTGAACGCCAACATAGGCGATGAAGGTGGCTTTGCTCCGCAGCTTTCCACTAATAAGGAGGCGTTGGAGTTGATATTGGCTGCCATTAAGCTGGCGGGCTATAAAGCTGGGGAGGACTTATTTCTTGCCCTCGACCCGGCGGCAAGCAGCTTTTGCCAGGATGGCAGGTATGTTTTATCCCGGGAAGGAGCAACCCTTACTTCAGTGGAGATGATAGATTATTATGCTAAGTTAGTATCCGATTATCCTGTTATTAGCATTGAGGACGGTTTGGGGGAGGATGATTGGGCAAGCTGGATGTTGCTTATGGCTAAGCTGGGTAAAGAGATTCAAATTATGGGAGATGACCTTTATGTCACCAATATGAAACGCCTTGAAAGGGGAATTGCTGAGAAAACGTCAAACTCAATCCTCATTAAGCCGAACCAGATAGGCACGCTTAGCGAGACTCTATCTGTTATTGGACGGGCGCAAAAAGCGGGGTGGACAACTGTAATCAGCCACCGCTCTGGCGAGACCGAGGATACTACCATAGCTGATTTAGCGGTAGCCACCGGGGCAGGATTCATTAAGTCTGGTGCCCCTTGCCGCGGTGAAAGATTGGCTAAATATAATCGTCTCCTTAAAATAGAGGAGGAGGTGGGAAGCAGCGCTCGCTACCCTGGTAAGCAAGCTTTTTATAATCTGGAGAGGATGAGGTCATGGAAATAATTACCGGTGTTCATCAACTGAAAGTTCCTTTCCCTAAAGGCATACATGGAGATACCGATGTATATGTTGTTGAGGGCAATGAGGGCAATATATTGATAGACACTGGTTGGGATAGTCCTGAAGGTCTCGCGGCTTTTATTAAGGAGCTGGAGTGGGAGAGGCTCAAGTTGAGGGATATTAAGCAAATAGTGGTCACCCATATTCATCCCGACCACTATGGTCTGGCAGGTAAGTTGAGAGAGCTTTGTGGAGCTAAGGTAGCTATGCACCGGGTTGAGGCCGGACTTATCAATTTACGATATCTGAACTTTGAGGAACTTATTCAGAAAGTGAAGGTAGAGCTTACCAGCTATGGAATTCCGGAAGAGGAATTGTCTGAATTAGCGGAAGCCTCGCTGTGGATGCGAGAGTTTGTTTCTCCTGAATCGCCTGAGGTTGTTCTGGATGAAGGCGATGAAATTTCCAACGGTTCATTTAATTTCAAGGTGTGGCATACGCCGGGACATTCACCAGGACATATCTGTCTCTCAGAGCCAACGAAACGCTGGCTATTTTGCGGAGACCTCGTCTTGCATGATATTTTCCCTTATGTAGGTCTTCATCCTCAGTCCGGTGATAATCCTTTAGGTGATTATCTGAATTCTCTAGAAAAGGTGGAAGAGCTTGGCATAAGTTTTGTTTTTCCAGGGCATGGCTCGGTGTTTAATGGTCTAAAGCTCAGAATAGCCGAGATAATGCAGCATTATGAGCAGAGACAAAATGAAATCATAAGAGTTTTGAATGGTAACTTAAAGTCAATTTACCAGATAGCTACGGAGCTCTCCTGGAGAGCTGAGGTTGGTGGAGTTGCCTTTCAAGAGCTGCCGATTTGGGACAAGCGGATGGCGATTCGAAAAACCGCTGCCCATATCAGGTTGCTGACCTTGCAGGACAGGCTGGGAAAGGTTGACCGAGATGGTGTTTCTTTATTTTTAGTTAAGGACTAATGGGAAGGGGGCAAGAATGACTACAAAAATTGGCATCAATGGTTTTGGGCGTATTGGAAGATTAGCTCTGAAGGCGATTAATGAGCGGTGTGATGGCAAATTAGAGGTAGTGGCAGTCAATGACCTTACCGATGCTAAGACTAACGCTCACCTTTTCAAATATGATAGCAATTATGGCATTTATCCCGGCAAGGTAGAGGCTAAGGAGGATTCAATTATAGTAGATGGTAAGGTGATAAAGGTGATAGCGGAGCGGGACCCTGCTCGAATTTCATGGCGTGATTTTGGAGTTGATATTGTGATTGAATCAACGGGGCTTTTCACCGAGGCTAGTAAGGCAGCAAGCCATCTCCAGGGTGGGGCAAAGAAGGTGATTATCTCGGCGCCAGCTCGCGGGGAGGACATAAGCCTCGTTCTCGGCGTTAATGAAGGGCAATATGACCCTGAAAAACATCGCATCATCTCCAACGGTTCCTGCACCACTAACTGCATTGCCCCGCTGATCAAGGTGTTGCATCAAAAATTCGGAATTAATCATGGGCTGATGACCACCATCCATTCCTATACCAATGACCAGAGAATTCTGGATGTGTTTCACCGCGATTTGCGTCGTGCCCGGGCTGCCGCGATTAATATCATACCTACTACCACCGGTGCCGCTCGTATGGTGACTGTGGTCATTCCGGAGCTTAAAGGGAAGCTGCATGGCATCGCTCTAAGAGTGCCTACCGCAACTGTATCCATCGTCGACTTTGTTGCTGACTTGAATAGAGAAGCGACTGTTGAAGAGGTCAATGATGCCTTTAAGAAGGCTGCTGAAAGGGAACTTAAAGGCATTGTGGAATACTGTGATGAGCCTCTGGTGAGCTCGGACTTTAAGGGCAATCCCGCCAGCGCTATTTTCGATGCCCTGAACACTATGGTCGTCGATGGCAATTTTGTCAAGGTATTAGCCTGGTATGATAATGAGTGGGGTTATAGCTGCCGTCTCGCTGATCTGGCTAGCTATATTGCCAGTAAAGGGTTATAATCTTAAAGGTTATTATAAAAAGTATTGACAATACTGCAACTTGTGTTATTATGTTATAGAAAGAATATAGTAGGGGATAAAAATAAAAAGGAGGTGCAGAAATGAAAAAGTTTTTTGGGGTGATGCTTGTCCTGCTGCTGGCAGTAAGCTTTCTGGCAGCGTGTGGGGCAAAGACGCCTGCTAAGTTTGAGCTTTCCAGCGTGACTATTTCGCCCTCAACGCCGGTTGTTAATGAGACGGTCACCATCTCTACTACGGTCACCAATGCGGGGCAACAAACGGGCAGTTGTAATGTCAGCTTAACCATCGATAGCTATACTGATAGCCAGCCTGTCAGCTCATTAGCCGGTGGTGCAAGCACATCCGTCCACTTTAGTTACACCGCGACGACTGAGGGCAACTACACGGCGACTGTTTCTACTCCCAATGCTACCATGAGTAAGAACTTCACTGTAAGTGTAGGTAAAGGTAATGTGACAGAGACAGGGATGCCCTTGCCAACGTGGGCTGTTGGTGACAACTGGGTATATACCTGCACTTATGAAAATCCAATAGGAACCCCGAAGTATGACCCCTCTGAATTAAGTCTCACTGTTACCGGTGAAGTGGCGGCTGGCGCGGTAGAAGGGATTACCGAAGCCAGTTACCATCTCAATGGGTCCTTCACTCCCCAGGCGATGCGTGATTCTATTGCCGCCGGAATGACGCTGGTGCTGCATGTAGGCACGGCTGATGTGTGGAACGTCAAAGATAGCATACAGCTCGTGAAAATGTGTTCAGCAATCAAAGAGCTTCCTGGGTTACCAGCCTGCGTTACGTGGGCTTATAATACATCCCCAATCTGGCCTCTTAAAACCACGATAGCCCCCTGGACATTCACAAAGCACACCTATGCTGGCGGCGGTATGATTAATGAGCTGGTTAACCGAGAGGGTAAGGTGCTTGGTCTGGAGAATATTACGGTGCCTGCGGGAACATTCACTTGCTATCATATAGTAGAATATGACCCCGCAAGTCCTGGCAACTACACTTATGAGCACTGGTACAACGCAACTGTGAAATCGGATGTAAAGCAGATAGACCGCGAGACCTGGGCTGGCGCGGAGACCAGGGTGCTTAAATCCTACTCTGTTAGCTAACTCACTAGTTAGTGTGTTTTGGCAAGGCGGCGGTAGCTGTTCTGAATGGCTACCGCTGCCTTATTTCTGCTATGAGTTTAATTAACCTTTTTATCTCTCCTCATCCTCAAGAATCAAGCCAATAATAGCCAAAATTTCTTTAGGAATTTTATTGCGGGGAGTATAATAGAAGATATCCATATGGGGTTTGAAGTTTTCTATCGTAAGTGGCGGCCACAGAGTTTTGCTGAAGTAGTGGGGCAGGAGCCGATAACCAGGACTCTGCGTCGTGCTGTGGAGAGCGGGGAAATAGCCCATGCTTATCTTTTTTGTGGTCCCCGAGGCACTGGTAAAACAAGCACCGGTCGTATTTTAGCCAAGGCTATTAATTGCCCCGATCAAAAGGGCGGTGAACCATGTAATAACTGTGATATTTGCCGCTCCATCACCGAGGGAAGCTCTCTGGATATAGTGGAGATAGATGCTGCCAGCAACCGTGGCATTGATGAGATTCGCAATCTCAGGGAGAGGGTGAATTATGCTGCTAGCATCACCCGTTACAAGGTATACATCATAGATGAAGTTCACATGCTTACTGAGGCAGCTTCTAACGCCCTACTAAAGACTTTGGAGGAGCCACCACCTCATGTCATTTTCGTCCTGGCTACCACTGAGCCGCACAAGGTGATACCCACGGTAATATCGAGATGCCAGCGGTTTAATTTCTACCGCCTGGGACAATCAGCGATAGTGGATAAGCTGGGGATGATATGCCAAAAAGAGGATATAGAGATTGAGCCTGAATCTTTAAGAGCTGTCGCCCGAGCCGCTACGGGGAGTCTACGTGACGCTGAGAATTTAATGCAGCAATTGGTAGGCTACTATGGTCGCAAGATTGACTTTGAACAGGTTCAGGCAGCTCTGGGGTTAACCAGTGATTTAAGGGTCAAGCAATTGGCCAAGCACGTCATCAACAGGGATATTTCCGCTGGTCTTCAAGTTATCAACAGTGTCAACAGCGATGGCATTGACCTTCGCTTATTTAATCGGGAGCTTGTGGAGTATTTTCGGGGTTTATTGTTAGCTAAATCCAATTGTGAAGAAGCGATAGACGTTACCCATGAAGATTTAGATGAAATGAAGGAAACGGTAGCCAATATTAAGCTGGATTACCTATTAAAGGTGATTAAATCCTTTGCGGGAATAGATTTTCGGGGCGATAGTTATTCTGCTTTGCCGTTAGAGATGGCGTTGATGGACTGTGTTTTGTCCTTTACTGATGGGCAGCAGGCTATTATCGCTAAACCTCTGGAAGTTGTAGAGGCTACCTTACCGCAAAGTTCTGAGGAATTCAGGGAAGAGCCTGGTCCCCTTGAGGAAAAAGTTGAGGAGAGCGAAGGTCTTAATTATGTGCAGGCTCAGTGGAAAGAGTTTATCAATTCTTTGAAAGGCGAAGGGTCTAATGGTAATCTAGATGCCTTTTTACGTAGTGCTTGTGAGCCAGTGGCTGTGGAGGATGACACCCTGGTATTGGGTTTTTACTATGCTTTCCATAAGGAAAAGATAGAAGCCCCCAAATATCAGCATCTGGTAGAAAGGAAGCTTAAGGAATTTTTCCACCAGCCCAGTAAGATAAGGTGTATTCTGGTTAAGCGGAAGAAAAAGGCGCCCAGTTCATCAAAGAAGGAAGATCCGTTAATCAAGGCGGCCATAGAAATGGGTGCCAGAGTTGTGGATCAGTAAATTGGGAAGATGAAAATAGATAAATCGGTATTGCGTCAGGCGCAGCAGCTTCAAGCGAAGTTGGCTAAAGTCCAGCAGGAATTGGAGAACATTACTGTAGAGGCTACCAGTGGAGGTAGCGCGGTCAAAGTGGTAATTGATGGGCACCAGAAGATTCGCTCCGTGGAAATATCACCGGAGGTAGTGGATGCTGAAGACACTGAAATGCTCCAGGACTTAGTCATGGCAGCGGTTAATGAAGCTATTACTAAGTCGCAGGAACTTGCTAGAGAGCATCTTAGCAGTCTGACCGGCGGGCTTGATTTACCAGGAATTCTTTGACCGATGGCATTCTTTGCTGAGCCTATAGCTAACTTAATCAAGGAATTTAGCAAATTACCGGGCATTGGCCCTAAAAGTGCTCAAAGATTAGTTTATTATTTGCTGCGCAATTCAAATGAAGAAGCCAAAGCCTTAGCCGAGGCTATCCTGGAGCTTAAAGAAAAGATAAGGCTCTGTTCAATTTGTTTTAATATCACTGATTGCGACCCTTGCGTTATTTGCCAGGATAAAGAGCGCGATCATTCTAAAATTTGTGTTGTGGAGAAACCGTCGGATGTCCTGCCTTTAGAGCGAACTGGGAAATACCAGGGTATGTACCATGTGCTTCATGGAGCCATTAACCCATCGCAGGGCATAGTCCCGGAGCAGTTGAGGATAAATGAATTACTATCCCGGCTTCAGGATAGTTCGGTTAGTGAGGTGATTCTAGCGACCAATCCTAATATTGAGGGCGAAACAACGGCGTTATATTTGTATCGGATTCTCGAGCCTCTGGGTATTCATATCACGCGTCTGGCTCGGGGGTTACCATTTGGTGGCGAGTTGGAGTATGCTGATGACGTGACGCTTGCTCAAGCACTGGAAAGCAGGCGGGAATTTTAAAAGCTACCAATGACATCTCCTCATACCTATCAGGCTCAAGCTATTGTCATTAAGCAGACCAAGATTGGTGAGGCTGATAAGGTTGTTACTCTTTATACTTTGGAGTTTGGCAAACTAAAGGCAGTGGCTAAAGGGGCATGTCGTCCTGGAAGTAAGTTAGGCGGCAACGTAGAACCACCAAATTATTGTCTGGTAATGCTAGCTAGAGGACGTAACCTGGACATTATCACTCAAAGCCAAACTATGGATGGATTTTTGAAATTGAAAGGCGACCTATGGTGTATCTCCTGTAGTTCTTACATCTTAGAACTCGTTGATGCTGTTACTACTGAAGGTAGTCCCAACCAGCCACTATTTGAGCTATTACTTGATACCTTGAAAAATCTATCTCTGAGCAATGGCGACGAAACTGTACTGCGGTATTTTGAGCTTCATCTTCTTCAGCATCTTGGCTATCGTCCTCAGTTGCGTAGATGTGTCGTCTGTAATTTGCCTCTTAAACCAGGGGTTAATTTTTTCAGTCCTGGTCAGGGAGGGGCACTGTGTTCTGGATGTAATCACGGGGAATTTACCTCTCATCCTATTTCAATTGATGCCTTAAAAGTTCTTCGGCTGTGGCAGGATTGTGACTATGCTACTGCCAGCAGGGTAAAAATGTCTGCAAAGTTGTCTTCAGAATTGAGGCTGCTAATGCAAGAGTATATAACATATCTTTTGCAGCGGGAGGTTAAATCAATGGCTTGGTTAGAGGAGCTAAAGACAGGGATTGGTGTTGACAGTGATTGTGGGGTAAATTAAAATCGCCACGCACTTAAAAAGCCACTGATATATGGTGGGACTTTATTTTGAAAACTAATTGGCGACCTAAGCTGGGAGACAAGTTTATACGCCTCCCCCGAGCTAAAGCTCATCCGTTAAGGCGAGTATTGGGGGTCTTTGGCTTATTCAGCGCTGGCTATGGTGATGTAGGTTCGTCTATTTACTACGCTTTGGGCCTGGTGGCCTTTATTGCCGCAGGTGCCGCTCCTATAGTTCTATTTATTGCTGGCATTTTCTACAGTTTCACCGCCCTCTCTTATGCTGAAGGCACAGCTATGCTGCCTGAAGCTGGTGGCTCAGCTAGCTTTGCTCGCCATGCCTTCAATGATTTTCTGGGCTCCATAGCAGGTTGGGCGCTGGCATTTAGCTATATCATTACTATAGCTATTTCTGCTTATACTGTGCCAGCTTATTTAGGATATTTTTGGCAACCACTTACAGAACCAGTAGCTGGTACCAATGCAGCTATCGGAATTGTTTTCTTCTTGATGTGTCTCAATGTCATTGGCATTAAGAGGTCGTCAGTTCTAAACATCGCTTTCATTATAATGGATATAACCACTCAGGTACTTATTATAGTCTTGGCTATGTTGTTTCTTTTCAATCCCCAAATCCTGTTTCATAACATTACAGCCTACTGGCCATCAATGGACAAAGTAATTTTTGGTATTGCTGTGGCTGCCATCGCTTACACAGGTATTGAGAGCGTATCCCAGCTATCTGAAGAGGCAAGACATCCCAAAGTGAGTGTCCCCAGGGCACATGTTCTAATGACAGTTGTGGTGCTAATTCTATTTAGTGGTATTTCTGTGGCCGCTTTCTCGACTATGAGTCCAGGGGAGATAGCTTCGGGGTGGATGAGGGACCCTATTGCTGGCATTGTTCATGGGCTTTCTTTAGCTATAGTTCCTGGGGAAGCAGCAGCAAGGTTCTCCTCAAATCCAGCAACGATTATCGTTCTCAGTGCCATTTTGGGCGGAATTCTCAAGATTCTCCCGGTGCTGGTAGCTGTGTTAGCGGCAACTATCCTGACTGTGGCTACCAATGCTGGGCTTATGGGCATTTCACGGCTGACCTATGGTCTAGGGAGATTTCAACTTCTGCCCCCAGCTTTATTTAGCGTTCATCCCAAATTCAAGACGCCTTATCACTCCATAATCTTATTCGGTATCATAGCTATTCTACTTCTTATCCCGGGATTCTTTGTTCCAGATGCCTTTGTCAAGTTGGGTGGTCTTTATGCTTTTGGCTCCCTCCTCGCTTTCAGTCTGGCTCACGCCTCTATCCTCAAGTTACGTCTAAAGTATCCTGAGTTTCCGCGCCCTTTTAAGCTCAAAGCCAATATCAAGTTTGGGGGGCGTGAGTTACCCATAACGGCTATCCTGGGGTTGGCGGCTACCAGTTGTATATGGCTAGTGATTGTTGTAATGTATCCTTATGTCCGCTGGGTTGGTTTCGGCTGGATGGCTCTTGGCGCTATTGGTTATGTTGTATTTCGCCATCGAAAGAAATTACCTTTGATTCGAGAAGCTCCAGAAGCTAAGCTTCCTGTTGACTAAAAAGGGATAGCAGGTTAATATCTCCAGTTGATGATGGAGATAAAAAGCATTTTAGTGCCTACAAATGGCGGTGGTGCCGATGAGGAGGTCATAAAGCTAGCTTGCAGTTTAGCCAGGAGGTCTAAAGCAAAAGTCTATGCTGTTTATGTTGTTGAGGTAGAGCGAAGCCTCCCTTTGGATACCCAGGTCGATTCAGAGACCGAGAAAGCGGAGAAAATACTTACCCAGGCTGAGGCTGCTGCTGCTGATGCGGATTACGAAATAGAGACTGATTTGCTCCAAGCTCGAGATGCTGGGCCGGCCATTGTTAATGAGGCTGTGGAAAGAGAGGTAGATTTGATAATAATGACGACTACTTATGAGAAAGCACATGGTGTACCTGATCTGGGCAAGGCTGTCTATTATGTGTTGAAGGAAGCTCCTTGCCGAGTCTTAGTGTATCGAGACTCCATTTCTTGAAGTTAAACGGTGAATATAATTATTATGGGCTGTGGACGAATAGGAGCTGAATTAGCTCATTTACTTGATGCTGAGGGGCATAAAGTAACCGTTATCGATGTAGAGAGCGACAGTTTTGACGAATTACCGTCTGATTTTAGCGGTATGGCTTTTTTGGGAGATGCCACTGATGAGGAAATACTTAGGAAGGCAGGTATGGAACAAGCTGATGCTTTTGTAGCACTGACTCGTGATGATGAACGCAATGCTATGGCAGCTCAAATTGCTAAACAGATATTCAATGTTCCCAGGGTATTATGTCGAATCTATGACCCATTGCGAGAGGATTTTTATAGTGGCTTAGGTCTTGAGGCTATTAGCCCCACGAAGGTATTTGTTCGCCTGCTGAAAGAAAGGCTGGGGGAATAACCGAGGCGAACATGTACGTTATAGTCATTGGTGGTGGAGAGGTGGGGTATTATCTGTGTAAGCAATTGCTTGAGGAAGGGCATGAAGTAGTGGTGATTGAAAAGGATGCCAAGATGTGTGAGCATATTGGGGAGGAGCTTGGGGACATATGCTTGCACGGTGATGCTTCTGAGATAACTATTTTGAACAAAGCGGGGATAACCAGAGCAGACATGATTATCGCTGTTACTGGGGAAGACGAGGATAACCTGGCAGTGTGTCAGGTAGCTAAGCAAAAGTTTAAAGTTCCCCGGGTTATCGCTAGAATTAACATTCCCCGGAATGAGAAGATATTTGCCAAATTAGGAGTAGAACGCACAGTAGATGCTGTGGAGCTTATCTCGGAGCATATTAAAGCGGAGACCATGCTCTTCCCTGTGACCCGCTTATTTAGCATTAGAGGCCGGGGATTGGAAGTTGTGCTTGTGAGAGTAGGAAGTAATTCACCAGCAGTGGGGAAGCCGATTGGGGAGCTATCATTGCCATTAGGCTCTGTTATATCACTGGTAATCCCTGAGGGGGAAGAGTCTGAGATACCAACTTCGGACGTTGTTTTAAAAGAGGGTAACCAGCTCATCTGCTTGGTTCCTACTGAAAGTATAGGCTGGTTTCAAGCTATATTTAGGGAGCGTTAATCGCGATGTCCAAAGTTGCATTTCAGGGGGAAAGAGGTGCTTTTAGTGAAGACGCGGTGGTGAAGTTTTTTGGTGATGGCGCTGCCTTTTTGCCTTGCGCTCAGCTTAGAGATGTTTTCCAGACTGTGTTGGAAGATAAGGCTAATTTTGGGGTGGTGCCAGTGGAAAATTCACAAGCAGGTAGCATTAACGAAACTTATGACTTGCTGTTAGAATACCCCCTTAATATATTTGCTGAAATTATTCTCAGGATAAGCCATTGTTTAATGGCTTTACCAGGTGAAAGTCTAGGTAGCATAAAAACGATTTATTCACATCCTCAAGCCCTGGCTCAGTGCGAACAATTTTTAAGAAAATTGAAGGTCAACATAGTACCTGGCTACGACACTGCAGGCAGTGCCAAGATGATAAGTGAAGGCGGGTTAAGGGGATGTGCAGCTGTGGCTAGCAAAAGGGCTGCCGATATTTATGGTTTGCAAATTTTAGCCCCTAAAATAGAAAATAACAGGGATAACTACACTAAATTTTTCGCTATTTCCAAGCAGGAATCCAAGCTAACGCGGAAGAACAAGACTTCTCTGGTCTTCGGCACGAAGAACGTACCTGGTGCACTCTATTCTGTGCTGGGAATCTTTGCTACCCAAAATATAAACCTGACGAAATTAGAATCAAGGCCAAGCAAAAATAAACCGTGGGAATACATATTCTATGTTGATTTTGAGGGTCACCTGGGCAGCAAAGTTTACCGGGAGGCGATAGAGAGGCTAAAACAGGAAGCTACTTTCATTAAGATACTGGGTTCTTATCCTCAATGGGAACAGTGATTAAATTAACCCAGCCTTTAGCCTTCGATAAGTATCAGCCAGTGCCTCTGAGATAACCCTTGTGTCACATAATACCGGCATGAAATTAACATCGCCTTCCCACCGAGGCACTATATGAGTGTGGAGATGCCCTTCGATGCCGGCACCGGCAACCTTACCCAGGTTTAACCCAATATTGAACCCCGAGGGCTTCATTATCTCCGTTAAAAGCTCAATGCTCTTCTTGACCATGGTAAAGTGCTCTTTGGCTTCGTCATCGGTTAAATTTTGAAGGTTTGCTATATGTCGGTAGGGTGCGACCATTACATGCCCCGGGTTATATGGGAAGGCATTTAGCATTATGAAGTTGGTTCGCCCGCGTTGGAGGATGAAATTTGCTTCATCATTATTCTCCTTAGGTTTTTGGCACAGAATACAGCCTTTCTCCTTAGCCTTTTGTATGTATTCTATCCTCCAGGGTGCCCAGATTTGTTCCATTGCTTTAAAGGGATGTTACCCTCCCGATAGGTGAATTGCAATATTCTCGCAAAAATAATCTTGCCACTTGAAAACAATGAGGCGTCATTGTTATAACTTAAAATATGTGTAGTATGGAACTTGTTCCGTCACTTTCGCATTGCATAGAGACTGTAGCCAAAGAAGCATATTGGAATTTGGCAAATAAGTATATGGAGGGTGAAGCAGGGGATAAAGAGCTTGCCGGGCAAGTTGAGCTTCTTAAAGCCTTTCTGGAAACAATGGATTTTAGAAAACTTCGCAGCGAAAGCGAGAGATATTTGATTCAAGGAAAGACGGTTAAATTTATGATTTATTGGCAAGGTGATAAAGCGAGCTACGATATGGTGGTAAGCTAGCTTACCTTCTTGATTAAAGCAATAGATTGAGCAGCTATTCCCTCCCCTCTGCCGATAAAGCCTAAACCGTTGGTGGTGGTGGTTTTGACTGTTATCTGTGACGTTTCGATGTTCAGTGAATGGCTAATTTGTTTCCTCATTTCGGAGGTGAAAGGGGATAATCTGGGATGTTGAGCAATGATGGTAACATCAATGTTGACTATCTTGAATTCCCTTTTACTTATTTGTTCACCGATTTTAGCTAGTAAAATTAAGCTGGAGATATTTTCGTACTCTGGATTTTCTGGGGGAAATTGGGTGCCAATATCGCCTAAATCGGCAGCACCGCATAAAGCATCAATTATGGCATGGGTTGCTACATCGGCGTCACTATATCCCAATAAGCCTTTATCAAAAGGGATATGAACTCCTCCCAGGATTAGCTTGCGCTCTGGAACTAGGGGGTGGCAATCATAGCCGATGCCTACTCTCAACATCACTAGCGATGACCTCCGCTAAAGATAGATCGGCAGGGGTGGTTATCTTTATGTTCTGGTAGGTGCCTGGGTAAAGCTTTACCTTATAGCCCAGAAGCTCAACGGCAGAAGCATCATCAGTCACTTCCACGTTCAGTGCTTCATAGGCTTTTGTTATTATCTCAAATTTGAACATCTGTGGGGTTTGTGCTATCCATAGTTTGCTACGCTGGAGAGTTTTTTCAATTATTTCGGTGTCAGTGGCAAATTTAATCGTTTCTTTAACCGGCACTGCAGCTATAGCTGCTCCGGTTTCCCTCGCTGCTTCTATCCCCTTCTGGATTAAATTCACAGTCAGGAAAGGACGTGCTCCATCATGGATCATAACCCAGGTGCATTTTACTAGCTTATGCAGGCCTCGCTTTACAGAATCTTGCCGCAATGAACCACCAGGGTATATATCACTAACCTTAGTCCATGCTCTTTCTCGGGCTAATTTTTGCCCTAACTCTAGGTCTTCGCTTCTCAGCGCAATAACTATTTGGTCAATCAGGTCGCATTTTTGGCAGGTATCTATTGACCAAGCTAACAGAGGTTTATCTTTAAGAAGGGCGAAGATTTTACTCAGGTTACCCATTCTCTGGCTGTCACCTGCAGCGGCTATGATGGCTCCTAGCCTGGGGACTTTATTCACCACCGATTATCTCCTTCTTGGTTTTCTTGTTAAGTCCTAATCGAAGGGCTTCGCCTAGAGAGTTAGCTTCGAGCAGTTGAATATCGACGTGGTTAAGCGCGGGTTTTTGGGGGAGTTTGGGGATGAGGCAAGTTTTAAGGCCCAGTCTAGCTGCTTCAGCGATTCGTCTTTCTACTTGTGATACAGTTCTAATCTCTCCGTTTAGCCCTATTTCGCCGAACACAGCTGAGCGTGGAATCGGCACACGGTCGCTGAAGCTAGAAGCAATAGCTAAGGCAATTCCAAGGTCAATTGCTGGCTCACTAAGTCTCAATCCACCGGTGACGTTGACGATAACATCCTGGTTAAAAAGTCTTAGCCCAGCACGTTTGGTAAGCACAGCAATAATTAGAAGCAGGCGGTTAAAGTCAACACCGTTGGCGATGCGTCTTGGTAGAGTAAAACTGGTTGTGGTGGTTAATGCTTGTAGCTCCACGAGCAAGGGGCGACTCCCTTCAAGTGTGGGAACTACCACTGAGCCGGCGGTGGCATCGGTATGCCTGGATAACAAAGCTTGAGATGGGTTATCTACTTCCACTAACCCACTGTTGCCCATTTCAAAAAATCCCACTTCATTAGTGGAGCCGAAGCGGTTTTTGATACCTCGCAGCACACGGTAACTGCTAAAAGGCTCACCTTCGAAATAAAGGACTACATCGACAATGTGTTCCAACGTTCCAGGACCAGCAATAGAACCGTCTTTGGTCACATGACCAGCAAGCAGTACTGGCACATCATTTTCCTTTGCCCAGCGCATTATCCTCGATGTGCATTCACGCACTTGAGAGACACTACCTGGCATCCCCGAGATATCTTCCAGATACATAGTTTGAATGGAGTCAATGACTACCAATTTAGGTGAAATTTCCTCCAAATGCTCAATAATAATAGCTATGTCGGCTTCAGAGAGAAAGAGAAGCCCCTCACCATTTATGTTCAAACGTTCAGCCCTGAGTTTAACTTGATTGATAGATTCTTCTCCAGAAATATAGCCCACAGGCTGTTTATCTTTAGCTATCATTGCTGAAGCTTGAAGTAACAGTGTGGATTTGCCTACCCCTGGTTCTCCGGCGATGAGGACTACGGAGCCGGGCACTAAACCGCCTCCTAGAACACGGTTTATCTCAGAGAAACCGAGGCTGAGGCGGGACAGTGTGCTCTTCTCTACTTTGGAAAGCTCCTGTGGTTTATTTCTTTTCAGGGCGGTTCTGCTGTAAGACAGGTGAGAAGAACTGACCGTTGTTTCTACGAGGCTATTCCAAGTGCCACACTCAGGGCAACGGCCTAACCATTTAGGACTTTCCTTGCCACATTGCTGGCAAACAAAGAGAGTTTTGAATTTTAATTTACCATGATTACTAGATTTCAAGCTAGCTGTTTAATATGCTATATATCCTTTATCGCCTCAGAAAGTCCGAGCTGTTCCAATTTTTTCTTTGTTGACTTACCCGTCGCTACATCCCATCCCCGCTCTTTGTAGTGTCCTCGCATTAGAGTTTCCATATCTGGTTCCTTACCCTGCGATGTTCCCTCTGAGAGCGGTGCAGTTGCTATCTTGGGGAGTTTGTCATCTTTCTTGGTGATGCCAAGCTTGATATTAATTACACGTTTTAGATTGAAACTTCGCTCTCCCGCCATCATAATGGAATCGGGATTGAAATCCCACCCTGTAACTGCGTTTAATAATCCCGCTATATGTCCCGGCGATATTATGGGTGAATAGGTACACAAGGGAAGCGAGTTGAAGAGGTCCCTCAAATTCTGGTATCTGGCAACCATAGCACCTCTGTTCTCAGAT
Organism: Dehalococcoidia bacterium; assembly: GCA_034414555.1. Lineage (GTDB taxonomy): Bacteria > Chloroflexota > Dehalococcoidia > GIF9 > AB-539-J10 > CG2-30-46-19. The sequence continues at coordinate 110,415 of DAOUMA010000003.1, read as the reverse complement.
GATTCAAATCTATCTCCCGGTATAATGCCAACATCAAGGACCCCCCGCCCTATATCAACCATATAGTAATCTCCCTTCGTGTGACATGCACCGCGAGGTGAGGTGGCGTAATCCACAGCATCTCCAAAAAATGCTCTGGGGTCATGCATTGGAATTTCTAATCCCTTCACATGTGCTGCCTCATCTTGTGAGACACCAAATTTCTCCGCCATCCTTTTCACTCCCTCAGCTAAGATGTCTCCCACCCCTTCTCTTTTTGCGATTTTTTCAACAAGGCTAACAATAGCCTTACTATCTCCCCACTTTATTTCCATCCCGGTCTTATCTTTCGTGAGTATACCTTTCTCATACAGATACATTGCGAATGCTATTGAGACCCCTGTTGATATTGTATCAATCCCATAGTCATTGCATAGATGACTTGCGTAGATAATAGAGTCTAAGTCGAGGTTCATACAGCATGGGCCGAGGGCGACAGCGCTTTCATATTCCGGGCCATCTACCTTATCTATGCCGTGGTGACCGTATTGTGTCAATCTCCCACAGCCTATGGGGCAGCCATAGCAGGCAACTGATTTTACATAATAATTCTGCTTTAATGCCTTCCCGTCTATCTCCTCGACAGGGAAGACGGATTTAGAAAAATATTTTGCCGGGGCATCTGATATATACATCGCCATGTCGAGATACCCGATTGACCCAAACTCACTGAACATTTCTCTGGTAGATAAGGCGGTCAGTTCTGTTATCGGCACAACCAAAGCCGCTTTTATATTCTCCTTAAGTTTGTCTGAATAGGCGACTTTGGGTCTTCTATCCCCATATGTAACGATTGCCTTTAGCTTTTTAGCACCCATGACAGCCCCTAATCCGCATCTTCCTGCTGCTCTTCCATCATCATTCATTATGGCAGCATACTTAATGAGGTTTTCGCCACCTTGCCCAATAGCGGATATCCTTGCCCTCTTCTCCCCCACTTCTTTCGTCAAGACATCTTTTGTTTCATAAAATCCCTTTCCCCACAAATGGGAAGCATCTTTTATTTCTACACTCCCGTCGTGCATCAAGAGGTAAACAGGTTTATCGGAGCGTCCCACTACCATGACGCCATCGTAACCCGTGGATTTTAGTGAAACTCCGAAGAAGCCCCCGGCGCTCGATTCTCCCCATACACCGGTAAGTGGCGATTTGGCACAAATGGTGTGTCGGCCTGTGGATGGAATTGCTGTCCCCGTGAAGGGTCCTGTGATGAAAATGAGGGGATTTTCTGGGCCCAATGGGTCGAGGTTTTTGCTCAGTAGCGGATACATCAGCTTCGCGGCAAGCCCGGCTCCACCTATGAATTTCCTCAAATCCTCTTCTTTTAGCTCTATATCTTTTGTTTGTCGAGTGCTTAAATCAACCTGCAAGATTTTTCCATGATAGCCGTACATTTCAAATTCTCCATTCAAAAGTCGATATCTTTCCCTTCGTAGGCATACTCAAGCATTTTCTTAATGTCAATGATGGAGGTAGGTCGTGGGCTTGCCGCTGTACATGCGTCTTCCGAGGTATACTTGGCGACAGCGGCAAGGTTTTCCTCCCATCTCTCCTTGGTGATTCCGTGCTCCTTCAAGGCGTAGGGTGTTTCAAAGCTCAAAAGAAATTGTTTGAACCTGTCAACGAGTTTCTCAAGGCATTCTGCCTCATCTTTTGCCTCAATCCCAATTTTCTGGGCTAATTGCACATACTTATTGCTTGCTCTGGCATAGTATTGTATTGAATAAGGTATGAAAATACCCACTGCTATTCCATGGTGGATGCCGAATACCTTTCCTACTGCATGCCCCAGGCTATGCGTCAGTGCCGCTTGGCTATTTCCAAATGCAAGTCCAGCTATGGTTGCTGCCAGTTGCATGCGGTATCTTGCCTCCATATCGTCAGGCGTTTTATATGCTCGAGGCAAGAACTTGAATACTAATTCTATAGATTTTATTGCCAGGACATCGCAGATATCAGTATCATAAGAGGTCAAGTAGCTATCAACTGAATGCGCTAAAGCATCTAGGCCTGTACCTGCAGTTATCTTGGGTGGCATTCCAGCGGTGAATTCTGGAACTAGAACTGCGAAGTCGGGAACTATTTCCGCTGAGGAAACTTCGATCTTCATAGGGGGGGTGACGGAATCATCGGTCAACACTGAAGCCCAGGTGACTTCCGAACCGGTGCCACTCGTTGTTGGATATGCTGCCAGTAGTGCCTTTTTCCTTAATCCCATAGGAATCAAAGGGCTTACCGCTCTCAGGTCGTAACTTGGATGCTCGTAGAGTATCCATGCGGCTTTAGCCAGGTCAATTGTGGAGCCGCCGCCTACCGCAACGATGAGGTCAGGCTCGAATTTTGTCATCGCATCGGCACACTTCTTAACTAAACTTATCGAGGGTTCTGGAGCAGACTCGTTCCAAACCATTGTCTGGAAGGCGGCTTCTTGGAAATCTTTAGCCACACTTTTGGCGTGTCTTTCTACCACAGTGTCGCTTAAAATGAACGCCTTTCTCCTTTCACGCATAAAGGCGACAAGCATTGATAATGCCGTTGCCCCTATTTTCCCGGTAAAAATCATCCTCGGTGAAAAAAAGTGTCCATAGATTTCTTTAAAAGCTTCACCCCCCATTGTGGACAGGCCTGTCTGCATTGCTGGTTCTACATACCACATTTTAGCAGCCATTTTTCTCCTCCTTTAAATTCTTTGATTACCTGCCCCCTTTGTGTTGCTCAGGACAAGTTACCTAATATTCAATGACAGCTATCAGTTGGCCTGTTTTGACCACTTGGTTGGGTGAAACCCCCACCTGCGTAATAGACCCTTTCACAGGGGCTAATATTGGGTTTTCCATCTTCATCGCTTCTATGACGCAAACCGTGTCACCTTCATTCACCGAATTACCCACAGTAACTGCAACACTTAATATTTTGCCTGGTATTGGTGCTTCGATTACCTCTTGGGGCACTGTTATAAGCCTTCCTTAACCAGTGCTTGTATCACGATTCTGTCATCTTCACAATCTATCACAATAGTGTCGCCGGGGAGAAAGTCACCGTGCAGCAAAGCCTCGGAGAGTTGATTTTCCACCATTTCCTGGATGGTGCGGCGCAATGGGCGTGCTCCAAAAACAGGGTCATAGCCTTTATCACCGAGGAGGTCTTTGGCAGTTTCGGTAACTTCTAAAGTTATATTCTTTTCCTTGAGTGAACCAATAATCTCGTTAAGCATTAACTCGACAATTTGGCGAATATGTTCTTTGGTCAGGGCGTGGAAAACCACAGTGGCGTCGATGCGGTTGAGAAACTCAGGGCGGAAGGTTTTCTTTACTTCCCCGAGCACCTTTTCCTTCATCTTATCGTATTCGATTTGCTTATTCTTATCACCCTGAATATCAAAACCAATGCTCATATTACGTTTTATTAGCTCAGCACCGATATTACTGGTCATGATTATGATGCTGTTACGGAAATCAACGCGACGTCCCTTTGCATCAGATAAATGACCATCGTCGAAAATCTGGAGCAGTATATTAAACACGTCGTAATGTGCCTTCTCAATCTCATCGAGGAGGATGCAGCAGTAAGATTTCCGCCGCACTGCTTCGGTTAATTGTCCACCCTCTTCATAGCCAATATATCCTGGCGGTGAACCAACTAAGCGAGCCACAGTGTGACGCTCCATGAACTCGGACATATCAAGCCTGATTAACGCATCCTCGCTACCGAACATAAATTCTGCTAAAGCTCTTACTAATTCAGTTTTGCCAACGCCGGTGGGTCCGAGGAATATGAAGGCGCCTATTGGGCGTCTCGGGTCTTTCAATCCAGCTCGAGCCCTTCTCACTGCTTTAGCGATAGTTTCTATCGCTTCGTCCTGACCAATGATACGGCGATGAAGAGCTTCTTCCATTTGGAGAAGGCGGCTAGTTTCATCGGTGGATAACTTCACCACTGGTATTCCCGTCCACATGCCAACTGTTTCAGCGATATCCTCTTTTGTCACTATAGGTTTATCTAATTCTTGTTTTGATTGCCATTCCTTTTCTATGGTTTCGATTTTTTGGGCAAGCTGCACTTCCCGCTCCCGCAGTTCACTGGAATATTCATATTGAAGGGCGGCAATGGCAGCCTCTTTTTCCTTGCGGATATTTTCCAGAGCCTGTTTTGCCTCGGTTAAGCTAACTGGGGCATTACCGCGTTTAATGCGCACCCTGGAGCTAGCTTCATCTACTATATCAATAGCTTTATCGGGTAGATAGCGGTCAGCGATATACCTTGCAGCTAGGGATGTCGCTGCCTGCAGTGCTTCATCGTCAATAGTTAGACAATGAAATTGCTCATAGCGATGCTTAATGCCTCGCAGGATTTCCAGCGTTTCTTCCTTAGTAGGTTCGGCCACTAAGATAGGTTGAAAGCGTCGTTCCAAGGCAGGGTCTTTCTCGACATACTTGCGATAATCATTCAAGGTGGTGGCACCAATACATTGTATCTCACCCCGCGACAACGAAGGTTTTAAAATATTAGCGGCATCGACAGCACCTTCAGCAGCTCCAGCACCAACGATGGTCTGCATTTCATCGATGAATAGGATACAATTCCCTGAAGCTTTCTCCTCTTCAATAATCCTTTTGAGCCTTTCCTCAAATTCACCGCGATACTTTGTTCCAGCTACTAAAGCACCAATATCTAGAGCAACTATCCTTTTGCCCTGCAACGCTTCAGGAACTTCTCCCCTTACTATACGCTGGGCTAATCCTTCCACTATAGCTGTTTTACCAACTCCTGGTTCGCCGATGAGGGCAGGATTATTCTTAGTGCGGCGGCTCAATATCTGAATCGCCCTTTCAATTTCTGTATTACGCCCAATAATAGGGTCAAGTTTATCTGCCTTAGCTAAAGCGGTTAAATCTGTTCCAAGTTGGTCTAGCATTGGTGTACGTGAGGTGCTGCGCCCAAGAGTTCGGGCATGCGTTGCTTCATATCTGCTGACTCGATTAACCTCATCTCGTGCCTTGTCTAAGGTAACGCCCAAATTTTCTAGAACGGTATGGGCTATCCCTTCATTTTCTCGTAATAAGCCCAACAGAATGTGTTCAGCACCTATATAACTAGCATTGAGGCGGCGTGCCTCATCAATAGCGAATTCGATGACCTTCTTGGCTCGAGGAGCAAGCCCTACCTCATCAGTAGTACTTGGTTTTTGCCCCTTTCCAATCAGAAACTCCACCGCTGATTGCACTTTACTTTGGGAGATTCCTAAATTGGCTAAAACCTTGGAAGCTACTCCTGACTCTTGCTGTGTTAGTCCAAGCAATAAATGCTCGGTATCAATATAGTTATGCCCCAGGCGCTGCGCCTCGCCTTGAGCTCGTGTTAATACCTTACGGGCACTTTCAGAAAATCGTTCAAATCCAGTAGCCATATTTGCTCACGCTATATAAATTGCCTTTATGAAGATTATAGTCTCCAGCTTGTTTACAGTCAAGGCATTGTAGGAGATAGCTGGTTCTGGGTCTGGCTTAGTTGGGTTGTCTAAATATCTTTAAGTGTGGTATATTAAAATATAATCTACCATCTTGGGAACGATGTTGTTTTAGCTTGCCAACTGTAACTGAAGCTGTGAGGACTAATATTTATTTGCTGGTTAAGCGATGAAGTTTGTAAAGTGGTTTGAAGAAGTCGGCGCTGGTGATGTCGCTTTGGTGGGTGGCAAAAACGCCTCTCTTGGCGAGATGATAAGGAATCTCGGTAAAAATGGGGTGAATGTTCCCTCTGGGTTTGCTATTACTGCTGAAGCTTATAGGCATGTGGTTGAAAAAGCAGGCGTAGTAGAAAAAATCAAAGACACTCTAGCAGGCTTGGATACACATGATATGGAAAATTTGTCGCGAAGGAGCAAAGAGGTAAGAAATCTAATAACGAACGCACCTTGTCCTAAAGAGCTGGAAGAGGAGATAAGGTTTGCTTACCGGGAGATGGAGCGAAGATACGGTAAGAATGTTGATGTTGCGGTGAGGAGCAGTGCTACTGCGGAGGACTTACCTACAGCTTCATTTGCGGGACAGCAAACAACCTATCTGAATGTGCGGGGGGAAGAGGAACTGATAAGGAAGGTTATGGAATGCTTTGCATCTTTATTTACTGGTAGAGCAACATCCTACCGGGTTGATAAGGGGTTTGACCACCTAAAGGTTTTTCTATCGGTTGGGGTGCAAAAGATGGTTCGCTCCGACTTAGCATGCTCTGGAGTTATATTTTCCATAGACACTGAATCAGGATTCAAGGACGTGGTTTACATTACCAGCGCATATGGCTTGGGAGAGAATGTGGTGCAAGGGATTGTGAATCCAGACCAGTATTATGTTTTCAAGCCCGCTTTAAAAAAGGGATTCAGACCCATCGTGGAAAAGAAACTGGGGACAAAAGAAAAGAAATTGATTTACAAGGAAGACGGGATAGGAACTGAGCAAAAGGAAGTTACCCCACAAGACCAGGGGGAATTTGTGTTGAGTGATGACGAAGTGCTCACTCTTGCCAGGTGGGCTTGCATTATAGAGGAACATTATGGTCTGTCGATGGATATCGAATGGGCAAAAGACGGATTAATCGGTGAACTTTTCATCGTCCAAGCGAGACCGGAGACAGTGCATTCTCAAAAAGATTCAGCCATGCTCAAGACTTATGTGCTTGAGGAAGGAGGAAGGTTGCTACTTGAGGGGGAAGCGGTTGGTACGAAAATAGGGCAGGGTGAGGTAGCTGTGATAAAAGACCCTCGTGAAATAAATAAATTCAAGAGCGGTCAAGTCCTGGTTACTGATATGACTGACCCTGACTGGGAACCAATAATGAAAGTGGCTGGTGCCATAGTGACGAATAAAGGTGGAAGAACATGTCATGCTGCCATAGTTAGCCGTGAACTTGGAGTACCTTGCGTGATTGGCACTGGTGATGGCTCTAGGGTCTTAAGAAATGGCAGCGCAGTTACGGTAGACTGTTCCAGTGGCGAAGGTAGGATATATGAAGGAAGATTGAAATATCGGATTGATGAGGTGGCATTATCTAACCTTCCGAGACCTCGCACCCAGATAATGGTGAATTTTGGCATTCCTGGGGGAGCGTTTATTCAAGGGCAAATTCCAAATGATGGTGTAGGATTAGCCAGGGAGGAGTTCATCATCAATTCCTACATTGGCATACATCCAATGGTGCTGATCAATTACGGTAAGTTGAAGAAGGAAGCAAAGAAGGATAAGAAGATAGCAAAAGTAGTTGAGGAGATAGATAAGAGAAGCATATCGTACCGGGATAAGACGCAGTTCTTCGTTGACAATTTAGCGATGGGGGTAGCAAAGATAGCGGCGGGGTTTTACCCTAATGATGTTATCGTTCGTTTTTCTGACTTTAAAACGAACGAGTATGCCAATTTAATAGGGGGGCATCTTTATGAACCAGAGGAAAGCAATCCGATGATAGGTTGGAGGGGTGCCTCTCGTTACTATGATGAAAAATTTAAGCCTGCTTTTGGCTTAGAATGCAAGGCGATAAAGAAAGTGAGAGATGAGATGGGACTTTCTAATGTCAAGGTGATGGTACCTTTTTGTAGAACGCCAGAAGAGGGGAGGAGAGTGATAAATGCAATGGATGAGCTGGGTCTAAAACAGGGAGAGAATGGATTAGAAGTATATGTTATGTGTGAAATACCATCAAATGTGGTTTTAGCTGAGGAATTTGCAGATGTGTTTGATGGGTTCAGCATAGGGTCGAATGATCTAACCCAATTAACACTTGGTTTGGATAGAGATTCTGAGTTTGTTTCCCATATATTTGATGAAAGAGATGAAGCAGTGAAAAGACTTGTTAAGCAAGTCATAGAGGCTGCGCATAAACACAAGCCAAGAAGAAAAATAGGGATATGTGGTCAAGCCCCTAGCGATTTTCCTGAATTTGCTGAGTTCTTGGTCGAGTGCGGGATAGATTCAATGTCTTTGAACCCAGATGTGGTGCTTAAGACGAGGTTGGATGTAGCAAAAGTGGAGCAGAGAATAAAGGCTCGGGAGGCAAAAAGAGCATCTGCGGAGCATGATGTGCAATGAGCTTCATATACGGGAGCAAACGGAGCGAAAAGAAGAAGCTCTTTCACCTTATGCTGTTAAAAGTAAATTTAGTCGCGGCAGAATGGGGTGGGAGGAACCATGTCCGATAAGGACTTGCTTTCAGCGTGATCGCGACCGCATCATTCATTCTAAGGCCTTTCGGCGGCTTAAGCATAAGACACAAGTGTTTATCGCTCCTCTAGGGGACCACTATGTAACCAGGCTTACCCATACCTTGGAAGTTTCTCAAATTGCTAGGACTATATCACGAGCTTTGAATTTAAACGAAGATTTAACCGAAGCCATCGCCCTGGGACATGATTTGGGACATACCCCTTTTGGTCATATAGGGGAGCAGATTTTAAATGAGCTATGCCCTGAAGGTTTCAAACACAATGAACAAAGCCTGCGAGTGGTTGATTTGCTGGAGAATGATGGGCATGGGCTCAATCTTTGTTGGGAGGTAAGAGATGGCATTCTTAATCATTCTAAAGGTCAGGTCGATATCTTGGGGGAAGGATGGGCAGATATTGGCACTATGGAGGGACAAGTATGTAAGATAGCTGATGTGGTAGCTTATATTAACCATGACGTTGATGATGCTATAAGGGCTGGTGTTATTACTCTAAACGATTTACCTAATTCAGTGATAGCTACTTTAGGCTCGACGCGCTCGCAGCGAATCAACGCCTTGGTTTGTGATACTATAAGCTATTCCTGGGCGGTTAGCGGGAAGAATAGTGGTGGTGAACCAAGTATAGGCATGAATCCGAGTATGCTTCAAGCTAGCAATGAGTTGCGGCGATTCTTATTTGATAAGGTGTATCGCCCTAGTTTAGAAAGCGAAGATGCTAAGAAAGCTGGGGAAATAATGCAACTATTATATTCTTATTTTTTGAAACACGAGGATAAACTGCCTTACGAATTTGCTTTATTAAGTGATAACAAAGAACGGAAAGTCGCTGATTATATTGCTGGGATGACTGACCAATATGCATCACGCCTAGCTGAGGAAATATCCTGATGAGCGTGATCAATGATGTAAAACAAAGGGTAGACATTGTAGAGGTAGTGGCCGATTACGTGCCTTTGCAGAAAGCAGGGCGTAATTTTAAAGCATTATGTCCATTCCACAGTGAAAAAAACCCTTCCTTCTTCGTTTTCCCGGACCAGCAGACCTGGCATTGTTTTGGTGCTTGTAATACCGGGGGCGATGTTTTCTCATTTATTATGAAAAAGGAGGGGATTGACTTTGGTCAGGCTCTTCATCTTCTAGCTCAAAGGGCTGGCATAACATTAAAGGAACCTACAGAAACAGAGAAAGCCAAAGATGAGGAAACAAAGAGATTATTTGAGATTAATGAGCTTGCAAGCGAATATTATCATCACCTGTTACTAGATACCGCGGTAGGTGAGAAGGCCAGGAGTTATCTTGATAGCAGGAAAATCACTCTGGAGACTATTAAGAAATTCCGACTTGGTTTTAGCCCCGATGATTGGGAGACAATTAAAAAAAAATTGATTAATAAAGGTTATGAACAGAAAGACATATTTGATGTTGGTTTGATAATAAAGAAAGAAGATGGGGGTAGCTATGATAGGTTTCGCGAGCGGTTGATGGTTCCCATATGGGATATTAAGGGTCGCATTACTGGTTTCGGCGCCAGAGCACTGGATGACTCGCAACCTAAATACATCAATTCCCCGCAGACAGTGATTTTTGATAAAGGGAGCAACTTTTATGGGATTGATAAAGCTAAGGACATTATCAGAAAGGAAAATTTAGCCATAGTTGTGGAAGGCTATATGGATGTCCTCGCGGCTCATCAAAATGGTTGGCAGAATGTGGTTGCCTCAATGGGGATTTCTTTAACCGAAAGACAAGTGAATATCCTTAAAAGGTTAACCAAGAATATAACTTTAGCCCTTGACGCTGATATAGCTGGTGAGGAAGCTACCTTACGGAGCGGGGAGATATTAGCTCGTTCTCTGGATAGAAAAGCGATTCCGGTGCCGTTATGGACCGGATTGGTTAGATGTGAGGGTGTTCTTGATGCTGAAATAAGGGTCATTCCTTTGCCTTCAGGTAAAGACCCTGATGAAGTAATAATTGAAACCCCGAAGCTTTGGCAAAGTATGGTAACTCAAGCTTTGCCCATATTGGAATTTGCTCTTGAAGCGGTGATAAACAAAGTCGATTTCAACAAAGCTGAAGACAAATCGTTGGCAATACGGAAGTTATTGCCTTTGCTTTATGAAGTGAAGGACCCTATAAGGCAAGCTCAATATATGCAGAAGATGGCGCATCTGTTGAAATTGGATGAATCCACCTTGATGGCAGTATTAAGGAAGATGCGTGCCACTGAAGGCAAGCAGTTGATTGAAGTAAATCACTCGCGTCTTCTCCAGCGACTTGCATCAAGTCCGATTGAGGAAATGTGTTTAGCATTATTGTTTCAATATCCTGAATATCGTGATGTAGTTCAGGAATTAGAGCCGGAGTTTTTTGTATACACTGAGAATCGCGAGCTATTTAGTAAATGGCAACAGTCTCAAAGCATTTCTGAGCTCAAAGAGAAACTTGACACGAACCTATTAGAACATTTAAACTATTTATTGAATAAAAAATTTCCGTCTGAGGCTCAAAAAGCTGATAGACAGCGTGAACTTACTGATTGTGTTCTCCGGTTGCAAGAGAGGCATTGCAGAAGTCTAGAAGCTGAGAAAGAAGCAATGCTTAATCTTGAGAGGGAGACAGAAGGTATTGACGCAGAGCTTGCCAAATTGGAAGCGCAAGGAATAGCTTCCAGTCAAAGAATCAGAGAAATTTTCATCAAACAGTCGAGAGCAGGAAAAACAGGGGGAGTTAATTGATGGATTCGGTGAAGGACGAAATGACTAATGTAAATGAGGATGAGGGATTCGAGGAGGAGGAGACACCTGTTGCTGAGGAGGAAGCTGAGGAGGATGCTGTTGCAGTAATCCCTGAAGGGGTTAAACCAGAACCAGAGATAGGTTTTGAAGAACATGAAATAATTGATGATTCAACTCGTATGTATCTTCATGAAATTGGCAGGGTAAAACTACTAAAAGCTGCTGAGGAAAAAAAGCTCGCAAGCTTGATAGAGCAAGGTAGGTATTTAGTTAAATTTGAGGATACTTATTTTAACAAACATGGACGGTATCCCTCGGAGGTTGATACGGTACTTTACTTGCTCTCTCGGTTATTCCGAGCTTACCCCATTGTCAAGGTCGTTGGAAAACATGTAGGCCTTGATTATTCAGGCAGCGTGATAAAAACGATAACCAACCCTAAATTCCGTGTTGCCATTGATGATGAAATTGATGCGGAGTTAGCTGAGGCAGTTGCTCAAGAGACAGGTAAGAGAGCTTCAACAGTAGAAACCATAGTGGAGCTTTCCTTAAGCAGTTCTCTTTTGCCACCACAATCGCTGTCTGTCATCGGGAAGAAGACTACTCTTAAAGGGATAAAAGCTTTGCTGTCCGATAAGGAGTTTATCTCCCGTCTAAAGCCTTATGCTGGTCAGTTCGGAGCTTATTTTGACCGGGTGAGGAAAGAAGCTGAGCGGGCGGAGAAACACCTTACTGAAGCTAATCTGAGATTGGTGGTCAGCATTGCCAAGAAATATATTGGACACGGTATGTCCTTTCTTGACCTCATTCAGGAAGGGAACATTGGCCTTATGCGGGCTGTAGATAAGTTCCAATATAGAAAAGGTTACAAGTTTAGCACTTATGCTACTTGGTGGATCAGGCAAGGAATAACTAGAGCTATAGCTGACCAATCCCGCACCATCCGCATCCCAGTACACATGGTAGAGACAATAAATAAGCTGTTGCGAACAACTCGGCAGCTAACCCAAGAATACGGGCATGAACCAAGCTACGAAGAAATTGCTAGTTCTCTAAGTTTAACCCCTGAGAGAGTAGAAGAAATTATGGATTTGTTTCGTCATGAGCCTGTATCTTTGGAGACACCGGTAGGCGAGGATGAAGATAGTCGGCTTGGCGATTTTGTTGAAGACCAAGCTAGCCCAGCACCAACTGAGGTAGCCTCACAACAGCTACTGAAAGAGCAAATAGAGAAAGTACTTGATGAACTCAGTGAACGCGAGAAAAGGGTAATACAGCTCAGATTTGGACTTAAAGATGGGCATCCTCGAACATTGGAGGAGGTGGGCAAAGAGTTTAGTGTAACTCGGGAGAGAATTCGCCAAATTGAAGCCAAAGCTTTGCGCAAGCTACGCCATCCCCAATATAGCAGAAAGCTTAGAGATTATCTGGAATGAGCTTATTTGAAGGGGATACCAAACATACTGGTCATATTCTTGGATGGTCTTCCCCGCATTAGCGTTTTGGTCAGTTTTTGCATCTGGTAGAATTGGTTAAGCATCTGGTTAATGTCTTGAGGCGTGGTGCCACTTCCCTGAGCGATTCGACGTCTTCGACTACCGTTGATGATGCGTGGATTGTGCCGTTCTTCGGTAGTCATGGAGAGAATAATCGCCTCTATCTTTGTTAAGCGTTTTTCTCCTTCATCCTCGGGCATGTAAGAAGCTAATTTGGAAATGCCCGGCAACATCTCAAGTAAGCTTGTTAGAGGTCCTATCTTGTGGATTTGGTGTAACTGCTCAAGAAGGTCATTAAGGTCAAAGCTAGTGGTGCGCATTTTTCTTTCCAGTTCCCTAGCTTGTTGCTGGCTATAGGTTCTTTCAGCGTGTTCAATGAGGCTGAGTACATCTCCCATGCCCAATACACGGGAGGCAAAACGGTCAGGATAAAAAGGCTCGAGGGCGGTTATTTTCTCTCCGGTGCCGAGAAATTTTATGGGCACCCCGGTGACAAACCTGATGGAGAGAGCTGCCCCGCCTCTGGCATCACCATCCAACTTTGTTAATATAAGCCCGGTAAGCCCGATTCGGCGATGGAATTCCTGGGCTACTTTTACTGCCTCTTGCCCAGTCATGGCATCTACAGTAAGTAATACTTCTAATGGCTGTAGTTTGGATTTAATGTCAGCTAATTCTTGCATCATACCTTCATCGATTTGTAGTCGTCCCTGGGTATCAATAATCACCCAGTTTGTGGCTGTTTGTTTAGCTTGTTTTAAAGCGTTGCAGCAAATGGTTATTGATAATGCGGTGGCATTTTCGCTATACACAGGGATATTTTGTTGTTTGCCTAATAGTTTTAATTGTTCAATGGCGGCAGGTCGGCGGGTATCACCGGCTACCAGTAGCGGGTGTTGCCCCAAATTTTTGAGGTGAAAGGCTAATTTAGCTGCTGTAGTGGTTTTGCCAGAGCCTTGTAATCCAACAAGCAAAGCAACTGCTGGGGGGTGAGCAACGGGAGCAAGCTTGCTCGGTTCATGTCCCAAAATGGCAATTAGTTCTTCGTAGACGATTTTAATAACTTGCTGGGCTGGTGTCAGACTTTGTGATACCTCTGTGCTGACAGCGCGCTCTCTTACCCTGGATAGGAGTTCCTTTACTACCTTGAAATTTACATCGGCTTCCAGAAGGGATAAGCGCACTTCTCGTAAAGCAGTGTCGATATCCTTCTCGCTAAGCTTGCCTTTGCCGCCAAGTTCGTGGAATATTTTGATTAACTTCTGAGTTAAAACCTCTAACATTGCGTTACATCAACTTTCCCATACGATTTTTAATAGAGAGAGTAAGTCTATGTCTTCCAGGGTGTTGACTGCTGCGCTGGCTTCAATTATGTCCTGTTGGGGATGGCTGTGGCTCACCGCGAGACATTTCATACCAGCAGCTTTAGCTGCCTTAACACCGAGGGGGGAATCTTCAATTACGAGGCAATTTCCGGGATTAGTTTCCAATTTTTTGGCGGCTAAAGAGAATATTTCAGGGCTGGGTTTGCTTTCCGCTACTTCGTGACCTGAGACCACACAATTGAAGTACTCCTCTATGTGGAGTTCGCTGCTGATTAAATCTATATTTTCCCTTGGTGCTGAGGAAGCCAAAGCCATCTTTAAATTTCCCTTCAGCATGTCTAATAGCCTGGATACGCCAGGTAATAACTTAGCATTCCCTTTTATCGTATTACGGAATTCCAGCTCCTTTTCCCGTGTTATGGTCTTAATATCTTCCTCGGGGATATCTTGCCCTAAAACACTGCGGACTATGTAGTCGTTTCTGGAGCCAAAAAGCTTGATGAAATCCTTTTCAGTAAACTTTACCCCCCTTCTGGAAAAGACCTCTTGCCAAGCAGCAAGATGGAAACGAGCCGAATCAACCAGCACACCATCCATATCCCAGATAATTGATATTCTTGTTTTTCCGACTATGTAAAACAAAGAGGTGTTTTCGGCTATGATTGTGCCATCTTTAAGGGTCAGTGTTCCTTTTGTTGTGGCTACTCTATGTGTTTTTCGGATAAGTTGAGCGGAAATCTGGATTGTTTCACCAATAGGTGCTGGATGTCTGAATTTCACCTCGCTTGTGCCTGTGACGCAATTAATCCCATGACAAAGGATGGCGTAAGCATTCGCCTCATCAAGCAAGGTATAGAGGATGCCGCCGTGGGCAAAGCCATGCCACCCTTCATGAACCTGCTGCGGCGTGAATTCGCTGTTAACTTTCGCACCATCATAGGTAAATTTTAATTTTAACCCTATAGGGTTATTTCGCCCGCAGGCGAAGCAGAACCCTGATGTATATTCTACTTCTTCAAGACTTCGTTTTCGCAGCAATTTTTTTTCCTTTCTTTGGGCTTTGTTATCTGAGGAGGGCGAAGATACAAGGGCTGAAGTGTTGCCAGGTTGTCTCGCTCTCCCTGACTGAGCCTTTGCCAACCTAAAGCAGCAAGGGAGACAGCTCGAGGCAACCTGGCAGCGTTCTGTGGCATTATAGCCAGTTTACCCAAATTTTGTCGTATTTCGCTTGCCATATCATTGGAGATTTCGCCGCAAAAGAGTGTTTCCTGGCTAATTTGGGTGCATAAAGTCTGGAGTGTGGTTAAGTGTTCTTTTTCCATCCGATGCCAATCATTATTTTCCCGTTGGTAAAGAGCGGAAGCGATTTCCTGGCGGCTTACTTTAAGGATAGGACATATAGGGAGTTCGGAGTATCTGAACGGGTAAGCTTCGGCCTCTAATGTGCTTATGCCAAGCAAAGGAATGTTCAAGGAAAGAGCTATTCCTTTTGCAGCGCTTATTCCCACTCTCAGCCCGTTAAAGCTTCCCGGACCTTTAGCCACGATAATCGCTTCAATAAACTTTGGTTCTAATTTAGCTTGTTTAAGCAGATAGGCTAAATTGGGCGTCAATTCCACAGTGTGGTTATGGGTTGATTGCCAGGTTAGCTCCGATATAAGTTCTCCTCTATGGGACAGGGCAATGCTGGCAGTATTGGAGGAAGTATCTATGGTCAGTTCCATGATTTTTCCTGCTTCAATCTCATTTTAAGCTTCTCCAACAATTCTAGGTATCGTTTGCCTTCAGATTCAAAATAAATGGAGCGTTCTGTGTCGGAATCGGGAATGTAATTTAGCGTTATAGTTAAATTCTCTTCGGGTAGTGCTGAAGTTCCTTTCTCTGCCCATTCTATGGTACAAACTCCGTTGCCATAGAGATATTCCTCAAGTCCCAGGTCATTAATTTCCTCGACATACTTGATGCGGTAAAAGTCAATATGGAATAAGGGGAGATTACCATGGTATTCCCTGATTATTACGAAGGAAGGGCTTAAGGCATATTCCTTGATTCCCAGCCCTCTGGCAATGCCCTGAGCAATGCAGGTCTTGCCGGTTCCTAGCTCACCGATAAGGAGGAAGATATCGCCTCGTTGAGCTAGTTCACCAAGGTGGCTTCCTAAAAGCTGGGTTTGCTCTGGACTATGCGACCTTAGTTTTAAGGACTTCATTTTTGAAGTGCTCCCAACCTGTCTTTGTAGGGGTGATAGCATTTCCCTTGCCGTTTACTAAAATTACCCGAACGGGTAGACTCTCGACGGTTATCTCTCCAATTACGCTTACAGGACAATCCAAAGCACGCTTAACTTTCTCCATAGTAACTTTATCAGCGGTGAATACCAGTTCATACTCCTCACCTCCGCTTAACGCCAGTTCTTGATAGTCTGGGAAATTGGCTTTAACCAAAGGGTGTACAGGCACCTTGTCTATCTTTATCTTGGCGTTAACTTTGCTCGCCTGACATAGGTGGCCAAGGTCAGCAATGAGCCCATCGCTTATGTCTATGGCGGCAGTGACTCCTTGTTGTAGCAAGAGCTGTCCCTCTTTTATTCTTGGAGTAGGTTGAAAATGGGCTTGTCTTAGGATGTCGGTGGTTTCATCATCGAGTTTGGCTTTTCCTTGGAGCATTTTTAGACCCGCTGCCGAAAGACCTAAAAAGCCGGTAACTGCTATTTGTTCTCCAGGTATGGCTGTTGACCGCTTGAGTATTCGTTTATCTTTAGAGCGACCTGTGATGGTGACGGTGATAACCACATTAGGGGAGGAAGCCAGGTTACCGCCAGCTATAGCGACCTCGAATTTATCGGCAAGCTCTACCATGCCCTGGAAAAAATCGGAGACGTTTTCTACTTCGAGTTCACTGGGTAAGGCTAGGGAGATTAAGGCGTATTCAGGAATACCACCCATGGCGGCGATATCGCTCAAGTTCACTGCCATGGCTTTCCAGCCTAACTCCCTCCAACTAATAACGCTGAGGTCAAAATGGATGTTTTGAACCAGAGTATCTGTGGTGGCTAGCTGGATATAATTGCCGCTTTGCCAGGCAGCGGCATCATCGCCAATGCCGACTAAAAGTTGCCGCCAGGAATCATATCGAGGATTTCGGGATTTTTCAGCGATGCGCTGTATAACATCAATTAAGCCAAATTCTCCCAACTCGAATAGCTTCATCAGTGTGATTATAGCATTCAGTGCCCATGAGCCTCAATTTCACCCTGCGGCCCTATGGATGGTATAGTTGGTGTCATGCATTATGCCATTCTCGCTGATGTTCATAGCAATCTAGTTGCTTTTCAAGCGGTGTTCCGGGATATGGAAGACAAAGGAAAAGCTGATGAGATATGGTGCTTGGGCGATGTAGTGGGTTATGGACCTGAGCCTCATGCCTGTATTGAGCTCTTGCGTCAATACAAGCATATTTGTGTTGCCGGCAATCATGATTGGGCGGCTATCGGCAAGCTTGATATCTCCGATTTTAATCCTTATGCAACTCAGGCTATTCTTTGGACGAGGCGACAACTGAGTGTTGGTGATGTGGATTATCTGCAAAATCTTCCCCAGAGGACAAAGAGGGATGATTTTACCCTGGTTCATGGTAGCCCTCGTTATCCGATCTGGGAATATCTTGAGCCGGGATGGTTAACAACGGAGGATGTTAAGGATAACTTCAACCGGTTTGACACCAAATTTTGTCTTGTAGGTCATTCGCATAAGCCGATAATTTTCCAGCAGGATAGTTCAGGACATTACTTCGTAGGCATAATTCCCAGCGAAATAAAGGTGAGTTCTCAAAACAATCGTTTAATTATCAACCCTGGTGGTGTAGGACAACCTCGTGATGGTGACCCAAGAGCTAGTTACGCTATCTATGATAGCGATGCTCAGGTGATATATCATTATCGAGTTAACTATGATATAAGTGCCACTCAACAAAAAATGCTAGAATATAATTTACCTTTGCCTTTAATTGAACGATTAAGTTATGGGTATTAGTATGTTATACTAAGAAGTTTGAAGGTGAATGCTAGAAATGAGTGATTATGAGTTAGTAACCATAATAAGTCCCGAAGTTGACGGGGAGAAACTACCTGAGATCATAGATAATCTCGGCAAGCTCATTACTGATAGAGGTGGAGTTGTAGAGTCGACGGAGCAATGGGGAATGCGGAAGTTGGCCTATCCCGTAAAGAAATGCATGGAAGCTAATTATATTTTGACTAAATTCAAGCTAGAGCCTGATTTGACGAAGCAGCTTAACGCTGAACTCAAGGCTTCAGAGGAAATTCTGCGACATCTTATAGTAAAACGGGAGGGTTAAGAGATGGCAAGTTTGGCTAAAGTGATACTTATCGGCAATGTGGGGAGTGACCCTGAAATGCGTTATACCCCGAATGGCAATCCGGTTACTTCTTTCCGCATGGCTACTAATCGCCGCTACACCACTTCTGGCGGAGAGACCAAGGAAGAAACAGACTGGTTTAGAATTAGCGTTTGGGGTAAGCAGGCGGAGGTTTGTAATCAATTTGTGACTAAAGGTAAGCAGGTTTATGTAGAGGGCCGGTTACATGCTCGCAACTGGGAAGGACAGGATGGTCAGGCGCGCACCAGTCTTGAGGTAACTGCAAATCAGGTGCTTTTTCTTGGTAAGCCAGGAGCTGCAGCTCCCCTTCCTGAAGAGGGCATTCCGGAGGAAGGGGAAATTAAGCCTGAGGACTTGCCTTTTGATTAGTTTGAAGGAGCGGGAAATTGGCTAATTTTACAACAGGACGAGCAAGTAACTTAACCCGTAAGCCTCCAGTTTGTCCTTTTTGCACTGGAAGGGCGACCATAGACTATAAAGATGCTGCTACCTTATCTCAATATCTCACCAGCCATGGTAGCATTGGATCGCGACATATGACTAAGGCTTGCGCTAAGCATCAACGGGCTATAGCACAGGCTATAAAGCGGGCTCGTTTTTTGGCTTTGTTGCCTTATGCCCCAGTTCATATCTGGAAAACAGGCGGTGTAGGCTTGCCTGAATCAAGACATCGTAGGAGGTAAATGCCTAAGCGAACTTATCAGCCAAAGAAGCTTCCCAGGAAAAGAAATCTAGGCTTTCGCGCCAGAATGGCTACTCGAGGTGGGAGGAGAGTACTCAAGCAAAGGCGTCTTAAAGGGCGGTGGAGGTTAACCTCAGTTTGATTGTATGAGACGACCTTTGAGTCTAACTAAGAAGGCAGATTACTTTTCAGTTTACCAAAGAGGCAAGATATGGAAGGGAGATTTAGTAAGGGTGAAAGCTTTGCCCAGTGGCTTAAGTTCGAGCCGGTATGGTCTCTCGGTGAGTAAGAAAGTGGGCAATGCGGCAACACGCAATCGGGTGAAACGCTTATTGAGAGAGATAATGAGGCTGCAAATGATAAAGCCAGGATGGGATATAGTATTTATTGTTCAGGCTGAAGCAGCGGATGCGGATTATCATCAATTGAAAAATTCGGTGACTAAATTATTGACTCAGGCGCAATTATTGATAGACAATGATAAAACAATTAATCCTCGATTTGATTGAATTATATCAAACAACGATATCAGAAGTTACTCCACATTCCTGCCGTTACCAACCCACTTGCTCTCACTATGCTCGTGAAGCAATTGGACGGTATGGATCTATTAGAGGTAGCTGGTTGGCAATTAAACGGTTGGCTCGGTGCAATCCTTTCTTTAAAGGAGGACATGACCCTGTGCCTTGATTATAATGCTGAATAACTGAAGTGAAGCAAGTAAAGATATTATTCCTCATCGCGTTTTCTCTTCTTGGGTTATTCCTGGCTTCTTGTGTTCCTGGTGGAGCTGCGCCAGCACAAGGATGGTCAGGAATTACCCTTAATGATGGCATCCTCTATATAGGCTCTATGGATGGCAAAATTATGGCAGTAAATCCCTCTGCTAGAAGTCAGAATCTCAGTTTCCCCGCAAATGGGGAGTGGGAGTACCCTATCACTGCCCCTTCCGGAGGGGGGTTGTCCTGTAGTCAGACATCTGCTTCTGTTGCTATATATGGCACACCCGCTGTGGATGAGGCTCTAGTGTTTATCGGGGGCTATAATGGTAAAGTCTACGCGCTAAACGCCTCAGCTCGAAGCCAAAATTTGGATTTCCCTCAAATGAGAGACAATGAATGGTTCTATCCCAAGACAAGCGAGGTAATAGGGGCTATTGTGGGCAGCCCGGTGATAAGCGATGATGCTATATATGTAACAAGTTCGAATGGCAAGGTGTATTGTTTAGACAAGCATTTTGGCGATAAAAAATGGGAATCGGATGTTCTTGGGGACAAGCTATGGTCCACTCCTTGCATTGAGGGGGATAATGTTTACATAAGTACCTTTGATGGGCACCTTTATGCCTTATCGACTGAGGATGGCAGTATAACCTGGAGTTTTGCCACAGAGTCAAAAATAGGATTTGTTTCCTCTCCGGCAGTTTATGAAGGGACCATATTTGCAGGCTCCTTTGATGGTAATCTTTATGCTGTGGAGATAGGGAAGAGTGAACCATTGTGGAATTTCACCGGTGGCAATTGCTTCTGGGCTACGCCTGTGGTTAGTAACAGCACTGTTTATGCTGGATGTCTTGATGGCAAGATTTATGCTATTGATGCCACTAATGGTACAGAATTATGGTCTTTTGATGCGGGAAGTTCTATAGTCGTCTCACCAATTCTGGTAGATGGCTCGCTAGTGGTAGCTGCTGAGTCAGGTAATGTGTATGTCATTAACCCAAAGACGGGCATCGGCGAGCGAATTAGGAATCCAGGAAATGATAATAAGCCGACCATTAATGCGCTTGTTCAAGCCACCCCTTGCGCTCAGGGAAGCATAGTTTACATTCGTGGTCAGGATAATTATCTATATGCTCTGGATATTGAGCAAGGACAGGTAATCTGGAAATTTTCTCTAACTACCCATTAGAAGTTTTGTAATCATGGCTGAGTTATGGAATTTAATTATCCTCAACCCGATGCTTAATGGGCTAATTGCGCTGAGCAGCGTTTTAGGGGGCAGTTTTGGGCTGGCTATCATTGCTCTTACCGTTATAGTTCGTTTGATATTACTACCTCTTACTTTGCAGCAGCTCAAATCTACCAAAGCCTTGCAAGGAATGCAGCCTAAAATTCAGGAATTGCAGAAGAAGCATGGTAAGAACCAGCAGAAGCTCCAGCAGGAGATGATGAAACTTTATAAGGAGGCGGGAGTTAATCCTCTGGGTTGTATATGGCCAATGCTAGTTCAATTTCCGGTGTGGATTGCCCTTTACCAATCTATCATGCGAGCCTTAGCTACTACGCCTGAAAGCTTACTGAACTTATTCCAGCATCTTTACTCCTGGGGGGTAGTGGCTCAAGCCATTCCACTGGATAGCCATTTCTTATGGCTTAATTTAGGGTCTCCTGATAGCACCTTGATTTTAGCCATTATGGTGGGTGGCTCAATGTGGGTACAACAGAAAATGGTGACTGCTCCCTCTGCTGACCCGAGGCAGAAGTCAATGAACAGCATGATGCTGCTTATGATGCCATTTATGTTTGGGCTGTTCACCTTGATGTTTCCCAGCGGTCTGGCTCTTTTCTGGGTAGTTTCCAATGTGATTGGCATTGGGATTCAGTACTGGATTACGGGATGGGGTTACTTGAGACGGGGAACTTCGGCTCAGGTGGTAACTAGAGTGGGAGGGAAGGGTGGCATTACAAAAAGACCTTAAAGTGGGTTAACACCGTAAAGAATTACTGAGAAGAAGGGTTAAGATATGGATGAACTGGAAATAACTGCGAACACGGTTGAGGAAGCGCTGGAGGAAGCCGAAGAACGACTGGGGATGAAGCGAGACCGTTTTGAAGTAGAGGTTATAAAAGAAGGGAAGTCAGGGATTTTGGGTATAGGAGGTGAAGAGGCTGTAATTAAAGTGAGGCTCTTACCTTCAGTGGAGGAAGATTTAGTTAAGATAGTCAGGGAAGTTCTGGATAGGTTGCTCAACTTATTAGGGGTAACAGCTAAGGTCGAAGTTCTGTCTGACCAGATACCGACGACTTTTAATATCAAAGGTGATGATTTGGGTATTTTAATTGGACGGCATGGTCAAACTATAGTTTCTCTGGAGTATATTGTTAAACTTATAGTGGCTACGCGATTAAAAGGTTGGCAGCCGCTTTTTATCGATATTGGTGGATACCGGGAACATCGTCGTAGTTCACTTCAGCAATTAGCTTTGCACCTGGCGGAACAGGTTAAATTAGAGCATCGTGACATAACCTTGGAGCCAATGTCTGCTAGTGAACGCCGCATTATCCACCTTACCTTAGCTGATCACCCTGAAGTGGTAACTCATAGCATAGGTGCGGGTGAGGATAGGAAAGTAGTTATTTCGCCAAAGTAGAGCTAAGCCATGTTTCATGAGGTAAATAGCAAAATAAACTTCGCTAAGCTGGATGAGGATATCCTCCATTATTGGAAAGAGCATAATATTTTTAACAAAAGCGTCGAGGTGAGGAAGAGGGCGAAGAGGTATGTTTTTTATGAAGGACCACCCACAGCTAACGGTAGCCCGGGAATACATCATGTACTTTCCCGTCTGGTTAAAGATGCTGTTTGCCGGTATAAAACGATGAAAGGTTATTATGTGCCACGCAAGGCTGGATGGGATACCCATGGTTTGCCTGTGGAGTTGGAGGTAGAAAGCACCCTTGGATTTACCAACAAGACTCAAATTGAGGAGTATGGAATAGCCCAATTCAACCAGAAGTGTCGGGAAAGCGTTTTTGAGTATATCAAGGAGTGGGAGGCAATGACTGAGCGTATTGGCTACTGGCTGGATATGGAAAACCCCTACATAACGCTGGATAATGGCTATATCGAATCTTGCTGGTGGATTCTAAAGCAGTTGTGGGATAAAGGGCTTGTTTATCAAGGATACAAGGTAACACCGTATTGTCCCCGGTGTGGGACGTCTCTCAGCTCTCATGAAGTCGCTTTGGGGTATCGAGACGATGCGGTGGACCCTTCGGTTTACATAAAATTTAAGGTGCCAGGGAGAACAGTTACCGATTATCTCCAAAAATTTGGTGCTGACCCTGGCTTGCCAACTTACCTTCTTGCCTGGACGACTACGCCCTGGACACTGCCTGGAAACACTGCCCTGGCGGTAGCTCCTGAGGCTGATTATGCCTTTGTGAAGATCGGCATTGAGAATCGAGGTGAACAACTGATCTTAGCTAAAACCCTGTTGGAGAGCGGCCTAACCGATCAATACGAAATTCTAGGGATTTGCAAGGGCAAAGAACTGATGGGAGAGCGCTTGGAGGGGAAAGGTATGGAATATGAGCCTCTCTATCGGCTCCCTGAACAGCTGTATAGAAGATGGAAATTTGTCTTTAGTGGTGGAGAGGCTATCGAGCCTGGTGGGTTAGTGCAGGAAAGCCCTGCTAGAGGTGAGAATTTTTGGCTCATCGCAGAGGACTTTGTATCTCTGGACGAGGGCACAGGGGTCGTGCATGTCGCTCCAGCTTTTGGTGAAGTGGATTATAAAGCGGGTGAGTCCAACGGGCTTTATTTTGTCCAACCTGTTGATGAGCGGGGGATTATGAAGGGTGATCCTCGTTTTGAGGGTAAGTTCGTGAAAGATGCTGACCCTCTTATCCTTGAGGACCTTAAATCACGGGGGCTTCTTTATCGCAGTGAGAAGATTACCCATACCTACCCATTTTGCTGGCGCTGCGAATCTCCTCTGCTTTATTATGCCAAAGAAGCGTGGTACATCAAAACAACGGCAATAAAGGATAGGCTCATTCGTGGTAACAAAGAAATAAATTGGTATCCTGAGTATATCAAATATGGTCGTTTTGGCGATTGGCTGGAAAACAATGTTGATTGGGCTATCTCCAGGGAGCGCTATTGGGGGACACCGCTAAATATCTGGCGGTGTGAATCCTGTGGTAATCTTGAGTGCATAGGTAGCGTTGAGGAATTGAAAACAAGGTCAAAACTGACAGCTTTCAGAGATTTGCATCGCCCTTATATAGATAAAATCACCTTTGCTTGTTCTGGATGCCACGGTGTAATGCAACGCGTTCCTGAGGTAATTGACTGCTGGTTTGATTCCGGCGCTATGCCTGTAGCTCAATGGCATTACCCCTTCGGGAATGAGGAACAATTTGAGCAGAATTTTCCTGCTGATTTTATTTGTGAAGCTATTGACCAAACTCGAGGTTGGTTTTACAGCTTACATGCTATATCAACATTGCTTTTCGACCGCCCTTGTTTTAAGAATGTTGTCTGTTTAGGGCATATCGTGGATGCTCACGGCGAGAAGATGAGCAAGTCCAGGAATAATGTGATTGATCCCTGGCTGGTGGTGGATGAGTATGGTGCTGATGCGGTTCGTTGGTATTTGCTTACTGCAGCACCCGGAGAAAATGTCCATAGGTTCTCCACGCAGATGATGGCTGAGACAATGCGGGGAGATTTGCTTACTTTATGGAATACCTATTCCTTCTTTGTCCTTTACGCTAACATCGACCATTTTGTTCCTCAGGGGACAGCGGTGGGTCTATCTCTTTCTCACCTGGATAACTGGATTATTTCAGAGCTCAATCGGCTTACCGCTGATATGACCAAGGCGCTGGATAATTATGACCTTACTTCAGCGGCACGTAGAGCCGGGGATTTTGTGGACGAGCTTTCCAACTGGTATGTGAGGAGGAGCCGGCGACGATTTTGGAAAAGCGAGGAAGATGTTGATAAGTTAGCTGCTTATAACACGCTATACCACTGTCTGGTAACTTTGTCGAAGCTGTTAGCTCCGTTTGTTCCCTTCACTGCTGAGGAAATTTACCGAAACTTGGTTTGCTCTGTTGATTCGCAAGCTCCCGAAAGCGTGCATCTAACCGATTTTCCGTTAGCAAATGAAGCTAAAATTGATGATAGGCTAAGCGCTGATGTTAGCTTAGCAACGCAAATAGCCAGTCTGGGCAGAGCCGCGCGAGCTAAAGCAGGCATCAAAGTGCGGCAACCATTAGCTAAAGCAATTATTACATTAACGCGGGAAAGCGAAAGAGATGCTTTACAGAAATTTGCCTCTGATATCATGGATGAGGTAAATATTAAGGAACTGGAGTTTGTCAAGGACACGCTCCCGGAAGATATGCCTTACCATGCTGTGGCTAACGATGGAAAACATTGGGTAGCTGTAGATACAAGGCTGTCTCCCCAACTTAAAGCTGAAGGAGTAAGCCGGGAGATTGTGCGTCATATCCAGACTATGCGTCGTGCTGCAGGATTTGACGTTGCTGACCATATTGTCACCTATTATCAAGGGGAAGGACGTGTTGCCAGAGTGCTGAAGGATTTTGCTGGCTATATCAAGCAAGAGACCTTGTCTCTGGAGCTTACTGAGGGTCTACCGCCTGAGGGTGCTTATGTTGAAAAGCATCGTATCTCCAATAGCGATGTTTTGTTGGCAATTAGCAAGGTTTGACTAGCTTTGGGGTGGTGGAGTTGAGCTTAGCACAGCATGGGTTGTCATTGTAACTGTTCCTCTAACGAAAGTTATCTCTACGTTTTCACCAACATAGCAATTGAGTATCGCCTCCTGTAATGCCTGAGCGGTATCAATTTCCTTACCTTGGAATTTGGTGATTATATCTCCATTCTTTAACCCAGCAGCCTCTGCTGGGCTGTTAGGGGTCACGTTTGTAACCAATACTCCTGAGATGTTTGGAAGGTTGTTGAGCCATGCGGTGACCCAATCCATAGTTTGAAGATTTACTCCCAGCCAGGGGCGAATTATGTAGCCCTGGTGGATCAGATCTTCAATGATTGGCCTGGCGCTATCGCTGCTTATGGCATAACTCATAAGTTCTGCCCCGATGATTTTGGCACTGGTAATGCCTATCACTTCCCCGTTCATATTTACCAATGGTCCGCCACTATTACCGGGGTTGATTGCTGCGGTAGTTTCAATCAGGTTATACAGCTTCTCCCCGGTGGATAGGGTTATGGTGACATTCAATCCGCTTATAATTCCTTCGGTTACCCTCAGTCCCATGCCAAAGGCGTTGCCTATGGCTAAAACCCAATCGCCTACTGCTACTGAAGAGGAATTGCCTAAAGAGACACAGGGCAAATCTGTAGCATTAATCTGGACTACTGCTAAGTCAGTCAAGGCGTCTTTGCCCACTATTGTTGCGGAAAGCGTTTCGCCATTATCGAGAGTCACTTCTATGTTTTGGGCATTTTCAACCACATGGTCATTGGTAGCAATATAGCCCTGCTTTCCGTCAATCACAAATCCGGAGCCTTTGGCTATGTCTGTGGTTACTGATACCACTGCTGGTTTCACCTTGGCGACTATTGCGGCAAAGTCTGGCAAGGAAATGTTTGATTGATTACCTGCGGTGGGGAAAGTCCAGTTAGGCTCAGCAGTTCCTGTGAGATTGCCAGGCGTGGGCGTGGACGCATTATGTGGAGTAGTACAGCCACTTACACCTGAGAAAATCAAAACCACTGCTACCAGGAAAAGAATGATGTATTTGAATCTACTAACCATGATGTGGTTAATTTTAGTAACGCTGGCTTTAAAAAGCAAGTTTTCCGGTGCAGTGACTTATTCAGTGATAGGTGGTAAACTAATATTCGATGGCTCAATTTTATGTGCAACAGTTGTTAAAAGGCATTGTGGAACCTTTGTTACTTTTTATTATCAACGAGTTACCAGCATATGGTTATCAAATCGCTAAAGAGTTAGATAAAAGAAGTCAAGGCTACTTCGAATTTAAAGGGAGCACCATTTATTCAGCTTTACGCCGCTTGGAGAAGGAAGGATTGGTGTTGAGCACCTGGCAACAGGTTACCCAGAAACGAAAGCGAAGATGCTATGAATTAACTGAGAAAGGGCATCAGATTTTGATGGAGAAGTTAATTGAATGGCAGCAATTTTATAATGCTGCCAGCAAGATTATAGGCTATCGAAAGCTATCTTTGCAGCCGAAAGCGAAATAGTGGAGCTACGAATCTTAGGCGCCCATAGCAATGAAGCTAAAGGGGCTCGCCTAACTTCTTTTTTGCTTGATAATGTTTTAGCTATAGATGCTGGTGGGCTTACCTCTGCCCTTTCTTTAGCTGAGCAAGAAAAAATCAAAGCTGTATTGCTTACTCACCATCATTTTGACCACACACGGGATTTAGTCACTCTTGGTTACAACGCTGCTTTGTGGAATGGTCAAATTAAGGTCTATGCTTTACCGGAAACTTTTGATGTGGTTATCCCCTGTCTCCTTGATGGCAAGATTTACGCCAATTTGCTTGAATATCCCTCTAAGGAAAGGCCGACGCTTCGGTTTGAGTTTGTTGAGCGGTATAAGCGACAGAATATCGCAGGATATCAAGTCCTGGCTGTTCCGGTAAGACACAGTGCCCCCACCGTTGGTTATCAAGTTACCTCTCCCGAGGGCAAAAAGTTGTTTTATACCAGTGATACCGGTCCCGGCCTATCTGATTGCTGGCAGTATATTGCTCCGGATTTACTTATCTGTGAGTCTTCTTTTCCAAATATGTTGGGAGATTTTGCCAGGAAAGCTGGGCATCTTACCCCGCAACTGCTGAAGGACGAGCTTATCCAGTTCAAGCAACTTAAAGGTTATTTGCCAAAGGTCATCGTTATCCACATTGCTATTTCCTATGAACAGCAGCTTAGTGAGGAAGTGGCCCAGGTGGCTAATGAACTGGGAGCTGATGTAAGCCTGGGCCACGAAAATATGAAGGTGGTGTTATAGGTTTAGCCTACCTTTGGTAACTCAGCCAGTGCCTCCTTTACTTTGTCCGCGGGATACTCATAATCCTGGAGCTTGCCTGAGAAGTAAGCATCATAAGCAGTCATATCAACATGTCCATGGCCGCTATGGGCTATCAGGATGGTTTTTGACTCACCTGATTCCCGACATTTCAACGCTTCATCAATTGCTACCTTGATGCAATGGTTTGTCTCCGGTGCGCTGATAATGCCCTCAGTGCGGGCAAAAGTTACCCCTGCTTTGAAGGTAGCAAGCTGGTGCTCGGCTCTGGCTTCAACAAAACCCAGGTTGTACAGATGACAGATGATGGGTGCCATTCCATGGTAGCGCAATCCACCAGCATGGATCGGGGGTGGAATGAAGCCATGCCCCAGGGTATACATCTTAATCAACGGAGTGAGCTTGGCGCTATCGCCGAAATCATAGGCATATGGTCCCTTGGTCAGAGACGGAGCAGACATAGGCTCTACATTGATGATGCGTAGGTCCGGCTTCGTCCCATCAATTTTATCCTTGACAAAGGGCAAAAACAGCCCGGCGAAGTTCGAGCCGCCGCCAATACAGCCGACAATAATATCAGGGTAGGCGTCGGCCTTCTCCATTAGCTTTTTCGCCTCTAAGCCATTGACGGTTTGGTGCAGCAGGACGTGGTTAAGCACGCTGCCCAGGGCGTAGTGTGTATCATCACGAGACACGCAATCCTCCACAGCCTCACTAATGGCAAGCCCCAGGCTGCCGGGGCAATCTGGCCATTTTGCCAGCATATCTCGCCCCGCTTTGGTATCAGGACTGGGACTGGGTACACATTTAGCTCCCCAGGTCTCCATCATTATTCTTCGGTATGGTTTTTGTTCATAGCTAATCCTGACCATGTAAACCTTAATCTCAATGCCGAAGCAGGCACCGCCAAAAGATAGAGCGCTTCCCCACTGACCGGCTCCAGTCTCGGTGGTGATGCGCTTTACTCCTTCCTGCTTGTTGTAATATGCTTGAGCTACAGCAGTGTTAGGCTTATGGCTTCCCGGCGGGCTCGTGCCTTCATATTTGTAGAAAATCTTGGCTGGTGTATCCAGAGCCTTTTCTAATCTGTGCGCTCGAAATAGTGTTGTTGGCCTCCATAGCTTGTATACCTCACGCACTTCCTCGGGGATTTCAATCCACCTCTCAGTGCTTACTTCTTGCTTGATTAACTCCATGGGAAATAGAGGCGCCAAATCATCAGGGGTGACTGGCTTTCCGGTAGCTGGGTGTAAGACTGGCGGCAGTGGCTTGGGCAAATCAGCCTGGATATTGTACCACCGAGTAGGGATTTCTGTTTCGTCAAGTGTGAACTTTGTTCTTTCCATTTTTACCTCCTTTCTTTAGTTAATTTGTTTGCTCGTTAATTTTTACTCTTCATATTCGGCACCATGTCTCAATATTGAACATAATCAAACCTCCTTCAGCATAATAAAGCTGTTAAAATTAGGTTGTCACGGTATCAAGTGCCTCTCTCAATCTTATGGTAAAATCCTGAACTGGTGTCAAGACTTCACTGTCAGACTCCATAAGTTGAATGATTCGACTGCCGACAATCACTCCATCAGCTATTCTAGCTATTTGCCTGGCTTGCCTTGGGGTAGATATTCCAAATCCGACACAAAGGGGCTGGCTGGCTACTCTTCTTACCCTGGTTACAAAATCCTCCAAGTTTGGGGGTAAATTATCTCTGGCTCCGGTAACCCCGGTTACTGAAACCAGGTATATAAAGCCACGAGACCTCTGGGCTACAAGCTGAATACGCTGTTCAGTGCTGGTGGGAGCCAGAAGGTAAATGAGGTCAATGGCATGATTTTGGGCAATAAGCTCTAACTCTGAGCCTTCCTCCGGGGGAAGGTCAGGAATAATTAGACCATCGATGCCGGAGTTAACACAGGCGTCACAAAATTCCTCGAGGCCATAATTAAAGACCAAGTTGAAATAAGTCATGAATATCAGTGGGGTTTTAACCTTTCGGCTTAATTTTTTGGCTGCCTCCAGGCAAACTTTCGGGGTAACCCCATTTTGTAAGGCATGAAAGCTTGCCTTCTGTATGGTGACGCCATCTGCTATGGGGTCGGAGAAAGGGATGCCCAACTCTATGATGTCACATCCGCTATCAGCAAGGATAGGGACCACTTTTAGGGTTGCTTCGATGCTGGGATAACCCACGGTGACATAGGAGATAAAGGCAGTATGATTTGGTTTGGTAAAAACAGAGGCGATGCGGTTCATGGCTCCATCCCCAACGCCCTAACCACGATATCCACATCTTTATCGCCACGACCAGAAAGGTTGACTACAATGATTTGCTCCTTATCTAAAGAGCTTGCCATCTTGACAGCGTATGATATGGCATGCGCTGGCTCAAGCGCCGGTATAATTCCCTCGGTTTGGCAAAGGAGCTGAAAAGCCTCTAATGCCGTGTTATCATCCACAGCAACATAAGTGGCTCTCCCTATAGCTTTATAGTAGCTATGCTCAGGTCCGACACCAGGGTAATCCAGTCCAGGAGCAATGCTGTGCGTCTCACGAATCTGCCCAGCATCATCTTGGAGGACATAGGATTTTGCCCCGTGGAGCACTCCTACTTTTCCTGCAACCAGGGAGGCAGCGTGTTGTAGAGTCTTGATTCCTCTTCCTGCCGCTTCTACCCCGATGAACTTGACCTCTTTGTCGTTCACAAAGGGATGAAAGATGCCGATGGCGTTGCTTCCACCACCAACACAGGCAATTATATAATCAGGCAAGCGACCACATTTGTGCAAAATCTGCTCCTTGGTTTCTTTGCCTGTGACTGACTGGAAATCACGCACCATTACAGGATAGGGGTGAGGTCCCACCACTGACCCCAGGAGATAGTAAGTATCGCTCACATTGGTTACCCAGTCTCTTATCGCTTCATTTATAGCGTCTTTCAGGGTTTTGCTACCTGAAGAAACAGGGTGAACTTCTGCACCAAGTAGCTTCATGCGGAAGACATTAAGTGCTTGGCGATGTATATCCTCTTCCCCCATGTAGACGATGCATTCCAGCCCTAGCTTGGCACAAATGGTCGCTGCGGCTACTCCATGCTGCCCGGCACCAGTCTCAGCGATAATTCTTCGTTTTTCCATTCTTTTAGCGAGTAGACCTTGTCCTAGCGCATTGTTTATCTTGTGAGCTCCAGTATGAAGTAGGTCTTCCCTTTTAAGGAAGATTTGAGCGCCGCCACAATATTCAGTGAGCCTTTGGGCAAAATAAAGCGGTGTTGGTCTTCCTGCGTAGTCATGAGATAAGGAGTCAAATTCAGCCCAGAAGGATGGGTCATTTTGCGCCTCTTTATAAGCTGACTCTAGCTCATCTAAAGCTGGAATAAGCGTCTCAGGGACGAACCGGCCACCAAACAGCTCAAAATAGCCGTGGAGATCAGGCAATTCTTTTATTTTCATCAACTCTCCTTACTGCCGCAATGAATGCTCTGATTTTAGCGGGACTCTTAACTCCAGCCACCTCCACTCCGGAGGAGACATCTACTCCCCAGGGCGCCACCAATTCGATTGCTTGGGCAACATTTTCCGAATTAAGACCACCAGCGATAATCACGGGAAATCTCCGTGCCACTTGTTGTGCTATTTCCCAGTCGAAGGTCAATCCTGTTCCGCCATACCTGCCGTTAGCCCGAGAATCAAGGAGGGTGATAAAGCGTTGTGTGGAAAGTAATTTGCCTCCAGCAGACAGTTTAGCGTATATCTCTTGGGGAGATTGCTGTTCTACCGGGATTGCCTTGATAATTGGTTTAATGACGTCGCGGCAGTATTCCCAGGATTCATCGCCGCTTAGCTGAATCCAATCTAGACCACAGAAATCGGCAACTTTGTTTACCATGGACTGGGGTGCATTGACAAAGATGCCGACCACTTTTGTGGTATTGCTGTTTTTCTTTACTGCACTAGCTATCTCATATGCCTTGGCCGGAGTTATCCGACGTGAACTGGGAGCAAAGACCAATCCGATAAAGTCAGCCCCGGCTTCAATTGCTGCCAGTGCATGGGACTCCTCTGTGATTCCGCAAATCTTAACTCTGGTCATGATATTAACTCTCTAATCTTGGTTAAAACATCACCAGCGGTAACAAGAGCCTCACCAACAAGAATGGCATTAACTCCCCACTTCTTCAGTTTTTCCACATCACTTCGGCTCTTGATGCCGCTCTCGCTAACTACGACCTGAGCTTGTGGGATAAGGGGACGCAATCGGTGCGTCGTATTAAGGTCAACTTTAAATGTTTTAAGGTCGCGGTTATTAATGCCAATGACTTTTGCTGAACTTTGGAGAGCCTTTTCCAGTTCAACTTCATTGTGGACTTCAACGAGACACCTTAAACCAAGGCTATGGCTCAATGAAAGGAGCTGCTCAATTTCTCTTTGGCTCAGGATAGCCGCTATTAGCAATAAAGCATCTGCGCCATAGGCACGTGACTCGTATATTTGATACGGAGTAAAAATGAAATCCTTCCTCAGCAGTGGAAGTTTAACCACCTCTCTAACCGCGGCGAGATGTTCAATGCTGCCCTGGAAATAGTTTGCCTCGGTCAGCACTGAGATAGCAGCAGCGCCACCCTTAACATAAGTCTTGGCTAATTCGGTGAGGTTAAGATTGGGATTGAGCATCCCTCGTGATGGTGATGCCTGCTTTATTTCGGCAATCAGATGAATGCCATCGCCGCTAAGAACAGAAACAAAGTCAAGCGGCGGTTTCTGCCGGGCAACGCGCTCCTTTAGGTGACTTAAGGGGAGCGTTTTCTTCCTCTGCTCTACCTCTTCTTTTTTCAAAGCGATGATTTTAGTTAACATCTTTCTTTATCAGCTGTTGGCTTTCAGAACTCAGGCCCTGGCTGAGCCTGACCAGCCCATCGAGCTTCGCTAGAGCCTTCCCACTATCAATTATCTCTTTGGCAATACGAGCCCCCTGTTCAAGATTCGATGCTCGGTTGCCAGCAACCAATGCTGCAGCGGCATTCAAAACGACTATATTTCGCCACGCTCCTCTCTCTCCTTTCAGGACGCGATGCAGCATCTCGGCATTTTCCTCAGGCGTTCCTCCTTTGACCTCTTCCCGGTTTGCTTCCGGAAACCCAAAATCTCTGGGGCAGACCTCGTAAGCCGGTGACGCTTCGTCTTGAGTAATATCCCACACCAGCGAGCTTTCACTGGTTGAGATTTCATCCATGCCGTCCCTACCATGCACTACCAGAGAATGCTTTGTGCCTAAACGGTAGAGGGCAGAAGCAATCTTCTCCCCCAATTCCTTAGAGGGAACACCAATGACCTGGAACTCGGCATGAGCTGGATTAGTCAAGGGACCAAGAATATTAAACACGGTGCGGATTCCAATCTCCCGCCGAGGAGCCGCCGCATACTTCATCGCTGGGTGGAAGATGGGAGCAAACATAAAGCCAATGCCCACTTTCTCCAAACACTGAGCCACTGCCTCAGCTCCAAGGTCAATCTTCACCCCTAGTGATTCGAGAACGTCAGCACTGCCACAATGGCTGGACATTGCTCGGTTCCCGTGCTTGGCGACTTTGAGTCCGGCACCAGCAGCAACGAAAGCAGCTCCGGTGGAGATATTAAAAGTGAAGGAGCTATCACCACCGGTTCCGCAGGTATCAATTACTGGCGGGGTAACTTGAACCGGTATTGCCTTGGCTCGCATAACACTTGCCAGACCAACAATCTCATCCACTGTCTCTCCCTTGATGCGCAACGCGGTAACGAAAGCAGCAATCTGAGCTGGTGTTGCCTGCCCAGTCATTATCTCCTCCATTACTTCGGCAGCCTGTTCAAAGGTAAGCGAGCGACCTGAGACCAGGTTGTCTATCGCCTCCTTAATCATTGTTTAGCCCTAATTTAACGAAATTTTTTAACAAATCTTTTCCCACCTCGGTCATGATCGATTCAGGATGGAACTGGACTCCCTCTACAGGAAATTGGCGATGTCGCAGGCCCATAATCATTCCTTCCGATGTCCGGGCACTGATTTCTAGGCAATCAGGCAGTCCATCATGCATTACTGCCAGGGAGTGGTAGCGGATGGCAGAGAAGGGATTGGGTAATCCAACAAAAAGTTTCTTGCCATCATGATAAATGAGCGATGATTTGCCATGCTTGATTTCGCCAGCACGGTCTACCTTAGCCCCATAACTATAGCCAATGCACTGGTGGCCGAGGCAGACCCCCAGAATGGGGATGCTGCCTCCGAAGCGGCGGATAACTTCATTGGAGATACCAGCCTGCTCTGGGGTGCCGGGACCGGGAGAAATGACAATGCGCTGGGGAGACTTCATCGCAATCTCATTCAAACTCACTTTGTCATTACGCGCTACCCACACTTCCTCCCCCAGTTCGCTCAAATACTGGAAGAGGTTGTATGTGAAGCTATCGTAGTTATCTATTAGCAAAAGCATATTGGTCAGCCTCCGCTTGGTCTATAGCAGTGAGTAATGCCTGAGCTTTGCTCAAGCTTTCCTGGTATTCGCGCTCAGGAATACTATCGGCGACAATTCCGCACCCTGCCTGGATGTAGGCGATGTTATCCTTGATAATGATGGTGCGAATAGTGATGGCGGTATCCAGATTTCCTGAGAAGTCAAAGTAGCCTACTGCTCCGGCATAGGGTCCACGTTTTTCTCTTTCCAGTTCCGCGATAATCTCCATAGCTCGAATCTTAGGCGCACCGGAAACCGTGCCCGCCGGGAAGCAGGCTCGCAGAGCATCAAACTGGGAAAGTCCTGCTCTTAGCTTACCCTGAACATGGGATACCAAATGCATAACATGTGAATAGCGCTCCACATCCATAAGCTGGGTTACCTCGGCTGTGCCGGGCTCGCTAATCCTGCCGATATCGTTACGCCCCAGGTCAACAAGCATAATGTGTTCCGCCCGCTCCTTCTCATCATTCTTAAGCTCCTTTTCCAGAGATAAGTCATCGGCGGCATCTTTGCCCCGAGGGCGAGTGCCAGCGATAGGGTGATTAGATACTATGCCATCCTCCACCCGCACCAGAAGCTCAGGGGAAGCTCCTATAATATGGGACTTGCCCAGTTGAAGGTAGTACATATAGGGGGAGGGGTTAATAGACCTCAATGCCCGATATATAGCAAAAGGGGTGGCATTAGTATGCCTTGCCAGCCGCTGGGATAAAACAACCTGGATTACATCGCCAGCGTAGATATGCTCTTTGGCTTGAGATACTTTAGCCTCAAATTCTGCCCTGGAAAAGTTGGATGACACATCACTGAGAGATGTCAGTTGAGAGCTGTCAGCTGTCAGTTGAATCGGTTGCCCCAGCCTATCCACCAGGTCATCAATCTTGCGGCTTGCCTTCAGATATGCTGTCTCAATATCCCCATCTAAGTGAGCATGAGAGACGACCTTGATTTTGTGCGTAAGGTGGTCGAAAACAAGGAGGGTATCAGCCAGCATCAATGTAGACTCAGGGAACCCCACAGAGTCATGGTCCGGCGCAGGCAGCCTTTCAAAGTAGCGAGCAACCTCATAGCTTAGATAGCCAACCATACCGCCGTGAAATCTGGGCAAGCCGGCAATTGGCACCGGGTGAAATTGACTGAACTCCTTTTCTATGAGGCGCAAGGGGTCAAGGGGGTTCTTATTCTCTGTCTTCAAGATAAGTGAAGGTTCAGTCCCGATGAAGCTATAGCGAGCCAGGTGCTCTCCGCCCTCAACGCTCTCCAGGAGAAAGGAGTAGTTTCCATGAGCTATCTTGAGGAAGGCAGATACTGGTGTCTCCAGGTCAGCCTGAATTTCACGGTAAACTGGCACCAGATTACCTTTTTCCCCTAGTTGGCGAACTTCCTCTAGCGTTGGATAATACATATCTTTTTCCCCATAATACCCATAATAAAAAGCCTCTCGCCAAGGGGCGAGAGGCTTAACTTTCGCGGTGCCACCCTATTTCAGTCTTGCGACTATCTCTTTTCAGGTACGGCTCAACTTAAGAGCGATACCCTGAGCTTTTAACGGTGCTCTACCGGCAAAGTCTACTCAGCTTCATAGCTTTTCGGTTTGCAGCTCCCAGGTCCATTCTAGTCTTGCGCAAGTATCGGCTCCCACCTTACCCGACTCTCTGAACTCCGCCTCCGACTATACTAGTCCTGTTCCTCGCCTTTTACCTATTCAATTATATTCATTATTCTATTTGGTGGGTTCATCTTTGTCAAGTGAACGTACTGAGGTTGTTCAGGAATTTCTAAAAATCCTTCTGTGACATGAAATTAGCCCGATAGCCTCAAAGGCATTATACTTAAGCAGAAGTTGCGGAGGGTTAAATATGGCGAGATGTAAATAAACCACTATGGACATAAGGCTCAATAACAATCGCCCCCGAAGGTGGAGAGGAAATTTGGCGAAGCAAAGAAATGGCATGGCTTTGCTAGACGTCGGTTTTTTGAGCAATGGTGTTGTAAATATCACCTGGTTAGATTTATCATTTAATTAAAATTCCCGGATTTGTGAGAACACCAATGGCGGTAACTGAGGAAAAGAAATTAAATATACAATCAATCACCGAAGGTAAGTTGACCTGGGTTTATATTGAAAAGCCCTCTGCTGCTGAGGTTGAGTTTCTGAAGCAACATTTCAAATTCCATCCCCTTAATCTGGATGACATCATCAGCCGCATACAGCGTCCTAAAATCGACAAATATGATGACCATTTATTTATCGTGCTTCATTTTCCGGTATTTGATAAGGAAAATCGGATAACCAGGCCGAGTGAAGTAGATGTTTTCATCGGGGGAAATTACATCGTTACAGTGCATTGTTCTGCTGACCTCAAGCCATTGGCTAAGTTCTTTACGGAATGCCAGCTTAGCGAGGAGAAGCGGCACACTTATTTGGGACGAAGCTCAGGTTTTCTGTTGTATCATATTCTCGATAGGTTGGTTAACTATTGCTTCCCCATCCTGGGCAAGATTACCGAGAGCATTGATGCTATAGAGGATGTTATCTTCGCTAAACCTGTTCCGGAGACAGTTCGGGAGATCTCGTTTATTCGGCAGGACCTTATTTCCTTTCGCCGAGTTATCCATCCCCAGATAGCGGTAATTGAGATGCTGGAGAAGGAGGAATATCCTTTCTTTAAAGAAGACCAGGAAGCTTATTTTGGTGATATTGCTGACCATACTCGCAAAATCTGGGATGGGCTTGAAGATTGCAAGGAAGTCGTTGACGGGCTCGTTGATACTAGCAACTGGCTAACCTCACATCGCATTCAGGAGGTAATGCGAGTTTTGACTATTTTCATGGCTATTATAATGCCCATCGAGGTGGTTGCCAGTATAGAAGGCTCAAACTTGCTACCTGAATCCTGGCTGCACAATCCCACCCTCTTCTATATTAGTCTGTCTGTTCAACTGTGTATCGTTGCTGGCATGCTCATCTACTTTCGACATCGGCGATGGCTGTGAGAATATAACCTCTGTGCTCAACCCCAATGGAAATCAAATTCATCGCTGATAATAATGTGGGTAAATTAGCTAAATGGCTGAGGGTTATTGGCTATGATACCTTGTTTTTTGATGAAAAGGATGATGATAAATTGATTAAAATTGCGGTTAAAGAGGACAGGACGATTTTGACCAGAGACACTCAAATTGTGAAAAGGCGGTTGGTTACCAATGGCAAGCTGAAAGCTATATTGATTAAACAAGATGACCCCAAAGCTCAATTGCAGGAAGTGGTTGCCAAATTAAATTTGGATTATCATCGTAACTCCTTTTCTCTTTGTCTGGAATGTAACCAACCACTAATGCCGAAAAGCCGGGAGGAAGTACAAAAATTAGTTCCGCCTTATGTATTTAAGACCCAGGACCACTATATGGAATGCCCAGTATGTCACCGTATCTATTGGCAGGGTACTCACTGGCAGAGGATGAGTAAGGAGCTGAACGAGCTTGCCAGGGAAGAAAAATGAAAATCGTCACCGCTGAGCAGGTACAGGGAATTGAAAATCAAGCTGTTGCCCAGGGCATTTCATTAGAAATGCTTATGGAAAATGCCGGCAAGGCTGTAGCTACACAGGTTAGTAGTCAAGTAATACCTAGCGTTATTGGTAAAAGGGTGTTGGTTCTGGTCGGTCCGGGCAATAACGGTGGTGATGGCCTGGTAGCTGGTCGGTATCTCCGTGACTGGGGGGCTAAAGTCGATATTTGCCTTTGTGCTCCCAGAGCGCAGAATGATAAGAACCTTAAATCAGCTATACAACGTGGGATACCTATTATCCATGCTTATGAAGGTGGGAATCTGGCTGAGTTTGGTGTTGCCATATCCTCGGCTGATGTCATCATTGATGCTCTTTTTGGCATTGGTAAAATTCGTCCTATTGAAGGGATATTCAAGGAAGTATTGCAAAAAGTTTCCCTGGTTAAGGGAAGGAAGTCAAAGCCTGTCCTGGTAGCTGTTGATTTACCCTCAGGGCTCAACTCTGATACCGGTGAAGTAGACCCGAGTTGCCCATACGCTGACATCACGGTTACCTTTGGTTTTCCCAAGGTCGGATTATTCAATTTTCCTGGCGCTGAGAAGGTAGGCAAGCTTATTATTGCTGACATTGGGATTCCGCAAGATTTAGCTCAGGATATAAATATAGAGTTGATAACCGAGCAGTGGGTAAGGGAAGCTTTGCCCCAGCGTCCTTTAAATGCCCATAAGGGTAGTTTTGGGAAGGTATTGGTTGTTGCTGGCTCGATTAGCTACATCGGCGCTGCTTATCTTGCCTGTATGGGTGCTGCCAGAGTGGGTGCTGGACTGGTGACTTTGGCTACGGCTAGCAGCCTTCAACCCATCCTGGCGTCTAAGTTAACCGAGATAACTTACATCCCACTGCCGGAAGCTAAAACAGGAGTGATTGGTTCAAAGGCAATGTCTACGCTGCAATTGGAGCTTGGCAATTATGATGTATTGCTTCTTGGCTGTGGATTGGGACAGCATCCTGAGACAGTGGAATTCATTAAGTCTTTGCTAACTGATAGCTCTCAGCTGTCAACTGTCAACTGTCTAATTCTGGATGCTGATGCCGTGAATACCTTAGCTCAAGTACCTGAGTGGTGGCGGAAATTAAGGCGAGATGCTATTCTTACGCCACATCCCGGGGAGATGGCGAGATTGTTGGGAATTTCGGCAAAAGAGGTTCAGGAAAGCAGGTTATCAATAACGCAACGCTCAGCAAGGGAATGGGGGAAAACCGTAGTGCTTAAAGGAGCTAACACGATTGTGGCTGTGCCAAGTGGGGCAGCTAAAGTAAATAATGCTGCAAATCCTGCTTTAGCTTCAGCGGGGGCCGGGGATGTCCTTAGCGGGGTGATAGCTGGATTAGCGGCACAAGGGCTTTCCCTTTTTCAGGCTGCTGCTTGTGGTGTGTATCTTCATTCCCGGGCGGGGGGGATTGTCGCCGAGGAGCTGGGGGATGCCGGGGTAATTGCCACTGATTTATTGCCCGCCTTGCCCAGGGTAATCAAAGCACTGAAGGAGAGTTAACTGTTATGTTACTGGCTATTGATATTGGAAACACCAGCATCGCCATAGGTATATTTGATGGCGAGGAGCTTAAGGCTACCTGGCGATTAGCCACAACGATACGGCGTGAGGCGGATGAATATGGTACTTTGTTGCTCGCCTTTCTTAAACAACAAAAGTTGCCGATATCGAAAGTCACCGAGGGAGTGATGTGCAGTGTTGTCCCACCATTGGTCCCTGTTTTACAGGAGGTATGCCGGAAATACCTGAATATTCTCCCTTTAATAGTTGAAGCCGGGGTTAAAACAGGGATACGCCTTTCCGTGGATAATCCCCGAGAACTCGGCCCTGACCGAGTGGTGAATGCTGTTGCTGCTCATCATCTTTATGGAGGCCCGGCGGTTGTTATTGACTTTGGTACTGCTATTACCTTTGATGTTATTTCTAAGGGAGGTGACTATTTGGGCGGAGCCATTTCACCGGGAGTCACCATTTCTACTGAGGCGCTATTCTCCCGCACTGCTATGTTACCCCGGGTAGAGTTAGTTCGCCCCACACAGGTCATTGGCCGGAATACAATTTCTGCGATGCAATCGGGTATAATATTTGGATATATCGGGCTTGTTGAGGGTATGATTAATCGCATAGAACAGGAATTAGGGAGTAAAGTGAAGGTGATAGCTACGGGAGGATATGCCTACCTTTTGGCTAAGGCAACGCCACGGATAAAGGTAATAAATCCTGATTTGTCGTTAGTTGGGCTGCGTTTTATCTATGAAATGAACAAAGGAGAGGGGCGAAAGGAGCATAATGCTTGAAGGGAAGATAATAGTCCTTGGGGTAACCGGGAGCATTGCTGCTTATAAGGCAGTCGACATTGCTAACAAACTGAGCCGGGCAGGGGTAAAGGTGGATGTAGTTATGACCGAGGAAGCCACCAAATTTGTGGCTCCACTTAGCTTTCGTGCTCTCACCGGTAAGGCTGTGGTGACTAATATGTTTGATGCTTACTCTGAGTTTAATATTACCCATATTTCTCTGGCTGGAGCGGCTAATGTCGTGGTCATTGCCCCAGCAACGGCTAATATCATTGCCAAGCTAGCCGCTGGCATTGCCGATGATGTGCTGTCCTGCATGGTGTTGGCAACCAAGGCGCCTGTGGTAATAGCACCAGCCATGGATGCTAATATGTATGAAAATACTGTTACCCAGGAAAATGTATCCAAACTGAAGGAGCGTGGTTTTATTTTTGTGGGGCCAAGGTTCGGCAAGTTAGCTTCGGGAAAGGAAGGTCTGGGACGGTTTGCCAATACCGAGGAGATAATAGGTGTTATTTCTCAAGTATTGGGTAAGAAAGGAGACCTGGCTAATAGACATGCTGTGGTTACTGCTGGTAGCACGCAGGAATTTATCGACCCGGTCCGCATTATCACTAACCGCTCCTCGGGGAAAATGGGTTATGCCCTTGCTGAAGCTGCGCGTGACCGGGGGGCTGAGGTAACGTTGATTACCGGTCCCACCTTGCTCACCAGGCCTGTTGGTGTTGAAGTAATCGATGTTTGCACTGCTGAAGAGATGTTTCAGGCGGTGAAAAATGCTGTTCCTCGAGCTGATGTTTTGATTATGGCCTCAGCGGTGGCTGATTATCGCCCCCTGAGCACTGCCAGGGAGAAAATAAAGAAGGGTGGCGCTGGATTAACACTGGAGTTGGAACCCACCACCGATATTTTGAGCGAAGTCAAGGGAGATTTTATCAGGGTAGGCTTTGCTGCGGAAAGCAGCAACTTGGTGGAAAACGCCACACAAAAGCTGCAACAGAAAAAGCTTAACCTTATTGTGGCTAATGACATTACTGCTAAAAATAGTGGGTTTGGTGCTGATACCAATCGGGTAACCATAATTGATAAAGATGGCAAAGTGAAAAAGCTGCCGCTTCTTCCCAAAAGGGAGGTGGCTGAGAAAGTTCTGGATAAAGTAGTTACATTGTTAGCTAAAAAGAGCCAAAGATAAGAAGATGCCGATGTTACTGATAGACGGCGTGAGGTATGAAGCGTGGACACCTCAAAATGAATGTGACTTTGAGCAAGTCGTTAAGGAGCATGCCAAAGACATCTTCGGCGAGCAATCTATATACCTTGATATAAGACATAAGCTAAGAACGAAATCGGGGATTGGCTCCATACCTGATGGATATGTGATTATTTTTGGAGACGAACCTCATTGGCACATCGTTGAGGTAG
Source organism: Dehalococcoidia bacterium (assembly GCA_034414555.1). Lineage (GTDB taxonomy): Bacteria > Chloroflexota > Dehalococcoidia > GIF9 > AB-539-J10 > CG2-30-46-19. The sequence goes on along the minus strand of DAOUMA010000003.1, from coordinate 68,966 downwards.
AACTATCCTCTCATCCATTATATGAACATATAGTTCCGCAAGTTAGTAGGTTCATTAACGGGATTAAAAATCCTTCAACTCAAAAAGACATAGTTAGTGCTCTCTACCAGGAGATAGATAGCGATGAGTTTCTTAGACTTCGCTTAAAAAATGCAAGTGGGACAACCGAGACTTACAAATTTCTTTCAGACCTGCTCTCAAAATCACCAGTGGTAACAATCATTATAGAAAAACGCACAGAGCAGTTAGATGAGGCTATCAGTGCACTTGCCCACTCTCAAATCAAAGTCGTGGAATTCCAAACCTTTACTAGGGAAGGCGTTGACTTAACAGTCCACGCTCATTTATTTGAACCTGTCTATATTGTCCCGCCTCAACAGCCACTTCCTCCATCCCAAAAATTAGAGAAACCAGAGTATGTCCTGACAGAGCCCTACTTGAAAAAAGAGAAGAAGGAGAGAGTAGTCTTTACTCCTACAAAGATCGGGGAAGGCAAGGGTGGTTGGACTATCGTCGACATCAAGGGCGGAAGATATCTTTGTAAGAGTGATGCTAATCGGTATGAGGTTTGTGTCGCTCCGTGGACTAAAGACTACAAGAAGATTGCTGGTCCTATCAAGGACGAAGCAGTCGCCAGATCAATCCTGGAAACAGGAAAGGTTCCGTAGAAACCTGCGCCAAAGAAAGAAACTGCTCCTAAGCCCAAATCTAAATAGTTTCTTTCTCCTCCCGCAGTTTGGGGCTTTGCGGAAAAAATTAAAAGCCTCGTTCATATTTTACAGAAAGAGGTAGAAATGGCAGAAAGGCTAGCGAAGAAACTTGGGATTAGGATTAAGAAATACAAAATATAGGAGAGTAGACTGCGCATGGCAAAATATTACTATCCCGATGATTACGCACTTACTCCAACTGGGTATAAGATACTAGAATTCGAGACTAGAAGTGGTCATATTTCGCTTATAGATCCGGAGGCCTACGATATGCTGGTCGCCGTTCCCAGCCGTACTCATAAAGGCAATTGTGACGCTGAATTAGTGTTACAAGCTATGATAGACTTGGACAGTTACGAAAAGGCGGTAATAGTAAGTAGTGATGGGGACTTTTACTGCCTAGTGAACTACCTGCGCGAGAAAAATAAACTGGAATGTGTGTTAGCGCCGTGTAAAGCAGGGTGTTCACACTTGCTAGATATAGCCTCTAAAGGGCGAGTAGCATATTTAGATAATTTGCGCGGGAAATTAGAATATAAAAAGAAAAACCCCCTCTAAGGACGGAACCTTACAGGGTGCTTTTCGTCGTGATTCTGGATAAAGCATAACAAATTTAGTTGAGTTTGTCAATAGCCATTTGGTGGGGAAAAATTTGAAAGAACAGTGAAAAGAGAGGCAAAGAGAGGCTTCGCCCCCTCTCTAAAATCTCCTCCCCCCTCCTCCGCAAGGAGAGGGGGATTAAGGGGGTGAGGTTAGTAAAGACTCTTAAGCAAATAGACATGAAGAAAGGGAAGCATGGCGGAAGCAACACAAAGAGAAGATGAAATTCCTAAAGCTTATGAGCCAGGTAAAATAGAGAAAAACTGGTATAACTTCTGGCTTAAGCAGGGCTACTTTACCCCAAAGATAGACCCAAAGAAGAAGCCTTTCGTTATCATAATGCCACCGCCGAATGTTACCGGCGAGCTCCATCTAGGACACGCGCTTACCACTACCCTGGAGGACATTATGGTCAGGTGGCAGCGGATGAAGGGGCAACCTACATTATGGCTGCCAGGGACCGACCATGCTGGCATTGCCACACAGGTAGTGGTGGAGCAGCAATTGGCGGGGCAATCGCTAACCAGAAAGGATGTAGGGAGGGAAAGATTCCTCCAGATGGCCTGGAAATGGGCAAATGATAGCCGGAGGAACATCAACCTCCAGCATCAGATGCTGGGGGCTTCCTGCGATTGGGAGCGTGAGCGGTTTACTCTGGATGATGGTCCGAGTCGGGCTGTCCGCACCGCCTTTGTCAACTTATATAACAAAGGACTGATTTACCGCGGGGAGCGAATTATAAACTGGTGTCCTCGATGTCAGACTGCACTTTCTGACCTGGAGGCGGAGCACAAGGAGATTAGCGGACATCTTTATTATATTCGTTATCCTCTGGTAGATAGGAGTGGTTTTATCACTGTAGCCACCACCCGACCGGAAACTTTCTTCGGTGATACTGCGGTGGCGGTGAATCCTGAAGATGGGCGCTATAAAGATTTAGTAGGTAAAAAAGTAATGCTTCCTATCATAGACAAGGAAATCCCCGTTATTGCGGATGATGCTGTGGATATGTCCTTTGGTACCGGAGCGTTGAAGATAACCCCGGCGCATGACCCCACGGATTTTGAAATAGGGCAAAAGCACAATCTGCCGCTGGTGGACATTATGAATCCCGATGCCACCCTGAATGAGAACGCCGGCCCTTATGCTGGTCTGGAAAGATTTGCCTGTCGGGATAAGGTGGTGGATGATTTACGAGAGAAGGGTTTATTGGAGAAAATTGAGCCTTATCTTCACTCAGTGGGACATTGCATTCGCTGCCAAACAATGGTCGAGCCCCGGATTAGCTTGCAATGGTTTATTCGCACCAAGCCTTTAGCGGAAAAGGCGATAAAGGTGGTTAAAGATGGCAGCATAACCATCATACCGGGGCGGTTCACCAAAATATACTTTGAGTGGCTGGAAAACATCAGGGATTGGTGTATTAGCCGGCAACTGTGGTGGGGACATCGTCTTCCGGTGTGGTATTGTCATGATTGTAATGAATTGACTATTTCTGTGGATGTTCCTTCTCATTGCTCACATTGCGGCTCAAGCCAGATTGTTCAGGACAACGATGTTCTTGATACCTGGTTTAGCTCAGCGCTATGGACTCATTCCACGCTCGGCTGGCCAGATGATACTGAAGACTTGCGTTACTTCTATCCCGGTGCGGTGATGGAGACTGGCTATGACATTCTGTTCTTCTGGGTGGCAAGGATGATTATGATGGGGCTGGAGAATACCGGGAAGATACCCTTCCGCACTGTTTACCTTCACGGGCTAATTCGGGACGAACATGGCGAAAAGATGAGCAAGCTGCGTCGGAACGTTATTAATCCTGCCGAGGCTGTCAATGAATATGGTGTTGATGCTTTACGTTTTGCCCTTGCCAGCAATAGCACGCCGGGGAACGATATGAATCTTGGCAAAGGGAAGCTGGAAGCCAGCCGTAATTTCGTTAATAAGCTATGGAATGCCGCCAGGTTTATCTTTCAGAGCATGGATGCTCAGGTAGTAGCTGATAGCTCTCAGCTGACAGCTCTCAGGATAGAAGACCGCTGGATTGTTAGCCGCCTTAATAGCGTGATAGGCGAAGTCAACAGTCTAATGGAGGGGTTCGAATTTGGAGAAGCCTGCTGGAAAATCCATGATTTCATCTGGGGCGAGTTCTGCGATTGGTATGTCGAAATTGCTAAAATGCGTCTCCGCGACGCTCAGCAGACAGCATCACCTTTGCCATTTCTGGTGAATGTGCTGGAGTGTTCGTTGCGTCTTTTACATCCTTTCATGCCGTTTATTACTGAAGAGCTATGGCAAAATGTAAAAGAGCGTCTTCCCGAGAAAAAGCAGATGTCTGATTCCATTATGATAGCTCCTTATCCTGTCGCTGATAGGGATGCAAGGGACACTGAAGCGGAACAAGCTATGGATTCTGTGATTGAGATTATTCGCTCTATCCGTAACGTTCGTGCTCAATATAAGGTAGAAGCAACTAAGCAGATTGAGGCGTTGGTTTATACTGATAAGCTTTTGCCTCAAATCTCCGCGCAAGCTGAGGTAATCGAGATGTTAGCCCGAGTTAGTCCGTTAACCATTGCTCATCGGAAGGAAAGGGAGAGCAAGGCGGGGAAGGCAGTTGTTCTGGTGCTGAAGGAATCCGAGGTAATTTTGCCCTGGGCAGGTTTGGTTGACCTATCTGCTGAGGAACAACGGTTGACTAAAGAAAGTGAAGTGACTCAGGCGAGGATAGCTCAGCTAAATGCAAGGCTGCGGGATAATGTTTTTCTAGCTAAAGCGCCGCAGCATGTCGTGGAAAAGGAAAGGCAAAGACTTACTGAACTCGAAGATAAGCTTGAGCGGGTGAAGACGGAGATTTCTCAGCTTCGTTCTTGAGATGTTTGCCCTTTTCGTTCTAAATAGTGATGCAACGCCAGCAACGCCTTTTTAGTATCGCTGGCAACGCGGGACTTATCATTGCGGCGCAATCTTTTCTTAAACAACCAGTAAGTGAACTCGTTGAGCTCGCTTAAGCTCATAAATTTACGTCTGCGATAACGTTTCTCCCTTTTAAAACGCTGTGCCAATTCCTGTTCGCTATCGCCATAAAGGTGTTGATATGCCTCATCAATTGTGTTTCCTTCGTTGACTAAACCAGCAGTTCGCTTTCTTTTGCGGATCTCTTCAGCGATGGTCAAAATGAGGAGTCTCTCCATGAAGATTCCATAAAGATAGTTGAGATAAGCTTGATATTTAGCATTGCCAATCAGCTTCTTGAATTCATCTGTGCTTAATTCCACTGGTGGCTGGTCGAAGAACAGGAGGTTAATTCGCTCCTGCAGTGGAATGAGGTGATGAATCCCGTCACATAGTCTTTCAGCAAGGAGTAACCAATCAAAAGCTTCATTAGCGATGAGGTATTGGTAATGACGCCCGCTATAATCCTCTTCAATGCTGTCCCATAGCCTGATAGCTTCGAGTAAGGCTGGATACCAGTGCTTACCTTGGGAGATAGCGTGTTTGAAATGCTTGATTGTCTCGATATCGCTCGGGGCAAGTTCAGATATTTGTCGCCTCGTTATCGAGGAACCTACTTCAGCCATAAAATAATTATAGGCTTTTAATCCACTTTAAGGTAGGAGTTCACAAAGTTTTCCGAGGAAAACTGTCCTTCGGTAATTTGGGCGGCAATGTCTTCACCAAAGAGCTGCTCTGCTACCTCAGCAGGAGATAGACCTTTACTAGATAGCGCTCTAATGCGCTGTCCTGTTTCCTCGAGGTACTGGATAGTTTTCTCCAGCATGGTTGATGGCTCAGTGATTATATATTCCGGTGCGGTGAATAGCACCCGCGGTCTCAATTCTTTGATTTTCTTAAGTGAAATTATGGTTTCCCATTGATTCTCCTCAGCCCTGGCTAACCGGGGATGGGTGACGGTGGCTAAATCCCCCGAAAAAAGCCATCCCTTGCTGCGCTCAAAGAGGCAAATGTGGTCATCGCTATGTCCCGGTGTATGGATTACCTCAAACTGAAAGTGTGGCGTTTTGACCAGCGTACCAATTTCCTTTGCCTGACTGGGTGATGAATGTCCCCAGATTTTCTCCTGATAGGGATATAGGTGGGGTGGTTGACTTATTCTACTTATTGCTGCTGGGTGAGCAAGTATCTCCAGGCCATAATTTTGTTGAAGGATGGCATTACCCCCGATATGGTCATGATGATAGTGAGTGTTGACCAGGAGCTTTACCCCTTTATCTTTCAGGAAATCGGCCAGTTCCTTGCCGGTGCAATCAGGGCCGCTGTCTATTAACAGGCTGTCTACCAGGTAGGCACAGGCACATAAAGGCGGATGACTCTCAGAGAAGAGGCTCATCTTAATCTGGGTTACCTCTTCATAGGGGGTTATCGTTAGCATGGTGTTATCCTTTCCTGATTTAGCTTATTGAGCTTCGGCTCATTAAAAATCTAAGGATTACTTCTTTACCGGGAAGGTGGTGAGTATGTCTGCCAGGGGCAGGGTATTTAATATATGTTGTGGTTCACACCAGGCTCGTCGCGCTACGCCGACTCCAAACCTCATAAAGTCAAGATGGGAAACATCATGGGCATCGGTCCCGATAACAAGTTTTACTCCTAGTTCTCTAGCTCTGGAGGCATGGACATCGTTCAAATCAAGTCTGTCGGGCATGGCATTTATCTCCATGATTTTGTTGTTTTTGGCGGCAGCGCGAAAAACAGCCTCCAAATCAATGGCTATAGGTTCACGCTCACCCAGAAGACGGCAGGTAGGGTGGGCAATAATGTCCACATCGGGATTATCCACAGCGCTTAATACTCTCCGGGTCATTTTTTCCTCATTTTGGTTCATCGCAGAATGCACCGCAGCGATAACTACATCCAGCTCTGCCAGGATTGCGTGGGGCAAATCCAAACTGCCATCTGCTCGAATATCAACCTCGATGCCACTGAATATTTGAATGCCATCTATGTGTTCATTGACCTTTTTGATTTCCTCAATCTGTTTCCTTAGCCGTTCAACATCAAGCCCGCGGGCAATGCCCCGCCCGCCAGAATGCTCGGTGATGGCAATATACTGATAGCCTAATTTTTTTGCCGCCAGAGCCATCTCCTCGATGGAGTTATGCCCATCGCTCCAATCGGTATGTATGTGGAGGTCTCCTTTTATATCGGACGGCTCTACAAGCCTGGGGATGGCTCCCTGTTCAGCCTTTTCCAGCTCGCCTTGAGCTTCTCTGAGCTCAGGAGGAATATATTGCAGCCCCAGTCGGCGGTAAAAGTTCTCCTCATCAGCGAATTTCTCCAGCTTGTCCGTGGCAATATCGGTGATGCCATATTCGCTCAATTTCAATCCTTGCCTTCGTCCTCGTTCCCTCAAGGAGATGTTGTGTTGTTTACTTCCCGTGAAATATTGAAGAAGCGAGCCAAAAGCCTCGTGTTCCACCATCCTCAAGTCAACTTGCAAGCCACCAGAGACAATGACGCTTGATTTAGTTGGTCCCTGGACTAAGACCTGTCCCACAATAGGCAAAGAAACGAAGGTATCCATAACTTTCTGGGGGTTCTCAGCGGTGCCCATAAGGTCAATGTCGCCTAGTGTTTCTCGAAAACGGCGCAAGCTTCCAGCGTAAGTTAGATTTCTCACCCCGGGAACAGGGTTGAGAGCACGGAGTATTTCTTCGGCAGTGGGCAAAGCTTCACCGATGGGAATACGCTGGTCTTTGCGGCGTGAAGCCTCGATTTGCTGGAGGATATTGTTGGCGGTCTTTTCACCAAGGCGAAACAGCTTAGCCACGCTGCCATCCTTTATCGCTTGCTCCAGGCTATATACCGAGGTTATCCCCAGTTCGGAGCAAAGTTTGTTAGCTGTCTTGGGTCCAATCCCGGGTATATCAAGGAGGTTGGTTATCCCCTCGGGAAACTCGGTCTTAAGTTTCTCATAGTATTCCAGCTTTCCTGTCTCCATCAGTTCGGTGGTCTTTTTGGCTATTGCATCTCCTACGCCGGGGATACTCTTCAAGTCCTCCCCTTCGTCAACCATAATTCTTATTTCCTTGGGGTAATGCTCGATAGCTCTGGCTGCCTTCTGGTAGGCACGAATCTTAAACTGGTTCTCGCCTTTAAGTTCTAAGAGGTCGGCTATATCGCTGAATACTTTAGCAATAGCCGTGTTTTTCATAACGGTACGAATTTAGTAGCCTTTCTACTTGATTCAGGAGACTTTCTTTGCTACCGCACTACTTTGATTACCAGCTCGCCAGGTTCAATCCTGACTTCACTTATTACCTCTTTTGAGGTTACGAGCTTGGCCTTCTTGAGGGCAGCTTCAAACTCCTCGATGGATAGCCTTATTTTCCTTTCGTCTTCCATTGCTTCATTTCCTCCTTTTTAGTTCTAGCCAGAACCACTACTATTTATACTTAGCCCATTTTACTTTCGTCTGTGTTGAGAGAGGCTTCCTCATAATTAGAAGATACTTGAAGCCTCTTAGATAGAAATTGAATTTCTTAGCTCTATAATGCCAGACTCCCGTATGGGAACTCTGCCCTCTCCTGGCTATGCAGATTACATCTACTGTCTCAAAGTATTTTGCTAAACGTTCATATAGTTTGAAACCAACTGGAGTGAACTTCTTGTTAACCCACTGGTCACCGATTAGCCACCCCATTACCTTGCCAGGTTTAAGTATTCTGTATGCTTCTATGGCAACCTTTTCCAATTCATGATAAAAGCGTTCGTCCTCACAAGAGATTCTTCCAATACAATCGGGATGGTCTGAATAGCTAACATTATCGCCGTAAGGAGAGTCAATAAACACCAAGTCTACAGACTCATCAGGCAGAGGGATACTCCTTGCATCATGTTGAATAACCTCGGGATGCCTAGGGGCGATGTCATAACCGATTACTTCTCGACCTTCTTCTTTGCATACATCGATTGTTGTTCCACTGCCAGCCATTGGGTCAACAATTAAATCACCTGGTTTGGTATATCTTTGCACAAGATTCCAGATTAAAAACGCAGGTGTTACTCCTTGGAATTTATTATTACCCTTAGGCGTTTTACCATAGCTTTGCTTGGGATAATCCCAAAGGGTGGTGGTCTCAAGCAGAGGTTTTCCATCCGCTTGAGTAACATCAGACACTTTACCTGCTTCTACTTCTGGGAGCAATGTCAGAGTGCTAGGGCTATCCTTCACTTTATTGACTTTTACTTTCTTACCTTTGCTCATTAACCAACTCCCTAAGGTCATCAATAAATTTGTCAAACATCTTAACCGTAGAGCTCTCTTCTATTTGTGTCTCACTCATGATGTAACTTCCATCTGTGTCTACTTCGACCATAGCTCGGTCTTTGTTTGCAGGAGTTTTGATTGTCAGTGTTCCATCCTCATCAGGTGTAAGAAAATAAACTTTGATATGCTCTGTAGCTCTGTCCCCATACAGTTTTAGCTTCCAATAAGCAGTTTGAGCGATTCTTTCACGGAGTGAGGACTTGCTTGAAATAACAGCCAGCACCTTCAAAGTTTTTGGGTTATAGATAATCATATCTACATCAGGCAAATGGGAGCCAAATTCGCCATAATCAACCAAGAGACTTCTTTTTACCAGACTTAGCTCCTTGGAGAGATTTTGACTCTTACTCTTGTCAAGTGTTCTGCCTCGCACTATCCTTAACCCTAGACTTGCAACCTCATCCTCCAAGATATGGGTGATAAGCTTTTCAAGTATGTTCCCTTTAACCGGTTTCCACGATTGCTCGAAATCCCCCTGTGGTGAGGGATTCTCAACAAAATTCTTTCTATGCAGTTCTTTCGCCTCAGCTAATAATTCCGAAACATGCTTATAGGCATTGAGGCTAAATTTTTTCTTTTTGGCCTCGTACATCTTTATTGGGTCAATGGAGCCCATATTCTTAATCCTTTAGAAAGAGATTCACTCTGTCGTTAGTCAATTCCTCCACCCCATCCCAGCAATCAAGATGACAAGCGTAGCGAACACAAGAACCCTCGAAACTTAGCTCGTCGTTGGATTCACTAATGCTCCCTTCAGCTATGACAAGAATAGGCTGCCCTTCTTTCATTGGTTTTCCGCATTTATCGCATGTGGTAACACCCAAACGGGCTTTCATCATTTCCTCCTCCTCCTCACGGGTGCAGATAATTTTACTACTTCCGGTTTATAAATTCCTCCCGCAGCAGTGTTTATATTTCTTGCCTGAGCCGCAGGGGCAGGGGTCGTTTCGTCCCACTTTCTTACCGGCGATTACCGCCTCTTTTTTGCGGGGTGGCTCTTTCTTAACCAGGTTAACGCGGTAAATGTTGCGGGCGACATCATGCTGGATGCTGGCTAGAAGACCGTCAAAGAGAGCGCGCCCCTCCCTTTTATAGACCACCAGCGGGTCCTGTTGTCCAACAGCTTGCAAGCCAATTCCCTGGCGCATATCCTCCATAGCGGTAAGGTGCTCCATCCATAATTGGTCAATAACGCGGAGCATTACCACACGCTCGATAAGGCGCATGTTTTCGGAGCCTATTTCCTTTTCCTTCTGCTCGTAAAGTCCAACGGCGTAATTAGTTAGTTTTTCGGCAATTTCTTTGCCGTCAATCTGAGATTGTTCCGCTGCCCCTTCGTTTCGCTCAGGTTTTCGGTTCACCGCAATGAGAGAAGAAAGGCTGGCAATGTCAGGTGGGGAGGGGAAAATGGTGGAAATGTCCTCACGTAAGCCTGTTGCGTCCAGTTCAGCCTTAGCATGGTCGAGATGAGCATCCACCAGGCTTTGAATTTCAGCGGTAATCATGGACATTATGTTTGCCTTGAGGTCAGTGCCGCTCAGTACTTTCTTCCTCTCAGCGTAAATCACCTCGCGATGCTGATTGACCACGTCGTCATACTCCACGAGATGTTTACGAATATCAAAGTTATAGCCCTCCGTCTGCACCTGGGCATTTGTTATTGCCTTGCTGACCATAGGATGTTCAATGGGTTTATCCTCTCCCAGGCCGGCCCATTTCATAAGCCCCCCGATGCGTTCGCCACCGAAGCGGCGGACAACTTCATCCTCTAAAGAGGCGTGGAAGCGTGAGCTGCCGGGGTCTCCCTGTCTTCCTGCCCTGCCGCGAAGCTGGTTGTCAATACGCCTTGCCTCGTGGTGCTCAGTGCCGATAACATGAAGTCCACCGAGCTCGACTACCTTGTTGTGCTCTTCAAGCCATTCCTGCTCATCCCGCCCCTCAGGATTGCCGCCAAGGATGATGTCCACGCCGCGTCCCGCCATATTAGTAGCTACAGTTACTGCTTCTAAACGACCAGCCTGAGCAACAATGGCAGCTTCCTTTTCATGATGCTTGGCATTTAACACCTGGTGTGGCACGCCTTTCCTGGTTAGTAAACCACTTAGCTGCTCCGATTTTTCAATAGAGGTTGTGCCAATAAGGACAGGCCTTTTCTGGTCATGTAATTGCTTGATTTCCCTGGCTACAGCTTCAAACTTGGCTTTCTCGTTCTTGTAAATCTGGTCAGTGTGCTCGGTGCGAATCAATGGCTCGTTAGTGGGTATAACCACCACATCCAATTTATAAATCTTGTAAAATTCCTCAGCTTCAGTGGCAGCGGTGCCGGTCATGCCTGCCAGCTTTTGATACAGGCGGAAATAATTTTGGAAGGTAATGGTGGCTAAAGTAATGCTTTCCCGCTGTATCTTTACCCCCTCTTTAGCCTCGATAGCCTGATGCAAACCCTCAGAATATCTTCTACCAAACATCAATCTGCCGGTGAATTCATCAACGATGATGACCTGCCGCCCATCCTTGCCATCCTTGACCATGTACTCTTTATCCTTTGTGAACAAAGCATGGGCTTTAAGGGCATTTTCAAAGTAGCCGACGAGAGGATAGTTAGCAATGTCATCATAAAGGCTCACACCCTTGAGTAAGCCTGCGTTTTTAAGCATTTTCTCCATCTTAACAATGCCAGCCTCCGTAGGTTTGACTGTACGTTCCCGCTCAACAATTTCGTAATCGTCATCTTTCCTGAGGCGAGAAACAAGCTGAGCGAAGGTGTGGTACTTTTTGGAGGCTTCTTCAGCAGTTCCGCTTATAATCAAGGGGGTACGAGCTTCGTCGATGAGGATGCTGTCAACCTCATCCACAATGGCATAGTTAAGCTCCCGCTGGACACACTGGGATAAGTCCAGAACCATATTGTCTCTGAGATAATCAAAACCGAACTCATTATTGGTGCCGTAGGTTATGTCGGCTTCATAAGCTTTGCGGCGAGCTTCCTGTGGTTGGTTGGGGGGGAAAGGAATAGGACGAAGGTATTTCCATTTCGGGTCCCCAGAATCAAAGTCAGGGTCATAAATATAAGACGGGTAGGGGTTATCCGGCGTTTGCAGCGCTGTAATAGCTGTTACGCTTATACCCAGGGCGTGGTAAATAGGGCCCATCCAATGGCAATCTCGCTTGGCTAAATAATCATTAACGGTGACTAAATGACATCCTTCTCCGGTAAGGGCATTGAGATAAAGTGGCAACGTAGCCACCAGCGTTTTTCCCTCTCCAGTTGCCATTTCAGCTATTTTGCCCTGGTGAAGGACGATGCCACCCATAAGCTGGACATCAAAGTGGCGCTGGAAGATAGTCCGCTTGGCAGCCTCGCGGACGGCAGCGAAGACCTCAGGCAGCAGGTCGTCTAAAGCCCTGTTTTGTTGCTTCTGGTGTTCTTTCTCAAGCTGGTCGACTCTATTTTGCAGACGTTTGCACTCGGCGGTCTCTTCCTCTTGCTGGAACTCATTCTGCGCCTGAGCCAGGCGCTGATTGGCTTCCTCAAGTTCATGCTTTGTCTCGGCGATTTGCTGTCTAATCTCCGCCGTAGCTTCAGAGAGTCGAGCCTTGAAATCAGCGGTCTTGGCGCGGAGTTCGGTATCGGAGAGCCTCTCAAACTCAGGCTCAAGCGAGTTTATCTCCGCCACTAGAGGCTGAAGGCGTTTCAGCTCTTTTTCGTTGGAATCGATTAATCTAGTAAGCCAGCCCAACATCGTCGTAAATCCTAATTTCTAAGCTCCAAACAAATTCAAAATCTCAAGCTTTGAGTTTCGATATTGTTTGACATTTCGTGCTCAGGATTTCGTATTTTTTCTGTGACTTTCAGCAAACTTCTCACTCAAACATAGCTCCTATAGACGAGCCGGTGTGAATGCGGAGGATGGCCTCGCCAAGGAGGGGAGCCATAGGCAGGACGGTGATTTTGTCTAATTTTTTATTTCCGGTAACCGGTATGGTATCGGTAACCACGACCTCTTTTACCGGGCTGGAGGCAATTTTCTGGATAGCTGAACCGGAAAAAACAGGGTGAGTGCAGCAAGCATAAACCTCGTTAGCGCCATGCTCTAGAAGGGTATTTACGGTATTAGATAGAGAGCCGCCGGTATCGATTTCATCATCAACGGTTAAAGCACACATCCCCTGAACCTCTCCGATAACGTTGAGGGTCTCGGTGGCATCGCCATTGCCCAGGCGTCTTTTTTCCATAATAGCCAGCGGGGCATTAAGCTTGGCAGCGAAATCACGAGCCCGCTTGGAGATGCCAATATCAGTGGCTACCACTACCAGTTTGTCGATATTTTTCTTCTGGAAGTATTGACAGAGAAGGGACAAAGCGGTTAGCTCATCCACGGGCATGGTGAAGAAGCCCTGAATTTGAGGGGCATGCAGGTCGATGGTGAGCAACCTGTTAGCTCCTGCGGTAGCAATCAAGTCAGCGATTAAACGGGCGGTGATAGGCACTCTTGGCTGGTCTTTCTTATCGGTGCGTCCATAGCCATAGTAGGGCACGACAGCGGTAATCCGCCCCGCTGAGGCTCTCCGAAAGGCATCGAGCATGATTAATAACTCAACCAGGCTTTTATTGACCGGCGAGCAAACAGGCTGGACGATAAATACATCTCGCTCGCGCACATTCTCAAGGATTCGGACAAATATGTTCTCGTTGGAAAATTCGGAAACATCTACTTTGCCTAAAGGGATTTGTAGATAATCGCAAATAGATTGTGCTAAAGAGGGATGGGCATTGCCACTGAATACCTTTAATTCATCCATTGCTGCTTTGTCCCTGCATTGCCGGGGTGGGAAATTGCTGACACAGTTCCACAACTTCCTGGCGAGTTTCGGTTATAGTATGTTCATCGTCGAGATGAGAAAGGACATCTGAGATCCAGAAAGCGATGCGTTTCATCTCTTCGGGCCCAAAACCTCTGGTGGTCACCGCCGGTGAGCCTACTCTAATGCCGCTGGCAATCCAAGGTGGCTTGGGGTCGAAGGGAATGGCATTTCGGTTTACCAGAATATGGGCCGATTCCAGCGTGCTTTCAGCATCCTTTCCCGTTATTCCCTTGGAGGTAAGGTCTACGAGGGCAAGATGGTTATCGGTGCCTCCAGAAACGATGCGGAATCCATACCGTTGAAGCTCAGAAGCTAATATTTTAGCATTTGTGAGAATTGATTGTTGATAAGTGATGAAATCGGGCTGCATGGCTTCAAAGAAACACACTGCTTTTGCCGCGATAGCATGCATTAAAGGACCTCCCTGAGTTCCCGGGTAAACAGCGGCGTCGATGACTGAGGCTAGCTCCTGCTTACACAAAATAAAGCCACCTCGTGGGCCACGCAGCGTCTTTTGAGTGGTCGCGGTGACCACGTCAGCATGAGGAATGGGGTCAGGGTGAAGTCTGGCGGCAATTATGCCCGCTGTGTGGGCCATATCAACCAGCAATTTGGCGTCCACCTTGTCAGCGATATGACGAAAGCGCTCAAAATCAATGACTCGGGGGTAAGCACTAGCTCCAGCGATAATAAGTTTAGGCTTATGTTCCCGGGCAAGTTTTTCTACTTCATCGTAATCAAGCATCTCAGTGTCGCGTTTCACGCCATAAGAGATAAAGTTATATAATTTTCCGGAGAAACTGACCTTTGAACCGTGGGAAAGATGCCCACCCTGGTCAAGTCTCATGCCCATCATGGTATCACCGGGCTGAAGTAAAGCTGCGTAAGCCGCCATGTTAGCTTGAACGCCGCTGTGAGGCTGTACATTGGCGTGCTCGGCATTGAACAGTTTTTTCGCTCTTTCAATGGCTAATGTCTCCACGGCATCTATATAAATGCAGCCACCGTAGTAGCGGCGTCCTGGATAGCCTTCAGCGTATTTATCGGTCATCAAGCAGCCTTGAGCTTCGAGTACAGCAAGGTCAGCGTAATTTTCGGAAGCAATGAGATTTATGTGGCTTGCTTGCCTCTTTTTCTCCTGCTCCAGAATCTGAGCTACCTCAGTATCATGCATAGCAATATGGGAAGTTGTTTTGAGTTTCATGTTTGGTGTTATCATACTATCTCTCTTTGCCTTAGTCAATTTGGGTCGAACTTGGTTGACAGCCCAACCTAGAAGTGGTATATTTCAGCTAAATTAGCAATCTCACTGGGGAAGTGCTAAATGAGTTCGATAGAGGAAAGAAGAGAAACTATTTTGAAGATAATAGTTGGGGAGTATATTTCCCGGGCGGCGCCTGTTGCCTCGAGGACCATCGCTGAGGATTACGCTTTGAAGGTAAGTCCAGCCACCATTCGCAATGATGTAGCTTATTTGGAAAGCGAAGGATACATTACTCATCCTCACCACTCTGCGGGTAGTGTTCCTACTGATAAAGCTTATCGCTGCTATGTAGGATTGCTGGGGGATGCGCTTGGTCTTCCCGAGGATGAACAATACTTTTTTTATCAGCTATTGCGGGAGGAGAGGAACAGGATTGAGCAGCAGCTAAGGCTAGCGGTGTTTTTACTGGCCAGATTTGCTCACAATCTGGCAATAGTTACATCGCCAAGGGCGCCGGAAAGCCGGTTTAAACACCTTGATTTAGTGAGCCTGCAGGATTTTGTAGCGTTGCTAATCTTAGTTTTATATGGCGTGGGAATCAGACAACGAATTTTATCTTTTGATGAAGCAGTTACTCAGGATGAATTGACTGTCTTGTCCAACAAGTTTAATGCTATTTATGGGGGGATGACGGGCAATGGAATTTTAGCTAGTGAGCCAAAGCTTCCCCGTGAAGGAAGGATAGTAACTCAGGCGGTAGTGGATATAATGGAAACAGAGGATAGGCTGGAATATGGTGAGCCTTGCGTCGAAGGATTGTGCCTGTTATTGAACCAGCCTGAATTCTACCAAAGCCCCAGGATAATCACTATATTAGAGCTGTTAGAGAAGGAAAGTTGGCTGGCAAAGGTGCTTGGACAGCGAGCTTGCATGGGAAAGGCAGAGGTAATTATTGGTGAAGAGAATAAGGAGGAGGTGCTGCAGGATTTTAGCTTAGTGGTCAGCCAATACGGAGTTTCCGGTAAAGCAAGTGGTGTTGTCGGTGTGCTTGGTCCCAAGCGGATGGATTATTCCCGAGTCATTTCCTCAGTAAATTCTGTTTCCACATTATTGAGCGAATCGGTAGCTGAATACATCTAGAGGAATTTTAAACTTTGTCTGAAGAAGGATTAACTAATGATGAAATAGGCGAGGCTGATGTTGAGCAGGCAAGTGTAGAGGATATCGAGGCGCTACAGCAAGCTTTAGCAGAGCAAAAGAAAGGAGCAGAGAAATATTTAGCGAATTGGCAAAGAGCTCAAGCTGACCTTGCTAATTACAAAAAGCATGCTAGGCAGGAAAAGCAAGAGATTTTAGATTTTGGTAACAGCACGCTTATCCTGAGTTTATTGCCTGTCATAGATGATTTTGAAAGAGCTTTTAAGTTGCTACCCTCGGAACCTGCCGAGATGAATTGGCTTGAGGGTATTAAAATCATATATAATAACCTTAAAGCGGCGCTGAAGAAGGCGGGGGTAACTGAAATTGAGGCTAAAGGAGAGAGATTTGACCCCCATTTACACGAAGCGACGATGAGTCAGGTGGGTGAGGAAGGTGTGGTATTGGAGGAAATTCGGAAGGGTTATAGGTTGAAAGATAGAGTGCTCCGCCCCAGTTTAGTAGTAGTAGGCAGGGGCAAAGAAGAAATAGAGGAGGAAAGCCATGGCGAAAGCAGTAGGGATTGACCTGGGGACCACACTTAGTTTGGTGGCAGTTATGGAAGGGGGAGAGCCCAAAATTATCCCCAGTGCCGAAGGCAGCAATCTGGTTCCTTCGGTAGTAGCGGTAAGCAAAACAGGTGAACGTTTGGTAGGAGAAATAGCCAAGCGCCAGGCGATAATTAATCCCGATAACACTATTTTCAGTGTTAAACGTCTTATGGGGCGTAAATTTAACGATGCTTCGGTCCAGTATGATATAAAGAGATTACCCTACAAAATCACTGCGGCGCCTAATGGTGATTGTCGGGTAGTTATGGGGGGTAAAGAATATAGTCCGCAGGAAATTTCAGCGATGATATTGCAAAAACTGAAAGTTGATGCTGAAGCTTATCTTGGGGGAAAAGTCACCGATGCCGTGATTACTGTGCCTGCTTACTTTAATGACAGTCAGAGGCAGGCGACTAAAGACGCCGGCGCTATAGCTGGTTTTAACGTGCTCCGTATTATTAATGAACCCACAGCATCATCACTAGCCTATGGAATGGATAAGAAGAAAGATGAAACTATTGCCGTTTATGATTTTGGTGGAGGCACATTTGATATTTCCATCCTTGATATAGGCGAAGGCACATTCCAGGTCAAGTCAACTAACGGTGATACTCATCTTGGTGGGGATGACATTGACCAGAGAATTATGGATTGGATATGTGATGAATTCAAGAAAGAGCAAGGCATTGACTTGAAGCAGGACAGGATGGCATTGCAGCGGTTAAAAGACGCTGCTGAGAAGGCTAAGAAAGAGCTATCCACAGTGGTTCAGACAGAGATAAATCTCCCATTCATCACCGCAGATGCTTCTGGTCCCAAGCATCTTACCATGACGCTTAGTCGAGCCAAGCTGGAGCAACTATCGGCTGACTTAATAGAGAGGAGCATTGGACCCTGTCGCCAGGCTTTAAGCGACGCCAAGTTCACTCCAGCTCAAATTAATAATGTAATTCTGGTTGGTGGTCAGACAAGGATGCCCAAGGTTCAGGATACCTTGAGGCAGTTTTTTAGTCGAGAACCGGTGAAGGGTGTCAACCCTGATGAGGCGGTGGCTTTGGGAGCTGCCATTCAAGCTGGGGTGCTCAAAGGTGAGGTGGGAGAGATTCTCCTTCTTGATGTTACCCCGCTTACTTTGGGCATAGAGACTCTGGGAGGGGTAGCCACGCCGCTTATTCCTCGTAATACCACCATTCCTACCTCAAAGAGCCAGATTTTCAGCACTGCTGGTGATAATCAGCCAAGTGTGGAAATACATGTTCTTCAGGGGGAACGTCCTATGGCGGCCGATAATCGAACTTTAGGGCGTTTTATGCTCGATGGTATTCTACCGGCGCCAAGAGGTATGCCTCAAATTGAAGTAACTTTTGATATCGATGCTAATGGAATCCTTAATGTTAATGCGCGGGACAAAGGCACCGGGAAGGAGCAGAAAATCACCATCACTGCCTCTAGCGGACTCAGCAAGGGAGAGGTGGAGAAGATGCAGAGGGAAGCGGAAACGCATGCTGCTGAAGATGCTAAGCGCAAGGAAGAAACTGAAACCCGCAATGCTGCCGATAACCTTGCTTATACTGCTGAGAAAACGCTTCGAGAGCAGGGAGGTAAAATACCCGGAGAGCTAAAACAGGAAATAGAAGGCAAGATAGCTGCAGTTCGCTCAGCGCTTCAAGGCAAGGATATAAATGCTGTTCGTAATGCCGTGCAAGAGCTATCGCAGGCTATGCAGAAGGTTGGCGCTACAGTTTATGGACAGCCCGGTGGACAACCACCTGGCGGGCAACATCCCGGTGGACAACAGGGTCCTGGTGGGGAGGAAGGTCCTGTTGAGGGTGAATTCCGCGAGGTATAAACACTAAAATACTAAGCACTGCTATCTAAATCCCGGCGTTAGAGACTTGAATTTGTTTAGAATTTAGAGATTGAAATTTAGGATTTCCCTTAAGGAGAGAGATGTCAGGAATTGAGTTAGAGCAATTTGTGTTAACTGTCGAGAGGATTAGACAGAAGGCATTACAGGAGAACAGGTTGCTGGATAATCCTTCTCTCGAGGAATTGAGTGTGCTTGTGGAGCGGGAACCCGGCGTAGTGAAGACAATTTACGGTAATTTTGTTGTTGAAAGTGGGCCTAGTTCCAGAGCGGCGATGTTTACCAAAAACAGCGTTGACTATTCCTTCGGCAAGGAGGAATTGCAGCTATTGGCTCAATGTGAACAGGCGTTGAGCAAAGAAAGGTTAATTTCCCTTGACCGGATTGTGGGCAATACAAGTAGTAACACTACAGTCAGGTTAATTGTCCCTGAGCGATTTGCCCATGTTGCCTATGGTGGGGGGAATCTTTTTATTCCTGTAAAGGGCAAAGTCGAACGGCCAACGTATGAGATTGTAATGTTCAGTGATGAAGCTTTTGAAGCTAATAAATCAAAACCACTTCCTCAAAAAGACATCACTATAAGGCTGGCTATGCTCGATAATGGCAGGGTCATCAAGATAATCAGGAACAGCAATTATATTGGTGAGTATAAAAAGGGAGTCTTCGCTGCTGAAGATTGGACCCAAAAAACTTTTGGGGACGGAATTTTCCTGCATACTGGCTGTAGGGAGGATTACCTTCAATCAACGCATGGGGATTATAGAACTGTAAGGACATTGCTTGTTGCCTTGACCGCAAATGGGAAAACAACCACCACGTGCAAAATTTTGGCGAGGAAAGGCCGGGAAAAATCCTGGCTTATCCAGGACGATGGTGGAACTCTGATGCCCGATGGTTCCTTCCATGGTTTTGAAGCTGGAGGGGTATTTGTGAAAACCGAGAGTATAAATCCCGGAAATCAAGTTGAGATATTCTATGGATTATTGAAACCGGAAACTCTCTGTGAGAATGTTTATGTGACGGAAGATAAAGATTTCGATTTTTACAATTTCGAAAGAACATCAAACGGGAGAGCGGTTATACGCAGGAAAGATTTCCTGCATGCCAGCCCTTATATTGACGTTGATAGGATAGATAACCTGGTTCTTATCACCAGAGGGCCGTTGATTCCAGCGATATCGAAATTAACTTTAGAGCAAGCAACCTCGTTGATGATTTTGGGGCAATCAATGGAGTCGTCCGCTGGTGACCCAACTCAGGCGGGGAAGATAAGGAGCGAGTTCTTCTATGACCCATTTATAGCTGGTGGTAGAGCGGAGCATGCCAACAGATTTTATGAAATAATGGGAGCCCTTCTTCATGTGAATTATTACTTGTTAAATACCGGGGGGATAGGTGAGGGGGCACATTATAATGATATAAGGCTGGAATTTACCATGGCGATACTGGATTCCCTATTGAGAGGGGGACTTGAAGATTGGGTAGATTCACCTACCGGATTTAAGGTGCCTAAGTCGGTAAGGCATGTTGACGATATATACTTACATCCTGAGAAGCTTTATTCTAGAATGGAGTTCGAGGAAAAGCAGAAGGAGCTCAATAAGGTCAGGTGTGAGGTAGTAGAAAAACTTGGTAATGCTTTACACCCCAATATAAGAAACGTTTTTAGCGCAGTTTAGGTTAACTTACATCGAAGGTAGATAAAGTGGCTGAATTTACTAAGCTTTTGCAACAGTTGAAAGCTGAAAAGGCACGATTGGTACAAGAGCTGGAGCAGATACAAACTTCCCAGCAAACGGTGGAAAGAAGGGCTGGCGGTCCGTTTGGCAAAAGAGGGGAGGAGGCAAGCCAGGTTTTGGAGTTAGAAAAAAGGCTGGATTTGGAGAAAAGGTTGAAGAAGTCTCTTGCTGAAATAGACCATGCCCTGGAGAAGTATGAAGCGGGGACTTATGGATTGTGTGATTCCTGTGGCAAGCCTATAGAGCTAGCCCGCCTTGAAGCGCTACCTCAAGCGAACTTGTGCTTGGGGTGCAAGGTGCGCCAGACGAGGGATGCAAAATAAAGGGCAACTTAGGCTTTTTTTGGTTGCTGCTGCTTCAATAATCGTCCTCGACCAGGTAACTAAGTTATGGGTTAGCAGGAATTTAGCTCCACCATCATCGCCCCTGGAAAATTTTCTGAATTTGGTCTATGTTAAGAACTATGGCTTAGTTTTTGGCTTACTGCCGGGACAAGTTTCTCTTCTTATCGCTGCTGCTATAGCGGTGTTAATTATCATTTTGTTAGCGCGGCATTATTTATCGTCCAAGACTGCGCTAAGCAATGTATCGCTAGGATTGCTCTTTGGTGGCGCCACTGGTAATTTGATAGACCGCGTTCGTCTCGGCTATGTCGTTGATTTCATTGACCTCCGTCTCTGGGATGACTTCCACTGGCCGGCGTTTAATTTCGGAGACGCTGCTATAGTGGCGGGCATAATTTTGTTCATTTATTCCCTTTATCGTACGGGATTATTCGCCCGGGTATATCACCATGGGCGCACTTCCAAATACTAAAATGCTCCATCTCACTGTTTCCACGCCGGGCATTCGCCTTGATAGTTATTTAGCTCAGGCATTTCCGCAATTTTCTCGGGCCTATTTACAGAAATTGATTGAGCAAGGCTATATTTTGGTTAATCAACGAAGGGCTAAGGCGAGTCGGAAATTGGCGGGAAAAGACAGGATAACCATTGAGTTTCCTCCCTTACCTGCCCCTCCGCAGGCTGAGCCGATTTCCCTAAAAATAGTCTATGAAGATAGTGAAATTATCGTGGTGGATAAACCTGCTGGCTTAACCACTCATCCTGCTCCATGGCATCCTGACCACACTTTAGTTAATGCTCTCCTGGCGCATTGTCCCAGTCTGGAGGGGAGCGGTGACCTAGTGCGGCCAGGCATAGTTCATAGGCTGGATAAGGATACTTCAGGGCTCATCGTTGTTGCTAAAAATGAATCCGCTCGAGTTTCTCTAATTAACCAGTTCAAAGGTAAAACAGTAACCAAGAGCTACCTTGTTCTGGTTAAAGGGAAAGTATTTCCTAGTCAGGGGACAATTGAGTTGCCTATTGGGCGAGACCCGAGAAATCGCAAGAGGATGACGGTAGTAGAGGAGGGGAGAGAGGCAATAACACATTACCAGGTCCACCAATACCTTGGCGATTACAGTTTACTTGAGGTAATGCCCAAAACGGGGCGGACACACCAGATAAGGGTACACCTTTCCACTATTGGTTATCCTGTGGCTGGTGACCCTGTTTATGGGGTGAGATCAGCTTATATTGGGCGGCAATTCATTCATGCGCATCGTCTTGGCTTCTGCTTGCCGTCAACCAATCAATACCTTGAATTTAGCTCGCCTTTGCCTGAAGATTTAAAGCAAGCTCTCGAGGTGCTTCCTCATTGAAGCAAGATGAATGGTAGTATAGAATGGGGCAAATTGGTTAACATAGGTTTTTAGGATGGAAAGCCAGCGGTGCAATGGCATGCGGGATTTACTCCCCGATGATATGGAGAAATTTCGCTATATTGAGGATACCTTCCGCAATTGTTGTACTAAGTGGGGGTATCGTGAGGTAAGGACACCGAGCCTGGAATATCTCCGCCTGTTTACTGCTACAGGAACGCTTACCCCCAGCAGATTAAGTAAGGCATATTCCTTTCTTGATTGGGATGGCTGGAGTGGAGAAAGGGTAGTGCTCAGACCGGACGGTACCATACCTATAGCCCGACTTTATCTTGAAAATCTAAGCCTCCCTGCCAGATTTTTTTATGTCACTGGCATCTTTGCTTTTGAACAGACGGGGAAGGAAAACAGGGAGCGATGGCAATGTGGTGTTGAGTTCTTAGGTGGTGCTAGTCCAGTGGCGGATGTAGAGCTTCTGTTGTTAGCCCATGAGCTATTACGTAGCCTTGGCATTGGCGGAGTACAGTTGCGGCTGTCCCATGCCGGTTTGGCGAAGGCGCTGGTCAAGGAGCTTGGGCTTAGTCCCAGAGATGAGGCTAGAATGCTCGGGCGTATTCTGGATGGTGATTGGCAGGCATGGAAGGAAGCAAAGTCAGATAACCTTGAGCTTGATAAATTTCTTGTCTCGTTGGTGAATTTCAAAGGGAAGTTAAGTGACTTCCTCAAGAAGGTTAAGCTTCCAGCAGAAGGAACTTCGCCGGAGTTGGAATCCAATCTCAGTAATTTCATTGACATTCTCCGGTTGCTGGATGACTTGAAATGCGATTATCAGATTGACATTGCTGCCATACATGGGTTTGAGTATTACACCGGGATTTGCCTTCAATTATTCTCCCGAGGCGAGAAAATTGGTGGTGGTGGAAGGTATGATGAGCTCCTATCGCTTATGGGCAGCAAGAGCATACCCGCTTGTGGATTTGCCATTTACGTTGACCCGGTAATAAGAATGCTCTCCCTGAAGGAAGACGAGCGTCGCGAATTTGGAGTGTTACTTAGAGGAGATGAAAAAAAATCCAGGGTAGTGGAGACATGCTTTAGCCTGGCTCAATCGCTTCGTAGCGCCGGGCGTATAGTTGAGCTTGACTTTGCTGGAGAGAGTGTAGCTGATTATCGCTGGGTTGTTTCTGTTTCCGGTGAAGAATCTTTTGTGATTATTGACCAAAAAAGCGGTGAAAAATGGGAGGTCCGCACTCTACCTCAGGTTGGTGGCATATTAGGTGTGGATTAAATTTCTATGGCAAACCAGTCAAATTATATCAAACTTGCGTTACCTAAAGGGAGGTTGCTTCCAGCCACGGCAAATTTGCTGGATGGCGTAGGTTTAGGCTTTGAAGGGTATAGTGAGCAGACAAGGCAATATCGGCTTAAGTCGGCAAAAACTCCTTATCTCTCCGCCAAGATATTCTGGGAAAAGGATATTCCTATCCAGGTGGCGATAGGTAATTATGACTTAGGGATATGTGGGTTGGATTGGATTGAAGAACTTCTTGTGCGGTATAAAGCCAGCGCAGTGGTGAAAATATCCACTCTAAATTATGGTGAGGGGTATATATATGCTGCAAGCAGTTACGAATCAGGAATAAAAACCCTAGACGGACTTCTCGGTGGACAAGGTAACTGGCGTATAGTAAGTGAATATCCTGATTTAGCCGAAGCCTTCGCCTTAAATGTCCGAATGAGAAGGTTTCGGATTTTCCCAATTTGGGGAGATGCTGAGGGTTATCCCCCGGAGAGCGCTGAAATTGTGGTATTGTGGGCCAGGAATGAGGAGGAATTGGAACGGAAAGGTTTACTTCCCCTCATGAAATTGCTCCCCGCTAGAGCTACAGTAATTGCCAGCCGGGAGAGCTTGAACAATAAGGACTTGGCTTCAGTATTGAATCGTTTCGCTCCCATGCTTGATAATAGGGAATTTTCGTTATCATTCGAAGAGGTAAGTAGTAAGGAAGGTTTTGTTGGTTTGCTTCGCCGTCATGAGCTAAAGAAAGTCAAGCTAGCTTTGCCTGATGGGCATCAGCAACCACCTACGGCAGAGTTTTTAGAACGAGTGGGGCTCAATTTAAGCCATTATTCTGGGGAGGTGCTGGATTATCATCCCTCGGTTGACCTAGACTGGCTGGGCGTTAAAGTAATCAGACCTCAGGATATGCCACTCCAGGTAGCCAACGGCAATTTTGACCTTGCAATAACTGGCCGGGATTGGCTACTTGACCATGTCTATCGTTTTCCCTCCAGCCCTGTGGTGGAATTACTGGACCTTGGCTTCGGCAAAGTTAAAATCGTAGCTGCGGTGAGCCAGGAAATGCCAGTGTCAACCATGGAAGACATCAGGCAATTGCTGCAGAAGGGTAAATTACCCACACTGAGGGTAGCCTCGGAATATGTCAACATCGGCGATAAGTATCTTTGTGACCATCACATTAGTCCATATAAACTGATACCAACATGGGGGGCAAGTGAGGCTTTTCTGCCTGAAGATGCCGATTTGCTTATTGATAATATGCAGACTGGGAAAACCATGGCAGAGCATAATCTTAAAATTATTGATATCCTTTATGAATCCACTGCGTGTCTCATTGGCAACAAGGAAAGCATTACCTCACCTGGTAAGAAGGAAGAGATAGATTTTATCATTCAGATGATGCGAGGAGGATTATCGTGAAAAGAATCGAGGATTTTGCCCGCGCAAAGCGATTACTTGATCGAAAGTCCCCGCTACAATCATTGGATATAGGGATAGAGCATCAACAGGTGGTGGCTGATATTATCGGCAAGGTGCAAAAGGAGGGTGATAAGGCTCTTTTCCACTACGCTAAGGAATTGGATGGTGCTCAACTTGATTCTCTGGAGGTGAGTAAGCAGGAGATTTCGGCAGCTTACGATGCCGCGGATGAGAAGTTAGTCTCAGCCCTCGAGTTAGCTGCTAAAAGGATAAGAGAATTTCACCTTGCTTGCTTACCAAAAGCTGGCATTATATCCATTACCCCATATCTGAAGAGGCACGTTCGCCCTCTGGATAAGGTAGGGGTCTATATCCCCGGTGGAACTGCCTGTTATCCCTCCACGGTGTTGATGACCGTCATTCCTGCCAAGGTAGCTGGTGTTAAGCAAATCATTATGGCTTCTCCTCCCCGACCTGATGGAGCTATTCCAGCTGCAACATTAGTAGCGGCTAACATCGCTCAGGTAAATCGGATTTTTAAGATTGGCGGTGCTCAAGCCATCGCTGCCCTAGCATTTGGCACGGAGTCAGTGCCCCAAGTGGATAAAATCTGCGGTCCGGGCAACAACTTTGTGGTGCTAGCTAAAATGATGGTTTATGGTGAAGTAGCCATTGATGGTCTTCAGGGACCAAGCGAGATTGTAATTGTGGCTGATGACACTGCCGATGCATCTTTGTGTGCTGCTGAGCTTCTGGCTCAGGCAGAGCATGACCCGCTGGCAAAAGCGATCTTGATTACCACATCGCCTGAGCTGGCTGACAAGGTTGATGGAGAAATTTCACTCAGATTGGACAAAATGAAGCGGTCTTTCATTGCTGCTGAGGCTGTTAAGAATGGAATGATTGTCCTCGTAGATGATGTTGACCAGGCTGTGGAATTGGTCAATCTTTATGCTCCGGAGCATCTTTCCCTTATGGTAGCTGATGCCTCTTCTTTGATTCCCAAAATCTACGGTGCCGGCTGCATCTTCGCCGGCGATAATTCATCAGTGGTTTTCGGTGATTACGTTGCTGGTCCCAGCCATGTATTGCCTACCGGGGGAAGTGCTCGTTTCAGTTCGCCCTTGAGTGTTGAAGATTTCCTCAAGGTTACCAATATCATTTCACTGGATGATTCCACCGCCAGGGACCTTTCTCAACCAGCGATAACCTTAGCTGAGGCTGAGGGGTTTGGTGCTCACGCCCGGGCGGCATCACTGCGAGCAAAACGAAGCAACCGCAACGGATAGATGAACATAAAGAAGCTGGTAAGGCCCGAACTAATAGCGATGAAAAGCTACACCCCAATAGAGCCGGTGGAGATTCTGGTGCAGCAGGTTGAAGGGAAGGTGATAAAGCTTGATGGCAACGAGAATCCCTACGGTTGCTCTCCGAAGGTTTCTCAGGCTGTCGCTGACTACCCTTACTATCATATCTACCCCGACCCGGAGCAGAGAAAGTTAAGGGAAGCATTGCAGGAATATACCGCTGTAGATCGCCAGCATATCGTCTGTGGTAGCGGCAGCGATGAGTTAATTGACCTCGTATTAAGGCTCTTTCTTGAACCAGGTGACAGAATTATCACCTGCTCACCAACGTTTGGCATGTATCCCTTCAGTGCCGAGGTCTGCGGTGGCAGGGTGATTGAGGTGCCCAGAAAGGATGAGGATTTTGCTCTGGATATAGCGGGCGTAAAAAGAGCGCTGGACAAGAGAACAAAGGTCATCTTCATCGCTTCTCCCAATAATCCTACCGGCAACATCATTGAGGAACAGGAGCTAATGGAGCTCGTTGATACTGAAAGGGTCGTGGTCATTGACGAGGCTTATTTTGAATTCGGTGGGGTAACCATGGCTGGATTGGTGCCTGCTTACCGTAACTTAATAGTGTTGCGCACCTTCAGCAAATGGGCGGGGCTAGCTGGATTCCGTATCGGCTATGGTATCTTCCCCGCGGAAATTGCCGACTACCTGATGAAGATTAAGCAGCCTTATAATGTCAACGCCGCTGCTCAAGTAGCAGTGCTGGCTTCTTTAAGTGATTTGGACTATCTGCATGGCAACGTAAATAAGATAATCACTGAGCGGGAGAGGCTATTCACTAAGCTAAAAGAATTTGGATGGCTAAAGCCGTATCCATCAAGGGCTAACTTTATTCTTTGCTCCTTATACCGTGATTTTGAACCTACCCCCTCTGTCATCTCGGGGCTCGTCCCGAGCAAAGCGAGGGAACTGATTAAGCAATCTCCGGCCAAAGAAATCTGGCGTCAATTACAGCAGAGGGGTATTTTTATTCGCTATTTTGATACCCCACGATTGAAAGACTGCTTGAGAATCAGCGTGGGCAGACCAGAGGATACTGATGCCCTAGTTGAAGCGCTGAAGGAAATGTGTTAAGGTGGCAGCATGCCTGAAAGGAAAACAAAGGTAACTCGGGAAACTGCCGAGACCAATGTCAAAGTAGAACTGAACATCGATGGCAGCGGAGAATTTGAAATTACTACCGGGATAAGAATGTTCGACCACCTTCTTGCTCATCTAGCTAGGCATGGGGTATTTGACCTGAAGATCTCAGCTACAGGTGCTGACAAGCATCATGTTGTGGAGGATGTAGCTATTTCCTTGGGCAAGGCATTTAACCAGGCATTGGGGCAAAAGCAAGGCATTGTCCGAATGGCGCATGCTGTTGTGCCCATGGATGAAACTCTGGCAATGGCGGCAGTGGATATCGGTGGAAGGGCCTACAGTGCGATAGATACATCCTTCAGTCGAGCTAAGATAGGTGACCTGGATGCTGATTTAGTTCGCCATTTCTTAGTTTCCTTCGCCTCTGAAGCCAAAATCAATCTCCACGCCAGGGTAATCGCTGGCGTCAACGACCACCACAAAGCCGAAGCTTTATTCAAAGCCCTCGCCCGGGCTCTCGATTCAGCTACCCACATCGATGGGCGTATTATCGGCAGAGTGCCCAGCACCAAAGAGGTTATTGAAGGGTAGGGAGGTATATAACCGACTTCGGATGTTGAATATCGAGCATGTCTCAATGGGCTTGATAACCACTACGATAGATGCTAGTGTTTAACAATCTACAAGGCTGGTATGTGGAATGGCTGGCAAATGGTGAAGGAGGTGGTAAGGATGCTCAATTAAATCTTGAAGGAGAAGCATTATTAAGCAAAGAGAAATAAAGAAGAAAAGGAGGTTAGAATGGAAGGTAGTAAACTTTATGTAGGAAATCTCAGTTACTCTGTAACCAATGAGGATTTGAAGGAATTGTTTTCTCCCCAAGGTGAAGTTAAGCAAGTCAATGTAATTGAAGGTAGAGGTTTTGGATTCGTGGAAATGTCTAGCCCGGCGGAAGCTGAGAAGGCAAAGGAAGCACTGGACGGTTCTGATTTCCAGGGACGCACCTTGAAAGTTGATATAGCTCGTCCACCGAGAAGTGGACCAGGAGGTGGACCAAGAGGCGGACCAAGAAGGGAAAGTCGAAGATAGTAGAATAGTTAAGAGATAAGCTGGAAACTCTATATGATGGAGTAAAACTAGCTGAGGCTAGCTTAACCTTTACCCGAGCAGAATTATATTATTAGCTGCTTCGTCGTATATATCTTTCAAGGTGAATATAATAATCTGGTAATCCTTGCTCAGGTCTTTAAAGAGGAGCAATGCTTTATTTAGGAGCACTGAATCGAAATTGCCGAAAGGGTCGTCTAATAGGAGAGGAGGATTTGAGCTCGCTACCTATAATGGCAGCTCACCTTGATTTAGTTGATGCTCGGTCTTGGGTAAGGGAGCAGAGTCAACATCCGCGCTTTGCTGGGGAAACATACTTGGGAGCTCTGTATAGCTGATATTGCCATTCTCTATATCTTGTTTGAGTACGTCTTTTACCTCATCTTTTGCGGTGAGGTAGATAATCTGCCATCCTGATTGGGAAATCCTCTTCAATATGTCAATTTGCCGCTGTAACCGCTCGGTGTCAGCTTTGATAAAAGGGTCATCCATAATAAAGAAACCCTTGCTTCCTTTTAGCAGCTTTTCTCCAAGAGCAAGGCGGATGGAAAGATAAAGTTGATCGTAAGTGGCCCCCGATAACTGTTCGGCGTCTAAAGCACTACCATCTTCGAGCTTTACTTTAATTTTTTTCGTTTCCTCCTGAGCAAACTCTACTTCCTGATAAACGCCGCCACTTATCTCGGAGAAACGCTGTGAAACAGGGCTATCCTTACCAAAAAGGGCGGAGATCTTTCTCTCTTCCTCTCTTTCCAGCTCCTCGAAAATGCTTATGGCTTCTAGGGCGTTATCTTTCTCAGTTTCGACGCTGAACATGAAGGTTGACAGCTCGTTCTTAATCATATTTAGGTCTATGGAAGTAGTGCAGTAAAGGCGACCGTCTTTTGGTTGTAGGATTTCGTTCGTTTTTCTTTCTATTTCTCTTAATTGTTCCTGAAAATGGCTTAGCTTCTCTTCAAGTTGTTGCTCCCCTTCCTGAAGTTTCTGCTGGGACTCTTTTAGCTTCGACATAGCTTTTCCATCATAGGGTGTCTCCTTAGCCTTGTTCTCATATTCCTTTAAAGCATCGATTTCATCACACCAGTGGGAAAGATTCTCCTGTAAGTCTTCTCCTTTTGAACCAAATTGGTTCTTTAGTATGCCTTTCTGGGTGTTGATCGATGATTTACATGTCGATTTCAAGTCAAGTTTTTGTTGATATTCCTTGAGAGTTTTTACTTTTGATTTTCGGACTAACCCCTCTATTTTTTCTCTAGCTTCGCTTGATTGCCTTTCTATATTCGGAATATCTGTTTCAGCCCATCTTTTGATTTGGCTTTCTAAGGCAAAGACGTAGGTCCTCATGCTTTCTACCTTACTTTGTTTTTTGGAATACTCCGCATCCAACTTTTCAATATTTTGCAAAATTTCCTGGGGGCTTTCCGCAGCAAGGTCAAACCTGGAGGCGGCTAATTTAATCCTTTCAAACACTGCAGCGAGGTGAGCTTTCTCCCGGGTCAATGAGAATCTCAGTGCTGCAAAGATGCCGGTGGAGATTAAGAATAAGGCGAGTAATCCGTAAAACAAAGGCGATGGGCTCACTATGAGTGCCAGGGTCGTTATTGATAGTAATACTGCTGAGGTTGTAGCTGCTGTTGTAAAAAACTTACCTTGCGTTTCCCCACTTTTTGCTTTTCCGACCTCCATCTGGTAGTTCTTAATATCTGGCTCGATTTCATTATCTATCCTTCCTTTTTTTTCTTTGAGCACCTCAAGTTCTAATTTTTCCTCACCCAATAATTTCTCTCTTTCCTGAAGCTCCCGTTTTTTGGTCTCCACCTCTTCTCGTAACTTTTCTACAACCCCTTCCCAATTATTGATATCCCTTTCATATCCAGACCAAAGTTCCGCTTCAGCGGTGGTATAAACCTCCAGTTCGTTCATTTTCTGCTGATCAGATATAAGAATTTGATATGCTTCGTTACTCTTTTCATAATCTTCCCTTTTTCTGGCATCTTCTAAAGTTCCTATCTGGAGGTTAACCTTATTCATTTCCTCCTTGGTTGTGAAAAGTTTTTCTTCAAGCGTGTCAAATTCCTCTTGTATGATTTCCTCTTGCAACGCCTGGATTCTCGTAATTAGCTCCTCGGCTTCTTCTATTTTAGTCTTTAGTTTCTCATCAGCTATGTCACGCAGAGAAGCTGTACTACCAGGGTTAGTTAGTTTTCCCAATTCTTGAAGTTGTTTTTTTATCCGCAAGATCTCTCCGGTTCTCAAGCCAGTAAGGCGGTCGGTTACATCTCGATAAAAATCGCTCTCTAAAGCAATTGAGAGGTCGCTGTTCCTTATTATGAAGATATTGCGACATTCTTGAGGACTCAGCTTTGCAATATCTGCCAAGTTTCTTTTCCCAGGAAGTTTTATCTCTTCACCGTTCTCAACCTTTACAATCAGGTATCCATCAGGGGCTTCATCTACCCTATTTATATTTTTAAAGAGGTCCTTAAGACGTTGCGGCGATAATTGGTGAAACGATAATTTCACCAAAGCATCTATGGTTAGTGTTTTGCCGTGTTCGTTTTCCCCGTATATTAGGGAGAAGTTACCCAATGCTATACGCCCGATATCGGGCAATGGTCCATAACGTCTTATTGAGAATTCTTTTATTCTCATAATCCTGCTTGCATTATTGCTTTAATGACAATGTCTTGCAGCTGCCTCTCCTTTTCTTCAGTATAATCACCCTCCTTAACCTTATTCGTTAAGCTTTTGAATAAGTCATTTTCCAGTATTGTAGAGATGTCGCTGAGCTCGTAGTGTTCCTTGGCACATTTGCCCTTGGTTATTCCCTTTATTTGAGACACGATATCTTGCTCCGTCATCTGAATTTTTTCACTATTAACATACCCCTTAACGGTCAGGATGGCAGTTGCTTTTGGATGAAGTTTCTCAAAATGCTGTTGCACGATTTCTACAGGGTTTTCCTCTTTGAATGGGTCGAGCGTTATAGTTATTGCTTGGTAATGGAATGTATCAAGCAGATATTCCTGAGGTGGGCTACCCACTTCAAACAGGTTAACCTTCCTCTGCCCTGTTTCCCTTTGAGTGATGGAAACAGGTGAGCCTGGGTAAACAAAATAGCCTCCGTTCTTCAACCGTCTGTCATCGAATTTTGAGTGGAAGTGACCGGCGAGCACATAATCAATATTTAATCCCTCTAAGTAGGATAACTTGAAGGGCATGTATCTTTCTTCACCTTCATCTCCGAAATCTGCTCTAGAGAAGAAAGCATCAAGAAGTTCTCCGTGGCATAACAAGATATTCTTTTTTTCTGGGGTTAGTGTTTCTTTTAACGCTCGAATTTTCCCGAGAAGATTTTGCCCTTGTATTGGCTCGAAAGGCACCCCGACTATCTTTACATCGCCATATTCGAATGGCGAGCCAGTTAGAATAAATACATCCTCACCAAAATACATGCCGCCTTTATAGGAATCAGCATCATGATTGCCCGGAATTATTAGAACCTTAAAGGGTATGTGGGAGAAAACTTCCCTTATCTTTGGTCTCAGGTTCTCGGCATCAATATCTTTATCAAAAAGGTCACCGCATATTGTAACGACAGCTACCTTGTTTCTCTTGCCAATTTCGACAAGTTCTTCAAGTGCTTCCCATCTTTCGTCTTTGTATTCTCTTAAATGAATATCAGCGGTATGGAGTATTTTGACCATAAAAAATCTTTCCTGTCCTGAATTTTAAGATAATACCACACCTGCCAAGCTTAATATATCTCTTTACTAGACATAGATGCTATAATTACGTGACGAAGGAGTGAAATTATGGAAAAAATTGGGGTATTAACTAGCGGCGGCGATGCTCCGGGCATGAATGCTTGCATCAGGGCGGTAGTCCGCTGTGCCGCAAGATATAAATTGGAGGTAATAGGGATTCGGCGTGGATATTGTGGCTTGCTGGAAGGGGATTTTGTGAGGTTAGCTCCCAGGTCGGTGGCAAACATCATCCAGCGAGGAGGGACTTTCCTCGAATGTGGGCGATGCGAGGAGATGAAGACTAAAGAGGGGATAAAGAAAGCAATCCAGGTTTTACACAAGGAGGGGATCGAAGGGCTGATACCCATAGGTGGTGATGGCACCTTTCGTGGTGCGGCGGCATTAGCTAAAGCAGGTGATATAAGGGTAATTGGCATTCCTGGCACCATAGATAACGATGTTTATGGCACTGATTATACTATTGGCTTTGATACTGCGGTAAATACCGCATTGGAGGCAATAGATAAGATCAGGGATACTGCGGGGTCTTTGCAGCGCCCCTTTTTCGTGGAGGTTATGGGGAGGAACAGGGGCTTTATTGCCCTGGATGTGGGGATTGCTGGTGGAGCGGAAGACATTTTGATACCCGAAGCAGAGACGAAGATAGAGGAACTTTGCCTCACCATAAGGCGTAATATCAAGAAGGGGAAAAAGTCAAGCATAGTGGTAGTTGCTGAAGGTGATGAAGCAGGAGGGGTGTTTCAAGTTGCCCAGCAAGTATGGGAAAGGTTGAGGCTGGATTATCGAATCTGTGTCCTGGGGCACATACAGCGTGGAGGTTCGCCAACAGCGCGAGACAGGATTTTAGCCAGCAAACTTGGAGCAGCGGCTATAGATGCCTTGGCTGAGGGTAAATCGGGCTTTATGGTTGGAGAATCAAAGGGTGAAATAGCCCTTACACCTCTGGAGGAAACCTATACCAAGATAAAAACGATGGATGGTAGCTTGCTACAATTAATGAGGGTGTTAGCCACTTAGGAGTATGAAAAAATTATCCATCGGCAAAATAAGAGGGTTGCAACAATTAGCCAACGGGAGGGGAATAATGGCGATGTGTGCCCTTGACCACCGGGGCTCATTGTTGAAGATGCTTTCCGCGGGACAATCCCGAGACGTTGGCTATCAAGAGATGGTTGATTTCAAACTAGACCTGTGTCGAGTTTTAACCCTGCATGCCACCGCTATCCTGCTCGACCCTATTTATGGTGCGGCACAGGCAATTGCCGCTGGAGCTATTCCTAAAACAACAGGATTACTGGTCAGTCTGGAGAAAAGTGGCTATTCCGGCAAAGCAGAGGCGAGGGTCACTGATTTGTTGCCTGATTGGAATGCAGAAAAGATAAAAATGATGGGCGCAAGCGCGGCCAAGCTCCTGCTTTACTATCGTCCTGATGTCGATGTCGCTCAAAGGCAACTAAATACGGTAAACAAGCTAGCCGCGGATTGTGTGGCAGAAGATATACCTTTTGTGGTTGAGCCGATAAGTTACCGAGTGGCTAATAAGGAAGCTAGCTCTGAGGATTTTGCCAGAGTAAAGCCGAAGCTAGTAGTTGAAACAGCAAAACAAATTACTGCTCTCCCCATTGATGTTCTCAAAGCCGAATTTCCCGCCGATCTTGAATATGACAAAGATGAGAATAAGCTATTAGACCTTTGCCATCGGCTTAACGAAGCAAGCCAGGTTCCCTGGGTTATCTTGAGCGCCGGTGTTAATTTTGAACTCTTCTATCAGGAGGTGGAGCTAGCCTGTCGGGCTGGGGCCTCAGGCTTTCTTGGCGGACGTGCTTTGTGGCAGGAGGCTACTCAAATAAAGTCTCGCGAGGAAAGATTGAAGTTCTTAGAGACCACCGTGGTCAACAGACTTGAAAGCCTGACTGAATTAGCAAACGCTCATGGAACTCCGTGGTATGCTAGGCTTGAAGCCAGCAAGGTGGATGAAAACTGGCATCGGAGCTACATTTAGGCCGTTTTTATTGGCCGCAGTTCAAATTAATGAGATCCTCCTGCATTTTTAGATAATCAGGGCCATAAACCTTTGCGCGAGCTTTAAGCATCTCCTCCAGCGGAAGGTCAGGGTAATGGCCATAGTCGCAGACATATTCAATGTGTAGTTTTCCTTCCTGGTTATAGCGGTGGAAAGTGGCATGGTTTTTGCCATCGAATTCCACTGGAACGATATGATGTTCGTGACACATTTGCCGGTCGAACGCCGGTGTAGCTTTAACCCATTTTTGTCCGATATATAACTCGCAATAGCCATGATAGATAAAAAGGTTACTCCCGTGCATCAGCTCCAGCAATTTTTGAGGGACGATGTAGTTACGTAAATCAGCGAACCCAAGGCGAGCCGGGATTCCCACAGCTCGTGCTAGTGCAGCGAGGAGTATCGCCTTTTGAACGCAGTATCCCTCTCCCCTATTCAGAGTGCTGCTTGCCTTATGATGCTCAGCAAGAATCTGTAGCACATAGGGGTTATACTTGATATCATCCCTGACGAAGTAGAAAAGCGCCTTCGTCTTCTCCACATCGTTTTCCTTATCCCCGGTTAAATTCTGGGCCTTTTCTCTCACAGGAGGAGCATCACAATCAATTACCGGAGTTGGCTTCAGGTACACTTCCATGATTTATTTGCTTCAAAATCGCTAATTCAGTTTCTGTGAAGGGTATACAAACTTTACCCGAAACTGAAGTATCGTGCTACATTTTACCAACTAATCTCTTTTATAGCTATCTTGATAATCCTGTTATTGAGGTCACCACGACTTAATGTGCCTGGCAATGATATCTATTGCTCCGAACATTTCGGGAGAGGGCAGGGAATAGGCAGTTCTTATTCTGGTGTATCCCTGTTTTGGTTCAGGGAAGAGCCAGACGCTTCGCAGGGTATTTAGATTACTTTGCAGCAGTTTATCCTTCAGTATGTAATCGAAATTCAGGCTCTGGGCTAATGATTTATCTCCTTTCCATACAATGTCCACTGTCTTACCCCATAGGAATAAGCTTTTCTTTACTGTCAGCCTGGTTTTCTTTAGTGTTCGGTTCGTCGTTATGTTTGGGCTTTTTACCAGGTAATCCAGGAAATAGTTTGTGCCGTACTGACTGGCTACGCTAATAACATTTATCGAATCTATGTTTCTATCTTCCAGTGCAACAATTCCTTCCGACCGTTGCCCCCAGGCGCGGCGTAGCCCTATTTTCTCTTTTTCACTGTCTTTTTCTATTAAGGAAACTCTTACCCCTATTTCCTCAAGATGCTGGCAAAGCTCCTCTCTCTTTTGATGTCCGGCTTTCTTTCTCCTGCGAAGGGCTAACGGGAAAGCAATTACCACTAAAATGGCAAATATGAGGCCGATTATGCTCTCCCAGTCCATTTCTCTAGGTACGCAGTTCTTTTATTATAAACATTATGGAGCTATTAAAGTATAGCTCGTTCCAGTGATGTTCAGCGATATAATTTACTATTTGGTTAGCCGTGCCTGACTTGCATCTGGTTTTGCATCAGGACGGGACCTGATTTGGTGCCTGATTAGGAATGCCAGCAGGACGATACCAAGGACACCCCCAGCAATCCACCACCACGGGAATTCACCGGCGATGTTACTAGAAATGGCAAATATGCTGGTGTGAGTAGTCCAGGCGGTAACCGTGTTAGCCTCTACATCTACTTCGGTGGGCAGCGGCACCCATTTCTCCCTTGCCTCATCATAGTAGACAAGGGTTAAATCCTCTTCGTTAATGCTAGTGTTCAGCTCCCCCTTGTCATAATGGATTATCACCTTCATTGTTGGGTCGATGGTAAGGGCAGGGTGAATGCTGAAGGGCATCAGGATTACCGAGTCATCAGACGGAAGAGGGGGAAGCTCCGACGGGGTAACCGGGTCTATCATAATCATGGTTGGTGGTTTGCCCTCACGATTCAGCACCCTCGTCCCCTCGGGAAGGCTGAAATATATCTCTTCATTTCCATTTTGAATGGTAAATTCCAGGGACTCCATCAGAAATCCATCTGTGGTGATGTTCCCCGAGGCAACTTTTTGTCCCATATACCCTATGTCCAACTCTAAGAAGGATACCATCCTGGCAAGGATGGCAAACATGCTCGTGTGATTTGTCCTGGCACTCAGGGCATCTAATCCACCAATAGTAGTCCTCTCTGCCTCTATCTCATGCAAGCTTGCTTCTGAGCCATAAACCATGGTCAGTGATAGAGCACCTTCAGGCACTTCACCGGGGGAGAAACCAATGGTTAGCGTAGCTGGTTTATCAAACACCAGGTTGGAAGGGGTGAGGCTATAGATATCGCCAACCATTGTGGTGTTGGGCAAAAGAGAGAGCGGCTGACTATCTATCGTCCTTATCGTTAGCTTGTCCATGGGTTTGCCAGCGGCATCCAGTACCTTCGTCCCCTTATCTATTTCCAGGCTGGCTGTGCCATCAGGGCTGGTTGCCAGCAGGGGAACTGCCAGACTTTCATCCCAACTCATAGGCACAGAGGTGACCTTACCCAGAAAATCGACCGTAAAGTAGCTGGGGCTTGGACCTCCTCCGCCACCTCCACCGCCTCCGCCGCTTGTCAGCGTGGTTCCAGAGGCGATATTGGACAAATTAGCCCAGTTGCCAGCATCATCCACCGCTTTTAGGGCGAAGTAATATGTGGTGGCCGGGCTGAGCCCACCAACCACAAATGTCTCATTTGAGCCCGCTGGTCTCGGTGCCGGCTCACCGCTGGCTTGAATGGCAAATTCCCAGGTTTCGTTATCAATGTTGGAGGTGGCATATCTGATATCATACTCAGTGGCAGTCCCATTGTTGCCATCATCCCCTGGCGCAGTCCACGTCAAGGTGAGGGAATGAGTGGTTGCATTGCTTACTGCAAGGTCGGTAACGGCGTCTGGTGGTGTGGTATCCACCACCGTGAAGCTGCCATCAGTGGAACCATCAGCACTTATGGCATGATGCCCGCAGGCCAGGGGCAGTGTAAGAAGGGTAAAAAGAATAAATATAAGCCCGATAGCTTCTGTTTTTTTCACCGTTTTTCATTCAAGTCTTCAAGCAGATGAAGCTTTAGTCTTCCTTCTCTTCATCAAGAAATATGCCCCGCCGATTATTACTGCCGCCGCCACTCCGCCAATAATGTAATAGCGGCTGTGACTGGCTCCGCCGCCGCTCACATTCAACTGCTCCTCCAGGGTGGTGGCATAGGGCTCACCCCCCAGATTCAACTGAAGCATAAAGCCATAAGTCCCATCCACCCAGCCTCCAGCGGGGATGTAATTATATTTAAGCTCAACTCTCCCCTTCTCCAGTGGGTTAAGCGTTGCTATGGTGGTCTCTTCTAGTGGAGTGCCATCAAATGTCACCTTGAGCGCCACCTCAGCTTCAGGGTAGGTCTGGTAAAGGTTGTTTATGGTATATGCTACCTGGGCGAAGGCGAGCTTGCCAGTCTCGGTGTAGTAGTTGGGAACGATTCCAAAGCCCTCAAAGCAAACTGTTTTCACGGTGAGGGTTATCGTCTTCTCCTCACCCGCGGCGATATCGAAGGTCTCCTCAGCGAGCTTTTCCCCAGCGACATAAGCTTCAGCAAGGTATTTTCCTGGCGATACTTTGATTTTGAGGCTCCCCGTCTCGGAATAGCCAAAGTCCGTTTTCTCGCTATCTACCAGTTTATATAACCTGACCACCGCAGGTACAGGCTCGCCGCTGGGGTTCACTGTGGTTACCTCCACTGAAGCTGCTTCACCAACGATGATTAATGTGGCGGTCTGAGCAACAGAGCCAACGATTTTTATACCCGCTCCTTCCGTATAGGCTTCAGCACTTATCTTAAGCTCATATTCTCCGGGAACAGCATCATCACTGACATTAACGCCAACCACCACCTTCTTCTGTTCTCCAGCGTTGAGAACAAAATCTTTCTCAGAGAGCGCTAGCTTCACTCCCATTGGAGCATCAGTGGTCATATTGATTTTGAGCGCATCGTCGCCATTGTTGAATATGACCACATAAATGTCCGGGGAGCTTATATTTACCCCTTGAGGCAGCTCAAGCTTCTGGCGATAAAAGCTGCCCGACATTGCCAACCCTTCAGCCTTCACTGGCAGGGGGGTGAGCAAAAAGGAAAGAAGAGTAATAAGAATAAGGGGGACAGCTAAAGTTGCCCTCCATCTCAGTTTAGCCATTTACTTTAGCGGTTTGCAATCTGGAAATAAATTGTTCCACTATACTTTACTGCTTCGATGCCCGCTGACCCCACCGCTAACCATAATCCGTGGTCACCACTGGGATAGCCAGCCTCGACAGTCTGAGCTCCAGTACTGTTTATCGCTTGATAAGTCGTGGTCATGTTTACCGAACTAGCCAAAGTAGTGGTATCATCGACTGCCAAGGAAAACTCACCAGTTCCAGGACTCCCGGTGGCATTGAGGGCTATAGTAATTGCTGTAGTATTGTCCCAGCTGGCAGCCCCTGTGCCATTGTCGGTCTTGGCATTTTCGGTATAGTTACCATTAGCGATGTTCGTAACGGTTGCAGTTTTATTATTATCAGCAAAGGCAGACCCAAGGGATACGTTTCCAAAATCAGCTGTGGCGGTAGTCACATTTATCTCGCCATAGAAATTCATTGTGGAACCAGTGGCGCTATTATTGTTACTCCCAGTGGCATTGACAGAATCAGTAGCGTTAACTCTGGCAAACCACTTGGCACTACCGGTGGTCTCGGTAGCCACCTTGCCTGGCTGGAAGCTAAATTTCCAATCGCCAGTATGTCCGGTGAGAGCTGGATGCGTGGAAGTTGTATTATTTATTGACCAGGTGGAAGGGGAACCAGATTGGATGGTAAAGGTGTCATTCGAGGCATACCAGGTCATAATGGCAAGAGTCTGGGTAGCAGGAGTCGGGGACGCCCCAGGGTCGGTATAGTTACCAGTAGCGTTGTAGAACAAAACTGTCTTTACCGTGGAAAGGGCAGATAGCTTGTTATTATCGGTAATGGTAACATTGACCCATGCTTGTGTGTACGGAGTCATCGGAGAAGTAACTGACGGTGTCCCAACCGTCGGCACAGCATTGCCCACTGTGAAGCTGCCTGTGGCAGTCTGGTTTTGAGCCGCCATGACGGGCGATGCCACTGGCACTGATGCCAGAGCAAGCACCAGCCCCAGGGTAGCCACAATTGATATAAATTTCTTTGTTACCATTCGTTTCTCTCCTTACTTAATTCTCAATGCTGCCGCAGTAATGCCTCTGCAACAAATTTGTCACCTATCTTAGGATACAATACCTTACGTTACTTAACTATACTTATATATACTTAACTTATACATACTTATACTACTGTCTTGCACTACGCTTGTCAATATAACTTTAGTACTATTGTGTTATTGCGAGGCACAACGTGCCGAAACAATCTGGCTGCTGTGATAGTGGCTTTCATGCGGGATTGCCACGCCTTTGGCTCGCAGTGACAGAGGAGAGTTGCTAAACAATCTCTATTCCTCTCCCTCGACGGGAGAGGATTAAGGTGAGGGTGAAACTGCCGTGAGATTGTTTCGGCATTACATGCCTCGCAATGACAAAAAAGAGTGACGGGAGTGGTTAGAGCCTGTCCTGAGCCGAACCCCTGCGAAAGCAGGGGGAATAATCAGCGAAGGATGAGGGTGAATTACAGGGCAATGCCGAAGTAAAGTGTGCCGGAATAGGTGTCAAGCGGGATGTCTAAGCCCAGCGAAAGCCAGAGGTGATTGTTGTTTTCCACATTCCCAGCCTCAGTGGTCTGAGTGCCAGTGTCAAAAGTGGTATACGATGCACTAAGAACCTGCACAGCTCCCTCAAGGGTGTCATCATCATCAGCCTTCAGGGAAAACTCCCCTGTCCCTGGGCTGCCTGTTGTATTCAGGGTTGCGTTGCCCGAAGCGCTGGTCCAGTTCCGTGATGTCTTCACCTGCTCAGCGTAGTTGCCGTTGCAGATGTATGTGATGTTCACCACCGGAGATGTTTCGTTACTGCAGCCGGGACTCACAGTTCCCCAGGAGATGCTACCAGTGTTCACCGCTATCTCGCCATACCAGTTCATCTCTACATCGCGGAGATAGTTATCGCCGGTTTGGCTGACGCTATCCGTTGCTTTGGCATATATATCCCAATTATCTGTGCTGGGGGACTGGGTAGCTACCTTGCCTACCTTGAAGGAGAATACCCAATTGCCTGTGGTTAGAGTATCACTGGCATTGCTGCACCCGCCAGTATTGATTTGCCAGGTCGTGCTTGCCGGGGCAAGAGACCACAGGGGAGAGCCGCCCCTGGTCCAGGTGAGGATGGCACAGGTTTGGACATTGGCTGTCCCTGGTGCTGAAGGGTTATTCCCCGCGGCGTCATAGAACAGAGTGACATTGACCTTGTTTACATCAGCAAGTGTATAACCATCCGTCACGGGGACGGTTATATTTGTCCACTGCTGTTGGGGCGTCATAGAGCTTGGTGAGATGGTGGTGGTGCCCACGGTGGGCGGCGGGTTATAACTCCCCTCAATTCTAATATCATAAATTTTGAGATATTTGTTATCTGGCCCTTTGGTCTTAATGGTTTTAACCTTCACTCTTAAATGGTAAATATTAGGAAATCCCGAACCTCCCCAATCAGCAGAATTTAAAGTTTGAGAAACTTCTTGCTTGGAGAATGCCGAACTTCCCATTGCCAATAAAGTATGTTTTTCTGTCCCGGTCGAATTTATAATATATACTCCAGCAGTATCATCAGTGGCTTGCTCTCTTTCTATTGTGGCGTATAAAATAGCTGAATCCCAAGTTTTAGATTTGGTTTGCCAAGCATCAGTATTATTAGCATCTTGCCCGTAGTTGATTGAAGGATCGTTGATTGATATGAATATAGTATCGCCGGACGTTGTTGTGTTCCCATCGTATGCGTGTGTAGGATTAGTGGTTGCACCTGCGACATCATAGTAATTTGTTGGTCTAATCGTCTCGACATCTGGGCTGCCAACAGCAATGTGCCAGTGGGGCAGAAAAAGGCCCAGAATGACTAAAATGCCCAATATCATCCCCAGCCAGGCAAATTTTCTCATCATCTTGCTTGATAATGGTCTCCAAGCTCTCCTATCAAGCCTTATGCGTCCCTGGCGGGACTCGAACCCGCAACCCGCTGCTTAGAAGGCAGCCGCTCTATCCACTTGAGCTACAGGGACGTCTGTAATAATTTTACTCCTTGGTGAACAGGCTGTAAATTTTGAGGTAGCGCTCTGTGGTGGCCTGGATTACCTCCGGTGGCAGTGTGGGTGGTGGGGATTCCCTATCCCACCCTGAAGCCAGCAGCCAATCTCGGACCGGCTGTTTATCCAGGCTATACTGAAGCTGCCCAACCTTGTATTGACTGGCATCCCAGAAACGGCTTGAGTCCGGCGTTAATAGCTCGTCGATAAGCGCTAGCTTACCATCGATAACGCCAAACTCGAATTTGGTATCGGCGATTATAATGCCCCTGGTCTTAGCGTAATCTTGAGCAAAGCGATAGATGAGTAAACTATTTCGTTCCATTTCTGCCATTAAGTGCTCGATGCCAAGCTCTACTACATCGTTACTGGTCAAGGGACGGTCATGTTCTACATCGCTTTTGGTGGTGGGGGTGAAGATGGGCTGGGGAAGTTCTTGATTTTCCGGCATCCCCGAGGGTAGTTGAATATTACTGATGCTGCTGCTTTGTTTATATTCTGCCCAGGCTGAGCCAGAAAGGTAGCCTCGAACGATGCATTCCACCGGGATACGATGAGCTTTGGCTGTGAGCATGGAGCGTTGGGTGAGATAATCGGGCAACTCTCTAATTGAGATTGCTTCGGCACTTCTTCCCTCGCAATGACGTAGCGAATCCAGGCTATCAATTACTTTAATAAAGTGATTGGGGATTATATGGGCTGTTTTTTTAAACCAGAAGGCGGAGAGCTGATTGAGAATTCTTCCCTTCTCAGGAACGCCGCAGGGTAGAACGTAGTCGAAGGCAGAGATGCGGTCGGTGGATACGATGAGGAGCTTGTCCCCTAAATCATAGACATCTCGCACCTTGCCCCGCTTGAATAACGGGAGTGATAAGTTGGTTTCCAACAAGATAGACATATTTAAATCATAGCCTTTGGCATAATATTGTGTAAAATCGTTCTCCCCTCCCTCTAACTCCCTCCCTCAATATTTGCCCGGGAGAAATATATTCCTCTCCCTTGACGGGAGAGGGTTAAGGTGAGGGTGAAACCAGCCCCAACCGGTCAAAAATGTTGTCCACATACTTCAGATAATAATCATAATCAAAGAGGGATTTTAGCTCCTCTTTACCCAAATGACGGGTTATTCGCCTGTCTGCTTCAAGCAAGCTCAAGAAGTCTTTCCTTTCTTGCCATGCCTTCATGGCGTTGTCTTGTACCATCTTATAAGCCTCTTCCCGTGGTAGTCCTTTATCTATCAAGGCGAGGAGAACCCGTTGTGAGAAGATTAATCCCTGGGTAAGCTCGAGATTACGGCGCATATTTTCGGGGTAGACCTTGAGCCCTTTCATTATTGAGGTAAATGTAGCTAGCATATAATCCAGTGCCAGGCAGGAATCGGGCAGGATGATGCGCTCCGTCGAGGAATGGCTGATATCACGCTCATGCCACAAAGCGACGTTTTCCAGTGAAGTGGTGACGTATCCTCTCATTAATCTGGCGAGCCCGCAGATACGTTCGCAAAGTTCCGGGTTTCGCTTGTGGGGCATCGCCGAAGAGCCAGTTTGTCCCGCTTCAAATGGCTCTTCAACTTCGAGGATTTCGGTCCGTTGCAGGTTTCTGATTTCGGTGGCGAATTTCTCCAGTGAGCTGGCGGTTATAGCTAAGGTAGCGACAAATTGAGCATGGCGGTCGCGCTGGATTATCTGGCTCGAGATTGGAGCAGGAATAAGCCCTAATTTCTGGCAAGCTATCTTCTCCACTTCCGGAGATACGGTAGCGTATGTGCCTACTGCCCCCGAAATCTTGCCCACCGAGATGGTTCGCTTAGCCTCTTCTAATCTTTGGGCATTGCGTTTCATTTCTTCAATCCATAGTGCTATCTTCAAGCCGAAGGTGGTTGGCTCAGCGTGAACGCCGTGGGTTCGTCCCATCATAATGGTATATTTGTGTTCTATAGCTTTATTCTCCAGGGTGGAAATAAGGTCGCTAATATCCTGTGACAGGATATTAGCCGCTTCTTTTAGTTGGAGGCTTAAAGCGGTATCCATAATGTCTGAGGAGGTAAGCCCGAGATGGATGAAGCGCGATTCCTCGCCGAGGCTTTCCGCCACCGAGTTAAGGAAGGCAGTCATATCGTGGTGGGTTATCTTTAGAAACTCAGCGATGCGGTCCAGGTTGTAGGTAGCCTTCCTTATTTTGGTTATTGCTTCTTTGGGAATTTCGCCCAGTGCCAGCCAGGCTTCACAGACAGCTATTTCCACTCTAAGCCATAAGTCAAACTTGTTCTCGTCAGACCATATTTTTTTCATCCGGGGTCTGGAATAACGCTCAATCATAATTAATTCCCCGCTAATCCCTGTTTATATTTACCATAGGCTTGTTTAATTTCATCGTGTTTCAATCCCAGAATTTGAGCGGCAAGCAAGGCGGCATTTTTGGCGCCGTTTATACCGACGCAAGCTACCGGAACACCTGGCGGCATCTGGGTTATGGAAAGTAAGGCATCCACGCCTTTTAGCTCACTGGTGGACAAAGGAACACCGATTACGGGAATTGTTGTCCAGCTAGCTAATATTCCGGGAAGATGTGCCGCATAGCCAGCGGCAGCGATGATGATCTCAAAGCCCCTTTTACCTGCCTCCAATCCATATTTTCTGGCTTTGTCAGGGTTTCTATGAGCTGAAATAATTGATACCTGATAATCAATTCCCAATTCTTCCAGTATGTCTATGGCAGGCTGTATCAGACTAGCGTCTGTTTTGCTGCCGAGCACTACTCCTACTAATGGCATCATAGAGCAAATCCTAAATTCTAACCCCTAAACTCTAAACAAATTCTAATAAAAATCAACGATAAAAAATTAAAATTACAATTCAAAATCCCTCAAAATCCCCCTTTAGAAAAGGGGGAGTAAGGGGGATTTGACAATTCAAATCAAAATGCAGAAAAGGCTTTACTAAACTGATTTTTAACTTTTGCTCTATCATTGTGCATTTTTACTGTTGCCTTTTGATTTTCTTTTGGTATTTGGTGCTTAGGATTTAGAGTTTATCCTTTTATTTCCCTCAAGGCAATATCTTTACGATAATAGCAACCTTCGAAGTAAATATCAGGTAAGTGAGCATAAACCCTCTCTCGAGCTTCGGAGATATTCCTGCCCAGCCCTACTATGGTGAGCACTCGCCCACCGCTGGTATAAATTGTTCCATCATTGCCTAGCCTGGTTCCAGCGTGGAAGATAAGCGCATCTTTTGCTGCTTTATCCAGTCCTGTTATGGGGAAGGCCGTCTTGTAGCTCCCGGGATAGCCTCCCGAAGACATAACCACACCTACGC
The DNA here is from genome assembly GCA_034414555.1 of Dehalococcoidia bacterium. Taxonomy (GTDB): domain Bacteria; phylum Chloroflexota; class Dehalococcoidia; order GIF9; family AB-539-J10; genus CG2-30-46-19. The sequence goes on along the minus strand of DAOUMA010000003.1, from coordinate 24,612 downwards.
AAGCATCACTGCTCCATTCTATCTTTACCTGTTCAAGATTGCCCCCGACTACTGCCATTAATATATCTACCAGGTCCGTTTTCAGGAGTGGTAGGGTAACCTGACTTTCGGGGTCGCCGAAGCGAGCATTGAATTCTAAGTTTAGTATCTCTTTACCAGTGAGCATTAACCCGGCGTAAAGGACCCCTTTATAAGGTATGCCTTCATCAGCCATAGCCTTTACTGCTGGTAACAGGATGGCATTGGTAGCCTTGTTGACAAGCTTGGGGGGGAAGAATCCCGGTGGGCTATAGCCCCCCATGCCTCCAGTGTTGGGTCCCTGGTCATCATCTCCGATTTTCTTGTAGTCGCAGGCCGGAATCATGGGAACGACCGTTTTGCCATCGGTAAAAGCCAATAAGCTTACCTCCTTTCCAGTGAGGTATTCATCGATTAGCACCTTGTCGCCTGCAGAGCCAAAGATTTTTTTCTTCATGATGTCGCTGAGCGTTTTCTGTGCTTCTTCTTGAGACTCAGCTATGATAGTGCCTTTACCAGTAGCTAACCCGTCTGCCTTGATGACGATGGGCGCCTTTTGCTGCTTGATATATTCCTGAGCTTCATGATGAGCAGAGAAAATAGCCCCTTTTGGGCAGGGGATGCCATATTTTTCCATCAAATTTCGGGCGAAGACCTTGCTTGACTCTATTTGAGTGGCTGTTTTTGTGGGACCAAAAGCGGGGATACCCAGGCTGTCAAAATGGTCTACTATACCTGAAGCCAGCGGTGACTCAGGCCCAACGACGACCAAATCAATGTTTTTACGTTTAGCGACTTTGCCCAGTTCTTCTGTATCAGAAGGGGCAACATTTAAGTTTTGCGCTATAGATGCTGTGCCGGCATTCCCCGGAGCGACGTAAATCTGCTTAACTTTTGGGCTCTGGCTGATTTTCCACACCAGAGTATGCTCTCTAGCCCCACCGCCGATGACCAGTATTTTCAACGGCAGTTACTTCCTTTTGCTTTGCTTCCCTCTATTCTTTTTTACACCCTTTAATTTAGGTCTATGAGCCATCGTCTAAAACCAAACCTGTTTACTTAATTTTTCAGCCTGAACAGGGTCGAGGAGGCTGATTAACTTGATCAGTTCAGCGACATGCTCCTTTTCTTCCTCGATAATATGTTCCAGTGCAGCTGCTGCCTCTTCGCTCTCCAGGCTCTCTATATGTTGATGATACTGATTTATGGCTTGTAATTCTCCAATTAAATCTTCACGGATCATCTCTAGGTCGTTTTCGACATCTTGTGACTCATCATCTTTGTCTTCGAATTCATAGTCCATCTTTTCCCTCCTTTAGTTACTCCCATTCTATGGTTGCCGGTGGTTTGCTGGTAATATCGTAAACCACTCTATTGACATTGGGCACTTCATTAACAATGCGGTCAGATATTCTAGCGAGGAGGTCATATGGTAAACGTGTCCATTCGGCGGTCATGGCGTCATCGCTGTTTATTGCCCTGATAGCTATAGTATAGCCATAGCTACGGTAATCCCCGGTAACTCCCACGCTTTTGATGCCGGTAAGCACAGCGAAGCTTTGCCATAATTGGCGATAGAGCTTTGCTTTCTTTACCTCGTTCATAACTATCCAATCGGCAGCGCGGAGTGTCTCCAACTTTTCTTTAGTTACCTCGCCGATAATGCGGATAGCTAATCCTGGTCCGGGAAATGGCTGTCGCCAGGTCATATCTTCAGGCAACCCCAGAGCCATTCCCACTTCCCTTACCTCATCTTTGAAAAGGTAGCGCAGAGGCTCAATCAGGCTGAGTTTCATTTTGGCTGGCAGCCCCCCGACATTGTGATGGCTCTTTATTGTAGCTGAAGCTTTTGTTTCGCTGGCGCTGCTGCTTTCAATGACGTCGGGATAAAGGGTGCCCTGCGCCAGGAAATTGACCTTTCCCAATTTAGCTGCTTCTTCCTCAAAAATTGTGATAAATTCTTCGCCTATCATATGCCGCTTTACTTCAGGGTCGGTCACTCCCTTAAGCCGCTCCAGAAATCTCTCACTGGCATCTACATAGGTTACATTCATCTTAAGATTGCGCAGGAAGGTGTTAAGCACTCTCTCCGGTTCCTGGCGGCGTAATAAGCCATTGTTGATGAAGATGCAGGTCAAGTTATTGCCTATAGCACGATGGATAAGGGTAGCGGTCACTGCAGAATCAACGCCGCCGGATAAGGCGCAGATGACCTTTCCATCTCCTACTTGTTTTTTAATTTTTTCGATGCTTTCAGTTATGAAGTTAGCGGGCGTCCAATTACCCTGGCAGCCGCATACTTTATATACGAAATTCTGGAAGATGGTTTTCCCCATTGGAGTATGGATTACCTCAGGATGGAATTGAAGTCCGAAGACACCATCATCGCTGCCCATAGCAGCCACTGGCGTGTTATCGGTATAGGCTAAAGTTTTGAAGTTTTTGGGGAGGTTCAGTATCTGGTCACCGTGGCTCATCCATACCGAAAAGGAGGGGGGAAGGCCGGCAAAAAGAGGGCAATCCTCGGTATTCAAATATAACATGGCATGACCATATTCGTGTTTCTCTCCGGGAGATATTTGTCCCCCGAGTTGATGGGTGATAACCTGCATCCCATAACAAATACCCATTACCGGCAGATGCTTATCATAGACGTAGGGCAGAGCTACAGGGGCGCCAGGATTATACACACTGGCGGGACCTCCTGACAGGACGAAACCGCGCGGATTAAGTGGCGCTATTTTCTCCCACGGGGTATCCCAGGGCACGAGTTCACAATAGACGTGGCATTCTCGTATTCGCCTGGCTATAAGCATGCTGTATTGGGAGCCGAAGTCGATTACTACTATGGTTTCTCGTTCCCCGGGGGGTAATGGTTTCGGTTCCGGTGCCGGTTGTTCACCATGCAGTTCCTTGGCAATCCCCAGGTAGGTAGAGACTTCGATATCATCACTTGTAGGAATGCGGTGGCTTTGTTCGTCTTTCATTTCGATGCGGATTTTTACTGATACACTCTAGCTTATCATCAAGATTTACTAACTTCAAGTCAGTGTACTGAGAGATTGTTTAGCAACCTATCCCCCTGGTCCCCTTCCCTTAGCAAGGGAAGGGGGAGTGTAGGTAAGAGAGGGGTGAAACCCCTCTCTATAAATCTCTTCCCCCTCTCCTTTGAAAGAGAGGGGGATAAAGGGGGTGAGGTTAGTGAACACTATCATAAACTGAGGTTGTTTATTTGTCATTGCGAGGAGCGCTAGCGGTTGCGAGGCGTAGTTTGAAAAATGTAGTTGCCCAATTTATTGGGCAATTGTGCCTGATGAATCAGGCAACTACAAAATTCGGAGGCGAAGCGAGATTCCTCGTTTCACTCGGAACAAGCTCCGCAATCTCCCAGATTCTCCCTCCCCTGGCGGGAGGGAGTTAGAGGGAGGGGGAAATTCACCCTCACCTTATTCCTCTCCACTCAGGGGAGAGGAGACTTTTTGAGATTGCCACGCTTTGCTCGTAATGACAGAGGGGAGTTGCTAAACAATCTCGTAAACTAAGGAGAGGGTTGTGGTTGTTTCGGGGGATGAGGTCTCGAGGCGGCGGATTCACTGCGAATGGTGGGGATACAAATTAAAGTGGTGAAAAATTAACTGATACCCTCTCCAAATCCGCTGGCTGGGCTACTTCTCTTTTACGCAAGGATGCTCTTTAACGTCTCCGTGGCATTCGGTAATCTGTTCAGGACTGCATTCCCCTGGCTTGCCCTTTAGCCTCTCGGGGTGCTCGCATCCCTTTGTGTTTCTTGACTCGCACATTTATAAGACCTCCTTTCATTTTATTACCCTCTCCAAATCCGCTGGCTGGGCTACTACAAATACCCCGTTCCCTTCAACCTATTACCGAAAAAATCGTTCACACGCTGCACGTCTTCCGTAAACAGTTTTATCCCTTCCAGCGTAAAAATATCCTTACCTTTGTAGACAGGCTTGTCATTTCTTAGGTTTTCAGGGGAAAATGCATGGGCTAAGGCATTTCTTAGAGAATTCAACCTTTTTATATCATCTACAATATTCTTAGGTATTCTTGAGAAAGCCTGGACAAGTCTCAGTTTCTCAAGCAAGCGTAGATTTTGCAATATGTAGTAGTTAAAGTTCTGAAATTTCTTGGTTTTCCACAGCTGTATTGGACCTTTGCTAGAACCAAAGAAATATTTGCAAATTTCACAGCTCAGCATTTCATCAATTAAAGTGTATTGTATGATAATTTCACCTCTAATGGCTCGATTCTTCTGGAATTCGAGAATAATAGTCTTGTCTTCTTTAGGGTATTCGTATTCCTTTATGTTCCAATAGTCCATGCGGAGCAAAGAGTAAGTATCATCCAATTCTTTGATAATCCTTTTTTGCTTCGGAGTTAGGCCGTTTTCCATTCTATCTCCTTGTCTGGCTCCACCTATCTAAGCTACTCTTCAGGCAAAGGTGGAGTTGTCATAGTTATCGTAACTATAGCACCTCCGCAACCATGGCTATTGGTGACTCAGACTCAGGTGATCTTGCCACTGTCAACACCCTGCAGCATTCCTAAATATCGATAAAAGAGGAAGAGAAGCTGGTAGGAATTAGTTGCGGAAGACGTGAAACAAACTCCCCTGGTGTTAAATAGTTATAACCACACTTTTTTGCTATTTCCTCATCTACTTCGTCATCACCAACATGAGTTATTTCAGCTCCCGGGTATAGCTCTCTTAACTTTCCTAAGTCACTTTTAGTTAATGCAAAATCAGGTGCTATTCCCCATCTTTTCCACTGTCTTTCTTGTTCTTCACCAGTAACACCTCCACCAGTGCCAATAACATAACCCTTCTCCTTGAGCCTTCTCAGCATTTCAAGAGTTATAGGACCGCTAGAAAGAGCAAGTGTATCGTCTCTATCAAAGCTAAATACTTTAGCCATTAGGCGAAATATCTGTGGAAGTGGTTCGCAATAACACTCTTAAATCCTCTCTATTATACCACCATTGAAAGCCAAACCTTAGCATCGTGTGGAGACTTCGTTTCACCACTTGCCTCAACTGGCTAGTACTAAGCCTATTCAAATGCTAAACCCACACTTGTGTCTATCGTAAAAATCTGCAATTCCAAGTAAAGCATGGGAGGCATGAGTCAAAGCTTCAGCCAGTTCTCGTATGTAATCCAGATATTCATCATGCTATACTAGCGTCAAGAGAAATGGAGGCTGCTTATTCACCCTCACCTTATTCCTCTCCCCTCAAGGGAGAGGGGACTTTTCTGGGGATTGCCACGCCTTCGGCTCGCAATGACAGTAAAAAAGGGGCTCGCAATGACAGTAAGTGAAGAGGTCATGCTCAGAATGGTAGGTAAGTGTTATTATATATAGTTAATTGCAAAATTCCTTATAATTCTCCCGCCCCTGGTGGGAGGGAGTTAGAGGGAGGGGGATGTCCACCCTCACCTTAATCCTCTCCCGTCGAGGGAGAGGAATTTTGTACGAGATTACGTGGTTAACTATAAACAGCTTTAGAAATGGCTGATTTACAGAAGCAGATAGACAAAGGAATTCAAATCCTCAAGCAGGGCGGAGTAATTGCCTTTCCCACCGATACAGTCTACGGTCTGGGAGCCGATGCTTTTAATTCTAATGCCGTGAAGAGGATTTATGACATAAAAAAGCGTCCCAAGCACTTGCCTCTCCCACTGCTTATTGGTGACATAAAACAGCTTGACATTCTGGCTGAGCCGTTGTCTGAAATTGCGTTATTTTTAGTCCGGCGCTTCTGGCCCGGTGGGTTAACCTTAGTTGTCCCTAAAGCAGCGTATTTGCCTGGTTATCTTGGTAATACCAGCATAGCGGTGCGTATTCCAGCCCATCCTGTTTGCCTGGCACTTATTCAGGCAATCAATAATCCTATAATCGGCACCAGCGCCAATATCAGTGGCAGGCCCAGCGCATTAACTGCTGGTGAGGTGAGACAACAACTAGGCAACGAGGTCGACCTTATTATCGATGGGGGTAGATGTCCCGGCGGCGAGTCAACCGTAGTTGATGTCACCGGCGGAGAAGTCGTGATTTTGCGTCAGGGCATTATCCCTGAAGATGAGATTAGCCGGGCGGTAGAGGAATATCGGAAGGCAGGGAACCATGCGGATTGCTTTAGGCTGTGACCATTGTGGCTTCAAGCTGAAGCAGGCAATTACGGAGTTTCTGCAGCAATCAGGCTATAGCTATCATGATTTTGGCTGTTATAGCACTGAATCGGTGGATTATCCCGATTTTGCGCAAAAGGTGGGGGATGCCGTGGCATCAGGGGAATTTGAGCAGGGTATCTTAATATGCGACACAGGAATAGGAATGAGTATCGCGGCTAACAAGATAAAGGGGATAAGGGCAGCGCTATGCCATGATACCTTTGCTGCAGAGCGAGCCCGGCGGCATAATGATGCCAATATCTTATGTTTAAGGGGTGAGAATATTGAAGTTAATGAAGCCCGGGAAATCGTCAAAACTTATCTTTCAACTACATTCGAAGGCGGCAGGCATATTCCGAGATTAAATAAGATAAAAGTTTTAGAAACAGGTTGACAAAGTTAGCCATAGCTGATATTTTCATTTTTTTAACTTTCCAAGGAGCGCAATGAGAAGCGATTCGGTGAAGAAAGGCATTGAGAGAGCACCCCACAGGGCGTTATTGCGGGCTGTGGGCTGTTCATCGGCTGATTGGAATAAGCCGTTTATCGGCGTTATCAATAGCTTCAATGATATTGTTCCGGGACATATTCATTTGCAATCCATTGCCAGTGCGGTAAAGGAAGGTGTTCGCGAGGGAGGTGGCGTGCCTTTCGAGGGTAATACTATCGCGGTTTGCGATGGTATCGCCATGAACCATGAGGGAATGAAATACAGTCTGCCCAGCAGAGAAATCATCGCTGATTCTGTGGAGATTTTTGTTCAGGCGCATGCCTTCGATGGAGTGGTATTTATTCCAAATTGTGACAAAGTTGTGCCGGGAATGCTTATGGCGGCGTTAAGGCTTAACCTGCCCGGCATCTTTATCAGTGGTGGTCCCATGCTGGCGGGAAGACTTGTTAAGAATGGTCAGGGAAGAGCGGTGGACCTCAATTCCGTTTTCCTGGCGGTAGGTGAGGCAGTAAAGGGAAGTATCTCTGAGGAAGAGGTGGCAGAATTGGAGGAAGTTGCCTGTCCTGGATGTGGTAGCTGTTCCGGTATGTTCACCGCTAACACTATGAATTGCCTCACTGAAGCTCTGGGCATGGCTTTGCCCGGCAACGGAACAATACCAGCGACACAGGCACGGCGGATTCAATTAGCTTATGAAGCCGGACGACAAGTTATGGAAGTCCTGGCCAGGGATATGCTGCCTGGAGATATCGTTACCCGGGATTCTATCTACAATGCCTTTGCTGTGGATATGGCTTTGGGCGGCAGCACTAATTCGGTGCTCCATCTAACCGCAATAGCACATGAGGCAGGAATTTCCTTCCCTCTATCCTGGATAAACGAGATTAGCCAGAGTATTCCTTATATATGCAAGTTAAGTCCCGTAGGAGATTATCACATTGAGGATTTAGACATGGCTGGCGGTATTCCAGCGCTGATGCAAGAATTGTCGAGCTTATTAAAACTGGAGGCAAACACCGTGCTGGGAAGACCGCTGGGTGAGGTAATAGCCGGGCAGCGGGTTAAAAGAAGGGAGGTGATTCGCAGTTTGTCTAATCCTTATAGTGCTACTGGTGGAGTCAGCATGTTGTTCGGCAATTTAGCCCCTGATGGGGCAGTGGTGAAAAGGGCAGCGGTAGCTCCCGAGATGCTGGTTCACGAAGGTCCGGCAAGAGTTTTCGATAGTGAAGAAGAAGCAACAGCAGCGATAATGGCTTCGAAAATCGAAGTCGGGGATGTAGTGGTTATCCGATATGAAGGACCGAAAGGAGGTCCGGGGATGCGTGAGATGTTGACTCCTACTTCACTTCTCAGTGGAATGGGCATGGATAAAGAGGTAGCTCTTATCACCGATGGACGTTTTTCTGGAGCCACGCGAGGTGCCGCTATTGGGCATGTCTCCCCTGAAGCGGCGGAGAAGGGACCTATAGCTGCGATAGGAGATGGTGATATTATTAAAATAGATATTCCTGGTAACATATTGGAGATAAAATTGAGTCAGGAGGAGATAGAGAAGCGCTTAGCTTCGTTGCCTTCGTTTGAACCGAAGATTAAGGCTGGCTATCTTAGTCGCTATGCTGATAAAGTTACCTCAGCCAGCACAGGAGCGGTATTTGCTGATTAGGAGTTTGTCATGAAGAAAACCGGCGCGCAGATTTTATGTGAAAGCCTGATTAAGGAAGGAGTCGAGGTTATTTTCGGCATCCTTGGTGGCGCTATACTGCCAGTGTATGATGCCTTTACCCAATATCCCCAGCTACGGCACATATTGGTTCGCCATGAGCAGGGGGCAGTTCATGCCGCTGATGGCTATGCTCGAGCCACGCATAAAGTAGGTGCATGCATAGCTACTTCAGGTCCCGGAGCTGCTAATCTGGTCACCGGCATTGCTAATGCTTACATGGATTCCTCTCCCTTAATAGCTATAACCGGTCAGGTAGCCCGACCATTTATTGGCAAAGATGCCTTCCAGGAAACGGACATTACCGGCATCACCCTTCCCATCACCAAGCATAATTATCTTGTTTACAGCGCTAAGGAAATAGCAATGGTGGTGAGGGAGGCTTTTTACATTGCTCGGACAGGCAGGCAGGGACCTATTCTCATTGATATACCACGGGATGTTCAACAGGAGGAAGTGGAGTTTATTTATCCTGATAAAGTTGACTTACCGGGCTATAAGCCTGTTGTTCAAGGTCATCCAGCTCAAATCAAGAAGGCGGCGAAGCTTGTTAACGGGGCTGAGCGCCCGCTTATCATTGCTGGCAGGGGAATAATTATGTCTCAAGCTTATGCTGAGCTAAAGGAGCTGGCAGAGAAGGCACAAATACCCGTGGTTAACACGCTTCTCGGTATCAGTTCCTTTCCCCAGAATCATGTTCTTAGTTTTGGCATGCTCGGGATGCATGGAATGGCTTATGCCAATATGGCAGTGCAAAATGCTGACCTCATTATCGCTATTGGCATGAGGTTCGATGACCGGGCTACAGCAATCACGGGTAAGTTTGCTCCCGAAGCACGTATTATACACATTGATATTGACCCTGCAGAGATAGGCAAAAATGTCAGGGTAGATGTGCCTATCGTTGGAGATGTCAAAAATGTGCTTGGTGTGCTGAATAGAGACATCACTGTCAAGGAGCATACAGAATGGCTCTCCACGCTAAATAAATGGCAGCGTGAGCATCCATCGCTGCTAATCAGGGAAAGTAGTGAACTTTTGCCACAATACATTGTTCGTCAGATTTACGAGGCTACTCAGGGTGATGCTACGGTGGTAACTGGAGTGGGGCAGAACCAGATGTGGGCAGCACAATATTTTACCTTTATCAAGCCAAATAGCTTTATTTCGTCGGGCGGTCTGGGCACAATGGGATTTGAGCTTCCCGCTGCCATGGGAGCGAAGGTTGGGTGTCCTGATGAAACGGTGTGGTGTGTTGCTGGTGACGGTGGCTTTCAGATGACTATTCAGGAGTTAGCCACCATAGTGGTGGAGAATATTGCGGTGAAGATAGCCATAATTAATAATGGTTATCTTGGCATGGTAAGGCAATGGCAAGAGTTATTTTATGGGCATCGCTATGTTGATACCCGACTTTGGAATCCCGATTTTGTCAAGATTGCTGAGGCGTATGAAATCCCGGCTATAAAGGTAAGGCATAGAGATGAAGTAAGTCCGGCGATATACAAAGCGATGGATCATGATGGTCCATTTCTTGTTGATTTTATAGTAGAGCCAGAGGAGAATGTCTATCCCATGGTGCCGCCGGGGAAGAGTCTATCTGAAATATTAGAACTGCCCAAACCGAAAAGGGTGCCGAAGGCAAAACCAAAGATACTGGCAAGGAGTTGAGCATGGAGACTAAGGAATACACAATATCCATGTTGGTGGAGGATAAAGCTGGCGTGCTCAATAGAGTGGCTAGTTTGTTTCGGCGACGGAATTTTAACATACAAAGCCTCGCTGTGGGTGGTAGCGAGCAGCCTGGTTTATCTCGCATGACTGTTGTGGTTTCTGCTGACCCGGCTCAAGTGGAGCAAGTCAGAAAGCAAGTGGATAAATTAATTAATGTGGTCAAGGTATCCGATATCACTGATGAGGACATAGTAGCCAGAGAGCTGGCATTAATCAAAGTTGCCGCTACTTCTTCGTCGAGAAGCGGAATTATACAAATTGTGGATATTTTCCGGGCTAATATAGTAGATGTTGCTGCGGATTCGGTTATAGTAGAGGTTACCGGTGATGAGGACAAGGTGAATTCCCTGCTTGAGCTTCTTCGTGGTTTTGGCATAAAGGAGGTAGTCAGGACAGGGAGGATAGCGTTAACTCGTGGAGGTGCATCCAGCAAAAATCCTAAGCACTAAATCCTAACCCCTGAATATTAAAGTATTTGGATTTGTTTAGAATTTAGAAATTTGAACTTGGGATTTCTTGGAAGGAGGACTATGGCTAAGATTTACTATGATAAGGACACTAACCTGGATTTAATCAAAGGGAAGATGATTGGCATTATCGGCTATGGTAGCCAGGGGCATGCTCATGCCCAAAATTTAAGGGACAGTGGCTGTCAGGTTATCGTTGCTGAAATGAAGGGAAGCGAGGGCTGGAAAGCGGCAAAAAGTGCTGGTTTTAAGATAGCTGGCGCTGCCGAGGTAGCCAGAGAAGCCGATATTCTGGTTATGCTTGCTCCTGATAATCTGCATCCGGTAATTTATCGCGAGTCAATCGAGAAAGAACTCTCCCGGGGCAAAACATTGATGTTCGCCCACGGCTTTAATATTCATTACTCTCAAATTGTACCCCCAAAAAGTATAGATGTAAGCATGATAGCTCCGAAATGCCCCGGGCATATTTTGCGCCAGCTTTATACTGAAGGCTCTGGAGCTCCGGCTCTGGTAGCTGTGCATCAGAATGCCTCAGGCAAAGCAAAGGGTATTGCCTTAGCGTATGCCAGGGGAATTGGCTGTGCTCGAGCGGGAGTGCTGGAGACAACTTTCGCTGAGGAGACCGAAACTGACCTCTTTGGTGAACAAACTGTGCTCTGTGGTGGGGTTTCCTCCCTGGTCAAGGCGGGTTTTGAGACATTGGTGGAAGCGGGCTATCAGCCAGAGATTGCTTACTTCGAGTGTTTTCATGAACTTAAGCTCATTGTTGACCTTATGTATCAGGGCGGTTTGAATTATATGCGCTATTCGGTGAGCGATACTGCTGAGTATGGTGACTATACTCGTGGTCCAAGGGTTATAAATGAGATGGTGAAGGATGAAATGATGCAAATACTGGCTGAAATTCAGGATGGTAGCTTTGCCCGGGAATGGATACTGGAAAATCAGGCGGGTCGCCCCAGTTTTAATGCTTTGAAGAGGATAGAAGCTGAGCACCCAATTGAGATTGTGGGCAAAAAACTCAGGGATATGATGCCCTGGCTGAAGAAGTGAGGAATAAATTTTGGACAAGGTAATTATATTTGATACCACTCTGCGGGATGGGGAACAGGCAGCAGGAGCAAGCCTGAATCCTCAGGAGAAGCTGGAGATTGCCCGGCAGCTGGAGAAGCTTGGCGTCGATGTTATCGAGGCTGGCTTTCCTGCTAGTTCCGCTGGCGATTTTGAAGCTGTTCAGCTCATCAGTAAAGAAGTCCAGCGACCGATAATTTGTGCCTTATCCTTTGCCAACGCCGATGCTATAGATAAGGCATGGGAGGCAATCAAAGAAGCAAGTCATCCCCGAATTCATGTTTTCCTTTCTGCTTCGGATATTCATCTTCTCTATCAGCTTAAAAAGAGCAGGGAGGAAATATTACAGGTATCCCAGGAAATGGTGGCCCGAGCCAAAAGTCATGTCGATGATGTTGAGTTCTCCCCTATGGATGCTTCCCGCAGTAACCCTGCCTATCTTTGCCGTATGCTGGAAGCCGCCATTAAGGCTGGAGCAACCACAGTGAACATACCTGATACCGTTGGCTACGCTATCCCTCAGGAGTTCGGTGACTTGATTCAAGGCATTTTTGATAATGTTCCCAATATCCATAAGGCTACTCTGAGCGTTCATTGCCATAATGACCTGGGGTTAGCGGTAGCTAACAGCCTGGCGGCAGTACGGAGAGGGGCAAGACAGGTCGAATGCACCGTCAATGGTATCGGCGAGCGTGCGGGCAATGCCTCTCTGGAAGAGATTGTTATGGCGTTGAACACCCGGCAGGATTTTTTCGGGCTCACTACGGGCATTAACACCCGGCAAATCTATAGGACGAGCAGGTTGGTGAGCGAGGTCATTGGCTTCCCCGTTCAGCCAAATAAAGCTATTGTGGGGGCAAATGCCTTTCGCCATCAATCAGGTATTCACCAGGATGGGCTGATAAAGAAGGCGATAACCTATGAGATTATCGACCCGAGGTTGGTGGGCATATCCTCCAGTGCTCTGGTATTAAGCAAGTTGAGCGGTAAGCGTGCTTTTAAAGAGAGATTGGCTGAGCTCGGGTATACCCTAGATGAAGAGGATTTAGTCCGTGCCTTCAGGCGGTTCAAGGAGTTAGCTGATAAGAAGAAAGAAGTTACCGACCGTGACATCGAATCTTTGATAGCTGAAGAACGCCGCACTACCACCGAGGTGTACCACCTCGACCATGTTGAGGTCTCTTGTGGCAACCATAGTCTTCCTACAGCTACGGTCAGGCTTATTGACCCTCGTGGCATAAGTTTAGCTGATGCTGCTCTGGGCACAGGACCGGTGGATGCAGTGTATAAAGCTATTAACCGCATAGTGGGCATTCCCAACGAGCTTACCGAGTTTACGGTCAAATCGGTTACTGAGGGAATAGATGCCATCGGGGAGGTGCTCATCAGGGTGGAGAGCGAGGGGGTAACTTATACCGGTCGTGGCGCTGCTACCGATATCATCGTTGCCAGTGCCAGGGCATATATGAATGCCTTGAATCGGCTTCTGGTTAATAAGGCAGCCAGGAAAGGGAAATTTAAAAGCAAAAATCAAAATGTAAAATGACAGAGCAAAATTTAAGGTTATCTTTGCGTTTTGAGTTGTAATTTTGACTTTTTATGTTTGATTTTTGATATACGATGAGTTCGCTATTGGATATGACATTGCGTTTGCTCCTGGCCATTGCCCTGGGAGCAATCATTGGCTATCAGCGCGAGCGAGCTGGCAAGGCAGCAGGGCTGCGCACTCACACTTTAATTTCCATGGGTGCTGCTTTATTCACCGTGGTTTCTATTTTCGGTTTCAGCGGTGCTGTTGACCCTTCTCGTGTTGCCGCTGGTGTAGTAGCCGGGGTGGGCTTCATCGGCGCCGGTGTTATCTTTCGCGGTATGGGGGGAGATCGCGTGGCAGGGTTAACTACGGCGGCGAGCATCTGGACTGCTGCTGGTGTGGGTTTAGCTGCTGGTGCCGGGATGTGGTTGATTGCCATAATAGCTGGTCTGGCTGCGGTCGGCATATTGATGATTCCCAAGGTCCACGGGTAAATGGCAGGTCAGACGCTCGCTGAGAAGCTCCTGGCGGCTCACTGTGGCAGGGAAGAGGTCAGCGTCGGTGAATTCATAAATGCCAGGGTTGATTTGGTTTTAGCCAATGACATTACTGCCCCGTTGGCTATAAGGGAATTCCAGCGGCTCGGAGTAAGCAGAGTATTTGACCCTGGAAAAGTGGTGATGGTTCCGGACCACTTTTGTCCCGGTAAAGATATACCATCAGCCGAGCAAGCCAAGCTGATGAAGGAGTTTGCTAAAGAGCAGGGTCTGGTCTATTTTGAGGTGGGGCGGATGGGGATTGAGCATGTGCTCCTGCCGGAGCAGGGTCTTGTTCTGCCCGGACAGGTTATCGTTGGCGCTGACTCCCATACTTGCACTTATGGTGCTCTAGGTGCTTTTGCTACCGGCATGGGCTCTACCGACATTGCTGTGGCTATGGCAACTGGTGAAATATGGCTGAAAGTACCGCCCACTATTAAGTTTGTTTATCACGGAAAGCTCCCGAAATGGGTTGGTGGCAAAGACCTTATTCTTTATACCATTGGCGACATCGGCGTCGATGGTGCTCTTTACTCGGTTATGGAATTCGCTGGTGAGGCGATTGATGAATTGGATATGGATGGACGCTTCACCATGGCAAATATGGCTATTGAAGCTGGGGCTAAGGCAGGAATCTTTGCCGTGGATGATAAGACTGAAGAATACCTCCACCATGCCGCTGCCAATCGGGTTTTCCCTGTCATTGCGAGCCAGATTTCCCCTGTCATTGCGAGGAGCGAAGCGACGAAGCAATCTCAGTCAAGCGAGGACGCCCAGTATGTCCGAATTATCGAATATGATGTATCTCCAATTGAGCCCCAGGTAGCCTTTCCCTCTCTACCGTCCAATACCAGGCCTGTAAGCAAGGTGGGAGAGGTAAAGTTAGACCAGGTGGTCATTGGTGGCTGCACTAATGGGCGGATTAGCGATTTAAGAATGGCGGCCAAACTGATTCAAGGAAGAAAGATACATCCCGATCTGAGGTGTATCATCCTCCCTGGGTCGCAGCAAGTCTACCTCGAGGCACTGAGGGAGGGATTGATAGAGGATTTCATAAAGGCTGGTGCTGCAGTAAGTACTCCTACCTGTGGTCCCTGTCTTGGTGGGCATATGGGTGTTTTAGCTGCTGGTGAACGCTGCCTCTCTACCACCAATCGGAACTTCATAGGCAGAATGGGCAGCCCCGAGTCCGAAGTTTACCTGGCTAACCCGGCAGTAGCCGCCGCCAGCGCCATCTTGGGAAAGATTGCCAGCCCTGAGGAAGTACAGGCTAGCTCATGTTAACAGCCTCCTTGACGGGCTTCGTGGAAGAGGAAAAATGAGATGAGCAATTCCTGCTATATCTAGTTACTAGCTCAGGCAACTTGAACTGTAGTGGAAGGTGGGTAGAATACAAAAAACAAAAATAGAGTTATAATTTCCATTACGAGAGGGAGGTGTTGAAATGGCAACTCGAACTTTTACAGCAGTTCTCCATAGGGAAAAAGACCTCTATGTTGCAGAATGCCCTGAAGTTGGAACGGTCAGCCAGGGGTATACCATTGAAGAAGCTATCGCTAACTTGAGAGAAGCTACAGAGCTCTACCTGGAAGAGTTTGTTTCGCCTGAAGGTACTAAGCCTCTACTGACTACCTTTGAGGTAGCGGTGCATGCCTAAGTTGCATAGGGTGTCAGGACAAGAGGCTATTCGAGCTTTGGGACAATTAGGTTTTGAGCAGGTATGCCAGCGAGGTAGCCACGTTGTGCTTAAGAAGCAAACGGCGGAAGGAGCTGTTGGATGTGTAGTGCCCTTACATCGTGAACTGGCGATTGGCACGTTGCGAGGCATTTTGAAGCAGGCTAGAGTAACGTCCGATGAGTTTATGGAGAGACTCTAGCAAATGCTGCTAAAGAGTGAAAAGTGGATTATGAAAGATGGTTGCTGAAAAGAAAGCAAGAAGGAAGCGCTGCAAAAATTGCAATAAGATATTGGACCACATTTGGTTTACAGCTCTGATGACGGAGGAATGGTCATGGAATGGGGAAGGCTACAACGAGTGCGATGCAAGGCATAGCCTCGTTACCGATGCGGAACAGCCTGTGCGGTGTCCATACTGTGGCAAGGTGGTCGGTACGGGCCTTGACTTCGGTTTCGGAGTAGGCCATACAAAGTAGGGAGGCAATATGGCGAGGGCCCAACACTATGTGGGCTATGATATAAATGAGGAGTATGTGAGACTAGCAGAAGGAAGAATCAGAAGGTTTAGTTACGTCCAGGGTGCCCCCACCTTATTTGACCTCATAGTCAAGGAAGACAAGGAGGAGTTTAAAGCTAAAAGGCAAGGATAAACGAACTCTCTGTTCGATGCTGGAATTACCCCGAAATAAACGAACAATTGGTTCGTAAACAACGAGTTAGGCAAGATTACTCTTAATTTAAGGAGGAGGTAAATATGGCTGCAAAACCAGTGGTAATTAAGTTTTTCGCCCCTGTCATTGATGTCACTGTTAACGCTTTAATGGACGCTGTCGATCAGAAGATGAAGCAAGGGATAAAGGAATTCATCCTTGTTATCTCTTCACCTGGTGGCTCGGTTTTCCATGGCTTGAGCGCATACAATTATTTGAAAGGATTGCCTGTGGAGATAACCACACACAATTTTGGCAGCGTCGATTCAATAGGCATCGTGTTATATTGTTCCGGTTCAAAAAGGCTGTCAGTGCCTCAAGCGAGATTCTTGCTTCATGGTGTTAGTGCCCAGTTCAGGGGGGAGCAAAGTTTGGAAGAGAAGCAGTTGGAAGAAAGGGTGAAAGGACTGGCGATTGATATCGAAAACATTGCCAAGGTGATTGCCGCAAATACGAATAAGACCGAAGCAGATATAATAAACGCCATGCATGAAAGAACGACTTTAAATCCGGAAGAGGCTAAATCCTGGAAGCTGGTGCACGAGATAAAATCAGAGCTATTTGAAGCGGGCAGTGAGGTAATTTCTATCCAATTTCAGACACCACAGAAACCGTAACGTTGGATAACAACGTGTTTGGCTTCGCTACGCTTCGCCCAAACTGCCTGCGGCAACTTCTATTTTTACCCGCAAGACATTGGAGATAGAATCATGAACGAAATCAGATATAAGCCAATCGGGGTCATTCATTCCTCATTCAAAGAACCTAGAGGGACGCCTATACAGCCAGCGGGTGCCGAGGGTATCGGCGGAACAGTCGAAGTATTCCCAGAATATGCTGAAGGATTAAAAGACGTTGAAGGTTTTTCTCACATTATTTTGATATACCACTTTCATTTATCCAAAAGGGTGTCTCTAAAAGTGAAGCCGTATATGGATAACGAAGAGCATGGAGTCTTTGCAATGCGAGGTTCAAGTAGGCCAAACCCAATCGGCATCTCGATAGTGCGTCTTATCAAGATTGAACAGAATATACTCCATATTCAGGATGTAGATATTGTCGACGGGACACCTCTTTTGGATATTAAACCTTATGTACCTGAATTCGATACAAGAGAAGTAGAGAAAATAGGATGGCTTGAGAAAAACGTGCATAAACTCTCAACATCAAGGGATGACGGAAGATTCGTAAAATGATTTGTGCGGCTTTAACCTTTCCACCTAAGTGACTTCAGTACTCTCGAACACATAAACTGGCGAACGGGATAATATAGCTGGTGGTACAATTAAGCTCTTATGAAAAAAGATAGGAGGCAAGAGATGGCGAATGAGAAGAAATCTAGGGTGGAGTCCGATACTTCTTACAGGTTCTATATATGGTACTGTAAGTTTGTAGACCTCATCTGGAAGCCACAACGGCGTTTGGAGAAGTTTCCATTAAAAGAGGGAATGGCAGTGGTCGATTATGGGTGTGGGCCAGGTCGATATACGCTGCCCATAGCCAGGTTAGTTGGACCGAAAGGCAAAGTCTTCGCCGTAGATATCCAACCACTGGCCATTAGCACCGTAAGGAAGAAAGCAGCTCGTGAGTCTTTAACAAACATAGAGGCGATCCTGATTGATTCTTATAATACTGGAATTCAAAGTTCAAGTATCGACCTGGTTTTATTCGTTGACACTCTTCACTCGATAGGAGATTGTAATGCACTGTTTCAGGAGATTCGGCGAATACTCAAACAGGACGGCGTTCTTTTCATGGACCCCGGGCACATGGAGATGTCAAGAGCAAGAGAAATTGTGGAAGGTACTGGCCTTTTCACAATAACAGACTGTCGAGGTCATGATATGCTGGTTGCCCCAAAAGCTAAGCAATGAAGCCAGCAACTTTGGCTAGCAGCGTATTTGCGTTTCGCTCCGCTCACCCAAATACTTTCCAGGACTTCAAACACGCAACACGTTAAATAGGACAGTGTATCTGGTGGTATGATTAAGCTCTTATGAAAAAAGAGAGACATGGCATGCTTAAGCCAGATAACACCGTCCTGAGTGTCATTGATGTTCAAGGGGAACTAGCTCATGCCATGTACAATAAAGAGATGCTTTTTGAAAACCTCCAGAAGCTCATCAAAGGGTCAAAGATACTGGAAGTACCGATTCTCTGGACGGAGCAGAACCCTGAAGGTTTAGGTCCGACAATACCAGAGGTCGCCAACCTTCTATCCAACATCAAGCCCGTAAGCAAGCTTAGTTTCAGTTGCTGTGGCAACGAGCGCTTTATGGAAGCTCTCAGGGCATTAAACCGAAATCAGGTTTTGCTTGCCGGCATCGAGGCACACGTCTGCATTTATCAGACGGCTGTGGATTTGGTAAATTTGGGATATGAGGTTCAGGTTGTTGTTGATGCCGTTTCCTCAAGGACAAAGGAGAATAAATTGATTGGCCTTGAGAGAATAAGAGGGGTAGGAGTATCCTTGACAAGCACGGAGACCGTTCTATTTGAATTGCTGAGGGTGGCGGAGGGGCCGAAATTCGAGGGAATCCTCAACATAGTAAAGTAGTCGAGTCACCCATGGGTAACATGAAGCTGAAAGGTAAAGTCCACAAATTTGGTGCGGATGTGAATACCGATGTCATCATTCCAGCGCGGTATCTCAATGTTTCTGAGCCGAAGGAGCTAGCAAAGCATTGCATGGAGGGTATTGACTCTGAATTTGCCACTAAAGTTGAGAAGGGCGATATGATAGTTGCTACTACAAACTTTGGCTGTGGTTCATCGCGGGAACATGCTCCTCTGGCGATAAAGGCTTGTGGCGTATCCTGTATCGTTGCCCGGAGCTTCGCCCGCATTTTCTTCCGCAATGCCATAAATATTGGCTTGCCTCTTCTGGAATGTCCTGAGGCGGTGAATGAAACTGAAGCTGGTGATATACTGGCGGTTAATTTGTCCCGGGGAGAAATTGGGAATATCTCCCGGGGCAAGACATTTATCGCCAAGCCCTATCCTGAATTTATGATGGGCATAATTAATGCCGGGGGGCTGATAGAGTACACCAGAAGCAAGCTGAAGGAAAAGCGTGTATAATTTACCCTCACCTGTCCACTCCCTTTAAGGGAGTGGTATATGAGATAAGGGAAGTAAGGAAGTAAATATGGAATTTGATATCGCGGTTTTACCGGGAGACGGTATTGGTCCTGAAGTTATCACTCAGGCAGTTAAGGTGTTGCAGGTCGTCGGTGAAAAGTTCAGGCATAAGTTTCACTTTCATGCCGGTTTAGTTGGCGGCAGCGCTATGGATAAACAAGGCACGGCTCTGAGTGAAGAAACACTGGAGATGTGTAAGCAATGCGATGCAGTATTACTTGGTGCTGTTGGTGGACCGAAATGGGATGACCCTCAGGCTAAAGTTCACCCTGAGGATGGGCTTCTGGCACTGAGGAAAGAGCTGGGATTGTTTGCCAATCTCCGTCCGGTGAAGGTTTTTCCCATGCTGGTGAATTCCACAACGTTGAAGCCCGAAGTGATTGAAGATGTTGATTTGGTGATAGTGAGGGAACTTACCGGCGGACTTTACTTCGGACAGCCTAAAAAACGCTGGCAAACTACGGAAGGAAGACAGGCTGTTGATACCTTATTTTACTCTGAGGGGGAGATTGAACGGATATTGCGGGTTGGTTTTGAGCTGGCACGCAGCCGCTCTAGGAAGCTAATTTCGGTGGACAAGGCTAATATTCTGGAATCGTCTCGACTATGGCGACAGATAGCCATAGAACTATCTGCTGAATATCCTGATGTAGAACTGCAGCATATGCTTGTTGATGCCTGTGCCATGCGGCTGATTCAGCGTCCTGCCGACTTAGATGTTCTTGTTATGGAAAATATGTTTGGTGATATACTCACCGACGAGGCTTCAATGCTTGCTGGCTCAATGGGCATGCTGCCCTCAGCTAGTCTGGCGGGAATTCCTAAGGGGAAAGCCTTTGGCATGTATGAGCCAATACATGGCAGCGCTCCACGACGGGCAGGGCAAAACATGGCTAATCCCATCGCCACCATTTTAAGCGGGGCAATGATGCTGCGCTACTCTCTTGGATTAGAAAGCGAAGCCCAAGCGGTGGAAAATGCCGTCCTGGCTGTGCTTGAAGAAGGCTATCGCACTTACGATATAATGGAGGAAGGCAAGCTCAGAACAGGGACAAGTGAGATGGGCGATTTAATTACTGAAAGGATACAATGTTAGTGGTGCAGCTTTACGACACAACCTTAAGAGATGGTGCCCAACAGGAAGGGATTTCCTTTTCAGCCGAGGACAAGCTCAAAATTACCCAGAAGTTAGACGAGCTGGGCATTGACTTCATTGAGGGTGGGTGGCCTGGCTCCAACCCCAAGGATACCCAATTCTTTTCCAGGGCGAAGGATTTGAACTTAAGCCATGCGGTTTTAGTTGCCTTTAGCAGCACCAGACGCCCGAATTGTAATACGGATGAGGATGCTAATCTCAGGGCATTGCTTGAGGCCGGAACCTCAGTAGTCACCATTGTGGGGAAAGCCTGGGATAAGCAGGTGGCGCAGGTCTTGGAAACTACTCTGGAAGAAAATCTGGATATGATTTCAGATTCCATAAATTATCTCAAGTCGAAAGGATTGAGGGTTTTCTTCGACGCTGAGCACTTTTTCGATGGCTATAAGACAAATCCGGAATACGCCCTCAAGGTTATTGACCGCGCTGCTAAAGCTGGTGCCGAATGTGTAATACTCTGCGATACCAATGGCGGCACTTTGCCTCAACAAATAGTAAGCGCGGTTAAAGATGCTCGAAAGACGATTTCCGTCCCGCTAGGTATCCATGCCCATAACGATGCTGAGCTTGCTGTGGCTAATTCGCTGGCTGCCGTTGAGGCCGGGGCAGTTCAAATTCAAGGGACCATGAATGGCTACGGTGAGCGTTGTGGTAATGCCAACCTTTGCTCCATTATCCCCAATTTGAAGCTCAAGATGAGAGTCGATTGTATTTCAGATGAGCAATTAAGTAAGCTCTCTAGCATTTCCCGCTACGTTTCTGAGCTAGCCAACCTACCTCATTCTGGCTCTCTTCCCTATGTAGGTGCCAGTGCCTTTACCCATAAGGGTGGACTCCATGTTTCCGGCTTGACCAGATGGCAGGATAGCTATCAACACATAAATCCAGGTTTAGTAGGTAATCAGCCTAACGTCATTGTTTCTGAGCTATCGGGGAAGGCGAGCATCATTTATAAAGCTAAGCAAAAGGGGCTGCCTCTTCCCGGGGATAACGAGATACAGGATGTATTACGGCAAATCAAGCTCCTGGAAAGCCAGGGCTTTCAATATGATAGTGCCGAGGCATCTTTTGACTTACTGCTTCATCGCGTTCAACCCGGCTATCGTCCGCCATTCGAGCTGGTCGATTTTATGGTGGTGGTGGAAAAGAGGCGTCGCTTTCCCACCATCGGTAGTCAGGAGGAACCACTCTCGGAAGCCACCATAAAAGTGAAGGTGGACGACCGAATAGTGCACACCGCTGCTGAAGGCAATGGTCCGGTAAATGCCCTCGACCAAGCATTGCGTAAGGCGTTAGTTCAGTTTTACCCCGACTTGACTGTTGTTGAGCTTAGCGACTACAAAGTGCGCATATTGGAGGAAACTGCGGGCACAGCGTCGCAGGTGCGTGTGCTCATTGATTCTACAGACGGTAAGGAGCACTGGAGGACGGTGGGTAGTTCCACTAACATCATTGAAGCCAGCTGGCTAGCCCTGGCGGACAGTATAGAGTACTGGCTGATAAAGCAGGGTGGCAAGGCGAAGAGCTGACTTGAGTGATTGTCAGATTATTTCTTAATATTTTAATTTTTGTTTTTGCAGCGGCTTGCCCACAGGCATTATATATAACGGCTTGATTTGCTCCTCCAATTTTAAAACTTTCCGTACTTCTTCATCATCGAAAGCACCAACCTCTACTGTAGCTAAACCTAGAGCCACAGCTTGGAGGTGGATGTTTTCCCCCACATGTCCCACCTCCATGTGAACATATCTTTCGCTACGTCTGCCATAGGTGTATGAGGTGCGGGAATAAATTGCGCAGATGACGATGTTTACTGGTGCTTCAGCGATGAATGCCTGGTCTAAGGCGGCTCTGGCTAATTCCGGTCTTAAGTCGCCTGGAACATGGCAAATTAAAGAATGTAAGTCTACTTCATAATGGTAAATGCCTGCCATCAGGTCGTCTACCGTCTTGTTGCCCAAAACTGCGAAAATTTCCAGGGGATAGGTAGCTCCAGCGCTGGGTGCTGCTCTGACGCTTCCTGCCCCGGTGATGCCTTGGGCTGCCCAGAGTATCTGAGAAAGCTGGCCAAGCGTTAAATGTTGTGTCTTGTATTTGCGGCTCGAGCGGCGTTTGACTATGGCTTCTTCCAGCGAAGTCTTTCCTTTTAACTTTGGAGGTGGAAGCTTTATTGGAGTTAAATTGCTTCGCTTTGCTCGCGGTGACACCCCGTTATCCTTTGATGATACCTATAGGCACAGCCATAACTACCTTCCTGGAAATTCCTGCGTGGTGAACTGCCTCAATTACCTCAGTAACGTCTTTGTATGCCTGTGATGCCTCTTCTGCCAGGGAGGGGATATCTCCTGCTTTTACCAGGATGCCTCTTTCCGCCAGCTCACGGACTATATCCTTGCCCTTGAGACTCCTTCGGGCAGCGCTGCGGCTTAACATCCTGCCAGCCCCATGACAGGTGGAGCCGAAGCTTTCCTCCATGGCTCTTTGAGTACCGACAGCAACGAAGGAGCACCGACCCATATCGCCGGGGATGAGCACCGGTTGTCCTATCTCCCTGTACTGCTGGGGAATATCCTTGTGTCCTGCTGGGAAGGCTCTGGTGGCTCCTTTGCGGTGCACGCATACCTTGACTTTCTTGCCATCAACGGTGTGTTCCTCCATCTTGGCGATATTGTGAGCCACATCATAAACCTGTCTCATGCCGAGCTCTTCAGGACTTTTGCCGAAGACTTTGGAAAAGCTTTCCCGGGCCCAATGGGCAATGCATTGCCGGTTATTCCAGGCATAATTGGCAGCGCAGGCCATGGCGGCAAAGTAGTCTTTGCCCTCCGGTGATTCTATGGGTGCGCAGGCAAGCTGTCTGTCGGGAAGTTTTATCCCGTATCGGGACACTGCCTCCTCCATTATACGCAGTTGGTCGGTGCAGACCTGGTGACCAAATCCACGAGAACCGGTATGAATTAAAACCAGTATCTGCCCTGTTTCCTTAATGCCCATAGCTTCAGCTATCTCGGGCTCGAAGATTTCCTTTACCACCTGGACTTCGAGGAAATGGTTTCCTGAGCCCAATGTGCCTGCCTGTGGCATGCCCCGCTTCATTGCCTTGTCACTTATCTTGTCGGGGTTGGCGCCCTCCAGGCAGCCACCCTCCTCGGTAACTTCCAGGTCATCTTGAGAGCCAAAGCCGTGTCTTACTGCCCATTTAGCTCCTTCAATCATCAATTCTCGCATTTCTTTGTGACTTGCTCTTATCTTCCCCTCAGAGCCCAGTCCAGAGGGGATGTTCCGGAACAGTTCATTGATAAGCTGGTTAATTTTTGGTCTTACCTCTGCTTCGGTGAGGTTGGTGCGCAGTAATCTCACTCCGCAATTAATATCGTAGCCTACACCGCCGGGAGAAATCACGCCCTCTTTAATGTCCATCGCAGCCACGCCGCCGATAGGGAATCCATATCCCCAGTGGATATCGGGCATAGCCATGGAGAACTTGATTATGCCAGGGAGGAAAGCGACGTTGGCAACTTGCTCCGGCGTCTGTTCCGCCTTTATGGAGTTCAGCATTTCCTCACTGGCGTAGATTAAGCCAGGAACTCTCATGCCTGCTTTATAGCTCTGAGGAATTTCCCAGTGATAATCGTCTATCTTACTAAGTTGTCCCTGCCACGGCGCCATTTTCAATTCCTAAATATCAAAAATTACCTGTGCTTTATATCCCTTGTTATCCTTATCAATCCGCAGCATATGATATGTAGCTGCCTTTACCCCCGTCTTTATCCTGTGTCTTGAAGGGTCAAATTTCTCCCCATAGCAAGCAGCCTTTAGTCGGGTATTGGATAACACCTGAATATCAAATCTTTGGAGCAAAACATGCTCAGCATCGAAAAGATAAACAAGCTCATTAAGCCACTCCACTAGTAAGCTCTCCCTATCCTCACTGGCTACCTCGACATCATATTTTAATTCCTCGCCAACATCCTCCAGTTCCGTTATCAAGCTAAATAGAGCCAGAGCAGCGTTGACAAAGACCTGTTTGATTTCCGCCCCATATGCGATAACGCCCACATCGGCAGCGTGGTCAATAACCTCAAAGCTCTTCCCTGCAGCCTCTTTCACCATAGCAGCACTCACTTTTATTATACTACATTCCCCTTGTTTGCAGGTCGTTTAGCAACCTATCCCTGACCCCTTCCCTTACTAAGGGAAGGG
>DAOUMA010000002.1:0-26374 GCA_034414555.1 Dehalococcoidia bacterium | reverse complement strand
CCTGACTTCCTCTGGCTCAAGATAGGTCTTCATTAATCACCATCTCCACATACGAAATCGCGTTTTTCGTTGATTTGCTGCATTTATTACCCTTATCCATAGTTTCATTCACATCACTTGAGATACCTAGTGGCAAAATAGTGTTAAAAATGGCTTACAGGGCATTTTCCCCGCTGTCCACAGACCCGCGAGACTTGATGATCCGCCGCACAGTGCTCCAGTCCGCGTAAACACCTTGTTTGCTCAATTCGCGAGCCACTGTGCGATACCCTAAACCTTCAGCGTAGAGATGAAGCAAGCGTGGTATCACGGCCTCGGGTATGGCTCTGGGACGCCCTGCTTTCCTTCTTATTTTGTCTGCGTTCATTGTTCTTTTTTGCCCCGGCTTCGCTGAGCTGAGGTATTGGTGTCATTACCATCAATGCGGAAAAGAGGCAGGAATACAATGCTATTCCCGCCTACTCGAACTCATAACTCCTCCTTTTCACCCTAGTTGCCTCCCGGAGTTTTGCAATTGTTACCAGTAGGGAAGTTTTCCCTTTTCTCGCGTAGAAGCCGAGCCCATAGCTTAAGCCACAAGGGTGTAGCTCGGCCTTTTGGCTGCCACTCGACCTTAACCACAGGTTGTGGCGGTTGTTTTCGCTTCACCAGTTTTCCCATTTTCTTGATTATTTCTTTGGATGAATAGATAAGACCGCTGGGAGCTCTATTGCACGCCACAGGAACTTTTCATTGACCTTGGTACCGCTGGGTACTATTAAGACGAAGCCGTCAAACCACTGGATCACCTGGTCTCCTGGTTCCATCTTGGCCTCAGGGGCGATGGTTATTTCTTTGCCTCTTTGAGCAGCTCTCCGAACTTTATATGGTCGCTTAAAAATCTCACCCATTTTCAAATTGCCCAATGTTTACTAAGTGTTAATAACGCTTTATAATTTATAATAGGATTTACGGCTGGCGTTACACAAAATTGGGCATCTTAAGGCATCTTTAGATGATTATGGGTGAGAAGGAATTCTATAGCGTCAAAGAGGTAGCCAAATCGCTCGGTATATCAACTGATAGAATCTATGAGTACCTGAGGAGCGGACATATTAACGCTACACAGCTTAAGAAAGGCAGTAAGTGGTTAATCCCTCGCGATGAGGTTGACCGCATCAAAAGGGGGATGACGGTGAAAAAGCTTGCTGCGATGGAGCGAAAAGAAGGTTTGGTAACTACTGAACAAGCACAGGCCCTGCGCAAAGTGATCGATAAAAGCAAAGCGATTAGCGAAATCCAAGAGCTAGTGGTATTGCACATACAGGGCGTGCCAAGATATCTCTATGAATTAAGCCAGGAATGTTATATCCCTGATTTTCCTTTTCTTGGCGCAGAAGCTTTAGCGAAAGGTGTTCTCACCTGGGAAGAGTGCCACGGGCCTTGTCAGTTCCCCGACTCCGAGAGGCCAGAAAGATATAAGGAATGGCTAGAGTGCGTGCGGAAACATCAGCACATGATGCGGGAGCACAAGCTGATAGTAGGTGAAGGCGACGACGGTAAGCCCTGGCTGAGGTTACCGAGTCGATACAAATATCCTGATTTCGAGAAGATGTTCCCTACCTTGCTGGATATTGAGCTCTACAAGCTTATTTGTTCGTTTGAGGAAATAGGAGGAAAATGCATCTACTTATGGGTGCAGTTAACGCCCTATCTCGTACACCACGCCATTGAGCACATAAAGGGAGCCAAAGAGGCTCTCTCCCACATAAAATATGACCCGCAAATCGCCGCGAAACTCACACCTGGTGCGCTTGAATCGGTTCAGAAGGTGAAAGATGAGTGGAAAGAAGTGTCGAACAAAATCCAAACATGGGGGAAGCTCTTGGCACAATAATGCGCCAGAATTGACCCTGCCGGCACTATTAAGCAGCGTTATTTGGTCCCCCGCTGTACTGGAAGCTTTCTAGACTAGTTGCTCCGAACACTGTCTTGTGCTCCTAATTGTGTATTTTAACACGACTAAGCTCGTTCTCCATTAATCTTTTTCTTAAGGATAGGCATTGAATTAGGTGTTCTTTGTTTCCTGTCTTGGGCATTAAAGGTTGCCAAGGTGTAGGGAACAGTCTGGCACGATGTGAGTAAAGGTAGCAAGTGTCGAAGTGGCTGGGCCGGGGGCTCACCTTGCAGAGACCATAGTGGCATTGTTAGCCTCCTTGCTTTCCCTATCCGACCTGTGATATACTCCTAAATATAGAGCCAGCCAGCACACAGCAAGGCTCAGCTCTCAAATATGAGGGACTTCGACCAAGTCCCTTATTTATTTATCCTTTCCATTCTACCACACCAGGGCACGGATTCGAACCCCCTATTTCGTCCTCGATGCTCCCAACTTGCTAAATGCTATATGCCAACTGAATCCAGTACCTACTCCTACTTAACTTTACACTGTCGGCATGATATAATCCACCTTGAAAGATGTTTTACCCATGCAATAGTCATACGCATAGGTGAACAGACATGCCGATGTTTGTTCAGTGGTAGAAAGCCCATCCTGTTTGCAAACCCTTCGCTCTCTGTCATTCCAACCCTCCATTTCCTTTTGTCATTCTGAGGAAGCGACCGAAGAATCTCACTCAGGGCAGGCCCTGCAAAGCAATTTCGAAACCCTTCACTTCGTTCAGGGTAACAAAAAGAGGTCACTGCGAGCCCCTTTTTGTCATTGCCAGCCGGAGGTGTGGCAACCCCGGGAAAAACAAAACTCAAAAAGCAAAGAGCAAGATGACAGAGTGTTCACTAACCTCACCCCCTTTATCCCCCTCTCCTTCGAAAGATAGGGGAAGAGATTTATAGAGAGGGGTTTCACCCCTCTCTTACCTACACTCCCCCTTCCCTTGCTAGGGGAAGGGGGCAGGGGGATAGGTTGCTAATCAATCTCCTAACTTAGGTCTTGACAAAAATAGCTTACACCCTATAATACATCGGAGTGCGATATATCGGGCAGCGATGTGCCAAGAAAGGAGCCTACCATGAGAAAAGTAGCTGTTACGACCGACACCGCAAGCAACATGGCACTAGAAATAGCACGAAAATTTGATATCAAGTTAATACCATTCCACGTCATCATGGATGGCAAAGACTACCTGGACACAGAAGTAGATATGGAAGACCTTTATGCCCGATTAGACAAAAAGGAAGACTTACCTACGACTTCATTCGCTTCTCCAGAGGAGTTCCTGCAAGCCTATCAGGAGCTGAGCCAAAACGCCGAGGCTATCCTTTATATCTCCGTCACAACAGGTCTTAGTGGGGGGTATAACTCAGCTCTACAAGCTAAGGAAATAGCTCAAAAAGAACTGCCTAAAACTACCATTGAGGTGATTGACTCACACACTGCTGGATCAGGACTTGCGCTTATCGTCTTGGCGGCAGCCAGGGCAACAAAACAAGGCAAAAACATAGAGGAGGTTATGCAGCAAGTCAACTACCTAATGCAACAAATAAACCACCTTACCGCGCCAGATACCCTTTTCTATTTAGATGAAGGAGGACGCATATGCCAGGCTAAGTCCTGGGCTGAAGCACAACAGGTAAGCAGCTTCAGAGCTCTCCTGGAGATTGCAGAAGGAATAATAAAACCGGTGGCAAGAGCCAAAACGAAAACCGAGATAATGGAGAAAATGGTCAGCCTAGCTAAGGAAAGGGTGGGGAATAAGAGGATACATGTCGCTATAACTCACAACAAGGCTCCTCAGCAAGCCGAAGAGCTAAGAAAGATGCTGTTATCCCAGTTTCACTGTGAGGAACTTCATGTTTTTGAAGGCCGGGCACTGGCAGTGGTCCATACCGGGCAAGGGCTTATTGACTTTGGATTTTACGGCAGCGACTGACCATGTGGTTTGTTAAATAATAAGGAGGCCGATTATGAATAAGGTAGCCATCACCACCAATTCGGCTTGTATATTCGCAGATACAGCAAGCGAACACGGCATTACCCTGATTCCCTTCCACATCATTATAGACGGCAAAGATTATCTGGATCCTGAAGTGGATATGGAAGATTTTTATGCTCGCCTGGATAAAAAGGAGAACTTGCCCACAACATCACCATTTTCTGTGGTGGAGTGTTTCCAAACCTGGCAAGAACTAGGCAAAAGTGCCGAAGCCATCTTGCATATTTCTATGACCTCAGCTTTTACTGCGGCATATAACGTGGCCTTGCAGGCTAAAGAAATGGCTAATGAGAAGTTACCAGAAACAACCATTGAGGTTATCGACTCACATACTGTTGGAGGGGGGTTGGCACTTGTTACCCTAGAAGCAGCAGAGATGGCGGCACAGGGTAAACGTATAGGCGAAATCGCTGAATTTGTTAATCACCTGATACCGAAAATTCACTACCTTTCAACACGCGACACACTTCTCTATCTGGACAAAGGGGGAAGAGTATTTGAGGCTAAGTCCTGGGCTGAAGCTGAAGAGAAAGCCTCCTTCCGCGCTGTCATTGAAATCGATGACCACTCAGGAGGGATAACAAAGCCCGTTGTCAGGGCTAAGACCAGAAGGCAGATAATGGATAGGATGCTCAAGATAACCAAACAAAGAGTTGGAGCTAGTAAGTTACATGTTTTTATCGGTCATACCACAAATCCCGAACAAGCTGAAGAATTAAAAAAGATGGTCGAATCTCGCTTTAGCTGTGATAGGATTTATCTTTACGAGGCATCAGCTACAATAGGATTTTTTAACGGCAGGAATCTTCTCGAGCTAGCATTTTACGGTGTGCCTGATTAGGTCGCTACGTCTACCCACTTCACTCGAGAAAGTGTTTGTTCCCGAAGAGATTAAGTATAGAACGATATAACACGAAGTTAATCCAGTAATATAAAGCCAAAATTGGAATGCTACTGTATTTTCTCAGCAACCTTGCGGAAGTGGAATCCATAGACGCTAAGCGTTATGAATAAAGGAAAGAGTCGGGGTTTTTTGAGCAAAGTTGAACTAAAAAGCCTCCAGTAATGTCGCCTTCCTTTTTCTTTGATGCCCAAGACCCACATGGAACTAACAAATGCTTTAATCTCGTAAAAGTGGAGTCTGCCCTTCCTCATTTTTGGAGGTTTATGAGGTTTATATTCTTCCAGAAACGTCTTAACTCTCTCATAATATGGTCTGGCTGAATAAATTGTCTTTACCACATTCTTATAGCCATTGATGAGCGTTTCACGGTTCATATTAGGAATGAAGTTGATTGAACCATCGGTATTGTCGCCAGAAATATGGGGCAATAAACGGTTTTCCTTTTTCAGTCGGTGGTATAGCCGCGTGCCCGGAGGGGCATTTAGCAAACCGACCATTGCAGTAACAATTCCACTCTTCTGAATGAAATTGATTTGACTCTTAAAAATTGAAATCGGGTCGCTATCAAAGCCAACAATGAACCCCCCCTGCACCTGAAGCCCATGGTTTTGAATCTTCTTAACCGAGGCTACCAAATCACGATTTGTATTTTGAAACTTGTTACATTCAACCAAGCTCTTTTCATTTGGGGTTTCAATACCAACAAATGCTGTGTCAAACCCCGCTTTGGTCATCAATTGCATTAGTTCTTCATCATCAGCAAGATTTATAGATGCCTCGGTAAAGAACCTGAAGGGGTATTTTCTCTTCCGGGACCATTCAATTATCGCTGGTAGCGTCTCTGCCTTTAACTTCCTTTTATTCCCGATAAAATTATCATCAACAATAAATACGCCGCCCTGCCATCCTTGACAATATAACGCCTCAAATTCAGCCACCAGCTGGTCTTTATCCTTTGTCCGTGGTCTGTGCCCGTTTAAGATGACGATATCGCAAAATTCACAATCGAAAGGACAGCCTCGAGAATACTGGACGTTCATGGAAGCATATTTTTTCATATCAACAAGCTCCCAAAGTGGGACAGGCGTTTTTGTTATCTCAGGGTGCTCATTAGATTCATAAATATGCCGAGCACATCCTTTCTGTAAGTCTTCTAAGAAGAGTGGGAGTGTAGCTTCGGCCTCACCAAGCACAAAATGGTCTACATCACCAAGGTCAAACTGTTCATATCCGGTGGTAAAAAGAGGACCACCGACAACTATTTTAGTATTAAATTCCCGACATCTGGCAATAACTTCTTTGACCGACTTTTGTTGGACAATCATAGCACTGATAAATACATAATCCGCCCATTTAATATCCCTGTCGGTCAAGGTTGTTGTGTTCATATCCAGAAGCTTTTTTTGCCACTCTTTGGGAAGCATAGCAGCTACAGTGAGTAATCCCAGGGGAGGAAAAACCGCCTTCTTTGAAATGATTCTTAAAGCATACTTAAAACTCCAGAAGGCATCTGGATATTGCGGATAAACAAGGAGTATTTTCAAACTATATTTCCTTCATAATTAAGGGGATAACGGCGTAAAGCTAAGTAACCTTACCAAATGGGTTTTATCGTTGTCAATATACTACCGGATTCCCTCTTTGAGTCGCCGTCTATCAATCTTTCCCGAGCCAGTCTTGGGTATACTATCCACGAACTCAAATTTCTTGGGCAGCTTAAAGTCAGCCAGGTTCTGGCGACAAAAGCTGACTATTTCCTCGACAGTAGCCTTTTGTCCCTCTTTAGTCACTATAAAAGCAGTGGGAACTTGTCCTCCCCGCCCATCATTGACCCCTACATAGGCTGCCTCAGCTATACCCGGATGTCTTAAAAGTACATCCTCGACCTCCCAAGGAGAGATTTTAAGCCCCGACGGAGTCACTATTATGAAAGATTTCTTTTCCACATACTCAAGATAACCATCCTCAACCATCCTGACCAAATCCCCGGTATAAAACCAGCCATCCTTAAGAACCTGAGCAGTAAGGTCAGGCGCTTTGTAATATTCCTTCATTGCCCATGGCACCCTGAGAATAGCTTCTCCGGCCTCGCCTCGAGGAACTTCCCTGCCGTTATCACCTATCATCTTGATGTCACAAATCGGTTTACCTACTGTCCCCAGCTTATGGTTAGAGAGAGTGCTCATAGAGACAACGAAAAGTTCCGAGAGACCATATGTTTCGCAGAATGTTAACTTGAATTTATCCTCCAGCATCTTCATAAGGCGAGGGGAGGACTTCGCCCCGGCGCTGGAGGCTACCCTCAATGAACTGAGGTCATAATTCTTGATGACCTCATCCCTCAACATAGCCAAAGCATTATGCACTGCTGGAACACCGAAAACTATGCTTCCCCTTTCCTTTTCTATAGCTTCTAAAACAACCCTGGGTGTGAAATGAGGGATGATTACCACAGTAGCGCCCTTCATAATAGAGCCAAAAAGAACCTCGCCCAAGCCAAAAAGATAGAAGAAAGGAACCGTATCTATAGCCACATCTTCTCTGCGTCGCCCTATACCAGCAGAAATTATGCCAAGGGGACCCATAAGGGAAGCATGGGTATGCACCACTCCCTTTTGCCTCCCCAACACCCCGGAGGTGTATATAATAGAAACCTCATCATCATCCTTTATATCGACAACCGGTGATGTGGAAGGGCTATTAGCCATCATATTGTTATAAGAATCTCCATCAACTTCAATAACATGTTTTAGCAGAGGAATATCGGACAAAACTGGAGAAAGCATTCGGAAAAATGTTTTCTCGGTAATTAATATCTGGGCATCAGAGTCACGCAATAAAGGGGCAAGCTCAGGTGCTTTGAGCATAGAACCCAGAAGCACAGCTACGCCACCAGCCTTAACAACTCCGAAATAATTAACAACCCATTCAGGACTATGGAACATTAAAATAGCCACATGGTCACCTTTTTCCAATCCCAACCCTAGAAGAGCATTAGCTAGCTTGTTAGAAGCTTCCTCCAACTCCCCATAAGTAACCCTCTGAGAACCAAGGATAATAGCTTCTTTTTGGGGTACCTCACTAGCGCTTTTCTCCAGCATCTGTTTTAGATTCATATTATCTTCTCACTGTACAGCAGCTAAATATTGGCGCTTGCCCTATTGACAAGTTTCTTCCCCCATATTAGTATATCGCAGAGCTAGGTATTATGCTATAAAGTGTTCTTTTTCTGGAGCTTATGCTAATATCGCCGTGTAAGTAAAGTTAAGTAAAGTAAATATGCATTTATTAGTACCAACGAATTGGGATACGGAGCTGATAGCGCCTCTAAGCCAGCTCAGGGCAGATATCCAGATATACGGTGTTTTGCCCACATCGTTGTTGGGTAGCGGAGGGTCAGGGCCCCATATTCCCCAGATGACAACAGAACAAGCAGAGGAATATATCAAGCTAGCGCATTCTGCAGACTTAACCTTTAATTACCTCCTAAATGCCCCGTGCATGAATAACATGGAATGGCATGAAGATACCCATCGCGAATTACTCCGACATTTAGAGTGGCTCAGCAATGCCGGGGTAGACTGCGTTACTGTAGCTATTCCCTACTTAATGGAGCTTACAAAGTGTCAGTTTCCCCACCTCGGAATGGAAGTGTCAACCATAGCTCATGTGGACAGTGTGGCCCGAGCTAAGTTATTTGAGTCCCTGGGAGCGGATTCCATTATCCTGCACCCCAATGTAAACCGAGATTTCAAATTACTTCGGGCTATCAGAAGTGCAGTGAAATGCGAACTCGGGGTGTTGACAAATAGCCTTTGTCTCTATCAATGTCCCTACGAGTACTATCACAACAATACTTTGGGGCATGCTAGTCAAAACTATAACTCGCTTGATGGCTTCTATATGGACTATTGTGTAACTCGCTGCACCTTGGAACGGTTCCGCGATGCCTCTCAATTTATTAAGTCCCGCTGGATAAGACCTGAGGACATACCCATTTATGAGGAAACAGGCATTGATTTCTTTAAAATTGCCGGCAGGGCAATGCCCTCAGAGTGGATTATAAATGCCACTGCAGCATATTCATCAGGTCAATGCAAGGGAAACCTCTGTGACATCTTGTATGTTCCTAATCCCAAAATTGATTATGCTGACCCCGTTTTAGCCAGCACACAAACTGCCAGGATAGCCTCGCCGCCAAAGGTCTATATTGATAACCAGGCTCTAGAAGGGTTTATCGATTTCTTTAAGAAACAGGATTGCCTATCTGGATGTGCCCATTGCGATTATTGCCAGAAAACAGCGGATAGAGTGGTGCAGCTTGATCGCCCTGAGACGGACAAATATGTATCGGTATCCAAAAGTTTCCTGAATGACCTGACCAGCAGCAGGATATTTCTAGCCAAGAAATACTAATATCTAAACCCCAGGAATTAGAAGGGTTCCCTACTCAGCCACTAAAGTGTTTCAGAACCAGGCAGCAGTTCTCCCCACCCAAACCAAAGCTATTAGATAAGCAAACATTAACCTGCGCTGGACGAGCCATATTGGGAACATAATCCAAGTCGCATTCTGGGTCAGGGGTTTCATAATTTATGGTGGGATGGATAATCCCGCTATTCATAATCAGTATTGCCGCGATAGTTTCAATAGCGCCAGCAGCTACTATTATATGCCCAATCATGGATTTAGTTGAGCTTATGGGGATTTTGTAAGCATTATCCCCGAAGACCATCTTAATCGCCTTAGTTTCGCAAGCATCGTTTAGTTTAGTACTGGTGCCATGAGCATTG
This sequence comes from Dehalococcoidia bacterium, assembly GCA_034414555.1. Lineage (GTDB taxonomy): Bacteria > Chloroflexota > Dehalococcoidia > GIF9 > AB-539-J10 > CG2-30-46-19. The sequence goes on along the minus strand of DAOUMA010000002.1, from coordinate 16,745 downwards.
ATGTAATCAACCTCTTCGGGCTTTATTCCAGCATTTTGCAAAGCAGTCTTCATAGCATAAGCCTCTGCTTCTGGGGCAGGAGCAGTTTGGTCAAAAGCATCAAAAGACCAGCCGGCACCAGCAACTTCAGCTAGTATGGGTGCACCTCTCTTTTTAGCATGTTCATAACTCTCCAGAATAACCAACCCCGCCCCTTCACCATAGACAAAACCATCGCGGTTAGCATCAAATGGACGGGAAGCTTTAAGCGGGTCTGGTTGACGAGAAAGAGCACCAAGAATATCAATACCAGCCATACCAAACGGAGTAAGGCTGGAATCGGCTCCTCCAGCCACCATCACATCAGCATAGCCCAAGCGTATGAAGTTTAACGCCGTTCCGATAGCATCGGTGCCGCTGGCGCAAAGGCTATTCACACTTGAGTTAGGTCCCTTAGCACCAAGCAACATCCCCACCCCCATCGATGCTCCGCTGGGACTTGACTTGGCGACAAAAAGAGGGTCAGCTCTCCTCGGACCACGCTCATTAATTAAATTACATTGCTTGACCACATAATCACCTTCAACCATAGCAGCAATATCAACACCCACCCGCTCAGGGTTTTCCCGAGTCATATCTAACTTGGCTGAGGCTATTGCCTCTCTAGCAGCAGTAATAGCAAATTGGACTGCTCTGGGTGTACGATCTACTACCTTCAAATCCATATACTTTGTCGGGTCAAATCCCTTTACTTCAGCGTCTACCTTCACACGGAAATTAGTGGCATCAAAGTGGGTGATAGGGGCAATCCCTGACTTACCAGCAGCTAATCCCTGCCAGAATTCCTCCACATTCAAACCCAAAGGGTTAATGGTGCCCATCCCGGTAACTACAACTGGCATGTTCATTGATTTACACTTCCTGTGGTAGAAACAAAAGGCGCCATTACTGAAGCACCTCCATCAATGATGATAGTTTGCCCTCTTATCATAAAGGCGTCCTTACTACACAGGAAAGCCACCACATTGGCGATATCCTCAGGAGCTACCATCCTCCCCGCCGGCGTTGCCTGCTGGTGAGCGGCCTCTTGTCCCTTTATATAGAACTTCAATGCATCGGTAAGGACAGCAGAAGCAGCCACAGCATTAACACTAATGCCTTTGGGAGCTAATTCTATCGCTAGATAGCGAGTTAACGCTTCCAGAGCTGCTTTAGATACTCCCACGGCAGCGTAAGTAGGCCAGACAAGAAAAGAACCTAAACTGGATATACTCACTATTTTGCCGTCTCTCCCTTCCATAAGCTTGGCTGCTCGTTGAGCACAGAGCAATAAGGCCCTGGCATTGATGTCCATCGTCCAATCCCAAGCCTTGACATCAACATCTAAAACAGGGCGACCCACGCCTGAAGCAGCATTGCTAATTAGAATATCCAGATAGCCGAAATCCGTGCTAATTACATCGAACATTTCATCTATCTTCGCTGGGTCTCCCACATTTGCCCTGATAATTTTGGCTTTCACCCCTATATCCTGGAGCTCTTTGGCTGTTTTCTCCGCAGTGTCACGATGGCGGAAGAAATTTATGATGACATCGCTGCCCTGAGAAGCAAGCTTCAAGGCAATCGCCCTGCCAATACCCCTGCCACTACCGGTTACCAAGGATAACTTACCTTTAAGAGGCTGAGTCATGCTTTCTCTTTCTCCGCTACGTGGCGTTCTACATAGTCAACAAAGTCACCAAAGTTCTGAAATTGCTCAGCATCCTCATCAGGAATCTCAATATCAAAAATTTCCTCTGTCCTAAGTAATATTTGCACTACATCCAGAGAATCAGCATTTATATCCTTGAAAGTGCCCTCTCGGCGGATAATGCTTTTATCAACTCGGACAACCTCAGATACGATGTCCTTTATTTGCTCCTCGATAGACATAAGTTACCTCCTCATAATTTATTTTCTGCCCTAAATCTTGCCAATTCCGATTTTAAGGAACCAACAATATCAGCTTTCACAGTATTCCTGGCGCTTGCTATAGCATGAGTTATGTGTGGAGCTCGACAAGCTCCATGCGCTATCCTGACAACTCCATTAACGCCCCATAAAATACCACCGCCCTCCTCTTCACCCTCATAAGCCAACTTGGTCACCGGGAAAATCCTATTAAATAACAATCTAACTATGCTGCCTACCAGAGGGTACTTCTTCACCTTTCGCTTTATAAAATCCAGCGCATAAATCCCCAGACTTTCATAAAACTTAATAAGCACATTGCCCACAAAACCATCGCAGACGATAACATTGGCTCGCCCACTGAAGATATCGCTGCCTTCTATATTACCAATAAAATTCAAACCACTATTTTTAAGAAGCGAATAAGCCTCACGTACTGCCTCACTTCCTTTCCCTTGTTCCGCACCCGTGCTTAATAGACCCACTGTGGGATTAGCAATATTAAACAACCCTCTAGCATAGATAGAGCCGGCAATGGCAAATGATAAGAATTGATATGGTTTACAATCAACATTTCCTCCGATGTCCACTAATATCGTCTCAGGACCCAAGCCTTTAAGAGGAGCAGCAATTGCCGGACGTTCCAATCCTTCAATCATGCCCAGATACACTATAGCACTAGCGGCCGTAGCTCCCGTAGAACCTGCGCTGACTACCGCATCCGCCTCACCCGACTTCACCAGCTTGGTAGCTATAACTATGGAAGAATTGCGTTTATGGCGAATTGCTAAAGCTGGCGATTCACTCTCCTTAACGACTTCACTGGCTTCAACACACCTGATGGGCAAACTATTGGATGACCCATATTTAGCTAATTCGCCCTCCAGTACGCTCAGCGGACCAGCCAGGATAATCTCCACATCGCCTTCCTGCGCAGCATAAACCGCACCTTTAACTATGTCGCCAGGGGCATAATCACCCCCCATAGCATCAACGGCTATCCTTATTCTCTTGCCAGCTTCAGACACAAGTTAACTCCACTATACATCGGTATACTATGCACACTTTGGCTGAAGATAATTGCATTGTTCGTGATAATTGTCAATAGCCATAGCAAAGGGATATTATATCATATAGTTCGAACATTCTTAATATAAAAGGAAAAAAGGAGGTAACGATAAATGTTAAACGGGGCGCTTGGTTTCCTCGCTTTCTGGTTAGCAGCCTCAGGGATATGTTTATTGCTACCCGAGCCTGGTAACCATAGGGATAATTCTGCCAGTCCTATGGGCAATCACCACTTTCACCTATGGGCAAAGGTCAAAATTCATGCTGGCAGAGGCGATAATTTTCGTTATAATCGCCATTATTGTCGCTGTAGGTTACTTCCAGGCAATATAACATATACCCTTGTTGCAGTTTTTGGCTAATATGCTCTCAAATTTCCTGGGATTCATTACTCGCCATGAAGGAAGAAAATTCCTAAAGCTCAGTGAGGAAATTGACGAATCGCAAATCGTAGGGCGGGGCACAAGCAGTGGTGAACAGATTTCGCTTTACATCCACATTCCCTTCTGCAAAAGTCTCTGTCCTTATTGCTGCTTTAATAGATGCTTATTCCAGGAAGGCGAAGCAAGGAGATACTTTAAGAATCTAAGAACGGAGCTCGACCTTTATATTCAACGGGGATTCAAATTCTCCAACCTTTACTTCGGTGGTGGAACACCTACTGTGATGATGGATGAACTGCTCGGATTTATAAGTTACATTGGGGAAAAGTTTACCGCAAAGCAAATCTCTGTAGAAACCACACCCAGTGAGGTGAATGAACAGAATGTAACCCTCCTAAAAGAGGCAGGGGTCAACAGGCTATCCATAGGAGTGCAAAGCTTTGATGACAAAATATTAAAATCCATGGGAAGGGCATTCTGCACCGGGGAAGAAATAAAGGAAAAGATTTCCACCGCCAATGGTAAATTCGATACTTTGAACCTCGACCTTATATTCAACTTCCCTATCCAATCCATCGATACATTCAAGGCTGATATAGAAATCCTTAAAAGCTTAGCAGTGAACCAGGTTACATTTTACCCACTTATGCCCTCCCCACATAAGAAGAATGCTCTGGAGCGGAGATTTAATCGGGTGGATACATCTCGCGAGGAGACTTTTTATAACATCATTTTGAACGATGTTTACCGCGGTGATTACCACCCTTCAACAGTATGGTGTTTCTCTAAAGGAGAAAGAACAATAGACGAATACGTAGTCGATTTCGATGATTACATTGGCATAGGATGTGGTTCGGTAAGTCTCCTCAATGGCAATTTCTACACAAATTCATTCTCGCTAGGTAGATATGAGGAACTTTTAACGCAAGGTAAATTGCCCATAATTCGGTGGAGGAAATTATCACAGCATGAATTGCTTTATTATTACCTCTTATCAAAGTTGTTTGGAATGCGGCTAGACACGAAGAAATTTTATCACAGATTTGACACTGACATACACAAAAAATTAAGGAAGGAACTGTTGTTCTTCAAGCTCTTTGGCTTGGTTCAAGAAGAAGATGGAGAAATAAATGTGACCCTGAAGGGAATGTATCCTGTAAGTGTAATGATGAGAGAATTTTTCGCTGCTCTAAACAGTTTAAGGGAATATTGTATCGAGAATCAAATTTAGCTCCGAGTTACAAAATCCCGGCAAGAATATAGCCAACACCTAAAAATACTTGAGTTAGAAGAACGACAAGAACGTTATCTCGCATAGCCGGCACTAACTGTTCTATTTTTTCTCGATATTTAATGGCGCCCCGAATAGCCCTTACCGCAACGGGGAGTGTTAGTAAAGCTATCAATGAGCAGACTGGCATTATTCCAGCTATCACAGCGCCGATCATCCATAAATAAACAGTTGAAGTCAAAACTGAATAGAGGATACTAGCCTTCACCTTTCCTATAGTAATAGGCAATGTTTTTCTACCTGCCTCCCTATCAGCCTCTGCATCGGGAAACTCGTTTAGCAGGAGCAAATTATGCACCAGAATGCCGGACGGAATAGCTGCTACAATCGCTGGAAGGGTATAAGCAGAGGTTTGGATAAAATAAAAACCCAAGATAGGCAAGGTTCCCATCCCTAACCCGGGAGCCCATTCAGGCCATCCTACCCTGGTCAAGAAAGGCGTGTAAAGCAGAATACATATTGCACCTGCTAGAATCACCGGCAGCAGAAGCCAGCCCGCAGTAACCACAAAATAAACACCTATGGGCACAGCTAGCAAAAAGCAAATCATCGCGAACCACAAAACATGTCTTGGGTTAAGAAGCCTCGCTGGAAGGATGCCACTGCCTCCGCTAAATGGCGTCCTTTTTGTCCTCAAATCTATTCCACTTTTGTAATCAAAGTACTCATTAAGCACATTTACGCTGATGTGACATAAAAGCAATCCAAGGAAAGCCAAAAAAGCATAGCTAAGATGAACAGCTCCGTCATACCAGGCTATGGACGTGCCTAGAAACGCCAGCACAACGGAAAGAAGCAGGAATGAAGGTCTCGTCTCCAGAAACCACGTCTTCAGCTTCATCCAAGACCTCCTGCTGCCATAATTACAATCAGGTAATTACATACCATTATCGTACTGCATACTATCAAAACCAAAGATTCAAGACAATTGAATTGCTCACCAGCCTCGCTTATAATTGACCAGATGAACACAAGCAACATCGAGATTCGAGACCTCCTTATCTCCTGGCTCGTCCTTGGCTTCTGCTTCGCTTTAATTCTGTTTCACTCCCTTAGCCTTTCGGGCTTTATTATAGCTCTTATTGGTCTCGGGGCTGGATTTATATGTCACGAGCTTTCCCATAAGTTTGTAGCTCAGAAACTCGGGTTTCGAGCTGAGTTCAGACTGTGGCAAACCGGGCTTATCATTGCCTTAATCTGTGCCTTCATCAGCATGTTCAGCCCGATAGGGTTTCTCTTTGCCGCTCCCGGAGCTGTCTATATCTTATCTTATACTTCGAGAAGGGAAGGCGGCTTAATCAGCCTCGCCGGTCCATCAGCTAATATCGTCCTGGCCCTCATATTCTATGCCATCGCTATACAGAGCAACGGATTCACCGCACTCGTTAGCAGTTACGGGATGCTCATCAATCTATGGCTGGCAGCTTTTAACCTCCTGCCTATTCCACCACTGGATGGAAGCAAGATTTTCGCCTGGAATATTCCCGTGTGGGCAATGCTGATGGTAATCTCTGCCGGTCTTCTTGCTTTATTCATGTTCGGCGCAATATGATGGAGGCAAAACAAATTTGGTTAAAAAGCGGTGGACTTAAGCTCGCTGGTGAGGTTTATTTCCCACCGGGAAACAAACTTTGCCCCGCCTTATGCATCTGCCATGGCATTCCCAATGTAGCCTACAATCCTGCTGACCGGGGTTACGCCATACTGGCACAGAAGTTTTGCTCTGCCGGCTTCATTACCTTAATCTTCAAATTCCGGGGGACAGGAAGAAGCGAGGGAAATTTCGATTTGCTCGGCTGGAGTGAGGACTTAACCGCCGCCCTTGATTTCCTCCATAGCCTTAATCGGGTAAATAAGACCCGTCTTTGCCTTCTCGGCTTTAGCGGCGGAGCAGCCGTGTGTGTATATGTTGCCGCTCACGATGCCCGAGTATCTTTATTAGCCACTTGCGCCTGTCCCGCCGACTTTAGCTTTACGGAAGACGGGACAAGTATTGCAGCCAGAATCGAGCGCTTCCGCAAAATCGGCGCCATCAGAGATAAGGATTTCCCAGCCTCAGTAGCAAAATGGCGACAAGGTTTTCAAATCATCACGCCAATTCGCTGGATAGATAAAATTTCACCTCGTCCATTATTGTTAGTTCACGGAGATGCTGATGAAACAGTTCCTGTAGAACAGGTGCACAAGCTTTATCGAAAAGCCAAAGAGCCTAAAGAGATAGTCATAATTCCTGGTGCTAAACATAAATTACGTCTCGAAGAAGCCGCCATGGCTACTGTCTTAGATTGGCTCAAGGCTCATTCTCCACGTCACTGCGAGGAGCATTAGCTTTGTCAACCAATTCCAGCGAATTATATGAAGGCTTATGGGAAACAATAACTAAAGACTCGCTTTTCTTCATAGGCTGGTTTCGTGAAGCACATGCCATCGCTTTCGCCAAAGAAGTAGCCTCACACAACATAATTAGCCAAGGAGACAAGCTTGCTGACATTGCCTGCGGCAACAGTCTCTATCCCAAAACAGTCTCTAGAATTTGTAGCACTACCTTTATTGGTATTGACCTATCCTACATCGCACTTCAGGAATCAAGGAGATTGCTTCGCTCTGCTCGCAACGACAAAGAGGGAAAATCCCTCTGCTCAGGGCTAATTCAAACCGAGGCATCACAGCTACCACTGGCATCATCAACCTTCGATATTATCCTCTCCACTCACACGTTAGAACATCTTCCCAGAGATAAAGAGACCATGGAAGAGTTTGCCCGGATATTGAAAAAGGGTGGTTATCTTCGATTGGAGGTCCCCAACTCTAAGAAACAGGTGTCACCTCTGTTCAGACCTTTAGAAAGACGTTTGGACAAACTGGGACATCTACGAGAATACCACCCCTCTGATTTAATAACGCTATTATCGCACTGCCATTTTAGCGTCTGCCAAATATACTACACTGATTTCCTACTTTTCTGGTTTTTCTCCTCTATAGAGGAATATTTACGACCAATCATCAGGCTATTTAAGCTCGATAAAGCAATGCACAAGCTGCTGCCACAAAATGGACCAGCTCAACACGCCCTGGCATCCGCATTAAGCCGACTAATCCTGCTGGAGAATAAGCGGCTGAAGAAAAATCCCAGAGGGATGAATATCTGCTGCATAGCACAGCGCACTGATTAAAACTAGTTAACTCACCATCCGAGATTTCAAGCGACACTCTTCAGCAATGAGACAATAAGCCAGCCGAGGGCACCGCAGGCGGGGAAAGTTAAAATCCAGACCAACACGATATTTTTGGCTATGCCCCATCGCACTGCGGAAAGGCGTCGTGAGGCGAGCAAAGCCCAGATAATAATCGCCCCGGTCCCGGCAAGCACAATGTTCATATCCAGGAACTCAGGGCTAACAATACCTTTACCGATGGTCACAGCTACTGCTGTGACTGCACCCTGGAATTCAAACTTGTTCAAAAAGGACTAGGTGCTACAAAATCCGGAATAGACTCAAGATGAATGCAGCCCACGGTGCACCATGATTCTATTGTAGTCTTGTCAATGCAAATCCTCACCATCGTGATTCTTATCCATACTGATTGCACTTTTCGCTAAAAAGTGTAACGGCGGCTATAATCCCGCCGTGGGTTATCCCAAGCCGACGGGCATCGTACCAGACTAAATGTATGATGACAGCCGGGCATTTATGTAGAACCACCTCGTCTAGGCAGGAAGAAATACCCTGGCCAGGAAATAGATGAGGCCAGCTATCACAGCGGCAGCTGGAATGGTGAAAATCCAGGCCCAAACAATGCGGGTGGTCACGTTCCAGCGGACAGCAGAAAGCCGATTGGCAGAACCGACTCCCGATATTGCTCCGGTGATAACATGGGTGGTACTCACCGGGATGCCGAGATAGGTAGCTAAGAAGATACTGACTGCACTGGATGTTTCGGCACAAAAACCATCAATTGGCCTTAACTTGGTTATCCTTTGTCCCATTGTTTTGACAATCCGCCAGCCGCCGGCGAGCGTGCCCAGGGCGATGGCGGCATGTGCGCTGAGAACAACCCACAGAGGTATCGTGAACTCAGAAATCAACCCGCCGGCAAAAAGAAGACTGGTGGTGATACCCATGGTCTTCTGTGCATCATTGCTACCGTGGCCCAGGCTATAGGCTGCCGCAGAAAAAAGTTGCAGTATCCGAGACCATCTGTCAACATTACTTGGAGCTTGTTTATTCGAATATATCATCCAGCTGGCAGCAATCTTTAGAAAGAAACCCAGAACTAGGCCGATTATGGGCGCCAGGGCAATAAAAATCAGTGTCTTGTACCAGCCGCTGGCGATTATTACTCCCACGCCGCTCTTTGCTATCGCTGCTCCGGCGTATCCGCCGATTAGAGCATGAGAAGAACTGCTGGGCAGCCCAAAATACCAGGTAATCAGATTCCATGATATAGCTCCGACCAGTCCGGCAAAGACTACAGTCGGAGTTACTGCATTAACATTAATCATCCCCTTGCCGATTGTTGACGCCACAGTGGTGCCAAATATAAGAAAAGCGATGAAGTTGAAGAAAGCTGCCCAGATGACAGCCCGTCTCGGTGATAGGACCCTGGTAGAGACAATAGTGGAAATCGAATTAGCGGCATCATGAAAGCCGTTGGTGAAATCGAAAGTCAGGGCTACAATGATGACAAAGATTATGAACGGCAGGCCTAATGTCACCATTGAATCCCCGACGCGATACCAACTACAGTGGTTACATCGCTCACAGTCTGCTCGTTGTCATTCTAGCCCCCGTCCGCATTAGAGTCAACTTGTTAAGCCTCCTAGAGATGGAACAACAATCCGCCATTTCGCCTGAGGCCACCATGGTCTACCTGACGCCAAAGGCCTTCAGAGGCTAGGTAACGATTTGAGTGATTGTACAAGGATGGATGATCCGACCCTTGCTGCACACTGCAGAACTCAAGTCTTTACCACTTTTGTGAGGTAAAAAATTAGGCGCCCCCAATGTAATCAATGATGTCATGACATCATTGACATCGAAGATTACAATGGAGGGAAAACATACCAAAGATTACGCTAACTATCCGAGGAATAGATGTTGGCCTTATTAAACAGGCGCGTTTCAAAGCAATAAGACAGGGTATGAAGACTTCCGAGTGGCTAAATGAAGCTATACGAGAAAAACTTGTTAAGGATGCTATAGACCTTCCTACAATCAGGTATACTTGAGGACTACCCCTTCAAGAACATTAGCGACATCTTCACCTCGGTCAGTGGCATCTTCCATGTGCTGGTAAAGCTCCCGCAATTTAATTATCTCACTGGCATCTTTGCCACTATCAAATAGCTCAGCCATGGCAGCATGGTGCACATCATCAGCCTCGTTTTCCAGGCTGTTGATTTCCACGCATTGCTCTAAAATTCGTTTGAACTGGTTACGGTGGCGCAAACAAGGCAATACATCGTTCAAAGCATAGGTCATCTTGGCGACAATCGAAGCTAGCTGTCGAGCTCTTTCCGTAGGTTGAGCAACGCGGTACAGAAAGGCTGTCCTGCCAGCAGCCTCAATGAAATCCATTACATCGTCTAAGCTATGGGCTAGAAGAGTAATATCCTCTCTATCTATGGGAGTGACAAAAGTGCGGTTCACCCTCTGTATTATCTCATGAGTTATCGTATCACCCTGGTGTTCCAAAGCCTTGAGTTGCTTTGCCTTCGCCTCAACATCCTCATAATTGTTAAACAGGTCAACCAGCTTCTCTGCGGCAGTGACCAAATTAGCCGCACTTTCCTCAAATAAGTCATAAAACTTGGTATCTCTGGGCGTTGGTAAAAACTTAGCCAAAATACACCTCCTGTCGCAAAATTAAGAATCAAAATGACAACTAAAGATACAAAACTTTTTAATTTTCACTCCGTATCTTTGCTTTTTGCATTTTACTTGAATCTTCTTACCTCAAAGCGATAGAGATTAACTGGCTCATCACTCAATATCCCCGCCTTGAGGCGGCAAATCCTGATTTGTTCCTCAACACTATCCACACCCTCTAAATCAGGTAATAGAAGCCCTCGCCTGAATCCGCCTTCGACAATAACCCCATATTTTTTAGGGTCGAGCTGGCTTTTATCCCTGACTGGCTCAGGCTGGGTAAGGATATCAACGCTGTATTCTAAATCATTCAGCTCAGAAACTGAGATTGGCGGAAAACGAGGGTCCCGGGTAGCCGAACTGATTGCGTTGCTGATAATCTCCTCAGCAACATTATTCCTAGAGGGCTCGAAGGTGCCAATGCAACCTCTCAACTCTCCGAGCTTATGAATGGAAACAAAAACTCCTGCCCGTCCCCTCATTTCAGGGGTTAATTGCTGAGGCGCACTCAATATTTTGCCACTACGAACGTAGTCCTCCACAGTATCCCTAGCCAGTTTTACTACAGGATGAAGCTCCTCTTCCATAATTACCTCCATCACCTTCGTAGTTGCCTGATTCATCAGGCTTAGCCCAATAAATTGGGCAACTACAATATCCTTTCTTTCAATGGATTGTTTTGAATATACTCTCGGATATCTGCCAATGCTTTTTGGTTTCTAATCACATGCTCATAGTAATTTGGTTGCCATAGTTTAAATCCAAGTTGCTTCTTGGTTGCCGCTTTCAACCTTCTAACAATCTCAGCTAGCTTAAGCTCACAGTGTTCCAAAATTAATATTAGATGAATATGAGAAGGCAATATTTGATAATAATCTAATTTTACTCCTTTTATCTTGCGGGGTAATTGCCCAATAAATTGAGCCACTATTTCCTTGTTTTCACCTGTCAAATAAGGTCTTCGATAATCAGTGCAAATTGTTATGAAATAAAACCCATCCAAGGAGTAATCATAATCTTTTAAGCGCATATTTTTAATCGCTCTCATCTTTAGTTTTCCACTGTTCCAATACAGTCTGTAGTTGCCTGATTTATCAGGCTTAGTAGATTGAGCCTCTGTTATCCAGCCCAATAAATTGGGCAACTACATTTTCAACTACAGCCTGTAGTTGCCTGATTTATCAGGCTTAGCAGATTGAGCCTCTGTTATCCAGCCCAATAAATTGGGCAACTACATTTTCATCTTTGTCCTGAAATTAAGCTCGGCACCACAAAATTTACATTTAGAGCCATCAAGCCCGACAACATCGGTGTCATAGCCAATCCGGCGAACATTCAGCTTGCCACAGGAGTAGCACACGGTATTTTCATACTCATGTCCGGTAACATTGCCAAGATAAACAAACTTTAACCCCACCTCCTTACCAATTTTATAAGCCTTTTCCAGAGTGGATACCGGGGTAGCTGGCAGGTAACTTAAATTATGCATGGGATAAAAGCGAGTCACATGCCATGGGGTAAGCTCTCCTAAATTATCCCGAATCCAGGCGGCAATGCCCTGAAGCTGCTCCTCGTCATCATTCATTGTAGGAATGATATTGGTCACCACCTCAACATGCATATCCCACTTCTCCTTGGCTCGTTTAGCAACATCGAGAATACCCCGCCAATGGGACACCTTAGCTAATTTACGGTAGAAGTCATCGCTAAACCCTTTAACATCAACCCTCCAGGCATCGAGGTAGGGACCTATAGTATCCAGAGCCTCCGGGGTAAGATAGCCATTGGTGACATAAACGGTGTATAACCTGTTTTGCCTGGCCAGCCTGGCGGAATCTAAAGTATATTCAAACCATACCGCTGGCTCATTATAAGTCCAGGCAATGCCTTCACAGCCATATTCCCTGGTTAACTCTATTTCCTTCTCCGGGGATAGATAACGCGAGGTCGCTGGAATATCACCACAGGAAATTTCCCAGTTCTGGCAATGCTGGCAATGAAAGTTACACCCCCATGTGCCCAGGGAAAAGGCAAGACTGCCGGGGAAGAAGTGAAATAAAGGCTTCTTCTCAATGTGGTCGGAAGCTGCCGAGGATACTTCACCATAATTGAGAGTATATAAATTGCCCCCACGATTGAGGCGCATCAGACAAACGCCCATTTTACCGGGATTTATGACGCACCTCCACTGACAAACATGACACCTCACCCTATCACCGGGAAGCTTTTCATAAAGTATTGCCTCCTTTTCCATCACCAACCAACCTCGACTATTATATCATCGTAACCTAAATTAATATAAATTGAGGTATAATTCAGCAGGATGGTCGTCATTGGAGTAACCGGCAATATCGGCAGTGGCAAAAGCACAGTATGCCGATTTCTGGCTGAGCTTGGCGCTGCAGTCATAGATGCCGATAAAGCAGCACAGGAAGTTTATAAACCGCATAGCCAGGCCTGGCAGAAGATAATCGCCATTTTCGGCACGGAGGTGTTGCAACCTGGTGGGAAAATCGACCGCGTTAAACTGGCACAGTTGGTCTTCTCCGACCCAAAAGCATTGGCGCAATTAAACCAGATAGTGCATCCTGAAGCGTATCAAGTGGTAAGGGAAAGGATTGAAAATTATCGCCGCCGGGGAACAAAAGTGGTCGCTTTAGAAGCTGCCCTGCTCATTGAGGCTAACTGGACCACATTGGTAGATAAAGTATGGCTGGTAACAGCCTCGCCAGATGCAGTGCTCCAGAGGCTTACCAGAGGTCAAAAAGCTGACCGGGACCAAATCTTAGCGCGACTTAAATCGCAGACGCCTGGCAAAAAGAAGATGAAATCCGCCGACGAGGTAATCTATAACGAAGGCGATATAAACGAATTACAGGAAAAGATAGTTGAACTGTGGAATAAACTTACATAGGAAAGAATTTGCCCGAGTTACCTGAAGTAGAAACAATCAAAAATGAACTTTTACCCTGGGTGGTGGGACAACACTTCGACCAGGTCAGCGTTTTTGACAGCCAATTAGTATACCAGCTACCAGTACCAGAATTTTGCCGCAGACTGACAGGACAGGCAATAGAAAGCATTAACCGCCGGGGAAAATATCTCATTTTCCAGCTATCAAGTGCCCAGTACCTGGTTATGCATCTTAGAATGAGCGGAGCATTATTACTAAACCCAAAGGAGATTAGACCTCATACCAGAGCGAGTTTCATCTTTTCCAATGGCAATCAACTTGTCTTCAATGACCAGAGACGCCTGGGAATAATATGGCTCGGGGAAAATATCGCACCTATCATCGGCAAGCTGGGACCTGAGCCGCTGGACAAGGATTTTACCGTTAACGTTTTGTCACAAAAGTTAAGCAAACATCATATTCCTATTAAGGTGGCTCTCGTTGACCAGAGCCTCATCGCTGGAATCGGCAATATGTATGCCGACGAAACCCTCTTTGCCGCTCGAATACACCCCCTCAGAACTACCGACAGCTTATCCCCCAGGGAGATTCAAGATATACATAATTCCATTCAGAACATCCTTCGCTCAGCTATCGCTGAAAAAGGAGCCAGCACAGATACTTATATCCGCCCTGACGGTCAGCTGGGCACAGCTCATCTTGATTTCAAGGTTGCTCACCGGAAAGGCATGCCCTGTCCTGTTTGCGGTACCCCCATTGAGCGCATTTTTCTGCGGAACCGCGGCACCTATTTCTGCCCTAACTGCCAGCCCCGGACAACCTAGATGCCCCTTTTACTACCTTGGCCATGAACCCTCCTTTCCGGTCATTCTGAGTCTTCCCCTTGTCCTTCCGGTGAGCCGAAGCCCTAACACCTCCCTTCAAGGGCAAGGAATTTTACAAGATAAGAGAGTGTTTAATTTTGATTTTGCGTTCGTTTTTAGGCATATTAGAGATGTTTCACCCCCAAATTTCTGTAGTTGCCTGATTCATCAGGCGCATTTGCCCAATAAATTGGGCAACTACATTTTTAAACACCCTTACCTACACTTCCCCCTTCCCTCACCAAGGGAAGGGGGTCAGGGGGATGGATTGCTAAACAATCTCAAGATAAAGGCTTTGAATTTAGTGCTTTGAGTTTAGGATTTCCCCGCAGGGTATGAGATTGCTTCGGCACTCTGTGCCTCGCAATGCCTGGAGGAGCTTGCCTTGCACCACTAAGTATCCCTTGTTAGAATAGCATTCAAGAATCGCTCATAAAGAACCACAGTTCAAAGCGTGTCATCTGCTCTTTGCAGAATACAAATGGCAAAATTAGAACCTATATTTCAGAAAGTATTAAAAAGGAAAGGAGAAAGAGATGGGAACTAAGGGAAGAAAAAATGTGAAAAAACCCAAGAAGTCCAAAGAAAAGAAGAAATAGGGAAACTAAAAATAGATTAAGCGCGAAGGACAGATGCGGATTTGAGGAAGTCCTTTTGTCAGGAGCTGTCTTGTTAGCTTTGAAAGTGGCAGCGGCGGGATTTGAACCAGCGACTAAGGGCTAGGGAAAAACATCGGGATGTTTGACATTCCACGCACACGTTTCAGTCTGATATCGAGTCCGCGTAATCAAAGGCAATCATTATGTCGATGTGTTTGTTTCGTGGCACCCTGGGAATCATGTCCATTTCGTGAGTATCTCTTCCCTTTGGAATGTCTTCGTGCTGATAAAGAATAGAATCACATCAACCAAGAGGATAACGCCAGAAATGATAAAAAGGTTATTCGTGTTAAGAGATACTAAGCCTGTCTCGCTCATAACGTAAATTGCGGCAAGGGGGAGCACTATGAGTCCCCCCAAAAGCTGGGCACCTCGCACGTCGGTTGCTCTGGCCGATATGATGACACTCATCTCGACGGAAAGAATGGCCGCCAGTGGCGCAACCAGCAGGAGTATGATACCCATAGTCCAATTCGGAAAATAATAATAGCCCAGCGTCTGGTGAGTTAACAGATTATTAAGCACCATAAAGATTGCGGCGCCAATATAGATTGCCATGATGGGCGGAAAAAATGAAGCAATGGTTTTGCCCAGAAGAAGCTCGCCATCCGTTATGGGCGTTGCTAAAAGCGGCTCAAGGCTCTTCTCGACCTTTTCGCCCACCAGGCTGTAAGAAGCTATGAACGTGGGCAGGTATGCTGCCACGATGATAAAGAAGAATGAGAACGCGTTTAACATTGTCGGCAAGGAAGAAGCCGGAATGCCTCCATGTGCATGTCCGGCAAAACGGACCACCAGTGGAAGACCAATGGAAACAATAAGCGGAAAGAGAATGACCGAACGGAGAACGTTCTTATTTCTCCTGAATATCCTAAGGTCTTTGGCAGCAATGATCCACGCTTTTGAGAGTCTCATTTTATCTATTTCACCATTTTCAGGTAAACATCCTCTAACGTTGGGCTGAGCTCAGTGACCAACTGTATGCGACCGCCAGCGGAGACGATGGCTTCAATTATAGCAGGATTATCTGCGCCGATATTTCCCACGTCTATGATCAATTTGTTGTCTGATACTTCTACCTTATGCGTTGTCACCTTCCTGACCGCGCTGACAATAGCGTCGTTAACCTGGGCAAGCTGGATTTCAGTCTTGACTCCCGGGAGGGATTCCTTCAGTTGTTCCGGAGTGCCTATGGTCAATAACCTGGTCTTCAATATACCAATTCGGTCACATATCCTTTGGGCCTCGTCAAGATTGTGGGTATTGAGGAAAATAGTCCTGTCTTCCTTTTTAAGCTCGAGAATAAAATCTCTGACTGTTTTCGATGCTTCCGGGTCGAGGTTGACCGTGGGTTCGTCCATGAATAAAACTTTCGGCTCGTGAATGAGGGCGCGTGTGATGGCCAATTTTTGTTTCATTCCTTTAGACAGTGTTCCAGCGGCGGCATCTTTCTTCTCCCACAATCCCAGCATCTTGAGAAAATGTTCGATGTTTCCTTTTCTTAACTTCTCAGGACATTCGTATAGCTTGCCGTAAAAGTCGAGGTTGTCGTAGGCGCTTAGCTCGTTATAGAGTCCAACATCATCGGGAACCAGCCCGATCATCTTCCTGATCTTCAAAGAATCGGCGGTGTTACCAACCTCATAATCTGCTATCCTGGCTTCTCCGGCGGTCTTTGATATAAGGCAGCAAAGCATTCTAACGGTGGTGGTCTTTCCCGCACCGTTAGGCCCGAGGAAACCAAAAACCTCTCCTTCATCGATATGGA
>DAOUMA010000001.1:0-13015 GCA_034414555.1 Dehalococcoidia bacterium | reverse complement strand
TTTGCGCAGAGCGGAGAAGCGAACGAGGATTCGAGCGGAATGGACCTCGGGTGATACCATTGAGAGGTTCTTCGACTATGTCCCAAAGGGCACTCGCAAGACCCGAGGGAAATAAAACAATAGGGCGAAATGTGCAGTTTTCTAGTTGGCTAAGTCGGGGAAATCCCCAGCGGCATACTCATTATGGCTTTATTACCGCTCTGAATTTGCCTTAAGCGTCTAGGTGAAATCCTGATGTTTGTCCTCTCTTAGCGTTTAGAAGAATAAAGCACAGCTTTTGGAAAAGGAGATTAACCTTTCAGGGGTGGTGGGAAAACAAAATAATGAAATGTGTTCTCCGAACGCATCGTTGTATGCTTATGCCGCTGGTTACAATTCATCGTCTCTTCCTATTCCCCGCTGATAGGCAGGGCTGCGTGATGATAACAGGGTATTCTTTGGCACCAATTGGCATCGAGAGTTTATCCATTGTGTTGCTTCAGTGGAGACTCGAATCAGGGGATCCCCTTATGCAATGGCTTGATTGTTCTTCCCGTAACTTTGCGGTAAAGCGACTCAGCAAGGAAGGCTAAACCGACCATTACTACCAGTACCAGCAACTCTTGAGGCGATGTCATGGCTCTCTGCCATATCAGTATTGCTAAGGCCCCCAGACAAATGATGACACCAAGAATAGGTATCCATCTTCGGGATCCAGTCATTGAGGCCAGGCGAGCATTCGAAGCATTTACAACGGCAAAGATGAGCAGGAAACCGGAACTTCCCATCGTTGAGATGCGGGATACATCGAATATGTTTGCTATCAGTAGCGTCAGACCTGAGGTGATCAACAGTCCCTCGATAGGTCTGTGCCATGTTTCTCGTTCCAAACCCTCTGGCAATTCCCCTTCTTTAGCAATTATGTAACTGACGCGGGCTGTGCCATACAATGTGGCATTGATTGCAGAGCCTGTTGACAGCAAAGCTGCAATAGCAATCATGATAAAGCCGGGACTTCCCAGGAAAGGTCTGGCAGCCTCAGCAAGTGCATAATCCTTCGCAGCTATAATCTCTCCTATAGGCAAATTCCCGACCGTCACAAGAGAGACGAGGACATACAGGCCAATAACAAATCCGACCGCTGAATAGTAGGCACGAGGCAGCGTCTTGCGTGGATTCTTCACGTTTTCAGCCGTATTGGCGATAAGCTCAAATCCTTCGTAAGCCAGAAAAATAATCATTCCCCCGGCAACCACCTGCGCCGGGCTGCTCCATGCTGCTGGTTCCAGCCGCACAATATCTACACTCAGTAAGCCAACACCCAGAAACACAAACAATATGGCAATTTTCAATGCTACAATGTAGTCTTCAGATTTTCCAACGGTCTTAGCGCCCATAATATTCAGGCCGGTAAAAAGAACAATCGCTCCGCTGATGAGTATGTGCTTCCAGACTGCCTGTATGGCTTCGGGAAAGAAACTGGCCCCATAGCTGCCAAAGGCATAAGCATAAAGCGAGAGCATGACGATGTAACTCAACCAGAGAAGAATGTTGAGACCACCTGTGAATATTCCAGGTCCAAAAGCTTGGTTCAGAAATTCGACTGTTCCGCCCCGAGTTGGGTATGTTACCGACAACCGGGCATAGGAATAGGCTGTAATCAAAGCCACTATACCTGCCAGGGCAAACGCAATTGAGGTTGCACCATGTGCTAGTTGAACTGCCAGACCGAGCACGGCGAAGATGCCGCCACCGACCATACCACCAATACCAATCGAAATAACCGACCAGTATCCAATCGATTCTTTTCTAGGCCTGAGTGAAGAGACGCTCATAGACTATATGTTATTACAGCTAATGATTACTGAGCAACATCTGAACAAGATTCAAAAACTTCCCTTCCAGTCTAGTTTCACCACCTGGCTGGCAAGTGCCGCTACATCTTACAATCACCCTATCCGACAGGCAACCCTGTGCTGACCGCCGAAGGAAATTACACCGCTGCTCGGAACCGAGGAAAAGTATGGAGGCTGCTTCTAACAAAGCCCCGCTAAGTGCAATAGAGAAGCCCGATTATATAAACCAGTATTATGATGAGGAGCATGAATAACGCGGCAACTAAAAGGCTGCCTTATTTGTTATTTCATTAGCCTCTTTCCTTACGCCCTTTATGGGTTTTTCCGTCAACATTGCGCTTCCGTCAATAGGGCAAGAATTTGGGATGAATGCAGTTCTATTAAGCTGGGTCGCTACCTCATACCTTCTAGCTGCGGCAGTGTTTCTCGTCCCCTCTGGAAGGATAGCAGATATGTACGGAAGGAAGAGGATTTTTACATTTGGCATACTGCTCTACACACTCTCTTCTCTTTTTTGTGCCACTTCCACCTCTGCCACTCTGCTTATTTCGTTCAGGGTCTTACAAGGAATCGGAGAGGCAATGATGTATAGCACCGGGGTAGCGATTCTAACCTCAGTATTTCCTATTGAGGAGAGGGGTAAAGCCCTGGGGATAAATGTCGCCTCAGTTTATTTGGGACTTTCTCTTGAACCATTTTCCTGACTTGTGTTCAATCGTGCTCGACGCTCCAAGGGTAGTATCCACATCAAACGAACCCCAGCAAGCGAGCCACAGGCAGCAAGAGCGCAATGACACCCACACGACGGATAATAATAACAACGGGTATGCGAGAGCATTGTAGAGTAGTCCCGGCATGTTGATTTTGCGAAGTAGCTAGCCTAAACTACCAGTAGGATGCAGGTTAATAAGCATATAGTTGCATAACCTATCGTCTTCTTTCTAGGCGCAGGTAGCTCGGTCCCATTTGGTATGCCCACTACTCTGAGCTTTCGTCAAGTGCTCCTCAACAGAAGCCCGAAAGAGGAAAAACGGCTTATCAATACCCTCTACAGGTCGGCGGCTTACCGATATCGAATCCATAGCATCAACTTAGAAGAGTTCCTGGAATTCTTACACGAACTCAGACTGGGATTGTGGATTCTAGCACACAGTGACTTATCCAAACCTGTGAGTCCGACTTTAGCGAAGATTCCTTTCGATTCCTGGGCTGAAGCAGTGCTCAATGGAGAGCTAGACGGGTTTATCAATGCTTACCTGCGATCCAAAGTAGGGAAGAAAAGTGGCTAAATATGTGTTTGGCAACCTCTTGAGTAACCTATTTCGCTGTTGTAGAATGATTATAACAATTTGTTATAATCATTGCCTGGGAAACGACAATCACTAAGGGAGTCAATTCAATGACAGCCGATGTGAAATTACTGAGTCAGAAGGAGCTAAAGGAACTATTAATTAAGAACTGGATGACGCATGATGCGATGTGGTTCTATCACTGTCTGCAAGAATGCGGAATCGAGAAAACAAACAAGATAAATAAAGCCGCCGTCAGGGCGCTGGGGGTGATAGAAATCAAAAGGATTCAAAAAGCGACGGGCATAGACAAGGTCGAAACATTTGAAGACTTCAAACTACTGATCGACGCCGTGTTTAGTATAGTCAAAGGTGATTTTATGGACTTCACCTATAGCTTTCCTTTAGAAAACACCCTTCGCGGTGAGTGGAAAGACTGCTTTGCCTACAACGGAATGAAGCGGATGGGTGTCCTTGACCAATACCAGTGTGGAATTATGGAGCGGATTTATGGTTGGTTTGATGGCCTAGGGATAAGATACAGCGTTTCTCCCCAGGTAGAGGGTTGCATGATGCATACCGACGGTCATTGCTCTAGGGACTTTAGATTCGATTTCTGAGGAGGGGCACAAAATATGATTGCCAAAAGAGTCATCCTTACACCTGAGCAAAGGGAAAGGCTCCTGCGCAACATATGGCTTTTGCACGATGGAAGGTGGTTCTTAAAATCAGTAGAGGAACTTGGTTTCGATGCCGCCACTAAACTAAATCTCACGGTGGTCAAATCCATAGGAAAAACAGAGATAAAACAATTACTCGCGGAGACCGGTTACGGAGAGATAAAGAATATTGAGGATTTGAAAGCACTGATGGAAATCGCCGCTCCGCTCTATTTCCCCGAAGAGCACAAGTACGAGATTAGGGTCATGGACAATAACACACTCCTGGGGCATGTCTTGGAATGCTATGTCCATAAGATGGTGAGTAAAGCGGGAATCACAGAGATTCATCAATGCGCCGCCAAGCTAAGATTCGAATCCTGGCTCAAAGCTATGAACCTTGACGGTGAAATTATCAATGAGAAGAACACCAATAACTGCAATGGAACTTGTGAAATCATCCTCAGAATCAGATGGTAAATGAAGGAACATGCCCCTTAGGTGTCTGTGGGTGTACTTTTCCCGATATACCTTTTTTCACGAGGAGACAGGGCAAGAGGTGGATGTCAGTTCACCAGAAGATTTTAAGGCCTGGGAGCCGGGTCAGACAGGTCTGGTAGCCTTTCACAATCCGTGGGTTGTTTCCGATCAACCGCGAGAATATAACTTGAGGATATATCTAGAAAAACGCATTGTGGCATCTGCTGTTTTTCGGGTAGAATAGCGAACCCCCATTCTACCTGGTGGTAAGGTTGAACAATCGTCCAGATTGTTACTCCAGTGTCTAGCGTCTAGCAAATATCACTCCCTGCTCCCAAAGTCGTAGCCACCTTCCGCACCAATAGAGGGTTTCGTGTGTATCTAAAGGCTATCTGCCATCCTAGGAAACACTTCATCTTTTTTAAGAATATCCCCAAGTCACTACTAACCAAACACCAACTTTTTCGTTATACATTAATGATGAGGAAAAGCTTATTCTTTATCATTATTTCAGCAGTCTTAATGGATTCTTAACAATATCCTTGTAAGATATTTTATGACCAATGAAAGCAATATTGCTACAAAAGGGGAAGTTAGGGTAGTTAGGGGCAAAAAAGTTGATGGATTAATTACTGCAAATAACGTTGTCATTACATTGGGCTTAATAGCTCAGTAGAGAAAGGAGGAAAGGATGAAAACAGTGAAGGACAAGATAATTGCTGCGCTGGCGGTGCTGCTCATCGCCGTAGCAGCCTACACCGTAGGTATGGGTACGATATTTGCACCTCATAGCACGGTGGCAACTCCCGTTTTGTACAGCCAGGATAATGTCACGGCAATCTATGACAGCGCCAGCCCAGCGGTGGTCGAGATCAAGGTGACTCAACAAGGAACCGGTTTCTACGGCCAGTCCTTCCAGGAGGGGCAGGGTTCCGGCTTCCTTGTAGATACTCAGGGATACATCCTCACCAACAACCATGTCGTCGATGGAGCATCGAGTATCCAGGTTGTATTCAAGGACGGGAACACTGCTGACGCTAAAGTGGTTGGCACCGACTCTGTTGATGACCTGGCCCTGATAAGCGTTGACTCTTCATCTGTGTCCGCAATAACCCCGCTTCAGTTTGGCGATTCGAGCCTTGTAAAACCCGGACAGATGGCCATAGCCTTAGGCAGTCCCTATGGCCTGACTGACTCCATCACCGTTGGTGTCATCAGTGGCTTAAACCGCAGCCTCAGCGGCAGCACCGGTAGCATGACAGGGTTGTTACAGACTGACGCTGCGATTAACCCGGGGAACTCCGGTGGACCATTGCTTGATGCCAATGGCATGGTAATCGGAATCAACACCGCTATTGAATCAGTGGCTACGGGCGCTTGCGGTATCGGATTTGCGGTACCTTCGAATGTTGCCGAGAAGGCACTGCCTGACCTGATGGCAGGTAAGCAGGTGACTCGACCATGGCTTGGCATCAGTGGCATTGCCCTGACGCAGTCGCAGGCCAATAGTTTGGGTCTTTCTGTAAACCAAGGCGTCTATGTGGTGACCGTCGTACGGAACAGTCCCGCGGACAAGGCAGGACTTAAGGGTGGCGGCACCGACGCCAGCGGTGCGCCAGCTTCAGGAGGAGATGTGATTACCGCTGTGGACGGCAAGTCCGTGACGAGCGTCGAGGATCTGTCAGCCTATTTGAATACCAAGCAAGTTGGCGACAAGGTCACCCTTTCAGTGCTACGTGAAGGCCAGAGCATAGACGTCCAGGTGACCCTTGAGGCATGGCCTACCGAGATTTCGGCCAATGCGACCCCACAACCTGTACCGCAACCAAGTCTCCCTTGGCCCTGGGGCGGGCATGGCAAGGGAAATCCAGATAAGAACCAGTCGGATTGAAGCAGTAGCTGACTCGTTGAGATAAGCGACTTCTGAGCGCCCTCTGTCTTGGTATAAAGGGCATTTCTTTTTGCCTGGGAATTTCCCCTGTGTTGGAAGGTTCTTTCTTATATTGAGACGCGCGACCGAAAGGGGGGAATAAACACGCTAGGTTATCAGATTCAACGAAAAAGGCAATTGTGGGGTAACAGTTGCTTGTTTTGTTACCTTTAACGTAACAATAGGACAAACAACCAAAATGAGAAAATCAACCACGATTATACTTAACCAAGCGGCCTTTAATTTAAGAATGTACGATTTTTCAAAGGAGGGTAATTTTCGAGGGTAGTGGCACGTAAATTAGTCGAGGTTTACACTTGAGTTTCTGTGCAATGAGTAAACGGTTTAGGCACGAAGCTCACCCATAATTTAGCATTGCTGGCTTACGCATACATGACCCTTGACCAATGCCTATTGCTCAGCTGGGCACTGGCAAGTGTTCCGTGGCCGATCTACTGGGGGTGGCTGCCTGGCGAGATCTTAGGGATGGCCAATAGTTCATTCTTTCTGATCGAGGATAGCAACAGTCCGTGCAGCCATCGGTTATGGAGTTGGCTCTGGTAGGTGAAAATGGCTTCTTCTTTCTGTTTCTCAACGTCCCGAGTCAAGGTGAACACCATCCACTGATCGCCGTGTCCGGTCAGGTTTTCCGGCGGTAACAGATAAAGGTCGGGAGCTAATTTCCGTGGTTGTGGCCAAATGAGCTTGTAATGCACCAAGTACTCATAGGCTGTTGCCTTGTAATGACCCAATTCCAAAATAGCAGTGACGGCCTTCCCAATAGCAGCGTGGTCAGGGTTATAGTCCTGAGGATGCGGATAGATAATTATATCGGGGTGGAACTGGTCAATTTGTACCTGCAGAGCTGCCTCAAGTACGGTCTGGTTTATTTTTCGTAGCGAGCCATCGGGAAAATTGAGAAAAACAAGAGAGGTCTCCGGCACACCCAGTATACCAGTAGCCTTCTTGAACTCGGCATAACGAATGGCTTCTTGATGGTGATAATTGCCATTTGTCACCAGCACTATCCTGACATCAGCCCCGTTTTTTATTGATTGAGCAATATATCCGCCGACTCCGATTGTTTCGTCATCTGGATGTGGAGAGAACACCAGAACTCTTTGCCCATTAGCTGGTGCTACCACGTTGGCTAAGGAGCCGATTGCCGACTGCGGGAGGACCTCAGGAACTCCCGCATGATAGAAACACAAACCACTAACCAGGGCAACAATTGGCACAATGATAAACCAGCGGTGTCTTCTTCCACTGAGCTTCTCTTTTAGCAAATTAAACAAGTTCTTCACCAAACTGGAACCGTACCATACGTATTTTACTTCTGCCGATAATATCGTGCAAGGTTTCTCGAGATTGGCTATTGTTTGCTTTCTCAAGCTTTGCCACTTGGCTTAATTTCCTTATTGGTATTTTTGGGTAAAGGAGTGTGAGGATTAACCGTCCGGCATTGAGAACAGCTGCTATCGTTTTTCGATAGCTCACAACTGCAGCCTTGCCCTTTGCTCAACTTCACAACCTGCCGGATAATTATCCCGGATATTTTGTTTAGTTTCTCGTTTCGTATTAACTGAGACAAGCGACTACACAAGCCATCGTAATGTGCAATATCCACATCGGCCAGAGGGATTGTGACCTCTTCAGCAACATTCCCATTTTCTCTTGTGTGCTGTGTGCTTTATTGCTACAATTATCATCAGCGAGATTACGGGGCTAAATGGGTAAACTGAAAGCTAGTTCAAAGGTTCTACCTATTGTAACCCCAGCTCCAGCTTTATTGTCTGACATCTCACTGGCCAGGTGGCGGGCTTTGAGCCAGGGTAACATAAGTGGTATCATAAGCCTTGCCGCGCCAGTAGGTTATTTTTACCTTCTGGCCGATTTGATAAGAGTTTATGGCCTGTATTAGCCCGCTCGCATCACTGATTTCCTTGTCTTCAATGGCAGTGATAACGTCGCCCTGCACGATACCGGCCTTGTCCGCCGGGCTGCCGCGGGCGACCTGAGTTACGAGTACTCCCTTGTCCACGCTCAGTCCATACCTGAAAGCCACAAACTGGTCGACGGTATAGAGGCTTACCCCCAGATAGGGCCTTATGACATAACCATTCTTAATTAACTGGTCTATGATGGGTTTCGCCTCGTTGACGCTTATAGCGTAACCCGTGCCTTCTACGCCTACCTGCGCCACTTTAGCGCTGTTGATACCGACTACTTCCCCCAGGGCATTTACCAGAGGGCCTCCGCTGTTACCAGGATTGATGGCAGCATCTGTTTGAATGAGGTCAGATAAAGTCTCTCCCGGGGATAGGGATAAAGAAACCCCCACGGCGCTGACAATCCCTTCAGTAGCGCTTATACCCATACCAAGTGAATTGCCAATAGCTACCACCTGCTCGCCGACCTGTAGTTTGGACGAGTCGCCAATCTGAAGCGCCGGTAAATTTTGGGCATTAATCTTGACCACCGCCAGGTCAGCGACAGGGTCAGTGTGTACCGATTCTGCCGAGAAAGTCCTGCCATCCTCCAGGGTTACGGTGATACTCTGGGCACCCTCGACAACATGATTATTGGTGACGATAAGTCCACTACTATCAATAATCCAACCTGAACTGGCACCTTGCTGCGTATATGAACTGCCAAAGATACTATACCCTGACACCTCAGTGGTAATGGCCACTACCGAAGGTCTAACTTCGGCTATTACGGAGACAAAGTCGGGAAAAGGTGAAGCCTTTCGCTATCAACAAGTACCGGAGAAGGACTAATCGGGGCTGGGGCAGTGACTGCTGGCGGAGAAGGACTGGTTGGGATGGGCGCCGGTGGGACAGCCGTACCGGGTAAAGCGCAACTGGTGGCTACCAGTAGAACTACAAGCAGCACCAGGAAAGCTAGAATATGTTTTGCTTTCACGATTTTAGTTTTCATACTCTTTCCTTCGAGGTTTGCAAAGTATATTCAGTAGCGATAGAGGCGGGGATTACTGGTCCCCGCCTCTATCGTTGCCGGGTGCTGGCTTGTTCTAGTCTTCGACAGCCTCTTGCCCCGGCGTGTTCTCAGCACTAGCTACCTCGGTGGCATCATTGCCAGCCTGTTCTGTGTGGAGAACCTTTCCGTTACCAGCGTCCACCTTGACGTCCATACCGTTGCTCAGTTCTACGCTGTATACCAGCACGCCGTTCTCGTTATCGAGTTCCGTCTTGACGACAGTGGTTCCTGGATTAGCAGCGAGAGCAGCCGCTTCAGCCTGGGCGCCGGTGATGGTAGCCTTAGTCTGCAGCACTGCTGCTTCATCAGCCTCACTCATGCCCTTGTATTGCGCCTCATCCACGGTGATAGAACCTGTGTACTGGGGCTGCTGCACGTTGACCTGGTTCTGGTACCCTGCCTGTGTCGGAGTGGTATTGGGTTGAGTCTGGGCAGAAACAGGGCCCAGAGCAACGCTCCCCAGTAGAAACATGCCTGTCAGCGCCGCAGCTATGCCGGTTCCGGTCAGCACTTTCTTTAGCATTCGCTTTCACCTCCTTTCTTTCAATTTCGACAAGGGCTCTTTCCTTTGTCGTTAAATCCAGTCTAGCAGATGAACATGAGCCTGCTATTAACAGAACATGAACCTTAGATTAAAAATGATATTTTTAAAAACTGGTCTATTGTTCATCGTTTGTTCATCTAATATTCATCTTTGTCTGACATAATATTGATGTAGCAAATTGACTGCGGAGGTAATTATGCGGATTCTTGTTGTTGAAGATGAAAGGCGACTCTGCGGCATTATCAAGCGGGGGCTCCTGGAGGAAGGCTATGCGGTTGATACGGCCTACGATGGCGAGGATGGCGAATACCTTGCCGAAACCACTCCTTACGACCTTGTCATTCTAGACATAATGTTGCCTAAGAAAGACGGCATCAATGTCTGCCAGGAGCTGCGGCTAAAGAAGGTAAACACGCCGATACTCATGTTAACCGCCAAAGATACGGTGGAGGACAGAGTCAAGGGGCTAGATGCCGGAGCCGACGATTACCTGGTTAAACCCTTCGCCTTTAGTGAACTGCTGGCAAGGGTTCGCACATTGCTGCGGAGGGAGGGGCTCTCCAAATCACCGAGGCTACAGATAGGAGATCTGGCCCTGGATACGCTGACCAGAGAAGCCTGGCGGGCTCAGAGAAAGATCGAGCTAACCAGTAAAGAATATGTCATATTAGAGTACTTCATGCGCCATCCTAACATAGTGATTACCCGAACAATGCTGGAGGAGCACGCCTGGGACTACGAGTTTGACAGCATGTCTAACCTGATAGACGTCTACATCAGAAGACTGCGCCGCAAAATCGACGAAAGAGGCCATAACAGTCTGATTCAGACAGTGCGAGGAGCAGGCTACCGGCTGAGGGAATTATGAGGTTCATTAAGAGTATCAAATTCCGGCTGACCATCTGGTACCTGGCTGTCCTGGTAGCGCTATTGTTCCTCTTTGGCATCATGTCATATTTTATGCTATCGCAGAGCCTGCATCAGAACCTCGACGATTCATTGAAGACTCAAGCCTTGGCACTGGAGAATTCACTGGAAGTTGGGGATGGCCATATCGCTCTCGGGATTACACTGCAGCCGGATGAGCTGGTGTTACTTTATGGCAGCGACGGGAGCCTGCTGCAAAGATTTGGCTGGGGGGGTAGAAATCCCGCATATTGATACGCTGGTGGCACAAGCCCTTGGAAGTCATGCCTCGTTCCTCACTGCCCGAACCGCAAATGGGCAAGAAATGCGGCTCTACGCGGCACCGTTTCCAGGCGGACCGGGAATTGGTGCGATTGTCGTGGGCCGCTCGACCGCCGAAGTAACGGCGGTATTGGAGAGGTTCATGAATATCCTGATCATCGCCGCTCTGACCACGATGGCGCTGGCAGGGGGTGGCGGTTTCTTCATGGCCAGTCGAGTGCTGAAACCGGTAGAGCGTATCAGGCAGACAGCACAAGAAATAGAAGAGAGCGACTTAAGCCGGAGGATAGAGGCAGGCAGCGAGGATGAACTCGGACGATTGGCATCAACCCTGAACCAGATGATCGGACGTCTGGAAGCGGCATTCACCCGCCAGCGCCAGTTCACCGCTGATGCTTCTCATGAGCTGCGTACACCCTTGGCTATTGTGCAGGCCGAGTCCACACTGGCGCTACGCAAGAAAAGGACAGAGGACGATTATCGCAAGTCTCTTGAGTTGATTTCCCAGGAGGCGGGGCACATGTCGGCCGTCATCGGCAAGTTATTGTACCTGGCTCGTGTTGATGCCGGCAAGGACCAAATAAAGTTCGAGAGAATCAATCTCAAGGAACTTCTCACCGAAGTGTCTTCAGATATAGAAGCACTTGCCCGGGAAAAGGGTATAGAATTTAAGCTTGCTCCGCTGGAAGACCTGTCAATAGAAGGTGACAGGGTGAAGCTGGAGCAGCTGTTCCTGAATCTTCTGGAAAATGCCATCAGGTACACTCCCAGTGGAGGCAGCATATCAGCCTCGATAGTCAGGGAAGGCAGGACAGCAGTGGTTGCTATTAAAGACACCGGCATTGGCATCTCAAAAGAGCACATACCACATCTCTTCGAGCGTTTCTACCGTGTGGATAAGGCTCGGTCACGTGCTGAGGGCGGCGCCGGCCTCGGTCTGGCAATCTGTAGACATATCGCTCAAGTGCACAACGGTAAAATCGAGGTCGAAAGCCAGGTTGACAAAGGGTCCACTTTTTCCGTATCACTGCCGCTTGCGGAGAGTAGCAGTAGTGACAACCACGAACGCACGAACGAAAGTAAAAACAAGTATTCAAGATAGCAACCGGTGGAACAGTGCTTCCTCTCTGTAAGGCAGCGAATGTGTTGAACAAGAACTTCAGCCGCAGGGGGCTACTGGTCATCGCAGGTCTGGCTGTCCTCACCGTAGCTATTTCATTTTGCGCTCGATGGGAGCCCCGTTTTCCGGGAGACTTACAGGTGACACTGCTGGTGCAGTCCGTCGATGGGAAGGCATTACTCTCGCTTATGGAGTGGATTTCGTATCTCATGGGCGGCTGGCGAGCCACAGTGCTCGTCGTTGCTAGCGGTATCGTGGTCTGGCGCTACTTGGGGAGATTGGAAGGTAGTTCGGTTCTGGTAGCTGGGCTATGTAGCCTGCTTGACTCTCCCATCAAGTTCGTGGTTAACCGTCCCCGCCCGTCGGCTGCCTTAGTCCAGGTGTTCGCTACAGAGAAGGGGAGTGGATTCCCCAGTGGCCACGCCCTGTTTGCCGCTGTTGTTCTGGGATTCCTGGCCTATTTAGCTGTTACTCACCTGCGGAGGCGTAGTCTTAGGACACTGAGCTTCGCGAGTCTTCTAACGTTAATTATCTTGACAGGCGTCTCACGGGTTTATCTCGGTGTGCACTGGCCCAGCGATGTTGTGGGAGGCTACCTTATAGGTGGAGTCTTATTAACTGCGGTGATCTGGTTTCACCAGACTTGCAAAGCCCGTCACTAACTAACAGGCGACTTTGAAATCACACATTCTGGACGATTGTATAAGGGTTGATGGCTTCTGGCTAGAATAAGAGAGATAGTCGAACGGGTCTCAATAGTTTCAAATACTAGCAGCACCAGCAGCAAACTCATACGAGATTAGAAAGGGAATGAGGGCAGGATGGGAGAACCCAGAAAACTTGGCTCTCCACATCTTTTGGCAATGCTGGTTAGGTTACAAACGAATCTATGGTTTTCAGTATCTTGTTCTCAATTTCAAGGTTCCACAATGTCTCCGGGACATCCACAAGCAGAAATAGCTCGGATAAT